>NZ_WSZK01000016.1 GCF_009791395.1 Halomarina oriensis
GCCACCGCTCCCCGAGTCGGTCGGCGAGCCACCGGTCCATCCGGCGCGCATCTCGGCGGCCGCTCCGGCCGCTCGGCGACGAGGTTCTCGCTCCCGTGGGGGTCCTCGCGGCGACGATGGAGGAGTTCGCGCCCGTCGTTCGGGAGGTCGGGGTCGTTGTACTGGCCGGGCCAGGAGAAGACGCCGGGGTGGAGCAGGCGGATGTACGTCCACTCGTCGGTGTAGAGCGCCCGACCGAACGTGTAGATGCCGTGGCCACAGACAAGGGAGTCGCGGCCGTCGAACGTCTCGCGAGTGTCAGCTTCGAGCGCGGCCGTGAACGGTCGGGCGTCCCACCCCGCCGGTACCGGTGCGCCGAACAGCTCACAGAGCGTCGCGACGAGGTCGAACTGGTAGATGAACCCGTCGACCGATGGGGAGAGCGCCCCGTCCGTGCCGGCCTCGGACCCCGATTGCGCCCCGTCGGTCTCGCGGTTCGTGGTATCGCCGTCGCCGTCGGTTACACCCGGCCACGAGACGACCAGCGGGACGCGTTGACACGCCTGGTCGGGGAAGGCGTGTTCGGCGTAGATGCCGTGGTCGCCGAACGCCTCGCCGTGGTCGGCCGTGACGACGACTGCCGTCTCCTCGCGGACGCCGGCCGCCGCCAGCGCGTCGAGCAGCGTCTCGACCTCGGCGTCGACCTTCCGAATCGCCGCGTCGTAGCCGTCGAGGAACCGCTCGACGTCCGCCCGGTCCTCGATGCGGTCGGGAAACGGCCACTCCGACTGGCCACGCTCCTCGGGCGGAACGTCGTAGGAGTTCGGGGTCGGCCAGCAGTCGGCCGTTCGCGGCCCGACCATCCCCTGCTGAGCGTCGATGGCGTCCTCGTCGGGCCACGGGGCGGCGTCCCCCGATTCTCGGACGGCGTCGACGTACTCCGTGATGCCCTCGTATGGATGGTGGACGTCCCAGTAGTTGACGTGGAGGAGCCAGTCGTCCTCGGTCGCGTGACTGCCGAGCCACCGCAACGCGGCGTCGGTCACGTCGCTCGCGGCCTCGTCGGCACGACTGCCGGTGTTGGCCGACGGCTGTAGGTGGTCCTGGAAGCCCGCCGTGAAGTGGTAGGCGAGATGCCGCTGCGAGAAACTCGTCACCGTCGCCGTCCGAACGCCGTGTTCGAACAGATGCCGGAACGCGAGTGGTCGGTCGGGGTCCTCTGCGTGCCCATCGCCGGGGTCGTCGTACTCCTGCCCCTCGCCGAAGTGCGTGACGACGCCGGTGTCGATGCCGTGGCGACCGGTCGCCAGCGCCGTCCGCGAGGGGAGACACGGCGAGTCCGAGACGAAACAGTTCTCGAATCGGACGCCGGCGGCGGCGATACGGTCGATGGTCGGCGAGGTGTCACGGGAGTAGCCGTAACAGCCGAGATGGTCCGGGCGCAGCGAGTCGATGTCGACGAGCAACACGCGCATACTCCCCCCTGTCGCCGAGGAGGGTTATAGCTTCCAGCGTCGCGCAGGGAGGGGGCCGACGTCACGAGCGGCGAGCGAGGGGTCGCCCCGCGAGGCTAAGTGTGTCGCCGAGAAACGGCCGAGGGATGCCCGACACCGACATCCGACCGGCCCGGACCGCCGAGGAGGTCGAACGCACGGCCGTCGCCGCCGGCCGAGCGTTCGACGACGTCCCCGAAGCGGAATTCCGCCGCCGCATCGTCGACGCACCTGCACTCCCCATCGAGAACACGCTGCTCGGGTTCGACGGCGACGAACTCGTGACCTCGCTCCAGCTCTACGAGCGCCAGTGCTGGCTCCACGGCGCTCCCGTCCCCGTCGCGGGCGTCGGGAACGTCCAGACCGCCCCTGACCGACGCGGCGAGGGCCACGCCAGCGCGCTGCTCGACCACGCCAGGACGGTCGCCGTCGAGAAGGGGTACCCGCTGGTCGCGCTCGTCGGCGACCCGACGTTCTACGCTCGTCTGGGGTGGCACCCGTTGGATACTGCTGCGACGCTTGTCGGCAACCCGGAGCCGGTTGCGGACGGCGAGGGGGGGACACGAGGGCGGTGGAAGCCGTTCGACGCGACAGACCCACACGCCGTCGACGCGCTCGCCGCCGTCCACCGGGCGGAACGACGCGGCGTCGACGGGGCGCTCAACCGCTACCCGGCGCTGTGGCACGACTGGGTGTTCGAGGTGCTCGTCGCCCCCACGGACGTTCTGTGGTACTACGAGGGCGAGGCCCGTACCGGCTATCTCGTTCGGAAGCGGTCTCACGACGAGGTCGTCTGCCTCGAAGCGGGGTACCGGGGTGAGGACCGCCGCTCGTTCCTGACGGCCGCGTGGAACCGACTGTGTGCCACGCCGACCGACGGCGACGAACGGGACGCGGACGCACCGACGGCGGCGGTGACGGACGATCCGTCGTCCGACCCGCCGGCCCGCGTTCGTTGGGACCCGCCGCTCGACACGCTGGCGGCGGTGCTCGACGACGCGGGCCACGACCGCCGGACGGAGACGGTACGCGAACGAACCGGCGAGACGCCGATGGTGTGGGCCGATGCCGACCTCCTCGCCGCGGCGACCGGCGGCGCGTTCGACGACGCCGCGACGGTCGCCGACCGGATGGTCGGTGCCGAACGGTGGTTCCCCGCGCTCGACAAGTTCTGACCGTCACAGGCCCCGCGTGGTCGGGTCGGGTAGCGGCCGTAGCTATTTCACGACGACCGCCGCACTCGTGGTATGGCCGACCGACCGAACGTCCTGTTCGTCACGACCGACCAGCACCGCGGGGACTGCCTCGGCGCCGACCCGCGCTGTCCGACCGACGCCGACGGCCGCCCGCTGCTCCACACACCGAACCTCGACAGCCTCGTCGGTGAGGGGGCGTTGTTCTCCAGCGCGTACACCCCCGTTCCGTCGTGTATCCCCGCCCGGCGCTGTCTGATGACGGGCCAGACACCCTACACGAACGACTGTACTGGCTGGAAGGCCGACGAACCCTGGCAGTTCGACCACACGCTCCCCGGCGAGCTCGCGGCCGCGGGCTACCAGACCATGCTGGCCGGCAAACTCCACTCCATTCCGAACCGCACCCATTTGGGATTCGAACGGATGGAACAGCACGAGGCGCTCAACGGCGTTCCCGACGACTACACCGCGTGGCTCGACGACCACGAAGAAGGAGTTGACGAACTCGCGCACGGACTGGGGCGCAACTCTTGGGACCCTCGCCCGTGGCATCTCCCCGAACGCTACCACCCCACGAACTGGACGACCGAGCGCGCGCTCGACTTCCTCGACGAGCGCGACCCGACCCGACCGTTCTTCCTCAACGTCTCGTACGTCCGGCCGCACACGCCGCTCGACCCGCCACAGCCATACTGGGACATGTACGCCGACCGCGACCTGCCGGCCCCGGCGATGGGCGACTGGGTCGAGGAACTGTACGGCGGGAAGCTGCCCGAGTATCCCGCCGTCGACGCGTGGCTCGCGGATCTCCCGCCGACGGTCGTCCACCGGGCGCGGGCGGGGTACTACGGACTCATCACGCAGATCGACCACCAGTTCAAGCGGATCGTCGACCGCCTGCGGGTCGCCGGTGAGTGGGAGAACACGGTCGTTCTGTTCTGCTCTGACCACGGCGAGATGCTCGGCGACCACTACCACTGGCGCAAGACCTACCCGTTCGAGGGGTCGGCCCGCGTCCCGTTCGTCCTCCGGTTTCCCGATGGGTGGCAGCCCGGACTCCCTCGCGGGCGGCTCGTCGACGCGCCAGTCGGCCTCGAAGACGTCATGCCGACGCTGCTCAACGTCGCCGGCGTCGACGTCCCCGACACTGTCGAGGGACGGTCGGTCCTCCCGCTGGTGGCGGCGGCCGACCCGGACACCGTCGCCGCGCCGGACGAGGGGTGGCGCGAGTTCTACCACGGCGAGAACACCCCCGGCTCCTACCACCCGGAGAACGCCCAGCAGTACGCCGTCGACGGTCGCTGGAAGTACGTCTACTTCCCCGTCACCGGCGACGACTTGTTGTTCGACCTCGAATCGGACCCCTTGGAGACGACTGACCTGAGCGACGACCCCGAGTTCGTCGACGAGTACGAGCGCTGTCGGTCGTGGCTGACCGATCGCCTCGCCGACCGGCCCGAAGGGTTCGTCGTCGACGGCGAGTTGACGACCGTCGACGACGAAACGCTCACGCCCGACGGCGTCTCGCTCGAATCGGACTAACGTCGGGAGACGGCCGGACGCGTCGTCCTGAACGGAGGGAACTACTACCCGCCGTTCGGGAGAAACGGGAACAGCGCGTCGCGGTTCGCCTCGGTGAGCGGGCCGCCGAACTCACAGTGTTCGAACGCCTCGGCGAACTCAACGCTCTCGCCGTGTGCCTCGCCGTACGTCTCGACGAGTTCGTCGCGGAACCGGTCGGCGAGGTCACGGTTACGCGGCGCGTACCGTTTCGGCAGCCACTCGCGGCGTTCCTCCTCGTCGTCGGGCACCTCGTCGAGCATGTCGATGTTGTACGGCAGCCACTCGTACATCTGTGAGGTGTGGTTGTGGAGCATGTCGAGTTTCGTCGCCATCGTCTCGTCGATGTCGACGACGACCGCCGGATCGAGGGGGTATGGTTTCTCGAACGAATCCGGCAGGTAACAGATGACGGGGTTGTACGTGAGGTGTGGCGTCTGCGGGCAGATGTTCGGCACGGTCACCATGTACGCGGCGTCCTGCACCAGCCGCGAGGTGTAGCGGTGGTCAGGGTGGTAGTCGTTCGGGCGATGGGTGAACACGAGGTCCGGTTCGACTACACGGATGAGTTCGATGACGTCACGTCGGTTGTCGACCGACGGTTCGAGTTCGCCCTCCGGGTTGTCGAAGGCAACGTACTCCGCACCGATGACGGCGGCCGAGTCGTCGGCCTCGGCGCGCCGACGCTGGCCGAGCGTCGCTCCACCCTGTTCGTGGTGGCCGGCCTCGCCATTGGTCATGCAAACGAACGTCACGTCGTGGCCCAACTCGCGGTATTTCGTCGCAGTCCCACCGAAGCGGACCTCACAGTCGTCGAAGTGCGCCCCGACGACGAGCACCGACAGCGGTGTCTCGGGGACGCGAACGTCGAATCGTGGCATATGGTCACGTGACTCGTCACGACACGGCGACAAAGCCCTTGCCATTCGACCGGTCGGCACCGGGACCGATGCGTGTCGGTGGCCGAACCCGGTATCGTTATCACGCGGTGTCGTGACCCGGCTATCGATGAGGTTGACCGGCGGACGCGCCCGTGCGGCGGCGAGTCAATACGACGTCCTCCTCGCCGTCTCGGGGCTGTGGTTTGTCGTGCAGTTCCTCCGATATCTTCTGCCGCCGCTGTTCCCGACCTTCCGGGTGGTCTTCGGCGTCGGCCCGACGGCGACGGGGGCGCTGTTCTCGGCGTTGATGGTCGGCTACGCCGCCGTCCAGTTCCCGGCCGGCACGGTCGCCGACCGGGTCGGTGGCCCGTCGGTTCTCGCTGCCGCGGGCGTGGCGTTCGGCGGGGCGGCCGTCCTCGCCGCCGCCGCCCCGACGTTCGCCGTCCTGTTCGTCGCCGCCGTCCTCGTCGGTGTGACGACGGGACCGCACAAGACCGTCGCCGTCCCGCTGCTGTCCCGGCGATACCCGGACCGGCCGGCCACCGCGCTCGGGGTCATGGACACCATCGGACAGGCGGGTGGGGCGGTCGCGCCGTTGGTGGTCGCGGCCAGCCTCTCGCTCGCGCTCGGCTGGCGGGCGGCGTTCGTCGTCGGTGCGGGCGTCGCCCTCGTGACGACGGTGGCGTTCGTCCGATGTGTCGGCAGTGACGGTGAACTGTCGCTCCGGTCGACGATCGAGACGACCACGGACGAGCAGTCGCTTGACAGCGAGGCGAGGGGGCGCGACACCGAGGACACCGACGCCCCGACCGGGTGGGCGGGCTACCGTGCCCCGTTCGCCGACCGGCGACTGGTCGGGTTTCTGCTCGTGACGATGCTGTTCTCGTTCGCGTGGAACGCTGTCTCGGCGTTCTTACCGCTGTATCTCGTCGACGCGAAGGGCGTGCCACCGGCAATGGCCGGCCTGCTCTACGGCGGCTTTTTCGCGGTGAGCGTCACGCAGGCGGCCGCCGGGCCGGTCGGGGACCGCGTCGGTCCCTTCCGAACGCTCGTCGTCCTCCTCGGGGTAGCCGTCGTAGCGACGGCCGTGCTCGTCACGACGACCGACACGGTCGTCTTGGTCGTCGTCGTCGTCGTCGCCGGCTTGGGATTCCACGGGTTCCGACCGGTCCGTGACGCTCATCTGATGACGCTCGTGCCGTCGTCGGGCGACGCGGGCGTCCTCGGCATCGTTCGCACGCTGATGCTCGGGGCGGGTGCGCTCTCGCCGGTGGCCGTCGGCTACGTCGCCTCGATCGCGTCCTACGACCTCGCGTTCGGCGGTGTCGTCGCCGTGCTCGCGGCGGCGGTTGGACTCGCACTGCTCACCCGGTGAACCCGAACCATCGTCACCCGGGCCGCCACGGTCGGCCTCGACTCCACGGACCGCCCCGACGGGCGCTGAGTATCGGTGCGGTGCGTACCGTTATCACGGTACCGTCCGTCGTCGTCGACGATGCCGAGTGAGCGTCACACCGAAGCCGACCGAGACGAGCAAGCCAGTCCGGGGACCGAGCGGTCCCGACTGCGACGGCTCGGTCCGGCGGTTCGACACAACCTCCGTGGCTTCCGGGCCGCCCTCGATTGCCGTGGTCTCAACCGCGAGCGAGTCTGCCGAATCGCTGCCGAGCGGGTGTCGGAGCTTCCGGCCACGACACGCACCGAACTCCAGGCGACGGCACGGGCTGCTGGAGTACCGTACCGTGACCTGCTCGCGTTCACCCTGTTCGACGAATCGGTCTCGCCCGACGGCTGTACGGTAGCGGCCGCGACCGGAGCCGCGACCGCTGGCGGCGGCACCGTCTTTTTCAAACAAAGCGACAAGGACGGCGCGGCGTCGTTCGAGGGGCAGGGCTACCACCGTCACCGGCAGGTGAACGTCGTCCGCACGGAACGTCCGACCGGGAGGAACCACGTGGTCGGCGTAACGGCGGCCGGGTCAACGGCGCTCAAGATGGGAATGAACGACCGCGGGGTCGCGGTCGGGAGCAACTTCGCCGCGACGGCGGCGTTCGACGCGGACGAGGCCGACCTCGATGCCCGGATGGCCGTGTCTCGGGGTGAGTACCTTCGACAGGGCCTGCTGCACGGCGACACGGCCGTCGAGGTGGCACAGCACGTCGCGGCGCGGCTGCTGGAGTCGCCGATGGCGTCGCCGGGTATCATCGAAGTGGCCGACGCCGACCGCGTCGTCGTTCTCGAAGGTGCTCAGACCAGCCTGGCGGGCGAGTGGACCGATGACGGCGTCGTCGTCCGAGCCAACGCGTTCGGCCTGCTCGACGACCGCTCGCCGCTCGTGTCCGAACTCGCGTCGAGCCGTCGCCGCGCCGACCGCGCCGAGACGCTGCTCGCCGCCGCCGACGGCGCGGTGGCCGTCGGAACGATGCGCGACCTCTCGGTCGACCACGCGAACGGTCCCGGCGACGACTCAATCTGCCGCCACGAGACCGACGACTACACCGACGCCGCCTCGCTCTCGGCGGCCGTCTTCGACATCGACGGCGAGCGCCCGGCGGCGAGCGACTGCTATCTCGCGCTCGGCACACCGTGTCACGCGTGGCGGAGCGACGAGGGCGACGGCTGGCTCCGACTCTCACCGACGGCCACCGCCGACGACGTCCCCGAACGGTTCCTGACGGGCGAAGCGTGGCTCGACTACTACTCAACGGCGGCGAACGACGGTCCCGTCGACTGAGACACGACTCGTGCCGCCCGGTGCTCCGGTGCCGTCCGTCCGGTCACGCCTTGGGGTCGTAGAGCCGCCCGTTCATGAGCACCCGTGCAGTCCTGTCGACGGTCGTGGCGGCTATCGCCTCGCCATCGCGGTTGACGCCGACACGGAGCGTCCCCTTCGGATGTGCGATGGTGACCGCGTCGGTCGCCCCCTCCGCGAGGAACTCGCTCGGTATCGTCCCGTCGAGCACCGCGGCGGCGGCGGTACACATCGCGCCGGTGACGGCGTAGGCGTGGTGAGCCGTCCCCATCGACAGGATACGCGCGAGCAGGTCGTACTCGTCGGGCGTGATTCGGTCGCCGTCGACCGTCTCGTAGGTGCGACGCTCCCCGACCACCGCCAGCTTCGGGACCCCCGGACTCTCCGCGGTCGCGTCGGCCGCGTCGGCGACGATCCCGAGGCGTTCACACGCGGCGCTTCGGATCCGCTCCAGTCGCGCCAAGAGGTCGGCGTCGGCGTCGATCTCCGTCGGTCGTTCGGCGGCTGTGCAACCGACGTCGCTCGCCCGAACGAACACACAGGGGTTCGACACGTCGACGAGCGAGACCTCGACCGCGCCGAAGTCGGGGACGTCGAGCACGTCGGTCCGGTGGCCGGTCGGAAAGAGGGCGTCGGTCATCGCCCCGGCGGGATCGAGAAACCGCGACCGGATGCGCGCGCCGGAGCGCGGGAGGCCCGCGACGTCGAACGTGCCGGCGTACTCGGGCTGCCCGCTCGGGCCGAGCGGTACCGACTGCTCGACGCGGGTGCCGGTGTTCGTGTTCTCCAGTCGGAGCGTGACGCGTCGCTCGTCCGCGCTCGCTTGCTCGTCGACCGCCTTCGGCGTCACGAGACCGCGCTCTAGCGCGAACGGGCCGACACCGAAGGTGAGGTTGCCGCAGTTGCCGCCCCAGTCGACGACCGGCCGCTCGATGCCGACCTGCGCGAACGTGTACTCGACGTCCGTCGCTCCCTCGCCCGCCGCGACGACCATCGCCTTGCTCGTCGTCGAGTGTGAGCCGCCGACGCCGTCGAGTTGCATCGGGTCCGGGCTGCCGAACAGCCGTGACAGGAGCGAACCACACCGCTTCCGGTCGTCGGGGAGGTCGTCGCGTTCGAAGTAGCCACCCTTACTCGTCCCGCCCCGGACGAGTGCGGCGGGGACGCCCGGTCGTCGGGAGTCGTCGGCCGTCATTCGCCCGCCGAGAGCAGCGGCGCGACGTACTCCGGGGGGTAGCGCGTCGCCCGGTAGACGCTTCCGAGGCTAGCCTCCTCATCGAACGGGCTGACGAAGTCCCAGACCACCTCGCCGTCGGGCGTCACCTCGAAGACGTGGCCCGACCCGCCCTCACAGACGAGGGTGTTCCCGTTCGGCAGGCGCTGTGCCCCCGAGATGTACTCGCTGAAAAAGGACTCCGTCGGGGAGCCGGTGAACGCCCACTCGATGGTCTCTGTCAGCGGGTCGAGTTCGAGGACGCGCGAGTAGCCCCGCCGCGTGCCGTTGTCGAACAGCAGGACGTTCCCGTTCGGCAGGACGTGAGGGAGGTGCTGGCCGTCCAGTTCGCCCGGCCCCCACGCCCAGACGATATCGCCCGTTTCGCGGTCGATGACGCCGATGACGTCGAGACTCCGGTACGAGAACACGACGTTCCCCGGCGCGAACCGAGGGTGGTCGACGCCCCGGTCCACTTCGGCCTCGTAGCTCTCGTTGTGTGGGATCACCTGCGCGGTGTTGTTGTGCGCCCAGTCGAACGGGTACTCCTCGTCGATGCGCTCGCGGACGTACCGCCACGCGTCGGCGTCGAGACACGCTTCGAGGTCGTCGAAGTGATCGCCCCCGCGCCACTCCCAGACGAGCTCCCCATCGGGGGTGACTTCGAGCAGATACGGGTCGCGCTTGAGCCCCGGCCCGATGGCGGGGATCATCCGGTCGGTGATGGTGTGGACGAGCAGGTTGTCGTTGGCCAGCACGCTCAGGTCGTGGTCGACACGGCAGTGGTAGTGCCGGACGACCTCGCTGTCGGGCGTCAGTTCGCGGACGCCCGCCTCGTCGATGGACGAACGGTCCCGCGTCGGATACAGCAGGTTGCCGTCGGGCAGGAGCTGACAGAACGACTGGAGTGCCGTCTCGACGGACCAGGTGTGGACCGGCTCGCCGGCCATATCGACGAGGTGTATCTTCCCGGTGCCGTCCGGGTTCGCCGACGGGTCCTCGTAGGACTCACAGAGGAGCGTGTACCCCTCGAAACACGTCTCGGGGCGGTGGACGGAGACGGCGTCGGTCATCGGCCGTCGCCTCGGAACGGCCGGTCGTGTCGGTCGTCGTTTCGGTCGGTACACGCACGGACCGCGATCGCTGTCGGGACTCGAACGGGTCGCATGAGACTCGATACCGGGAGGAGTGGTATCACGCTTTCGGCGCGCGACGGGTCACAGCTGCGCCCAGAGCTCGTCGGTCCGGTGGCGTCACTCGCGGGTCGGTGGGTCGTCGACGTCGTACACTCGCGTCTGGAGGCCCTGATCGAGACCCGCCGTGAGCCCGCCGTCGACGACGAGGTTCGCCCCCGTGACGAACGACGAGCGTTCGGAGGCCAGAAACAGCGTCGCCTCGGCGACCTCTTCGGGTCGGCCGAACCGACCCAGCGGGTACTGGTCGAGCCACTCCTCGCGGGCTGACCGGTCGCCCTCGTCGGTTTCGTTGCCGTGTCGTCCCTCCGACGCGCCCATCTCCGCTTCACGCGCCCCCGTCTCGATGGTACCCGGTGAGACGACGTTCGACCGAACGCCGTGACGGCCGTACTGGACCGCGAGCAGTCGGGAGAGCGAGAGGATGCCCCCTTTCGCGGCCGAGTAGCCGGTGAGACCGATGCCGGTCAGGGCGTTGACCGTCCCCATGAAGACGACCGCACCGCCCCCACCGTCGACCATCGCGGGCAGCGCCGCCTTCACCAGCCGGAACTGGCCGGTGAGGTTGACGTCGAGGTTCGCCTCGAAGGTGGTCTCGTCGATGCGGTGGAGGTTGTCGTCGTCGATCATCCCGCCCGCATTCGGGACGACGACGTCCACTCCCCCGAACGTGTCGACGGCGGTGTGGACGAGCGCCCGAACCTCGTCGGCTTCGGTCACGTCACAGGCGACACCGCGTATCCCGCCTGGGCCGACGGAGGCGAGGTCGGCCGCCACCGCCTCGATCTCCTCTCGCGAGCGCGAACAGATGATCTGGTTCGCCCCCGCCTCGGCGAACCGCTCGGCAATAGCTCGGCCGATGCCCGACGACGCACCTGTGACGATGGCCGTGTCGTCGGCTAACGGCAACTTCTGGTGATTCATGTGGACGCCGTAGAACGGTCGCCGAACGGGTATAACTGTTCGGTCGGTGCGAGGCCGGTGCGAGGCCGGCACGGACGGTCAGTCCGTGCGATACCGCTCGACGACGCCCATGTCGACGTCAACACCCAGCCCCGGCCCCTCGGGAACACGCATCGTCCCCGCCTCGACCTCGAACGGGTCGGTAATGACGTCGCGCTCCCAGCCGTAGTAGACGGTGTCGGGAGGGAGCGCGAACCCCGGAATCCCCGTCACGGCGTGGAGGACGGCGGCGGTCCGAACCCCGAGGTCGAACGCGCAGTGATGCGCCGTCGGTACGCCCGCGTCGTCGGCGACGGCCGCGACCTGCCGAAGCCCGGTGATACCTCCGGCCGGTGTGAGGTCCAGTACGGCGACGTCGACCGCACCCGCCTCGACGAGCGACCGGAGGTTGTGTGCGACGTACGTGTCCTCGTTCGGACCGATGGGCTGGCGTGTCCGGGTGGCGAGACGTGCCAGCGCACGGTGTGAGTCGACCCGAATCGGCTGCTCCATATACTGGAGGTAGACGCCTTCGTCCTCCAGCGCCGCTCCGACGCGCACCGCCTGGTCGAGCGTCCACCCCTGGTTCGGGTCCAGGCGGAACTCGAGCTCGCCGTTAGTCGCCTCGTGCATCGCCACGACGCGCTCGACGTCCTCGCGCCAGTCCCGACCGGCTTTCGTCTTCAGTACCGAGTAGCCGGCGTCCCGGACCTCGACGGCGCGCTCGGCCGACCGTTCGGGGTCGAGGATGCCGAGACAGTACGCCACCTCGCAGCGCTCGCTGGTTTCGGTCTCGTCGACGTGCTCGCGATGTCGGCGGGCGGTCTGCTCGGGCGCACCGTGCCCGCCGAGCAGCTCGTAGACGGGACGATCCAGCACCTTCCCGACGATGTCCCAACACGCGGTCTCGACGGGCGCGAAGAACGTATCGACGTTGGTGTACTCGATGAACAGCAGTCGTCGCAGACTCTCGGTCTCGAACGGAGAGTGCCCCTCGACGATGGGCGCGATACCCTCTTCGATGACCGACACCGTGGCGGCGGGCGAGAGGAACGCTCTGACCTCACCCCATCCCGAGACCCCCTCGTTGGTGTCGACGCGTACCAGCACGCGGTCCATCGCGGTCAGTTCGTTGTGGTTCGTGACGTACGGCGCGATGCCGCCCTCTTCGAACGGGACGAGCGGCACCCTGACGGGAATCGCCTCGACGGCGGTGATCTCCATACCCATCGGTCGACGAAGGGGAGCATAAACCTCGGGGCCACAATGCTGTGGCGAGTCGGCGTCGGAGGCCCCAGACCGGTCGACCGGTCAGCGGACCCGCTCGTGGGCCTCGCGAAGGACGAGTTCGAGTTCGTCACCGAGGCGTTCGAACAGTCGCTCGCCCTGTTCGGCGGTCGCCAGTTCGGGCGCGCCGATGGCCCCGCTGGCGGAGTACTCACGGAACTCCCGATACACGGTAAGCGGGCCGGCGTCGAACATGTCGTGCAGACCGTGGCTGTACTCGCTCTCCAGCTCCTCGGCTTCCATGCGGTCGGTGTCGACGAGTTCCGGCCGGAGATGCAGCATGAGCGCCGTCTCGAACTCCCCGGCGTGGGCCATCCCGCCGACGTCGCTCTCGCGGAGGTCGTCGATGAACGACGACGCGAGGTGGAAGTACGTCACTCCGAGGACCTCGACGTCGGGGTGGTCGACGCCGACCGTGCCGGTGACGCTCGACACCAGCGACGCGTTCCCACCGTGGCCGTTGCAGAACAGCAGGGCATCGAACCCGTTTTCGAGGGCTGTCTCGGCGACTCCTTCGAGCGCACCGAGCAGGTCCTCGTGGCCGAGCGACAGCGTCCCGCCGAGCGAGCGGTGGTGTGGGGAATGGCCGGTCCAGACCGGGGGCGTCACGAGCACCGGAAGGTCGTCGACGACGCGGGTAGCCCCGAGGTGCGCGACGGCGTCGACGAGTATCGTGTCCGTCGCCACCGGGAGGTGGTGACCGTGCTGTTCGACACTCCCGACGGGGACGACGAGTATCGACCCGTCTCGACCTGCGAGGTCGGTTATCTCGCTGTACGTCTTCCCGGCCCATTCGGTCGGCCTGCTCCCGAGCGGTTCGGTCATACGCTGGCGTCGGCGTGCTCCCTCTTGAGCGTTCGTGATGGCCCGTGGCCGCGTTCGACACGCTCGCGCCGTGGCGAGCAGGAGGATTTTAGTCGCGACCGCCGTACCCCTATCCATGCCCGCAGTGTGGACCTACCCGTGGAACCTCACGAGCGACGGACTCGCGGAGACGTGTGAGGGCCTCGCCGCCCGTGGCGTCGACGCCCTGACCCTCGCGAGCCACTACCACTCGATTCGCTCGCTCGACCCTCGCCACCCCGACGAGCTGTTCACCGCCTATCCGGGCGGGTGTTACTTCGACCCGGACCCGGGCCGGTTCGCCGACATGCCCATCGACCCCCTCCCTAACGAGGTGTCCGGGCTCGACGATCCGGTGGCCGAGACCGTCGAGGCGGCCGCCGACCACGGCCTCGGCGTGAACGCCTGGACAGTCTGTCTCCACAACTCGCGGTTGGGGGCGGCCAACCCGTCGTATCGCGTCGAGAGCGCGTTCGGCGACGCTCACGACCACGCTCTCTGCCCGTCGAACCCCGAGGTCCGCGAGTACTTCGCCGCCGTCGTCGAGGCGCTCGTCGACCGAGGTGTCGCGGAGGTCCACCTCGAATCGGTCGGGTTCGGGAGCCCGTTCCACGAACACGGCTGGCGGTGGGGCCACCCGAAGCGTCAGGCGCTCACGGGGACCACCGAGGAGGTCCTGCTGGCCCAGTGTTTCTGCGAGGGGTGTCGAACCGCCGCCACGGACCACCCCATCGATCTCGGCCGGGCACAGCGCGTCGTCCGGGATCTGGTCCGCGAGTGGCTCGCGGTCCCCGCTGCCGACGCCCCGCCGTTGGACGCGGTCGTCGCCGACGAACCGGTGCTCGACGACCTGTTCGCGTTCCGGAGCGCGGTCGTCGAGTCGTTCGTCGCTCGGCTGGCCGAAGCGGCGGGGTCAGTCCCGCTGTCGTACTACGTGATGGAGGGCCACCTCGGCGCGGACCCGACGGGGCTGTGGCCCGCCGGGGTTCGACCGGACCGCCTCGCCGACCACCTCGACCGGGCGATGGCGATCTGTTACGTCTCGGCCCCCGACCGAGCGCGCGACCGGATTCGCTCGCTCCGCGAGACGGTCGACGGTGACGTCACCGTCGACGCGGGCGTGACGCTCGACCCGAACGTCGTCCCGGACGAGGCGACGTTCGACTCGCTCGTCGAGGCGGTTCGGAGCGACGTCGACGGAGCGGTGTCGGTCTACCACCACGGCCTGATGACCGACACGCACCTCGACTGGCTCGCGAGCACGTTCGGCCGCTGACCACGGGCGACGCGGACGTCGCTCGACCGACGAGGACCAACCAGCCGTCGCTCTCGATGAGGTACTCGAAAAAAGCGGTGCGATATGGGTCGTCAGTTCACTTGCCGTCGACGATGCCGAGCTGGAAGATCATCGGGTGCGTCGGCCGTGCGGTGAGAGACTGCGCGCCTTCCGGCGGGTACTTGAATTTGCTCGGATTGATCAACGCGGTGTAGACGTTCTCCGCACAGGAGATTTTCGGCACCCACCAGTTGGTCGCCCAGGCGATCTCGTCGAGGAGTTCCTGTTTCTCCTCGTCGCTGGTGCTGTTCAGTGCGAGCGCACGAATCGTCTCGTGGGGGTTGACCTCGATGCGCTCGTCGCTGTCGGGCTGCCCGATCGGCGGCACCTCGAGCACCTCCTCTTCGTGGCTCATGCCGGGCAGGTAGTCGTTGAGCCCGTCGCCACCGCCGACGGCGCTCCGTGGGCGCTGGTACATGAACGTCTCGGTGTTCGCCGGGCCGGGGCCGGCCCCACCGAACGACCAGCCGGGGGTCATCTGGTAGCCACGCTCTGCGGGGTCGGCGCTGAAGAACTCCGAGCCGGACGCGGTCGCGGTCTGCGTCGCGATGCCGAACTGGTTGAGGTTCGACGTGGCGACGTCGGTGGCCTTGACGTAGGTGTTGACGCTCGACGCAGTTCTGAAGCGGATGCTGAACTGATCGCCGTCGGGCGTTATCCAGTTTCCACCCTCTTTAGAGAACCCGGCGGATTCGAGCAATTGGGTCGCTTTCTCGGTGCTCTGCTCGTACGGGTTCAGCTGGTCCATTACCTCCTGGCTGACGTACTGTTCTTCCTGACTGGCGTTCATGCCCGTCATCACGTCGTCTTTGACCGAATCCGGCGACGGCATGAGCTGCCGGCCGACCGCCTTTCGGTCGATGACGTGGGCGAGCGCCTGTCGCACTTCGGGGATCTTGAACCACTCCAGACCCGCGTTGTCGCCCGCGACCTCCTCGGACCAGAAGTTGAACCAGAGCCCCTGGCCGAACCCGGTTGAGTAGGCGACGACCCGATAGTCATCAGAGATCGGTGGATTCTCCCGGCTGAACGGGCCAATACCGTACCCGCCATCTACGTTTCCGGCTTTGGACTCCTGCAACACTTTGTTGCTGTCGGGGGCGAACTTGAAGTTCACCTGGTCGAGGTTCGGCGTCCCCCAGTCGGTGATGTCGTCGTCGGTCGCGTCGGAGTACTGCTGTTGGACCTCCTCGAAGGGGTAGTTCTGGTGAACCTCCAGCACCATCCGCTGGGGGTTCGAACTGACGTACTGCAGCGCACCGGGGTAGATCGGATCCTCCCAGCGGAAGTCGTTCAGCGCGTTTCGAGCCTCCTGAATCTCCGAATCGCCCGAAGCGCTCGTAAACTGGTCGTGGTACTCCTGGAACGTCGGTGGGTGCGCCCAGAGGAACTCATAGAGGATTTCGTCGGCTGCGAACTCCGGTGCCAGCGGGGCGTTCAGCTCGAACGTGAGTTCGTGTTCGCCCGTCGCCTCGATGTTCTCGGTCCACTCGTACTTCGCGGCGACGTTTCTGCCGCCTTCGGCCACGAACTGTTCGAGTTCGTACTGGAAGATCCAGTCGTCGGCGGTGACGCTCTTTCCGTCCTGCCACTGGTGGTTCTCGTTGAGCGAGACGGTGAGCGTCTGCCCGTCGACCGTCCAGTCTCTGGCACCGATGCCGAAGACAGTCCCGGTGGAGTCGACCGCGTTCGTCATCCACAGAAACATCGACGAGTGAATCGGCCAGTCGCCGAGTGCCTCCGACAGCCGGTTGAACTGCACGTCCTGCGGGTTCGCGTCGGTGTAGGTGTTGTACGTCCCGCCACCGCCGCTGGTTCCGGTGTTGGTCCCGTCGTTCGTACCGGTTCCATCACCCGTATCGGTGCCCCCTGGACCGTCCGTGTTGGTTCCCGAGTTGCCGCTACATCCAGCGAGTGCGACTGCCGTCCCCCCTGCCGTGAGTTCGAGCACTCGCCGCCGAGAGAGCGGACCGTCTGTTCGGGAACCGGAATCTGTGTTATCTTTTGCCATGACTCTGGCCTGCATACGGCCATGCTCTACGGATATATAAAGTTAATCGAATAATTTTACCGGTCAGTGTGACGATTCCGACTTCACACCGGTCGAACCGGCCGTAGAACGGCTACGGACACCGTACGACCGTTCGAACGGGACGGGCGGGTTATCGGTCGGTTCGGTGACCGACCGGGTACTCGCCAACCGTCACGGGGAGTCGACCGCCAGGGGTCGCGCCGAAAACCGCTTCGACGGCCGCTTCGAGGTGGGTCAGACCGGTCGGCGTGTCGCTGCCGTACGCGGCCACTCCCGCATCAGTCTCGCGGATCGCCAGGTCGTACGGGAGTTCCTGGGCGACGGTTGCGACCGGCACGGACGACACGGCGAGTCGCTCGACCAGACGAAGCTGTCCGTCCGAGCGCCGCGGTCTCCCGCGCCCGGAGTGTGTCACGACCACGACACGGTCGACGTCGTCCGCGAGCGTCCCCGCCGCCGCGACCTCCGACTCTCCCGGGTCGCGCGAGGCCGCACGCCACGTGACGACGTCACCGTTGGCCCGGTCCCGAACCGCCTCCGCCACCCGCGTCACGGCGTCGGTGACGCCCGCGACGAGCGTCGTCGCGGCCGCGTCGGGGTCGAACGGCAGAACGCCGTCGTCGTGGACGACGGTCACGCCCTCCCTCGCGATGCGCGCGGCAGTTTCGCGGTGTGCCGGGGCACCGACGGTCGCCGTCGCGGCGAGCGGGTCGCGTCGCCGGCCGGCCGGCTTCCCCTGGCGGTCGAGCAGTCCGACGCGACGCTTCGCGTCCAGAACCCGCCGAAGAGCCGCTTCGACGCGCTCGGCAGGGAGGTCACCTGACCAGATCGCCTCGGCGATCGCCTCGACCGTTCGGACCTGCTCCTCGAAGGCGTTCTCGCCCTTCGAGACGGCGATCAGGACGTCGGCCCCCGCCGCGATGGCACGGACGGCAGCCTCCTCGCGGCCCCAGCCGTCCTTGACGCCCGCCATGTCCATCGAGTCAGTGACGATCAGTCCGTCGTACCCCAACTCCTCGCGGAGCAGCCCGGTCAGCACGGCCGGTGAGAGCGTGGCGGGGCGCTCGTCGTCGAGCGCCTCGGTGACGACGTGTGCGGTCATGATACTGTCGACGCCCGCCTCGATGGCTCGCTCGAACGGTGGGAGGTGAACCTCGTCGAGCGTCTCCCGGTCGGCGTCGACGACCGGCAGGCCGCTGTGTGAGTCGACGGTCGTGTCGCCGTGTCCGGGGAAGTGCTTGGCCGTCGCGAGCACGCGGTCGTCGGCCCCACCACCGCGGTAGCCCTCGACGGCGGCCGTGACGAACGCCCCCACTCGCTCCGGCCGTTCGCCGAACGACCGGACGCCGATGACGGGGTTCTCGGGCGTGGTGTTCACGTCGGCGACCGGCGCGAAGTTCCAGTGAACGCCCATCGCTCGCAGTTCGCGGGCGGTGACGGCCGCGGCGGTTCGGGCGTTCGCCGGATCGCCGGTCGCTCCAAGCGCCATCGCCGTGGGGAACGCGGTTCCACCCTGACTCCCGTCGCGTGCGGTCGGTGGGAGGTCGCCGGTCTGCAGGGGCATGCTGCTGGCCGACCCGTCGGCGAAGTCGCCGGTGACGAGCAGTGGTAGGCCCGCACTCGACGCCGCGGCGTACTCCTGAAGACGGTTCGTGAACGCCGCCATGTACGCCGGGTTGTTCGGCGTGCGGACGATGGCCGCTCCGACGCCGTACTCGGCGAAAATTCGGCGCTGCTCGGATTCGCTCAGGAACTGCGGGAGCGACACGACGAGTTGGCCGGCGAGTTCGCGGGGCGAGAGCTCGTCGACGAGACGGTCGACGGCGTCCCCGCTGCCGGTGTCCTCCGTGGTCTCGCGGTCGCTCATCGGTCGCCACCCGCTTCGCCCGTCCGCTCCCGAAGCGTCGCACCGACCGGCTCGCCCCGCAATCGGTCGGTCACCGCCCCGTCTTCGATGGCGGCCGCGAGGACCCCGAGGGCCTCGTCGTAGACGGTGAGCGTTCGCGCTACGTCCGCGTCGGTGTGGGAGTAGTTCGGGAGGTGTGTCCCCGCGAACAGCACGCCGCGGTCGAGACACTCCTGTAAAAAGAGGCTCTTGCAGTGTCGTGCGGACGCGCCGCCGGCGCTCTCGAACGAGACGGCCGACCGTGGAGCGTAGCCGCGAGCGGTCGTCACCTTGCCCAACCCGTGGGCCGCCGCGCGCTCGGTGTAGCCGTCGCGGAGTGCCTCCCCTTGCTCGTGGAGGTGCTCGACGACCGGCACCTCCCTCAGAACCGAGAGCGTCGCGTTTGCGGCCGCGAGTGAGACGGCGTCGCCAGCGTACGTCGACGAGAAGAAGAACCCCTCGCCGTCGATGGTTCGCATCACGTCCGCGCGACCGGCGAGCGCGGCGAGCGGATAGCCGTTGGCCATCGCCTTCGCGAAACACGCGAGGTCCGGCTGGACGCCGAAGAACTCCCCCGCCCCGCCGAGCGCGAACCGGAAGCCCGTGAGCACCTCATCGTAGACGAGTAGCGCGTCGTGTTCGTCGCACAGTTCGCGCAGTCGGGTGAGAAACTCGTCTTCGGGCGGGTCGAGGTTGACCGGTGTCGTGACGACCGCCGCGACGTCGTCGGGGTGGTCGTCGAAGATGGCCTCGACACGCTCGATGTCGTTGTAGTCGAAGGGCTCGGTCAGGCCGCCGACCGCCGCAGGGATCCCTGCGTCCATCGCGGTCGCCGCCATCCAGACGTCGCCCCACCCGTGATAGCCCTGCGTGGCGACGACGTCCCGGCCGGTGTGCGCGCGGGCGAGTTTCGCGGCCGCCGTCGTCACGTCGTTGCCGTTCTTGGCGAACCGGACCATCTCCGCACACGGCACCACGTCGACGATTCGCTCGGCGACCTCGACCTGCAACGGATGTGGGAGCGAGAACAGCGAGCCGTCGCCGACCTGCGCCTCGACCGCCTCCGTGACGGCCGGGTAGTCGTGGCCGAGCACGATCGGTCCCAGCGAACTCACGTGGTCGATATACTCGTTGCCGTCGACGTCCCAGACGTGACTTCCCTGGCCGCGTTCGAGATGGGTCGGCGCGACACCTTGCACCCACCGCGTCGGTCCCTTGCTGTTCGTCTGTGCTGCCCCCGGAATCACCTGCCGTGCCCGGTCGAGCAGTGCGCGAGAGCGGTCGAGGGATCGGTCAGTGTCGACCGACCCGGTCGAGTCCTGCGACATTGCCACCGGGTGAGAGGCGGCCGGGGTTAAGTGTTCGTGACGTGGTGACTGCCCACACGGACGGAACGCTTTAGCGCCCCCTCACCGTCGGTGGCGACGATGACGATGCAACCGGCCCTATACAGCAGAGTGCTCGGCAACCACACGGTCGAGGACGCCATCTCGACTGCCGCCAGCCTGGGCTATCCGGGGTTCGATCTGATGGCACGCGCACCGCACCTGCCACCCGACGCCGACGACGCGACCGTCGACTCGCTCAAGCGAGCGCTCGACGACCAAGACCTCGGACTCGCCTGCGTGACGACGTACACCGGGGGCTACGTCGGTCGAACCGACGAGGAGTGCGAAGCCGACCTCGCCGCGCTCGAACCGTACCTCGAGTTCGCGGACGCGCTGGGCTGTGACCTGCTTCGCCACGGTCCGAACGGGCCGCCGCCGTACGAGGCGACCGACGACGAGTTCGAGCAGGCCGCTCGCTGGATGCGTCGGGCTGCGGACCTCGCCGCGGAGTACGACAAGCGACTCGGCATCGAGATCCACGCCGGAAAGCTCTGTGAGACGACCGACTCGACGCTCGACCTGCTGGCGCGCATCGACCGCGAGAACGTCGGCGCGCTCCACGACGCGGGCAACCTCTACATCGCCGACGCCCCCTACGGCGCGGAGAGCATCGACGCGCTCGGCGACCGCCTGTTTCACGTCCACGTCAAGGACCTCGAACGGGTCGATGACACCTCACATCCCGATATCTCGACGATCGGGACCCGGCACGGCGACGAACCGTTCCGCTCGACGCTGCTCGGCGAGGGGGCCGTCGAGTTCGACCGCGTGTTCGATGCCCTCGCCGACGCGGGCTACGACGGGTACGTCACCGCCGAGCGACCGCCACTGGCGGACACTTCGGGCGAGGCGGTGGCCGAACACGAACTGGCGGCGCTGAACCGACTCATCGAGCGGGTAGAGTGAGGCGAATCGTCCCGACCATCGGGCGCCCGAGCCGGGTCAGTACTCCCGGTAACCCGGATTCTCGAAGGGGAGTATCTCCGGGCGGTCCTCGCCCGCCGCGACCATTCGGTTGGCGAGCCGTTCCAGCAGTTCGTCCGCCACCTCGCGGTACTCGGGACGACCGACGAGATTGATTCGCTCGGCGGGGTCCGCGCGCAGGTCGTAGAGGTACCGTTCGACGTAGGTGTCGCTCGACGGCTCGTCCATTCCCCCCTGCCAGCCGTCGATGGCGGGTGCGGCGATCGCGTACGTCCAGCGGTCGGTTCTGATGGCCCGGCCGATCTCGGACTCGCTGATCTGGACGAACGCCTCGTCGCGCCAGTCGTCGGCCCCGTCGCCGCCTGGGTCGTCGGTAGTTCGGAGCAGCGACAGGAGGCTCCGGCCCTGCATCGCGTCGGGCACGTCGATGGCGGCCGCGTCGAGCAACGTCGGTGCGACATCGACCAGTTCGACCGGGTCCTCGACCACTCCACCGTTGTCGAACCCCGGTCCGCTCATCACGAACGGGACGCGGATCGACGCCTCGTGGGCGCTGCGTTTGTACTCGCCGGGGCGCGTGCGGAAGTGACAGCCGTGGTCGCTCGTAAACAGGACGACGGTGTCCTCGCGCTCGTCCAGTCGGTCGAGCGTCTTGAGCAGTCGGTCGAGGTTCTCGTCGATGCGCCGGCAGATGCCGTAGTAGTCGGGCAGTTCGGCGTACCAGTCGCCCGGTCGTTCGCGGAGGTCCGGGGGAACCCACGGGGCGTCGTCGCGCTCGGCGTACCCCTCGGGGGCGACGAACGTCTCCATGTCGTTCTGGTGATGCGGTTCGAGATACGAGAGAAAGCAGAAGAAGGGGTCGTCGCTCGTGCTGACGGTTTCGAGTGTCTCGACGGCGTGGTCGGTGTAGGCGTCGACGCGGTAGCGGTCCTCGAAGGTGACGCGCTCGCCGTCGGCGTCGAACAGGTGGCCCTCGTACGGGTGTGAGGTGAACTCCGGAACGTCGGCGGCGACCCAATGGTCGTAGCCGCCACGCTCGCCGGGCGGGACGGGGTCGTCCTGTGTCCCCGCGAGGTGCCACTTGCCGACGTAGGCGGTCTCGTAGCCCGCCCCGTCGAACTGCCGGGCGAGTAGGTGGTCGGCGTCGTGGGGGAGCGGGACGCCGTTCTTCCAGCAGCCGTTCGTCGTCGCGTACTGACCGGTCTGCAGACAGGCCCGCGAGGGACCACAGAGCGGCTGGCTGGCGACGGCGTGTTCGACACGCGTGCCGCGGTCGGCCATCGCGTCGAGCGTCGGGGTCAGGTCCATCGGGCTGTCGTACGCACCGACCGTGTCGTGGCGCTGCTGGTCGGTCAGCACGACGAGGACGTTGGGTCGTTCGCTAGCTGTCATGCCACGAGCGTGGCCACGGGACCGTATAAATCCCGTCGCCAGGTCGCTCGTTCCCACCGGCGACAGAGCTTTGTCGCCGCTCACCGACCGCCCGACCATGCGCCCCACGCGCGTCCTCTCGATAGCGCTCCACAACCCGACCGACAGCGACGACCCCGCAGAGCGGGTTCGCATCAACCTCGACAACATTACCGCGCTGCTGGAGCGCGCGGCGACGTTCGACCCGGACTTCGTCTGTCTGCCCGAGGCGGCGCTCCAGCACGCCTCGAACCACCTGCTCGATGACGTTGCCCAGCCGATACCGGGACCGGCGACCGAGGTCATCGGCGAACACGCCCGCGCGCTCGACAGCTACGTCCTCCTGCCGATGTACGAGCGCGACGGCGACAGCTTCTACAATGCGACGGCGCTCGTCGACCCGAGCGGGGAGGTGATCGGAACCTATCGAAAACTCGCCCCGACGCTCGGCGAGATGGCGGCGGGTATCACCCCTGGCGAGGAGGTTCCGGTCTGGGACACGCCGTTCGGTCGCGTCGGAATCCTCATCTGCTGGGACGCCCGATACGCCGAGGTCGGCACGGAGCTCGGCGCGAAGGGGGCGAACCTCGTCTTCTTCCCGACCCACGGCACCACCCACAACCAGCTGCGGACGTGGGCGCAGTACCACGGCTACCACGTCGTCTCCTGTGACAAGAACGACGCGAAGGTGTACACGCCACGCCGCGAGGTCACCGCCGAAGTCGGTGACAACTGGAAGAACCCCGAGGTCGAGGACATCGACCTCCACGGCGGCCGCGCGTGGCTCTCCTTTGCCGAACTCAACACCGACATGAAATCGTACGCGAAGGCTTCCGACACCGTCTGGACCTGGGGCAAGGAGGTCCAGCGCAAGTACGGCGGCAGCGTCGTCCTCGACGTCGCCCCCGGCGACGGCGTGTTCGTCCTCGAATCCATCGACGAGGACGTCTCGCTGGCCGACATCGAGGCGGACCTGGAGATGGAGACCACTCGCGGCTACGAGGACCGGACACGGGCGCGCATCCACGAGACCATCGAGGACTCCCCGTTGCGGCGACTCGACGAATGGCCCGACGTATGACGGTTGCGAGGAGAGCGGGCGAGCGAGCGGGGAGTTAAGAGGCCCGGCGCGGAACGCCGGAGTATGTGTACGAACGCGAACACGAGCGACGACACCCTGCGCGCCGCCATCGTCGGCGCGGGGCGTGTCGCCGAGCGACACGCCCGAAGCATCGATGACGACCCGCGTGCAGCGGTCACGGCGGTCTGTGACACCGATCACGAGAACGCGGCGGCCGTGGCCGACCCGCGAGACGCCGCGGTCTACACCGACTACGGGGCGCTGTTCGAGACCAAGGAGGTCGACGTCTGCTATCTGCTGACGCCGCCGTTCGTCCGGGCTGGCCCGGCCGTCGCGGCGGCCGAACACGGTATCGACCTGTTCGTCGAGAAGCCGGCGGCCGTTCGCCTCGACGAGGCCCACGAGGTGCTTCGAGCGGTCGAGGCGAACGGCATCGTCACCCACAGCGGCTACGACCTCCGGTACGCTCGCACGGTCGAGGCGGCCCACGAGCTCGTCGGCGACCGGACGCTCGGACTGGTCGACGCCCGCCAGTGGGCCGGCCTCCCGCCGGAGGGCTGGAAGTGGAAGCGCGAGACCGCGACGAGCTACCCCGTCCACATCGCCACCCACGCCTACGACATCGTCCGGTCGTTCGCGGGGGAGGTCGAGCGCGTCGCCGCCGTCGGCGACCACCAAATCGCCCCCGACGACTTAGAGTACGAGGACGCCGGATCGGCGTCGCTCCACCACCGCGACGGCACCGTCGGGCACGTCTCGCACGTCGCCTTCCGCCACGCCGGGAACACGCTCGACCTGCTCGGCGAGGGCTTTCACCTCCACGTCCACCGCAACGACAACGTCCTCACCGGCGAGGTCGACGGCGAGCCCGTCGAGGTACGCGGGGCCGATACGTTCCACGACCGCGAGCGGTGGGGTAAGATGACGCGGACGTTCCTCGACGCGGTCGAGACGCGCGACACGAGCGCGATCCGCTCGGACTACGCCGACGCGACCCGGACGCTCGAACTGACGGTCGCGGCGACCGAGGCGATGCGCGGGGACGGGGTGGTCGACCTCTCAAGCCGTCGGTGACCGCGCGTCCGGCGAACGTTCGACGGCGACGGCTACCGTTGCCGTCACCAGCAGGTTGAAACGACTCGCTGTTCCACAGCGAGCAATCGACGGTGCCCCAACGACGTGTCCGCTGACTCGACGAACGACTCTGCCGGTCACCCGAGTGACGACACGGCCGAGTCCGACCTGCTGCTCGGGGCGCTCCGGTCAGTCGCCCACGGCGCAGTCGTCGCTATCGTCGGCATCGGCCTGCAGAAACTGCTGCTGTTCGCGACCACCCTGTTGCTCACCAACGGGCTCGGTGTCGGTGTCTACGGCGTCTACGCCTTCGCCAACCGGCTCGTCACCTCGCTCGGGAGCTTCGCACTGCTGGGTGCGGAGGTGGCGCTGTTACGGTACATCCCGGAGGCCGACGGCGACCCCGCACGACGCGACCGCGTGTTCGGACTCGCGGTCGGCACCGTCGTTCTCGCCGGTCTCGGGGTCGCGGTCGTGCTGTACGTCCTCGCGCCCTGGCTCGGTAGACGGACCATCGACCACCCGCTGTTCGTCCCCGTCTTTCGGACGCTCGTCCTCGCGCTCCCGCTGCTCGGCCTCGTTCGGTTGACGGGGGACCTCCTGCGAAGCCTCGAGCTGATCGTCGACCAGACCGTCGTCGTCCGGGTCGCGCTTCCGGGGCTCCAGCTCTGTGCGGTCGCGCTCGCACTCGTCGTCGGGTTCGACGTCGTCGGACTAGCCGGAGCGCTCGTCGGAGCCGCGGCGCTCACGCTGGTGGTCGCGGTCGCGCTGGCCGCTCGCCACACGACCGTCCGACCCGCCGGCGGACAGTCCGTCGACGAGGTCGCACGCTTCGCCAACTACGCCGGCCCCGTCACGCTGGGGAAGGTCGGTGGAATCCTCCGCAACCGCGTTGACGTCCTTCTCGTCGGGGCGTTGCTGTCGGCGACAGCCGCGGGCATCTACAACGTCGCGCTGTTCCTGACGGGGTTCGTCTCGCTGTCGCTACTCGCGTTCAACCAACTGTTCCCACCGGTCGCCGCGAAGCTGTACGCTACCGACCGGCGCGAGGAACTCGATGCCCTCTACAGTGTGGCGACACGCTGGATATTCACCGGCGGGGTCGCCGTCGCGGTCGTCGAGTTCGTCTTTCGAAGCGAACTGCTGGCGCTGTTCGGAACCGCGTACACCGACGGTCGCGTCGTGCTGAGCGTCTTCGTCGTCGGCCAGGTTGTCAACTGTAGCGTCGGATCGGCCGGGTGGCTGCTCCAGATGACCGACCACCAGTATCTCAACGCGGCGAACAACTGGCTGCTCGCAGTGCTCAACGTCGGCGTCAGCTACCTGCTCGTGCTGGAGGTCGGCCTCGTCGGTGCGGCCGTCGGCACGGCGGGGTCGCTCGCGCTCGTCAACCTCCTCAGAGTCGCCGAGCTGTGGTATCTCGAAGGCCTCCAGCCCTACACGCGGCGGTTCGTCTTCCCGCTCGCGGCCGGGGGGGGTTACGGCCGCCGCGATGGCGGCGCTGAAGTGGGTGGTTGCCGGACGCCTGCTTCTCGTCGTGGGGGTCCCGGCAGGCCTCCTTACGTTCGCGGTCGTGCTGTGGGCGCTCGGTATCGAGGACCGCGACCGGCGGCTGTTCGCGGCACTCGCCACACAGTACCGACGGGCCGCGACCGACGACGAGTGACGGCCAGACGACGCGGCCGGTGCCGACCGTGACGGCAGCGACCGGTCACGATGGTGTCGACGACCCTGGTAGTTATAGGCACGCACGTCAAGACACGGACGAATGCACGTTTGCCAATTCAGCCACGCGACGGGCGACGGCTCCAGTCTCGGCGTCGTCGACGACGGCCAGGTGACGACTATCGACGCCGATGCGAGCAGTCTCGACGCCGCGCTCGTCGACCACGACTGGTCGTCGTTGCGGACGGCGGCGACCGGGTCGTCGTTCCCCGTCGACGACGTGACGCTACACGCGCCCGTCGACCGGCCGAGGAACCTCCTCGGCGTCGGGCTCAACTACGCCGGGCACGCCGAGGAGGGAGGGTACGACGTTCCCGAGGAGCCGGTGTTCTTCGCGAAGTCGCCGTCGAGCATCACCGACCCCGACGGGGCCGTGACGAAACACGACCTCGTCACCGACCTCCACTATGAGGGAGAGTTCGGGTTCGTCGTCGGCGAGACGGCCCGACGGGTCGATGCGGCCGACGCGCTCGACCACGTCTTCGGCTTCGTCGCGGGCAACGACGTGACCGCCCGCGACATGCAGCTCCGCGACCTCAATGCCGCCAACCCGTGGTACCGCTCGAAGAGCATGGACACGTTCACGCCGCTCGGCCCGTGGGTAACGCCCGTCGGGGAGGATGTCGACCCCGCGAGCGTGGCCATCGAGACGCGGCTGAACGACGAGGTCGTCCAGTCGTCGAACACCGACGACCTCGTGTTCGACGTTCCCACCGTGCTCGCATACATCACCGACCACGTCACGCTCCATCCGGGCGACATCGTCCTGACGGGTACACCCTCCGGTGTCGGGAGCATGGAAGCGGGCGACGAGGTGGTCGTCGAAATCGAGGGCGTCGGTGCCCTCCGCAACGAGGTGCGTACCCCGTGAATACGGCGTTCGGCGTCTCCCTCGCCGAGAACCGACGGGAGCTGCGCAGACGAGGTGAAACCGATGGGTGACCGCGTCGTCGACACACCCCAGTCGGACGTCGAGCGAGTGCGCGTCCACGGGAATCTCGGGGGCGAACGGGGGTCGTCGTGGGTGCAGTTCTCCGGCCGACCCCGGCCACCGACGTGTCTCGACCGTCTCGGCAAAGAGGTCGTCCCGGAGTTCACATGACGACGCCCACGACCCGAGTCGGGTACGTCGGACTCGACCACCATCACTGCCGGCCGTATCTCCGGAGTCTCGCCGAGACCGCCGCGACGGTGACCGCTGCGTGCGAGCCGTCGACGACGTTCGACTCGACGAGCGTCGAGGGACTGGGTGACGTTCCGGTCTACGACGACCCGGTCGAGCTGCTCGACGCCGAGGACATCGACGCGCTCTGGGTGACGCTGTCGAACGACGCGACGCCGGCGGTCGTCGAGGCGGCCCTCGACCGCGACGTCGACGTGTTCACCGAGAAGCCAGCTGCACGAACCGCGACCGACCTGGAGCCGTTGCTCGCGGCGGAGGCCGACAGCGACGCGACGGTTTGCGTCTCGTACCCATGGCGGGCGCACCCGCTCGCGGACGAACTCCGTCGGCGAATCGACGCCGGGGAGCTCGGCGACCTCCGCTCGTTCGACGCGCGGTTTTTCGCCTCGAAGGTCGCTCACCGGGACGCCGGCCACTACCTGTTCGACCGGGCGGCGAGTCGTGGGGGCATCCTCCAGTGGCTCGGCATCCACTGGCTCGACCTCTTCGGCTGGCTGTTCGAGGACCCGGTGACACGGGTCAGCGCGACGACCACGTACGGTACCACCGCCGCCGACGTCGAGGACGGCGGTACCGTCGTGTTCGAGACTCGCTCCGGGGCGATAGGGTCGCTCCGGGCGGGCTACTACCTCGGGCCGGACCGCTATGACACCCACGTCGGCGTCGTCGGCACCGACGCGACGGCGTCGTGGGACCCCATCGGCAGCGAGTTCGGGTTCGATGGCGAGGCGGCACTCGTCGTCGAACGGACGGACGGGACAGACGATACCCCTCGACGGACGGTTACCCACGAGTACACACCGACGCCGGGCTATGGCGGGGAGTGGGGCCTGGCCTTCATCGAACGGTTCCTCGACGCGCGTCGCAGTGGGGGCGAGGTGCCCGTCGACCTCTCGGACGCGCTGGCCGTCCTCCGCCTCCTCGACGCCGTATACGACGCCGCCGAGAGCGGCCGGTGGGTCGCCGTCGATGGAGTCTCCGACCACACCGCTCCCGCCTCGACACCGTTGGACGCGCGGAGAGACACGATGTAACCGGGCGGCGCGATTCGGCCCGTGTCAGTAGTACGGTTCGTAGTCGGCGAGGAACGCACCACCGTCGATGCGGACGTCGTCGAGGGGGTCGTCTCGCGTGCGCTCGGTACCGTCGTCGAGCACGGCGGCGAGTGCGAGGAGGAGTCGCCCCCCGTTGAGCAGTCGGTCGGTGTCGTCGACGGTGCCACGAACCGAGTCGAGAAACCGGTCGAGAAACCGCTTGTACATGGTGTCGTACCCGTCGCTCCCCTCGACGGCTCGTGTGCGTGTCCGGTCGCTGACGTCGAGAAACCCGAACGTCGCGCCGTCAGCGGGGCCGTCGAGACGGAGGGTCGCGACGGTTCCGCCGTCGAACACGACGTTCACGACGCTCCCAGGGCCGTCGATAGGGCGGACCGCGCGCCAGTCGCTGCCGGCGAGCAGTCGGGCGGTGTCGACGAGATGGCAACCGTAGTAGAACGGGTCGTCGTAGCCGGCGCAGTAGAGCGTCCGTCCCGGCCGGTCGGTCGGAAACACGGCGAGTTCGGGGTGGAACGGGAGCGCCGAGCCCCCCGACAGCGGCGTCCCCTCGGCGGCTCGCTCGATGGCGTCGACGTCCTCGACTCGGCCGGCGAGCGGTTTGTCGACGAACGTCGGCACGCCGGCGTCGAGAAACGGCACCGCGAGCCGCCGGTGGGTGTCCCAGTCGGCGGTGAGGACCATCGCGGCGTCGACCGTCTCGACCATCGCGGCGGGGTCGTCGTAGGCGGTCGCGCCGTAATCGGCACGGAACGCGTCGCGATACGCCCGGTCCCTGACCGCACCGCCGTCCCAGACGGCCGCGACGGTCGCGTCGTCACCCGCCGCCAAGTGGTCCGCGAACGCGGCGGAGTGACTCGTATCGAGTCCGACGATGCCGATATGTATCACGACTGGACCAGTCGGACCCGGCCAGCATGAACGTTGTCCCACGGTCTGACCGTCGGTGGTTCGGCGATGGCCGACAGATGTTCACGAGAGGTGAACTTAAGAGCCTGCGCCACCCAGTGCCGGTATGTCCGCACCAAAAAAAGACCATCGACGCGGTGCAACGAACGCTGCGGATTCTGGAGACGCTTCGCGAGACGGGCGGGGCAGGAGTGACGACCGTCGCGAAGGAGACCGGGTACTCGAAGGCCACGGTCCACAACCATCTCGCGACGCTGGAACACGAGGAGTACGTCGTGAGAACCGGTGACGGAACGTACGAACTCGGCTTCCGGTTCCTCGACCTCGCACACCACGCCCGCCGTCGTATCGGTATTTACGACCTGGTCCGCCGGGAGGTCGACAAGCTGGCAGCGGAGAGCGGCGAGATGGCCCTCTATACGGTCGAAGAGCACGGCTGGGGAGTGTGCATCTACCGCGAACTCGGCGAGAACGCCGTACAGACGCCACTGTACGTCGGGTACCGTTCGGCACTCCACCACACAGCCGTGGGGAAAGCCATCCTCGCATACCTTCCTCGAAGTCGGGTCGAAGCCATCATCAAACGGCGGGGGCTCACCGTCCAGACCGAGGACACCATCACCGACCCGGACCAGCTGTTCGACGAACTCGACGCCATCCGCGACCGGGGGTTCGCCTTCAACCGAGAGGAGACGATTCCGGGGCTGGTCGGGGTCGGAGCTCCCATCATCGGCCAAGGTGGGACCGTCGAGGGGGCGATTAGTATCATCGGCCCGGCCAGCCGGATGGACGAGGAGCGCTTCTACGGGGAGATACCGGACATGATAACCCGAAGCGTCAACATCATCGAAATCAACGCGACCTCGATCTGAACCGGCCGCAAGCGGACGACGTCCTCCCGAGCGGGTTCGTTCTCTGCCGAGGGGCTCGGAATCCAAGCTGTTTTGCAGTGTTAAATCGTTGTGGTTCTATAACCACCACAGGTCACGTCGGTTCGGCCAAAGTGAACGGTGTGTTCGTCGTGTCGGTGAGTAACAGACGTAGTACTGTGAAGACTGAGGCCACTTCACGGCCGAACGACCCGTTACCAATCGCCACTAACGGGCGTTTCGACGTGAACGTGTGTTTCTTACGGGTGAACAGGTAATCAAGGGGCCCGTCCGGTCAGCCGAGGCGCAGCGGCAAGCGAGGAGCGTCGCTGGAGAGACCGAGGGCCGAAGCAGCCCGTTCAGGCCCGCACCGAGGCCGGGTCCCACTCGTCGAGTGGGACGAACGCCTCGTCGTCGAACGGTGGCGTGACTCGTCGACCGAACGGCGCGTCGGTGACCGAACCGAACGCGATGCGACCCTCCTCGACGGCGAGTGCCGTGAACCCGTCGTCGTGTCGGCGGTAGAGGTCGCCGTGTTCCGAACCGACCGCTCCTTGGAGTGACTCGGGGAACATACTTAGCCCCCGGTAGTAGTGGTGGCCGTTGCGCTCGACGTCGTCGGCACCGATGGTGGCCATCACGGCGAGGTCCTCGACGAGTTCGACCGGCCCGAGCGTGGTCAGGTCTTCGCCGCTGATAACGAACTCGCCGTCGGCGTGCTGACGGCGGTATTCGACGAGACAACGGTTCGCGACGCCGACGAACACGCCCTTGCAGTTCTTGTGACTCGTGCCCGCGTACCCGCAGTCGAGTGCGCGGCCGAGGCTGTCGGGGCGGGCGTCGGACTCGTCGATGATGACCGGTGGGCCCTCCCAGTCGGTCAGGACGCGACGAGCTTCGTCGGTGAACGCTTCGTCGCGAGAGAGGGGTTGCTCGACGTATCGGAGCCGGTCGAAAAAGCCGTCGAGACCGGGCGCGTCGACGAGCGTCGCCCACTGCTCGGCGAACGTCCCGGCGCTCCCGTACTGTTCGTTTGCGTCGAGGGTGAACGCGTAGTCGTCGAGTCGGTCCTCGACGACCGCGCGGATTTCGCGCAGTCGTGTCGCGTCGCGGTCGACGTCGGCCGAGAGCTTGATTTTGAAGTGATCGATGCCGTCGCGCTCGATGTAGTCGGCGAGCGTCTGTGGAAGCCCGTCGTCGAGTCGGTCGCCGGCCGCGAGATCGGCGTCGACCAGCGGGTCGTCCAGCCCGACCGTGTGCCGAAGCGCGGTAGATCGGCACGGGTCGTCGGGGAGCAGGTCTGCGGGCGTTTCTCCGGCGAGGTCGTCGTAGATGAGACCGGGGTCGAACCCGAGCGTCCCATCACGGACGGCGGCGGCGAACGTCGTCTCGTTCGCGCGACAGACCGCGTCGACGACCGCCTGTTCGACGAGGCTCACTCCGTAGTTCCAGAACAGCGGCGGGTAGTCGGTGTCGGCCGCCCACTCGCGTTGGTGGTCGTACAGTGCCTGCCAGAAGCCGAACGCGGTGTTGGCCTCGACGTCGAGGGCCGCCTCCCACGCGGTACCGAACACGTCCAGCAGTGACTCGATACCCTCGACGAGGGAGAGGTCGGGGTCTTTCAGGAACCACATCGGGGCGAGTCCGGCCTGTGCGATGCCGTCGGTCGCCCGGCCGTCCACGTCAACAGAGAGCTCGAGGAAGAGGTGCGCTCCCTCGTCCACGACGACGTTGCCGAAGTGAAACGGCATCCGCTTCCGGAGATTGACGACGTACTGGTCCGCCGACTCGACACGAATGGTCATATCACACCACTGCTGGCGCTCACACATAAGCGTACGTCACACGGCCATCGACGCCTCGTTTCGTCGACTACCACGGACCGGGGGGGCAGGTGGACGGAGGAGTCGAACCGCTGGAACGGCTCGTTGTGGTCGTTGAGCCAGTAGCTATTCGGCGCTTGCTCCCGTCGAACGCGACGTATGGAGCACCTCACGGACGTCGTCGTCGAGCGGTTCGCGACGAACCCGCTGGTCACTCCCGAGAGCGACGACCGGATCGGGGCGAACGTCGACGGGCCGTCGGTCGTCGGGATTCCCGACTGGGTTGCGGACCCCCTCGGGCGGTACTACTGCTACTTCGCACATCACGAGAGTACGCATCAGACTCGCGTACGCGGACGACCCGCGCGGCCCGTGGCGGGTCTACACGCCCGGCATGCTGCCCCTCGACGCGGCCCGGTTCGCGGATCACGTCGCCTCGCCGGACGTGCACGTCAACCACGACGAACGGCGATTCAGGCTCTACTTCTACGGCTGCCCGGCGGCAAGCAGGAGACAGACGTGGCAGTGTCCGACGACGGCCTGGAGTTCGCTCCACTCGACCGCATCCTCGGCGAGACGTACTTTCAGGGGTAGGAACACGACGGCACCCACTACGCGCTCGCGAACGACAGCCACCTGTGGCATGGGCGTCACCCCCTCGAACCGTTTGAGTAGTGCCAGGAGTTGTTCCCGACGAACCGCCACTACGGGCTCCAGCGGCTCGACGACGACCTGCTCAGGGTGTTGTTGACGCGGCGGTTCGACCGGCCCGAGCGGGTCATGGTCGTGATACTCGACCTCTCGAACCCGGACGACGAGTGGCGCGCGAACCCACACTCGCCGGAGACCGTTCTCTGGTCTGACCGCGACTACGGGGGTGGCGACCTGCCGCTTGAAACGTCGGGGGACGGGGCGGCGTACGAACCGATGCGGGCACTGCGCGATTCGGCGGTGGTTGAGGGGAACGGCCGAACGTACCCCTACTACGCCGTCGCGGGCGAGCAGGGCATGGCCGGCGCGGAGATATACGAGCGTCGCTAGCGAGACGGGAGCGCCGAGCATCGAGAGGGACGACTCGCACTCCTTCCCGCTTCCGAATCCGTTCGGGAGGGGGTGTTCCCCTACATCGCGGAGTGCGCCGGAATCAATTCATCACTGGTGAACGATCTGATGTCGTATGTTAGCACTCGATTTCGGTTCTTCCGACAGGAGCCAATCAGTCCGGCTACGTCCTCCGTTCAGGCGCGTCGTCTGTCGATTCTGCTGGCGGACGTCGCCGATCGGAGTCGGGTCGACGACCGAGGGGTCCGGCCCAGCTGTTCCTCAGGAGTGAACACGCCGGTGAGGCGGGACCACATCACCGATACTACGGAGAGCATACGCAGGGTGTACGAATGACCGACGAAAGCCACCATCTGACCGGTGATAGACCGATCGACGACGGACGGCCGTCGAGTAAGGTCGCACGGCTCATCGACGAGTACGACCTCGGAGCGGCGTTCGGAGCAGATCTCGAAGCCCGGTGGACTGCCGACGGTGACGACCGGATGAGCCTTCGTGACCTCGCGGACCTGTTCAATCGGCACTTGCTCGCCGCCGCCACGGACGAGGCAGGTTAGACCACGGTCGACGGCGAAGTCGAGAACCTCTACCGACTGTTGACCGACGACGACGTGAGTAGCGGGGTGCGAACCGAAGCACATACACGCCTCGAACGGCCCGGCATCGACATCGACGCGCTCGGACGCGACTTCGTGACCTACCAAGCGATCCGGTCGTACCTGAAGAACGACCGGGAGGCGAGGTACGACCCGACTCCCGCCGACCGGGTGGAGACCGTCGAGCGGACGATTCGACGACTCCAGGCACGGACACGGTCGGTCACCGAACACAGCCTCGACCAGCTACAGGATACCGGTCGACTCGAGTTGGGGTCGTTCCGCCTCTTCGTGGAGATCGACGTGCTCTGTGAGGACTGTGGTGCGCAGTTCGGTGTCGTCGAACTGTTGGAGCGGGGCGGCTGTGCGTGCGGCCGAAAAGAATAACAAACGTAGTTTTGTTATAGAGTCGGTGCTGGGATTCGACGTCGCCTTCGGTTAGAGCTCGGTGATACGAGTGTAGTCGTCGTCCAGCGCTTGCGCGTCCTCTTCGAGGAGGGCGACGACGAGATACGGTGCGTAGTCGGCGACGTACTCGACGAGATCGGCGAGGCGGTCGGCATCGATCGCTTCCAGCGAGTCGAGGAGAACGAACGGGAGCGTCTCGTGAGCTTCGTGGACGAGGTAGCCGGCCAGCGCGAACACGAGACCCGTCACCTCACGCTCGCTCTCCGAGAGGTGGCCGACGGTGTCTTCGTAGGTGCTCCCCGACGCGGTTGACCGGACGACGTGGAGCTCAAACGCTCGCTTGTCCACCTTGCGACGGCCCTCGCGGACGGTTCGCTCAACTCGCTCGATCCAGATGCGTTCGAGATTGTCATACCCCAAGATGTCGAGGACCGCATCCATGTGATCGTTGAACTCCTCGATGGCCCGCTCCTCGATGCGGTCGATACGGGTTCGAAGTTCGGTCAACTGCTCGGAAAGCTCCTCACGCTGTGCGGTGAGCTGATCGACCGTCGCCAACCGGTCCTCGATGGCTCGGACGCGGTCGGTGGTGTCATCGCCGCCAGTTTCTCGCGGCGTGCGTCACGCAACTGAGCAAGGGTCTGCTCGATGCGCTCGGCGGCGACCTCGGAACCACAGGTCCAACAGACGACCGACCCGTCGTCGACCAGCTGGTCGGTCACTGAGCCCTCCGACGACACCCCGCCGTCGAGGGCGTCGCCGACCGTCCCCTCCACACCCTCCAGCAGCTCTTCGTTGAACGATATGACGTTCTGCAGGTCGCTCACCTGCGTTTCGAGCCGCTCCTTCCGGTCACGGAGCTGCGCGAGCGCCGTCTCCAGGTCTTCCGAGTCCTCGTCCTCCGGGTCGGGGAGGTCGTCGAGCGTCTCTTCGAGGTCGCTGTGCTCGGCGGTCAGCGAGTCGAGGCTCCCCCGTTGCAGGTCGATCTCCGAACGGACCTCCTCAACGTCGTCCCGACGCTCGCGGAGTTCGTCGAGGTGGGCCTCGAGTTCGGCCTTCTCGTCTCGTTCGTCCTCAACGGTCGTGTCGTGGGCCTCGATGGCCGACTCCTTGGCATCGAGGGCAGCACGTGCTTCCTCGATTTCGGATTCGAGGCTCCCTCGACGCTGTTCGAGAGCGGGAAGCTCGTCTTTCAGCGCGTCTATTTCGTCGAGTTCGTCGTCGATGCGGTCGCGTTCGGCTTCCAGGTGTTCGATGTCCGCCTGGATGGCTTCAGTGTCGACCGGCCGCATAATGAGGCCACGGAGGTCGGCTCCTCGCTCGACGGCACGCCGTGCGTCGTTGGATTCGAGGAGGAACGCGAACAGATCGGCGACCGTCGGGTCGTCGAGGTACGGGTCACCGCCGACGACGACATCACCGTTCTGTCTGGTGAGCGTTCTCGTATAGCGTTCGTCGCCGATTAGGAGCTCGACCGACCCGTCGGACGAATCGCCTTTGAGCGACGCCGCGTCGTCGCTCCCCAGTGCCAGCATGAGTCCCTTGAGAAACGATGTCCGATTGGTCGCGTTCCGACCGGCGAGAACCGTCACACCTGGGTCGAACGAAACCTCAGTGTCGTCAATTCCCCCGATGTTAGTCGCGCGGACGACGACCGACCCGTCGGTCACGCTTTCTGTACTCATACCAGCATTCGGAGCGGCGTCCATTTAGTAATACTGTTTTCGACGCCGTTCGCCCTATTCGTCGACGGAGCAGTCCCCGTCGGCGGCTTCGACGACGATAGCACGGAAGTCGTTGACGTTGGTGCCTGTCGGCCCCGTCGAGACGAGCGCCGATGCCTCGCTCAGGGCGGACAACGCGTCGTTGTTCGCCAGCGCCGCCCGGCTGGTCTGCAGGTCAGAGAGCGTTCCCGGACCCACGAGCCCACCGGCAGCGTCGGTGCTTCCGTCGTTTCCGTCGGTGTCGGCCGCGAGAAACGCGACCCGGCCCGTGACGGGCGCCGTCGTCTCGGCTAACTCGATTCCCACCGCCAGCGCACACTCCAAGTTCGGTCCCCCCTCACCGGTCCCCTGGACCGTCACGGTCGTCTCCCCACCCGACAGCACGACCGCTGGCGGCGTGACCGGGTCGCCTGTCGTTACGAGCTCCTCGGCGATGGCCGCCTGCGTGGACGCCGCTTCGCGAGCCTCGCCTCGAACGCTACCAGAGAGGACCAGCGGCTCGTACCCCCGGTCGCGCGCGACGGCTGCAGCCGCGTCCAAGCCCGTCCGCCCCGTCACCAGCACGTGCGTCTGGGCGGTCTCGAACGCCGGGGCGTCGGCCGTCGGCGTCTCGGGGCGGTCACCGGTTGCTCCCGCCGACAGAACGGCCTGCACGCTCGACGGCACTGCGAGGTCGTAGCGGTCGAGAACGTCGAGCGCGTCTCCGTACGTCGATGCGTCCGGAGCCGTCGGGCCGCTCCCGATGACGCTGGGGTCGTCGCCAACGACGTCGCTGAACACGATGCCGACGAGCGTCGCCGGACTGGCAGCCCGCGCCAGCCACCCGCCTTTGACCAGCGAGAGGTGCTTCCGAACGACGTTTATTTCGGTGACTGTCGCACCGCTCCGAAGTAACAGGTCGGTCGTCTCCCGGAGCGCGTCGAGGTCGACGTCCGGCGGCGGTGCGACGAGGAGCGCGCTCGCACCGCCCGTGATCACCGCGAGGACGAGCGTCTCCTCGTCGGCCGCGGACACCAGCTCGTGAATCCGTCGACCGGCGTCGAGTCCCGCCTCGTTCGGGACGGGATGTTCCCCGATGACGTACTCGATGCGGTCGCTCTCACCTCCGATAGACCCGACGACCAGCCCGCGACTGAGGCGGTCGCCGAGACGGTCGGCCAGCGCGTCGGCGACTCCTGGTGTCGCCTTCCCACTCCCGACCACGACGATTTCATCGTACTCCGAGAGGTCATAGCGGCTCTCATCGACTGATAATACGTCCCCATCCATCGAGAGACACTCAGCGACGACGTTTACCGGGAGGGTTTCGGCCACCGCTGCCTGGAAACACTCCACTGCAGTTTCTTGAGGTGAACCCATGGCAACGTCGGCCCGAACGTCTAGGTGAGATAGCACGTCACGTGTCATTTGGCCACACGACACAGTACTAGAGCATAAGAACGTCGAAGGAGTCACAAAAAGGGGGACTGGGCTATCGGAAGGCTCTGGAACGGTGGCGTGCGTTTGAGAGTGTCCACTATATAAAGCAGATGTAGCAGCAGCTGTATGTCTCTATTTTTATGTTTTAGTATATAAACCTTGTTATCTCGTTCGACGGTCGCCCCATCAGGGGTTTTCGACCACGCGAGGACATCACCATCCTCGAAGTCGAATTTGAATGGCACGATTTACTCCATCGACCCCTCGGGCGACGCTGATTGGTCGTTCGCTCTTCCCGTTTCGACGGCCTGAAGTCGCTCGTCGAGGTCGTCGAGCCGCGCTCCTGTTCGAGTGCAAACGGCGATTATCACCGGGAACAATGGCGTCTCGTGGTTGAGATGGCCCCCCGCATCGGCGTACTCGCGAGCGTAGGTGAACAGCCGGTCGAATCACGGTTGGTCTCGGCGACGGAGAGCCCGCCGGTAGTCGCCCCAGCGCTCTTCGATAGCCCGCAGGACATCGCGGAACGTCGCGTTGGTACGACCCATCAGTCCAGCACCGCCTGTCGGAGTCGGACCCGTGCGTGCTGGCGTTCGTCGACGATACGCGCCCAGAACGCGAGCGTTGTCTGGACGTAGCTTTGCTCACGGTAGACGAGTGTCTCGAACCCGTCACCGACGAACCGAGGGCCTCCGCGCGCTGGCTACTTCTGGTTTGCTCCAGCAGAACGAGAACGACCTCTACGATCTCTCGAACATCGGTCGGGAGTTCCTCGTTGACGACCTGGACACCGACGAGGTCGAGGCCCTGGACCCGTCGGCAGACTCCTAATCGCCGGTCGGACTGTGCAACTGGAGTGACCATCCTGCCTGATAGACGGAGGGAGCGCCATATGAGCGGCGGGGAGGGCGTGCCAGATGAGCCAGAAAGCGTGACACACCAACGCCGACGTGAACTACACCGGGTGAGCCAGTCGATTCATCCTGGCAGGTGGGTTCGCCAGAAGTGATGCCAGAATGCGGTTCGGAGTCTAACCAATGCGTTGTACTGAATCGCGGCAGTCTTGGTTAGGGAATTGGGATGGGAATCCGCCCCGACCCAGCGTCGACGGTGATGCGTCATACCTCAGATCGAGTCGGGTTTCTCGGCGTCTCGCACGTCGGCTACGACCTCTTCGTTCAGTCCCAAATCGTCAGCATACTCGGGGAGACCGATGTCCAATTGCGACTTTGAGAGACCACAGCCATAGAACGTACTGAGGAGATACTGCGTCTCCCACTGGAAGTCGACGCCCCGGCGTTCAGCTGCGTCGTGCATAGCGCGGTCGTTCGTGACGACACAGCAGTTGGTCGCCTCCGCCAAGATGATACACGCCCAATCAGCGACTGCAAGGCGCATCGGTGCTTCGACCTCGACGGTTTCGAGATTTACCGATTGGAGCGTCAGCCACTCCGGTTGGGTCGTATCATGGTATGCTGAAAACTCATCCCACACCCGCGTTGGTGCGTACAGGTCGTGCGTGGGGTCCCAGAACAAGAGCGCTTCAAGCCAGTCAACAGCAAAGAACGACGAGATGACATTCGTATCTAAGACGAATCCCGCCGGCTCACTCATTCACGAGCCCGACACCATCGTTGTGCAGCTCATCGACCGACGACGGCCCGCTTCGCAGTTCAACGTCGTAGGCGTCAAGCGACTCCTCAAACTCGAATCGGGAAGTATCAGCCAACTCAGCCCCCCTCCCGAGTGAGATTGGCATATTGGAATATACCGCTACAGCACCGAATTCGAGTACTGCCCGGCGGATAGTGGCATACTCGGCGCTAGCCGGGTCCGGAAAGTTAGATTCGCCGTCCAGTCCTTCATCGATGTAGTATATTGCGACACCGACATCTCGGGTGAGTGCCCGAATATCGCTCTCGTCCGGTTCGTCCTGCTCAAGAAGGGTCTGGAGTCGGATTAAGAAGGCGAGAATCGACGAGATAATCTGGCGTTTGCGTTCATCAGATAGGCCATCGCTGTCGAGCTCTCTCACTCCTGCCTGGACTCCAAGCACTCCTGCGACCAAGACAACGAGAGTCTCGGCGCTTCGCTTGCGATTGACGTGGCTGAACAGCCTTTCCAGCATGTCCTCGAACATCGAATCGAACAGTAGCAACACGCGGTCACCATCGACATTCGGGGCGAGCGCTTGCAGCGCTTCGATGTCACCAACTGCCTCGGCAAACCGGTCTTCGAACACCTCTATTGAGGTGGTGAAACGCTCGTGTTCGTCCATCGAGAGAATCTCCTGAGAGATTTCTCGTACGGCCACTTCGGGGTCCTCGAATATGAGGCCGAAGAACAGGTTGAGCTTCTTGAATTCGTTTTGAATCGGGCCGAGTGGTCCTTGTGGGCCACCGAACTGGTCCGGCGAGCCGCCTGGGTCGATACGAGACATACGTGAGTGGTGGTGTGGAGCGGTTGGTGTTTCGGGACAGCTCAGCTTCTTGTACCACAATATTCGCTGTCGGGGTTGATACTCCTTTGGTTCGTCTGAGTCAACGAGCTATGGCAAGTACAACCGTCGGGTGGCCATCCACTCAGACAGGGGTTTGAGCCGCTCAACCCTGCCGGAGAGTAGGTCGCTGTTCAGTCATCCCTGAGTAACGATTGCACCAGACGGTTGGGCATCAGCGACGAAGAGTGGGCAAATCGTTGCCACTCCCGAATATCCAGATTCCGAACACCGTGGAAACAATCGCAGTGTAGCGGAGGGAATCGTCAGCCTGTTAGATGCCGGTGTACCGACGAAGGCTGATGTCGCCACCGTGGTAGTCGACGTACAGGGTGTGTTCCAGCGAGATATGCGTGTCGCTGAAGTAGTCTCCTCCCTCGAGACGGAGGGTGACTGGGATACGCCCCGAGTCGCCGTCGTTCGTGTAGAATTTGAACTCTCCAGAGTGCTTTGCTTCGCTTCGATCCCCGGAGCCCGACCCTCGGTAGTACGACCACGTTCGGTATCGGTCGCTGTTATCGAGGTCGCCGATATCGAGTGCTGCTTGCACCAAATTGTTGGCATCGGAGACCGCCCCGGCGAATGGTAGCTGCTCGACCATCGTCATGAAGAATTCTCTGTAGAATTCGTCGACGTCGCTCCGTCCTGCTGGGTACATCCCGATGTCCTGCCGGTCGAAATTGAACTCGACCATCGGTTCATACCGAGCATCGATTTCCATGTATTGGTCACTGACAGTCAGCCCCGGAGATTTCTCTCCGTTGTGTAGAAGGCCGCCGACCGCTGTGAATCGGATTCTATGTTCGTGATCAGCGCCGTAGTCGACGTCGTAGCCATTGTAGTGGGCATACTCGAGTCCGAACGTGACCCCCAGGTCCGTGAATCCATCAGAGCCATCCAAAGCGATACTCGTCCTGTCTCCCTCTTGGTAGTTGTACGCCGCAGCCGTTCCAGAAGCGATCAAGGGGATACCAACAGCGGAGGCTCCGATTCCCTTCAGCAATCTCCGCCGTGTGCTACTCGACTTTCGCTTGTCACCGTTTCTTCCATCCATGTCTGGATGCTAACGGCTTGTCTTGTAGATTTAAATGTTTTTTCTAGATAAAAAATTCAATCACAAATTCATATATGTGTTAATACAAACGCTCCAATGTGGCTGGGGAAGCAGGCACAGGAGGAATCATTCTCCCTTCTGATGACCGTTCAGCTGAGGCGAGCAGCAAGCTGGTTAGACTGAACGGCTTCGTGAGTTCTCCAAGGCGAACGAACGCGGTGGGTGTAACTCAAAAACTGGATAGGGGGACTGTAGAGTGATTGGCGAGGTATGTGCAGATGTCCTCCCTCCGCCACTCAAGAGGTGACAAGAGGCTTTCTGTCGCCCGAATCGTCAGGTCGGTGTAGTAGCCTGGGTCATATTCACAGCTTGAAGCCTCGTTGACGAGACGAACACGTTCTCGTCCATGTCGGTCGTCGTTGACAACGACCTAACCAATCGATTGACCAGGATCGTCACGATACCAGCCGTGATGAGTGCCGGCTCAGCGGGGCCGAGTCGCTGTTCGGGGGCAGCCCGCCGAATTCGCTCGCGGACCGCTCAGTCACCGGCCCTCACCTCCCCGCTGTTGTGTCGGGGGACACCACCGTGTCCGCTGTTCTCGCGCGCGTCCTCAACCCCGAGGTGGTCGACGAGCAGCGGGTCAACAGCGTCAAGGTTTACCCACGCGGGGATTTGTTCGTCACCACGCCACAGCGCCACGCGCCGGGCATGCTTGCACCCGCCCTCGGGGTCGTTGTACTGGGCGTCCGGGCACGTGCAGGCCCTCGTCTCGGCATCGACGGTGTACTCGCGTCCTTCCTCGCTGTACACCCAGTACAGCCCTGGCGCGAACTCGTACACCGCCAGTAACTCGCTCAACGCCCGGCAGTCTCGCGGGGCGGTCATCGCCAGCGGCGACGCCGAGCTGTCGACGCTCATCGCCGCTCCCCACACTGGCAGTGCGTTTGGACGTCCACCCGGCGGAGTGCCTCAACCCTACACCCCGAGCAATGATAGTAGCACACTCCCGTCGACTGCCTATAGCGGTCATATTCAGGGATCGGGCCAGTGATACTCGCTTCCCGATTCGACTCTCGGTCGCTTGTTAACTCGGTCATCACACGCGAGAATGATCATGAACACCCCCGCACCTCTCAGGGGGTGATACACGCCACCAGAGCCGCGAGGGCAGATTTACTCCTCGATAGGTTGGATGGCCCGAACGTCGTCGGCGAGCGCACGGACGTACGCTCGGAGGTCGTCCATGTCCTCGCGCGCCTCGTCGAGGGTGGTCGACTTCACCTTCGCCGTGATGGTGTCCTGATCGCGCGCGTTCCAGTCCCCCGCTTCAACTTCACCGTGAGCGAGACACCCACGTCGGTTCGTTCGATACGGTCGGTCAGCTGTGCGTCTGGCTGCGTTGGTTCCTCAGTCATAGTGCGAGGATGCCTTCCAGCACCCTCACCGCCCGTGGGTGCGACAGACACCACCGAGCGGTCACACCCCAACCACCTACTCAGAAGAGGACGTCGGCGGGGACGATCCACAGCGGGCCTTTTCCTTCGGCGTCGAGAATCCGGTCGAGGGCCTCGCGATGGCGAATCCCCTGGCCGTACTCGTCGTACAGATAGACCGACGGCCCGCGATACGCGCCGAGCGTTCGGCAGGCATGGCGGACCATGGCGTCACCCATCAGCTCCTCGTCAGAACACTCGGCCAGCGCCTCCTGGACACGCCCGAGCGTCCGGTGGAACTCCCGTTCGGTCGCTTCCCACCCGCTGTCGAGGAGCCGTTGCCCAGCGGGCGAGTCGATTCGAGCGACCGTCGGCCGGTCGCCCCACCGGGCTGGTCCGGCCACGCTTGACGAGTCGTCGAAGGTCACGTAGTAGTCGAACACTGGGGCCTCAGAGATGTCACGGCCAGTCAGTCCGTCGAAGACGCTCTGTGCTCTACTCAGTGCCTGCTCTGCAGTCGGTGCGCTCACGAGCGCGTAGATGAGTTGGTGCATCTTGGTTTCCGCCGACGCTCGACCCACACACAATCGACCATGTCTCTTCGTCCGACTCGCGTCGGCGCTCATCGCCGACGCCGATAGACACCAGCACAGTATCATCGTATCTCATCTCCACCCTGCGACCACCCCCCGATTGAAGCGACACACGACCCCGTGATCAGGGCCAAATACCTACTGCCACGAGAGTTGCTACAGAACCTGAGAGTATTTTCCATTTAATTACTGTCCTATTTATTTAGAAAAATTTACATTCAGACGCGCGAACGTGTCGTGTATGTCCGATGGACACTCGGTCAAATCGTACATCGCACAGCATCCAAAACTCATGGGCATGGCCTTCGCCGCCGTGCTTTTCGGTAGTCAGGTCGGCGCGGCCGCCGCTGAAGGCTGCACCCACGTCGGCCCGTAACGCTTCGGGAACGCGATTACAAGAACGGAACGTCTTCTGCGGCAACCACATCGCTCCAGTAGAGCGTCCCCTCGAACCGGACCGGGACTGAACTCGCCCGCTGCAGCAGGTGGCGGAGGTCATCAGAGTCAGCCTCAATCGAGGCGATATGCCCGGAGTTCAGATAGAACGTCTCGTTCGACCCCAGATACGGTGTATACGTCGCCCCCAGCGGTGCCTGGCGGGACGGATAGCCGTGGTAGTGCAGCTGAAAGGTCTCTCCGTCCCGTTCGACGTCGTAGCGGAGGGCCGTTCCGTCGCTGGTCGCCGTGACGGCCGTATTCCCGTCACCGACAATCACGTACTGGCGGCCGGTCGTCGTCTCCGACCCGATCACGTCAAGGGCACCACCGAGTGAGAACCCCGCGTTCAACAACCGGGCGATCTGCCGACCGACGGTCGTCGCTGGGGCGTTCGCCACGGTCGACAGTGTGACGACCCCACCGACCGCACCGGCGTCAACGAGCGCTCGCCCTTGCCCGTACGACCGGCATGCGTTGAGGATGAACGCACGCATCCCTACGTTCGAGAGCGTTCCCGCGTCTAGGAATCCGTCCCCACACTGAAGGCCGTCCTCGGTGACGTGGCCGATGTAGTGGAGGAGGTCGTGCTCTGACCGAAGGAGGTCACGAGTCTCCGAAACCGTCTGCTCTTCGTGGATTGTGACGTCCATCTCGATGAACTCACGAAGCCCGTAAATGTCACTCACCGACCGCTCAGAGCGCATCTCCGGGGCGTTTGCGATGACCTGCACAGAGACCGGGCCATCACCGACCGGGTCGAGGCGGCGTTCACACGCTGCCGCCGTGGGCTTCGACGCCCCGATAGGGACACCCTCACCGATCCACGCGTGCTCAATGCTCTCGACAGGCGGTGGACTGACGATGTGGGGCTGTGCCGCCTCGCTCGATTGAAACTCCTGGACGGTTGTCGACGGTTCGGCGCGGGTGAACTCACTGAGAGCACTGACGGCATCCCTATCGATCGTCGTCGACGACGGCGACGACCGAGGAACGCGGATGTGTGCGAGGTCGTAGGCGGCGAACGGGAGGAACGCAGCGTGTCGTGCCTTCGGTTGGACATCTGCCGTGAGCTTCCATCCCGGTCGAACGTCGGCGATGTCGTCCCATGGAACGGAGAGGTACGTGTTGACCTGCGTGGCGAGGTCGGCGTCGTAGAGCCTCGAAAAGTCGAAACCGACCCGACGTTCGATGACCGAACGTTCATACAGATCGAGCGGGTAGAGCCCTTCAGTTCGCGTTACGCAGTCGAGGGTGAACAACTGTTCGAGCGTCCGGCGGACGGTCTCCTCGTAGTCATCTGTTTTCGTAAGCGAGTGTTCGACACCATCGGCAACGAGCAGAGGTGTGTCACCAGGTACGACTGTGGCGTTGAGGTAGTACGCCAGCGATACAATTGGATAGATGTGGTCGAGCGTCGGAGGAACCTCGATGTGGACAGGCGTGTCTGTCCGCTCTAAGCCACTGGGAGCTTCGAACGAATCTCCATCAACTGTGATGAGCGGCGGGCATCCACGAAGTGACGGCCACGACCGTTCCGGAGAGTTCGTCTTGAGCGCCGATCCCAGACACGAGATCGCCCGCATGATATCGCGTGGCTGTTCGGTCGTCTGAATCGTTGCTTCGGGATGGCGTTGGAACGACCGGACACCGAGGGCCGCCGAATCGCTATCGAACTGGATGACACGCTCGCCACCGTCGACGAACGTTTCGATGGAGCCGTCGACACGAAGATAGCAGATAATCCCGAGTGAAAGGATCTGAACCAAGTATTCGCCATCTACGACCTGCGCGGACGCTTCGTTGACTGCCTCTGCAACCGACGCCCCCGTAGTAGTCATGATGAAAACGCCAGCACTTTTCGGCGCGCGAAGCTCGTCAACAGTGATGCGAGCGGCCGTATCCACTGGAAATCGGAATCCCTCAGTCGAAACGGAGGCTGGCGGAGACTCGAGAGTGGTGTCGAACGTAATTCTGAGTCCTTCGATCGGGTCGGTCACCAGAAGGTGGCCGTCGTCAGTCTGACCGATCGAGGGACTCGTTTCCGTCATCGATGTCTACTATCCGTTGGTGAGGCCATCGTCATTCCTCCATCGGCAGCCACCCGGTTCGTTCGCCGTAATTGAGCAACGTCCAGCGGTGTTCCGGACCACTGTCGTCGGTGTGCCTGAGTTCGATATGGATGTCGACGACACGAAGGAGCGCGTCGGTCGCCTCGCTATTAGCCGACAGACCGAGATGGAAATGAGCCATGCCCCGAGAGCGGACCGTCTCGTCACCGATGACGCGAACGAACCGCCGAGTGGATGCAATGCCGTCGTCGTCGAGGAGCGGCCGGAGCGTCGCAACCCCGACCCGGAGTTCCGCAGGGTCGGGCGAGCGCCCGGCACGGTGTTGGGCGATGGCGTCGACGAGATGGCGTCTGAACGGTCGGGTTCGGGTGGCTGGTGAGGAAGCCTGTGTCGAGACGCTAGCGCCACTGCTGCGCGTCTCAGTCTGTCGAATCAGGTCGAGACCGGAGCTGCCGGGCGAACAGCCCTCCGGAAGGTGTTCGACAACCGCATCGTGACCGAGGTCCGTCACCCCAAAGACCCGATGGCGGTCCGGGGCTCGGCCGAACAACGACCGGGATTCGTGTGCTCGAACAGCAGTCTCGACGTCACCCGTTACGAGGAGTCGACAGCCGGATTGCTTCAGCTCGGCCAGGACCTCCCGGAACCGATGCGGATCGTCTCCAATGCGACGATCAGCGCCCGACCGTGCTGTCATTAGATAATCACTCATGACAAACGACGATAAATCACTCGGTTTTATTTCTCGATAGTAGACAGGTTCGTCGGTTGAGGACTCCGGGGCGGCGGCTATCTGAACACAAGTAGGGCGGGGTGGGCTGTTGATGATGGGACGGTGGCACGTGAGTGCCCGTGTTTCAGTGGCTACTGTCGCGATATCGGTGGATAAGCGAGAATCACGAGTATTCGGGAATTCAGGGTCACGGACATGCATACTAGCAGCAACGAGCATCCAGAACGACGCGTTACCCCACGTTTTCACCGAGTACTGACTCGTGGGGTAACCAAGCGATACTGTGAGTTCCGGTCGACAACAGTCATAGCAGAGACGAGCTATCAAGCGTCGACAACACGTGTAGTGTGTATCGGGTGTCAGCGGCCCCGATGGTCCCCCGCTTCTCGCCGTGGTTCAGGTTGGTGTCACGTACAGTTCGTCATTGACAGCGTAGAGATAGCCCTTCGACAGTAGCTCGTCGAGGAGGGTGTCAGCGTCAGCCGGGTCGATTCCGTCGTCGGTGAGCACCGTCGTGGCCTCCTCACGAGAGAGCCCCTCATTTCGCTCGACGGGCTCTCGGAGGGTGTCGAGGGCATCGGTCGCAGAAGAACTCAACTGTGTCCGGTCGGGCATGATCATACCGCGTTACACCCAGTAGCGGGTCTCCGACCATTAACCCACGGCAGACACGCGACTGACCACACCGGCCGACGAAATCACAAGACTAGCACTCAGACGATGTCGACCTCGATGTGTTCGCGCAACTCCGTCCAGCGCGCTCTGACCGTGGCCGTCGACACGTCCGCCGCTGCCGCTAACTCGGCCTGCGTTACGCCCTCGACACGCGCCTCGGCGACCAGATACAGCGCCGCGGCGGCCACCCCAGCGGGATGCTTCCCGTTGGTCAATCCCCGTTCTTGGGCTCGTTCGGTGACGTGCGCCGCCTGTCGGCGCGTCCCATCTGAGAGTCCGACCGTCGACGCGAGTCCGGGGATGTACGCACTCGGTGGCACGGGCACCGAGGGCAAGGAGAGCTCGCGATTCAGCACCGAGTAGGCGTTCTCGACTCGCTCCTGAGACACGCGAGCGAGTGTTGCGACGTCACCACAGGTTCGGGGCAACCCGTTCGTCCGACAGATGGCGTAGACCGCGCCGGTGGCCATCGCTTCGACCGACCGCCCCGGAAGGAGGTTCTCGTTCTGGGCTCGCCGGAACAGCGCGCACGCTTGCTCGACGATGGCGTCTGTGAGCCCCATCCCGCCCGCGATTCGTCGTACCTCACCCAGGCCATGTGCCAAATTTCGCTCGGCCGTCGACTGCCACATCGCCCGGGAGTGCTCCCGACGAAGCCGCGAGAGCTGCCGGCGTTTCCGCCCCGAGAGCGCGTTCCCGCGCCCGTCGCGCTTCCGTCCAATCTCCGTCGACAACCCCCGGTCGTGCCGTCGCTCGGTGAGTGGGGCACCCGTTCGTTCACGCTCCGCAGAATCGAACGGCCGCCACTCCGGCCCCCGGTCGATGTGCTGCTCGTCGAGGATGAGGCCACAGTCTTCGCACACCGTCTCTTGCGTGGTCGTCCGCACCACGCCATCACACTCCGGACACCGCTTCGTCTGGTGAGTAGTCGCCTCTCGATGCTCGTCGAAGCCCGTCTCGTAGATCTCTCGAATCGACATAGTTGACCTCGCGAGGCACTGTTCAGAACGCCCCGCACCCTTCAGGGGGCGATACACCCCACTGGCGGGCGCGGTGAGCGGTGCAGTTCGAGCTGGTGACTAAATCAACTGAAAATCGCCACTGACGAGGCTGAACGTCGTTTGCCGGTTTTGTTAGACGCAGAGCGTGGGTCTATCACTGAGGGTTTGGTCACTCAAGGAATGCCCAGAGCATTCTCTTGTGCCTATCCACCGGCTGTCCCCAAAGAATCATCTCTACCAAAATATCCTGGGTGTTAACTACCAACGAAGCATAGCCATCCCCCATGACGATTACTACTGAGTTTCGCCTCAGTTCTCCGTCTCTCCCGCTCGTGAGCCTCACTGAGGCACTTCCGCCTGACAACGTCGAGTGCGTTCATGGGCTCTGTTTCGAACAGGACGCCCGAATGTTCATCGTCAAAATCGATTCTGGGCTCGAGATAGCAGAAGCAGACCTGGAGGCTCTGGACGAGGTTTCAGCGGCGACAACGATCGGCTACGCGGGTGAGCAAACAGTCCACAACCTCACCGTCGAACTCGACGACTCGATCTCGCAGGTGTTCAACACGGGCAGTTCTGTCGCAGCAAAACTCGAACCGACCATCGTCACACCGGACGGGTGGTACGAGAAGAAGGTGTACAAAGACCGTGATTCGTTCGCCGAATCTCGGACCCGCTGTGAGAACCACGGTATCTCGCTGGACCTCATCTCCATGACCACCACGTCCTCCGCATCGGACGACGCGTTCCCATTTGGATTGACCGAACGGCAGTACGAGGCGTTGACGCTCGCGCTCTCTCGTGGCTACTACGAGAGCCCACGTCAGACCTCAACTGAGGACCTCGCTGCGGAGCTCGGTATCTCACAGCCCTCGCTATCGAGACTCCTCAGGCGGGGTGAGCGCCAGCTTCTCTCGTCCGCTCTCCAGTCACAGGAGCACTTAAACACGGTTTCCAGTTAGCGCCGTCACTATCTGCCCGTAGTCCCTCGTCTCTGGTAGACAGCGAACTCCCATGAAATCAGTCGAACTCAACAACGGCGTCGAGATGCCCATCCTCGGCTTTGGAACGTACCAAATCGAGGACCACGAAGCGTGTGAGCGAAGCGTCACTGAAGCACTCCGCACAGGGTATCGTCTCATCGATACTGCGGCGGCGTACGGGAACGAGGAGGCAGTCGGGAGGGCGATCGAAACGAGCGACGTGCCGAGAGACGAGGTGTTCGTCACGTCGAAACTCTGGGTACAGGACGCTGGCTACGAGAGCACCAAAGACGCGTTCGAACGGTCGCTAGACCGATTGGGCCTGGACTACCTGGACCTATATCTGATTCATCAGCCCTACGGCGACGTCCACTGCTCGTGGCAGGCGATGGAGGACCTCTACGAGGAGGGCAAGATCAGAGCGATCGGGGTCAGCAACTTCCATCCCGACCGCGTGATGGACCTGATGGTCCACAACGACGTCGTCCCCGCCGTCAATCAGATCGAGACCCACCCCTTCTACCAGCGAACCGACGACGCGGCGTTCCTCGAAGACCACGGCATTCGACACGAGTCGTGGGGGCCGTTCGCCGAAGGACAGAACGACATCTTCGAACACGACGTGTTGACCACGATTGGAGACCGATACGGCAAATCCGCCGCGCAGGTGGTGCTTCGATGGCTCGTTCAGCGCGAGATCGTCGCCATCCCGAAGTCGGTCCACGACGAGCGAATCACCGAGAACTTCGACGTATTCGACTTCGAACTCACCGCCGAGGAGATGGAGACGATTGCGGGACTGAACGAAGGCGAAAGTCTGTTCTTCGACCACCGAGACCCCGACATGGTAAAACGACTGGGAGAAGCCGAGCGCGAGACGTAATCCTCGAGTTCTGAAGCTACCCTCCGGGCCAGAATCCTACGTGGTTATGGTACGCACCAGCTCCGACCCTACTTAAACACGGTATCCCGTTAGCATCGTACCCAAGCGGTTCACACCCTTGTTCAGACTAGAGCGACGATGGAATACACGACACTCGGTTCGACCGGCATGGAGGTCAGCCGTCTCTGTCTCGGCGGGATGAGCTTCGGTGTGAGCGACCTCCACGACTGGACACTCAACGAGGCGGGGTCGCGCGAGATTATCGAACGCGCGATCGACCTCGGCATCACCTTCTTCGACACGGCGAATGCGTACTCGAACGGTGAGTCCGAGGAGATCATTGGTGACGTTCTCGGAGAGTACGAGCGCGACGAGCAGGTCGTTGCGACGAAATGCTACTTCCCTACGAACCTCTTCTCCGGCGAGGACGAACCCCATCCGAACGCGTCCGGGCTCTCACGGAAGACCATCGAGCAAGAACTGGAGAGTTCGCTGGACCGACTGGAGATGGACACTATCGACCTCTATCAGATCCACCGGTGGGACTACGACACACCCATCGAACAGACGCTCCGCGCACTCGACGACGTAGTCCGCCGCGGAAACGTGCGATACATCGGCGCATCTTCGATGTGGACCCACCAGTTCGCCGAGGCGCTCTACACCAGCGAACACCGTGGCCTCGAACGGTTCGTTACGATGCAAGACCACTACAACCTCGTCTACCGCGAAAGTGAACGCGAAATGTTCCCTTTCTGTGAGAAGGAGGATATCGGCGTCATCCCGTGGAGCCCGCTCGCCCAAGGGTATCTCACTCGCCCATACAACGAGCTGACGGCGACGACTCGCGGTGAGGAGCTGACCGACACGCACGAGGAGTATCGGATGGGTGGTGGCCCAGCCGTCAACGGGCGGGTCGAGGACCTCGCAGCGGAGAAGGGCGTGACGATGGCACAACTCTCACTGGCGTGGCTGCTCCACCAGGACGTCGTTGATGCACCGATCATCGGCACCACGAGTGTCGAACACCTCGATCAAGCCGTCGAAGCACTCGATATCGACTTATCTGATTCAGACCTTGAATATTTGGAAGAGCCATACGAGCCCCTGCCGATTGCCGGGACTCCGGTTCCTGGGTCGGAAGCCAATTAGAGTCACCCCGATGCAGGATGCCACATAGATTTCAGATGAGACAGAACACGCTGTTCGACTCAGAGGCGGCAGATACTGATGGAACAAGCCGGCGTAGGTTGCTCGAGGCAGGCGTCTTGGCCGGAGGCGGGTTCCTCGCGGGATGCTTGCACGGGGGCACCTCTGAGACGGACGAGCAGAATGACTCTTCCCAAACTGCGGATGAGAGTCGCGTATTGATCGTATTCTTCTCTCGTACGGAGAACACCCAGGCTGTCGCTGAGATCATTCAGCAGGAAGTGGGTGGAGACCTGTTCGAGGTCCATCCAGCAGAACCGTATCCCGTAGAGTATGACACGCTCGTCGCCCAGGTAGACGAAGAAAACGAGGCCGGCTATACACCGCCCCTCCAGTGCAGAGCTGAGGACATCCAGTCGTATGACACCGTGTTTATCGGCTTTCCAACGTGGGATATGCAACTGCCGCCACCGATGAAGACCTTTCTGAGGGAGCACGACCTGAGCGAGAAAGCTGTGGTCCCATTCAATACGAATGGAGGGTATGGTACTGGGAGTAGCTTTCAGACGATTGAAGATCGCTGTCCCGATGCTGACGTACTGGAGGGATTCTCCACGAGAGGCGGATTGGAGAGAGATGGGATCTACCTCGCAATCAAGGGGGAACGGAGAGGCAAGGTCAAAGCAGAAGTGGCCGACTGGTTGCAAAATATTTAGGCTGCACCGGACGGAGTATGCCGGGAGTGTGAGTAAGAGCCAGTCGAGGAGGTTCGTAGTGAAGCCGCCGACGAATTGTCGGGGGTTGAAGACTGACCCGGCTGATACACACGCGGCACGGGTCTAACAGCTGAGTCACTCGATTCCGGTCCGAAAATAACCCAACTCACAGTTTGCCGGTATTGTTAGATAGAGAGCGTGGGTCTAACACAA
>NZ_WSZK01000017.1 GCF_009791395.1 Halomarina oriensis
CACATGGAGGACGTCGGCGGCCCGGACCTCGAAGAGGGCCAGGAAGTCGAGTTCGACATCGAGCAGGCGGACAAGGGTCCGCGTGCGACGAACCTCACCCGTCTGTAAGGCCGTCGTTCACACGACGAACAACGATTCCCGGTTTATCACGCCACCCAGCGGCGCACCTCGGCGGGCCGGCACCGCGACGGCGTCAGCAGACCGTGAGAGGTAACACCGTCGGCAGTGAGTGGGATGTATGGAAACCGTCGATAAGGACCTCTACGAGCGGACGAAGGCGCTGCTCGAACCCGGTGACATCCGGTTGAACGGCGTCGTCGTCCATACCGGACTGGGCGACGACGACGAGGCACGCCTCCACCAGGCGACCCTCGACATCGGCGACGTCGTCGCCGAGGAGTCGAGCAAGGGCGAGTGGTACGTCTACTCGGGCAACGACGACTCGCGGTTCGGCCTCAACCAGCACCAGGGGCTGACCATCGCCGAAGACGAGTTCGTCTGGGAGTGTCAGCAACTGCTCCGGGAGGGGACGTTCAAGATCGTGTTCTACTACGAGGCCGACGCCGACCAGGAGGCGGTCGTCGCCGGCATCGAGGACCTCGGGTTCCGCGCCGACAGCGTCGAAGGCGAGTAGGAAGCGGAAAACACCCCGACAGCGCCGCTGTTGCCGGATGTGGTGTATCGTTCCCGGCTATCCAACGCTGAGATACGGCACCGAGGTGAAGTCCGTGAGCCACCGACGAGAACGTGACAGTAGGAGTGAACCCTCGGTGCGGAGTCGGTCGAACGAACGGGCGTCGTCTCCTCGCTGACGCACACCCACCTTCCGGGCCGCGCGGACGCCGGTGTGGTGACGCACCACCGCGAGACGGGCGTGGTGCCGGGGACGCCCGAGACCGGACGGCTGGCGGAACTGCTGGCGTCGGTCTCGGCGTACCGTCCCCACGGTGTCGTGCTCACGTCCCGTTCGTTCGCCACACGCGCCGAGCGGAGCGACTCCGAACCGTCGAGGGTTCAGGCGTGGTCCGGACAGCACCCACGGTACTCCGACTGGTCGGCCGGGCCGACGACGCCGTCGATGCTCAGGTCCGCCCACCCGTCGGCGCGGGCGGCGTGCTCGTCGTCGTACATCTCGCTTCTCGAACAGCGTTCGCAGGAGACGAAGACGCTCATGGCTGGTGCTAGCTCGTCGGGGCATATCAAGCCGCCGCCGGCACGAGAGTCCGGGCTCGCGGCCGCGAACGCGGTTCTTATCACCCGGTGGGCCCGACCGACTGGCATGAACGCGGCCGCGCAGTTGGACCGGCTCGACCGGGCCGTCGTCAACGCCTTCCAGGGGGGGTTCCCCGTCTGTGAGCGACCGTTCGACCCCGCCAGCGAGGCGCTCCGCGAACGCGGTGTCGACGTCACCGCCGAGGCGTTGCTCGAACGGGTCCGAACGCTCGACGAGGAGGGCGTCCTGACGCGCTTCGGAGCGCTCGTGAACGCCGAGGCCATCGGTGGGACGGCGACGCTCGTCGCCATGCACGCACCGCCCGAACGCTACGACGAGGTGGCGGAACTGGTCAACGCCCACCGCGAGGTGGCGCACAACTACGAGCGCGAACACCCCCACCTCAACATGTGGTTCGTCGTCTCGGTCGCCGAGGAAGACGAGGTCGAACGTGTCCTCGCCGACATCGAAGCCGAGACGGGCCAGGAGACGTACGACATGCCCAAAGAACGAGAGTTCCGCGTCGAGGCGAAGTTCCTGCTCGACGGCCCGATTCCCGACGGCGACGTGGACCTGTCGCATCTCGGCCCCGAGGTGACGCCGACCGAACGGACGACGCTCACGCCCGCCGAGCGCGACCTGGTGGTGGAGATTCAGGGTGGCCTGCCCATCACCGGGACGCCGTACGCCGACGTGGCCGACGCTATCGGGCAGGACACCGGGTGGGTCCTCGAGACGATCAAGCGCTTCGACGTGGAGGGGAAGGTTCGCCGCGTCGGCGTCATCCCGAACCACTACGCGCTTGGCTACACCGAGAACGGGATGACCGTCTGGAACGTCCCCGACGAACTGGTCGAGGAGGTGGGGCCGGCCGTCGCCTCGCTGGACTTCGTCACGCACTGCTACCAGCGCCCGCGCCACGAACCCGTCTGGCCGTACAACTTCTTCGCCATGACCCACGGGCGCAGCGAGGCCGAGAGTCGCGAGCGTATCGAGCAGGTCCGCCAGCGCATGAGCGAGTTCTGGGTGGTGGGCGACGACGACTGGGACTCGCTGTTCTCGACGCGTATCCTGAAGAAGACCGGTATCCGGATGACCGAGCGTGCGGACGCGAATACCGAGCAATAGCGATGTACGTCCAGTCGAGAGTCGTCGGACGTGATGGGAGGTGCGGCCAGCGAGGCGTGCGGGCCGGCCGTCGGGGGCGCTGAGACCGTGCTTCCGCTCCTCCACGACCTGGCCGGCGAGTCCGTCCTCGTCTTCGGTGGTGGTCGCGTCGGTGCCCGCCGTGCCCGGACGTTCGCCGTCGAGAGCGACGTCGTCGTCGTGAGTCCGACGTTCTCCGAGCACGGCTTCGGCGACGCGCGACGGGTGCGGGCGGCCCCGTCTCCCGACGCGGTGGCCGAGTGGGTCGACCGGGTCGACCCCGTCCTCGTCGTCGCCGCGACGGACGACACGGCTGTCAACGCCACGGTCGAACGAGTCGCCGCCGAGCGAGGCCTGCTCTACAACCGCGCCGACCGGGCGGGAGCGCGCGACCCGTGTCACGTGGCGATCCCCTCGATGGTCCGGGACGGCGACGTGGTCGTCGGCCTCTCGACGGGCGTGCCGGCGCTGACGAAGGTGCTCCGACAGCGAATCGAGGCCGACGTCGACGGTGCCGGTGAACTCGCCGCGCTCACGGCCGAACTCCGCCGAGAACTGCGCGACGTGCACCCTCCGGAACGACGGCGAGCGGCCCTGCGTGCGGTGGTTCGTTCGGACCGGGTTTGGAAGGCTTTAGGTGATGGAGTCGCTAACCCCAGACAGATAGTGGACGAAATCGTCTCCGAGGAGTTGGGTGAGTCGCCGTGACGACCGCGAGTGTCATCTCCGGTGTCAGCGTCGCCCACCAGCACGCGGACCTCGACGCCATCGACGCCGCGGCGGCCGAGGACGCCCGGACCCTCGTCGCGGACCTGCTCGCCGTCCCCGAGGTCGACGAGGCGTTCGCGCTCCAGACGTGCAACCGCGTCGAGGCGTACGTCGTCACCGACGACGAGGCCGACGGCCGGACCGCACTGGCCGGCGTCGTCGCCGACGTCCCTGCCGAGGGCGTGGTGCCGATGGACCACGAGACGAGTCTGCGCCACCTCATGCGCGTCGCCTGCGGCCTCGAATCGCTCGTCGTCGGCGAGGACCAGATTCTCGGCCAGTTCCGCGACGCCTACCTCGCCTCGCGGGCGGCCGGTGGGGTCGGTCCGGTCCTCGAAGAGGCGTTGACGAAGGCCATCCACGTCGGCGAACGCGCCCGCACCGAGACGGCCATCAACGAGGGCGTCGTCTCGCTCGGGAGCGCGGCCGTCCGACTCGCCGAGACGGACCTCGACGCCCTCGACGACGCGACGGCACTGGTCGTCGGCACCGGCGAGATGGGGACGCTCGCCGCACGGTCGCTCGCCGACCGTGTCGCACACGTCGTCGTCGCCAACCGGACGCTCGCCACCGCCGAACACGTCGCACGAACGCTCGACGGCGTCGAGTCCAGCGCCGTCGGTCTCGGTGCGCTCTCGCCGGCGCTCGAAGCCGCCGACGTCGTCGTCTCGGCGACCGGCGCGCCGACGACGGTCATCGACGCCGGCCACCTCTCGACGGCCGGCGAGACGTACCTCGTCGACCTCGCGCGACCGCGTGACGTCGACGCCGGGGTCGAGTCGCTGGCGGACGTGACCGTCGTCGACCTCGACACGCTGGAGGACGTCACCGACGCCACCGCCGAACGGCGAGCGGTCGCCGCCCGCGAGGTGGAGGCGATGATCGACCGCGAGTTCGAGAACCTGCTGGCCCAGTACAAACGTAAGCGTGCCGACGAGGCCATCGGCGCGATGTACGAGGGCGCAGAGCGCATCAAGACCCGAGAGGTCGGGAAGGCGCTCTCACGGCTCGACGCGGCGGAGAGCGACGAGGAGCGCCACGAAGTGGTCGAGTCGCTCGCGGACGCGCTGGTCGGGCAGTTGCTCGCCGCGCCGACCAAGAGCCTCCGTGACGCCGCCGAGCGCGACGACTGGTCGACCATCCACACCGCGTTGCGCCTGTTCGACCCGAGCGAGGACGCCGGGGCCGTCCCGCCGATTCCCGCCAACGCCGCCGAGGACATCCCCGAATCCGTCCGCGACGGGATGCCAAACGCCGTGCTCGAACAGCTCGACGACTGAACCGGGAGACGTCTCACAGTCGAGGCCGCGTCGCTCCCGTGGACGGCCGCGCCACGATGCCTTTTTGCCGACACGCTCACGTCCTCCGGTATGACACTCGACCCGGTGCACTTCGAGGGCATCACCCGTCTCGCCGGCCGCATCCGGCAGGACGTGGACGCGAGCGACCACCGGGCGTTCGCCCAGGAGGTGTGGGCCGACTGGCTCGACCCCCTACGTCTCGACGGCGACGTGGTGCTCGAACCGCTCGACGAGCACCGCCGCCGGATGATGCCCGTCGACGAGGCCGCCCTCCAACCCGACCGTTTCGAGACGCGCCACGGCCTCGACTCGGGCACCATCAACCCGACGACGTTCAAGAACGGCGTCGTCCTCGACGTGGCGCAGGCGGCGATGAGCGCCGTCCCCTCCGACCTCGACCTCCACCGGGGCCGAACGACCGTGATGACCGTCCACACGAACGACGCGATGGCCGACCTCAACGGCGAGTGGACCATGTTCGACGAGGGCTACACCCGTGGCCGGGTGCTCCACGCCCCGCGCGTCGACCGCTACGAGACCGCGGTCGTCCACGACCTCGCGCTGTTCCTCGCCGAGAGTTCCCACGCGCTGGAGAACGCCGAGGTAGTCTCCGACCTGCTGGTGATGGACGGCCCCGTCTACCCGAAGGGCCTGCTCAACTGGGCGAACCGCGAACCCGAACTCCGTGACCTGCTCGCCGAGGACGAGCGCCCGCGTGACGTCATCGAGAACTACATCCGCCTCGTCGAGTCGTTCGCCGACCGCGACGTGCCGCTGTGTGGGTTCGTCAAGACGCCCATCACCCGCGCCATCACCCGGACCGTGCGCCGCCAGCGCGGAAACGCGCCGTGGGTCAACGACGCCGCGTTCTTCTCGCAGGTGCTCGAACGCCGCGAACGGGTCGACGGCGAGGACGGCGTCGAGTACGACCGGGTCACCGACGCCCTGACGTTCACCAGTTGGTTCGTCTCGCGTGGCGGCGCGGACTACGAACTCTCGACGCTCAGCGACGCGTTCGGCATCGACCGGGAACTCCCGCCGGAAGCCTACGAGGTCACCTTCTGTGTCGTCTACGACCCGCGGACGGACGTGGTCTACCGCCTCGAAGCTCCCGCCGTCTTCACCGCCGACGCCGAGCAGCGCGAGGCCATCACGATGCAGGCGCTCAAAGGGGTGGCCGTCGAGAAGGGGCCGCCGATGGCCGTCGCCAAGGCCGACGGTCTCGCCCAAATCGGTCGTGCCGAGACCGACGCGCTCCGCGAGGCGCTCGAGCGTGCGTTCGACACCGAGGCCGACACCACCTACGACGACGAGCGCTGGGGCCTGCTGGAGTAGCGACGACCGGCGACACGAATCGGGAGGCGACGACCCGCGACACGAGCCACGGGTGGGACTGAAAGGGGCCGCGCTCAGGGCGAAGGCGGCCGACGTAAGCACTGGAACGAACGTAGTGAGTGAAGGGCGAAACGAGGCCCCCGAGTCGTGAGCGCGGGGGCTTTCGAGGTTGCCTCTACTGATTCACCGACTCCACTGAAAACAGCTCCTTCGCTACCGAGCGCCGGGTTGGGTCTTGACGACCTCTATCTCCACGTCGGCCTCTCGAACGCCCACGCGGGCGAACTGCGTGCGGATGTGGTCTTCGGCAGCCGCCATCCCCTGGTCGCGCGTCTCGAACCCGCGGGGCATCGGCGTCTCGAACGCGACCTGGACCTCCTGGCCGTCGATGGTCTGGGTCTGGCCGCCGCTCTCGACCTGGTAGAACTCGTCGCAGACCCAGACGTACGGCGCGTCCTCGTCGGGTGCGCCCTTGAACTCCGGGGCACGCTCGCCGCGTTCGTACAGCGTGCCGGTGAGCGTGGTCCCCCCGCCGTGACCACTGATGAGTAACATTGTACGAGATACGGCGTCACGTCGGAAAAGGCTGTCCGGACGGGGACGACGGCTGTCAGACGACGCGGCCGACGGGCCGCCAGCGCCACGCAGGGAAACCGGTTTGTACACGCGCACCAACCGCCCGACATGACCGACCTCGGGGACTTCTCTGGTTTCTCGGCGGACGACCCGGACGCCGACCTCTCGACCGACGGCGAGGCCGACGGTGACGCCTCCCAGCGCGACGGTCCGAACGCCGACGCTTCGACCGACACCGCGGCCGATGCCACCGACTCGACCGTCGAACCCGACGACTTCCAGCGCGTCGACCGGCCCGACATCGGGCAGGACCGCGGTATCGGGACGCTCTCGGCCTCCGCGGGCCTCGTCGTCAGCGAGGACGACCGCGACACCTGCCTGCGGGCGTACGTCACCGTCTCGAACCGCTCGGCGGTACGAATCGGCTCGTACTTGCTGGCGCAGTATCCCGACGGCGAACGGCTGTTCTGTCGCATCACCGCGCTGGAGTACGTCCAGGAGTTCCGGTCGGACGACGCCAACGAGATCCACGCCCGCCGGGCGATGCGGACACAGGGAATCGACGAGCAGGACTACAAGTTCATGGCGACGCTCGACCCCGTCGCGGTGCTGTACGACGACGGCGGCGACCTCAAGCGCCGGATGACCGACCGCGTGCCGAAACCCGAGACGGTGGTCCGACCGGCGACCGACCCCGAGGAGATAAAGACGGGCCTGAAGATGCCCGAGGAGGGCGTCTTCCTCGGCCACCTCGCGGTCGGGGGCGAGAAGGTCCGGGCGGCGACGACTCCGCCGACCGTCGACTACCGCCTCAAGGACGACTACGACTCGGGCGACCCCCTCGTCTTCCGGCACACGCTGGTCGCCGGGGGGACCGGGTCGGGGAAGACCCACGCCGCGAAGAACGTGCTCCGGCAGTATCTCGGGCGGACCTACGAGATGAGCGACGGGCGCTCCCCCGAGACGGCGGTGGTCCAGTTCGACCCGCAGGACGAGTACGCCCAGATGCACGACGACAACCCGAACTTGCCCGACGAGACGGCCCGCGCCTACGAGGCCGAGGGCGTCGAACACGGCGGCTACGACGACACCGTCGCGTTCGTGCCACGCGTCGGGAACGCGACGTACGCCGCCAGTCACCACCGCGCCGAGCAGGTCGAGTTCACCATCCCGTTCTCGATGGTCTGGGACTCGAAGTGGCTCGTCGCCGGGTCGTCGCTCAACGACAACCAGTACGGGGCGCTGCGAGACCTGCTCGACCGGTTCTTCCGCCAGCACGGCGACTCGGGCACCTACCGCGAGTTCTGTTCGTTCGTCGACGACCCAGGTCTGCGCGAGGAACTCCACGAGTCCGGTCGGGTCCACGAGGCGACGTTCGACGCCGTCAAACGCCGTATCCGTGGGTTCGGGAACGTCTTCGACCAGGACGCCCCGCCCATCACCGAGCAGATTCACCAGTTCGTCCGGCCCGGCGGACTCACCGTCGTCCCCACCTACCACATCAACGACACGCGGGCGAAAGAGACCGTCGTGCTGGCGCTCTCCTCGCTGCTCATCGACCAGAAACTGTCGAACGACCCCGTCTACGACCGTATCAAGGAGACGCCGCTCGTCGTCGGGATGGACGAGGCGCACAACTTCCTCACCGACGCCGAGAGCGTGCAGGCGCGGAAGGTCATCGGGAAGTTCACCGACGCCGCCAAGCAGGGCCGAAAGGAACGACTGGGTCTGTTCCTCATCACGCAGGACCCACAGGACGTCGCGGACCCGGTGTTCAAACAGGTCAACACGAGTGTCGTCCTCAACCTCGGCGACGAGGACGCCATCAGGTCCGTCAACCTCCCGTCGTCGCTGGAGGGGAAGGTGCCGTACTTCGAGAAGGGTCAGATGGCGGTCTACTCCCCGGACAACTCCGAACCCGTCGAGATAATCGGCCTCCCCCACTGTCTGACACGTCACGGCCGGGACTGAGTCGTCGCCGCGTCGCCGCCCTCACCGTGTTCTCGCCACAACGGTTTTATCGACGAACGGACGACTCTCGGTATGACACACGTTCTCGTGCCACTCGACGGGTCGGAGGGGGCCGAGGCGGCGCTGTCGTACGCGCTGGACCTCTTTCCCGACGCCCGGTTCACGCTCCTGGCGGCCATCGACCCGTCGGCGGGGTTCGCCGACGTCGGCGCGCCGGGGACCTCCGAGGTCTGGTACCGGAACGCGCGCGAGGAGGCGGCCGAACACCTCGGCCAGGGCCGGACGAACGCCGAGGCCCGCGGTGTCGACGTGTCGACGGTCGTCGAAGCGGGGCGGCCGGCCAGGGTCATCGTCGACTACGCCGAGGACTACGGGGTGGACCACGTCGTCCTCGGGAGTCACAGTCGTGAGGGGGTGTCGCGGCTCATCCTCGGGAGCGTCGCCGAGGCGGTCGTCCGACGGTCCTCGGTCCCCATCACCGTCGTCAGGTGAGTCGATACGCGCTCGCACTCTCGTCACCTCGCCGCCAGTCGCCACTGTTCTCGGTGTGACACGCCCCGTGACTGTCGGCGAACGGTTCTACGGTTTCGTCCCATTAGTTCGTGCATTACGACCGTCAGGACCGGGTAACAATACCCCGACCCTGTCAAAACCCGTCCGCGGAATGAAATCAAAACGATTCCTCGCGGTCGCGTTCGCCGCCCTGACGGTCCTCTCCGGTATGGCTACCGGCGTCGTCGTCACCGGCAGTGCGCAGGCTGCGCCACAGACCATCTCGTCGTGTACCACTATCGAGGAGCCCGGCACCTACGAACTGACCGGGAACGTCACGAACGACACCGATGGCGTGTGTATCGGTATCTCCGCCGAGAACGTCAGTATCGACGGCAACGGCTACACGCTCAGCGGTGGCGACGAAGACGCCACGAACCGGGCCGGGACCGGTATCACCACCTTCGGAGCGACGGCGAGCTACACCGTCGAGAACCTCACCGTCAGCGGGTGGAGCGACGGTCTCAACCCCGAGTCCGGGACGGTCCGGGACAGCCGCATCGTCGACAACGACGTCGGCGTCTACTCCATCGGGGACGCCGGCACCTTCACGAACACCGTGGTCGCCGACAACGGACAGGGCATCGTCTTCCAGATGTCCAGCGGGACGTTCGTCGGGAACGAGATCGTGAACAACGAGGAGAACGGCTTCTCCGCCATCGAGGGGGAGGGTCCGGTCACGTTCCGTGACAACCTCGTGGCGAACAACGGTGAGGGCGGTATCGTCTCCGAGGACACCGCACTCGTCACCGAGAACAACACGATTCGGAACAACGGCGGGACGGGGCTGGGTGTCGTCGGTGTCTTCGGCGGCGACCTCGACTCGACCGGTGACGTCGTCGAGAACAACACCGGCGACGGCATCTCCGTGTTCGGAGAACTCGTCGTGACCGACACCGAGGTCCGGGACAACGCCGGCACGGGTATCGAAGTGCTTGGTGACTCGAACGCACCGGAGGGCTACGGCGACGCCACGGTTCGGAACGTGGTCGTCGAGAACAACGGCGGGGACGGCATCTACGTCCGCGGCGGTGACGCCGTCGTCACCGATACCGTGGCGACCGACAACGGCCGGGACGGCGTGCTGGCATCGACCGGCAGCACCCTGACCATCACCGACAGCGTCCTCGCGGGCAACGAGCGCAACGGTGTGTTCACTCCCGACGGCTACACGGAGAGCCAGCGGAACGTCTACCGGAACAACACCGGCGACGGGTTCCACTCCAACTACGGCGGTCTCTACTCGACCGACGACACGTTCGTCGACAACGGGAACTACGGCGTCTACACCGCCGGCGAGACGACCGTCACTCGCGCGACCATCGAGGACAACGGCGACGACGGGATTCAGTACATCGAACTCGTCGACGTCGACTCGGACGTCGAGGTGCGGCAGGGCGGTCTCACCGTCACCGAGAGCAGCATCCGGAACAACGCCAGAGACGGCGTCGCGGTCGGTGACGCCGACGGTGTCGCCGCCGAGATTCACGGGTCGGTCGTCGCCGACAACGGTGGACTCGGCGTGAACAACGAGGGCGACACCGTCGTCGACGCGACGGGCAACTACTGGGGAGCCAGCGACGGTCCGTCCAGCCTGACCGCCGAACCGCTCGCAGACCCCGTGACGGGCGCACTCGCGGACGGTAGCGGCGACGCCGTCAGCGAGAACGAGTCGATGGCGGGGGTCTCGAACGTCCAGTTCGACTCGTTCCTCGCCGAGAACCCGTTCGCCGACGACGGTGACGATTCGGACGACGGTGACGATTCGGAGGACTCCGACGACTCCGACGACTCCGACGACTCCGACGACGTACCCGCCTACCAGATCGACCTGGCCAACAGCGAGGTCATCGAGACGCTGGGTGTCGACGGCGACGACGACGGCCGCCCCGACTTCTACGGGAACGTCAACGGCAACCTCATGCAGGCGACGACGCTCCTGCAGGACGGCACCGTCACCGGCACCCACCAGGTGCCGGAGGGCGAGACCACCGAGTCCATCCAGGGTTGTACGGTCACCTACGACGCGACGAGCTACGACCCCGAGACGGGCGAAGTGAGCGTCACGGTCAGTGTCGCCGACGGTCCGAACTGTTACGACGTGCTGGTCACGCTCGCGGGCTACGAACTGCCCGGCGACGAGACGACGTTCGACTACGCGAGCGCGTCCGAGCAGGAACTGCTCGACCACCGGACCGTCACCATCGACGCCGGTGAGGAGCGCACGCTCACCATCGACCTCACGGAAGACGGCGACGACTGAGCGCCACCGACGCGGCTCTCTTTCGCAGTTCGCCACCGACGCCGAGCGTCGGCCACGGACGGGGGCCTCAGTCGTCGCCGTGAGTCGGGCCACCGCGAACCGACCGCACCTCCGCGCGAATCGCGTCACGCTTGAGCAGGACGAAGCCGACGACGATGACGAGGAAGCCGACGACGGTGGTCCCGTCGATGGTCTCGCTCAGGAAGAGGTAGCCGGCGGCGGCGGCGAACACCGGCGCGACGTAGGAGACGAGGTTGATCTCGACCGGTCCGAGGCGGTCGAGCAGGTCGAAGTAGACGAGGAAGCCGAGCGCACTGGCGACCACAGAGAGATAGCCCAGTGCGAGCAGCGCCCCTGTCGTGAGTTCGACCGAGGCGACCGGTTCGCCGAGCGCGAAACTCACCGCGTGCATCAACAGCGCACCGCCGAGCATCGACCACGCCTCCATCGCCTCGATGTCGAGGTCGGAGTCGAGTCGCCGTGTGAGGACACTCCCGAACGCGAACGAGAGCGTGGCGGCGAAGACGAGCAGTTTCCCGACGACGTTCGCGCTCAGCAGGTTCGTCTGGCCGAACGGGTCGGCGATGACGACGGCCCCGACCAGCCCCAACAGGAGGCCCACGAGCCCCGCGAGGTCCAGTCGCTCGCTGGGGAGCAGACCACGGGCGATGGCCGTCGTGAGGACGGGCGACAGCGAGACGATGGTGGCGGCGGCGGCGCTCGTCGTGTTCAACTCGCCGACGAAGAGGAAGGCGTGGTAGGCGGCGATGAGGAACGTCGCGCCGACGGCCACCTCGGCGACCTGTCTGCGGGTGCGAGGGAGCGGGTCGTCGAGGACGACGACGGCGTACGCGAGCATGAGGACGCCGGCGACGTCGTAGCGGACGGCGGCGAACAGGACGGGCGTCTCGAAGAACGGGCCGGGGGCGCTCGGGTCGCCGAGGCCGGCCTTGATAGCCATGAACGCCGACCCCCACGCCGCGGCGAGGAGCACGAACAGCACGACGTTCCGATAGCGGGTCACGCCGTGAGTCGGCACAGCGCCCGCGTCAACCTTTCGCTCTGGAGTGCTATCGTGAGCAACGGTCCGGGATTTCTGCCGATAGCGGTAGTTCTACCCGCAAAGTTAAGTCGATTCGTGAGAACGTACTGGCATGGCCGCTTACGGTCGGCCGACCCTGCGTGACCTGTTCGACGAGTCCCCCACGCCGCACATCGCGCACCCCCCGCGCACCCATCACCGAGACTACTACGTCGCTACCGATGGGTCCTTCCGGGAGGCCAGCGGCGGACTCGGCGTCGTCATCGAGACCCGCGACGGTGAGACCGTCGCGCGACGCTCCGTGACCGACGCCGTCCCCGACAACAACGTCGCCGAGTACCGGGCGCTCCACCTCGGACTCGACCTGCTGGCGACGCGCGCACCCCGTGACGCGAGCGTGGGTATCGTCCTGGACCACGACGACCTCGCCGCCAACGTCAACCGGGCGGCGCTGGCCGCTCGACAACCCGCTCACGGCCCACCGCACCCCTATCGCGTGCCGGTGACCACCCAGTACCACTGGCGGGGTATCCGCGCCCGAATCGCGGGCTTCCGGGAGATTCGGGCCGCACGCATCGACAGCGGCGTCAACCCGGCGCACTGTCTCGCGAACGCCCCCGACCAGTACGCGTTCGTCAACGACGAACCCGCCCGCTGCGTCCTGCCGTCGCTGACCACCGAGTCGCCCGGCCCGCAGTACCCACCGCCGTCGCGGGCGAACCGCAACACCGGCAACGCCAGCGACTGAACGCGTACTTCTCGGCTCTTTCATCACACTCTCGCAGAGGCGACGCTAGACGTTGCGATTGGCACGTTCGGTGTACGAACGTAATCGAGGCAGATCAGCTACTGTGCGGATTGTCGGCAACGATAGACAGAGAGCGTGAGTCTATCGAGTCGAGAATAGTGAGTTGCGGAGTCGTAGCCGCTCCGTTTAGTCGTCGTTACTCTTGATCTGGAACTCGGTGTCAGGAGTCACAAGGACTGCACCGGCAGGATTCGTTTCTACGATACTGAATACTTTGTCACGTGGACTCAACCGGCTTTCCTTATCCGAGATCGTGAGGAGGAACCCCTCAACGAGCGTTCGGCCCCGCAGTTGCTGCTTCACGACTGCTTGGGGATCTGCGTCGAACTGAACCGGCGTCTCCTCCGACGGGCTAACCGTGATAGTCTGCGCTTCGCGGGCACCCGCGTGGCGGATTCGGATGTAGTCCTCAACGTCGACACCCGCTTTCTCGCGGAGGGTGCCGTTGAGGTGGATCGTCTCTGGGTTCCAGTGTTTCCGGTCGGAGCGATAGAGTCGTGCAAACACACTGTCGGCTCCCGTAATCTCGACGAAGTCACCTGGCTCTGCGTCAAGTTGGTCGAATACGTCCGGCGAAATCCGAGCGATTGGTCGTCCCTCGTCATTCGGATTTCCCTTCTCGACGCGCAATCGGAGTGGCTCGGGGATTCTCGTTGGTGGTGATTTCACCGAAGGAGTCTCATGTGGCTCACGGTCGGGTTGGCCCTCGATACGGATGTCGAGGTCGTAGTCGTGTAGACCACCGCCAGACATGATGTCGCTCAGATGCATCTCGAACTCGGTGAGTACCTGGCTGGATTCGTCTTCAGCCGCACTGAGGTCTGTGTTGGGAACGACAATGGTCGTTCGATACTCATCGACCTGAACGACAACTACCTGCGTGAACGGTGCTCCCCGGTAGAGTACGCGAATCATGTTCAACGAGAACGTGGAGTCGGGAAACACGGAAGTCCACGACGACCGGTCAAGTTTCTCGTTTTCCATCTCTGTCGGATAGAGCATCGCGATGGAGTAGTCCCGGTTGGTCGTGAGCACCCACGTCTCGGGAATGTCGAAAAACTCCCAGTCAGCGGGACTGCTTTGCATAATTACCTCGCGGTGCTCGTCGGGAGGGTCGGTGATTGGTCGGACAGGCATACCTGGCTATCAGTTCGCATAATCTTGAAAACTCGCCTACGTGTTCGGCAGAACCCGCTGCCTCACCTCAAAACCAGTCAGCACTGAAACCGTCACACACGTGGCACATGGCTAACAGCTGAAGCACGGAGTAGTTACTCGGAACAAAACCGTCGCAAGTTCGGGGGACTCTCGCTCTTCTGTCTGGGTCACGCGCGCTACCGCACCGTCGCGCCCTCGTTGCGTCCGCGGACGACCCTGACTGCCCCCTCGACGCCGGCCGCGTCGAGCGCCCGTTCACCGGCCTCGTGGGCGGCGTCGGCGTTCGCCCGGTCGGTGACGCCGTACACCGTCGGTCCCCACGAGGACTGCCCGACACCCGTGACCGACGGTTCGTCGCCGAGCGTGGCGACGAGTTCGCCGACTGGCGGGCGGTACACCCCGCCCTGTTCGTCGGCGTACCACGCGCCGTTGAGGCGACCGAACTCGCCGACGGCGTGGCCGAACCGCTCGCGGTCGCCCGCCGCCAGCGCCGGGAGCAACTGCCGAACCAGCAGCGCCGAGAGGTCGTCCGCGATGGCGGGGTCCGCGCGTTCGACGACGGCACGCATGCTGTCGTCCTCGCTCGACCCGGACTTCCCCTCGCCTTCCGGGACGACCAGCAGGACCCGCCAGTCGTCGGGAACCGGGTGGCGACTCACGACAGGCGGGACCGTCCACTCACCGCGAGCGGGTGGTGTCGTGGTGAACCGCTCGGTGGGGTGGCCGGCGTCGACGACGGCACCGCCCGTCTCGAAGGTGGCGACGCCGACGCCCGAGCGCCCGCCACGGCCCAGTTCGGGGGCACGCTCGCGGATTCGTGGCTCGCGGTCGTAGGCGCGAGCGACCGCCCCTAGGGTGGCGAGTGCGTGCTGGGTGCCGCTCCCGAGGCCGACGTGTCGTGGGAGTCCCTCGACCAGTCGGACCCGAGCGCCCGGCACGCCGAGTGCCTCGCAGGCCGCTCGGGTCGCGTCGCGGAGCACCGGGTCGGCGTCGACTGCCTCGGCGCGGGTCGCCTCGACGACGACGTGCGGTTCGTCGAGCGCGAGGCCGACGCCGCCGTAGAGGCGCTCGTGGGCCAGCGAGAGGTTCGTGAACCCGACGTGGAGGCGTGCGCCAGTCTCGACCCGGACCATACCGGACGCTCGCGGGGCGGGTGGTTGGCCGTTTCGTCACCGGAAACGTTCGCCTGCCGTCGGTCGGTCGTCCCGAGTGCTCGTCGCGTTCAGAGTCGCCGGAAGTACCCGCCGTCCCCGTCGTCGTCGCCCGCGTCCGGGTCGGGGTTCAGCCCCAGCGCGTACCGAGCGTAGCCGACGGCGTACTGGGCGAACAGTCCCGCGTAGCCCTCCTCGTGTTGGCGACGGGGCGACGTCTCGACGTACGCCAGTGGGTCGTAGACCATCCGGCCGTGGTGGCGCATCCGCAGCGAGCAGTCGGTGTCCTCCATGAACGGCAGGGCCTCGTCGAACCCGCCGGCGTCGAGCAGCGCCACGCGGCGGTACGAGCAGTTGTTCGTCGACGCCTGGACGAAGCCGACGGGCCAGGAGACACGATACCAGTAATCGGAGAGCAGTTTGAACAGCGCCCGGTCCCGTAGCGACCCCTCGTAGGGACGGAGCGGGCCGCCGACGCCGACGACACGCTTATCGTGGTAGCTGCTGAGGTGGCGGGCGACCCACCCCGGCGGGACGACGGTGTCGGCGTCGGTGAAACAGACCACCTCGGCGTCGACGGCGCGTGCGCCCTGGTTCCGGGCGGCGGCGGGGCCGGTCTCGGTCTCGTCGTCGAGCACCCGGTCGGTGGCGGGGTGGGCGTCGGCGACGACGGCGGTGTCGTCGGTGCCGCCGGCGACGACCACCACCTCGCAGTCGGCGTGGGCGAGGCTGTCGAGCGTCTGGGCGATGGTCTCTGCCTCGTCGTAGGCGGGGACGACGACGGCCGCGTTCATGCCCCGTGGTACTCACGCCGTGCGGTAAATCGCTCGGTATCGGGGTGCCGTCGGACACTGGTCGTCACGGCTCGCGTCGTTCCGGGCGCTGTCGGGGCCGCACTCGCGGGGTCAACACCTATCGGCGAGGGACGAGTGGCCCGCTGTATGGAGAGAGAGAATCCGGCGACAGCGGAGTCACTCGACCCTATCGAGGGCGACACCGAGGCGGACGTGGAGGACGCGCTCGCGCTGGCCGACGAGGTGTACCCCGCGTGGAGCGAGCGCCGACTGGAAGAACGGCGCCAACTGCTGAACGACGCCGCCGAGGTACTCCGGGAGAACGCCGAGGAGTACGCCGAACTGATGGCCCGCGAGATGGGCAAACCCATCGCTGGCGGGCGCTCGGAGGTCGAGAAGTGCGCGTGGGTCTGTGAGCACTACGCCGAGTACGCCGAGACGTACCTCGCCGACGAGGTACTCCAGAGCGCTCCCGAGGCGAAGGCGTTCGTCTCCTCCGAACCGCTCGGCCCCGTCCTCGCGGTGATGCCCTGGAACTACCCGTTCTGGCAGGTGTTCCGGTTCGCAGCGCCGAACCTCGTCGCGGGCAACGTCGGCCTCCTGAAACACGCCTCGAACGTGCCGGGGTGTGCACAGGCCATCGAGGAGGTGTTCCTCGAAGCGGGCCTCCCCGAGGGAGCGTTCCAGAGTCTCCTCGTCGGCTCGGACGCCATCGAGGACGTCGTCACCGACAAGCGGATTCGCGGTGTCACGCTCACCGGAAGCGAATCCGCGGGCCGCGCCGTCGCCGAGACCGCCGGGAAGGAACTGAAACCCTCCGTGCTCGAACTCGGCGGCTCCGACCCGTTCGTCGTGCTGGACGACGCGGACGTTGAGACGGCCGCGGAAGTGGGGATGCAGGCCCGAACGCTGAACTCGGGTCAGTCGTGTATCGCCGCCAAACGGTTCATCGTCCACGACGCGGTGTACGACGAGTTCGTCTCGGCGTTCGTCGACGAGATGGCGGCACAGGACATCGGCGACCCGACGGACGACGACACCGACATCGGTCCGCAGGCCCGCGAGGACCTCATGGAGGACCTCCACGAGCAGGTCACCGAGACGCTCGACGCGGGCGCGACGCTGGAGACGGGTGGCGAACCGCTCGACCGGGAGGGCTACTTCTACCCGCCGACGGTCGTCACGGACGTGCCACGCGATTCGACGATGGCGACCGACGAGGTGTTCGGCCCCGCCGCCGCGGTGTTCCGCGTCGAGAGCGAGGACGAGGCGGTCGAACTCGCCAACGACTCCACGTACGGTCTGGGCGGGTCGGTGTGGACGGAGGACTTAGAGCGTGGCGAACGGGTCGCGCGGCGCGTCGAGTCGGGGTGTGTCTTCGTCAACGAACTCACGAAATCGGACCCACGCATCCCGTTCGGCGGCGTGAAGAACTCGGGGTACGGCCGCGAACTCTCCGAACACGGGATGAAGGAGTTCCTCAACGAGAAGACGGTCTGGGTGCAGTCGGCGGCCGACCAGTGAGGAGCCGAGTCGACCGACCGGGCCGTGGCGTGTGGAGAGAGAAGCAACGTCAGCGGGGGACTCGCCGTCTCACATCGACGTCACCGCCTCGAAGGCGACGGGGAGGGCGGGCCGGACGACCAGGACTACTACGCCCGCGACCAGCGAGACGACGCCCGTCGCCGCCGATATCTCCTCGCCCCACGTCGGGATGCGTTCCATCGTGACGACGGCCGTCAGCACGACCATCCAGAAGAAGTTCATCTCGCCGAAAAACGGCATCACGAGGAAGAACAGGCCGAAGCAGATGACGACGCACTCGACGCCGTGGTCGACGCCGTGCCGAAACCCGTCGAGCAGGCCGTCGGTGTGGTCCTCGACGGCCGCACAGCAACTCCGCAGGAGGCCCCGTTTGGGCGCGCTCAACTGGAACAGCCCCGCCAGGACGAGGACACCGCCGACGACGAGGTGCGGGTTCGACCGTGTGAACCCGTAGACGCCGCCGGGGAGGACGGCGTGGACGGACAGCGGAATCACGGCCGAGAGCGCCCAGACGAGGTGGTAGGTCGTCAGGAACCCCGCGAGCGCCGTCGTCGCCTCCAGGGCGCTCCCCTGGTGTGCGTCGGCGTAATCGCGGGCGAACCGCGTCATCGCGGGATGCATCATCGCCCACATCATCACGCCCCACATCACGGTGTAGCCGAGGACGGCTTCCAGCGTCCCGACGTGGAAGACGCCGAGTTCCATCGCGCCGGGCGCGGCCGCCGGGACGCCCTGCTCCATCAGCCACGCCATGCCCGGCATCGGGACGTGGCCGTCGAACAGCGCCACCCACCAGACGGCGTCGAGACCGAGCATCATCACGACGACCACCGCGGTCCGGGTCACGTCCACGTCGAAGGCTGCCTCGAACAGTTCCAGCGGGCCGTCGACGCTCGTACTCATCGGTCGGCCCCCCGTCCCGTCACCTCCGGTAACGACGACCGGACTCGTTCGCGTGCAGTCTCGTAGGCGTCTCTGACCGAATCGGGCAGGAGTGTCGGGAGCTCCATACCCCACCGGACGGGCGGCTTCGACTTTATTCGGGAACTATCTAAAAAGCAATTATCTATCGGGCTGGACCGTCTCCCGTCGTCGGGCACGGCCCGTCGGTGGAGCAGTCCCCGGTTCAGTCGCGCAGGACGCTGATGTTCTGCATCCGACCGCCACAGACCGAACAACGACCGGGCGTCTCTGAGCGCCGCTCGCAGTCGTTACACTCGTACAGAGCCATGCTAACACTACGCAGCGTCGGTAGATGAACCTGTCGCGGCCGGCGACTCCGCCCGGTCGCGGACGGCGGTCATCACCTCGGGGAGCGCTCGCCGGTAGCGACGACCGAGCGTCCGCGAGTAGACCCCTCGGAGCGCCCCCTCGAACCAGACCTCGTGAGTGAACGTCGTCCCGCCGTCGTGACCGTGCAGCGACCGCCGGACGTGGAGGCGACCGAGCGGCATCTCGACCGTGTAGCTGTACGACCGGCCGGGGTCGACCTCGGTGACGACGAACTCGGCGGTCGGGCCGAACCGCGGGTCGAGGAAGCCACGCGTCCCGACCTCGACCGCGCAGTGGGCGGTTCGGTCGTCCCCGCCGAGCGACGCCTCGCGCAGTTCGCCGTCCCACGTCGGCCACGCCTCGACGTCGGTCCAGACCTCCCAGACACGGCGTGGCGGAGCCGTCGTCTCCATCCTGTGACTGAACCACATGGCGTCTCGTAGGAAGCGCGTGACGATGAGGTGTGCGCGTCCCCGAGAGCGGGCCGGTCGGTCGGTGACTGGCCGGGTCGGGGTTGATGTGTCGTCCCCGCGTGGCTCCGGGCATGAAGACCGCCGACCTGCTCGTCTCCTGTCTCGAAGCGGAGGGCGTCGACTACGTGTTCGGGCTTCCCGGCGAGGAACTCGAAGACCTCCTGTTCGCGCTGGCTGACTCGCCGGTCGACTTCGTCCCCGTCCGCCACGAACAGGGTGCGGCGTTCATGGCCGACGTCCACGGCCGCCTCACCGGTGACGCCGGCGTCTGCCTCTCGACGCTCGGTCCCGGAGCGACCAACCTCCTGACCGGTGTCGCGGACGCCCACCTCGACAAGTCACCGCTCGTCGCCATCACCGGGCAGGGCGGCCGCGAGCGGCTCCACCAGGAGAGCCACCAGCTCATCGACGTGGTCGACATGTTCGGGCCGATAACGAAGTGGAACACGCGCCTCGACGACCCGGACGTTGTCCACGAGTCCGTGCGCAAGGCGTTCAAACTCGCCGAGTACGAGAAACCGGGAGCGACCCACCTCGAACTCCCGGAGGACGTCGCAGCAGCGGAGTCCTCGGCGACGGTCATCGAACCGACCGACCGGCACGTCCATCGCCCCGCGCCCGACCCGGAGAGCGTCGCGGAGGCCGCCGCGGTGCTCGGTGCGGTCGACCGGCCGCTGATTCTGGCGGGCAACGGGGCGGTCCGGTCACGCGCCTCCGAGCAGTTGCGCACGTTCGTCGACGAGACGGCCATCCCCGTCGTCGCCACCTACATGGGGAAGGGGGCGGTGTCGGACCGCGACGACCACTCGTTGCTGACGCTCGACTCGGGCAGTGGCGAGGTCGACCGGGTCATCGAGCGCGCCGACGCCGTCCTCACCGTCGGCTACGACGTCGCCGAACACGACCCCGAGAGCTGGAACCCCGACGGTGACAAGCGCGTGGTCCACCTCGACTCCGAACCCGCGGAGGTGTACGAACACTACGTCCCCGACGTGGAGATGGTCTGTGACGTCGCCGCCGGCATCGAGGCGCTCTGTGACGTCTCGCTCGACCCCGTCGAGACCGACTGGTACGTGGACCTCCGGACCGACCTCGTCGAGTCGGTGACCGACCACCCCGACGAGGGCGACCCGTTCACCGTCGCCGACACGCTCCCTATCCTCCGCGAGGCGATGGCCGACCACGACGTCCTGCTATCCGACGTGGGGAGTCACAAGATGGCCATCGCCCAGTCGTACCCCACCTACGAGCCGAACACCTGTCTCATCTCGAACGGCCTGGCGACGATGGGCATCGCCGTTCCGGGGGCGGTCGCGGCGGACGTCGCGCTCTCCGGGGGTGACGGCGTCTCCGGTGAGGACGACACCCAACCCGACGGCGAGGGAGGGGATGTCTCCGAGCCGCCGAACGTCGTCGCCGCGACGGGCGACGGCGGCTTCCTGATGAACGCCGCCGAGTTGGAGACCGCCCAGCGGTTGGACTGTTCGTTCACCGTCGTCCTGTTCGTCGACGACGACTACGGTCTCATCTCGGAGAAACAGGAGGAACACCGCGGGTCGTCGACCGGGACCCGACTCGGGAACCCCGACTTCGTGCGGTTCGCCGAGTCGTTCGGGGTCGAGGCGCGTCGGCCCGAGACGTGGGCGGAGGTCCGGACCGCTATCGACGAGGCGGTGGGGAGCGAGGACCTGTCGCTCGTCGAGGTCCGAATCGAGCGGTAGGGGACCGACGGTCGAACGGGCACGTCAGCGTTCGTCGGCAGTCATCCGTACGCGGTGGAGCAGCCAGGGACCGACCCAGCCACGGACGAGGAGCAAGAGGAGGAACGTACAGAAGAACGCCGCCGCCAACAGGCCGATGTTCAGGGCTTGCCCGACCATCCCCCGTCGCCAGCCGTAGAGACTCATCGCTGCGAACAGCGCCGTCGCTGCCAACAGCACTCGCCCGGCCGCGCCGACCGCACCGACCCCCCGGCGAACGCTCGGTGTGTACTCGAACAGTCGAGTCATGCGCTCGTCTTACGCGTCCGTCCGGAAAAGTCTCCCCACTTCGGCGACAGTCTCCGAGCGGGGTGACTCCTACGGGGACGGACCGTTCGACGGCGCTACTCGATACGCAGTTCGTCGGACTCGGGGACGGCCTCCTTGTCCCAGCGTAGCGAGAACGTCACCGTCTCCGCGCCGCTGGACATCATCGAGGAGTCCTCGCCGACGGAGACGTCGAGGGTCACCTCCTCGGGCGGGTTGACCGTCGCGCTGTCGTTGCCGACGAGGAACGTCACCTTCCCGGCGCTCGGGACGCTCGTCCCCTCGTGTCCGTCGGTCGTGTCGGTCTGTGACTGGTCGACCGTCTCGCTCGACGTCGTGCCGTCCGCTCCTCCCTGTCGTCGCGTCTCCGTCTCCCGGTCGCTCCGCTGGCCCGTGTCGGTGGTCGTCGTCTCGGTGGTGTTCGCACCGGTCACCCCGGTGTCGGCCGTCGTCCCGGCGTTCGTCGCACCGGCGTGGCCGTCGCCGGCGAGTTTGTCGGCGAACTCGCGCAGGTAGTCGGCGGCTTCGGCACGCGTCACGACTCGTTCGGTGTTGAGACCGGACATGGGTGGGCCGACACGTCCTCCCGGTAGCCCGGTTGTGCTTGCCTGTGCGTGTCAGTCGCGCACCGCGACCAGCACCGCCAGCGCCGCGAGCAGCATCGCCGGGAACAGTGGCAGCGTCAGGTAGGCGTCGCGCCACGTCAGGCCCAGCGACCGCAAGAACGGGTCGGAGTACGGCACCAGCAGGATGGCCACCGGGACGACGACGAACGCGAGGAAGATGGCCGCGACCAGTCCCCAGCCGCTCGCGCCGAACTCCTCGGACTGTGGCACCTCCGGGTGGTAGGCGCGGGTCGTCCGTCGCCCGTCGTCCTCGTCGTCTCCCTCGTGAAACTCCGTTGGCTCGTGGACGTAGCCACCGCTGGAGCCGCCTCCAGCCCGGTCGCTCGTCGCGTCCTCAGCCATCGTACTCGCTGTCCGGGACGACGACGACCTTCCCGAACCCCTCGCGCTCCTGGAGCATCTCGTGGGCGCGCTGGGCCTCGCTCATCGGGAGGACCTCCCGGACGCGGGGTTCGAAGGTGCCGTCCCAGACGAGCGGGAGGACGTCGTCTATCTCGCCCGGCGTCGCCATCGTCGACCCGAGCAGTTCCAGCTGGTTCCAGAACAGGCGGTTGATGTTGGTCTCGGCTTTCGGGCCGGTCGTCGCCCCGCAGGTGACCAGGCGGCCGCCCTTGGCGAGACACTTCGTCGAGTCGTCCCACGTCGCCGGGCCGATGTGGTCGACGACGACGTCCACACCACGGCCGTCGGTGTGTTCACGGACGAACTGTGCGAACGACTCCGTCTCGTAGTTGACGACGTGGTCCGCGCCACACTCCTTGGCGTACTCCAACTTCTCCTCGGTACTGGCGGTGGCGTACACCTCCGCGCCCGCGTGGTCGGCGATCTGGACGGCGGCGTGACCGACCCCACCCGACGCGCCGAGGACGAGGATGGACTCGCCCTGCGTGAGTTCGGCCTGGGTCATCAGCATCCGCCACGCCGTCTGGAAGACGAGCGAGGAACTCGCGGCCGTCACCCAGTCGACGTCCTCGGGGACGGGCACGAGGTTCTCGGCGGGGACGGCGGCCTGCTCGGCGTGGACGCCCCTGACGTGCTCGCCGATGAGGTGATAGGAGTCGCACTCGGGTTCCCGACCGTCGCGGCAGGCCTCACACTCGCCGCAGTACTTGCCCGCGCAGACGGCGACGTGGTCGCCCTCCTCGAACCGGGTCACGTCGGCACCCACGTCGGTCACGACGCCGGCCGCGTCGCTGCCGGGGATGTGTGGCATGTCGAGTTCGACGCCGGGCAGGCCGCGGCGCGTCCACACGTCGAGGTGGTTCAGCGCCCCGGCCTTGATGTCGACGAGTACCTCGTCGTCACCGGCCTCGGGGTCCGGGAACTCGTCGTACTCCAGCACACTCGTCTCGCCGTGCTCGCCGAACTGGACTGCTTGCATGGTCGTGGCTCCGAGCGGACGGCGCAAAACCCTGCCGATGAGTGGCACGGCCTCCTCCGTCGGAGGTTTATATCACTACCCGCCGAACGACCTCCCATGAGCGACGAGGCCGACGGGAACGACGGACGAAGAGAGGGCCGAGCGGACGGCGGGGACGACGACCACCACGCCGGTCACGAACACGGCGAGGCGGGCACGCACGACCACCACCACCACGACCTGAGCCACCTCTCGATGGCCGTCGTCACCGTCTCCTCGACCCGCGAGGAGACTGAGGACGCCGCCGGCGACGCCATCGAAGCCGAACTCCGCGCCGCCGACAACGAGGTGGCGACGCGCGTGGTCGTCCCCGACGACTTCGCGGCCGTCCAGGAGGCGGTCCGCGAAGCGGTCGCCGACGAGTCGGTCGACGCCGTCGTCACGACCGGTGGGACCGGCGTCACCCCCGACGACGTCACCGTCGAGGCCGTCGAGGCGCTGTTCGAGAAACGACTCCCCGGCTTCGGCGAACTGTTCCGTGACTTCTCCAGAGAGGAGGTCGGGACGCGCGTCGTCGGCACGCGAGCGACGGCGGGTATCGTCGCCCGCGACCCCGACACACCCGACGCCGGTGGCGTTCCGGTGTTCTCGCTGCCGGGGAGCGAGAACGCCGCCCGACTCGGCACGCGGGACGTCATCGTCCCCGAAGCACCGCATCTCGCGGGGTTGGCCCGTCGGTGACGGTGCTGGTCGTCGGCGCGAGCGGCTACCTCGGCCGGTCGGTCGTCGACGCGTTCGCCGCTCGGGGCGTCGACAGCCTCGGGACCTACTACAGCAACCCCATCGAGGGGGCGACGCGCCGCTACGACTTCTTCGCCGACGACCCGGCCGACCTCCCGTTAGACGCCGTCGAGAGCGTCGTCTTCGCGGCACACGTCGAACGCACCGACCACGACTTCGAGACGTTCGCGGCGGCGGCCGAGCGGTTCGTCGCCGCCGTCCGGTCGGCCGGCCCGCGACTCGTCTACACGTCCAGTGCGGGCGTCTTCGACGGGAGCGGCAGTCGATACGACGAGGCGACACCCGCGACACCGAAGTCGAAGTACGGTCGACGACTCCGACGGTTCGAGCGGTTCGTCGCCGCCCACGACGACTCGTCTGTCCTCCGGGCAGACTACCTGTTCGGTCGGTCGCGGGGGAGCCTCGACCGTCGACTCGCCCGGACGCGACGGCTGGTCCGGGAGGGTCGGCGGGTCCCGTACTACGCCGACATGTGGAAGAGTCCCTGCCACGTCCGCGAGGCGGGGCGTGCGCTGGCGGTGCTCGCCGGTTCTGACGTACAGGGGGTCGTCCACGCGCCGACGCCACGGACGAGCGCGTGGGCGTTCCACCGCGCCGGGATGGCCGCCCTCGGCGAGCGCCCGCGCCTCGTGGTTCCCGAACCGATGCCCGACGACCCGACGCTCCACCGCGACACCTCGCTCTCGTCGTCGCGGTTCGAGCGGGTCTGTGGCTTCCGGCCCCGGTCGGTGGTCAGGGCGCTACGGGGCTGACGGTCCGCCGGTACATCCGCCGTGCGCCGTGTTCGAGGAACGCGACGAAGACGACGAGCGGTGCGAGCAGCCACGAGTACAGCACGACGACGGCCGGTACCGCGTCGAACCCGGCGGGCGCACGCAGACCGACGGTCCACGCGAACCAGCCGAACGCGAGGACGGCGACGAGCAGCGGCGTGACCAGCCCCAGTCGTTCGTAGAACGCGACCGGTGCGCCGACGACGACGAACGACGTGGCCACAGTGACGACGGCTAGCCCACCCGTCGTGGCGAGCCAGTCGGTCGTCGGTTCGGGGACTGTCGGGACGGTCCAACCGCCGAACGTGAACCCCAGCAGGGCCGTGAACAGCAGGAACGCCAGCCAGACCGTGACGCCGTCGACCAGCGACTGCCGGAGCGAGCGTGGAGGGCGCATAGCTGTCAGTCGGGCGGTCGGTCACAAAAACCTACGCACGGACCGTGGCGTGTCGACGCGTCTGCCCTCAGTTCGGGAGCGGACAGAGCGACGCGGTGAACACCGCTACGTCGTCGCTCTCGTTGCGCGCGCCGTGTGGTTCGCCCCGCTCGTGGAGGACGACGCCCGGTGCCTCGACGGTCTCCTCGCTGTCGCCCTGCACCACCACGACCTCACCCTGGAGGACGTGGAACACGTTCGTCGCGTCGTCGTGTTCGTGAGTCGAGAGCTCCGCGCCCGGCCCGAGCGCGAAGTACTTCACCAGCACGTCGTCGGTGACGACGAGTTCGCCGGACGTTCGCTCACCCTCCGCGGGCTCCTCGAAGTCGAATCGGTCGAGCATGGCCGGGAGTTGGGCGGCCGACGGCTTCAATCGTCGGCCGTCAGGACGGTGAGTTCGTAGTACTCCTCGAACGCGACGAAGTCGTAGTCGGTGACGAGCGCTTCGAGTTCGTCGCGGACGCGCCCGGAGCGGTCGAGCGTCATGCGTCCGGAACTGGTCGTCTCTCGCAGCACCTCGTGGGTCTCCGAAGCGAGTCGCGGAAACGCGACGTCGTGAACCGGTCCCGTAGCCGTGTCGGGGGCTTTGCGGGCCCACACCGTCGTGTGCGGCGGCGGGTCGCCGACCCACCCGGCCTCGAACTCGTAGACCGACCCCTCGTGGCGGACCGGCGGGAGACGGTTCGGCCAGTCGGCTCCCCACGGGGGTTCGACGTGCCCGCCGCTCTCGAACCGGCCGACGTCGAGGGCGTGGTCGAACGCCGCCCGTCCACCGGCGGAGAGGTCGGCGTACGCGACGACCGCTCGTCCGTCGTCGGGCGTCCACGAGCCGTCGTGTCGGACGAACTCGGCACCGTACTCGGCGTGGAGGGCCGTCTCGACGACCACCTCGTAGGTCGCGTCCCCGCGTTGGACGAGCGTCTCACCGACCGTCGTCTCGACGGGGTCGTCGACCGTCTCCCACTCGATGTCCGCGACTCCGCCGTCGAACGCGTCGACGAACGCCTCCCGAATCGCGGTCGGAACCACGGCGACACCGGCCGCGTCGGGGAACTCCTCGGGGGGTACACGGGTCGCACGGAGTTCGTCGGGAACCGGCGTCGACCCGGCGCTGTCGTCGCTCACACACCCGGCGAGCGCGCTCGCACCGAGCGCACCCACTCCGGCGAGCAGTCGTCGTCTGGAGGGCATCGTCCGGACTGGTCGGCGAGACGGAATAAGCTTTCAGTCAATCGGGCGAGGGCGGCGGTAAGCTATACCCACGAGGCGACCCTACGCCGGGTATGGACATGGAGTACGCCACGGTACAGGGCGTCGACGTCCCGAAACTCGGTCTCGGCACGTGGCGACTGACCGGCGACGACTGTCGCAACGCCGTCTCGACGGCCCTCGAACTCGGCTATCGGCACGTCGATACCGCACAGGCGTACGGCAACGAGCGGCAGGTCGGGGCGGCCATCGCCGGCAGCGACGTCGACCGCGAGGACGTGTTCCTGACGACGAAACTCGAGGGCGGCAACCGAGACTACGACGGCGTGTTGCGCTCGACGGACGAGAGCCTCGCCAAACTCCGGACGGACCACCTCGACCTCCTGCTGATTCACTGGCCGAACCGCCGGGTTCCGACCCGCGAGACGCTCGACGCGATGACCGAACTCGTCGAGAGCGGGAAGGTCGAGCACATCGGCGTGAGCAACTTCGACCGGGAGAGACTCGACGACGCCCGCGAGGACGCCGACGTCCCCATCTTCACCGACCAGGTGCAGTTCCACCCCTACTGGGACCAGACGGACCTGCTCGACTACTGCGCCATCCACGACGTCTTGCTGACGGCGTACAGTCCGCTCGGTCACGGGGGCGTCCTCACCGACCCGGTGTTGAAGGAGGTCGGCGAGCGCCACGGGAAGTCGGCCGCACAGGTCGCGCTCCGGTGGGTGATCCAGCACGACGAGGTCGTGACCGTCCCCAAAGCGACCAGCCGTGACCACCTCGAGGCCAACCTCCAGCTGTTCGACTTCGAGTTGACCGCCGAGGAGATGGACCGCATCAGCCAGCCGTCGAAGCTCAAGACCCTGTCGGGCGTGCTCCGGTCGCGCTCGCCGCTGTGACACCGGGCGATTCCGACCCTCGGGAGTCGTCATAGCTTTTCACCCTCGGCGCGCTACGTGTAGCCATGCCGACGCAACTACGACCTGGCTGCTGGCTCATCGAGTTGACCGGTGTCAACGCCTACCTCGTCGAGGACGTGGTGGGGGAGACGCCGAACGGCGAGACGACCGCCGCCCGGGAGGAGCCGATTTCGGTCGACCTCTCCGAGGACGGAGCGACCGAGGCGGCCGACGAGGACGACTCCGGGGACGACGGCGAGTCGAGCGTCGAGGCGGGCACCGACGAGGAGGTCACGGACGACACCGAGGGCGACGTGCGCACCGTCCTCACGCTCGTCGACGCCGGGATGCCGTTCGACGCCGACGCCGTCCGGGAGGCCATCGAGGAGACCGGCCACACGCTCGCGGACGTCGAGCGAGTCCTCGTCACCCACTACGACGTCGACCACGTCGGCGGCCTCTCCCGACTCGACCTCCCGAACGCGACGGTCTACATGGGGTCGCCCGACGCCGAGTATCTCACCGGGCGGCGCAGTCCGCCGCTCGACGGCCACAAGACGGCGCTCCAGCGGCTCTCCAAACCGTTCGTCTCGACGGACCTCGACGTCGAAGTCGTCGGTGACGGCGACCGGGTGGGGAGTTTCACCGTCTACGAGACGCCCGGGCACACCGAGGGGCACGTCGCCTACGTCAGCAGCGACCTCTCGGTGGCGTTCGTCGGTGACCTCGTCCGGGAGTCCGACGGCGAACTCACGCCCTCGCCGTGGGTCATCAGCCACGACACCGACGCCGTCGCCGAGTCCATCCACGACCTCGCGGACCGCGAACCGGCCGTCGAGGTGCTGGGGATGGGCCACGGCGTCCCGTTCCTGCGCGGCGGGGCCGTGCGACTCGCGCAGTTGGGTCAGAAGGTCGATTAGGACGCTCGACGGTCCGGCGAGTGAAGCGCCCGGTCGAGTCCGGCCGGCCGGAGAAACCCGCAAGGACGTCGCTCGGCGGCGGTTTCTTGATGGGTGGGGGCGTAGCCGGGCGTGATGACCGAGACCGACTCGCTGCCCGAGGGCTGGACGGAACGCGACCACGACCCGCAGGTCGTCGACAAGTACGACCCTCGCCAGCCGTCGCTGTACGAGTCCGACGACGGCCACTGCGTCCAGGTCGTCCCCGACGCCGGCAACCAGGCGACGGGCGGCGAGGACCACTGGCGCGTCGACGCCATCGAGGGCGACCCGAAGGCTCCCGAACACACGCGGACGCTCGGCGTGCGCGAGGGCCGGAGCGCCGCGCTCGACTTCGCTCGGGAGGCGATGACCGAGTACGGCGAGACCGGGAGTTTCGACGCCGTCGACGAGGAGACGGCGCGGTAGGGCGGCGACTCAGTGCTCGGCGGTCAGTTCCTCCGCGACCGTCTCGACGTCGAGCAGGTCGGGGTCGACGACCAGGCCCGCGCTGGCGCGGGCGAACTCGGGGATCGAATCGTGCGAGTAGACGACGACCCTGAAGCGGTCGTTGAGTTCGCGGGCGACCGGAATCGACGTGGCGAGGCCGACGTCGGTGACGACGAGGGCGTCGGTCTCCTCGATTCCGGCGTCGACGAGCGAGTCGCGGTCGGCGGTGCCGGTCGCGCGACTCACGGTCACACCGTGCTCTTCGAGGGCTTCGCCCAGTCCGTCGGGGTCGGAGCCGATGACGACAGCGTGGTCCATGGTGTTCACTCGTACTCGATTGTCGCGGGGGGTTTATGTGTGACGTCGTAGACCACGCGGGCGACGTTCGGCAACTGCCCCGTGATACGACTCTGGATGCGCTGGAGCGTCTCCCAGTCGAGTTCCTGGGCACGGGCGGTCATCCCGTCGCGCGATTCGACGGAGCGCACCGAGACGACCCAGCCGTGGACGCGGTTGTCACCCTTGACGCCCGTCGCCTTCCCGACGACGGCGGCGAACGCCTGCCACGGGTCGTACTCCTCCAGTTCCTCTTCGACGACGTGACAGGACTCGCGGGCCACCTCGACCTTCTCCTCGGTCACCTCACCGACGATACGGACGGCGAGGCCCGGTCCCGGAAACGGCATCCGCTCGGCGACGAGGTCAGCGAGGCCGAGTTCGCGGGCCACCTCCCGGACCTCGTCCTTGTAGAGGTCCCGGACGGGTTCGACGAGGCCGTCGAAGTCGACGACGTCGGGGAGGCCGCCGACGTTGTGGTGGGACTTGATGTTCCCCTCGCTCTCGATGCGGTCGGGGTAGATGGTGCCCTGCACCAGGCACGAGGCCTCCACCTCGGTGGCGACCGTCTCGAACTCGCGGATGAACTGCTCGCCGATGACCTTGCGCTTCTCCTCGGGGTCGGTGACGCCCGAGAGCGCGTCGAGGAACCGACCCTGCGCCTCGACGACGCGCAGGCTCTCCATGTAGTCGAACGTCTCGCGTATCTGGTCGGTCTCGCCTTTGCGCATCAGGCCGGTGTCGACGTAGACGGGGGTGAGTCGGTCGCCGATGGCCTCGTAGGCTAGCGCCGCGGCGACCGAGGAGTCGACGCCGCCCGACAGCGCGATGAGCGCCCGGTCGTCGCCGACCTGCTCTCGAATCTCCTCGACGGCCTCGGTCACGAACGTGCTCGCGTCGACCATCAGGCGCTCACCTCCGTCCGTTCGGCTTCGGTGTCCAGCGCGGCGTCGACCAGGCCGAGGAACGGTGGCGACGCCCGGCCGGGGCGCGACCGGAACTCGGGGTGGAACTGCGTCCCGACGAAGTACGGGTGGTCGGGCAGTTCGAGTATCTCCATACGGTTGTTGACCCGCCCGGAGAACGTGAGACCTGCGGCTTCGATGCGGTCGATGTACTCGGGGTTGACCTCGTAGCGGTGCCGGTGGCGCTCCGTACAGGACGTGCCGCCGTAGAGGTCGGCGGCGAGCGTCCCCGGCGAGATGTCCGTCTCGTAGGCTCCGAGACGCATCGTGCCGCCCATGTCCTCGACTTCGTACTGCTCGGGCAGCAGGTCGATGACCGGGTTCTCGGGGTCGTCGGTGAGTTCACTGGAGTGAGCGTCGTCCAGGTCGAGGACGTTCTGAGCGAACTCCACGACCGCCAGTTGGAAGCCCAGACAGAGGCCGAGGAACGGGACGTCCGCCTCGCGGGCGTAGCGGATGGCGTCGAGTTTCCCGTTCGTGCCACGGACGCCGAACCCGCCGGGGACGACGACGGCGTCGGCACGTTCGAGGCGTTCGGCGTGGTCGCCGTCCATCTCCTCGGCGTCGACCCACAGCACGTCGACGTCGACGCCGCGGGCGAGACCGGCGTGTTTCAGCGCCTCGTTGACCGAGAGGTAGGCGTCTTCGAGCGCGTACTTCCCGACGAGGGCGACGGCTATCTCGCCGGTCGTCTCCTGGGTGACGAGTTCGCGCCACTCGTTGTTGCGTTCGGTCGAGGGGAGCGCCCGCTCGTCGAGACCCAACTCCTGCATCACGTACCGGTCGAGGCCCTCCTCCTCGACCGTGAGGGGGACGTGATAGATGTCCTCGACGTCCGGGTTCGAGAACACGGCGTCGGTCGGGACGTCACAGAACAGCGCGATCTTCTCTTTGGTGTCCGGGTCGAGTGGCTGTTCACACCGTCCGACGAGGACGTCCGGTTGCAGACCGATAGAGCGCAGTTCCTTGACGCTGTGCTGGGTGGGTTTGGTCTTCTGCTCGCCGTTCTTCGAGAACGGGACGAGCGTGACGTGGGTGAGCAGGAAGTCGTCCTCGTCCTGTTCGTGGACGAACTGGCGCAGGGCTTCGAGGAACGGCATCCCCTCGATGTCACCGACGGTGCCACCGACCTCGACGAGACAGACGTCGTGGCCCTCGGCGGCCTCGCGGATGCGTCGCTTGATGTCGTCGGTGATGTGGGGGATTATCTGGACGGTCTTCCCGAGGTAGTCGCCCGACCGCTCTTTCTGGATGACCTGCTGGTAGACCTTCCCGGTGGTGACGTTGTGATCCGAGGTCATGTCGATGTCGAGGAACCGCTCGTAGTTCCCCAGGTCGAGATCGACCTCCCCCCCGTCTTTGAGGACGTACACCTCGCCGTGCTGGAAGGGGTTCATCGTCCCCGCGTCGACGTTCAGGTACGGGTCTATCTTGACCGCGGTCACGTCGAACCCGGCGTTGGACAGCAGACGGCCCGTCGACGCCGCCGTGATGCCCTTCCCGAGGCCCGACATGACCCCGCCCGTGACGAAGATGAACTTGTTCCCCAGTGATGGGTCGTAGCCCGTGGGCGCTGTCGGCATACTGACGGTGTGCAGGTGTGGAGGAAAACCGTTTCGGGGTCGGCCAGCTTCGCCACGGGTTCACACACGCGTCGAATCGCCCACTCCTCTCTCCGGCTGACAACGTTACATCGCAGCGCACAACCGCTTAACAATTATTAACATCTACTCGTTCTTGATTTCCATGAGTCAGGGTGACGAGGTGACGTACGACACGACCCCGACCGGCGACGAGGACCGGATCCCCGAGTACGAGGGCGAGACACTGTACGAGCGGCTGGGAGGTGTCTACGGCATCGCCGGTGCCGTCGACGACCTCGTCGACCGCCTCTACGAGAACGACACCGCCAACCAGAACCCCGCGGTGCGGGAGTTCCACGAGGAGTTCCCCAAGCCCGGCTTCAAGTATCTCGTGACCGCGTGGTCCATCGAGCACTCCGGTGGTCCCGCCGTCTATCCCGGCCGCGGGATGGTCGAGGCACACGAGGACCTGGAGGTCACCGAACTGGAGTTCGACGTCGTGCGCACGGAGATCAAGACCACGCTCTACCAGGTGGGCGTCCCCGAGCAGGAACTCCGGGAGTTCATGGACATCATCGACGTGTTCCGCGACCGGGTCGTCGCCGACGAGCACTACGAGGAGGACTGGGAAGCGCCGTAGCGACGACACGTCGGGCGAACCGACCGAGGCCGCGATGGGCGGGGCTCGACTACAGTCGGACCAGCGCCAGCAGTTCGCGCGCATCGTCGAGTTTCTTCTGGCGCAGTTCCTCACCGAAACTCGGCGTGTCGAGTTCCTCCAGCGCGTTCAGCGCCCGGTCGAGACCGTGAATCTGTGTGGCGAGGGCCTCGCCCTCCTCGACGGTGACGTCCCCGTCGGCGATGCGCTGTTTCCGACGCAGACGCTCGCGGCGGAGTGTCTTTTTCGCCGACTCCAACTGCTCGCGTTCGGCGTCGGGAATCGTCTCTAGCTTGCTACACTCGAAGACGAGTTCGTTCGGGTCGATGGTCGTTCCGTCGACGGTGAGTTCGTCGGGCATCGCCACGCCGACGGTCTTGGAGGGCCGCCCGATACGGTCGAGGAGTCGCTGGCGGGTCAACTCGTCCATCCCGTCTACACGTCGGACTGCCCGCGAGAAAAACACTCTGTGCGGACACTCGCGGGGAACGGAGTCTCCCGAAGGACTTTCACGTCACTCTCCGAACACGAACTATGGGCGAAGACACGCTCCGCGGCTGGTCCCCGTTCGACTCCGACGTCGACGAACGAGCGAGAATTCGTCGGTCGTTGCTGTCCTCGTTCGCACTGACACCGCTGTTGTTCGCCAACGAACTGACGCGCCATGTCGTCTCGGTGGAGGCGACGGCCGCCGCCGTCGCGCTGGGCGTCGTCCTCGGCGTCGTCGCCGCCGTCGGACTGGCGGACGTCGATTACAGTCACGTCGACGGTGTCGTCGCCTCGTTCGTGGCGCTCGTCTTCATCGTCGTGGTGACCGTCGCCGTGTGGGCCGTCGTTCCACACCGGTACGTCGGGACGATGATGCAGTTCGCCGTCGCGTTCACGTGGGCGATGCCGGCGACGGAACTGCTCCACTATCGCCACCGGTCGTCCGGTCAGGACTGACGACACGACACGTGACGGTCGGACGCGTCTCGGTGACCGTCGCTCGTCTTCGGGCCGTCGGTGGCGACTCGACCGTTCGGCAGCGCTCCGCGTTCGGTGCGCTCCGTGTTGTCGCTCGTCTGCGAGCACAGCCGTCGCTCGTCGATGTGTAGAGACAGACGGGGTAGGTCAGCGACGAAGACGCGCGTGGAGACCACGTGCGTCGAAAGGTCGCCCCTGACCGTGCCGTCTATGATTCCGTCGCTCCCGCCGTCGTAAAACCCCTCCGGTACTCCGGCGACGGCATCCCGACTCGTCGGTCGCCCCGACCAGAGGCGGTCCCGATAGACCGACGACGCTGTCGGCTACAGGTGGTCGGCCAGGAACTCGGCACACCGTCCCGCCACCTTCGCCTCCTGCCCGATGAAGAAGTGGTCGCCGCTGAACCCCTCGACGTCGAGTCCCAGCGCACGCGCCCGCTCGACGACCGGTTCCCACTCCGCCGTCGAATCGCGTTCGCCGTAGACGACCTGTGTCGGCGCGTCGATAGCGTCGAGTGCGGCCACCGCGTCGACGTCCTCGGAGATACGGGCCGCGGGGGCGAGCGAACTCACACACGCGAGGGCCTCACGCTCGCTCCCGACGACGAGCGCCAGACAGCCACCGAACGAGAACCCGAACAGGCCGACACGGTCGTATCGCTCGTCGGCCCAGTCCAGCGCGGCGTGTACGTCGGTTCGCTCACCGCGTCCCCCGTCCCACGCGCCGTAGTCGAAGCGCAGGCAGTCCACGTCGGGAGCGAGCGTCTCGCCGAGCGCGGTGAGTCGGGCGTCGGAACGAGAGCCGCCCATCTGGGGGTGCGGTGGGCAGGCGACGACACACGTCTCGGCGTCGGCCCCGTCGAGTGTCGCACGGACGTCGCGGGCGTGTGGAACGACGATGGCGTCGGTCATGTCGGGCGGAGGTGCGGTGTGGACTTGAACGCCGGTGGTCGCCGTCGGCCGCCCCACGAGGTGACTGCCCTCTGTCAATCCCCTGTGCGTTTAAGCCTCCGGACACTAATCGTGCGATATGGGAATCCTCTCACGCACCTCGTACGTCATCCGGTCGAAAATCAACTCGATTCTCGACCGGGCCGAGGACCCCACCGAGACCCTCGATTACTCCTACGAGCAGTTGCGCGACGAACTCCAGAACGTCAAACGCGGCATCGCGGACCTGACGACCCAGAAGAAACGACTGGAGATTCAGAAGCGCCGTCTCGAAGAGAACGTCTCCAAGCACAACGAGCAGGCGCGACAGGCGGTCAAGCAGGACCGCGACGACCTGGCCCGGAAGGCGCTCGAACGCAAGAAACAGAAGATGACCCAGATAGAGGAACTCGAAGGGCAGATAGCGGACCTCCAGCAGACCCAGGACCAACTCGTCGACAAGAAGGACACCCTCGAACAGCGCATCGAGGAGTTCCGCACCAAGAAAGAGTCGATGAAGGCCCGCTACGAGGCCGCCGAGGCCAGCACCCGCGTCAGCGAAGCGATGACCGGCGCGGGCGACGACATGGCCGACATCAGCCGCTCCATCGAACGCGCCGAGGAGCGCACCGAGGACATGGAGGCACGCGCGGCGGCGATGGACGAACTGCAGGAGTCTGGTGCGTTCGACGACGCGCTCTCCGACAAGGACTCGCTCGACCGCGAACTCGACCAGCTCTCGACCGACAGCGAGGTGGAGGCCGAACTCGACACGCTCCGCACGGAGATGGGCAAACCCAGCGCCGACGGCGGCGAGGGCGAGACGGAGGCCGAGAGCGACGCCGACATCGAGGCCGAACTCGCCGAACTCGAGACGGAGACCGAGTCCGCTTCCGGGTCGGACGGTGGCGACGGCGAGGAAGCGACCGACGCCGAACTCGAAGAGCTGAAAGACGACGACCAGTAGGCCCCATCGTTCAGTATCGACGGTCGGCACTCACTGGCGTGCCACAACTCTATTATCGGTCCCCGTGTCGTCCCGGTATGAACGACGAGGACGGTTCGAGCCGTCTCCCGCGACGTCGTCTCCTCACAGGTGTCGCCGCCGTCGGCACGACCGCGCTCGCCGGTTGTGTGACGACCGGTCTCTCGGTCTCCGCGCCGGAGGTAGACGAATCGCCCGTGTTCGACTCCTTCTCCATCGGCAGCGGAGTCGTCTGGGGTAGTGACGCCGCACGGGTGAGCGCGACGCTGACCGAGCAGGCGACGACGACGCGGAAGGTCCGGGAGTTGAGTGCCATCACCGCCTCGGGAAGCGACGCGTGGACCGGGACGGTGGCGGGCGGTCAGACGAGTGTGACGATGCATCTCCCCGTGGGGACGGACCTGACGGTCCACGCCTTCGACTCCTCCGCGGAACCGGTCGACGCTCAGCCGCTGCGTATCACGGGGGACCGATTCCCGTGACGTCGGTCTCCCACTCTATTTTTATCACTCTCGGGCGTCGTCTGGTCCGATGAGCGAGGCGACGGAGTCCGACAGTGCCGAAGCGGGCGACCAGCCCGAAGACAAGATGCGCCAGCGGTCCAATCGGAGTACCATCGTCCTTCGGCTGTTGCTCGAGACCGACCGTCGGCTGTTCGCCGCCGGACTGTTCGCCGTCATCCTCGTCGCCATCCTCCTCGTGGGCATCGCCCACCCGACGTCCGCGACCATCCTGCGCACGGGCGACCCCGTCGAGACGCTGTTCAACGCACTCATCTCGGCGACCATCACCGGCGTCACCGTCGTCCTGACGCTGAACCAGCTCGTGCTCTCACAGGAGCTGGGAGCGGTGGGTGATCAGCGCGAGCGCATGGAGGGGGCGATGGAGTTCCGAGAGGACGTCGAAACCCTGCTCGACACGCCGGTCGCGCCGGCGGACCCGTCAGCGTTCCTCCGCGCACTCATCGAGGTGACCGCGGAGCGTGCCGAGGACATCAGGGAGACGCTCGACACGGACAACGAGGACCTGCACGACTACGTCGACGAACTCGTCTCCTCGACGACCGGAAACGCCACACAGGTGAGTCAGAGCCTCGAAGGCGAGCAGTTCGGTCGGTACTCGGTGCTCTCGGCCGCGCTCAACTTCAACTACTCCTGGAAGCTGTACGCCGCCCGACGCATCCGCAACCAGTTCGCCGACGAGTTGAGCGAGGAGGCCGACGAGGCGCTCGCCGAGTTCGTCGAGACGCTCCGACTGTTCGGCCCCGGCCGCGAACACTTCAAGACGCTCTACTTCCAGTGGGAACTCATCAACCTCTCGCGGGCCATCGTCGCCACGGCGATTCCCGCGCTGGTCGTCGCTATCGCCACGCTGGTCTACTACGACCCGGGGGTCTACGGCGGCATCCTGTTCGGAGTCGACCAACTGGTCGTCTTCGTCGCCGTCGCGGCGTCCATCGCCGTCGCACCGTTCGTCGTGTTGCTGTCGTACGTACTCCGCATCGCCACCGTCACCAAGCGGACGCTCTCCATCGGCCCGTTCATCCTCCGGGACACCGACCGCGACGAGGACCTCGACTGGCGGTGACGGCTGGACGCCCGTCTCGGAGCCATCGCTGATGCTGTTCGCGCTCGTTCGGGTCTCGCTACTCCTCTACGACTCGCTCCGCTCACTGTTCGGTGGAGGGAGGTTCGACCGGACGAGCGTGTCGGTGAGCGAGCCCCCCTACTTCAGGAAGTCGACGGTGACGTGCTTCTCGTCGCGTTCGCGTTCGACGTGGTCGCGGAACGTCTCGACGGGAACGTCCTGTCGTTCGCGCTCCTCGCGGTCACGAACGGAGACGGTGCCGTCGGCCTCCTCGTTGTCGCCGACGACGAGCATGTAGGGGACCCGGTCGTCGTGGGCCTGTTGAATCTTCTTGCCGACCGTCCACGAGCGGTCTTCTATCTCGACGCGGAAGTCGCCGAGTTCGGCGGCGACGGCCTCGGCGTACTCCAGGTTGTCGTCCGTGATGGGGAGGATGCGGACCTGCTCGGGGGCGAGCCACAGCGGGAACTTCCCGTTGAAGTGCTCTATCATGACGCCCATGAACCGCTCGAACGTGCCGAGCAGTGCGCGGTGGACCATCACCGGGCGGTGCTCGTCGTTGTCCTCGCCGATGTAGGTGAGGTCGAGGCGCTCGGGGATGTTGAAGTCGAGTTGGACCGTCCCGATGGTCCACTCCCGACCGATGGCGTCGACGGCGTTGATACCGATTTTCGGACCGTAGAAGGCGGCTTCCCCCTCGTCGACCTCGTACTCCAACCCCTCGGATTCGAGGGCGTCGCGCAGTGATTCGGTCGCCTCCGCCCAGATGTCGTCCGACCCGACGGCGTTGTCCCCCTGCGTCTCCAGGACGTACTCCATCTCGAAGTCGAAGTGGCCGAGAATCTCGTCGATGGCCTCCAGCACGTCGACGATTTCGCCCTGAATCTGGTCCTTCCGGATGAACGCGTGGCCGTCGTCCTGGGTCATCCCGCGAACGCGGAGCAGACCCGACAACTCACCGGACTGCTCGTTGCGATACACCGTGCCGAACTCCGAGAACCGAATCGGGAGGTCGCGGTACGAGCGTTTCTCCCGACCGTAGATGTACGCGTGGTTCGCGCAGTTCATCGGCTTCAGGCCGTACTCGGTGTCGTCCTGTTCCCAGTTGAACATCTCGCCTTCGGCCGTGAAGTTGTCGTAGTGGCCCGTCGGTTTCCAGAGGTCGGCCTTGTTGAGTTCGGGCGTCCAGACCTCCTCGTAGCCCAGCGACTCGTTCTGCTCGCGGATGTAGTCCTCCAGTTCACGGCGCATCGTCATGCCGTTGGGGTGGTAGTGGGGACACCCCGGCGAGTGGGCGGGGATGGAAAAGAGGTCCATCTCCCTGCCGATCTTCCGGTGGTCGCGCTCTTTGGCCGCCTCGCGGCGTTCGAGGAACTCCTCCAGTTGGGACTCGTTCGGGAAGGCCGTCCCGTAGACGCGCGTGAGCGTCTCGTTCTCTTCGTCGCCACGCCAGTACGCCGCCGAGATGTCGAGCAGTTTGAAGCCGCCGATGTCGCCCGTCGACTCGACGTGCGGTCCCTTACAGAGGTCCTCGAACTCGCCCTGTCGGTAGAACGAGATGGGGTCGTCGCCGGCCGCTTCGGTTTCGAGGATGTCGCGTTTGAACTCGTTGTCCTCGTAGAAGTCGAGCGCCTCCTCACGGGAGCGTTCGAACCGCTCGATGTCGAGGTCCTCCTCGACGATGGCGGCCATCTCGCTCTCGATGTCCCGGAGGTCGGCCTCGTCGAGGTCGACGTTCGTGACGTCGTAGTAGAACCCGTCGTCCGTCCACGGGCCGATGGTGAGTTTCGCCTCGGGGTGGCGGCGCTGGAGGGCCTGTGCGAACAGGTGTGCACCGGAGTGCCGGAGGACGTCGAGGTACTCGTCGGACTGGTCGGTGACGATCTCGATACGGACGCCGTCGTAGACGGGCGATGCCTTGTCGACGAGGTCGCCGTCGAGGACGCCCGCGACCGTGTCTCGACCGAGTCCGGGACCGATGGAGTACGCGACGTCCTCCACGGTGGCTCCCTCGTCGACGGAGAGTTCGGAGCCGTCCGGGAGTTCGACGGTGATGTCGCTCATGTCGCGGGGTTGCCGCCATGCAGGGAAAAGCGTAGCCATCCCACGTCGACCGCAGTCACCCCTCCGCAAGCGTTAGGTGGCCGGACACCGGCCGTCGGCGAACGGGCGTCATCGCTCCCCTCTCCGGAACGCTGGGGGAGCGACCGACGATGCGGTCGGTAACTACCGACGTGTCCGGGTGGTCGCTTCAGGCGCGTCGAGCACCGGTCCCCGGCCGGTCGAGGGCCGAGCAGTCGACGAGGCCGGTGGGCATCGGGACGCCCTCGTAGGGGTCCGAGTCGAGCAGTAACGACCCGTCGAGGTCCGCGTAGTCGAGCAGCGGTGCGAGGTGGGCGGCCGCCGCGATGGCGGCGTTCGTCTCTATCATACAGCCGAGCATCGTCTCCAGACCGTGGGCCCGGGCGGCGTGGAACATCTCGACGGCCTGTCGCGGCCCACCGCACTTCATCAGTTTCACGTTGGCGACGTCACAGGCGTCGGCGATTCGCGGGAGGTCGGCGAGCGTCACGCAGGACTCGTCGGCCGCGATGGGGACCGCCGAGCGTTCGTAGACGTAGCGCAGTCCGTCGGGGTCCTCGGCCGGGACGGGTTGCTCACAGAACTCCACGTCGTAGCTCGCCAGCCACTCGCAGTTGTCGACGGCCTCGCGTGGGGTCCACGCCTCGTTGGCGTCGACACGGATGCGGGCGTCGGGGGCCGCCTCCCGCACCGCCGCGAGTCGCGCCTCGTCGTCGTCGGTGCCCAACTTGGTCTTCAGGACGGTGTAGCCCGCGTCGACTGCCGTCCGAGTCTTCTCGCCCATCCGCTCGGGGTCGTCGATACCGACGGTGAACGAGGAGGTGACGGTCCGCTCGCCGTCGAGGCCGAACAGCCGGTAGAGAGGGACGTCGAGACGCTTCGCGGCGAGGTCACAGCAGGCGATGCGGACGGCCGCCTTCGCCGCGGGGTTGTCGCCGATTCGTCCGTCGATACGGGCGTCGATTCGGTCCAGCGCCAGCGGGTCGCCGGCCTCCTCGACCACGTCGAGCAGTTCGGGCAGGACGGCCTCGACGGTGGCCGCCGTCTCGCCGTAGTGTCGGGACGGCGCGGCCGCGCCCACGCCGACGTGCTCGCCGTCCTCGATACGGACGACGACGTTCGCGGCGGTGTGCTGTGTCCCCCGCGAGATGGTGAACGGCGTCTCCAGGGGCAACTCGACGCGCTCGAACGCGGTGGTGAGGTCGGTCATAGCGCGTCGAGAATCTCGTCACAGCCGTACCGGACGGCGTCCGTCGCGGGCGCGTCGAGCGCCGTCGAGAACTCCTCGACGGCCTCCCGTGCCGCAGTGTCGTCCAGTTTCGACGTGTTGAGCGACCCCGCGACGACGCTCGTCGGCTGGACCGGTTCGGCCAGCGACTCGTACAGCGAGGCGTGCTCGCCCACGTCCGGGATGGAGAACGACTCGTAGCCGTGGACCGCCCCTCGATTCGCCTCGTGGCAGTAGACCAGCGCGTCGGGCATCGACCCGTGGAGGATGCCACAGGTCACGGCGGAGTACGCGGGATGTGTGATGGCTCCCTGCCCCTCGACGAACAGGTAGTCGTACTCCTCGGCGCGTTCGACGAGCATCCGCTCGACCGCACCGGCCGTGAAGTCCGAGACGACGCGGTCGATGGGCAGGCCCCATCCCTCTATCATGATGCCCGTCTGTCCCGTCGGGACGAACCCGGCGCTCATCCCGCGTTCGCGGGCGGCTTCGACGAGTTCGCACGTCGCGGTCATCTTCCCCGTCGAGCAGTCGCTGCCGACGGTGGTGACGACGGTCGCGTCCAGGTCGCGGGCGACCCCGTCCGCGACGGTGAGGTCGTCGGGCGGGTTCCGGACGTCCCAGAGACGCGCGTCGTGTTCCTCCGCGAGGGCGGCGAACTCCGCGTCGTCTTCGAGGAAGGAGTGGAGACCCGACCACACCTCGACGCCGCGTTCGAGCGCACCGCGCACGTCGTCGCGCCACGTCTCGTCGAACCCGCCGCCGATGGGGGCGATGCCGACGACGAACGCGTCGATGTCCGGTACGTCGTCGATACCGGCGACGATGGGGGCGTCCTGCACGTCCCGGACGTGGTCGGCGACGTGGTCGCCGGCGTGGTCCCGGTCGAGGACGGCGACGACCTCGTGGTCGGTGTACCTGAGGAGACCGACGGCCGTCTTCGCCCGGTCGGGGAACTTCTCGTGTGCTAAGATGGCGAGTCGCATACCCACTCGACCGTGGCGCGACGACATAAACGATAGTGGGTCGGTGGGGTCGCTCGTGTCATTCCTCGGGCATTCTGACGGCGAGGACGGGGACGGTCGAGAGCCTGAGGACCTTCTCGGTCACGCTGCCCATCAGCAGGCGGCCGAGTCCGCGGCGACCGTGCGTCGCCATCACGACGAGGTCTACGTCCGCTTCCGTCGCGTCGGCGATGGCGCTGTGTGGCGTCCGGCCGACGGTCACCTCCGTCTCGCAGTCGACGCCCGCCTCGCGGGCACGGTCGGCGGCCGCCGCGACGACGCGGTCCCCTCGGTCCTGGAGGTGCTGTTCGACGGCGGTGTAGTCGAAGTCCACGCCTTCGGGTTCGCCGGTGGGGTACCACACGTCCGCGACGACGTGGAGGACGTGGAGCGTCGCGTCGTAGCGTCCCGCGAGGTCGATGGCGTGGTCGAGCGCGTACTCCGCGCCGTCGCTGCCATCGGTCGGAAAGAGGATGTCCTGGTACATCGTCGGGGGTACAGCGTCGACCGACAAGAAACGGGAGGCCGTTCAGAACGTCGACAGTCTCGTCGTCCAGAACTCCCGCGTGGCCTCGTCGAGCGCCGCCTCGGTGTCGCCCGTCGCGTCGACCGACCGGGTCGCCGCCGCCCGGTCCTCGAACTCGCCGACGACGGTCCGTTCGCCGACGACGTACAGCGGGTCGGGCGCGTCTGCGAGTGCCTGCGTACAGCGCTCCAGGTGGTCGGCGATCTGGCCGTCGCGGATACGCTCGAACCGACCCTGGGAGAACCCGCCCTTCGAGTGCTGCTCTTTGACGTCGCTCTCGAACCCCTCGAACGAGACGCGTTCGGTCCCCTCGTAGACGCCGAGCGCGAACGTGTCCGAGCGGACGAGCGCCAGCGCGTGCTCCTCGTCGTCGCCGGGAGCGAACCACGACCGGTCGACCCGGAACGAGTCGTCCCACTCGCAGAACGCTTCGGGCGGGCGCGGTGGCGCGAGCGCGACGCTCACCAGTTCGGCGTCGTCGACGTAGACGAGACACGGTCTGGCCCGCGAGACGAGTCCGGCCCGGTCGCCGAGCAAATCCGCGAGAGTGTCGGGCGTCTCGCCGTCGACCATCGCCGAGAGCGCCCCCTCCCGGTCGGTCCGGACCGAGTCGAGTCGGTCGAGGACGGTGTCTCGACGCGACCCACGGAGTCGTTCACGGCGGCCGAAGGTGGGGTCGGCGGTCGTTTCGGTGTGGTCTTCCCCCTCCATGCCGGCGATGCGGTCCTCCAGCCGGTTGACCCGCTCTTCGGCGTCCTGCCTGTCCGTGACGGCGTCGCTCCGACGGCGCTGTTCGGCCTCCAACTGGCGTTCGAGGTGGCGGTTCTCCTCTTCCAACGACGCGACCCGTTCGCGGAGTTCCTCGCGGCCGAGCAACCGGTCGAGCATATCGGCACGACGGAGCGGGGAGTTAAATACCGACGGGAGCGCCGAGTTCGATGAGTCGCTCGGCCTGTGGCGCTTTCGCCAGCAGCACCTCCCGGAGGTCCGGGAGCGCGTCGCCGTCGTCGACGAGGTCGAAGGGGACGGCGAGCGTTCGGTCGGGCACCTCGTCGCGGCCACGCACCGCGAGGTGTCGCGTTCCGAGTTTCATCACCAGCGGTCGGGTGCCGTCCGCGACGGGGTCGACGGCGGTCGCGGGACGCTCTGCCGTCGGCGTGTACAGTTGTCGTGCCACCTGCTCGTGGTCGAGACGGCTCATCGCCGGCCGCTCGCCCTCGTACGGCTCGACGTAGAGCCGCCCGAGATAGTATCCTCCTGAGAACTGTTCGAACATCGGTACGGATGTGCGTTTGTCATTGTGTAGCATAAATCTTCCGCGCAACGGCTTTGTCGTCGGGCATTCACACCCGTCTCGGCGTGAGTCGGTGTCGTCTCGAGGCGACACGGCTTTGGCCGGCCCCGCCGCCCGTTCCGGTATGATTCCAGAGCGGTGGGCGGAGTACTACCTCTCGAACGCCCCCAGTCTCGTCTGGCTGCTGGTGGCGAACGTCGCCGCCGTCCTCGTCGGCGTTCGCTACTACGTCGAGACGATGCCCGCCGTCGACACGTTCGCGTGGCCGCTCTACGCCGACTCGCCGACGGCGGTGTTCGTCGCCACGCTCTCCATCGCCACGCTCCTGCCGAACCTGGGGCGGCGACTCCGAGACGCCCCGACGAACCTGCCGCTGGCGTACCTCCACACGCTCGCGTTCGCGCTCCTCGTGAAGTACGGCCTCTGGACCGTACTCGCGCTCAACCTCCGGGTCTCGCTGTACTTCCCCGAGGTGTGGGCGTACTTCGGCATCATCCTCACCCACCTCGCGTTCGTCGGCGAGGCGTACCTCATCCCGCACTACGGGAAGACGACGCGCGGTGCGCTCGCGTTCGCACTGGTGGTCATGCTCGTCGGGGACTTCGTCGACTACGGCCTGGGGGCGACGTTCGGGTGTGTCCTCGGGTCGCCGGAGGGTCGGTGTAGCATCTATCCGCCGCTTCGATACGAACCGGAACTCCTCCTGCCAGCACTGACCGTCCTGACGACCGTTCTCACGGTCTGGTTGGCCGCCCGCGCGTTCGACCACTACCCCGCTCCCGACGGTCGGTAAAGCCGACCGTTCTCTGGGTTAGGACCACCGTAGTTCCGGCGTGGACGGTCTGAACGGAACGAACGGAGTCGAGTCCTTTTACGAAGTGGTGTCGCAGTATCACGCGATGAACCGGCAGGTGGTGTCCGTGGTGGCCGTGTTGGCACTGGTGGTCCTCGCCGCCCCGACGGGCGGCGTCGCCCCACCGGCAGCGGGGCCGTCGGACGACTCGACGCTCGGGTCGGAGGTGTCGTCGTTCATGCAGGTCAGCGCCGTCGAGGCCGAGAGCGAACTCGACCGGGGGATGTTCTCGGCGAAACTGGCGAACGCGCCGAACGACACCGTCCGCCAGCGCCTCGTCGAGCGCCGCGCGGACCGCCTGTCGAAGCGACTCGACACCGTCGAACGCAGCGTCGAAGCGGCCGAGAACGGTGGCGTGGTCGACCGGACCGTCGCCGACGCGCTCGTCGACGCGCTCGAACGGAGCGTCGCCGACGTGGACGCGCTCGCCACCCGTATCGGCGTCTCGCTGCCCGGTCTGGACGGCCTCCGTGAGACCGCCCGCGGCCTCGGTGAGCCGTCCGTCCCGTCCGTCCTCGACGCGGGCGACGAGGTGGAGTTAGACCCCTCCGGGGACGGGTCCGAGAGCGACGGCGAGGACGGCGGTGTCCCCGCCGACCCGAACGAGAACGACGGTGGTGGTGACGACGGCGCGGCCGGTCAGGACGGGGCCGACGGTGACGGTGACGGGGGCGTCTCCGTCGACGGTGGCGACACTCCCGAGTCGGGCACGAGCGGCGTGAACGCCGGCCAGGACGGTGACAGCGAGGGTCCGTCGCTTCAGCAGAACTCGAACACGACGACCACCGACTCCCCCGAGTCCGTCCCGTTCGACGCCGGCCTCTCGGCCTGAGACGCGGCCCCACGGCTACTCCGTGGCGTCACCGTTTTACCCGCCGACCACTAACCTCTGGTAATGGACTCCGCGGCGTTGCTGGATTTACTCGGCAACGAGAACCGCCGACGCATTCTCAGACTCCTCGCACGCAAACCGTGTTACGTCACCGAAATCAGCGAGTACCTCGGGGTCAGTCCGAAGGCGGTCATCGACCACCTCCGGCGACTCGAAGACGCCGGGTTGATCGAGTCACGCGTCGACGACCAGCGCCGCAAGTACTTCTCTATCGCCCGGAACCTCCGTCTGGAGGTGAACGTCTCGCCGTACGGCTTCGGCGCGAAGTCGGCGTATCCGGCGAGTCGCGGCCTCGACATGTCCCGGTGTCAGTACCTCACCATCGAGTGTTCGACGCCCGACGAGGCCGCCCAACTCGCGGAACTCGCCAGCGAACTCCGGCGACTCGAACGCCTGTCGAGCGAACTCTCGATGGCCCAGCGCTGGGTGCAGGGCCGTCTGACGGAGGTGATGGACGGCATCTCCGACCGGGTCGGCGAGACGCCCTCGCTCGGCGCACCCGGCGGTGCCGACACCCGGTTCTACGCCGAGGTGCTGGCCGCACTCGCGAACGGCGCGGAGACGGTCCGAGCGGTCGCCCACCGCGCCGACGCGCCGCCGGAACTCACCGAGGAGGCGCTGGAGCGACTCGCGGACCACAGCGTCGTCGTGCGCGACGGCCAGCGCTGGTCGCTCGTCGAGTGAGCGCGGCGGCCGCCGGGACTGTCCGGTGGGTCGGCTACGGTGCCGGGTCGTCGACGTCCGCCTCGACGGGCGCACGGATGAGGCTCCCCCACTCGGTCCACGACCCGTCGTAGTTGCGTACCGCCTCGAAGTCGAGCAGTTCGTGGAGTGCGAACCACGTCAGTGACGACCGCTCCCCGATGCGACAGTACGTGACGACTTCACGGTCGTCCTCGACGCCGTACTCTCGGTAGAGGTCGCGCAGTTCGTCGGCCGACTTGAACCGCCCCTCGTCGTCGTAGTTCTCCGTCCACGAGACGTGAGTCGCGCCGGGGATGTGCCCGGCCCGTCTGGCCGTCTCGGCGCTCCCCTCCGGCGCGACGATTTCACCACGGAACTCCTCGGCCGAGCGCACGTCGACCATCGGGACGTCCTGGTCGAGCGCCTCGCGCACGCCGTCACGGAAGATTCGGAACGTGCCGTACGGACCGCTCGCGTCGTACTCGCGGGTCGTGTACTCCGGCACCGCGTCGGTCAGCGGGAGGTCGTTGTCCGTCCAGTACGGTCGGCCGCCGTCGAGCAGGCGGACGTCGTCGTGACCCCAGTAGCGGAACTGCCAGTAGGTGTAGGCCGCCCACTGGTTGGACTCGTCGCCGTAGAGGACGACGGTCGTGTCCTCGGTGATGCCCGCTTCACCGAGCGTCTCCTCGAACGCCTCGCGTTTCAGCAGGTCGCGTTCGAGCGAGTCCTGCAGGTCGTCGTCCCAGTCGACCCCGACCGCGCCGGGGACGTGCGACTCGGCGTACGCCGTCTCGAACTCGCGGTCCGCTTCGACGAGACGGTAGTCGGGGTCGTCGCTCTCGAAGCGGTCGAGGTTCGATTCGAGCCACTCGGGCGAGACGAGGACGTCGCTGTCGTGGTCGGTCACACCGGAGACGCGAGCGGCGCGTGCAAAGCCGACCGGCCGGCGTGGGCAGGGACCGGTGGAGGCCGGTCGCACGGTGGGGGCGTGTCGTTACTGCTCCCCGATATCGGCGGTCAGGCCCGCCCGCAGGTCGCGGCCGAAGTAGGTCCCGACGACGCCGGCGAGGAAGCCCACGACGCCGATGGCGGCGAGTGCGACCTGTGGCCCGACACCGTCGAAGAGGCCGACGAACACCGCGCCGAAGTTGAACAGCGCGAAACTGACGGTGAAGACGAGTGCGCTCGCTACCCCGGATTCGAGGTAGCGCCGGTCGCTGACGACGAGTCCGTAGACGAACGCGGCGAACGCGATACCGAGCAGTCCCGTCCCCGGAACCAGCGGGACGGCACTCCCGAGGACGAGGCCGCCGGCGGCGAACGCGAGGGCGGCGAGGAACTTCTTGGGCGAGAACACGCCCACGGCGCGACGTCTCGCTCGCGCCCGGCGCGTGTCCTGTGCGGGGGTCTCCGACGAGGTCGACCGGGTGGAGGAGTCCTCCTCTAACTCGCGGAGGAGTTCGTCGGTGCTAGACATGTTCCAGTCTCGGACGTGGGGCGCAATGGCTCTTGTGGCGCTCAGTCTGCCCACTGCGCGACGGTCCAGCGGTCGACGCTCCCGCCGGGCGCACAGCGGAGGGCGATAGCACCCCAGAGCACGCCCGTCATCAGCGACCCGACCGCCGAGAACGTCAGGCCGAGCGTGAGGAAGGCGACGGTGTAGACGAACGCGACGAGCGCGGACGGGACGCTGGTCGTCCGGGGGACCGAGGAGCGAACGTCGGTGAGGGTGGGGGCGAGCGTGACGATTGCGAGCAGCGAACCGGCGGTGAAGACGAGGTCGTGCCACGGCATGGACCCACCTCGGAGACGCGACGTGCTGAGGTGCGTGGCTTCAGGTGGTCATCTGTCACGGGCTGACAGCACTACGTCTGTAGCCACCGTGAACGAGCGACCGGCGGTCGGTTACCAGTGTACGACCCTTCGGGCGGTGGACGGACACGGGCGGTCGCTCGTCGCTACCGTCGGCTTGAAGTCGGGGCGGCGGGAATCCGCGAGTATGAATCCCGGAGACCGCGTACGCGTGGAGAGGGCGGCCGCTGCCGCCGAGGGTGCGGACGACGCTCCCACCTACGAGGGTATCCTGCTGCCCTCCACGACGGCCACGGAGGTCGTCGTGAAACTCGACGGCGGCTACAACGTCGGTATCGACCGCGAGGGGAGCGACGTCGACGTCCTCGAAGAGGGTGTCTTCGAGGTCGGCGAGAGCGAGAGCGACGACGCCTCGACCGTCGAGTTCGACGACGACCTGCCGACCGTCGCGCTCATCTCGACGGGGGGGACCATCGCCTCCACCGTCGACTACCGTACCGGCGCGGTAACCGCCCAGTTCGACGCCGAGGACGTCCTGCGAGCGGTGCCGGATCTCGCCGGCCGGGCGAACTACCGGGGGCGCGTCGTCGCCAACATCCTCTCGGAGAACATGACGCCCGACGTCTGGCAGGACCTCGCTCGGGCGGTGAGAGCGGAGGTCGAGGCGGGCGCGGACGGCGTCGTCGTCATGCACGGCACCGACACGATGCAGTACACCGCGAGTGCGCTGTCGTTCATGCTCGATACGCCCGTCCCCGTCGTCTTCACGGGGTCGCAGCGCTCGGCGGACCGCCCCTCCTCGGACAACGTGATGAACGCGGTCTGTGCGGTCGAAGCCGCCAAGAGCGACTGCGTGGAGGTCATGGTCTGCATGCACGCCACCGAGTCCGACGACCGCTGTGCGCTCCACCGCGGCACGCGCGTCCGCAAGAACCACACCTCGCGGCGCGACGCCTTCGAGACGGTCGGCGCGGAACCGCTCGGGACGGTCGACTACTCCGGGATCGACGACGAGTCCGTCGCGGTCTCGTTCCGCCGTCCGCACGTCGAACGCGACGAGCGTGTCCTCGCCCTGCGCGACGACCTGGAGACGGACGTGGAACTGCTGAAGTTCGTCCCCGGCATGGACCCGCAGTTCCTCGACGTCCTCGAAGGGAAGGCGGGCGTCGTCCTCGAAGGGACGGGCCTCGGCCACGTCCACACCGACTTCGTCGAACGTATCGAGGAACTGGTCGAGGACGGAACCACCGTCGTCATGACCAGCCAGTGCATCGAGGGACGGGTCTGTGACCGCGTCTACGACACCGGTCGTGACCTGCTCGACGCGGGCGTCGTCGAGGGCGAGGACACCCTCCCCGAGACGGCGCTCGTCAAACTGATGTGGGTGCTTGCGAACGAAGACGACCCGGAGACGGCGATGGGCCGACCGCTCGCGGGAGAGTTGACCGAACGGTCGGTGCCGTGGACGTGAGCACGAGTATCGACCTCCGACAGGTTCGCCCCGACGACAAGGAGGCCGTCGTCGCGTTCACGCAGGACACCTGGGCCGAACGCGGCGGGAGCGACTACATCCCGACCGTCTTCGACGACTGGATTGCGGGCGACGGCGAGCGCCAGCGCACGTTCGTCCTCGACGTGGACGACGGCGAGGACGTCGCCGGCATCTGTCAGGGCGTGCTCCTCAGCGACGAGGAGGCGTGGGCACAGGGGATGCGCGTCAACCCCGACTACCGGGGCCACGGCGTCAGCCTCGACCTGACTCACGGCCTCTTTCGCTGGGCGGCGGACGCGGGTGCCACCGTCTGCAGGAACATGGTGTTCTCGTGGAACGTCGCGGGACTCGGCCAGTCTCGGGCCTCCGGGTTCGACGCCGCGACGGAGTTCCGCTGGGCACACCCCACCCCCGACGCCGACGCGGAGAGCGACCACGAGGTGACGACGGACCCCGCCGCCGCGTGGCGCTGCTGGCAGGACTCCCACGCCCGCGACCACCTCCGCGGCCTCGCCCTCGACATGGACGAGTCGTGGGCCGTCTCGGAACTCACCCGTGACCGACTCCACCGGGCGGCCGACGAGACGACCACCGTCGCCGTCCACGACGAGGGGGCGCGCGCGATGGCGTTCCGCACCCGGACCTACGAGCGCCCCAACGACGAGGGCGAATCGGTCCGCTGGGCGGAGTACGGCGTCGGCGCGTGGGAACACGTCGACCACGCACGCTCGCTGTTCGCGGCCATCGCCCGCGACGCAGCGAGCGTGGACGCCGACGAGACCCGCGTGCTCATCCCGGAGACGGTCCACCACGTCACGGACGTGGCGTACGCTCGGGCGGGCATCTCCGACGAACCGGACTTCGTGATGGCCGCCGACCTGACCGACTGGTAACCCGACCGAGCGTCCCCACCGAACGAATCGCCCCGCCCGACGGTTATCCCGCGTTGGCCGTCGGTTCGTCGCTCCCCCCGCCGACGGTGAGCACGACGACCCCTTCGACGACCAGGAGCGTCGGCAGGACGCCGAGGACGACCACGGAGAACGGGTCCGCGGGCGTCGCGTCGGTGACGACGGGGACCAGCGCGAACACGGCGAGCGCCGCCAGCGCCGTGAGTCGGCGGGTCCGGGGCGTGTCCCGCCCGGTGTCGAGACGCGGGAGCCACCGCCGGATGGCGCGGACCTGCGCGTAGACGACGAGGACGAAGACGACGAGCAGACCGAGGCTGACGAGGTTGGCGTAGAGCGTGCGGGGGATGCCGGCCCCGACGAGGAACTCCGGGAGGAAGCCGGCGGCGACGGCGAACAGGCCGGTCGCTATCCAGCCGTTCAGCCAGCAGCAGAACAGCACCCAGGCGAGGACGTAGGGGCGCTCGACGGAGGTACGGGCGAGCCAGGACATACCACACGTCGTGTCGTCGACCGACAAGAAACTACCTCATGGGTCGGCCGCGACGTCACGTGACCGGCGTTCAGCCCCCCGAGACGGGTGGGAACATCGCCAACTCGTCGCCCTCCTCCAGCGTCGTCTCGTAGCCCGCGTCGCTGACGAACGGGTTGTGTGAGTTCCGCAGGACGCGGATGTGGTCTCGGAGGTTGCCCTCCTCGTCGGTGACCTGTTCGCGGAGGTCGGGGTGGCGCTCGAACAGGGCGTCGAGGGCGTCGCGGAACGTCGCCCCCGATTCGAGGTCCAGGTCGACGTCGCGTTCGCCCGCCGTCTCGGCGAGGTTGGCGAACAGCTTCCAGCGCATACCCGGACTACGGTGTCGGGGGGCAAAGAATCGCCCGCTCGCCGGCGACGCGGGTCGGGGTCAGTCGTCGCTCGGCGTCGCCGCGACGGAGCCCTCGCCGGCGTCCAGTTTCCGGAGCACGTCGGGGCGAGCGACGACGAACAGCGTCTCGCCGGGGGCGAGCGCCCGCGAGTCGTCCGGGAGCGTCTCGACGCTGCCGTCGGCCGCCCGGACGGCGACGACGGCGACGGGCAGCGACCCGACGGTCCGACCCGCGAGCGTGCCGTCGTCGGTGACGCCGACGACGGCGAGCGTCTCGTCGGCCGCCCGGAACAGCGCGGCGAACTCCCGGTCCACCCGCGCCTGCGAGGGCAGGGTCACCAGCCGATAGCTCGTCTCGCCGTCGAGGGCCGCCGCGTCCGCGTCGTCCACCGCGAGCGTCGCCACGTCGCCGGCGACCCCCCTGAGCTCTCCGGTCACGACCCGCTCCGGCGGGTCCCACACCTGCACGAGGTCGCCCGGACTGGCCGTACTCGCGGGGTCCGCCCGGACCGCCACGGCGGCCTGTCCCGGCGGGAGCGTCGGGCCGATACCTGCCGCCCGACTGCCGAGCGCGAGGTACTCGACCGTGCCGTCGTCGGCGAGATCCACGTCGACGTGGCCCACCTCGTAGTCGGTCGTCAGCCGCTCGACCAGCCGCGACCGGAGTTCGTCGACGGTCAACCGACGCGGGAAGCCGAACGACGCGCCTTCCAGTCGCGTCCTCGTCTCCGGGGCGACGGGGTCGTAGTCGGGCATATCGTCGATGGTCTCGGGGAGCGTGACCGTTATCTGGCGGCCGACGGCCCGGACGATGTCGCGGGCGTCGGGGGCGTCGTCGAAGACCGACTGGGCGACCCGGTCGCCCGCGCGGCCCGCGAGGAGGGTGGCGACGGTGGCGACGAGGAACGTCCCGACGTTGAGGAGGACCGCGTTCGGTTCGACCTCGCCCCCTCTGCTGGTCGTGTTCGTCAGGACCTCCTGTGTGCTCAGGCCGATGGCGACGACACTGATGCCCGCGAGCACCGAGAGGCCGTCCGGAACTCGCGTCCGTGCGTACCAGCGGTGGAGGCCGCCGACGCCCCCGGCGACGAGCACGCCGCCGAGAACGAGACCGCCCAGTCTGACGAGCGTGAAGCCGTCGTCCGCGAGCGCCTGTCGCTGGACCTGTGAGACGAGGAGTGCCGTCTCGAACACGGTGGCGCTGCTCACGCCACGACCTCCGAGAACCGGTCGAGCGCGCCGTTCGTCCCGACGGCGAACAGTTCGTCACCCGACTCGACCCGCGTCTCACCGCGCGGTGCGAACCGCCAGCGCCCCTCGTGGCGGACGGCGAGTACGGTCACGTCGTGGGCCTCGCGGACGTTCACCTCGCCGAGTGTCGACCCCGCGAGGTCGCCCCCCGCGACCGAGTACCGCCGGACCCGCCGGCCGGCACGACGCAAGAGCGAGAGCAGTTCGAACTCCCGGCGTTCGCCACGCGCGCCGACGACCAGCGTCGGCGAGTCGGCAGCCAGCACCGTCGCCGCGTCGCTTCGGGGGACCGCCAGCGTCACCCGGCCCTCGCCACCCGTCGCCCGAATCGACCGTGGCCGGGGGGTGTCGTCGGCGGACGTCGCGTCGTCGTCCACGGTGTCGGCCGCGCCGTCGTCGGTCGTCGGGTCGGGCGGGACCCCGAGGACGGTCGAGTCGACGGGTCGCTCGGCCGTCCGGACGCTCACCTCGTCGCCCGGCGCGAGACCGGTCGGGACGAGCGTGTCGACGCTGACCGCTCGCTCGCCGTCGGGGACGCGCTTCGAGAGTCCCGACAGCGGCGGGGCCGCCGCGACGGTCGCTCGCCCGCGTTCGTCGACGCGGACCGTCACCTCCGCGAGGTCGAACTCCGCACGCAGGCGGTCGGCAAAGCGCGTCTCCAGTTCGCCGAGCGAGAGGTCCGCGGGCAACGACGCGCCGAACTCACCGACGCGCTCGCGCAGGTCGTTCCCCAGGGCGGGGTAGCCCTCGATGTCCTCGACGGTGCCGTGGACGCGGACGCGCGCCTCGCCGCTGACACGGTCGACGAGTTCCGAGGAGAGCGTCCGCTCGCGGAGCGACCGGAACGAGACTCGCTTCGGGAACGACGTCCCCATCGCGTCGCCCTTCGCGTGCGTGTAGAGCGTCATCATCACGATGACGACGATGGCGACCGGGATGCGCGCCCCGGCGCTGATGACCGACTGGTCGGACAGTGCGAGCAGGCCACCCTGGACCCCCGCGACGGCGAGTCCGAGGACGACCACACCGAAGCCGGGGATGGAGATGCCGGTGAAGTACCGGACGGTGAACCCGAGAATCCACGAGATGAGCGCCGGGATGACCCCCGTGAGCAGGCCGAGATAGATTCCCACGAGGAGTTCGACGGGGAACGAAGCCATGAACGCGGCTTGGAACCGAGGGACAAAGCGTTGACGGAGTGCGAAACGACGCGCGGGGAACGGGATGGTTTTTGTCCCCCTGCGTCCACGGCCCGGTATGGTCGACGAACAGCCACAGACGACGCGCCTGCTGCGGGTCCGGTTCGCCGTCCTGCTGGTGTTCGTCACCGCGCTCATCTCGTTCGTCACGGGGTTGGCCGCCATCGGCTTCGAGTCACTGGACCTCCAGTTGCGACTCTCCGACTCCGTCCCGCAGGCAGTGACCGACACCGTCTCGTTCACCGCCGTGCTGACGGGGTTCTTGCTGCTCGTGACGGTCTACCTGCTGCGACACCGGTACGAGGCCGGCTGGTACGCCGCGCTCCTGTTGCTCCCGCTGTCGGCACTCCAGGGCGTGTTGCTCGTGAGCGCGTACTCGCTCCCGCTGGTCGTCCTCTCGCTGGCGGCGCTCCCCGGTCTCTACTTCAACCGGTCGGCGTTCGACCGCGAGGAGTGGCTGACGACGAGCCAGCAGGCCGCACTCGGGGCGCTCGTCGGCAGTCTCGCGTACGGGACCGCGGGGTCGTGGTTCCTCCGCGAGGAGTTCTCCCAGGGGTCCATCACGGCCCCCATCGACGCGCTCTACTTCGCCGTCGTCACCGCCAGCACGGTCGGCTACGGCGACGTGACACCCGTACCGGGGTCGATAGTCGCCCGTCTGTTCACCCTCTCGTATCTCGTCGTCGGTATCGCCAGTTTCACCGTCGCGCTCGGGACGTTGCTCGGTCCCGCGCTCGAAGCCCGCTTCGCCAGAGCCCTCGGAACCATGACAGACTCCACCCTCGAACTGCTGGACGACCACGTCATCGTGGTCGGCTTCAGCGACCTGACCGAACCCATCGTCTCGGAACTCGACCGCAACGACGTCCCGTTCGTCGTCATCACGCGCCACCCGGAGCGGGCGACCGCGCTCCGCGAGCGGGGTGTCGACGTCTACACGGGCGACCCGAGCAGCGAGGAACCGCTTCACGCCGTCGGCATCGAGCGCGCACAGGCGCTCATCACCGCCACGGAGGACGACGCACAGGACGCGCTCGCGGTACTCACCGCGCGGGAACTCAACCCCGACATCCGTATCGTCGCCGCGGCGTCGGACGCGAGCAACCAGCGAAAGCTCAAACGGGCGGGCGCGGACACCGTCATCAGTCCCGCCGTCCTCGGCGGCCACCTGCTCGCGCTCTCGGCGTCGGGGGGTACCGACGCCGAACAGATCGCGGCACGCGTCCTCAGGGAGTGAGCGGCCGGTCGAGTCCCTCGACCGTCAACACCGCGTCGACGAGCAGCGCCAGTCCCGTCGAGTAGTCGTCGGTCGTCCCGACCGTCCGGACGGTCCGCCACGCTCGCCGTGCTCGTTCCGGTCGTCGTCGGTCCGCTCGCGTGTGCGCGGTGGACCTCCACGACGTACCGGCGGTGGCCGTCGTTCTCGTCGGGGACCATCGCCACCTCCACCGCCTCGGGAGTGTCGACCCCGACGAACGTCGTGTTCGTCGAACAGGTGGGGCCGTGTACAACGGTCCTCGCGGGCGTTCGGAGGTGTCGAAACTGTGGGTGGATGTCGGTCAGAACCGGAAGTTCCGGTCGACGATGACCACGTCACAGTCGAGGTCACGGACGCGCTCGAAGGTGGGACGGGAGACGAACCGGGAGGCGGCCGACCGGTCCTGGCTCGCGCCCATGATGACGAGGTCGTAGCTCGGTGCGTTCGCCTCGAGGAAGGTGGTGATGTCCGACCGGGAGATACGCGTCTCGACGGCGGCGGTGGTCGTCTCGACGAGGTCACGGAGCATCGTCTCGGCGTGGCGACGGCTCTCCTCGCTCTCGATGCAGTGACAGAGCGCGACCCGGCCGGTGTGACCGGAGAGTCTGCCCGCGAAGTCCAGCATCTCGTGGGCGACGTCGCCCGCCTTCCGAACGGGGACCATGACGTGTTTCCAGCGCGTCCGGCCGTCACACGAGCGGTGGACCACGACGTCCACGTCGCCACGGAGCAGGTCCCGGACGAACGGCGAGAGGGACCCTCGACTGGTCTCGTAGGGCGCGGCGATGAGGTCGCAGTTGGTGTCGTGGGCCGTCCGGACGACCGTCGAGGCGGGGTTCTGCCCCTCGCTGGCGACGACCACCTCACACGGGACGCCCACCTGCGTTCGGATGGCGGCCGCGCGGCCTTCGAGGTCCGTCGCCGCTCGTGCGACCGCCCGGTCCTCGGCACGCTGTGTGCCCTCGGCCGTCGACGACCGCCCACCGTCGGCCGCCGTCCGCTTCCCGTCGGAGGCGTCGGCGGACGCGTCCACCGACTCTTCGTCGACGAGGTCCAGCAGGACGACCTTCCCCGCGTCGTGGGCGGCGGCCAACCGCGCGCCGAGCATCGCCGTCGCGCCCGGTTCGTGGCCGCGCATCGGGACGAGAACGTGGTCGTCGCCTTTCGTCGACTGGTAGAGGTAGCGAGCGCGTTCGGCGTACACGTGCCGCCGCCAGAGGACGAAGACGGTGGCGACGACGGCCGAGGAGACGGCGATGCTCAGCACGTAGAGCACGCGCGACCCCGGCACGCCGTCGGTGACCAGCACGAGCAACGCCGAGGAGAACGCCGCCGGGACCTCCACGTCGAGCAGCCACGTCACCAGTCCAGTCAGGAACACCGCGAGCGCCGCGCTCCCGGCACCGACGGTCGTCGGTTCGGTCGCGTAGAACAGTTCGCCGACCCGGTACGCCACCAGGCCACAGACGGCCCCGAGCGTCAGGCCGGCGACGAACCGGACCGGCGAGGAGTGTCGCCCGGTCGGGTCGGCGAACAGCGTGTACGCTCCCGCGGCCAGCGGCGGGAACAGCAGGAACGAGAACGCCGGCACCGCGTTGGAGACGCCGGTGACCAGCGCCAGGACGAGCGGGACGAACAGGAGCGCCGAGAGACGGATGAGGTTGCGCGTCGTCTCCAGCCACACCCGAAGCTCCCTGAGCTCTCGACGTTCGACGCGCCTGAGTCGTCGCACGGCCTCGCGGAGCCGCTCGCCTCGCATGGTGGGTGTGCGACGGCCACCGATGATGTGCGTTTCGCCCGACGTGGCCGGCTCTCACCCGAAAGCGTATGCTGGCAGACACGAGTGTCCGAGTATGCGTGCCCTCCCCGTACTGCTCGTCTGCTGTGTCCTGCTCGCCGGCTGTGTCTCTGGACTCACGTTGCCCGGTGAGTCACCGAACACCGAGACCGACAACGGAACCGTCTACGTGGTCGAATCGGGCGAGACGGTCCGCGTCGGCGTCGGGTTCGACGGGGTTCGTGAACTCCACCCCGAGTCCACCGACAGCGAGGCCATCGCGTTCGAGTCGGCGTCGTTCTCGCCTGGCTCCTCCTCGGTCGCGCAGTCGCTTCCGCCGTACTACGTGTGGGATGCCCGGACCGACGTGGAGGGTATCGTCGAATATTCGGTCGCCGAGGACGCCGAATCGGGCGACTATCCGGTGACGGTCACCGCGTGGTCGGACGGGGACCACAGCCACGAGAACGGAACGACAGAGCGAATCGTGATTCGCGTCGTCGAGAACGAGAGCGGCTGAGAACGGGCGAACTTACAGCTGTGTCGTCGCCGTCAGCGCGATACCGATGGCGCGTTCGACGTTGTTCTTCGCCTTCTCGGGGAGTTCCTCGCCCTCCGTCTCGCCTTTCTGCGTGCCCTCGACGAGGTTCCCGTCCACCGTACAGATAGCGCCGGCGCGCAGGCCCTTCCGGCGAGCGAGCGTGAACACCGTCGCGGCCTCCATCTCGACGCTCAGGATGCCCGCCTTCTCCCACTCGGTGACGTACTCGTCGGTCTCGGCGTAGAACGCGTCGTCGGAGGCGATGGGGCCGACGTGGACTTCCTCGTCGTTGGCTTCCGAAGCGTCCACGAGTTCGGTGAGGACGTCGTAGTCCGGGACCGCAGGGTACTCGACGGACTCGTAGCGTTTCGAGGTGCCCTCGTTCTTCGCCGCGCCGGTGGCGACGACCATGTCGCCGATGTCGATGTGGCTCTGGAGCGCTCCGGTGGTCCCGACGCGGATGAACGTCTCGACGCCGATTCGAGAGAGTTCCTCGACGGCGATGGCGGCGGAGGGACAGCCGATACCGGTCGAGCAGATGGTGAGTTCGCGGCCCTCGAACTCGGCGTTGACGAGTTTGTACTCGCGGTTCTCCGCGACCGTCTCGACGTTCTCACAGTGGCCTGCGATGCGGTCGACGCGGCCGGGGTCGCCGGGGATGAGCGCGATGTCGGTCACGTCGCCCGCCTCGGCGAGGATGTGGGGTTGTTTGGCCATGGTCGGTCGTTCTCGCCGTGCGGGAAAAGTACGCCGGGTTCCGGTAGCGCCGACGGCCTCCGGGGGACGACTCAGTCGGACCCGAACAGGTCGCGCAGACGGGGGACCTCGGCGGGTGCGTCGAGCGTGTAGGTCGCTCGCCCGTCCTCGCTCCCGACCAGCACCGTCTCGAAACCCAGTTCCAGCGCCGGTTCGAGGTCACCGTCGACGCTGTCACCGACGACGACGTAGCGCTCGCCGGGGAGCGTTCGCGCCGCGAGACGGAGCAGGGCGGTGTCGGGTTTGAACGCCCGTGCTTCGACCGGCGAGACGAGCAGGTCGACGCTCGACGAGAGGCCCGCCCGGTCGACCTTGCGGCGCTGGACGGGGCCGTGCCCGCCGGTGACGACGGCGACCGGCGCGTCACGCGAGAGAGCGGCGAGCGTCTCGCGGACGCCGTCGGGGACGGACATCGCGTCGAGTTCGGCCCGGAGGAGCGCACGCGTGAACCGCTCGGGGTCGACCGACAGACCGTGAACCGAGACGAGGTCACGGGTCGCCGCGAGGAACGGGTCGTGGTGGAACGCGGTCGCGTGCTCGCGGATGGCCTCGCCGAACGTCGCCAGCAGGTCGTCGCCCGGTTCGACGCCGTGGTCGACACAGACCGCCGCGAAGATGCCCGGCGGTCGCGGGTCGTAGGTGACGAGCGTCTCGTCGAGGTCGAACAGGAAGACGATGGGAGTGTCGGACATGCTGACGACCGTCGTCACGGGGTAGCCACGAGAGCGAGATACGTCCGCCGGTTCCCGTCTTCAGGCGAGCAGGAACGAGAACGCCGGGACGAACAGGAGGAGTGCGACGACGAAGACGCCGACGGAGACGGCCCACGAGCGCCGGACCGTCGCGGCGACCGCTCGCTTCCCGCCGCCGTAGCGCGGGAGCACGCCCCGAGCGAAGAAACTGTAGAGAAACAGGCCGACGAACGCTCCGGCGAGCAGGTGGGAAACGAGCGGGACCTCGGCGACGGTGACCACCGCCGGGACGACGGCGTCGAGGACCAGCGCAACGAGCGCGTAGAGCACGCCGGCGAGGATGCCCGCAGTGTAGTGGACCGAGCGGGCCTGCTCCGGTCGTAACGAGTTCGGTGGCTCGTCGTAGAGGACGCCCGCGGCGACGAGCGGCGGCGTCGACCCCTCGTCGAGGCGGCCCATCGGCAGGTCCATCACGAGTGCGGCGAAGAACCCCCCGAGCATGGCGACCGGAACCCACAGCGTCGGCGAGATGGCTATCGGCACCGCGAGAGCCGAAGCCGGGAGTGTCCCGGCCGTCATGGCAGCGAAATCGGGCAGGCAGCCGTGAGCGAGGCGGCGAGCGGGGCGACCGCCGCGGTCGTCGGCTGGGCCGGCGAGATACTGAACAGGACGATGTTGTGGACTCCCGGCCCGAGACCGACCGCCGCGACGGCCGCCAGCAGGAGGTAGCCCTCGCTCGGGACCTCCTCGACGTAGTCCGCGACGAAGACGACGATGGCGGCCGCGAGGGCGAGTTTCAGCAGGACGAACAGCCACGCCGTCCCGAGAAACGGTTCCGTCGGCAGCCCTTCGCCCAGGGTGATGATGGCTGCCGACAGCGGCGTCTGCTCGCCGAAGCCCAACTGGTCGACGCCGACGGCCGTCGACAGCCCGTCGAGGACGTGTGCGAAGACGACGAGGACGCCCGCCCACCCGGTGATTCGGGTGGCGTCGGGGGCCAGTCGACCCAGCGCCCCCCACGTGAGGGCGGTCAGCACGACGGCACCGACGAGCGCGGCCCCCGGCCAGGCGATGTCGAGCGTCGTGCGCGTGATGCCGACGACGAGCGCCAGGCCGAGCACCGCGAGCACCAGCCCCGCCCCGGAGACGACCAGGACCATCGAGGCGAGTTCCCGGCCGCCGAGCAGCGACGACAGACCCCAGACGAACCCGAGGAGCGCGAACACGGTCAGGTAGACGATCGGCGACCCGAAGAACGGCGCGACGACGTCCGGAAAGACGTCGACCTGGTAGAGTGCGTACAGTCCCGCACCGACGACCATCCACGGCGTGAGCGCCAGCACCGTCACCTCCCGGACGGAGGGGCGTGCCAACCCGAGCGCCAACAGCGCCAGTGCGACCCCGCCGGCGACGACGAGGAGATATTGCACCGGCGGGAGCGAGAACCCCGACGGCAACAGTTGTAGCATACCGACCACTCTGTGGACACCTCCGAAAGGTTTGTGAATCGCTTTTGTACGGCGAGTCGCAGGTGGGGGTATGGACTACGACGAGTTCGCGGCCAGTATCGACCACACCGTGCTCGGTCCGGAGACGACCCTCAACGACGTGGAGACGCTCGTCGCCGAGGCCGAGGAACACGGCACCAACGTCTGCATCCCGCCGTGTTACGTCGCCGACGTGGACACCGACGTCACCGTCGCCACCGTCGTCGGGTTCCCCCACGGACAGCACGCGACCGGCGCGAAACACGACGAGGCCGAGCGGGCGTGGCGCGACGGCGCGGACGAACTCGACCTCGTCATCAATATCGGCCGACTGAAAGCCGGCGACGACGAGGCCGTCCAGGAGGACGTCGAGGAGGTCGTCGCCGCCACCCCGCTGCCGGTGAAGGTCATCATCGAGACGGCGCTGCTCACCGACGACGAGAAGCGCCGCGCGTGCCAGGCCGCGAAGGACGCCGACGCCACCATGGTCAAGACGTCGACCGGGTTCGCCGAGGGCGGTGCGACCATCGCGGACGTGGAACTGATGAGCGAGTACCTGCCCGTCAAGGCCTCGGGCGGGGTCGGAAGCTACGAGGAGGCGATGGCGATGCTCGACGCCGGTGCCGTTCGTATCGGTGCGTCGTCGGGCGTCGACATCGTCACCGGTCACCCGGACGCCTGAGTCGGGTCCCGTTCGCGGGGGACGGTCGCGGAACGTCGCGTTTTTGCCCGCGCGGACCGCATCCCCGCCAAGATGGCCCGCTACCACATCGAGACCTACGGCTGTACCGCCAATCGCGGGGAGAGCCGCCACATCGAGGCGGCCCTCCGCGACGGCGGCCACCACCGTGCGTCCGGCCCCGAGGAGGCCGACGTCGCCATCCTCAACACCTGTACGGTCGTCGAGAAGACCGAACGCAACATGCTGACGCGGGCCAAGGAACTCGAGGACGTCACGAAAGACCTCATCGTCACCGGCTGTATGGCGCTCGCACAGGGTGAGGAGTTCCGCGAGGCCGGCGTCGACGCACAGGTCGTCCACTGGGACGACGTGCCGAGCGCCGCACTCAACGGTGAGTGCCCGACGCTCACGCCCGACACCGAACCCGTCCTCGACGGCGTCGTCGGCATCCTCCCCATCGCTCGCGGCTGTATGAGCGACTGTTCGTACTGCATCACCAAGCAGGCGACGGGCCGCATCGACAGCCCCAGCGTCGAGGCGAACGTCGAGAAGGCGCGCGCGCTCGTCCACGCAGGTGCGAAGGAGATTCGCGTCACGGGACAGGACACCGGCGTCTACGGCTGGGACCAGGGCGAGCGCCAACTCCACACGCTCCTCGACCGTATCTGCGACATCGACGGCGAGTTCCGCGTTCGAGTGGGTATGGCGAACCCGAAGGGTGTCCACGGCATCCGCGAGGAACTCGCGGGGGTGTTCGCCGACAACGAGAAACTCTACAACTTCCTGCACATCCCCGTCCAGTCGGGGAGCGACGACGTACTCGGCGACATGCGCCGCCAGCACCAGGTTCGGGAGTTCGAGGAGGTCGTCGAGACGTTCGACCGCCACCTCGACCACTGGACCTGCTCGACGGACTTCATCGTCGGCTTCCCCACCGAGACGGACGCGGACCACCGACAGAGTCTCGACCTGTTCGAGCGCGTCCGTCCCGAGAAGGTCAACGTGACGCGCTTCTCGAAGCGGCCCGGCACCGACGCCGCCGACATGAAGGGTCTCGGTGGGACGCTGAAGAAGGAACGCTCGAAGGAGATGGTCGAACTGAAGATGGGCCTCCTCCGGGAGGTCCACGAGTCGATGGTCGGCGAGCGCCACGAGGTGCTCTGTGTCGAACAGGGCACCGGCGACTCGGTGAAGTGCTACGACGAGGCCTACCGGCAGGTCATCGTCACGGACGCGGAGGCGAGGGGTGTCGAACCGGGTGACCTCTTGGAGGTCGAAATCACGAGCGCACAGAACGTTTACTGCTTCGGCGAACCGCTGTAGACGCCTCCGCTCGCCGACCGGTTCTCGACGCTACTCCTCGTCCCGAGCGGCCGCACTCGGGCGTTCGCTCGACGCCCCGTGGCACCACGCCACACTTCACCACGCAACGTGTGCCGTGATCGCATCGGCCGTGAGAACGGTCCGGTAAAGCGACGTTTTCACTCTACGCAACGGGCATGCCCCCGACGTCGGAAGGTGAATCGATGAGTCTCCGACGACGTGACATTCTGACGATCGGAAGCGCTTCGGCCGTCGCAGCGCTGGCTGGCTGTCTCGGTTCGACCGACGACGACACCTCCGGAAACGACAGTACGAACGACAGCGCGAACGACTCCTCGGCGGGGAGCAACCAGTCGGTCGACGAGTTCGAGACGACGGACCTCGGCCAGGACGTCTCCGTCGACGGCACCTCCGTCGCCGTCAGCGCCCCCGACGTCCGTACCTCGCTCGTCTCCGAGACGGGCCGCAAGGAGTTCGCCCTGACCAACAGCGTCGGGAGCCACTACCTCCTCGTCCGCGTCGACGCCGGCGAGGGTGGTCCCGCTCCCGAGACGTTCACACTGGTGACCGAGTCCAGCGGCAACTACGACCCCTCGACGCCGACGAACGGCAACCCGCTCGCCGAGCGCGGTGCCGCGTACGACCCCGAGAACGGCGTCTCGGGTGGCTGGCTCGCGTTCACCGTCCCCGGCGGTATCGACTACTCGTCGGCCGCCGTCGCCGTCGACGGTACCGAGACCGGGTGGGCGCTGGGCGAGGCGGTCGTCTCCTCGCTCTCCGAGGCCGTCCCGTCGTTCACCCTGGAGAGCGTCGACGCCCCCGAATCCGTCTCGGCGGGCACGCAGTTCGACGTGACCGTGACGGTCGCAAACGGGTCGTCGACCGACGGTACGCTCCGCGGACTGGTCGACATGTCCACACCGAACTCGACGGTCAAGCCGTTCAGCGTCGACGTCGCCGGCGGTGAGACCGCGACCTACACCGAGCAGTTCTTCGCGCCGACGACGGCCGAAGAAGTCGCGTTCACGCTCCGAACCGACGGCGGGAACCAGTCCGTGAGCATCGCCATCGAGGGCGGTGGGGCGAACGGGACGAACGCGTCCGGGAACGCGACGAACAGCACCGGTAACTGAAACCCGCGACGCTCGCGGCCGCTCACTGCCGGTCAGACCCCAACCGTCGTGCGGGCGGCGTGTCCTCGGCGGTGATTCGCTCGCCGTCCTCTTCTTTCCACTCCCCGAGCTCTCGCGGGTCGAGGTGGACGAACACGTCGTCGACGGCGTCGACGGCGCGTATCTCCCGGACGACCGCCGTCTCGATGTCGTGGGCCTCGCCGAGCGTCAGGTCGCCTTCGATTTCGAGGTGGAGGCTGACGTCGACCTCCGGGCCGACGTGGTGGGCGACCACGTCGTGGACGCCGTGGACGTCCGGGTGGGTGAGTGCCCGCTCGATGATGTCCTCGTGGAGTTCCTCGTCGGGGGCCCGACCGACGAGGTAGCCGACGTTGTCCCGGCCGATCTCGTAGCCCGTGTAGAGGATGCCCAGCGCGACCACGCCGCCCGCGAGCGGGTCGAACACCGGGTAGCCGAGCGCCGCCCCGAGCACGCCGACCAGCGCAGCGCTCGCGGTGAGGATGTCCGCCCGGTTGTCGAGAGCGGTCGCCCGGAGCGCCGGCGAGCGATGGGTGTCGGCCATCCGAGCGCAGTACCGATAGAGGAGGTACTTCACGACCGCACTGGCCGCGAGGACGCCGGCGGCCAGCGGCCCGGCGACGGCCGTCCCGCCCGCGAGAACCGACTGGACGGCCTGCCAGAGCACGCCGACGCCGGCGACGGCGATGCCGATGGCGACGACCAGCGAGACGAACGGTTCGATGCGCTCGTGCCCGTGTGGATGCCCGTCGTCGGCCGGTTGGGTCGTCAGGTAGAGGCCGGCGACGATGACGAGACTGTACGCGGTGTCGGCGAGGCTGTTGATGGCTTCCCCACCCACCGCGAGACTGTCCGTCGAGAGGTAGACCGCGCCCTTCGCGAGCGCCAGCAGGAGGTTGACGCCGAGGACGAGCACTCCGACCCGTCTGAGCGCCGTGACGCGGTCCATATCGCCCCGTTAGACACTCCGAGGTAAAGGCGCTGTGGGCTGTGCCGGACGAATCCCGGAGTTAGACGGGTCGAAACTTCGACCCGGAGGCGGGGTGCTCACCGGAGTCTGACCGCGCCCGAGTCACCGACCGTCGCCCCCTCCTGGGCGGCGAACGCCTCGTGGAGACGGTCGTAGGTGTCCTCGACGGCCTCGACGATGACCTTCGTCCCGCCGACGACGGGCATGAAGTTGGTGTCGCCGTCCCAGCGCGGGACGACGTGGGTGTGGAGGTGGTCTTCGATGGACCCGCCGGCGGCCCGCCGAGGTTCAACCCCGCGTTGAACGCCTGTGGCGAGAGCGCCGTCTCCAGTGCGTCGAACGTCCGCTGTTTGAGGCGGGCGTGGTCGAGCAGTTGCTCGTCGGAGAGGCCCCGGTAGTCCCCGCCGTGGTCGTAGGGGATGACCATCGCGTGGCCGGGGTTGTACGGGTAGTTGTTGAGCAGGACGAAGCTGTGGTCGCTGCGGGCGACGATGCGGTGTTCCCGGTCGGTCCCGTCTCCGGGTAACGAACAGAACACACAGCCGTCGTCCTCGCCCGCCTCGTCGCGTTCGACCCACTCGATGCGCCACGGCGCGAACAACTGGTCCATACCACACACCCTCTTTGGGGTATCCTAAGCGTGTCCCTCGGCGGTGAATCGGGGGTCTGGGCTCCGTTTAGCTCTTGTGGCTGTACTCGCCGAAACGACCGTAGAACGGTGGAAAAACAGTTGTGAACGGTTCCACCTCGACCGTGGCGAACCGAGTGAAAACCGCACGACTGCGGACGGTTTCGTCGATGAACGGCCTCCAACGGTTTGCTCCCTTTATACCACCCCAGTCAGTACGCCAGAGCGATGGCAGCGACACAGAACAGTCGGAACGACATGACCGAAGAGTGCGCCGAGTGCGAGTCGGAGACGGCTCACTCCGTCTCGCTCCAGATTCGCACCGAGAGCACGAAGGCAGAGAACGCCCAGTTCTCCCGCGAACCCTACCGCGTCAGCACCTGTCTCGTCTGCGGTCACGAGGCGGCCCTGCGTATGAACAACGCGTAAGCGCCGTCCGTTCCGTCCGCCGCCCACACCGCTCGGTGGTCCACACCGTGAGGACTCCGTTGGCGACCCACTCCTCCCGACCCGTCCCCGTTCTCGCGTCGGCCCGTCACCTCGACGTGCGCGACCCTACGGAGCGAACGCTTCGGAGGACGTGCGTTCGAGGGCGACTACCGCGAGCGAGTCGTCACCTCACAGCCGTCCTCGGTGACGATGACGGTGTGTTCTTTCTGACTGACGAGACGGCCCTCGGCCTCCTGGAGGACGGGGTAGCCGTGGACGATGCCCTGCTGTTTCAGCCGTCGGAGCGCCATCTCCGCACGGTCGGTGTCCAGCCACCGCGTCGCAAACGGGAGCGTCCGGAACTCCTCGGTCACCTGCTCGACGACCTGCCGTGCCTGCCGGTTGCGGACGCTGCGCTCGTGTTCGAGCGCGAAGATCTCCTCGGTGGAGCCTTCGCCGACCTTCCCGGACCCGTCGGTGGCGAACGGTTCGACGGCGACGACGTCGCCCGCCTCCAGTTCGACGCCCGTGTCGACGGCCCGGTTGGGGATGTTCGGCGGGATGTGCTGTTGCCAGTGGCCCAGTCCGTGCCCGGTGAGGTTGACGACCGGGTTGAACCCGTAGCCGTCGATGGTCTCTTCGATGGCCGCCCCGAGTTCGCCGGTGTGGACGCCCGGTTCGACGAGGTCGAGCGCCGCGTCGAGCGCCTCCTCGCTCGCCGTCGCCAGGTCGTCGTTGCCCGAGAGGTCGACGGTGATGGCGGTGTCGGCCAGCCAGCCGTCGACGTGGACGCCGATGTCGAGGTTCACCATCTCCTCGCCGAACGTCGTCTCGTCGTCGACACCGGGCGTCGCGTGCGCGGCCTCGTGGTCGATGCTGATGTTGACCGGGAACGCCGGCTTCCCGCCGAGTTCTCGAATCCGGTCTTCGGCCCACTCCGCGACGTCGAGGTGCCTCGTACCGACATCGACGCGCTCTGCGGCCTCGTCGCGTACCTCCGCGAGAATCTCGCCCGCCTCGCGGTGTTTCTCGTACTGCTCCGTCGAAAGATCGACGCTCATACTCGGCGTTCCTCGCTCCGAGCAAAAGAGGTTGTGCTGTCCACCCGTTCCGGGTCGCTACGCGGCGGTGTGCGAGTCGCTCGCCGACGAAGGTCTATATAGTCCACTTGGGGAGGACGTACTCCGGCGACGCCGTACAGCGACCCGGACGGTCGACGCTACCGGAACGACGGTCGGACGCGACGGTCGGGGCGTTCTCGTTCGCCCTCCCTCGAACGCGCAACCGACGTCCGTGTACGGCTTCGGTCCGGGGGTCGCCCCGTACCACCACGTCGAGCGTGTCCACGGCGTCGAGTGCATCGAGCACTCGGGACTGGACGGTCTTGCTGGTCCTCGGCCGGTTACTACTCCTCGTTCGCGTGGCGACCCGTCTGCATCGCGTCGGAGTTGAACGCGCTCCCCGCTCGTCCCTCGGCGTCCATCACGACGACGCCCGCGCTGCTCTCGGTGATGTCCTCGAACTCCTCGATAGCGAGTTCCGCCGCCTGCTGTGGGTTCCGTCCCAGTTCGAGGTGGTCGACCGCACGGCGCGCGAGCGTGACACGGACGATGTCCTCGCCCGCGCCCGTCGAACTCGCGCCGCCGGCGTGGGTGCAGAAGAACCCCGACCCGACCTGCGGGACGTCGCCGACGCGACCCGCCAGCGCCCGCCAACGTCCGCCCGTCGAGGTGAGCGCGGCCACCGTCTCGCCGTCCGACGCGACGGCACCGACCGTATCCGACTCGTGGTGGGCGTCGCTCCCGGCGCTCGCACCGTCGCCCGGCGAGTCGTCGCCCTCGGGTGCGCCCCCGAAGTCGTCACGGAGCCATCGCAACTGCGCGAGGACGTCGTCGTTCGCCGGCGGTTCCTCGTCGGCCCACTGCTCGCGGGTCCGGTCGCTCCAGAGGTCGGTCTCCACTTCGATGTCCGAAGCGGCCGCGAGGTCGACGGCGTGGACGCCCGAGACGCAGACGTGTGGCGTCTCCTCCATGACGAGGCGAGCGACCTCTGAGGCGTGTTCGACGCCGGGCATCGAGGCCGCCGCGCCGACCTCCCGGTCGCTGGTCATCACGCCCGCGTCGGTGCGGACGACGCCGTCGGACTGGACCGACCCGCCGACGCCCGCGTTGAATCGCGGCGACGACTCCAGCACTCGGACCGTCTCGACGACGGCGTCGAGCGGCGTCTCGGCGTCGCGGCCGGCGGCGACGGCCTCGTCGAGCACCGCCTGTCGTGGCCCCGGTTCCTCGATGGCGCTCCCCGCTCCGCCGTGTGCGATGACGTACATGCCCCCGCTGGCGGTGGGAGCGGCTTAACTCCCGGCGACTCGCCGCCGGTCGGTCGCGCGACGACGACCGGTTCCGGGCCGACGACGGTGAGCCGACGGAGAGAACGTCACAACGGGCAGAGAGTGGCCGCGCTCGGACACGGTCGGACGCGAACCCTTTTTCGACGCGCCGCGAGTGCGGCCTGCATGGCGTTCGACCGCAGTCCCCCGAGCGACGTCACCGTCGTCGACCGCTTCGACGGCGGCGTCGGCTGGCGGGTCCACCCCGAGGAACGCGCCGCCCGCACGAGTCACGCGTTCGTCGCGGACGAGGAGGTGTGGGTCGTCGACCCGCTCGACGCACCGGGCGTCGACGACCTACTGACCGAGTACGGCGAGGTGGCCGGCGTCGCGGTCCTCTCGACCCTCCACACGCGCGACGCGGCGGCGTTCGCCCGCCGTCACGACGTTCCCGTCTCGCTCCCGCCGAACAGTGAGCGAGTCGCCGAGCGACTCGACGCGCCCACCCGACGACTCCGGAACGGCGACGGCGGGTTCACCTACCGACAGACGACGCCGCTCCCGTCGTGGCGCGAGACGGTGGCGTATCGGGCGTCCGACGGGACGCTGTACGCCGCCGACAGCCTCGGGACCGTCGCCGGGTGGGTCACGGGGGAGGAACGACTCGGCGTCTACCTGTTCTGCCGGCCGGTTCCGCCTCGTCGGCTGTTCGCGGGCTACGCCCCCGACCGGGTGCTGGTCGGGCACGGCGACGGGGTGTTCGACGAGGCGAGCGTGGCGCTCGACGACGCGCTGGCCGGCGCACGACGACGGTTCCCGCGGGCGCTGGCCGAGGACGGCGGGGCACAGCTTCGAGCGCTCGCGGACGCGCTCTCCGCGTCGGCGTGAGGGCGGTGTCGGGCGACACGAGCGGACTCCAACGAGACGCGACACCACGCCCGTTCTCGTCTGATAACGGCAGACCTTTTACCGCGACGTGTGGAGTTGCCGCCAATGTCTTACGAGAAGGTCGACGTGCCCGAGGAGGGCGAGCCGATTACGGTAGCGGACGACGGCGACGAACTCGACGTGCCCGAGAACCCCATCATCCCCATCATCTACGGGGACGGTATCGGACAGGACGTCGGTCCCGCCGCACAGACCGTGCTCGACGCCGCCGCGGAGGCGACCGGCCGGGACATCAGCTGGATGCGACTCTACGCCGGCGAGTCCGCCCGCGAGAAGTACGACGAGAACCTCCCGGACGACACCGTCGACGCCATCCGCGAGTTCCGCGTCGCCATCAAGGGCCCGCTGACGACACCCGTCGGTGCCGGCTTCCGTTCGCTGAACGTCGCGCTCCGGAAGAAACTCGACCTCTATGCGAACATGCGCCCGACGTTCCACCTCGACGGCGTCCCCTCGCCGATGAAGAACCCCGAGGCCATGGACATGGTCAACTTCCGTGAGAACACGGAGGACGTCTACGCCGGCATCGAGTGGGAGGCCGGCAGCGACGAGGTCCAGGAGGTCAAGGAGTTCGTCGAGGAGCAGATGGGCTTCGACTCGACCATCCACGACGGTCCGGTCGGCATCGGTGTCAAACCCATCACCGAGTTCGGGACGAAGCGACTGGTTCGCAAGGCCATCGACTACGCACTGGAGAACGACCGCGACTCGGTCACGCTCGTCCACAAGGGGAACATCATGAAGTTCACCGAGGGCGCGTTCCGTGACTGGGGCTACGAGGTCGCAGAGGAGGAGTACGGCGACGAAGTCATCACCGAGGACACGCTCTGGGAGGAGAACGACGGTGACGCCCCCGAGGACGTCGTCGTCGTCAACGACCGCATCGCCGACAACATGCTCCAGCAGATCATGACGCGCACCGAGCAGTACGACGTGCTCGCCATGCCGAACCTCAACGGCGACTACCTCTCGGACGCCGCCGGCGCACAGATCGGCGGTCTCGGCATCGCGCCCGGCGCGAACATCGGCGACGGCCGCATGCTCGCCGAACCCGTCCACGGCTCGGCACCCAAGTACGCCGGTCAGGACAAGGTCAACCCCTCGGCGCTCATCCTCTCGGGCCGCATCATGCTCGAGTACCTCGGCTGGACCGACGCCGCGGACCTGCTCCGCGACGCCATCGAGGAGACCATCTCCGCCGGCGAGGTCACCTACGACATCGAGCGTCAGATCGACGGCGGCGAGAAACTCGCCACCAGCGAGTTCGCAGAGCGCGTCGCAGAGCGCATCCGCGACAAGGCGTAAGCGACCGACACCGCTCTCGTTTCTCTCGATACTCTCGCTCCGAGCGCCGCCACCGGGTCAGAGTCGTCTGTTCGGCTCCGGGGCGTCCACGCCGCCGCTGCCGTTCTCGACGGCCAGTCGATACCACGGGGGGGCGCTCGATGCGCGTCCGGCCGATGTCCGAGAGCTGCATCGTCTCGACGACGGTGAGGGTACGGTCGTCGAGCGTCACGTCGTAGACCAGTCGGTACGACCGGACCAGTCCCGACTCGGTGAGCAGCATCGTCAGCGTCGCGTTCCGGACGCCGCTCGTGAGCGTCGGCGGGTCGAGCGCACTCGGTCGCTTCAGCGTCTCGCCGACGAGCAGGACGGTTCCCGGGGCCGGCCCGTCCCTGACCTCGAAGTCGAACGCGCTCGTGAGTGCACTCACCCGTTCGTTCCCGGTGATGCCGACGATGATGGGCGAGAACTGCTCGGTCGGAGCGAGTCGATAGCTGACCGCGCCGTCGTCTTCGAACCGTGCGACGGTGGTCGAGCCGTTGCTGTAGAGGTCGATACGAGTGGCGAACGACCGAACCGGATACTCCCGCGAGACGTTCTGGACCTGCGAGTAACGGAACTCGACGCGGTAGGGTGCGGCCTCGTAGGTCCGGTCGGTTCGGCTGAGGGTCGTCTCGTCCCCTTCGATGAGCCGGGTCGTCTCCCGGGTGAACGACGCCCCGAGCAGTGCCTCGCGGTGGGCTTCGGCGAGCGCGACCGGGTCGACGGCCCCGGAGAGTGCGACTCCCGGTGCGATGCCGTCGGCGGCGTCGGGCGTCGATGTCGGGGCGTCGGTCGGGACCGCCGCTGGCGTGACGGTCACCTGCCCGTCGGGGGCGGCAGGGCTACTCTGCTGGAAGCCACACCCCGCGAGCGGAACGACGAGGAGTACCGCGACGACCACCGCCACCCGACGCATACCTCTCGTTCGACCGCCCGAGACCTAAGCGTTCGCCACCGGACGGGGATGTCCCCGTGTCACGGGCGGTCGGCCCGTTCGCCTCACTTCGCCCACGGGACGTCGCGGCGTGGCGGCGCGAACACCTCGACGCCGGTCACCGTCTCGTCGCCGTCGTTGCGGGCGGCGTGGGGTTCGTCGCTCGGGATGTCGTAGCCGTCGCCCGGTTCGACGGTCAGTTCCTCGCCATCGACGACGAACGTGAGCGTCCCCTCGACGACGTAGCCCGTCTGCTCGTGCGGGTGGCTGTGCTCGGGGACGGTCGCGCCCGGTTCGATGTGGAAGTACTGCAGGCTCACCGCCTCGCCGCCGACGACCTGTCCCAACTCGACACCCTCGACGGCCTCGACCAGGTCCCAGTCGTCCGGAGTCGCTATCTCCATGCACACCACTCGTCGCCCACCCAACTAACCCTTCGGAGGGTTTTCGACGGTTCGGGCGATACGTCGGTGTATGTACTCGGTCGTGGGATGCCCGGACTGTCGCGCCCTGAAGATCGTCGACGGCCGCCCCGAGACGACGAAGTGCCAGCGGTGTGGCCGCACCTCCCAGTTCTCGAAACTCCGGACGTTCTACCAGAACGAGGACGTCGACGCCGCCCGCGAGATTCGCGCCCGGTTGCTCGCCGAGCGCTCTGGCCACGGCGACGCCTACGACGACCTCGGGACGTTCGCCGACCTCGAAGAGGACGCCGACAGCGCGGGGATGAGCGCCGAGGAGTTCCTCGAACGGTCGGGCCTCGACACGGCGGCCGTCGCCGCCGCCGGCGAACGGGCCGACGGTGGGAGCGGCGGGTCGTCGCCGAGTCGCAAGGAGACGGTCGAGACGGCGCTGGCCGACCTCGACCGCCCCACCGAGGACGAGGTGGTCGCGTACGCCGCCGACCACGGCGTCCCCGCCGACTACGTCCGGTCCGCACTCGACCGTCTCACCCGCCGTGGGGACGTGACCGAAACGAACGGCAGGTACCGCCTGCTCTGACGTGCGGAGCGACACACCGGAGACGGACACCGACCACACCGACGACTCCGTGGACTGGCGCGACGACGAGTTCGCGGACCCGGACGGCCTGTTCGAGGCCGGCGACACCGGCCGCGACGGTCTCGACCCGATGCCGCTGGTCGTCGGCGTGTTCGTCGCCGTCGCGGGCGTCCTGCTGTTGATTCAGCCGGCCGTCCGCTCCGTGACCGTCTTCGGCGTCGAAGCGCCGCCGTTCGTCCTCGCGCCGGCCCCGCTCTCGCTCGGTCTCGCTATCGGGACGGTCGGGTTCTTCCGGCGCGGCGAGCGAACGGTGGCGCTCGCTCACGGTATCGGTGCGGTCGGGTTCGGCGCGATGTTCCTGGCGACGGGTATCGGTGGTCCCACCGTCCTCTGGTTCGGCATCGCCGTCGTCCTCGGCGGCGCCGTCTTCCTCGTCGTCGACGTGCTCCGGCCGGACTGACCCCTCGGTTGATGTGTCCGGCACCCGAACGGTCGACGATGCCCTCCATCGGCGGCCGACCCAGTCCCGGTGACTTCGAGGAGCGCCGCCCCGACCAATCAGGAGACGGTCCGCCGGTCGGGTTCGGAACCGACCGGCTCTCGAAACTCGCACTGGTGGCGACGTTTCCCCTCTTCTGGCTGGTCCGGAGTGGCGACCTCTCGGTCTGACTCGCCGCCGCGTTCGGCGGCCTCTACCTCTTGGTCACGGCGAGCGCGCTGTCCCACGGCCGCCCGCTTGCCGCGTTCGGCTGGGCGCTCTCCCTCCCGGCACTCGTGTTCGCGACGGCGCTCGTCCCCCCGTCGGCCGGGGTCCTCGTCGCCGGCCCGCTCGTGGTCCTCGGACTCGTCACGGTGGCGTACGCGGACCACCGATACCGTCGCCGGCGCGACGAAGCGACACGCTGAAGCGCCGGGTGGGAGAACCTCGGGACGATGGACGTCGAGCGGACGACGACGATGGCACAGGCTGTGGGACTACTGGTCGGTGGCGGCCTCGCGCTCGCCGGGACGTTCGTCGACGCCGCTGTCGGCGACCTGACGCTGACCGCGCTGGGCGTGGGCATCGTCGCCGCCGGGTTCGTCGTCGCCGCTATCGGGTCGTTCGTCGTCTCCTCGCGGGTCTCGGACCCCGACGTCGCCGGGGACATGCGCGTCCAGGCCGGCCTCCAGGGACTCGCAGCGGTCGGGTTCGCCGTGGTGTTCGTCGCGTCGGCCGCGAACCTCGGTCTCGCCGTGTTGCTCGTCGGTGCGGTGTTCGTCCTCGCCGCCGTCGCCTCGCGTTCGCTCCTCGAACGTCGGCGCTGACGCCGCGTCGCACGTGACCCTCGTCAGTTCTCGTCCACGGCCACGAGCGTCCCCGTGCCGTAAGCGACGCCGACGACCACCGGGAGCGCGAACGCCGCGCCGCCACGGAGTCCGAGTTCGTGAACCCGCGACTCCGACGACGACGAGCGGGACCGACGAGTGCCAGCACACCGATACGTCGCGTCTCGTTCACGTGTCGTGGTCGTCCCCTCCTCGTTCAAAACCTCCGCCCGCGGACTCTCCCGGTCAGCGGCCCAGTTGCTCGTGTGCGCTGGCGAGGTGGGAGGCCGCGAGCGCGCCGAGCAGGGAGAGTTCGCCGGCGAGCGTCGCCACCGCGACGACCTCCGCGAGCGCGTCCGCGTTCGTCCCCGCCGGGTCGCCCCCACCGCGGACGCCGACCACGTCCAGCCCTTCGGCCTGTGTCGGGAGTTTCGTCCCACCGCCGACCGTCCCCAACTCCAGTGAGGCGAGCGTGACGCTGGCGTACAGCGACCGGTTGCCCGCCTCGTCGACGCGCACGTCGGCGGTGGTGATGACGTTCGACCCCTCGACGACCTGCGCGGGGTCCTGCCCGGTGGCGAGGAACGCCGCGGCGACGACGTTCGCGGCCTGTGCGTTGAACCCGAGCGACCCCGCCTTCGCCGACCCGACGTGGTTCTTCCGGGTGTTGACCTCCGCGATGGCCGCCGGCGTGGTCTTGAGCACCGACTCGACCGTCTCGGCGGATATCTCGACGTCCGCGGAGACGGTGCGCCCTCGGCCCTCGACGGCGTTGATGGCGGCTGGTTTCTTGTCCGTACAGAGGTTGCCCGACAGCGCCACGAGCGAGGCGGGCGTCTCCGCGTCGACCAACTCACAGGCCTCCTGTGTGGCGATGGTGGCCATGTTCATCCCCATCGCGTCCTTCGAGTCGTAGCCGAAGCGCAGGAAGACGTTGTCGCCCACGACGTACGGCGTCAACTCGACGAGTTCGCCGTGACTCGTCGTCGACTCCGCGGCCTCCCGAATCCGGTCCTCGTTCGCTCGAACCCACGAGACCACCTCGCTGGCCGCCGCGACGTCCTCGACACGGAAGACGGGCGCGCGGGTCATCTTCGACTTCAGCACGCGAGCGGTCGCCCCGCCGCTCTCCCGAATCGTCGCACAGCCACGGTTGACCGAGGCGAGCAGTGCGCCCTCCGTGGTCGCCAGCGGGAGGTAGTGTTCGTCGGCCGCGGCCTCACCGTCGAGGCGGACGGGGCCGACCACGCCGACGGGCACCTGCACCGCACCGGTCATGTTCTCGATGTTCGTCCCGCTGGCCTCGCTCGCGTCGAACGAGTAGTCCCCGACCGTCGAGAGGTCGGCGTCCGTCTCGCGTTCGAGGAGGAGTCGCCGGGCCATCGCGGCGGTGTCGGCGTCCGTGTGGTCTTCGAGTTCGTACAGTCGCAACTCCCCGTCTCGAACTCGCTCTGCGAGGTCGGCGGCGACCTCTTCGTCGGCGTCAGCAGCGGTCATACGGGGCTCTCGTACGGGGGGAGGCTAAGGATTCGGATTCTGGGCTACGGTTTCACGATAGCGTCTTCGACGAGTACGGAACTGTGACCGCCTCTTTCGATGCGTTCACGACTCCGTCACTGGCTCATCGAATACCCCACCCACCTAGCGCCACTCGCGGGCCAGTAGTCCGTAGCGATGCACGTCGACGAACTCCCCGTCGGCGAACCGTTCCTCGCGGTGGACGCCCTCCTCGGTGAAGCCGAGCGACTCCATCAGCGCCATCGACGCCTCGTTGAACGCGAAGACGTTCGCGGCGACCTTGTGGTAGCCGTGCTGGTCGAACGCCCACTCGAAGGCGAGTTCGCTGGCGGCGGTGGCGTAGCCACGCCCCTGTGCGTCGGGTGTGATCCACACGCCGTAGGTGGCGACGCGACCCTGAAACCCGTCCTCGCGGAGCGTGACGAGGCCGACGTACCCACCCTCCGCACAGACGACGAACCCGGTGTTGTCGTCGTTGCGAAGCCACTCGACGAACTCCGCGACGGCGTCGGCGTCGGTGGGGCCGGTCGGGCCACCGCCGGGGACGCGCAGGTCCGGGTGGTTCATGTCGCGGGCGATAGCGTCGTGGTCCTCCTCGGCGACGGGCCGGAGGTCGACGCGGCCGTCGGAGGCGAACAGCGGGCCGGGCATCACCTGCAGTTCGGGGGAGACGACAATGAACGGTTCGACCCGGTCGTCGCTGGGGCGTCCCAATGCCCCCGGTCCTGGCAGACACAGGTGGTTTACGTCCCCCTTTCGTGGAGTGGCCACGATGAACACCGAGAGGAGAGTCCGGCGATGAGCCCCGACGAGGACGACGGGCCGACGGGAGCGACGCTCGACTACCGCAACATCCTCGAACGGGAGATGGAGAGCGCGCTCAAGGAGATACACCGCCCGCCGAAGGGGGTGTTTCTCTCGGGGCTGGCGGCGGGTCTCAACCTCAGTTTCGGCGCGCTGTTCATGGCGATGGTGCTGACGTTCTCCGGCGGGTTCGAGTCGACGCTCACCCAACAGACCGCACTCGCCGGCGTCTCAGCCATCGCGTTCCTGTTCGTCGTCATCGGGCAGACCGAACTGTTCACCGCCCACACGACGATGGCTATCCTCCCGCTGGTCGACGGCCGGGCGACCCTCCGGGAGGTCGGTCGCCTCTGGGGTATCGTCTACGTCGCCAACCTGCTGGGGTGCGTGCTGTTCGTCGGACTGATCGCCGTCGTCGGCCAGCCCATGGGCATCGCCGAGCCGTCGGCGTTTCGCTCGCTCGCCGACTCGCTGCTCGGTCTCCCGCCGCTGGTCGTCGTCATGTCGGGCGTCGTCGCCGGCTGGCTGATGGGGCTCGCGACGTGGCTGTCGGCTGCCAGCCGCGACACCATCGGTCGGCTCGTGTTCGTGTTGCTCATCACGGCGTCGATCGGGTTCGGGCCGTTCCACCACGCCATCCTCGGGACGACCGAGGTCGTCGCGGCGATGGTGCTGACCGAGAGCGTCACCCTGGGACAGTTCGGCGGCTTCTTGCTGTTCACGACGCTGGGCAACGTCGTCGGTGGCGGCGTCTTCGTCGGGCTGCTCAACTACGGGCACGTCGCGCTGGCGGGCGAACAGCAGGACGTCGAGTTCGAGACCCGCGACGTCGAGCGCTGAGCCGGCCGCTCGGACGGATCGCGTCTCTATCGAGACGGTGAGTCGCTACTCCCGCCGAGCACGCCGCGACATCCTGTGACGGCCCCGGTACGACGGCATCGGCGGCCCGCGTCGGTCATCCTTATGTCCCGTCGCCGCGCGGACGGCGTATGACCGGTCCAGCGGACCTGGTGCTCACGAACGCCGAGGTCCACACGCTCGACTCGCCCGCCGAGACCCACGAGGCGCTGGCCGTCCGCGACGGCGAGATCGTCCGTCTCGGCGACGCCTACGAGGTCGACTTCCTCGTCGGCGCGGCCACCGACGTGCTCGACTGCGAGGGTCGCGTCGTCCTGCCGGGGTTCGTCGACGCCCACACCCACCTCCCGATGGTCGGGCGACGACTCGTCCACGCCGACCTCTCGGCGGCCGACTCGCCCGCCGACGCGACCGACCTGCTCCGCGAGCGAGCGGCCGAGACCGAAGACGACGCGGCCGTCGACGGGACGGCCGAGTGGGTCCAGGGGTTCGGCTACGACGAGAGCACGTGGACCGATTCGCGGTATCTGACCCGCGTGGACCTCGACGCGGTGAGCGAGACCCGACCCGTCGTCGCGTTCCGCGAGGACATGCACACCGCGGGGCTGAACAGCGTCGCGCTGGACCGCCTCGCCGCCGACATGCCCACGGGAGACGTCCGGCACGAGGGTGGCGACCCGACCGGTGTCGTCGTCGAGGAGGCCGTCGACGCCGTCTGGGAGGCCGTCGACCCCGGCGTCGAGGAGACACGCGAGTTGGTCCGGGCGGCCCGTGACTTCGCGCACGCTCACGGCGTCACCGGCGTCCACGACATGGTCCGGAACAGCGAGGCCCCGCGAGTGTACCGCGAACTCGACGCTGCCGACGAACTCGACCTGCGAGTGCGTATCAACTACTGGACCGACCACCTCGACTCGCTCGTGGACCTCGGTGCGCGGACGAACCACGGGAGCGAGTTCGTCCGGGTCGGCGGGGTCAAGAGCTTCACCGACGGGAGTTTCGGCGGTCGGACGGCGAAGCTCTCCGAACCGTACGCCGACGCGCCGGCCGGTGGCGGGGCAGGAGACGGCGACTCCGACCGGACCGACGCCGACGCCACCGGTCAGTGGGTCGTCACGCCCGAAGCCCTGACCGAGTACGTCGAACGCGCCGACGCCGCCGGCCTCCAGTTCACCGCCCACGCCATCGGCGACGAGGCCATCGAGGCCGTCCTCGACGCCTACGCCGGCGTCTCGGCCCCCGCCGAGTTACGTCACCGGGTCGAACACGCCGAACTGCTGACGGACGAACTCGTCTCCCGGTTCGCCGAACTGGGTGTCGTCGCGTCGGTCCAGCCGAACTTCCTCAAGTGGGCGCGGCCGGGCGGTCTCTACGACACCCGCCTCGGCGAGGACCGGGCACGCTCGACGAACCGCTACCGTGACCTGCTCGACGCCGGCGTCCGACTGGCGTTCGGGAGCGACTGCATGCCACTCGGCCCGCTGTTCGGCGTCCAGCAGGCCGTCACCGCGCCTGCCGACGGCCAGCGGCTCACCGTCACCGAGGCGCTCCGGGCGTACACCAGCGGCGCGGCCTACGCCGGGTTCGACGAGGACCGTCTGGGGACCGTGAGAGTCGGGAAACGGGCGGACCTCGTCGTCCTTGAGGAGTCACCGTGGACGGTGGCTCCCGACAGTATCGGTGACGTCGAGGTGACCCACACCGTCGTCGATGGCGACGTCGTCTTCCGACGAACGGACGACGCGTAGTCGGTCGTTTCGGCCTTCGACGACTCCTCTCGACCGGAACCGTGGGGTATCGGTTTCGCTCGGTCCGTCCGTCCGCCCCGTCGCTGTCTTCCGCGGACACGGACCTGCCGTGGGACGGACCCGCTCGGTTCCCCGACTGACTCGGGAAATAGACCGTTATCCAGTACTATCGCTGACATAACTATCCCGGACGGGTCGTCACCTGCTCCTGCAATGTCATCTCACGACGACTCGGATATCGTCTCGCAGCGACGGCGGCGAGTGTTGCAGGCCATCGGCGCGGGGGCGCTCGTCACCGCGGTAGGGGCGAGCGGGACGGTCGGTGCGCAGTCCAGCGAGGGCGACCCCATCGACCCGAACCTCGGCTACACCGTGCTGTCGCCCGAGGAGGACCTGCCGGTCGAACCGGACCACGAGGTCCAGTTGCTCATCAACCCGCCGAGCGACCCCTCGAACCCGATTCCGCAGTTCTACTACCAGCCGACTGGTCTCGCCGTCGAGACGGGCGACGTCGTCGCGTTCCGGTTCACGACGCCGGGCCACACCGTCTCGTCGTACCACTCGTACGCCGGCCGCCAACAGCGCGTTCCCGACCCGGAGAGCGGTGGTCTCGGGTTCTTCTCGTCGCCGTATCTCGGCGCGGGTGCGACCTGGCTCTACCGCTTCGACACGCCCGGCGTCTACGACTACTACTGTGCACCCCACGAGATATTCGGCCACGTCGGGCGCATCGTCGTCGGTGGTGTCACCGAGACGCCGTCCGTCCCCGACCCGTGTGCACCGCCGGCGGAAGGTGCCGAGAGCGAGCAGAGCGAGGGACCGGAACTCCGCCCGCCGGGGTTCACCGCCGGACTCGTCCTGCGCGACCCCGCGCTCGCCCCCGAGAACATCCTGGCGTCGGGTGCGGTCCCGTGGGAGGCCGTCGCCGACGAGCACAAACAGCTGTTCTTCCAGCTCAGACCCCCCGAGGTCTGTGGCCTCCCCACCGACGGCGAGGAGCCGACGCCCGAGGCGACGGCCTACCAGGTCGACCTCGTCGTCGGCGACCCCGAGGCGGTCCTCGGCGAGGACCCGGAGGACTTCTACGGCCGTCAGGGCCGACTGCTCCGATACCTCCACGGATCGACCGACGAGCCGACCATCCGCCGGGGTACCGGGAGCGTGCTGAGCGAGAACGCACGCTGTCTCCAGACTCGACCTGTCACCGTCGAGGACGGCGTCGCAACCGTCTCGTTCCGGGTCAAGCAGGGCTGTACCGAGCGCGTGAGCCTCGTGAGCTACGTCAACGGGGCCGGACCGGGCGTCTTCGACCGGAGCGTCGAGCAGGTGCGCTACGACGCTGCCACCGCGGAGTACGGTCCCGGCCGGCACACGCTGACGGTCGCGCTCCCCGTCGCTCCCGTCGTCGCGGACCTGGCCGGCGAGAACGAGGTGCCGCCGGTCGACTCGGCCGGGTCGGGTGTCGCGCAGTTCACGCCCACCGACGAGGGAACCTGGGAGTACGACCTGCTCGTCCGTGACGTCGACGGTGTCACGCAGGCGCACATCCACGAGGGCGGTCCCGACGAGAACGGTCCCGTCGTCGCCCTCCTGGCGACGTTCACCGAGAGCGTCGACGGCACCGGCGGCGGGTCGCCGGTGGACGCGACGGCCGGCGACCCGGTGCTCGAATCGGGCGTCGTCGAGGACACCGCGCTCGTCGAGGAGATGACCGCCAACCCCGAGAACTACTACGTCAACGTCCACAGCACGGGCAACCCCGCCGGCGAGATTCGCGGCCAACTCTCGTTCCGTTCCTGACGTCGGTCGGTCGTCGAAGCGGCTAACACGTCGCGGCGACGACACGTCGTCAGGTCCCTCTCCAGGCGGCCTTCGGCGTCGTCTTCGTCCTCTCTCTCGCGCTCGCGCTGTACGCCCTCGTCCGGTCGGAACACGACCGGCGAACCGAGATGACACGGTCGGAGGGCGAACGTGTCGAACACCGTGACTCTCGTGACGAACGTCGCTGAACGGCGGCTCTCTCGGCCTCCGAGTTTCGATACTCGACATACTCGGTCACTACTGTACTCGATAACCAGTCCGGTGCCTACCAGACGACGATATGCAGGACCGAAGAAAAAATTTATTCGATAGCCCGTATTGGTGTCTTTCGAACGAGGATTACCGATGCCGGAGATGGAAACTGCCGAGTTCGAGACGGACCTGAGCCTGTTCAAGTACGACAACCTCGAACGGTTGCCCGAGCGGTACCGGGGGCTGGACGAGGCCGAACGGACCGCGCGCATCGCCGCCGCGCGCGAGACACTGGGCGACGACGTGGTGGTGCTCGGTCACAACTACCAGCGCCGCGAGATCGTGGAGGCCGCCGACTTCGTGGGCGACTCCTACCAGTTGAGCGTCGAGGCGGCGAACGCCGACGCGAAGTACGTCGTGTTCTGCGGGGTGACGTTCATGGCCGAGTCCGCGGACATCATCACCGACGACGACCAGACCGTCGTCCTGCCGTCGATGGAGGCCTCCTGCCCGATGGCTGGGATGGCCGAAGCGTTGCAGGTCGACTCGGCGTGGGCCGAGATCGACGCCGCGACGGGCGACCGGACGGTGATTCCCATCACCTACATGAACAGCTACGCCGACCTGAAGGCGTTCTGTGCCGAACAGGGTGGACTGGTCTGTACCTCCTCGAACGCCGCCGACGCGTTCGAGTGGGCGTTCGAGCGCGGGGACGTCGTCCTCTTTCTCCCCGACAAACACCTCGGGGAGAACACGGCCCACGACATGGGTATCGACGACCGGGCGGTCGAGTGGGACCCGTGGGACCCGAACCGTGACACCGAGGCCGCGGCCGACGCCGACGTGGTGCTCTGGGACGGCTACTGCCAGGTCCACGAGCGGTTCCGCGTCGACCACGTCGAGGGGGTCCGAGCGGAGCATCCCGACGCGAACGTCGTCGTCCACCCCGAGTGTCGCCGCGAGGTCTGTGCGGCGGCGGACGTCGTCGGCAGCACGGCGACCATCTGCGAGACCGTCGCCGACGCCGACCCCGGCGAGACGTGGGCCATCGGGACCGAGATTCACCTCGCCCGGCACCTCGCACGGTGGCACCCCGAGGTGAACGTCGTCCCGCTCTGTGGCGACGCCTGTATGGACTGCAACGCGATGCGCCAGGTCGACCCGAACTACCTGACGTGGGTGCTCGAAGCACTGGCCGACGGGAACGAACGCAACGTCGTCGAGGTCGCACCCGACGAGAAACGACTGGCGAAGGTCGCGCTCGACCGCATGCTGGAGGTCTGAGATGCGCGAGAGAGAGACCGACGTGCTCGTCGTGGGGAGCGGCGTGGCTGGCTGTTCGACGGCGCTCGCGGCCGCCCGCACGGGAGCCTCGGTGACCGTCGTGACGAAAGCCACCGCCCCCGAGGACTCGTCGACGTGGTGGGCCCAAGGCGGCATCGCCGTCACCGGCGACGACCCCGAGACGTTCGTCGCGGACATCGTGGCCGCGAGCGACGGCACCGCCGACGAGGCTGCCGTCGAGTCGCTCGTCACCGACGCCCGCGACGCCGTCGAGGACGTCCTGGTCGAGACGCTCGACGTGCCGTTCGACACCGAGGGGGGCGACGCATCCGACGACTACGACCTCGCGCGCGAGGCGGCCCACTCCGAACGGCGCATCCTGCACGTCGACGCCTCGACCGGCCGACACCTGCTCGGGCCGTTCCTCGCACACCTCGCCGGCCACGAGTCGGTGACGGTGCTGGAGGACACGATGGCGCTCGACCTGCTGACGGCGGAGGGCCGAGTCCACGGTGCGTTGCTCGAACGCGACGACGAGGTCGCACCCTGTTTCGCCGGGGCGACCGTCCTCGCCACCGGCGGTGTCGGCGCGTGCTACGAGCGCTCGACGAACCCCGAGGCGGCGACGGGCGACGGTGTCGCCATGGCCGCCCTCGCCGGAGCGGAGACGCGGGACCTGGAGTACGTCCAGTTCCACCCGACCGCCTACGCCGGCGAGGAGCGCGAGGATACCTTCCTCCTCAGCGAGGCGCTCCGCGGTGAAGGGGCGGTGCTCCGGAACGCCGAGGGAGAGCGGTTCATGCCCGACTACCACGCGGACGCCGACCTCGCCCCGCGTGACGTGGTCGCGCGTGCGGTGGCGACCGAAGCCGAGCGGACCGGGACGGTGACCCTCGACGTGAGCGAACTCGGCTTCGCCGAGGAGTTCCCGGACCTCGCGGCACTGTGCGAGGAGCGAGGGGTCGAGTGGGCCGACGGCATCCCCATCGCGCCCGCCGAGCACTTCCTCTGTGGCGGCGTCGACGTGGACCTGCACGGACGGACGAGCCTCGACCGCCTGTTCGCGGTCGGCGAGTGCGCCCGGACGGGCGTCCACGGCGCGAACCGCCTCGCCTCGACGAGCCTCCTCGAAGGGCTGGTATGGGGAGTTCGCGCCGGCGAGGCCGCGGCGGGACACGACACCGAACGCGTCGACGCGCCCCTCCCGGACGACTCGGACCCCGCGCTCCCGCCGGGGTTCTGTGTCGACAAACGTCGTCGCCTCCAGCGCGTGATGGACGAACACGTCGGCCTCGAACGCGACGCGGCGGGGCTTCGACGGGCACGCGCCGGCCTCCGCCGCCTGAAGGGTGAGGTCGACGCCTACACCCGGACCCGGACCGCCCGTGACCTCTACGAACTCCGGAACGCGACGGTGACGGCGCTGCTCGTCGCCCGTGCCGCCGCCGAGAACACCGAGTCGCGGGGCTGTCACTTCCTGACGCCCGCCCCCGAGGTCGATGCTGACTGACGCGCAGGTCGAGTCGTGGCTGGTCGAGGACATCGGCCACCACGACGTGACCAACCACGTTCCGGGGGAGACGTCGGGTCACCTCGTTGCGAAGGAGGCCGGCGTCGTCGCCGGACTCGACGCTGCCCGAGCGGTGTTCGACTACCTCGGCGTCGAGTTCGAGGCGCTCGTTCCCGACGGCACGCGCGTCGAGGTCGGTGACACCGTGTTCCGCGTCGAGGGGGCCGCACGCGACGTCCTCCGCGGTGAGCGCGTCGCAGTCAACGTCGTCGGCCACGCCTCCGGCGTCGCCACCCGAACCCGGCAGGCGGTGGACGCCGCCCGCGAGGTGGACGACACCGTCCGGGTCGCCTGCACGCGGAAGACGACGCCCGGCCTGCGCGGCATCGAGAAACGCGCCGTCGTCGCCGGCGGCGGCGACACCCACCGTCTGGACCTCTCACACATGGTGATGGTGAAGGACAACCACGTCGCGGAGATGGGTCTCGCGGCGGCCGTCGCCCACTTCCGCGAACGCGTCTCGTTCACGACGAAGGTCGAGGTCGAGGTCGAGTCGCCCGACGACGCGCCGAAGGCGGCCGCTGCGGGCGCGGACGTCGTCCTGCTCGACAACATGCCTCCGAAGAACGTCGAGCAGGGCGTGCTGGCGCTCCCCGAGGACGTCCTCGCCGAGGCGTCGGGGGGCATCACGCTCGACACCGTCCCCGACTACGCGGCGACGGGCGTCGACGTCGTCTCGATGGGGTCACTGACCCACAGCGCACCCGCACTGGACTGCTCGTTCCGGACCGGCGGCGACTGACTCGGCGGCCGCCGTCTCGACTCCACGGGGTTACTCCAGCAGCGACTCGCCGGTCATCTCGTCGGGTTGGTCCAGTCCTACCAGTTCCAGCAGCGTCGGCGAGAGCGCGGCCAGTCCGGCGTCCTCTCGAATCGAGTAGCCGCCGTCACCCGGTACCCCACTGCCGTCGCCGGGCGTCAACAGGACGACGGGGACCGGGTTGAGCGTGTGGGCGGTGTGGGGATTCTCGGCGGTGCCCATGTCGTCGGCGTTGCCGTGGTCGGCGGTGAGGAGTACGCTCGCGCCGGCGTCGAGGAGCGCGGGGACGAGACGGCCGACCTGCTCGTCGACGGCCTCGCAAGCGGTCGTCGCGGCGTCGAAGTCGCCGGTGTGGCCGACCATGTCCGGGTTCGCGTAGTTGAGGACGAGCAGGTCCGGGTCCGACGCCTCGACCATCGCCAGCGCCGCGTCGGTCACCTCGGGAGCGCTCATCGCCGGTGTCTCGTCGTACGTCGGCACGTCGGGACTGGGGACGATGTCCCGCATCTCGCCGTCGAACTCGACCTCCCGGCCGCCGTTGAGGAAGTAGGTGACGTGGGCGTACTTCTCCGTCTCCGCGAGGCGGCCCTGTGTCCACCCCTCGTCCGCGACGATTTCGCCGAGCGTGTGTTTCGGCCGACGTGGCGGGAAGGCGACGGGCAGGTCGAACGTCTCGTCGTACTCGGTCATCGTCACCAGTCGCGTCTCCGGGGGAGTGGTCTCCCCGTCCCAGTCGGGACGGATGTCCGCGAGCATGCGGACGAGCTGTCGGGCGCGGTCGGCCCGGAAGTTGACGAACAGTACCGAATCGCGGTCTTCGAGTGCCGACCCGCCGTCGACCAGCGTCGGTTCGACGAACTCGTCGGTCTCGCCCCGTTCGTAGGCGGCTTCGGCCGCCTCGACGGCGCTGTCGGCCTCGTGGGGGGCTTCCCGGTCGACGATGGCGTCGTAGGCCCGCCTCGTCCGCTCCCAGTTCTCGTCGCGGTCCATCGCGTAGTACCGCCCGGTGACGGTGGCGACGTGGCCCGTCCCCGCGTCCTCGGCGACGGTTTCGAGTTCGCGGAGGTAGCCCGTGCCGCCCGTCGGCGGGGTGTCCCGGCCGTCCGTGAACGCGTGGGTGACCGCCTCGACGTCGGCGTCGGCCGCGGCCCGGACGAGCGCGTGGAGGTGGGTCTGCATCGAGTGGACCCCGCCGTCGCTGACGAGACCCACCACGTGGACGCGACCACCGTTCTCGCGGGCGTGCTCGAACGCCCCTGCGATGGTCTCGTTCGCGCCGAGGCCGTCGCCCGCGACGGCGGCGTCGATTCTGGTGGCGTCCTGCTCGACGGTTCGGCCCGCGCCGATGGTGAGGTGGCCGACCTCGCTGTTGCCCATCTGTCCGTCGGGCAGACCGACCCACTCGCCGTGCGTGCCGAGCGTGCCGAACGCGCCACGCTCACGGTAGCCGTCGACGACGGGCGTGTCGGCCGCCGCGACGGCGTCCCGGCCGCCCTCGTCCGGTCCGTGTTCGTCTCCCACGCCGAGGCCCCAGCCGTCGAGAATCACGAGCGCCGCTCTCATTGGCCGAGTGCACTCCACGGCGGGTAAAGAGCGTTCGGAGGTCGGTGTCGACGAGAGCGCTCCCGGCCGGTCGTCACCCCCGGCCGCCTCCGACTCAGCGCTCCTTGCGGGCCTCGTGGCCGAGGTGCTCCTCGACGGCGTCGACCTTCTCGCTGGCGTGCCCGTCGCTGGCCCGCTTGTCGTCTATCTTCAGGAACGTGCTCACCCGGTCGCCGTCGACGGCGGTGTGAGCCGCCTCGACGGCGTCGAGTAGCACGTCGATGCTGTCGGCCTCGATGGTCGTCCCCATCGGGGTGGTCTCGTAGGCCACGTCGAAGTCGTCGAGCGCGGCGACGGCGTTCGCCACCTCCTCTCCCATCGAGCCCTCCTTGACGGGGGCGACACTCAGGAATCCGATGACGGTCATGGTCACCCCATCGACGACCGGTACCCTCGAAAGTCTGGCGACGGGACGGTCGGCGCGTCCACGACCGGACGTGGTTCGTGTGACCGGGTCGGATGGCTCAAACGGTCGTTTTCGCCTCCGGACCGGTTAGGTATCATCCAGACAGACAGTCAGTATGGGTTCCAGACGACGGTCGCTCGCGGTCTGTTGTGTGCTCGTGCTCGTCGTGCTCGCCGGCTGTGGTGCGGGTGGCGACGGTGCCGAGGGCGGCGGGGCCGGCGACGTGAACTACCAGGACGCGGGGACGGCCGCCGACGGTGGCGGGGGCGGCGAGAGCGGGAGTGCGAGCGGGGGTGGTGACTCGGCGGCACAGCGCGAGTCGAGCGACGACGGTTCGGCCACGGGGAGCCAGTCTGCTGCCCGCGCGCTGGTCAGGACCGGTCAACTGCGCCTCGAAGTCGACGACTACGACGCCACCCAGGCGACCCTCACCGCGGCCGTCGAGGCACGTGGTGGCTACGTCGCCGACTCCGCCGAGGAGGTCCGGGAGGTCGGTAACGAGACGTTCACGACCGGTCGCGTCGTCTTCCGCGTCCCCTCGGAGAACTTCTCGGGGTTCGTCGACAGCGTCGAGGCCGAGGGCGAGACGCTCTCCTCGGAGACGAACACACGGGACGTCACCGACCAACTCGTCGACCTCCGGGCGCGACTCGACAACGCGAGAGCCGAGCGGGACCGTCTCCGGACGCTCTACGAGTCGGCCAACGAGACCGAGGACGTGCTGGCCGTGAGCGAGGAGTTGAGCGCCGCCCAGGAGCGTGTCGAGCGACTCGAAGCCCAACTCGCGTCGCTGGAGGGTCGAGTCGCCATGTCGACGGTGACCGTCGAACTACGGGAACCACGACCGGAGTCGACGACCACCGAGACGGAGACACCGTTCGCCGACCGTGACCCCGTCGGAGCGTTCCTCGGGTCGGTCGACGGCGTCGTCGTTCTCGGACGCTCGCTCGTCGTCGGCGGCGCGTACGCGCTCCCGTACCTGCTCGTGGTGGGAGTGCCGGTGGGAGTCGCCGCGGTGGTGTACCGGCGCGTCGGCTGAAGGGCTCGAACCGGGGAGTCAGCCCAGCGGTTATTTGCTCCCCGGTCGCGTCCGGCGAGTATGGGTGGCGTCTCCGAGACAATCGAGCGACACGAGGGGCGACTGGCCCGAACCGAGGAGGTCCTCAGGGCCATCGTCCGTGAAGCACGCGTGGAGAAACTCACGTTCATGGCCGGGTCCATCGCGTACCACGCGTTCGTCTCGCTACTCCCGGCGCTGGTGTTGCTGTACGCCGTCGCCTCGCCGCTCGGAATCGACCCCGAGAGCGGTATCAGGGGAATCGCCTCGGCACTTCTCTCACAGAACGTCTCGGACCAGATCGTCACCGAGATCACCGACTCCGAGCGGTCGACCGGCCTCTCCATCGTCGGACTCGCCGTGTTGATATGGGGGAGTCTCCGTATCTTTCGGGGACTCGACACCGCCTTCTCGGACATCTACGAGTCCGAGGCGGCGAACACGTTCGCCGACCAGTTGACCGACGGCGTCATCGTCCTCGTGACGTTCGCCGCCGCCGTCTTCGCGGCCATCTACGTCGGCGGACGGTTCCCCATCACGGGCGGTGGTCCCGTCGTCGCGGTGGTCGGTGCGCTCGCTACGGTCGTCGGTCTCACCGTCGCCTTCCTCCCGATGTACTACGTCTTCCCCGACGCGGACGTGAGCGTGGTCGAGGTGCTCCCCGGCGTCGTCGTCGCCTCGGTGGGTCTGGCGCTGTTCGCCTCGCTGTTCAGACTCTACGTCATGGAGACCGGAAAGGCGGACTCGGGGAGCTTCGTCGCCGCCGTCATCCTCCTGTTGACGTGGCTCTACTTCAGTAGCCTCGTCATCCTGCTCGGCGTCGCGGTCAACGCCGTGCTCTCGAACCGCTCGCGTGACGTGAGCATCGACCCCGTCGTCGGCGGCGTCGAGCGTGGCGAGCGGCGCTCGCTCGCCGAACGCGAGGAACTCGTCGCGGAGTTGGAGGAACTCGCGGACAGGCTCGACGCCGACCCCGAGACGTTCGTCGCCCGCATCGACGACGAGGAGGTGTCACTCCACCCACCACAGTCCATCACCCTCGACACCGACCCCGACTTCGGGTTCGGTGACGACTCCGTGGCACTGGAGTTGCGCTGGACGCCACGCGAGGAGTAGGGAATCGGGTCGAAAAGTCGGGACCAGGCCGCGTGGGCGGGACGCTCCGTGGCGTCGACTCAGCGGAGGAGGCCGGCGGTCCGACTGACCGTCCGAACGCCCTTCGCCGCCGCGTACCGGCCCGCCGCCAGCAGGAACGACCGCGGGTCCTCGGCCAGTCGGACGAGATACGGGTCGTGGCCGTACTCGGCGGCGGCTTCGCCGGGGGGGAATCATCCGGTTGTCGTCGACGCAGTAGACCGGTCGCTCCGTCTCGCGGGCGATGACGACCGCCTGCTGCCGTGAGCTCTCGACGAACAGTTCCGCGTCGGTCCGCTCGTACACACGCGCTTTGTATCGGCCGTGACCACCTCGTTCGTCTCGTACCGCCTTGCTCGGCAGGTCCCACATCACGAGTTCGTCGTACTCCACGCCGTGGTCGGCCAGCCACTGCTCGGTCTCGGGCCGATACCGCTCCAGTCGGCAGGTGACGAGCCACCCGACACGCTCGTCGGGGAGGTACTTCGGCTCGACGGTCCGCAGGAACTCGCGGTAGCGCGGTCCGTCGTCGTTCTCTTCTGGTGTCGGGTCCCGACAGAGCACGCCGTCGATGTCCATACAGGTCGACCCGAAGCGGGCGGGGTGGAGTGCCCGCCACTCGAACGAACAGGGCGGCTCGACGACGTCACACCAGTAGTCCAGCCCCTCGCACGCCCGCTCGGTGGCGTACACCGCACCGCAGTGGACCGTGAGATCACTTCGCGCCGCTAGCTCCCGCCGCTGGTCGTCGAGCGCGGTGTCGGTCTCCGCCCAGTCGGTCAGGAGCAACACCGTCTCGCCGTCGAACCGGTCGCTCTCGTCACCGGTCAGGGCTGCGAAGTCCGCGACGGGGTGGCCCGTCGTCTGCTGGAGCAGGTCCACGGCCAGCACGGCACTCCGCGACACGCCCACCACGCGGTCGACGTCGTGTGGCAGGTCCCACGCCAACCGCCGAACGTCCGCGTTCAGGTCGGCGACACTGCGGTAGTCCATCGTCTGTCGTCACAGTGGCTGGACGGATTAATTCACCGAGGGGAGAACGATATAGTGTCATTCACCACATCATTGCTAAACAGTGTCATGCGGAGGCCGCCGGTGGCTCGTTCGAGTTCCGAACGCGCTGTAGACCGACGAACCGATCTCTTTCGTGGGACTCTCCGCTCGCCGGACACGTCTTCTTCACCGACGCCTGACATACTGGTCGACGGTCGGTTCCGTCGGCCGTGGACCACGGCGTCTCGGGTGTGGCGACGACCTGGACCCGTCGCTGTATCGTGTGGATTCGAGAGAACTGTACCGACCGGGATTCGAACCACGGTCGCTCCACTCGCTGACGCTCGTTTCGCTCCCTGCTTCAAATCCCAGTGTTGTCCACACACCGATTTCGCGAGTTCGCGCAGAGCCGAGCCTCTGCGCGGTATCGAAATCGGAGAACTGCACTGACTGGGATTTGAACCCAGGTTGTGACCATGGCAAGGTCACGTGATACCACTACACTATCAGTGCTCGTCTGCACCCGAATCTGGGAGAGGGTAAGATAAAAACCCACCGAAGTACCCCGCCCAGTGACCGCCTCTGTCATGAGACTCTCTCCCACCGAAAACGGTCGTGTGGGAGCTTCACAGGGCCGTAGAGAAACGCTACCCTTTTAGGACCACACTGGGTACGACTGGAATAGTCTCGTGTACAGCGAGGAAGCGCATCGGCATGACACGCACCGTACTCGTGCCGTCGTCGCTGGTTCGAGAGTCCCGTGACAAACGGGAGGCGACCCGAAAACTCGGGTACGTCGCCCGTGCGGCCACGGTCTTCCGAATCGACCGCCTGCTCGTCTTCCCGGACAGGGAAGGCGAGCGGCGTTGGGACGACGGGTTCGTTCGCACCGTGCTGGCCTACGCGGCCACACCTCCGTACCTCCGAAAGGAGGCGTGGGGACGGCGCGAGGAACTGGAGTGCGTCGGCGTGCTGCCGCCGCTCCGCGCTGTCGCGCAGACCGGCTCCGAATCTGACGGTTCGGGGTCGTTAAGACAAGGAATCGTGACCGAGGTCGGACCTGACGGGCGCGTTCGGGTCAATTGCGGACTGCAACACCCAGCCTCCCTCCTCGTGCCGCCGGGAATGGCGGTCGAAGAGGGGGAACGCGTGACCATCAGGGTCTCTTCGCGACGGCCGCTCCGGGCCCGCATCGTCGACGAGTCCCCGCCGGGACTCTCGGTGTGGGCCGAGGAGCTGGAGACGGCACTCTCCCGGGACGACGCCGGCGTTCGAATCGCCGCGTCGCGCCACGGGGAGGAACTCGACGCCACACGGCTGGGCGAACTCGCCCCGCGTGTGCGCGATGGGTTCACCGCCGTGTTCGGCTCGCCGGAACGCGGCCTCCCGGAGATTCTTGGTGTCCACCCGCCGCGGGTGGACCCACGCGACGAGCAGTGGTCGCCCGAGAGCGACCACGAGTCCCCGGGGGACGCCCCCGACGGGACGCGGTCTCACGAACCGGCAGCCCGGTTCGACCTCTGGTTGAACACGGTTCCGCACCAGGGCAGCGAGGTGGTCCGAACGGAGGAGGCTCTGTTCGCCACGCTCGCCTGCCTCAACCTGAGGTAACACCAATGCCACAACCAAGCAGACCACGAAAAGGCTCGATGGGCTTCGGCCCGCGTGTCCGTGCGTCCAGCGAGGTGCCGCGTCTCAAGACGTGGCCCGAGGACGACGGGCAGCCGGGGCTTCAGGGCTTCGCTGGCTACAAGGCCGGCATGTCCCACGTCGTGATGGTCAACGACGAGCCCAACTCCCCCCGCGAGGGCCAGGAGGAGACCGTCCCCGTGACGGTCGTCGAGACGCCGCCCATGCGTGCGGTGGCGCTCCGAGCCTACGAAGACACGCCGTACGGCCTGCGACCGATGACGGAGGTCTGGACCGACGAGTTCCACGAGGACCTCGGTCGGGCACTCGACCTCCCCGAGTCGGCAGGTCAGGAACAGCTCGTTCGGGACGCGCTCGAAGCCGGCGAACTGGGCGACGTGCGGATGATCACGCACACCGTCCCCGGCGCGACGAGCGTCCCGAAGAAGAAACCCGACGTGATGGAGACGCGAGTCGGCGGTGGCTCGCTCGACGAGCGCGTGGAGTTCGCGCTTGACCTCATCGAGGACGGCGGCGAGCACTCGGTCTCGGACGTGTTCCGAGCCGGCGAGTTCGCCGACATCTCGGGCATCACGAAGGGGAAGGGCACCCAGGGCCCGGTCAAGCGCTGGGGCGTCCAGAAGCGCAAAGGGAAACACGCCCGCCAGGGGTGGCGCCGACGTATCGGCAACCTCGGCCCGTGGAACCCCTCGCGCGTGCGCTCGACGGTCCCCCAGCAGGGGCAGACCGGCTACCACCAGCGCACCGAACTGAACAAGCGCCTCATCGCCCTCGGCGACGAGGAGGTCACTCCGAACGGTGGCTTCGTCAACTACGGCGAGGTCGACGGCGAGTACGCACTCGTCAAGGGGTCGGTTCCGGGTCCGAACAAGCGCGTCGTGCGCTTCCGCCCGGCCGTCCGACCGTCCGAGCAACCGCGCCTCGACCCCGAGGTGCGCTACGTCTCTACGGAGAGTAACCAAGGATGACTGTCGTATTCGACCTGGAGGGCGAGGAAGCGGGGGAGGTCGACCTCCCCGAGGTCTTCGAGACGACGTACCGTCCGGACCTCATCCGCCGCTCCGTTCGCGCCGCCCAGGCCAACCGCAAGCAGGACTACGGTGCGGACCCCTTCGCGGGGATGCGCACCCCGGCCGAATCGTTCGGTAGCGGTCGCGGCATGGCTCACGTCCCCCGGCAGAACGGACAGGGTCGCCGCGTCCCGCAGACGGTCGGTGGCCGCAAGGCCCACCCACCGAAAGCGGAGAAAGACCGCACCGAGAAGGTGAACAAGAAGGAGCGACAGCTCGCCGTCCGCTCGGCGCTCGCCGCGACGACGGACCCCGAACTCGTGGCCGAACGCGGCCACCAGTTCGACGCGGACGCACTGGACGAGGACTCGCTCCCACTCGTCGTCTCCGACGAGTTCGAGGACCTCGTGAAGACGAAGGAGGTCGTCGCGCTGCTCGAAGCGCTCGGTGTCTACACCGACGTGCAGCGTGCGGACGAGGGCAAGAAGGTCAAAGGTGGCCGCGGGACGACCCGTGGCCGCAAGTACCGCCGCCCGAGTTCCATCCTCTTCGTCACGACCGACGAGCCATCGACGGCCGCCCGCAACCTCGCGGGCGTCACCGTCGCCACCGCCCGTGAGGTCAACGCGGAGGACCTCGCACCGGGTGGCCAGGCCGGTCGACTCACGGTCTTCACCGAGTCCGCACTGGAGGAGGTTGCCACACGATGAGCATCATCAAACACCCGAACGTCACAGAGAAGGCCATGAACGAGATGGACTTCCAGAACAAGCTCCAGTTCGTCGTCGACGCCGACGCGAGCAAGCCGGAGATCCGTGACGCACTGCAGGAACAGTTCGACATCTCCATCGACAGCGTGAACACGCAGATCACGCCGGAGGGCACCAAGAAGGCGACCGTGCGTCTGTCCGACGACGACGACGCACAGGAAGTCGCCTCGCGGATCGGGGTGTTCTGAGATGGGACGACGAATCCAGGGCCAGCGCCGTGGCCGCGGGACGCCGACGTTCCGTGCACCGAGCCACCGCTACAAGGCCGACCTCGACCACCGGACCGTCGAGACGGACGTCGTCCGCGGCGAGGTCGTCGGCATCGAGCACGACCCCGCACGCAGCGCACCCGTCGCGGCCGTCGAGTTCGAGGACGGCGACCAGCGTCTCGTCCTCGCGCCCGAGGGCATCGCGGTCGGCGACGACGTCCAGGTGGGCGTCAGCGCCGAGATCGCGCCCGGGAACACGCTCCCGCTGCGCGAGATCCCCGAGGGGGTCCCCGTCTGCAACGTCGAGCGACAGGCCGGTGACGGCGGGAAGTTCGCCCGCTCGTCCGGTGTGAGCGCGACGCTGCTGACCCACGACCGCAAGGCTGCCATCGTGCAGCTCCCGAGCGGCGAGATTCGCCGTCTCAGCCCGGACTGCCGGGCGACCATCGGCGTCGTCGCCGGTGGCGGTCGAACCGAGAAACCGTTCGTGAAAGCTGGGAACAAACACCACAAGATGCGCGCCCGCGGGACGAAGTGGCCGCGCGTCCGTGGTGTGGCGATGAACGCCGTCGACCACCCGTTCGGTGGCGGCGGCCGCCAGCACCCCGGTCGACCGAAGAGCGTCTCCCGCGACGCGCCGCCGGGCCGGAAGGTCGGTGACATCGCGTCCCGCCGGACGGGCCGTGGCGGCAAAGGAGGGCGAGACAAGAAATGAGTTCAGACTACCAGATCGGCCGCGACAAGGACGAGGAGTTCACGTACCGCGGTCACACGCTGGAGGAACTCCGCGAGATGGACCTCGAGGAGTTCGCGGAACTGCTACCCGCACGGAAGCGGCGAACCATCGAGCGCGGCCTGACCGAGGAGCACCAGAAGCTGCTCGCGAAAGCCGACAAGCGCGACGCCGAGACGTCCGCGAACAACCCGCTCCGAACCCACCTGCGCGACATGCCTATCGTGCCGGCGTTCGTCGGCAAGACGTTCGCGGTCTACAGCGGCCAGGAGTTCGAGCGCGTCGAGATAGAACCCGAGATGCTCGGGCACTACCTCGGCGAGTTCGTCCTCACGCGCTCGTCGGTCACGCACGGTCAGGCGGGTATCGGGGCGACGCGCTCCTCGAAGTTCGTCCCCCTCAAGTGACCATGGGAATCAGCTACAGCGTCGACGCCGACCCGGAGACCACGGCGAAAGCCATGCTCCGAGAGCGTCACATGTCCCACAAGCACAGCAAAGAGATCGCGCGCGCCATCAAGGGCGAGACCGCCGGCGACGCCGTCGAGTACCTCGAACAGGTCCTCGCGGGCGAGCGCTCGGTCCCGTTCAAGTCCCACAACTCCGGCGTCGGACACCGCTCCGACATCGACGGCTGGGACGCCGGCCGGTACCCGGAGAAGGCGACCGAGGCGTTCCTCGACCTCTTGGAGAACGTCGTCGGCAACGCCGACCACCAGGGCTTCGACGGCGAGAGCATGCGCATCATGCACGTCGCCGCCCACAAGGTCGGCGAGTCCCCCGGCCGCAAGCCGCGGGCGTTCGGTCGTGCCACCTCGTGGAACACCCCGCAGGTGGACGTCGAACTCATCCTCGAAGAGGTGGATAACTGATGGCAGACGAACACGAATTCATCGAGAACGGGCTGCAGCGCACCCAGATCGACGAGTTCTTCGGTGAAGAGCTCGCTCGCGCCGGCTACGGCGGCATGGAAGTCGCCAAGACGCCGATGGGCGTCCAGATCGTCCTTCGGGCCGAGAAGCCCGGGATGGTCATCGGCAAGGGCGGGAAGAACATCCGCAAGATCACGAGCGAACTAGAGACGCGCTTCGACCTCGACGACCCGCAGATCGACGTGCAGGAGGTCGACGAACCGGACCTCAACGCACAGATCGTCGCGGACCGTCTCGCGAACGCGCTCGAACGTGGCTGGTACTTCCGCAAGGCGGGCCACACCACCATCGACCGCATCATGGACGCCGGCGCACTCGGTGCCGAGATCGTCCTCAGCGGGAAGGTGACGGGCGCACGCTCGCGCGTCGAGAAGTTCAACCGCGGCTACATCAAGCACAACGGCGAACCGGCCGAGTCCATCGTCGACGAGGGCCAGGGCGTCGCCGTGATGAAGCTCGGGACCATCGGTGTCACGGTCAAGATTATCCCGCCCGGCGCGCAGCTCCCCGACGACTTCCAGGTCGTCGAGGAGGCCGACGTCTCCGAGTGGGTCGTCGAACCCGAAGCGGACGAGGAGGGTGTCGAGGAACTGCTCGACCGCGACCCCGACGAGACCGCCGACGCGGGTACCGAACCCGTCACCGAGTCCGAGGCGGACGACGGCAGCGCGCCGACCGCCGACGAGGAGGTCGTCGAGGAGGAGGTCCTCGACGAGGAACAGGAGGTCGCCACGCCCGAGGAGGGTGACATCGAGGAGGAACTCGACGACCTCGAAGAGGCCGTCGAGGGCGAACTCTCCGAGGACAGCGAGGCCGAAGCGGAGGACCTGCTCGACGAGATGGAAGCACAGGACACCGCCGAGGCGGACGTCGAAGAGACCGTCGAGGGTGAGGACAGCGAGGCCGCTGCCTCGGAGGACGGCGAGACCGCTGCCTCGGAAGACGAGGCCGGCGGTGCCGACGAGGCATCCGACGCGCCCGCGACGGACGACTCGGACGACGAGGAGGGCGAGAACTGATGGCCATCCTCTACACCGAAGAGATCCGCGACATGACGCCTGCCGAACGGCAGTCGGAACTCGAGGAACTCGAGACGGAACTGCTCAACGCCAACGCCGTGCAGGCCGCTGGTGGCGCACCGGACAACCCCGGTCGCATCAGCGAGCTTCGCCGCACCATGCCCGGATCAAGACGATTCAGGGCGAGGAAGGCGACGGCGACGGCGAGGAGGCCGAATAGATGTTGACCGCCGAGACCCTGCCACGCCACGAACTCGTCGGCTTGCATGTGCGAGTCGCCGACTCGTCGGACCCGACGCTCGTCGGGTGTGAGGGGGAGGTCGTCAGCGAGACGACCAACACCCTGGTACTCGAGAGCGTTGCGCGCACCAGCGGGCAACGTCAGGGGTCTCGGTCCGTGCGGGTGCCGAAGGCGGTTGCGACGTTCGAGTTCCGCCTCGACGACGTGGAGCGACGTTCCACGACCGACGACTCCGACGCGGAGTACGTCGTCGTCGACGGCGAGCGACTCGTCGCGCGGCCGGCCCGACGCACCGAACGCACAGGTGATTCACGATGGCAATAGGACTGAACGTACCAGAGCCAGAGGAGACCTGCTCCGACCCGAACTGCCCGTTCCACGGCGAACTCGCCGTGCGCGGTCAGACGATCGAAGCAGCGGTCGCCTCCACGGCGATGGACAAGACCGTCGTCGTCGAGCGAGAGTACGACGTGCGCGTGCCCAAGTACGACCGGTACATGAAGCGCCGGTCGCGCATCCCGGCACACCACCCCGCATGTCTCGACCTCTCGTCCGGCGACATCGTACGTATCGCAGAGACTCGACCGCTGTCGAAGACGAAATCCCACGTCGTAGTGGAGATCGTCGAGGCGGCCGAGGAGTCGGGCGGCATCACTGCCCCCGCGACCGAAAGCACCGAAGACACCGCCGGTGACGTCACCGAGGGTGCTTCGGCGGACCGCTCGCCCGAGGGTGAGGACTGATGCAGGCACTCAACGCCGACGTGACCCAGGGCCTCGAGAAAGGCTCGCTCGTCACGTGCGCGGACAACACCGGTGCCCGCGAACTGAAGGTCATCAGCGTCTCGGGCTACCACGGAACGAAGAACCGCCACCCCAAGGCCGGCGTCGGTGACAAGGTCACCGTCTCGGTCACGAAGGGGACGCCGGAGATGCGACGACAGGTGCTCGAAGCCGTCGTCGTCCGCCAGCGCAAGTCCATCCGTCGACCCGACGGCGTCCGCGTCAAGTTCGAGGACAACGCGGCCGTCATCGTCGACGAGAACGAGGACCCCCGCGGCACGGAGATCAAGGGGCCCATCGCGCAGGAGGTCGGCGAGCGGTTCGGCAGCATCGCCAGCACGGCGACCATGATGTACTAACGATGACGAAACAACCACGCAAACAACGCAACCGACGTGCCAACGCGCCGCTCCACGAGCGCCACAAGCAGGTCCGTGCGACGCTGACCGGTGACCTCCGCGAGGAGTACGGCCAGCGCTCGGTCCGCGTCAACGCCGGGGACACCGTCGAGGTGCTCCGCGGTGACGGTGCCGGCACCGAAGGCGAGGTCCAGACGGTGGACCTCAAGGACGCGACCATCCACGTCGAGGGCGTCACGATCAAGAAGGCCGACGGCGAGGACGTTCCGCGGGCGCTCGACGCCTCGAACGTTCGCGTCACGGACCTCGACCTCGAGGACGGCAACCGCGAGGCACGATTAGAGAGTGATGACGAATGAGTGACCACCAGAAACGACTGTCGGCACCGACGTCGTGGCCGGTCGCACGCAAGACGAAGAAGTACACCGTCAAGGCGGGCGCAGGCCCCCACGGTCAGGAAGGGGTGCCGCTCCTCATCCTGCTTCGTGACGTGCTCGGCTACGTCGACTCGAAGAAGGAAGCGCGCTACGCGCTCGACCAGGGCAGCATCGTCGTCAACGGTCAGGCGGCCCGCGACGAGCGCCGCCCCATCGGGATGTTCGACATCCTGGGCTTCGTCGAGCGCGGGGAGTTCTACCGCGTGTTCCCCGACGAGGGCGGTCGGCTGGCGCTGACCCCCATCGACGCCGACAGCGCCGACTCGAAACTCGGGAAGGTCGCCGGCAAGCAGACGGTCGCCGGCGGCCAGACCCAGTTGACGCTCCACGACGGTCAGACGCTCCTCGTCGAGGACGACTCCATCGGCGGCGGCGACTCCGTCGTCGTCGACAACGAGGACAAGAGCGTCGTCGCACACTTCCCCTACGAGGAGGGTGCGCTCGTGACGGCCGTTCGCGGCCAGCACGCCGGTCAGATCGGTACGATCGGCGAAATCGCCATCACGGCCGGGTCCGGCCCGAACAACGTCACCGTCGAACAGGACGGGGACGCCGGCTTCGAGACCATCGCGGACTACGTCGTCGTCATCGACGAGAACTTCGTCGAGGGTGACGGTGAGAGCGCCGACGCTCCCGAGGACGTGACCGAGGAGGCCTCCTCGGAGGTCGAGGCCGACACGAGTGACGACGACGAGGTGAGCGACGAATGAGTCAGAGTGAAGGGCTCCACGAGATGCGCTCGCCGGTCGTCGAGAAGGTCGTCGTCCACATGGGTATCGGTGAGGGTGGGCAGCCGCTCGCCAACGCCGAGGAGATCCTCGAGGAGATCACGGGCCAGGAGTCGGTCCGGACCGTCGCCAAGCGCACGGTCCCCGAGTTCAACATCCGCGAGGGCGACCCCATCGGCGCGAAGGTCACGCTCCGTGGCGACCTCGCCTACGAGTTCCTCGACACCGCGCTCCCACTGGTCGACATCAGCGGGAACCAGTTCGACCAGACCGGGAACTTCAGCTTCGGTGTCGACGAACACACCGAGTTCCCGAGTCAGGAGTACGACCCGAGCATCGGTATCTACGGGCTGGACGTGACGGTCAACCTCGTCCGCCCCGGCTACCGTGTGCGCAAGCGCGACGTCGCGACCCAGCAGATTCCGTCGCGCCACCGCCTGAACGTCGAGGACGCCGCGCGGTTCCTCGAATCGGAGTTCGACGTGGGGATCAACTGAAATGAGCGAAAGCGAAACAGAAGAGTCGGGAGACTCTCACCGCACCGGCCAGCTCGAAGCGTGTCAACGCTGCGGCCGAAAACAGGGCCTCGTCGGCAAGTACGACGTCTGGCTCTGTCGCCAGTGCTTCCGAGAGATCGCCCGCAGCATGGGATTCAAGAAGTACAGCTAATGACGGGGAATGATCCACTGGCGGCCGCGCTGTCGGAGCTCAACAACGCCGAGAGCGTCGGTCACCTCAACCAGACGGTCCAGCCCGCCTCGAACATCATCGGCTCCATCCTCGAGGTCTTCTACGACCGAGGATACGTCGACGGCTTCCAGTTCGTCGACGACGGCAAAGCGGGTCGATTCGAGGTCGAACTGAAAGGTGCCATCAACGAGTGTGGCCCCGTGAAGCCGCGCTACTCCGCGAAGGCGGACGGCTACGAGAAGTGGGAGAAGCGGTTCCTCCCAGCGCGCGACTACGGGACGCTCATCGTCTCCACTTCGGAGGGCATCATGAGCCACTACGAGGCCCGCGAGGCGGGCGTCGGTGGCCAAGTAATCGCCTACGTGTACTGATGAGAACGCAAATCGAACTTCCGGACGACGTGGACGCGTCGCTCGACCACCTCGACCTGACCGTCGAGGGTCCCAACGGGTCGGTGACGCGCAAGCTGTGGTTCCCGGACGTGACGGTCTCCGCCGAGGAGATCACCGTCGAAGGCGGTGAGGACGAAGACGACCGACAGGTCGACGGCGTCGTCATCGAGAGCCCGGAGGAGGACCGCAAGACGGTCGCCACGATGGGCACCTTCGAGAGCCACGTGCGGAACATGGTGTACGGCGTGACCGACGGGTGGGAGTACCAGATGGAGGTCTTCTACTCGCACTTCCCGATGCAGGTCGAGGTTCAGGGTGGCGACGTCGTCATCTCGAACTTCCTCGGGGAGAAGTCGCCCCGCCGGACCACCATCCACGGTGACACAGAGGTACAGGTCGACGGCGAGGAACTGACCCTCTCGGGTCCCGACATCGAGGCCGTCGGGCAGACCGCCGCCGACATCGAACAGCTCACGCGCGTGAACGACAAGGACACCCGCGTGTTCCAGGACGGCGTGTACATCACGCAGAAACCCAGCCGAGGTGAGGCCTGATGGCGACTCCCGAAACCCTCGAAGACATCGACGGCGTCGGTGACGCCAAAGCAGAGTCGCTCCGCGAGGCCGGCTTCGAGTCCGTCGAGGACGTGCAGGCCGCGACTGCGGAGGAACTGACTTCGGTCGACGGCATCAGCGAGTCGCTCGCAGAGCGCATCCTCGCCGACGTCTCCGAAATCGACGAGGACAGCGAGGTCGCTGCCTCGAAGGACGAGGAGGAGACCGTCGAAGTCGACGACGACGAATCGGAGGGGCCCGCGGACATCGAGGACATCTCCGGTGTCGGCCCGTCGAAGGCCGACGCGCTCCGTGACGCCGGCTACGATGCGGTCGACGACATCCGCGCCGCCAGCCAGTCCGACCTCGCGGAGGTCGAGGGCATCGGCAACGCGCTCGCCGCGCGTATCAAGGCCGACGTCGGCGGCCTCGAAATCCGCGAGGAAGACGAGACCGAGGCGGAGGTCGAAGACGAGGGCGAACCCGAGGACGAGCCCGCCGAGGACGTGGAGACGGAGCTCCAGGCTCGCGGCCTCGCCGAGAAGACGCCCGAACTCTCCGACGAAGAAGAGCGACTCCTGACCCAGCGCAAACGCGAGGGCAAACCCGCGTTCCGCCGGCAGGACTACCACAAGAAGAAGCGCACGCCCGAGTCGTGGCGACGCCCCCGGGGCCAGCTTTCGAAACAGCGCCGCGGTCAGAAGGGCAAGGGGCCGAAGGTCGCCTCCGGCTTCCGAACGCCGAAGGAGGTCCGCGGTCTGCACCCGAGTGGTTTCGAGGAGGTCCACGTCGAGAACGTGACCGACCTCGAGGGTGTCGACGGCGACAGCCAGGCCGTGCGCATCGCCTCCACCGTCGGCGCTCGCAAGCGCGAGCGTATCGAGGAGGAGGCCGAGGAGAGCGAGATTCGCGTCCTCAACCCGACGTACGTCGAAGTCGAGGTGAACGGAAATGAGTGATCTGAGCACCCAGAAACGGCTGGCAGCAGACGAACTCGACGTCGGGAAGAACCGTGTCTGGTTCGACCCCGACGCCGGCAGCGACATCGCCGACGCCATCACGCGCGAGGACATCCGCGAACTCATCGCGGACGGCTCCATCGACACGAAGCGTGAGGCGCGTGGCAACTCCCGCGGCCGTGCCCGTGAGCGCAACGAGAAACGCGCCTACGGCCACCGCAAGGGCCCCGGCTCCCGCAAGGGACGCAAGGGCGCACGCGACGGGAAGAAAGACCAGTGGATGCGACGCATCCGCGCACAGCGTCGTCGCCTGCGCGAACTCCGCGACGAGGAAGAGCGACTCGACCGCTCGGAGTACCGTGAAGTGTACGGTATGGCCTCGGGTGGGGAGTTCGACAGCGTGAACGACCTGGAACGATACGTGGAGAACAACTACTGACATGGCAACCGGACCACGCTACAAAGTGCCGATGCGGCGACGCCGCGAGGCACGTACGGACTACCATCAGCGGTTGCGCCTGTTGAAATCCGGTCGGGCACGTCTCGTTGCTCGCTCGAGCAACAAGCACATCAGGGCGCAGCTGGTGACTACAGGAGACCAGGGAGACAGAACGCTCGCGGCCGCACACTCCGCGGACCTCGCCGAGTTCGGCTGGGAGGCACCGACGGGCAACCTGCCCGCCGCGTACCTCACCGGCTTCCTCGCGGGCAAGCGCGCGCTCGCCGAGGGTATCGAGGACGCCGTCCTCGACATCGGGCTGAACACCGCGACGCCCGGCAGCAAGGTGTTCGCCGTGCAGGAGGGGGCCATCGACGCCGGCCTCCAGGTCCCGCACAACGACGACGTGTTCGCCGACTGGGAACGGACCCGTGGCGACCACATCGCCGAGTACGCGGAGCAGTTGGACGACCCGCTCTACAGCGGCGACTTCGACGCGACCGACCTACCGGACCACTTCGATGAAGTACGAGAACGCATGGAGGACGAACTATGAGTAACGGCTGGGAACCGAAGACACGACTCGGACGCCAGGTGCTCGACGGCGACATCACGACGATGCGCGAGGCCCTCGACTCGGGCCTCCCGCTCCGTGAGGCCGAAGTCGTCGACCGCCTGCTGCCGGACCTCGAGGACAACGTCCTCGACATCAACATGGTCCAGCGCATGACCGACTCCGGCCGCCGGGTGAAGTTCCGGTGTTCGGTCGTCGTGGGCAACCGCGACGGCTTCGTCGGCTACGCCGAGGGTCGTGACGACCAGGTCGGTGGCGCCATCCAGAAGGCCATCGGCATCGCGAAGCTCAACATCATCGACGTCTCCCGTGGCTGTGGCTCGTGGGAGTGTGGCTGTGGGCGACCCCACACCGTCGCACTGCGCACGACCGGCAAGGCCGGGAGCGTCGAGGTCGAACTCCAGCCCGCACCACGTGGGCTGGGGCTGGCGGGCGGGGAGACCGTCCGCTCGGTGCTCGAACTCGCCGGTATCGAGGACATCTGGACCCGCTCGTCGGGGCAGACCCGGACGACGGTCAACTTCGCCAAGGCGACGTTCAACGCGCTCCGGAACACGGCCGAAGCCCGTGTCCCCCAGCGCGCCGCCGAGAAGCGTGAGGTGATCGAATGAGGGCGCTCGTGCAGGTTCGCGGCGAGGTCGACATGAGCTACGAGGTGCAAGACACCATCGACATGCTCAACCTCGGTCGCGTCAACCACTGCGTCCTCGTCCCGGACACCGACACGTACCGCGGCATGGTCACGAAGGTCAACGACTGGGTCGCTCACGGCGAGCCCAGCGAGGACGTCGTGGCGACGCTCATCGAGACGCGCGCCGAACCCGCCAAGGGTGACGGCGACATCACCGACGAGTGGGTCGCGGAGAACACCGACTACGACAGCATCGACGCGCTGGCAGCGGCGCTCGTGAGCGAGGAGACGACCCTGCGAGAGCAGGGCCTCTCGCCCACGCTCCGTCTGCACCCGCCTCGTGGCGGTCACGACGGCATCAAACACCCCACGAAGGAGGGTGGCCAGCTCGGCAAACACAGCACCGAGGAGATAGACAGCCTCCTCACCCAGATGCGATGACGAGCAAGAAACGACGACAGCGTGGCTCGCGCACGCACGGCGGCGGCACCCACAAGAACCGGCGCGGAGCCGGGAACCGCGGTGGCCGTGGTCGCGCCGGTCGCGCCAAACACGAGTTCCACAACTACGAACCGCTCGGCAAACACGGGTTCGACCGCCCGGAGAAGGCCAAGGAGTCGGTCGCGACCATCTCCCTGCAGAAACTCGACGAGGACATCGCCCTATTCGCCGCCGAGGGCCTCGCCGAGGAGACCGACGACGGCTACACGCTCGACGCACGTGACGTCGTCGACCCGGCCGCGGAGGTCGACTACGTGAAGGTGCTGGGCGCGAACCAGCTCCACAGCACGCTCGACGTGACGGCCGACGCGTTCTCCGAGAGCGCCGTCGACCTCATCGAGTCCGAGGGTGGCGAAGCGGTCCTCACCGAGCGTGGCGAGGAGCGACTCGCCGAGATGGAAGACGACGACGACGAAGACGACGACTGAGTCGTCCGCTCGACCCGATTCGCTTTCTTCGGCCATCGACCGGGGAGCGACGGCGCTGGACCGTCGTTCACCGCCGGGCCGTCCGTCCACACTGAGTGATACGTCCTCGCACACCCGCCGGTCCAGAACTGCACGACGGCGGGGCGACGAGGCGTGACATGGCTACGAAGTGAGTCGAAGGACATACATGGGCCCAAAGGTTAGCCTGCGTCAGAATGAGTTGGAAGGAGACCGCCGCACCCGTACTCACGCGGATGCCCACCGTGTCCCGCCCGGAGGGTCACGTCCCGTTCAGGCGCAAACTGACCTGGACGGGGGGCGTCCTCGTGCTGTACTTTTTCCTGACGAACGTCGTCGTCTTCGGGTTACAGGGTGTCGGTACCGACGCTTTCGGGCAGTTCAGAACTATCCTCGCCGGCGGGCAGGGGAGCATCCTCCAGTTGGGTATCGGTCCCATCGTCACCGCGAGCATCGTCCTCCAGTTGCTCGGCGGGGCGGACCTCCTCGGTCTCGACACGAACGACCCGCGTGACCAGGCGCTGTATCAGGGCCTCCAGAAGCTCCTGGTCGTCGTGATGATCTTCCTGACGGGGATCCCGCTGGTGTTCTTCGGGAACTTCCTACCCGCGAGCCCGCAGCTCGCCCAGCAGCTCGGCGTCCCGCTCGTCGGCGTCAGCTGGCTCATCTTCGCGCAGATCGCTATCGGCGGTATCCTCATCCTCTTCATGGACGAGGTCATCTCGAAGTGGGGGGTCGGCTCCGGTGTCGGCCTGTTCATCGTCGCGGGCGTGAGCCAGCGACTCATCGGCGGGTTCTTCGGCTGGTCGGGTCTCACGAACCGCACCGGCTTCTTCGAGGCGTGGGCCAACATCCTCATGGGGAACACCGAGACGCCGGCGCTGTTCAGCTTCGAGGGACTGCAGTTCATCTTCGGCTCCGGCGGTGGCCAGCTGCTCGCGCTCATCACGACGCTGCTCATCTTCGGTATCGTCGTCTACGCCGAGTCCGTCCGCGTCGAGATTCCGCTCAGCCACGCGAAGGTCCGTGGCGCACGCGGACGCTTCCCCGTGAAGCTCATCTACGCGAGCGTCCTGCCGATGATTCTCGTCCGCGCGCTGCAGGCGAACATCCAGTTCCTCGGACGCATCCTCCGGTCGCAACTCGGGTCGGGGATGCCCAACTGGCTCGGTGAGTACCAGCAGACCCAGCAAGGGTTCGTCCCGACGGATGGACTGTTCTACTACTTCGCACCCATCTACACGCCACAGGACTGGGTCGGGGCCATCGGGACGGACACCCTCGACATCCTGCTCCGTATCGGCGTCGACCTGACGTTCATGGTCATCGGCGGGGCCATCTTCGCGGTGTTCTGGGTCGAGACCTCCGGCATGGGACCGGACGCCACCGCCCAGCAGATACAGAACTCCGGGATGCAGATCCCCGGCTTCCGGAAGAACCCGCAGGTCATGGAGAAGGTGCTCGCCCGATACATCCCGCAGGTGACGGTCATCGGCGGTGCGCTCGTCGGTCTGCTCGCCGTCGCGGCGAACATGCTCGGCACCATCGGCACCGTCTCCGGGACGGGCCTGCTGCTGACGGTCTCCATCACGTACAAACTGTACGAGGAGATCGCCGAGGAGCAGTTGATGGAGATGCACCCGATGATGCGACAGGTGTTCGGCAGCGCCGACTGACGTCCCGTCGGCACTCGTCTCGCATCGACTCGTCGACCGACCGTTCTCGGTCGGCCGGTCGCGCGGTGAGTTCCGTCCGTGCGAACGGGTTCTCGAAAGAGTATAGCCGGGGCGGGGGAAAGCAGGTGCAACGACCCACGACAGTCACGATATGAACGAACACGTATCCGTCTTCGACAGGTGGGGGAGAGAGAGTCACCACTACGAGCGGTACACGTCGAACGCGGTCGACCGGCTAGCGGACGACGACGACGTCCAGGCGGCGAAAGCGGAGTGGGAAGCTTTCTTCGTCGGGAGTCACGGTGACGTCTTCGACGGACTCGCGGTCGAGGACCCGCGCACTCGCCTGTTCGTCGACGCGCTCTACTACGACTTCGTCGTCGACGGTATCGTCGAGTTCGCCGAACGCGAGTTCGACTTCGAACTCGTCAATCGGGAGGCGAACTACAACACGGACGCCCTCTCCGTCGACTTCCAGCAGCTTCACCGGGCGGTCGTCGACGTCGACGCCACCGAGTGGGACGTCGGTGCGTCTCTCACGCGTGCGGACCTGCTGACCGGGGACGTCGAGTTCCTCCGGCGACTCTACGAACGCATCGTCCCCCGCGACCTGCGCCTGCAACTCGGCGAGTACTACACGCCACGGGGGGTGGCCGAACTGTCCGTGGCCGAACTCGACGTCGCCGACTACCGGTCGGAGACGTTCTTCGACCCCGGATGCGGTTCGGGCGTCTTCCTCGCCACGTGTATCGACGCGAAACGCGACGCGCTCGGCGGAACGCTCGGTCCGGAGGCGCTCGTGGACGTCGTCACGAACACGGTGTTCGGTGTCGACCTGAACCCCGTCGCCGTCAAGAGCGCCAAACTCGGCTACCTCCTCTCGTTGCTGCCGGTGCTCGACGAGGCGGACGTCGACCGACTGGAGCTCCCGGTGTTCCTCACCGACTCGCTCGGACTGATGAGAGACGACGAGATTCGGTTCGGCGGCGAGACGCTCGACCTGCGCGTCGACCACCTGGTCGGGAACCCGCCGTGGCTCACGTGGGGGAACCTCTCCGAATCGGTTCGAGACGCCTGGCGCGAGCGGTACGTCGACCGGTTGAACCTGCTCCCACACGACGGGGCCGAAGCCAGACTGGGATACGCCAACGACGACGTCTCCGTCCCGTTCGTCTGGGTCTGCATCCACCGCTATCTCGCCGAGGACGGCGACGCGAGTTTCGTCCTGAAACGCGACATCGTGAAGGGGCCAGCCGGGCGACTGCTCAGGAGCCAGCGAGTGAACTCGCGTCCGGTCGCGGTGACGCACATCCACGACTTCACCGACCTGCGCCCCTTCGGCGACGAAGTGGGTGCGCACGCGTCGGTCTACACTCTGCGTGCCGACACCGCCCCCACGTTCCCCATCGACGCCGACACGTGGCGACGAGCGGACGGCGACCCGGAGTTCTCCTCGGCCGCCGCGATGCGAGAGACGCTGCCCCACGAGGAGACGCCGATGGTCCCGGTCGAGGCCGACGACCCGTCGTCCCCGTGGCTCAGGGCGGACGCCGAACGACGGGCGCTCGGGGAGTGTGCTCACGACATTCGACACGGGCTGAAAGACGACGCGAAGGACGTCTACAGCCTCGACCGGAGCCGCCTCGACGAACTGGAACACGACCACGTCTACCCGTATCTACGGTCGAAACACGTCGTGAAGTACGGGCTGTTCGGCCACGACCTCCACCTCGTCCCGATGGCGAAGGCCAACGAGGACAACGAGGCCGAACTCCGAAACGGCTGCCCGAAGACCTACGAGTATCTCGACTCGCGTCGGGAGGCCCTCGAAGACCGGGCGTCGACGTGGCTACAGAGCGGGACGTTCTACAACGTGTTCGGACTGGGCGAGTACACCTGGTCGGACTACAAGGTGGTCTGGTGTCGGCTCGGGTTCAAGCCGCACTTCGCCGTCGTCGGCACCGTCGACGACGAGACGCTCGGGGAGAAACCGGTCGTCCCCGGCGACCACTTCATGTTCATCTCGACGGACGACGAGTACGAGGCACACTTCCTCTGTGGCCTGCTCAACTCGGCCGTCTACCAGCGGTCGCTTCGCGGTATCGCCTCCCGAGGAAAGGCTAGCCTCTCGAAGACCGTCGTCTCCAGGCTCGAACTCCCGGCCTACGAGGAGACCGAGGAGAGTCGACGACTCGCCGAACTCTCGATGGCGGCTCACGACATCGTCCCGCGATACATCGACGTCAGCAAACGGGCGTACAACGAGCGGACTGTCGAGGAGTTAGCGACGGTTCAGGCCGACATCGACGAACTGGTCGAGTCGATGCTGTCGGAGGGGTCGTCGGGTCCCGCGACCGGACGCCGTCCCCTCGCCTCCATCGACCCGTAACCGGGCCACGTCCGGGTCCGGCGGCGGCACGAACCGGCGGCGTGTCCGACCGGACGAACACGACCTTGCTGGTGGCGGCAGGTCACGGGGGGTGACACTCCCGAGACCGGACGGCAGCGCGACAGGATTATCGTTCGGGAACGGCCAGTAGAGACATGAGTGGGCGAATACGAACTATCGACGGCGTCTCCGGCCGTATCGACCGCGAGCGACTGACCCTCTGGGTCGTCGCCGTGGTGCTCGCCGTCTCGCTCGCGTTCGTCGCCTGGCGCTACGTCGGGACATTCGTCTTCGGACTGTTCGTCTACTACGCGACACGACCGGTGATGGAGCGGGTGTGTGAGTACGTCGCCTCGCGGACCGTCGCCGCTGCCGTCGCCCTGCTTGTGTTCGTCGTCCCGTCGCTGCTGCTGTTCGCGTACACGCTCGCCGTCGCGTTGATGGAGCTATCGACGTTCCTGACCTCCGACCGGACCAGCGCTGCCCTCTCGTTTCTCGAACCGTACCTCCCCGTCTCGCTGGTCGCCGGCGGCGTCGAGGCGTTCGTGACCGTCGTCGTCGCCGACCCCAGCAGACTGGAGGAGTTGACGACCAACGGGACGCTCGGCGGTGTCGTCGACGCCACGCTCGGGTCGCTCGGTCTGCTGGGGAACGCCGGCCTCCACGCGTTCGTCGTCGTCGTGCTCTCTTTCTACCTGCTGCGTGATGACTACCGCATCGTGGCGTGGGCACGGGGGACGTTCGTCCGCGAGGACAGCGTCGTCGAGCGGTACGTCGCCGTCGTCGACGAGGACCTGCGGAGCATCTACTTCGGGAACATCGTCAACGCGGCGTTCACGGGCCTGCTCGCGGCGGTCGTGTTCAACCTGCTCAACCTCGTCGCGCCGGCGGGCGTGACGATTCCACAGCCGACGCTGTTCGGCCTGCTCGCGGGCGTCGCCAGCCTCATCCCCGTCGTCGGTATCAAACTCGTCTGGGTGCCCCTCGCACTCGTACTGGCGGTCGTCTCCGTGACGACGGCTCCGACGACGCTCTGGTTCGTCGCGGTGTTCTCGCTGGTCTCAGTCGTCGTCGTCGACTGGATTCCCGACCAGTTGCTCCGGCCGTTCGTCAGCGGGCGGAACGTCCACATCGGGGCCATCATGCTCGCGTACATCTTCGGTCCGCTGCTGTTCGGCTGGTACGGCATCTTCCTCGGCCCGCTCGTCCTCGTCCTCGGCTTCGAGTTCGCCCGCGTCGTCGCGCCGTGGCTGGCCGACCCGACGTGGACCGGCCCCGGACGCGTCGACCGCTCGTCTTCGCCGCCTCCCGACGAGCCGACGGTCCACGTCGACCCCGAGGCGACCGGGCCGAGGACCGCTCCCGACGACCCGGTCGGTCCCGACACCTCCGAGTCCTGAGTGGAATCCCGCCGACCGGTCGTGACGTACCGGGCCGTCGTCGCAGGATAGATGTCGCCGACAGCCGCTACCGAGGGGGACGCTCGTCGCACTCGTGTGGACGCTCGGCAAGCGCGTCGACGTCCGGAGTCCCGTTCAGACCGTCCGTGCGGCCAGTTCCGTCGGGGTGAGCACCTCCAGTGCCCCCTCGGATTCGAGGCGCTGCACGCGGCCGACGAGGTCGGCGAACGCCTCTCGGCTCTCGATGTGCCGGGCGTGGAAGAACAGCACCGCGGTCTGGCGGTGGGTCGCGGCCGCCTCGACGGCCGTCCGTGCTTTCTCCAAGTCGTCGGCGTCGAGCGAGAGGACCGTCCGCGGGTCGCTGATGGCCGAGTTCGTGCCTGCCGACCGCCCGACGCCGGTGAACGTCATGTCGAACAGGTCGGGAGCGTAGCCCAGCGTCGCGGCCGTGTAGTCGCCGTGTGGCGCTCTGAAGACGTTGAGCGCACCGTCGAACCCCTTCGACTGGAGTCGCGCGATAGCCTCCTCGACGGCGGCCCGTTCGTCGCTCCCGTACGACGAGAGGCTGTTGTGACCCAGCGTGTTGACGCCGATGTCCCAGCCGGCGTCGCTGAGCGTGCGGTAGTCCTCGACCGAGGACTCACCGGAACTCCCGAGTCGGTCCGGCGAGGCGAAGACGCCGCCGGCGTAGCCGGCCTCGCGCAACACCGGGGCGGCGAGCGTGACGTTCGTCTCGTGGTCGTCCTCCAGCGCGAACACCACCGCGCCCTTCTCGCGGGCCGGGTGGGTGCGGACGTCGCTGACGAGCAGCGTCGTCTCGCCGCTGTCGCGGGCGAAGTGCTCGATGCGGACGTGGGTCAACTGCGACAGGTCGAAGCGGTCGGCGTCGGTCGTTCCGGCGTCGATTCGGACCCACTCGCCGGTCGCGGCACTGGGTATCTCGTCGGTGTGGTTCATCTCCCGCCCCTCGATGTCCTGGAGCTGGAGGGTCACCGTCGCGGCGGATTCGGTCGTCTCCTCGATCTTCACCGCGAAGGAGAACTCGGTGTTCGAGAAGTCCTGTGGCTGCCAGTACTTGCGCTCGATGCGAGCGAGGCCACGGTCGCTCGTCTCCATGCGGACGCCGGGGTGGCCACCGAACCCCTCGCCTTCGACGAGCGACGCCGCCCCCGAGTCCACACGCCAGTTCTGGTCGAACAGCGCGAAGTCGTCGTAGAGTTCGCCGGCGGCGGCGACCCACTCCGGGGGTCCCCGTTGGGCGGGCGTCTCCGTCGGTGGCTCTGTCGTGTTCGTCGTGGTCGGTCGGGGGGTCGTCGTCTCGGGGGCCGGTGTGGGAGTACCGGTCTCCGTCTCGGTCTGGGAGGAGTCGGGGCTGCCGGAGCAGCCAGCGAGGCCCACGAACGCGGCGCCGACGGTGCCGAGGAACGCACGACGACGCACGTGGTTGTTTGGTGCCATCTCTGTCACTACGGAGACACCGAACGGTCTTGGTAAGAACCTCACTAAGCCACCCGTTTCGTCCACCGCTCGTCGCGCCGACGAGAATAGGGGGCGACATAGACATCCGAGTGACAGAGAGTCGTGTAACGCGATGGATTTCCGTCAGTCGCCCGTGAGCACACCGTTCGAGCGTCGAACCGTTCGACCGGGCGACGAAACTGACGTGTCACCGGGCGTAAGTGGGTGACTACCAGTCACTGTGCGTTCTCGTCGGCGGGCGTGGCGGGTGTGGGTGCGGCCGCATCGATGCGCCGCTGTCGTTTCGCGTAGGCGTGGCCCAGTGCGAGGCCGGTGAGACAGTAGGTCACGAGGAGGCACGCGACGAGACCGGTGGCCCCGACGGTGGCGTCGACGACGCCGGGGACGCCGAGGACGAGCGCCAGACCGACCGAGCAGAACACGACGGGGAGGGCGACGGCCACGTAGGTGATAGCCGTCGTTCGGGTCAACTGTCGCTGCCCGCAGTGCGGACAGTTCGACGCCTCGGCGGGGATGTCGGTGTCGCACGAGACGCAGGGCAGTTCGCTCACACGAGTCACACTGTTGTCTACTGTAATGAGTGTTCGGGAACTCGATGTGTGTCTGACGGGTGGCTTGCCGTCCAGCCCACCCGTGAGAACGACGGGGGACTCCCGTTCAGCCGAACAGTCGTTCGCGGAGCGTCCGGTCGCGGCGCTGTTCGGCGAGCAACACCGAACAGTCCACGTCTTCGACGACGTCCATCACCAGCGACCCGGTGACGAGTCGGCGGAGCAGGCCGCGTTCGGTCGCTCCCACGACGAGCATCGTCGCGTCGTCGGCCGCTCGCTCGATGGCCCGTTCGACGTCACCGGTCTCGACCTGGAGTCTCGCGTTCGAGAGGCCGCGTTCGTCGGCCCACGATTCGAGGAACTCCCGACCGGTCGCCGCGTCGTCGGCGACGTTGAGCAGCGTCACCTCGCTGCCGTACTGTTCGCGCAACAGGACGGCGATGCGCGCCGAGAGGTCCGAGTCCGGTCCCCCCGCAGTGGGAACGAGGATGCGGTCCGGGTCGAAGCCGCGGTCCTTGAGGACGAGGAAGTCACACGGGACGTCCTGTGTGAGGTCGTCGAACGCCCCCTCCGCGCGGCCGGGCGAGCCGTGGTCCGGCCCCCAGCCCATCACGACGAGGTCGGCGGTGTACATGTTCGCGGCGTCGAACACCTCCTCGAACCCGCGGTGGGAGATGACGGTGTGGGTCTCGACGGGGACGCCGAACGTCTCGGCGTCCTCGCGGGCGCGTTCGAGCAGTTCGGCGGAGTCCGCGTCGAGTTCGTCGACGTGGTCCGCGCCGTACTGGAGGGCGGTCTGGTCGGGGACGGTGACGATGTGGGTGGCGACGACGGTCCCGCCACGCTGCTTGGCGATGGCGCTGGCGAGCGTCACGAGGTCCGTCTCGCTGGACGGGTTCGACAGCGGGACCATCACGCGGAACTCCCCACCGTCGGGCTGGACCGCGCCCGCGGCGTCGACGGCGGCGTCGGGCATCCGTTCGGGCTGTGAGAGGACGTACTGCGCGAGGATGCCGCGCTTGTCGGTCTTCGAGCGGGCGTAGGCGAAGTACCAGACGATACCGAACGCGACGAACCCGACCGCGAGCGTGATTTCGATGGGTTCCATGAACGCGATGAGACCGAACGAGGTGACCGCACCGAGGATGGGAATCAGCGGGTAGAGCGGCACGGTGTACTCCGGTCGGTACTCGGGGCTGTCGGACTGGCGCATCACGATGAGCGCGAGGTTGAGCAGGCCGTAGACGATGAGGTGGAGGACGCTCCCGGCCTTGGCGAGCGTCTTCACGTCGCCGTAGAGGATGAACGCGACGATGATGACGCCCGTGACCGCGATGGAGCGATACGGCGTGGCGAACCGCGGGTGGACGTCGCTGAGTTTCGGCGTGACGAGTCGGTCACGGCCCATGGCGAAGTTGATACGCGAGGAGGCGAGGATGCTCGCGTTGGCGCTCGACGCCGTGGCGAGCAGGCCCGCGAACGTCAGCAAGCCGATGCCGACGGCGGCGAAACCCACCGCACCGAACGCGACGTCGGCCACGTCGAGGACGGGCGTCGTCGTGAACTCCGGTGCGAGCTGTTTCCAGTTGATGACCCCCATCAGGACGACCATGATGAGTGCGTACATCGTCGTCACGATGACGACGCTCCCGATGACCGCCAGCGGGAGGTTCCGACCGGGGTTCTTCAGTTCCTCGGCGACGGTCGTGATCTTCGCGAAGCCGAGAAAGGAGACGAACACCAGCGCCGTGCCGGGAAGGATGGCGCTCGCACCGCCCGTCTCCTCGGGGAAGAACGGCCGGAGCGTCGTGAGGTCGGCCTGGAGCAAGCCCAGCACCGAGAACAGCGTCAGGATGGCCACCAGGATGACGACGATTATCGTCTGGAGTCGCCCGGTCTCCTTCGCGCCGACGTAGTTGACGCCGATGAAGACGAGGCCGGCGGCCAGTGCTCCGACCTGAAACGACGTCAGGCCGACCGTCCCCAGTCCGCCGACCGTCGTCGTGACGTCGGGAATCGGGAGGAACGTGGCGAGATACTCGCCGAACCCGAGCGTGTAGAACGCGCTGGCGAACGCCAGGCCCATCCAGTTGCCCCACCCCGCGATAGAGCCGAACAGCGGGCCGAGCGCGTGGTTGACGTAGTAGTAGCTCCCGCCGGCTTTCGGCATCGCCGTCCCGAGTTCGCTCGCGGACATCGCCGTGAACAGCGAGATGACCCCGCCGGCGACGAACGAGAGCGCGACTGCCGGTCCGGCCGCGGCGGCGGCCTGCCCCGGTAACACGAAGATGCCCGCACCGATCATCGTCCCGACACCGATGGTCAGAGCCGCCAGCGGACCGAGGTCCTTGGCGAGTTCCTGGTCGTCGGTCATTCCACTCCTCCCCGGCCGTCGTGCGCCCTCTCCCGTCTCCGGTCACTCATCCGAACCACCGGGAAGCGCGAGGACGGGCAGGTCGCTCTCGGTGACGAACGTGAGCGTCCGGTCGCCGCTGAGCAGTTGGACGAACCGCGACCCGCCACGCGGGCGGAAGGCGACGGCCGTCGCGTCGAGGTCACGACCGGCGTCGAGCACCGTCGCCACGACGTCCCTGCCGTAGCGGACCTCGGCCGTCGCGTCGGGGAACGTCTCGTGGAACGCGTCGAACGCGTCGGCGGCGATGGACTCGCTCTGTTCGACGGGTGTCTTATCGGGAACGCCCTCGCCCTTCTCGACGACGTGGAGGACCGTCACCGCGTCGGGCGTGTAGGGAGCGAGTGCACGGGCGGTCGCCCGTGCGTCGTCCGCGTCCGCGACGGGGACGACGACGTGACCGAGGAGACTCATGGCTCTCCGGGGCCGTTCTCGAACGTGTTCATGCTCTCAACGTCTCTGTCGAGTGGCAAAACGGTTGGTGGTTCTACGCCCCGGTGATGAAAACGGATTTAGACCGGAAGGCTCTGGTCTGTGGTATGACCGAGGAGGGTGTGGTGTGCGGATAATCGTCGTCGGTGCAGGAGAGGTCGGGTCGAGTATCGCCGCGAGTCTCTGCGGGACCCACGAGGTGGTCGTCGTCGACATCGACCCCGACCGTGTCAGCGACCTCACGTACGAACTGGACGTGCTGGCTATCGAGGGCGACGGGGGCGACCGGACGACGCTCCAGGAGGCCGGCATCGGGGACGCGGACCTCGTCATCGCCAGCACGGACGACGACGAGACGAACATCGTCACCTGCGGGACCGCCGACACGCTCGGCGACGCGTTCACCATCTGCCGGGTGAAAGGTACCCAGTACCTCGACACGTGGCGTAACGCCGACGGGGCGTTCGGCATCGACTTCATGGTCTGTACGGTGTTGTTGACCGCCGAGAGCGTCGTCCGCCTCATCGGCCTCCCCGCGGCACAGGACGTCGACACGTTCTCCGGCGGGGCCGTCCGGATGGCACAGTTCGAGGTGCCCGTCGACAGCCCCGTCGCCGACCAGACCGTTGCGGAGGCCGACCGCTGGGACTCGCTGACGTTCGCCGCCATCGTCCGCGACGAGGAGTTCGTCATCCCGTCGGGTGACACCTACATCCGGGCCGACGACGAGGTCATCGTCATCGGCTCTCCGGAGTGCGTCCGCGAGTTCGCGGCCGACCTCTCGCCGCGCTCTGCCGGCCCGGACGACATCGTCATCGTCGGCGGGAGCGAGGTCGGGTTCCAGACCGCCCGACTGCTCGAAGAGCGCGGCTTCCGACCGCGGCTCATCGAGCGGGAGGGCGAGCGAGCGCGACAGCTCGCGGAGGACCTGCCGAAGACGACGGTGATGGAGTCCGACGCGACCGATCGGGACTTCCTCGAACGCGAACACGTCGGCGACGCCGACGTCGTGGTCACGGCGCTCGACAACGACGAGAAGAACCTGCTGGCCGCACTCCTCGCCAAGCGACTGGGTGCCCAGCGAACCGTCTCGCTGACCGAGACCGGTGCGTACGTCCAACTGTTCGAGGCGGTGGGGGTCGACGTGGCCGTCAACCCCCGCGAGACCGTCGCCGAGGAGATCACCCGGTTCACCCGCGAACAGCGCGCCGAGAACGTCGCCATCATCGAGGACGACCGGGCGGAGGTGCTCGAACTGACCGTCGACGAGGGCAGTTCGCTCGCCGACCGTGCCATCCGCGAGAGCGTCCCGGACCTCCCCGCCGGGACGGTCATCGGCGCTATCACTCGAGACGGCAGTCTCGTCACCCCGCGCGGTGAGACGGTCATCCGACCGGGCGACCACGTCGTCCTGTTCGTCAACACCGAAGACATCGACGCCGTCGCCGCACAGGTGTGAGTCCCCCCGACCCGCCCGTCGACGAGTCGCCCCGCCCCGACTCGGGAGGCGACCGCTGATGCGCATCCGCGTCGACTGGCGAACCAGTGTGAGCGTCCTCGGCACGATTCTGAAGATTCTCGCACTCCCGCTCGCGTCGATGGCGGCACTCGCCCTGTTCTACAGCGAACCGCTCGTCCCGTTTCTCGTCCCGTTCGCCGGCTCCCTGCTCGCGGGTGTCGGCCTCGAACGAATCGAGCGCGACGAACCGGGCCCCCGTGAAGCGTTCTTGCTGGTGGCGAGCGCGTGGCTGGCCGTCGCGCTCGTCGGTGCGATTCCGTTCGTCCTCGCCGGGCAGGGGACGCTCGCGGACCCGGTGAACGCGCTGTTCGAGTCGATGAGCGGCATCACCACCACGGGCGCGACGGTCGTCGGCCGGTTCGAGATCCACGGCCGAGCCATCCTGATGTGGCGACAGGTGCTCCAGTGGCTCGGCGGCCTCGGAATCCTCGTGCTGGCGGTCGGTCTCCTCTCGGAACTCTCCGTGAGCGGCGCACAACTGATGGAGACGGAGACCCGGACCCAGGACGTCACCAAACTCACGCCACGGATGGCGGGGACCGCACGTCTGCTCGGTGGTCTGTACCTCGGGTTGACGGCGCTGCTCGCGGCACTGCTGTACGGACTCCACCTGCTCGGCCCTCGCATCGGCGTGCCCGACCTCGCTCCCGAGATGACGCTCTACGACGCCGTCGCCCACGCGCTGACCACCATCGCCACCGCGGGGTTCTCGCCACACGCCAAGAGCGTCGGCGCGTTCTCGCCGGCCGTCCAGTGGGTCGTCGTCGTCGGGATGTTCGTCGGCGCGACGAACTTCGTCCTGCTCTATCACCTCTCGCGGGGTGACACCACCCGCATCCGGGACAGCGAGGAGTTCCGCGTCTACCTCGGCGTCGTCGTCGGTGGGGCACTCGTCGTCGGCGCGATGCTCGTCCTCGACGGGGAGTACCCGCTGGGCGAGGAACTCGTCCGGGCGACGCTGTTCCAGGTCACCTCCATCGTGACGACGACGGGCTACGCCACGGTGGACTTCGACCTCTGGTCGGCCGGCCCCCGTCACGTCCTCTTTCTGGGGATGTTCGTCGGCGGGATGGCCGGGTCGACGACCTGTTCCATCAAGACGCTGCGCTGGCTGGTCGTCGGCAAGACGTTCCGCCGCGACCTGTTCACGGCCGTCCACCCCCGCGCCATCAAACCCGTCCGGCTCTCGGGGGCGGCCATCGACGAGGACACCATCCGCGACATCTACGCCTACACCCTCGTCAGCGTCGTCATCTTCGGCCTGCTGACGGTGTTCGTCGTCGTCGACGCCTCGCGTGCCGGCGTCGAGGTGACGGAGTTCGGCGCGATGGGCGCGGCCGCCTCGACGTTCCTCAACATCGGTCCCGCGTTCGGCTTCGCCGGCCCCTACGGGAGCTACGAACCGTTCCCCGACTCGACGAAACTCGTCATGGTCGTGATGATGTGGGTGGGACGCATCGAAATCTTCCCGGTGTTGGCACTGCTCACGCGGTCGTTCTGGGAGTCGTGAGTCGACAGGTCGTCGGTGCTGGTGTGGTTCGGTGTGGTGTCGTGCCGCAGGACTCGGATTCGCGTCCATCGAGAACATGATCTACATCTCCGAAGGCGCGGAGGCGGCGATTCAGTCCGGAGACGGCGTTCTCGGCGCAGTGGTCCTGTCGACCTTCGCTCGGTCGATGGCGGGGCCGGGCCACGTCATCTGGTCGGCCATCGCTGGCTTCTATCTCGGGATGGCGAAGTTCAACCCCGACAACTACGGCCCGCTCGTAGTCAAGGGCCTCCTCATCGCTGCACTCCTGCACGGCTCGTACGACTTCGTGGCGATAGCCATCGTCCCGATTCTCGCCTCGGTCTTCGGACCGGTCGTCAACCTCCTGACCTACCTCTCGATTCTGGTCTTCCACCTCGTGGTCCTCGTCTACCTCGTTCGGCTGATTCGCTCTCACCGCCCATCGGTCGTGACCGAGACTCCCGAACGAGAGGTCGGCCAGTCGCTGTAGCACCTCCCCTCTGAGAGGTGGTCGACGACGCGTCCCCGACCTACCGACCGCCAAGACGGTGGATTCATGTCTCGTCCGTTGCACGCTCGGGTGTGCTATCGGAGGCTCGTCGATGAGCAGGAGTCGGCTCCGTGTCGAGTGGCGAGCGAGCCTCAGTCTCGTCGGGACGGTCCTGCGATACCTCTCGGTGCCGCTGGCGTTCCCGCTCGTGGTGGCGCTCTACTACGCTAACGACGTGCTCGTCTTCGCGGCGACCATCGTCGCCGTCGTCGGTGTCGGCTACGGCCTGGAGCGCCTGGACCCGGACCCGGACCTCGGTCCGCGCGAGGGCTTCCTCATGGTCGGGCTGACGTGGCTGGCCGTCGCCGTCGTCGGGACGATGCCGTACCTGCTGGCGGGCACCGGGACGCTCGCCGAGCCGGTGAACGCGCTGTTCGAGTCGATGAGCGGTTTCACGACGACGGGCGCGACGGTGATGGGGAGCTTCGACGACCACTCCAAGGCTATCCTGATGTGGCGACAGCTCACCCAGTGGCTCGGCGGGATGGGTATCGTCGTCCTCGCCGTCGCCATCCTCCCCGAACTGTCGGTCGGTGGCGCACAGTTGATGGACGCCGAAGCGCCGGGGCCGGGTATCGAGAAGCTCACGCCGCGCATCGCGGAGACGGCGCGCGTGCTGTGGCTGGCGTACGTCGGCATCACCGCGCTCGAAGTCGTCCTGCTCTACGGCCTGCACGCAGCCCCCCCGCTCGTCGGGGTCGAGAGCCTCGCGCCGAACATGACGTTCTACAACGCCGTCGCGCACGGTCTGACGACGATGCCGACCGGCGGGTTCTCGCCGGAGGCCGACAGCATCGCGGCGTTCTCCGCAGCGGTGCAGTGGCTGGTCATCCCGTTCATGGTCGTCGCCGGGACCAACTTCGCGCTCGTCTGGCGAGCGGTCAACGGGTCGCCGGGCCGTGTCGTCCGGGACACGGAGTTCCGAGCGTACCTCGGCCTCCTCGGCGTGGTCACGGCTCTCCTCGCGGGGTTGCTGTTCACCGGCGGCGCGACCGGTCTCGAACTCGGGAGCGTCGTGCCGGGAGACGCCGAGAACTCGCTCCGGCAGGCGGCGTTCCAGGTCGTCTCGCTCGTGACGACGACGGGCTACGCCACGAGCGACTTCGCCGGGTGGAGCGAGGCGTCGAAGTACCTCCTCCTGTTCACGATGTTCGTCGGCGGGTCGGGGGGGTCGACCGGCGGTGCGGTCAAGATCATCCGGTGGGTCGTCGTCGTCAAGGCCATCCGCCGGGAACTGTTCACGACGGTCCACCCCGAGGCGGTGTCGCCGGTTCGACTCGCCGGGTCGGTCGTCGACGAACGCGCCATCCGCGGCATCTTCGCGTTCACGCTCCTCTACTTCGTCCTCTTCTTCGTCGGGACGGTGTTCGTCGTCGTCGACGCGAGCCGTGTCGACTACAGCATCAACGTGCTGGAGGCGATGAGCGCGACGGCCTCGACCCTCGGGAACGTCGGGCCGGGGTTCGGGTCGCTCGGCCCGTTCGGGAGCTACGAGCAGTTCTCCGACGCCTCGAAGCTGTTCATGGTGTTCCTGATGTGGGTCGGTCGCCTCGAAATCCTCCCGGTGCTCGTGCTGTTCACGCCGGGCTACTGGCGGTCCTGACGCCACCGGAACGCGTCACTCGTAGGCCCGAAGCTCCTCGTCGACGCCGGCGACGACCACCGCGTCCCCCGGTGAGATGTGGGTTCCGGGGTCGGTGTGGAGTCGCCCGTCGCGCTGGACGCCGACGAGTACCGACCCCGGTTCCGAGCGCTCGCCGGCCTCGCCGAGCGTCCGTCCGTCGAAGCGCTCCCCGTCGACCCGGAGGAACCGAACCTGCCCGACCGGGTGGAGGACGGCGTCGTCGTGGACGGCCGTCGCCAGTGCCCGAGCGGTCGTGCGCTGCTCGGAGAGCGCGTAGTCCGCACCCGCGTCGAACGCCTTCGGCACGCTCTCGGCGTCGGTGACGCGGACGAGCAGTTCCAGTTCCTCCGTCATCGACCGGGCGAGCGCCGTCGCCAGCAACGCGGTGTCGTCGTCGTCCACGGCGACGAGCAGCGTGCTCGCGTCCTCGATACCCGCCTCCGCGAGCGTCTCTCGGTCGGCCACGTCGCCCGTCACGTCCGGGTCCGTCCCGTCGTCGACGTCTACGGTCGTCCTCGACACGTCGTCGGGGATGCTGTCGAGGGCGGTTCGACCGGCCTCCCCGAGGCCGGCGACGACGACGTCCGTGTGGCGTCGTGGCGACCGGACGCCCGACACCGTCGCCGGCATCCCGTCGAACCCGTCGCGCGGACCGACGACGACGAGCACGGTGTCGGGCGTCAGACGGGTGTCGGGGGCCGGAGGGAGTCGGAGTTCGCCGTCGACCCAGGCGGCGACGACGGTGAGTCGCTCGGCCGCAGCGGCGACCGTCTCGCCGACCGTCGCTCCGTCGAGCGACCGGCCTCGGCGGACGACGAGTTCGCGCACCACCGCCTCCTCGCCGAGGGCGTCGCCGGCCCCGGGGTCGACCGCCGTCGCCTTCTCGGCCAGCCGACGGCCGATGAGCGCGGACGGACAGACCACGCGGTCGACGCCGAGTCGTTCGAGGGCGTCGCCACGGTCCGGTGTCTCCGTGAGACAGAGCAGCGGGACGTCCTCGTTGCGCTGGCGGACGGTCAGCGCGACGCTCGCGTTGCGGTCCCGAGCGTCGGTGACGACCAGCGCGGCGTCGGCGACGGAGGCTCGTTCGAGGGTCTCGGTGTCCGTCGGGTCGCCGTCGATGACCTGGTAGTCCCGGTTCGACAGCGCGACGGCCTCCTCCTTGTCCGAGTCGACGAGGACGTACGGTATCTCGGTCGCTTCGAGTTCGTCGAGCAGCACGTCTTTCCCCCGGCCGTACTCACAGACCACGACGTGGTCGTCCTTGCTCGTCAGTCGCTCGTCGAGGACGACCGGCGCACGCTCGAACAGCGGGATGATGAGGATACGAAGGGTGATCAGGCCGATGACGACGCCCGATATCTGGAACCAGATGACCAGCAGGTTCATCCACGGGGTACTCCACGGCGCGTCCGCGCCGAACCCCGTCGTCGTCATCGTCTCGACGACGGTCTGGAGCGACCGGAAGAACGAGTGATCGTCGCCCTCCAGCGTGCGCATCCCGACGTTGTAGACGGCGGCGTACAGCAGGAGGACGGCGACGAGGCCGAGACCGAACTTCACCACCTTCCGTTGTCGCCCCGTGAGGTCGGCGAGGGACTCTATCGACCGGAGCTGTCGGAGCTGCTGTTCAAGAGGCCCCTTCGGACGCCCCGAACTCATCGCCCGGTCGGGGCGCTACGGCGGCCGGTTCGACCGTCTCTCCGCGAGCGACCGTTGGGGGCGAGTGGCGACACTGACGACCATCGAGTCGGAGCGTTCATCGCTTGTGTGTCGAACCCGGAGGAGCGACGTAGTTCTGTCGCCGGCACACCGGTCGTCCGGTCCCGGTCGTCCAGACAGGCACCAGCCATAACCGGGAGGCTATCGACCGGGGGTGTATGGTCAAGACCTCGACCGGTATCATCCTCGCGGGTGTCGTCTTCCTGTTCATCCCGATTCCGCCCATCGCCACCATCATCGGCATCGTCCTCATCCTCGCCGGTGTCGGCTATCGGAGCTTCGTCGAGTAGCGGGACGGAGGCACTCTCCACCCCCCGGCAGGCGTTTTTCTCGCCGGGCGAACGCATCACACGTGCTCCCGCTCGCCGAACGCTCACAGCGTGACGAAGCGTTCTGGGTCGGTCTCGCCCTCTTCCTCGCGGGGTCGGAACTCGCTTCTGGAGCGCCACTCGACACGGTGCCGCCGACGAACCAGTTCGGTCTCGCACTCCTCACGCTCGGTGGTCTCTTCCTCGTGGTTCGAACCGCCGTCGCGGTGGGCCGAATCCTGCGCACGACGGTCGTAGCGGGTCGCTTCGGCTACACGGAGACTGTCGAAGGGGCCGCAGACTCGGCTGCCCCGGACCCCCCCGACGACGAGCACTCGACGCTCACCGAGTCGCTCCTCACTCGGCGTCGAGCGTCGCCCACCCGAAGGGCACGCCGAAGTCGTCACACCAGATGCTGACGCCCCGATACTGCGTCGGGTCGACGCCGGCGGGGAGTTCCTGACGGAACGTCCCCTCCTTCGTCGACTCGCCACCGTCCGCACCACCGTCGACGAGTACCTTCACCCCCGCAGCCACCTGCTCACGCGTCGATGGGTCTCCTTGGGGTGTCAGGTAGAGGAACACGTCCGGTCCCTGCGTCTGGGTGTAGTTCTCGAAGTAGAGGTAGTGGGTGTCACCCTCTCGAACGAGCGAGACGGTTCCGGATACCTCGTGGGCGGCGTCGGCCCCCTCGAACGTCCCGGTCGCCAGCGTCACCGCACCGGGACCGGGACCTGCTTCCGCGACGGTCGTGGACCGCTCGGGGGCGAACATCTCGACGAGCGTCGGACCGACGGCGAGCGCGAGGACGGCCGCTCCCACGACGACGAGCACTACGAACGAACGACGATTCATACCAGTGGAGAGGCGACACTGGGGGATGACCGTTTTCTAGAATCGAACAGAAGTCCGACGAAGCTGGGACCGAACTGCCACGGCGTCCTATCGTCGCCAGTACGACGGCGTCAGGATGACGAGCACGGAGAGGATTTCGAGGCGGCCGATCCACATCAGGAACACCATGTAGAGTTTCGAGGCGTCCGAGAACGGGAGGAAACTGTTCATCGGGCCGACGACACCGACACCGGGACCGACGTTGCCGAGCGTGGCGATGGCCGCGCTGATGGCCTCCAGTGCCGTCAGGTCGAGGCCCGGCGTCCGGAAGCTATCGAGGTAGAGCAGGACGGTCGAGGCCGCGAACAGCGTCACGAAGACGAGGACGAACACGAAGATGCTCCGGATGGTGTCGTCCTCTGCGACCCGCCCGCCGTACCGGACGGGCTTGACCGCCTCGGGGTGGACCGTCGTGAACAGTTCGTGGGTCATCGCCCGCCGGACGACCGCCCAGCGGACGATCTTGATGGACCCGGCGGCCGACCCCGCGGACCCGCCGAGGAACATGGCTATCAGGAGCACGACCTGTGTGGACTCTCCCCAGGTGTTGAAGTCCATGCTCGCGTAGCCCGTCGTCGTCACCACGGCGGCGGTCTGGAAGGCCGCCTGCCGGAGTGCGGGTTCGAGGTTCCCCGGAATCGTCGCCACGTTCTCGGGGACGCCCGCGAGGCCGAGGCCGCTGAACAGCAACCCCGCCAGCAGTGTCCCGACCGCGGTCATGGCGAACAGGTACGACCGGAACTCGACGTTCTCGACGAGTCGGTTCGGCTGGCCGCGGAGGACGTACCAGAACAGCGCGAAGTTGGTCCCGGCGACGACCATGAACACGACGATGGCCCACTGGATGGCCGGTGAGAACGCCTCGACGCTCCTGGCTTCCGGCGAGAACCCGCCGGTCGGCATCGTCGTGAGTGCGTGCGCGACGGCGTTGTAGAACGTCATCTCGTCGGCGAGACCGACCACCTGGAGCGTGTAGAAGACGAGCGCCGCGAGCACCGTGAAGCCGATGTAGATGCCCCACAGCGCACGGGCGGTGTCCTGAATCCGTGGCGTGAGCTTCTCGATGGACAGCCCCGGCGACTCTTCGCTGATGACCTGTGCGCCCCCCACCGAGAGTTCGGGGAGGATGGCGACCATCAGGACGAGGATACCCATCCCGCCGAGCCACTGGGTGAGCTGTCGCCACATCAGGATGGCTCTGGAGTGGGTGTCGAACGAGATGTCGCCGAGGACGGTCGACCCCGTCGTCGTGAAACCGCTCATCGACTCGAACAGCGCGTTCACCGGGTCCGCGACGGTGCCCTGTCCGGCGACGAGGTACGGGATGGTCCCGACGAGGGGGACGACCAGCCAGGTGAGGCTGACCAGCAGGAACGCCTCGCGGTGGCCCAGGTCCGGGTCCGGGTCCAGCCGTTCGAGTCCGAACCCCAGACCGAGCATCACGGCGATGGCCACGAGGAACGGGACCGGGTCCTCGTCGTAGTAGGCCGCGACCACCAGCGGCAACAGCGGCGTCACCGAGAGATACTTCAGGATACGACCGAGGAAACCCAGACTCGTCCGGTAGTCGACGACGGTCCGGAACCTGGACACACCGTTACGCCCCATCGAGGGCCTCCCCGACCGGCCGGTGTGTTCTGTCGGGTCGCAGTCCGCCCGACGAGTCGCGTCTCATTGTCGAGACGGACGTGGAGTCCGCACAAAAGCACGGGGATATCGGACGGTGACGGCGGAGTCCGGCTACTCGGTCACGCGCAACTCGTAGTCCTCGCTCGCGCCGAACACCTCGCGGAACACCGATTCGAGGAAGTCACCGAGGTGCTTCGCGTCGGCGATAGCCGAGAGGACGACGGTCCCCTCGGGGGCCTTCCGCGTCTCCGGCTGTTTCACCTTGAACACGGGATACTCGGCCAGTAGCGCGTCGAGTCGCTCGCGTTCGTCGGACGAACAGTCCAGCACCACCGTCCGGTCGTCGTAGCGCAGTCGGCCCGCGGAGGTGGCGAAGCCCACGCCCTCGTCGCCGTCGCTCGTGCCGGTCCGTTGTGCCGTGACGGTCCGGACGAACAGGACGAGGCGGTCGTGGGGCGTCGTCGCGGTGTCGCTCACGTGTCCACCCGTTTCGCTCCCTGGGTGTTAAGCCGTTCGTGGCTCGACGCTCCCCCCGATGCCAGCCACACACGGTCGCCCGTCCCTACGCGAGGGCCGGGAGGCGGGGCACGCACGACACCGGACCCGAGTCGGGGAGCGGCCGTGGCGCTCACGCCAGTGCCGCCTCCAGTACGAGGACGAGTACCGCGACGCCCGCACAGACCAGTAGCGCGACCGACCCGACCGTCGGTTCGGTGGGACCGCCGGGGTCCTCGGCGACGAACAGTTTGTAGGTCCCGGAGACCACCGTCGCGGCTCCCATCGCCGTCAGCAGGACGCCGGTCGCCGTCGTGGGAAGCCCCGCCGAGGGGTTCCCGAGGAGACAGATGACGAACCCGACGACGGTGAAACCGAGCCAGTAGAGCCGCTGGAACTCCATACGTCAGTTCGCCACTACACCGTGATAGTTCTTGACTCCGGGCGGGTCCGGTGCCGACTCGTGCCCGTCACTCGCGGCCGGGCACCCGTGCGAGCGACTGAATCCAGTGGTCGTCGTCGACGCTCGTCTCGACGCGCTCGAACCCGGCCGACGCCACGAGCGAGCGGAACTCGTCCTCGCCGTAGAGCGTGAACCGTCGCTCGTCGTCGGCCTCGTAGGGACTGGCCTCGGTGTCGCGCTCACCCTCGCCGCGCTGGACCGCACAGAACAGCACCCCACCGGGTCGGAGGACGCGCCGGAAGCCGGCCAGCGTCTCGGCGGCGTCCTCGCGGGGGACGTGCAGGAAGGAGGCACAGACCCAGAGCCCGTCGAAGACTCTCGACGCGAAGCCCAGCGTCCGCATGTCCATCCGGACGCGGGCGGCGTTCGGGGCGACCTCGCCGGCCTGGTCGAGGAACGCCGGCGTGAGGTCGACGGCGGTCACGTCGTGTCCGCGGTCGGCGAACGTCGCGGCCTCCCAGCCGGGGCCACAACCCACGTCCAGTACGCGAGCGGGCCGGTCGGTCGTGAGCGGCCCGGACTCGCGGGCGTCGGCCAGCGCCCGGTCGAACCGCTCGACCGACTCGGCGACGACGCTCCGGTCGTCGTGGCGCTCGCGGTACTCCGGGGCGAGACCCTCGTAGGCGGCGAGCGTGCGGGAGACGGGGTCGTCCATGCTGGTGAGTCGTGACGGTTCCTACAAGCCTTTTAGGGAGGCCGATGTGGGACCGCGTATGAGCAACCCACGAATCCTGCTGATCGGGCCGCCCGGTGCGGGCAAGGGTACGCAGAGCAAGCGCATCGTCGAGACGTACGGCGTCGAACACATCACGACGGGCGACGCCCTGCGGGCGAACAAGGACATGGAGACCGACTACGGCAAGCCCCGCGAGTACATGGACAAGGGCGAACTCGTCCCGGACCCGGTGGTCAACGAGATCGTCGTCGCGGCGCTCGAAGACGCCGACGGGTTCGTCCTCGACGGCTACCCGCGCAACATGTCGCAGGCGGAGTACCTCGACGAGCAGACGGACCTCGACATCGTCGCGTTGCTGGACGTGGGTCGTGAGGAACTCGTGACGCGCCTGACCGGCCGGCGGGTCGACCCCGAGACGGGCGAGAACTACCACGTCGAGTACGACATGCCCGCCGAAGAGGAGATTCGGGACCGTCTCGAACAGCGCGACGACGACACCGAGGAGGTCGTGAAAGACCGTCTCGACGTCTACGACGAGAACACGAAGCCGCTCATCGAGTTCTACGAGGACCGTGGCCTACTGGCCCGTCTCGACGGCGAACAGGCTCCCGACGACGTCTGGCACGACCTGCGCCTCGCCATCGAGGACGCACAGACCGACACCTGAGTCGGTCGGTGACCCCGCCGAGGAGCGCTCTCGGCCGACCCCGTCCGACGCGGCCACGTCACAGGGTTGATAACGACGCTGTTCCTATCTCCGGCAAATGGCACGTGTTGCGCAGAAGGTCAGGGACCTCACGAGCGAGGACCCCGGCATGCGTCACGCACTCGAAGTCGTCCTCGACCGGTCTCGGTCGAACGGCGGCAGCGTCGAGTGGGGCGACGTGGACGACGAACTGTCGAGCGGTCAGTGGGGCCGACTCATCGAGAAGGGCATCCTCAAGAGCGGCGACGGCGACGGGTTCCGGGTCCGTGACCCCGACGGCGTCGAGCAGGTGCTCGACGGCGACGACGGGTCGTCGACCGGTCCGAGCACGTCGGCGAGTACCGACGACGACGAGGACACCGGCTGGACGACCTACGACAAACTCGCCGGTCTCGCCGCGCTCGGACTGTTCGCCGGCTATCAGGTCGGTCCGGTCCGTGACCTCGTCGGCGGCACGCTCGACACCGTGTTGGGGCCGCTCCAGGAGATGCTCCCCTTCTACGCGGTCATCCTCCTGCTGGCGATGGTGACGGGCCTGTACTCGACGCTCCTCCAGGCGAACCTGATGGACACCGACAAGATGGGCGAGTACCAGTCGCGCATGCAGGAGATTCAGGACCGGTACAAGGACGCCAAGGAACGCGGCGACGACGACGCCGTCGACCGTATCAACGAGGAGCGCATGGAGGCGATGGGCGACCAGATGGGCATGATGAAGATGCAGTTCCGCCCGATGGTCTGGATCATGCTCATCACCATCCCCGTCTTCCTCTGGCTCTACTGGGAGGTGCTGACCCAGACCGCGGAACTGGGGAGCGTCACGATGCCGCTCATCGGCCAGACCGCGTGGCCGGACGGCGCGTTCGTCTTCCCGGCGTGGATCCTCTGGTACTTCGTCTGTTCGATGGGGTTCACCCAGATCCTCCGGAAAGCCCTCGACATCAACACGTCGCCGTCGCCGTCGTAGGGCGTTCGGCCCTCGGCGACTCCCACCGTCCCGCGTCTCCCTCTCACACGGGTCGACGCGGAGGAGAACCGTTTTATCACGCTCGGACAGAGAGGGCACATGTTGATTACCATCTCCGGACCCGCCGGAGGCGGCAAGTCCACGGCGGCGGCCGCCCTCGCCGAGCACCTCTCGCACGAACACATCAGCGGTGGCGACATCTTCCGGTCACTGGCCGCCGACCGCGACATGTCCCCGCTGGCGTTCAACAAACTCGCCGAGGAGGACGACCAGATAGACCGTGACCTCGACGAGCGACTCCGGACCATCGCCGAGGAGCGCGACGACGTGGTCCTCGAATCCCGACTCGCGGGCTGGATGGCCGGCGACTACGCCGACTTCCGCATCTGGCTCGACGCACCGCTCGACGTTCGCGCGGCCCGCATCGCCGACCGCGAGGAGAAACCCGTCGCGCTCGCCAAAGAGGAGACCCAGGCCCGTGCCGAGAGCGAGGCGCTTCGCTACCGGGAGTACTACGGCATCGACATCGCCGACCGCACCATCTACGACCTCGCGTTGAACACCGCCCGCCTCGGCCCCGAGGCGATGGTCGACACGCTCGTCACGGTCGTCGAATCGTACGACCCGGCACACGACGAGGGCAAGGCTCCCGTCGAGGGCGTCCGCTACGAGTTCTGAGATGCGTGGACCGCCCGACGAACGGTCGCTCGAGGAGTTGCTCTCGTTCGGCGTCGTCAACCTCGACAAACCGCCCGGCCCCTCGTCGCACCAGGTCGCGGCGTGGCTCCGCGACGTCGCCGGTCAGGACCGGGCGGCCCACGCGGGGACGCTCGACCCGAAGGTGACCGGCTGTCTCCCGGTCTTACTGGGCGACGCCACCCGCGCCGCACAGGTGTTCGACACCGTCCCCAAACGCTACGTCGCGGTACTCGAACTCCACAAGCCCGCGCCGGCGGGCTTCGACGCCGTCGTCTCGGAGTTCGAGGGGCCACTGCTCCAGAAGCCGCCCCGAAAGAGCGCAGTCAGCCGTCGCATCCGCACCCGGACCATCCACGACCTGACCGTCCTCGAACGCGAGGAGCGCCGCGCACTCCTGCGAATCGACTGCGAGAGCGGGACGTACGTCCGGAAGCTCTGTCACGACCTGGGGTTGGCGCTCGGGACGGGGGCGAACATGGGTGCGCTCCGCCGGGCGGGAACCGGTCCGTTCGACGACAGCACGCTCGCCACGCTCCACGACGTGACCGACGCGCTGGCGTTCGCCCGCGAGGAGGGCGACGAGTCCGAGATACGCGCGGCGGTCCGTCCCGCCGAGGAGGCGTTCGTCCACCTTCCTCGCGTCACCGTCGCCGAGAGCGCCGCCGAGCAGGTCGCTCACGGGGCATCGGTGTACGCACCGGGCGTCCTCGACTGGGAACCGCCCGCGGCTTCCGACCCGTGGCGAGACGTCCCCGAGGGGACGGTTCCCGAGGGCGACCTCGTGGCCTGCTACACGCCCGACGGCGCGGCGGTCTGTCTCGGGACGTGGGTCGGCGACCCCGACGCCGATTCGGGGACCGTCGTCTCGCTGGAACGCGTCCTGGTCTGAGCCTCGTTCTCGTCGAACCAGCATCGCTTTCCCGTCGCCACGAGCGGGGAGCACATGACCGACACCGTCTCCCTCGGCACCGCCAGCGCCGCCCCCGGCGAGCGTGCACGTGGCTACTGGACCGTCACCGACCTCCCGACCGGCACGCCCGAACGACTCCCCGTCGTCCTCCTCAACGGTCGGGCGGACGGGCCGACGGCGTGGATTACCGCAGGCATCCACGGCAACGAGGTGACCGCGCTCGCCACCGCACAGGACGCCGTCGCCGCCCTCGACCCTCGGACGCTCTCGGGAACCGTCGTCTGCCTCCCGTCGCTCAACCCCGCCGGTCTCCGACGGACGACCCGGACCTCCTACTACCACGAGGACGACCCGAACCGGTACTTCCCGGACGCCGAGCGTGAGTCGTCGCGCCCGCCACGAGTCCAGGAACTCGTCGACCGGCGTATCTACGAGGCGTTCACGGGCGAGGGCGACGTGCCCGGCGCGGACCTGCTGCTCGACCTGCACACCGCCCACGTCGGGTCGATACCGTTCACCATCCGCGACCGGGTGCTCTACGGCGAGGTCCGGGACCGCGAGGCGGCCGAGTCGCTCGCCCAAGACCTCGACCGGCTCTGTGCGGCCGTGGGGCTGCCCGTCGTCACCGAGTACGGCGCGGCGGAGTACACCGAGCAGAACCTCCAGCGTTCGACGGCGGGGGCGGCGCTCAACGACGCCGGCGTTCCGGCGTGTACCGTCGAACTCGGCAGTCACGGCGTCGTCGAGGAGGCCCATCGCGCGGCCGGTGTCGCGGGGGTCTGCCGAGCGCTCGCTGCCTGGGGGTCCCTGGAGACACCGCCCGAGTCCGTCGAAGCGGCGGACCCCGGCGTCGACGCCCCCGTCTCCTTCCCGGTGCGTCGTCACGTCGGCCCGTACACCGACACCGCCGGTATCGTGCGCCATCGCGTCGAGGCAGGCGACACGCTGGAGGCAGGCCAGACCGTCGCGGACGTCGTCGCGCCGACCGGCGAGCACCTGACGGCCGTCGAGAGCGAGGCCGACGGCTACGTCCTCGGGCGGCGTCACGGGGTCGCGGTCTACGAGAACGACCCCGTGGCGAGCCTCGCGGTCCGAGACGAGGAGGGCCTGGTCGTCCCCCGCGACGACGAGTGACTCACGGACGGCCCCCGCGTCGGTCCCCCTGTCTCACCGTGGCGCGGACACGGACGAAGCGAAGCGCTTAATCGTCGGTCTCTCATCGATGAGAACGCGGGGCCGTGGGGTAGCCTGGTATCCTCGGCGGATGGGGTCCGTCGGACCTGAGTTCGAATCTCAGCGGTCCCACTTCACGTTTTACAGGGCGTCGACACCAGCAAGCTGCGGGTGTCGAGCCTGGCGAATTCGATCGGTGAGCCACCGCTCTCGCCGCGATATAGCGGCAACCGGTGTAGCGAGGCCATCGCAGGTGGTTCGCGATGAGCATCGACGGGCCGTTCGCCGCCGAAGAAGACGTCGACGACATCGAAGCGCTGCGACGACAGCTCGTTGAACTCACCCAGCGCGTTGAGGACGCAGAACGTCGTGCTGAACAAGCCGAGCGTCGGGCCGACCGCGCCGAGCGTGCAGCACACGCCCACAGCGCGCACCTGAGAGCGGTTCTTCGGAAGGTTCAGTACAACACGTCGAAGCCCGGCCGGGACACGTGGAACCATGTTCTCGGACGGCTCTGTGACCTCGACATCGAAGACTACCGGCAGGACCCGATGCAGCACCTCCCGGCGGTCGAGCGCGTCGGGTCTGCTGTTCAGCGTCACGAGTCGGTCATCGAGGAGCAAGGACGGGCGACGCCCGACCCGATGGCCGAGAACTGGGAGAAGGTCCTCGACGTTGCTCGGAACGTCTCGGACCAACCTGACCACGTTCGCGGTGACGGTTACACGCAGTTGTTCTGGAAGGACGTCCAGAGCGCCACCGGTCACGGCGACCGTCACTGCAAGCGGCTCATCGAGCAACTCGGCGAGACGTTCGAGGGAGCCGACTGGATACCCTACGAGTCGCCCTCGCCAGCGAACAACCACTCGGTCGTCAAGAAACGCCTGCTCATCGACCTGGACGTCTGGCCGGAGGAGGGGTGACATGACGATGTCACCCCCACCCCGCAAGGAGCCGCGTTCTCTCGCCCCAGTAGGCGGGGTGACGTACGTCGTCACCCCTTGGAGGTGTTCGACCCACCCGCCAACCGACTCGGCTCGGAGGTGGAAACCGCCACCTCTCGGCTGATTAACACAAAGTAACGGCGGTTGCGGTGTTTGCGTTGCTTCGCTACTGTCGAGTGCGCGTGGAGGGTGCGCGTGTAGTACGCTAGTACACCGCACGATTCACCCCCTACTTCGGGTTTTGGTTGTGGGGGTAGGACTGCTGATGGGGGTGACGACGTACGTCACC
>NZ_WSZK01000018.1 GCF_009791395.1 Halomarina oriensis
GTACTCCCACCGAGTATGACCGACCGACACGCTCGGGTCGGCACGACGACCACCTCGCCGCCCTGTTCGGTCGCCCAGCCGCTCCCGCCGGGTGGCTCCTGAGCCACCGTTCCCCACCTTCTCACCCGACCGAAACGCACCGCGTTTAAGCGACCCGCAACAGACCACCACGTATGAGCGACGAGACACAGGAACTCGGAATCACCGAGTCGAAGCAGCACAGCCCCGGCGAGTGGTACGCCGAAGTCGTCCGGAAGGCAGGCCTCGCCGACTACGCCCCGATGGGTGGGTTCATCGTGACTCGCCCCCGTGGGTACGCCCTCTGGGAGGGTCTCCAGGACCACCTCGACGGCTGGTTCAAGGAGACCGGCGTCCAGAACGCCTACTTCCCCGTCCTCATCCCCGAGAGCTACCTCGAACAGGAGAAGGACATCGTCGAGGGGTTCGACCCCGAAGTCGCGTGGGTCACCCACGGCGGCCACGAGGAACTGGAGGAACGCCTCGCCGTGCGACCCACCAGCGAGTCCATCATCACGCCGTTCATGAGCCAGTGGATCCGCAGCCACCGCGACCTGCCCATGCGCCTGAACCAGTGGTGCTCCGTGATTCGCTGGGAGGCCACGGACACGAAGCCGTTCTTCCGCACCAAGGAGTTCCTCTGGCAGGAGGGCCACACCGCCCACCGCGACGAGGAGGGGGCGTGGACTGAGACGATGACCCGTCTCGACCAGTACGAACGCCTCTACGAGGAGGTGCTGGCCATCTCCGTCCTGCGCGGGCGCAAGCCCGACCACGACAAGTTCCCCGGCGCGAACACGACGACCACCGTCGAGGCGCTGATGCCCGACGGCAAGTCGGTCCAGGGTGGGACCTCCCACTACCTCGGCACCGGCTTCGCCGAGGCCTACGACGTCACCTTCGCCGACGAGGACGAGGACGAACAGACCGCCCACACGACCTCGTGGGGCCTGTCGTGGCGTGCACTGGGGGCGCTCATCATGAGTCACTCCGACGACCAGGGTCTCGTCTTGCCCCCCGCTATCGCTCCCAAGCAGGTCGTCGTCGTCCCCATCTGGCAGGAGGAGACCCGCGAGGAGGTCCTGGAGTACTGTGAGGGCCTCCGGTCGGACCTCGAAGCCGCCGGCGTCAGCGTCAACCTCGACGACCGCGACGAGCGCAACCCCGGCTTCAAGTTCAACGAGTGGGAACTGAAGGGCGTCCCCCTCCGCATCGAGGTCGGTCCCAACGAGGTGGCCGACGAGGAGGTCACGCTCGTCCACCGCCCCGACGGCGAGAACGAAGTCGCCGACCGGGCAGACCTCGAAGTCGCCGTCGAAAGCGCGCTCGACACCGTCCACGCCAAACTGCTCGCCGCGAGCGAGGACCGCCTCGAAGCCGGTATCCGCGAGGCCCACGGCCGCGCCGACATCCTCGGCACCATCGGTCAGCACGGCGGCTACGTCAAGACCGGCTGGTGTGGCGACGAGGACTGTGAAGCCGAGATCAAAGACCAGATCGCCGCCGAAATCGTCGCCATCCCCATGGAGGACGACGAGGACCACGAGACCCCCGTCCACGACACCTGTGGCGTCTGTGGCGAGGGCAGCGAGACGACGGCGTACTTCGCCAAGTCCTACTGAATCGCCCGCGGGGACGACGCTCACGTCCGCGTAGGTCGACCTGCGTGGGTCCGACCGCCGATGCGCACGCCCGTGATAGTTTATCACCATTCCTCATCTTAAGAACCTATTATCTCTTGCCCACGACCCGATACCTTCAGGGGGAGCCTTTTGCCCGGCGAGTGCCGGAGGTTGGCACATGACTGGGAACACGCCGGACGTCGCTAGCGGCGGCGGTCTCGCGCCGCCGGACGACGACCGGTCGAACTGTGGCGTCGGGGTCGTGATGGACCTCGACGGGGGCCGGGACCACGACGTCGTCGCCGACGCGCTCGAACTCCTCTACAACCTCGAACACCGGGGTGCGACCGCCGACGAGACGGGCGACGGGGCTGGCATCATGCTCCAGACGCCCCGTGACTTCTTCGCGGACGTCTTCGAGCACCTGCCGGAGCGCTCGGCCGTCGGCACGCTCTTCTTGCCGCAGTCGGTCGAGCACCGGGAGCGAGCGAAGACGCTGTTCGAGGAGGCGGTCGGTGCGAACGACCTCCGGACCGTCGAGTGGCGTGAGGTGCCCACCGACAACGAGGGCATCGGCCAGACCGCACTCGACGCCGAACCGTCGGTGTGGCAGGTCGCCGTCGCGCCGCGGGGCGGGACGCCCGCCGCCGAGGACGACACCGCCTTCGACCGCCGACTCTACGTCGCTCGCAACGCCTTCGAGGGAGCCATCCGGGACGCCGACATGGACGAGGAGCGCAACTACGTCTGCTCGCTCGACCGCCACGTCGTCGTCTACAAGGGGATGCTCACCGCACAGGGCCTCCGGAAGTACTACCCCGACCTGCGCGACGAGCAGGTCGTCTCGAACTTCGCCATGGTCCACGCCCGGTTCTCGACGAACACGCTCGGGAAGTGGCACCTCGCGCACCCACACCGCCGCATCATCCACAACGGCGAGTTCAACACCCTTCAGGGGAACGTCAACTGGATGCGAGCGCGGGAGGCGAACCTCTCTCATCCCGACTTCTCGGCCGACGACGTCGACTCCCTGCGACCCGTCGTCGACCCGACGGCCTCGGACACGGCCTGTATCGACGCCTCGCTCGAACTGCTCATGCAGGGCGGTCGTACCCTGCCCCACGCCCTGCGGATGCTCGTCCCCGAGGCGTGGCGCGACGACGCGACGAACGTCGACGGCGCGCGACGGGAGTTCTACGACTACCACGCCTCGCTGGTCGAACCGTGGGACGGCCCCGCGTTCGTCGCGGCCACCGACGGCGAGCGAGTCGGCGCGGTCCTCGACCGGAACGGTCTGCGGCCGTGTCGCTACGACGTCCTGGAGGACGACCGACTCGTCCTCGCCAGCGAGGTGGGGGCGCTCCAGTACGACGACAGCGAGGTGAAAGAACGCGGCCGTCTCTCGCCGGGCCAGTTGTTCCTCGCCGACCCCGAAGAGGGGCGCGTCGTGCCCGACGAGGAGGCGTTCGAGTCGCTCGTCGACGATAGGTACGGCCAGTGGGTTCGTGACGGACAGGTCCACCTCGACGACCCCGAGACGGTGACGAGTCTGGACGTCGTCGAGAACCTCCGGGGCCACCAGACGCTCCACGGCTACAGCCAGGACGAACTCGACGAACTCGTCGAACCGATGGCCCGCGACGGGAAGGACCCCGTCGGGTCGATGGGCGACGACACGCCGCTCGTCGGCCTCGAAACCGAGGACCGACCGCTGGCCAGTCACTTCCGACAGGGGTTCGCGCAGGTCACCAACCCGCCGCTGGACTACCTGCGCGAGGACCTCGTCACCTCGCTGGAGTGCCGACTGGGCCACCAGCGCAACCTGCTCGCCGAGACGCCCGAGCACGCCCAGCAACTCGTGCTGGACTCGCCCGTGGTGTCGGAGAGCGAACTGGCGGACCTGAAAGCGCTCGACGGCGACGTGGACGCCGTCACGCTCGACACGACGTTCGACCCGGAGACGAGCCTCCACGACGCCATCGAGGACCTGCGTGAGCGTGCACAGCGCGCCACGACGGAGGCCGACGTCGTCGTCCTCTCGGACCGGAGAGTGGGTGCCGACCGCCTCGCCGTCCCGAGTCTGCTGGCGACGAGTGCGGTCCACCACCACCTCGTCCGGACGGGCGACCGGGAACTGGTCGGTCTCGTCGTCGAGTCGGGCGACGTCCGGACAGTCCACCAGTTCGCCACGCTCGTCGGCTACGGCGCGGGCGCGGTCTGTCCGTACCTCGCCGTCCAGAGCGTCGAGGACGTCGTCGCCGGCCCGGACGGGGCCGACGAGGAGGAGGCCGTCGCCGCGTACTTCCACGCGCTCGAACGGGGCCTACTGAAGACGATGGCCCGCCTCGGCATCTCGACGGTCGAGAGCTACCGCGGGGCCCAGGCGTTCGAGGCCGTCGGCCTCGACGCCGGCTTCGTCGCCGAGTACTTCGAGGGCACGCCCGCCCGGACCGGCGGGTTCGACCTCGCGGCGGTCGAGGAACAGGTACGGACACGCCACAGCGTCGCCACGGACGACGCCGAACTCGAACGCCTCGGGGAGTTCGCCCACCGCAAGACCGGGATGCGCCACGACTGGAACCCGGAGACCGTCGGGACGCTCCAGCAGGCGGTCCGTAACGACGACGAGGAGCAGTACCGCGAGTTCTCGGCCATCGCGGACGCGGACGCCGAACGCGGGACGCTCCGTGGTCGCCTGACGTTCGACGGTGAGCGGGAGTCGATTCCCGTCGAAGAGGTCGAACCAGTGGGAGACATCGCCGAACGGTTCTCGACGGCCGCGATGAGCCTCGGCAGTCTCTCTCCGGAGATGCACGAGACCAACGCCATCGCCATGAACTGGCTGGGCGCGAAGTCCAACACCGGCGAGGGGGGCGAGCCACCGGAACGGTTCGACACGCCACGCAACTGCAACGTCAAGCAGGTGGCGTCGGGCCGGTTCGGCGTCACCGCGGCGTACCTCGCGAACGCCGAGGAGATACAGATCAAGATGGCACAGGGGTCGAAACCCGGCGAAGGCGGGCACCTGCCGGGCAAGAAGGTCAACGAGTACATCGCCCACGTCCGCTGTTCGACGCCGGGCGTCGGCCTCATCTCGCCGCCGCCGCTCCACGACATCTACTCCATCGAGGACCTGAAACAGCTCATCTTCGACCTGAAGGCCATCAACCCGGAGGCGGACGTCAACGTCAAACTCGTGGCTGGCTCCGGTATCGGCACCATCGCGGCCGGCGTCGCCAAGGCCGGTGCGGACGCCATCCACGTCTCCGGACACTCCGGCGGGACCGGTGCGTCCCCGAAGACGAGCATCAAACACGCCGGGTTGCCGTGGGAACTCGGCCTCGCGGAGGCGAACCAGATGCTCCGCCACACCGGTCTGCGTGACCGGGTTCGCCTGACGACCGACGGGGGCCTCAAGACCGGTCGAGACGTGACCGTCGCGGCCGCACTCGGCGCGGAGGAGTACGTCTTCGGTACCTCCTCGCTCGTCACCGCAGGCTGCGTGATGGCCCGGAAGTGCCACGCCAACACCTGTCCGGTCGGCGTCGCCACCCAGCGCGAGGAGCTGCGCGAGCGGTTCCCCGGCCGCCCCGAGCACGTCGTCAACTATATGCTGTTCATCGCACGGGAGGTCCGCGAGCAGTTGGCCGAGCTGGGGCTTCGGAGCGTCGACGACCTCGTCGGCCGCGTCGACCTGCTCGAACAGCGTGAGGACCAGGACGTCGAGAACCGCGCCGCACTGGACTGCGGTGCGCTGCTCGCCGAGTCCGACGGGCCGCGTCGCAAGACCCGCGAGCAGTTCGAGGACGAGCGGTTCGGCGACCGCCTGCTCTCTCGGGTCGGCCCCGCGCTGGAGCGGGGAGAACCGATTCAGGTCTCGACGGACGTGCGGAACACCGACCGTGCCGTCGGCGCGACGCTCTCGTACCACGTCGCCAGGCGCTACGGGACCGAGGGCCTCCCCGAGGGGACCATCGACCTCGACCTCTCGGGCGTCGCCGGACAGAGCTTCGGTGCGTTCCTCGCCAGTGGCGTCTCGCTGCATCTCACGGGGACCGCCAACGACTACGTCGGAAAGGGGCTCTCCGGTGGCCGGGTCGTCGTCGAGACGCCCGGTGACGCGGGCTACGACCCCACCGAGAGCGTCGCCATCGGCAACGTCGCGCTCTACGGCGCGACCGACGGCGCGTGCTACGTCAACGGCGTCGCCGGCGAGCGCTTCGCCGTCCGGAACTCCGGCGCGACGGCGGTCGTAGAGGGCGTCGGCGACCACGGCTGTGAGTACATGACCGGGGGGTGCGTCGCCGTCCTCGGCGAGACGGGCCGGAACTTCGCCGCCGGGATGTCCGGCGGGTTGGCGTACGTCTACGACCCCGACGGGACGTTCGATGAGGACGTCAACCACGGGATGGTCTCGACGAGTCGGTCGCTCGACGAGCGAGACGAACGCCTCCTGCGCCGTCTGGTCGAGAACCACCACACGTACACCAACTCCGAACGCGCCGCCCAGTTGCTCGACGACTGGCAGGCGGCGCTGGCGGAGTTCGTGACGGTCGTTCCCGACCCTTACGCGGAGGTCGTCGCCGAGAACGAGGAGTACGACGTGCGCCGCGACCTGCCCACGACGGCCGCCGCGAGCGGCGAAGAGGACCAGTCGCCGCTCTACGGCGCGTCCGACTGAGGCCGGCGGTCGGACCGAGCGCGGCCGAGTCGCGTGCGACGGTCCGGACTGCCGGCGTCACAACCGGTTTGCTCCCGGCGTGTGACTCACCGGCATGGTCTCGATCACGCTCGTCCGCCACGCCACGCTCCTCGTCGAACTCGGGGATACACGCCTGCTCGTCGACCCGATGCTGAGCGACGCCGGGGTGAACCCACCCATCGACGGGTCGCCCAACGACCGCCGGAACCCGCTCTGTGACCTGCCCGGAGGGACGGAGTGGGACGCCGACGCACTGATCGTCACCCACCTGCACCACGACCACCTCGACGACCCGGCCCGCGACCGGTTCGGCGACGCGGGACTGCCGGTGTTCTGCCAACCAGAAGACGAGGCATCGCTGTCGGGGACGTTCGACGACGTTCGGATCGTGGACGACGACGGGACGACGGAGTTCGAGGGGCTGACGCTCACTCGAACGCCCGCCCGCCACGGTCACGGCGAGTGGGCCGAGCGGATGGCCCCCGTCTGTGGGTTCGTCCTCGAAGCGAGCGACGAACGACTCTACCTCGCGGGCGACACCGTCTGGTACGACGAAGTCGCGGCGACGCTCGACGCGCACGACCCGACTGCCGTGGTCTGCAACGCGGGAGCGGCGCAGTTCGAGGGGAGTCGCCCCATCACGATGGCCGCCGAGGACGTGGCCGAACTCTGTGACCACACCGACGCACCCGTCGTCGCGGTCCACATGGAGGCCATCAACCACTGTCTGCTCACTCGTGACGGTCTCACACAGGCGCTCGCCGAGACCGACACCGCCGGGCAGGTGACGATACCCGACGACGGCGAGACGGTCGACCTGTAGCGAGCGGGGGCCGACGGGACGGGAGGTGTCGCTTCGCAAGCACGGCTCGTATTCGTGGGGGCCGACATCTTCCGACGATGGAGCTACGAGACTCGTTCGAGGCAGTGGCGTCGCGGGCGAGCGAGGGGGCCGACGCGGCGACGACGTCGGTCTCGGAGGGCATCGACGTCGCACGGGAGGCGGCGTCGACCGGCGCGACGGCGGCGCGGGACGCCGCCACCTCGAACGCGACGACCGCACGGGAAGCGGCGGCCGCCGCGCGGCGTCGTGTGGCCCCGGACGGGCCGGCTGCGTTCGACAGGGTGTCCCCGACCCCGGACCGACTGGTGGCGCTCGTCCGGTCGGCGTCGGGGCACACCGAACGACTGCCGACGGAGGCGGTCGAACCCGTCGTCCGCGAGTACGGCCTGCGAACGCTCGCGCTCGTCGAGACCGTCGACCTCGGGACGACCTACCGCTACGGGAAGGCCGGCTTCGAGTACGGGGGCAGTTACGGCCGGTACGTCCCGTTCGGGAACGCGCTCCCGTACGTCGGTCTGCTCGCCGGCCTCGGCGCGGGCGTCCTCGACGGTGCGGACGTCGTCAAGGTGGAGACGCTGCTCGACCTGACGGACCGCGTCCCGGTGGCGCTCGCGGAGCACTTCGACCTCGACGTCCCGACCGACCTCGGGGCGACCGACGGCGAGGCCGCCGAACTCGCCGGTGGACCGGTCGGTGTGACGACGGACTCGCTGTCGAGCGCGACCGAGGAGGCGACCGCGGAAGACTACGCCGCGATGGAGTACGACGAGTTCGCCGGACGGTAGCCGGCGCTCGCCGGCCGGTCGTCCCGCAGAACTCGCTCGACGTCAGCGAGGGTCGGACGCAGCGACCCGCGTGTCGCCGACGTAGTTCGACCTGACGAGGCGACGGTGGGTCGGTGCGTCCACCGATCGGTAGGTGTTCCGGACCCAAAGACCCCATCCACCGTTGAGACCGTTGTTCACTGTTGTTTCGGCCGTTTCGGACCGTCGTGATTCGGCGACCGGGACTCCCACACTTTTCTCCTCCTGCCACGACGCTCCGTCCATGCCTTCGGCACTCACCGTCGGCGGGACCCGGTTCATCGGCCGTCACACCGTCGCCCAACTGCTCGCTCACGACTACGACGTCACCACGGTCACGCGGGGTCAGAGCGACGACCCGTTCGCCGACGAGGAGCGTGTCTCGAACGTACAGGGGGACCGCGACGACCGCACGACGCTGGAGCGAGCGCGAGACGAGGCGGACCCGGACGTCGTCGTCGACTGCTGTGCGTACCACCCCGGACAGGTCCGGGAAGCGACCGACGTCTTCGCCGACGCCGGAGCGTACGTCTACGTCTCCAGCGGGAGCGCCTACGCCCGCGAGGACGTCCCGATGCGCGAGGGCGAGACACCGCTGCACGACTGCACCGACGAACAGGCCACCGACGACTCGATGGAGAGCTACGGCCCGCGAAAGGCGGAGGGCGACCGGGCCGTCTTCGAGGCCGCCGCCGACGGCGTGAACGCGATGTCGGTCCGACCGATGCTCGTCTACGGCCCCCACGACTACACCGAGCGCTACGCCTACTGGGTCGACCGGGTCGCGGCGTACGACCGCGTACTGGTGCCGGGCGACGGCGGGAGCCTCCTGCATCGCGTCTACGTCGGGGACGTCGCCCGCGCCCTCCGTATCGTCGCCGAGGAGGGCGAGGCCGGCGAGGCGTACAACGTCGCCGACCGGGACGCGACGACGCTCGAACGCTCGCTGACGTTGGCGGCGGACGCACTCGACACCGACGTCGAGGTGGTCCACGCCAGCGAACACGACCTGGCGCGAGCGGACCTCACACCGGAGGAGTTCGTGCTGTACACCCCCTCGCCCGCGCTCGTGTCGACCGAGAAGCTCCACGCCCTCGGGTGGGACTCGACGCCGCTCGACGTCGCCGTCAGCGAGACGGCGCTGTCCCACCGCGAACGAGGCCTGACCGGCGGGGAGTACGACCCCGGCCGCGAGCGGGAGGTCGAGGTCATCGACGCGCTGACCGAGTGAGGCCGGGGGCAGAACAGGGTCGACACCGAGAGTCGCTCACCGCTATCGCTACACGTTTTGTGCGGGCGACACACCGCCAGATATGGACAGCGTACTCGTCATCGGCGGGACCCGGTTCATCGGCCGTCACACCGTCGCGGAGTTCCTCGACCACGGCTACGACGTGACCACCTTCAACCGGGGGAACCACGAGAACCCGTTCGCCGACGACGACCGGGTGAGCCACGTCGAGGGCGACCGGACGACGGACTCGGCGCTCGAACGGGCGAAACTGGAGACGGACCCGGACGTCGTCGTCGACTGCGTGGCCTACCAGCCGAAGGACGTCCGCGCGGCGACCCAGATATTCGACGACTGCGACGCCTACGTCTACATCTCCTCGGGGGCGGCCTACGGCGTCGAGGAGGCCCCCAAACGCGAGGACGACACCGACCTGTTCGACTGCACCACCGAGCAGGCCACCGACGACTCGATGGAGACGTACGGCCCGCGGAAGGCGGAGGGCGACCGGGCCGTCTTCGCCGCCGCCGACCGGGGCGTCCGCGCCATGTCGATTCGTCCACCCATCGTCTTCGGTCCCCACGACTACACCCGGCGGTTCGACTACTGGATCGACCGCGTGAAGACCGAAGACCGCCTGCTCGTCCCCTACTCCGAACTGCGTCACCTCGTCTACGTGAAGGACGTCGCCAGCGCGATGCGCGTCATCGCCGAGGAGGGCGAGGCCGGCGAGGCGTACAACGTCGGGACGCACACGCTCCCCCTGCTCACCGAGTGGGTCGAGGCCATCGCCGACGAGGTGGGCCGGGACGTCGAACTGGTCCGTGTCGGTGACCGTGAACTGGACGCCGTCGGCCTCTCGGCCGACGAGTTCGCGCTCTTCCGCGACTACCCACACGTCCTCTCGACGGAGAGACTCGAAGCGCTGGGCTGGGAGGCCACCCCCATCGCCGAGTCCGTCGCCGAGACGGTCGCCGCCCACCCCGAGGGCGAGGGCCGCGAGAACGGCCCCGACCGTGAGGTCGAAGCGCGGATGCTCGGCGTGCTGGAGACGTTCTGAACACCGGGAGCGAGAAGACGAACCGTTATACTGCCCGATGGACCAGTGAGAGACATGTTCAACAAGCGCGGGTGGATTCGGCTCCCACGGAACGTCGTGGTGGGCCACGGCGTCCTCTCGCAGACGGCCGCCGCCGTCGAGGAGCTCCACCTCGCCGGCACGCCGCTGGTCGTGACGAGTCCGACGCCGCGAAAACTCGCCGCCGAGTCCGTCGCCGAACAGTTCGGTGGCTGTTCGATGGTCACCGTCGAGGAGGCGAGTTTCGCCGAGGTCCAGCGCGTCATCGAGGAGGCCGAGAACTGCGAGGCAGGCTTCCTCGTCGGCGTCGGCGGCGGGAAGGTCATCGACATCGCCAAGATGGCGAGCGACGAGTTGGGTATCGGGTTCGTGAGCGTCCCCACCGCCGCCAGCCACGACGGTATCGTCTCCGGTCGCGGGTCGGTCCCGGAGGGGAACAACCGCCACTCGGTGGCCGCCGAACCGCCGCTGGTCGTCGTCGCCGACACGGGCATCATCGCCGACGCACCGTGGCGACTCACCACCGCCGGCTGTGCGGACATCATCTCGAACTACACCGCCGTCAAGGACTGGGAACTCGCCCACCGCCTGAAGAACGTCGAGTACTCCGAGTACGCGTCCGCCCTGTCGCGGATGACCGCCGAGATGCTCGTCGACAACGCCGACTCCATCCGCCCCGGCCTCGAAGAGTCCGCCTGGCTGGTCGTCAAGGCGCTCGTCTCCTCGGGTGTCGCCATGTCCATCGCCGGCTCCTCCCGCCCCGCCAGCGGTGCCGAACACCTCATCAGTCACCAGCTCGACCGCATCGCCCCCGGCACCGCGCTCCACGGCCACCAGGTCGGCGTCGCCAGCATCGTCACCGAGTACCTCCACTCCGGGAGTATGGGGCGCTGGGAGAACGTCCAGGAGGCGCTGGGCGCGCTCGGCGCACCGACGACCGCAGAGGAACTGGGCCACTCCCCGGAGGACTTCGTCGAGGCGATGACGACGGCCCACGAGATTCGTGACCGCTACACCATCCTCGGCGACGGCGTCAGCGAGGACGCCGCCATCGAAGCGGCCACCGTGACCGGCGTCATCTGAGAACGGTCAGTCCTCGTCGCTCTCCCACTCCTCGCGGAGCAGGCAGTACTGGACCATGTCGCGGTACTCACCACCGACGAACATGTCCCGTCGAGTACGGCCCTCCTCGGAGAAGCCGAGTGACTCCAGCAGGCCACGCGAGGCGTCGTTGAACGCGAACGCGCCCGCACCGATGGCGGGGTGGGCGTAGGTTCGGAAGCAGTAGTCCACGGCCAGCGCGACGGCCTCCCTCCCGTAGCCCTCGCCGTGGACCTCCTGAACGATACCGTAGCCGAGTTCGGGGCGTCGCCACGAGGCGTCCTCGACGGTGACGAAGCCGATGGCTCGCGTCTCGCTCTCGGCGGGCGGCCCCGGCCCCGCGCCCTCCTCGTCGAGACAGACCGTGAACCGGTCGGCGTCGTCGTCACGCGGCCACTCCGACTCCATCTCGCCGCGACTCGTCACCGGACTCCCGAGCGGCACCTTCAGTTCCGGGTTCGTCCGCATCCGCTGGAGCACCCGCATATCCTCCTCCTCGGTCGTCCGGAGCGTCACCCGCTCCCCGCGTGCGACTCGTGCGCCTGGCATGGCAGAACCGAGCGTGGTCGGTGACAAGTGCGTTCGGGTGTGGCCGTGCGGTAGCGGTTCACCCATTCGACTGGACCGCGAGCGAGACGCGGAGCGTCGAACGAGCGGGGTGAGTGAGCCACCGAGCGGAGCGAGGTGGCGAGTGAACCTTTTGATCCCATTGCGAGATGCGGAGCGTCTCGCAGGCTCCCAGGTCCTTCGGACGCTGGGAGAGCTTTTATCCTCCGGGGTGAGTGAGCGCAGCGAACGAACCCCGGCCGTGGATAAACGGTGGTGGGTGAACGGTCGTTTAGTAGGCTTCCACGAACGGCCCGCTGGTGACGGGTCGCCACTGGCAGTCCTGGCAGTCGAGGTCACGGCGTCGGCCGCCGTCGAACAGCGCACCCAGTCGGTACACCGGGTCGCGTGCGTCGTCGGTCGCGTCGGTGAGACAGAGGATGGTGATACCGAGCAGACCCTGAATCTCACAGCCGACGTCGGTCGTCTCCTGGAGGACGCGATAGGCACCGTCCTCGATGGCTTCCACGTCGTCGACGTGCCCCCACGGGTCGCCCCACCCGTCACCGGTCGAGACGGCGAGGGACTCCCCGCGGCCGTTACGGATGCGGACGCCCGCGTCGACGACGCTCCGGTCGGTCAGCGCCCGGACCTGTTCGTAGGTCGTCGACGAGACGGGGACCGTCGTCTGCCGGACCGGGCAGGGTCCGTAGGTGCTTCGCAGCGACGCGAGTTCGGCGCGAACGCGCTCGTAACTCTCACCCCGATGCATACCGAAATCGTCGGAGACGTTCAGTATAAACCCCGCCGACCGTCCCCTGTAGCGGAGTGTCGTTACGTCGTGAATACCAGTACGACTGTTAGTCACGCCGACGTGACCTGGAACGGACGGGAGACCGTTCATCGGCCGCATTAGGCTGGGAATACGGACTGCAAGGCGAGACTATCGCCGCGTCGAACGTGGGGTGACGGCGATGGGCGCGGCGGCCGGTCGGCGTTCAGACGTGCTCGTCGAGGAACTCGACGACGGCGGTGTACGCCTCGATACGGTTTTCCAGTTTCGAGAGGCCGTGGCCCTCGTCCTCGAAGACGAGCGTCTCGACGGGGACGTGTTCGGCGGCCTGGTCCGCGACCTGTTCGGCCTCCCCGAGTGGGACGCGCGGGTCGTTCGCGCCGTGGATGACGAACAGCGGGGCCCGGATGGCGTCGATGTTGTTGATGGGCGAGATGGCTTCGAGGAACTCGCGGTCGTCGGCGAGACTGCCGTACTCCGCCTCGCGCAGTTCGCGTCGCCACTCGCCGGTGTTCTCCAGGAACGTGACGAAGTTGGCGATGCCGACGATGTCGACGCCCGCCGCCCACAGTTCGGGATACTCCGTCATCGAGGCGAGGACCATGAACCCGCCGTAGGAGCCACCGTAGGCGACGAGTCGGTCGGCGTCGACGGCCTCGTGGTCGGCGAGCCACGACGCCGCGGCGTCGATGTCCTTCACCGAGTCCATGCGCTTCTCCACGTCGTCGAGGTGGGAGTACGCCTTCCCGTAGCCCGTCGACCCACGGACGTTCGGTTCGAAGACGGCGTAGCCAGAGCGCAGGAAGAACTGTTTGAGCGGGTTGAACGACGGTCGGCGCTGGCTCTCTGGGCCACCGTGGATGTCCACGACGACCGGCACGCCGCCCTCGGGCACCTCCTGCGGGAGCGAGAAGTACGCCGGGATTTCACGGGAGTCGAACGACTCGAATCGGACGAGTTCGGGGTCGACGAACGTCGCCTCGGGGATTCCCGCCGTCGACGCGAGCGTCCAGCGGTCGGTGTCCCCCGTCTCGACGTCCGCGAGGTGGACGTTCGTGTTCTGCGTGCTCGCCGTCGTCGTGAACGCGAACCGCTCGGCGTCGGCGTCGAACGAGACGCCGCCCGCGACACCCGCCGGCAGGTCGATTTCGGTGGCGTTCTCGATCGCGAGACCGTCGGCCGAGAGGTCGCCCGCCCGGAGTTCGGTGTAGCCGTCGACGTTCCGCGAGTAGACGACGCGGCCCGTGTCGTGGTCGATGGCGACGCCGTCGACGCTCCAGTCGCCGTTCTCCTCGTCGTCGGGCAGGTCGATGCGTTCGGCCGTTCCGTCCAGACCGACCCGGTAGGCGTCGAGCGTATCGGAGTCGCGGTCCGTCGTCACGTAGAGGTACTCGCCCTCGGGGCCCCACGTCGCGCTCTGGTAGCGGACGAACCCGTCGTGGGGCGTCAGGTGGTCCAGTTCACCGGAGTCGAGGTCCAGTACGTAGACGTCCTGGTCGAGCAGCGAGGTGGCCTGCGTGACGACGAGTCGGGCGTCGTCCGGCGAGAACCCGCCCGGCGAGTACCAGCCGTCGGACTCGTAGACCAGTTGGGCGTCCTCGCCTGCGCGGCCCTGCACGTAGACGTCGAAGACGCCCTCGTCGCGGCGGTTGGAGGCGAACGCGAAGCGCTCGCCGTCGTGACTCCAGCCACCCCAGAGATGTTTGGCGTCGGGCATCTCGGTCAGGGGCGTAATCTCGCCTTCGGTGTCGCCGGCGAGGTCGAGGCGGTAGAACTGGGTGCGCTCGTTGCCGCCCTCGTCCATCCCGAAGACGAGTTCCTCGCGTTCGGGCGAGAACGTACAGAAGCCGACGGCCTCCTCGTAGAACGTGCGCTGTTCGGGCCAGCCTCGGGCCGCGTCGAGTGTCCAGACCTGTGCGGTTCCGGTCGTGTTGAGCAGGAAGGCGAGGCTGCCGTCCTCGGAGAGCGACGCGCCGTAGGCGCTCCGGATGTTGAGATAGCGCTCGATGTCGTGCACGAATCGTGGCACGGGGGAGCAACCCATAGCAGTTCTGGAAGGGGCCGCCGTCGAGGGGCGATCACCTAACGGGGGTTTCATGTCACCCGACGACTCAGCGACCGTATGCATATCGCCATCGTCGTGACGGAGACACGCGACTGGCGTTCGCTGGCCCCCGCACGCGAGACGGAGGTGACCCGTCGCCTCGCCGAGCGACAGACCGCGGCCGGCCACGACGTGACGGTGTTCTGCACGCAGTTCTGGGACGGCTACGAGTCGACGCTCCGGCGTGACGACGTCACGTACCGCTCGGTCACCGTCGCCCCCGCGACGGCGTCGTTCACGGCGCGACTCCCGGCGCTGGTCGCCGCCGCGCAACCCGACGTCGTCCACGCCGCACCGGAACCACCGAGCGCGGTGCTCGCGGCGAAACAGGGCGCACGACTCGCCGGTGTGCCGCTGGTCGTCGGCTGGGAGGGCCACGAGGACCCGAGCGGTCGACTGCTCGGACGCGCGGCCCGTGCGCCGGACGGCGTGGTCGTCCCGTCCGGCCTCGTCGGAACCAGAGCGCGGAAGGCGGGGACGCCGGAGCGTCGCGTGCGGACCATCCCCCATCCCGTCGACGTCGAGCAGGTTCGAGCGGCCGAACCGACCGGCGGCTACGACGTGGTGGCCGCGACGCCGCTCGACGAGCACGCGAACTTGGAAGGGCTCTTCCTCGCGCTCGCCGAACTCCGGCGGCGCGACTGGTCGGCGCTCGTCGTCGGGAGCGGCGGGGAGGAGGCCCAGCGGGTACCGTCGAGAGAGGAGGAACCGAGCGAGGGGGACGACGAGTCGGACGCCGAGCGCGACCCGACACCGCGGGCGGCCGTCGACGAGCAGCTCGCGGACCTGCGAATCGACGACCGGGTGACCGTCGTCGAGGACATGGACCGCGAGGAACGACTGGCTCACTACCGTGGGGCGCACGTCTTCGTCCAGACACGCGCTCGGGAGGCGTTCGCCCAGGAGTTGCTGTGGGCGCTCGCGTGTGGCTGTGTGGGTATCGTGGAGTATCAGGCCGACTCCAGCGCGCACGAACTGCTCGTCGACCACGAACGGGGGTTCCGGGTGACGACGCCCGAGGAGATTCGGGCGGCCATCAGGGACGCCGGGGAGATGGAGCGACGAGACGTCGACGAGTCGTTCGAGCGACACGACTGGTCGAGCGTCGTCGAATCGTACGTCGAGTTCTACCGGGAGGTCGCGGCCGACGCCTGAGACGGGTCGGTGGCCGCCGACTCGGGGTCGTCGGTACGACTCACTCCGGTGTCGGTTCCTCGGCGTCGAAACCGAGGGCGCGACTGTTCAGCGTCGCCTGTGCTCGGCGGAGACGCTCGGAGGCGGCCTGGTGGGAGATGCCCGCCTCGGCGGCGAGTTCCTCCAGACCGACTTCGCGGGGCACGTCGAAGTAGCCACGCCGAGTCGCCATCTCCAGCAGGTCGCGCTGTTTCTCGGTCAGGCCGAACTCCCGGTCGTCGTCGGTCGACCCCTCCTCCTCGTAGATGCGTGCGACCTCGTATCTGAGTTCGTTCGTCTCACAGAACGCCCGGAACGTGTCGAGCGAGTCGCGGTCGGGGAACGCGACCTGGAAGTGCCACCCCTCGGCGGTCGCCGTCAACCGCTTGATGACACTCGCCGTGTCCATCAGCGCCGGATAGACGCTCAGGTCGGCGTTCCGGTCGGCGATGGTCACCTGGTACAGTCGTCGGTCGTCGGTCGCCGCCTTCCGACTGAACGTGACGACGGACGGGTCGCCCGCCAACCCCTCCTCGAACGCGTCGAGGTCCTCGCCCTCGACCCAGGCGATGATACGGTGGTCGGTCCCGTCTCGATGCGACTGTTCCCAGACCAGACGCGCTCCGGGGGTGGCTCGAAGCGCCTCACGGAGAGTCGGATGGTAGAGTGTGAATTCGACGAGTATCATCGGCCCTGACTACTAAACTCATTCACCTCCCCCGGCTTTTAACTGATGGCCAATCGGCCGAGTGACGGAGTGACGGACGTGACGACCGGCCGCCGAACGACCGGCCGGAGCGCACGCCCTACTCGTAGCGAAGCGCGTCGATGGGGTCGGTTCGCGCGGCGTTCCAGGCGGGGTAGAGTCCGGCGACGACGCCGACGAGGACGCCCACGACGACGGCGACGACCGCCCACTCCCACGGGACGACGTAGGGGAGGCCGACGAACCGCGTCCCGAGGTAGCCCGCGCCGAAGCCGACGAGGGTGCCAAACAGCGCACCGACGACGCCGAGGACGACCGCTTCCACGAGGAAGAGGCCGAGCACGTCCCGGTCGCTCGCGCCGACGGCCTTCATGATACCGATCTCGCGAGTCCGTTCGGTGACGCTGACGAGCATGATGTTGGCGATGCCGATAGCGCCGACGACCAGCGAGATGACCGCGACGCCGGTGACGAACGCGGTGAGCGTGTCGAGGATGTCCCGGACCTGATCGAGCAGTTCCTCGTTCGTCTGGGCGACGAACTCGGCGTTCGGCGCGAGCAGCGAGGCGGCGTCCGACTCGTCGCGGAGGTAGTCGAGCGTCCGCTCGCGTACCCCGTCGACCGCTTCGGGACCGTCGGCGATGACGAACGCCGCCGGGTACGCCCGTTCGCGTTCGCCGCTGCCCGGTGCCGTGACGACACGCTCGTAGTACGGGTCCGCCGGGAGGTAGACCCGCGGCCCTTCCCCGAAGCCCTCGAAGGGGTCCTGTGCGCCGGAGGTGTCGAGGATGCCGACGACCCGCACCTCGGCCTGGCGGCCGTCTTCGAGGGTGAGCGTCAGCGTGTCGCCGACGGAGACGTTCTCCTCGAACAGCGCCGCGGCCGTCGGGTTCAGTACCGTCTCGTTCGCCCCCTGTCTGAACGCTCGCCCGTCGCGGAGGTCCTCGCTCGCGAAGTACGGCCGGCCGTAGGTCGTCGCCTGCTGGAGCGCGACGGTGTCGTCGCCCGACCGGACCGCAGAGAGCGGGGCCGACCCGCGCGGGACCACCTCCCTGACGCCCGCCAGGCGGTCGAGTTCGTCGACGTCGCTCGTCGTGAAGACGGGTTGTGCGCCCGCCCCCGGTGGGCCGGCGGTACCGGTCGGAGCCGACCAGACGTTGACGTTCGACGCCCCCTCACCGCCGAGGTCACCGACCAACCCCGCCTGGAGACTGCGCCGAGGGTCACGAACGTGATGACCGCCGCGACGCCGATGACGACGCCGAGCACGGTCAGCCCCGAGCGGAGTTTGTGCCCACGGATGGCGCGGAGGCTCATCGAGAACGACTCACGTGGGTCCATCAGATGTGGCTCACAGTATCGAGTTCCTCGACCCGTTCGAGTCGTCCGTCGAGGATGTGGACGATACGCTCGGCGTGTTCGGCGACGTCGCGTTCGTGGGTGACCAGCAGGACGGTGTTGCCCTCGGCGTTCAACTCGTCGAACAGTGCGAGGACGTCGGCGCTCGTCTTCGAGTCGAGGTTCCCGGTCGGTTCGTCCGCGAGCAGGATGGTGGGGTCGTTGGCCAGCGCCCGCGCGATGGCGACTCGCTGACGCTGGCCCCCCGAGAGTTCGTTCGGCAGGTGGTCGAGACGGTCACCCAGACCGACCCCTCCGAGCAGGGCCGTGGCGCGAGCCTCGCGGTTCGCGCGGGCCACCCCGGCGAACACCATCGGGAGGGCGACGTTGTCGAGGGCGGTCAGTCGCGGCATGAGGTTGAACGTCTGGAAGACGAAGCCGACCGCCTCCCCACGGAGTGCGGTCCGGTCGGCCCCGGAGAGCGTCGCCACGTCGCGGCCGTCGACGACGACTCGGCCGTCGGTGGGCGTGTCGAGGAGTCCGACGAGGTTCATCAGCGTGCTCTTCCCCGACCCGCTGGGACCCATGACGGCGGTGTAAGAGCCACGGGGGAGGTCGAGGGTGACGCCGTCGAGTGCGAACACCGGTTCTCCCCGGTCGTATCGCTTCCGAACGGCCTGGAGGGAGACGGCCGACTCGACGGACGCCTCGGGAACGGCAGTCATGCGAGAGGGAGGAGCGGGGGACGAATAACGGTTCGCTCGCTACCGGAACTCGGAGATGTCGACGGTCAGATCGGAGGAGAGCCACCCGTCCCGGTTGTCCTCTTCGACGAGGAGCGTCCGGCCGGGTGCGGTCGAACACGCGGTCGCACGGGTCGTTCGCTCGAGGACCGGCTCGGGGGCGGACTCCCACTCGGCGGCGAAAGCGTCGGCGCGGTCGTCGCGGTCTGGCTGGGAGCGGGTCACAGCCGTGGTTTAGGAGGGCCTAAACTTAAGCCATGCGGGTCGCCGTCCGTCGGACCGGCGACCGGTCACTCGTCGGACGAGTCGTCCGACCGCTCGGGACCCGTCTCGGACGCCGAGTCGGCCGGGGGCCACGGCGGGTCGAGCGCGTGGGCCGTCCGGACGGCGACGACGTTCTCGGGGACGTCGTGGACGCGGACCACGTCCGCGCCGCGGTCGGCGGCGAGCGCGGAGGCAGCGACGGTGGCCGACGGTGCGTCGCCGCTCTCCTCGCCCACCAGCGAGAACATCGACTTGTGGGAGTGGCCGACCAGCACCGGACAGCCCAGCGCGTGGAACTCGTCGAGTCGCGAGAGGAGTTCGAAGTTCTCGCGTTTCGACTTCCCGAAGCCGAGACCGGGGTCGACGAGTATCCGCGAGCGGTCGAGACCCGCCTTCTCCGCGAGCAGGACGCGCTCGCGGAGTTGTTCGACGACGTCCTCGACGACGTCGTCGTACTCCACGTCGACGCTCGGGTCGACCGGCGCGTCGATGGAGTGCATCACGACGGTCGGTGGCTGGTACTCCGCGAGCACCTCGCGCATGCCGGGGTCGTCGAGGCCCGTCACGTCGTTGATGACGTCGGCCCCTGCGTCGAGCGCGGCCCGTGCGACCGCCGCCTTCCGCGTGTCGACCGACACCAGCGTGTCGAGGTCCGCGACGGCCTCCACCAGGGGGACGACGCGCGATATCTCCTCGTCGACGGGAACCGGGTCCGCACCGGGGCGAGTCGACTCGCCGCCCACGTCGAGGATGTCGACGCCGGCGTCGACCATCGCCTCGGCGCGCGCGCGCGCCTCGTCCAGCGCGTCGTACTCGCCGCCGTCGTGAAACGAGTCGGGGGTGACGTTGATGATACCCATCACGGCAGTCCGAGACTCCCACGGGTACTGGGGCGGGTCGACCCCGATGCCGAGCGTCTCCCGGAGGCGCTCGGCGACCTGCCGGAGACCGAACGGCTGGTCGTCGAGTTTGCCGAACAGGCGCTTGAACTGTGCGAGCGTCCCCATCAGCACGACGTCGACCGGTTCGTGGTCCTGCGTCGAGAGCCCCGACGTGGCACACTCCCCGCCGAGCGACAGCATCTCCTCTTTGAGGTACTGGGCCTGTCGCGGGCTGACGCGGGTCTTGACGACGCGGTGGACACTCTTCCCGCGCATCCGCCAGACGCCGGCCTCGGTGACGTCCGCAGATTCGAGGACCGCACGCGCCTCGTCGAGGTCCGTGACGCGCTTGGGAATCTCGGGGCGAACCCACACCTCGCGGGCCTCCGCGACGGCGTAGAGCGACCCGGTCAGGAGGACGGCGTCGTCGGGACCTGCGGCCTCGCGCGCTCGGGCCAGCGCGTCGGAGACGTTCCCGCCGACGTGGACCGCGCCGGCACGGTCCCCGGCGCGGAAGACCCGTGCCAGAGCCTCGGGTGACTCCGCACGGTCGACGTCCGCTCGGCAGGTGTAGACGTGGTCGGCGCGAGGGAGCGCGTCCGCCATCCCCGCGTGGTCCTTGTCGCTCATCGCGCCGACGACGAGGTGCAGGTCGTCGTAGTCGAACTCCGCGAGCGTGGCCGCGACCGTCTCACAGCTACCGGGGTTGTGCGCACCGTCGAGGACCGTCAGCGGCGAGCGCTCCATCACCTCGAACCGGCCCGGCCAGTGTGCCCCCGCGAGCCCCCGTTCGAGAACGTGGTCGGGCAACGGCGTGTCCAGCGCGTCGGCCACCTGTCGGACGAGGACGGCCGCGACCCCCGCGTTCTCGGCCTGGTGTGCGCCGAGCTGTGAGAGGCGCGTGTCGACCGACCAGTCGGGGCCGTCGAGCCGTACCCGCCCAGTGAGTCCCTCGCGGCCCTCGTAGGTGGCGCGGACGTCGGGAGGGTCTCCCTCGCTCCCGTCCGCCCCGACGGTCACCACCTCGGCCACCTCGTCGCGGACCGCGGCGAGCGCGTCATCCGTCGCCGCGGTCACGAGCGGCGACCTCCCGGCGACCTGCGCCTTGTCGCGGGCGATTTCGGCGACCGTGTCGCCGAGCAGGGCGGTGTGTTCGAGCGTCACGCTCGTGACGGCGCTCGCCAGCGGGTCGACGACGCTCGTGGCGTCGTAGCGCCCGCCGATACCGACCTCCAAGACAGCGACGTCCACCTCGGCGCGGGCGAACGCCCACAACGCGAGGACGGTGGTCGCCTCGAAGAACGTCGGGCAGTCGCCCTCGGCGGCGGCGGCCAGCGCGTGCTCGCGGACGGCCTCGACGTACTCGACGGTCGCCGCCTTCGTCACCTTCCGACCGTCGATACGGACCCGTTCGCGCAGGTCCGAGAGGTGGGGCGAGGTGAACAGCCCGACGTCGAAGCCGGCCTCCCGAAGCGTGCGTTCGACCATCCGAGCGGTCGAGCCCTTGCCGTTCGAACCGGCGACCTGCACGCAGACGAGGTCGTCCTGTGGGTTCCCGAGCTGCTCGCAGAGCGCCCGTGTCGCGTCGAGGCCCTCACGCGACGGGTACCGGCGCAGGTCGAAGAGGAAGTTCGCGGCCTCGTGGTACTCCATGCCAGCGGGTGCGCACCGTCTCGGTTTTAGCCTGTCGAAGTGTGCGATTCCACGGCCCCGGCGAACGACTTCGGGAGCGACACCAGCCGGGGAAACGGCAGACAGCACAGCGCCAGCACGAGCGTGTCTGCCGAGAGCGCCAGCCACCAGACGCTCCCGACGAACCGTGGCCCGAGCGCGAACAGCAGGCTCGATACGAACAGCGCGGGCCAGCACCACGGGTGACGCCGCATCACGGCACCCCACGCCGAGACGATGCGGGCGCTCGTCGTGAGCCACGTTCGGGGCCTCCGGAGGTCGTAGTGTAGCGCCCGGTCGTCGGGGGACGAGCGCATCCGCTCGGCCGCGACGAGCAGGTCGACGTGCGCGACGACGACGACACAGGAGAGCGTGGCGGCCCACGCCGCCGGCACGACGGGACTCGGGACGGCCCCCGCGAGCGTGAGGAGGCCGACACCGACGCCCACGGACGCGACGACGCGGTGGACTCCACGTCGGGCGATAGCGACCGCTCCACTCCGGACGCGGCCGCTCCGACTCGCCCACAGCGTCGCGTAGGGGACGACGAGCGCACCGACGACGAGCGGGAGCCACATCGGTTCCGACGGAGGACGGCCGAGCGTAAAACGGTGAGCGAGCAGGCGACACGGCAGGAACCGGAACACGTCTGTCGCACAACCGCGGCGCGCCCCGGATGAGTCGTCAGGTCACACCGGTCGCTGGCTCCGTGCCGGTATTTCAACGCTCGGACGACCGACGTCCGGTGGCCGCTCGGTCGTGCTCGAAGTCGCGTGAACTCGCTGCCGTTCGTTCGCCGACGACCGACACTACTCGTGTCGGAAGCACCGACTCCCGGTGAACGCCATGGCGACGCCGAGTTCGTCGCACGTCTCGATTACGTCGTCGTCGTTGACGCTCCCGCCGGGTTGGACGACGGCCTCGATGCCGGCGTCGGCCGCCGCCTCGACGCCGTCCGGGAACGGGAAGAACGCGTCCGAGGCCATCACCGCGCCGTCGGCGGACTTGCCTTCGGCGTGCTCGTCGGCCTTCATCGCCGCGAGGCGGACCGCGTCGACGCGTGAGACCTGACCCATCCCGATGCCGACCGTCTCGGTGCCGTCGGCGAAGACGATGGCGTTGGACTTGACGTGTTTGGCGACCTGCCACGCGAACAGCATCGTCTCGACCTGTTCGTCGGTCGGGTCACGCTCGGTGACGAACTCTAAGTCCTCGCGGGTGAGACGCTGATCGTCGCGCTCCTGGACGAGTCGCCCGCCCGTGACGGGGTTGACCGTGTAGCGCTCGCGCTCCGGTTCGGCGGTGTCGAGGCTCGACCCGCCGGACTCCTCCGTCCGGCAGGTCGCGTGCCCGACGTCGAGCACGCGCAGGTTCTCCGTCTCGCGGAGCACCGCGAGGGCGTCGCCCGTGTAGCCCGGCGCGACGACCACTTCCTTGAACGAGTCGACGACCTGCTCGGCGGTCGCCTCGTCGCACTCGCGGTTCAGGGCGACGATGCCGCCGAAGGCGCTCATCGGGTCCGTCGAGAGCGCGTCGGCGTAGGCGTCGGCGAGCGTGTCGGCGGTCGCACAGCCCGCGGGGTTGGTGTGCTTGATGACGGCGGCGGCGGGGGCGTCGAACTCCTCGACGACGTCGAGCGCCGCGTCGGCGTCGTTGTAGTTGTTGTAGCCCATCCCCTTCGCGCCCTCGTTCAACTGGGCGGCGTGGACGACGCTCGCCTCGTCCGTCGGGCGAGCGTACAGCGCGGCGTCCTGATGCGGGTTCTCGCCGTAGCGCAGCGTCTCGACGCGGTCCGCGGAGGCCAACTGTCGAGCGGGGAACGTCCCGGTCTCGTCGCCCTCGACGGTGACCTCGTCACCCTCCACCGTGACGCAGTCCTCCGCGAACCAGCGGACCGCACGCGGGTACGCCCGGAACTCGCCCTCGTAGAGGACGCGCTCTTTCAGCGCGTCCGTGTCGTCGCCCTCGTAGACGGGGACGGGTTCCTGCGTGACGATGGGACCGGCGTCGACGTCGCTCTCGACGACGTCGCCCGCCTCGTCGACGGCGTTCGTGACGACGTGGACGGTACACCCCGTCACCCGTGCACCGGCCTCCAGCGCGTCACCCCACGCGTCCATGCCGGGGAACGACGGGAGCAGGGAGGGATGGACGTTCAGCGTCGTCGGCGTCGCGTCGAGGAACGTCTCGCTCAGCACGCGCATGTAGCCGTCGAGGCAGACCAGTTCGAAGTCGTAGCCGTCGAGCGCGTCCAGCACACGTCGTTCGTGGTCGCGGCGGTCTTCGTCGTCGCGGGGAACGACGACTTCGGTCGGAATCCCGCGCTCGGCCGCGGCGTCGAGCACCGGCGCGTCCTCGCTCGTGACGACGAGGACGGCCAGTTCCGCACCGCCCGGCGCTCGGTCGGCGATGTTCAGGAGGTTACGCCCGCGATTGCCCGCCATCCCGGCGATGTGCATGTGCGAACACCCCGACGCGAGGGCAAAAGCGGTGTCGGTTTTCACACACGGTCGTGGTTTTCAGCCGGGGTCGTCTCGCCGCTTCGATGCAAGAACGTGTATCGGTAGCCGGTCGTCCTCACGGGTCGGAACGGTCCCTCGTGGGCGATTCAGTACCGAATGACGCCGAATCGACTGGTTTCGTCGACCTTCGATACGCTTTTTCAGGTACCGGACGAGTCTCGGATATGCGAACTGCACTCGACGCCATCTCGCCGCTCGACGGCAGATACTCGTCGTACACGGCTCCGCTGGTTCCCTACGCCAGCGAGGCGGGTCTGATGCGTGCTCGCGTCAACGTCGAGGTGGAGTACCTCCTCGCGCTCGCGGACCTCGACGCGACGCCGCTGTCGATTCCCGACGACGAGCGAGCCGAACTCCGTGCGCTCTACGAGGAGTTCGAGTACGACGACGCCACGCTCGTCAAGAAGATCGAGACGGAGGGTCACGGCGAGTTCTCGGCGACCAACCACGACGTGAAGGCCGTCGAGTACTACGTCCGCGATTCGTTCCCGGAGTACGCCCCGTGGATTCACTTCGGCCTGACGAGCGAGGACGTCAACAACCTCGCCCACCGACTGCTCGTCCGTGACGCCGTGAGCGAGGTGCTCGTCCCCCAGTTGCGCAGTGTGCGCGACGACCTCGCCGACCTCGCCCGCGAACACCGCGACGTCCCGATGCTCGCTCGGACCCACGGCCAACCCGCGACGCCGACGACGTTCGGCAAGGAGATGGCCGTCTACGCCGCCCGACTCGGGACGGCACTGGGCGCCATCGAGACCACCGACCTCGCGGGGAAACTCGCCGGGGCCTCCGGAACGTACGCCGCCCACCGCGCCGCCTACCCGGACGTCGACTGGCGGGCGTTCTCGGAGTCGTTCGTCACCTCGCTGGGCTTCGAGCACGTCCCGCTGACGACGCAGGTCAACCCGTGTGACGACCTCGCAGCGCTGTTCGACGCGGTCCGGCGGGCGAACCAGGTCCTGCTGGACCTGGACCTCGACGTCTGGCTCTACGTCAGCCAGCGCTACCTCGGACAGGAGGCCGCCGACGGCGAGACCGGCAGTTCGACGATGCCCCACAAGGTCAACCCCATCGACTTCGAGAACAGCGAGGGGAACCTCTCGAAGGCCAACGCGGACCTCGAGTTCCTCGCGGAGTACGTCACCACCTCGCGCCTCCAGCGTGACCTCTCGGACTCGACGGTCAAGCGGACCATCGGGTCGGCGCTCGGGCACTGCCTGCTCGCCTACCGGAAGACCGAGAACGGTCTGGCGAAGGTCGTCCCCAACGAGCAGGTGATGCGCGAGGACCTCGATGCGAACCCGGCGGTCATCGGCGAAGCCGTCCAGACGGTCCTCCGGCGCGAGGGTCACGCCGACGCCTACGAACGCGTCAAGGAGGCCACGCGCGGCCGTGACGTCTCTATCGAGGACTTCCACGACATGATCCGTGGCCTCGACGTCGATGAGTCGGTCCGCGAGGAACTGCTGGCGCTCACGCCCGCCGGCTACACCGGGTTCGCGTCGGCACTCGTCGACGACCTGGACTGACCACCAGCGGGACCGACGCGGCGTTTCTCTCGCTCGACGACCGACGTTCGAGTGGTGGGTGGCGGGCGGCGCGACCGGACGTTCGAACGGGTCAGCGACGGCGAGGCGCACTCGTCGCTCGACACGTTCCCCGAGTGAAAACTTTTGTACTCGGACGTGAAGGTCCGAACGCAATGTCCTCCAACGCACGCGGCGACGACTCGGGGTGCCCGAAGTGTGGGCACACGAACGTCGACATCGGCGAGATTTCGACGACCGGCAGCGGCCTGAGCAAGATGTTCGACATCCAGACGAACAGGTTCAAGGTCGTCTCCTGTACGAACTGCGGCTACTCGGAACTCTACCGCGACGTGGGGTCCTCGGGCAGTGACCTCGCCGACGTGTTCTTCGGGTGAGCATGTCCGCGTACGCCTCGGGTCGGCGGTCGACGCCGCTCGGCATCTACCTCGTCGCGGGACTGGCCGTCCTGAGCGGTCTCTCGAGTGTCGCCGGCGGCCTCGGTCACGTCGGGAGCATCGTCGGGATACCGCTCGGTCTCCTCCTGCTCGCCATCGGGATGGTGAAACTGTTCGTCGGCGTCGGCCTGCTGACGCGCAGTCAGAGCGCCTACCGGTGGGCGCTCTGGATTCACGGGCTCGGCGGCCTGCTCGACCTGCTCGGCGGCAACCTGCTCGGCACCCTGTTCGCCGTCGTCGTCGTCGGCTACCTGCTGTCGAAGGCGGCGTACTTCGAGTGACCGGTCGGGGGCCGACCCCCGAATCCGCCGCCCCGACGCTACTCACTCGAACGCCGGAGCGTCCCGGTTCGTGATGTCTTCTCGACGACAGCTTATCGCTACAGCGGCCGATAGGACGGTATGCAGTTCGTCGAAACGCTCTTCGAGGCACCGCTCGCCAACGTCCTCATCGGTGCGGGAGTACTCGTCCTTCTGGCGGGTGTTCTGGGCACCCTCCCGGGACTGGAGCGAATCGACGAACGAGGGCGACGGGCGGCGTGGGTCGTCGGACCGGCGCTGATTCTCACGGGCCTCCTCCTCGTCTCGGGGGTGGTGACGAACGAGACCACACCGGCCGAGGGCACAGGAGACACGAACGGCCTCGCGGTGCCGACGACGCCGAGTGACACTCGACCGACCGCCGCCCCCGGCGCTTCCGCTCCGACCACGGGGTCGACGAGCCTCGTCCAGGAGATCGAGCCGAACGATGCCGCACAGCGAGCGACCCTGCTCCCACCCGGCGCGACCGGAGCGGGAACCATCGCCCGACCACCCGGCGGGTACGAGACGGCCGACACCGACCAGTTCCGGTTCTGGGCGGTGGCCGGTGAGGCGGTCACCGTCGAGGTGTCGCGTGACGGGGGGTACGGAACGCTGTTCGCCGTCGTCTACGACCCGAACGGGGGGTCTCACCCGAGTCGGAGCCTCCAGAACGACGTCGCTCCCGTCGGCGGTGGTGGCCCTCTCACCGTCGAGTTCATCCCGCAGACAACCGGCTACCACCACGTCGTGGTGACCGGCTCGTTCGACTTCGGGGATATCGACTACCAGCGGTTCGACGGGGGGTACGGTGACTACACGGTCCGCGTCGAAGGCGGTACCGAACAGTCGAGACGGTGATTCGCTTCGAGCTACCGGTCGGAGACCCGGTCAGACGCTCGTCGGGTCACCGGACAGCACCGTCCGCAGGATAGCCGCGGCCCGTTCGACGTCGCTCCGGCGGACGTACTCCCGCCGAGCGTGGGCGACCGGTCCGACGTCGTCGACGAGCACCCCCGGCCCGAAGACGACGACCGGTGCCGGTGCGAAGTACGACGCCTCCGTCGCCGCCGTGAACGGTCGTGAGTCGCCGGCACCGGCCTCCTCGAACGTCCGGACCAGCGAGTGGTCGGTGGGCGTGGCGAACGCGTCGAGGAACGGCGTCGGGCGCTCGGTGAGCCCGAACGCGACGGCCGCGTCCGGGACGGGACCGGCGGCGACGTGCGCTTCGAGGTGCTCGTTCAGCGCTCGCTCGTACCCGGTCGCCGTCTCGGGCGGGACGCTCCGCCGGTCGACGGTGACGGTCGCCCGTTCGGGAAGCTGGTTGGCCGCCTCGCCGCCCGCGAGCACGGTCGGTGTGAGCGTCGGCGCACCGAGTTGCTCGTGCGTGCCGGGGCCGTGTTCGGCGTCGAACGTCCGAAGCGCCGCGAGCACGGCCTCCATCGCGGCCGTGGCGTTGACGCCGTCTTCGGGATGGGCGGCGTGAGCGGCCGCACCCTCGACGGTGACCGTCCCCTCGAACCGCCCTTTCGCCGCGGTACAGACCGCGAGGTCGGTCGGTTCGCCGACGACGTAGCAGTCCCCGTCCAGGTCGAGCGCGTGCGCTCCGGCGCTCGTCGTCTCCTCGTCGGGCGTCAGCGCGAGCGTGAGCCGACCCGGCGGGTCGACGTGGAGGAACGCGTCGAGGAGCGCCGCCAGCGGCCCCTTCGCGTCACACGCACCGCGGCCGAGGACGACGTCGCCCTCGGGGTCGCTCGGTGCGTCTCCCTCGGCGTTCGGCGGTTCGCCGACCCGCTCGAACGGGACGTGTGGCGGGACGGTGTCGAGGTGGGTGTTGAGTACGATGTGGTGCTCGCCCGTGCCCCGCGAGACGACGACGTTGCCCGCGTCGTCCACGTCGGGCGGGTGGCCCGCGTCGGTCAGCGTCTCGACGACCAGGTCTCGCATCGCGTCCGGTGACTCGTGGGAGGCCGTTCGGACCGCCCGTTCGTGGAAGTCGAGCAGGTCGAACGCGCTGGACTCGGACGACCCGCTCATCGGCGGACCGCGAGGGTCGTCTCGAACTCGCGTTCGGCCGGGCCACGCAGGAACGCCTCGTCGTCGGTGACGCGAATCGAGAGCGGTCCGCCGGGCGGTCGGACCGTCACCCACCCGTCGCCGACGAGGCCACGGCGGCGTGCGACCGCACCGACGGCGACCGCACCGGTGCCGCAGGCGTCGGTCTCCCCCTCGACGCCACGCTCGAACGTGCGCTGGTCGAACCCGTCGTCGGCCGGTGCGGCGAGGACGACGTTCGTCCCCTCGGGGAAGACGTCGGCGTGGCGGACGGGCGGAGCGACCGCATCGAGGTCGACGGCGTCGACCGACTCGACGAACGCGACGGCGTGGGGGACGCCGGTGTTCACGGCGGTCACGGTGAGTCCCTCGACGGACTCCTCAACCAGCGGGTCGGTCCGGTCGGCCGCGAGCGGCACGTCCGCCGGGTCGAACGACGGGCGACCCATCGAGACGGTGACCGTCGCTTCCTCGTCCGAGGCCGCAGCCTCGCGGTCGTCGACGGTCGACCGTCGCTCGCCGGCAGGGGTGACGACGACCAGTTCGGCGGGCGTGTCGCGCCCGATACCCAACTCGCGGGCGGCCCACAGCGCCGCACAGCGAACGCCGTTGCCGCACATCTCGGCGATAGAGCCGTCGGGCTGGTGGTGGGTCATCCCGACGCGGGGTGGGTCGGCAGCCGAGGCAGCGGCCTCGCCGTCCACCGACAGGAACAGCACCCCGTCCGCACCGGTTCGCTCGGAGTCGGGATGCGACAGCCCCGTCTCGCGGTCGCAGTGCTCGGCGGTGAAGGCGAACCGGTCTTCGACGGATGCGTCGGCCGGCACGACGAGGAAGTCGTTACCCGCACCGTGGTACTTCTCGACGCGTACGCTGTCGTTCACTCCGCTGCACCTCCATCGCTCTCCAGTCGGGTCAGGTCCGCCAGCGTCTCGCGGCGCACTACGGTGTCGCCGTCGAGCGTGACCACGGCGGGTCGCGGCCGGGAGTTGTACGTCGAGGCCATCTCGTAGCCGTACGCGCCGGCGGTTCCGACCGAGAGCAGGTCGCCGCGCTCGGGGGCGGGCAGCACCCGTTTCTCGCCGAGCACGTCCGACGTCTCACAGACCGGTCCGGCGACGAGACACGGTTCGGGCGACCGGTCGTCGACGTCGGCCGAGAGACTCCGAATCTCGTGGTAGGCGTCGTACATCGCCGGACGGAGCAGCGTCGTCATCCCGGCGTCGACGCCGACGACGGTGGTCCCGTCGGTCGGTTTGACGCTCGTCACCTCGGTCAGCAGGACGCCGGCGTCGGCGACGACGTATCGCCCCGGTTCGACGACGAGGCGCGCGTCGCAGTCGAACGCCTCGCGGGTCGCCTCGGCCACGGCCTCGAGGTCGAGCGGCGGGTCCTCGCGGTGGTACGGGACGCCGAAGCCGCCGCCGACGGAGACGAACTCGGGGGCCGGGCGAACCTCGTCGGCGAGCGTCGCCATCCGGGCGACCAGCGCCTCGTGGGCCGAGAGTTCCTCGCCCGAGACGCCACTCCCGACGTGGGCGTGCAGGCCGACGAACGCGCCGACGTCGGCGGCCGCGCCACACACCTCGGTCGCACGGTCGAACGGGACGCCGAACTGCGGGGCGTCGCCCGTCGTCACCTTCGCGTGGTGGCCCGCACCGACACCCGGGTTCACACGGACGCAGAGTCGGCCGTCGTACCCCCGTTCGGCCAGCGCGTCGAGGGTGTCTCTCGCGCCGACGGTGACGGTGAGGTCGTGGCCCTCGCGCCACCAGTCGACGACGCTGTCGAGGTCGGTCGCGGGTGGGTTGACCGCCGTGTAGCGAACCCGCTCGGCCGGGAACCCGGCGTCGAGCGCACGGCGGACCTCGCCCGCCGAGGCACACTCCGCGCCGAGTCCCGCGTCCGCGACCGTTTCGAGGACGCGCCGTGTGGTGTTGGCCTTCACCGCGTAGTCGACCGTCGCGTCGGGGAACGCCCGCTTCAGGCGGACCGCGTTCTGCCGGACGCGCTCGGGGTCGAGGACGTACAGCGGGGTCCCGAACGCCTCGGCGAGCGCCTGCAGACGGTCGGTGTCCCAGTCCGCGGGGCGGCGGACGGGCGGGGTCGCGTCGGACGCGGCGTCGGTGTCCGACCCGCTCATTCGCGGAGCGCACCCTCCCGCTGGGTCGCCTCCAGCGTCTCGTCTTCGACGTGCGTGGCGACCACCGCCGGCTTGTACGCGCCGCCGTCGCCGAAGAGGTCGTGGTCGGCGACGCTCGACTCGACGTAGCGCGTGAACGCCCGGCGTTCGGGCGGGAGGTGGCCGTAGACGACCGCCTCCTCGACGAGGTCGTACACCGGGATTCGTGGCGTGAGCAGCGTGTTCTCGCCGACGACGCTGCTCTCGCCGACGACGAACCCCGAGGTGACCCGACAGCCAGCGCCCAGGGAGACGTCGTCCTCGATTACGACGGGGGCGCTCTCGACCGGTTCGAGGACACCACCGATCAGGGTGTTCGCACCCAGTTTCACGTCGTCACCGACCTGGGCACACGACCCGACGGTGTCACAGGAGTCGACGAGCGTCCGGTCGCCGACGTGGGCCCCGACGTTGACGAAACTCGGACTCATCACGATGGCGTCCTCGCCGAGGTACGCTCCACGCCGAATCGCGGTTCCGTCGGGCGTATTTCTCGTCCCGCGTCGTGCGAGGTCGGCGGTGTCGCGCAGCGGCAGGACGTCGTTGTAGCCGACGCCGCCGTAGCTTCGACGGCGCGACCGACGGAGCGCGAAGTTGAGCAGGATGCCGCGCTTGACCCACGCGTTGGCCGTCCACTCGTCTCCGGAGTTCTCGGCGGCTCTCACTTCCCCCGCCTCCAGCGCGTCGAGGAAGGCGTCGAGCGTGGCGAGGTCCTCGTGAGTCGTGTCGCTGGTGGTCAGCCCCTCCTCTCGGCGGTCCCAGAGCTCTTCGATGGCCGATTCGAGCGGGCTCATTCGAGCACCTCCGCGAAGTCGTACCGGCCGGCGTCACGACCCGCCACCCACTCTGCGGCGTCGAGTGCCCCGGCGGCGAACACGCGTCGGGAGCCAGCGCGGTGTGTGAGGGACAGCGACTCGTCGCCGCCGGCGAACAGCACCTCGTGTTCGCCCCGAACGTCACCCGCACGGCGGGCGTGGACGCCGACGTCGCCGTCGTCGCGCGGCGCGAGTCCCTCCCGGCCGTGGACGCGTTCGCCCGTCGCGTGGGCGTCGGTCCGTGCGCCCTCGATGGCGTCGAGGAGCGCGTTGGCCGTACCACTGGGCGCGTCGCGCTTGTCCCGGTGGTGGGTCTCGGTCAGTTCCACGTCGTACTCGGGCAGCAGTTCGGTCGCGCGTTCGACGAGGTCGGTGAGGACGGCGACCCCTCGTGAGAAGTTCGGCGCGTGAAGCACTGGCACCTCGTCGCTCGCACGCTGGAGCGCGGCGAGTTGGTCGGCGGAGAACCCCGTCGTCCCGACGACGGCCGGGACCCCCGCTTCGGCGCAGGCGGCGACGTACTCGACGCTCGACGCCGGGTCGGTGAAGTCGACGAGGGCGTCCGGGCGTTCCTCGCTCAGCACGGCCGCGAGGTCGCTCGCGGACCGGGTGTCGAACCCGTCGATGCGGTCGGCGGCACGCGAGACCGGGACGGTCCCGTGCCCGCGCTCGTCTGCGGCCGCGAGGACCTCCTGGGCCATCCGGCCGGTCGCCCCCGTGACGGCGAGTCGCAGTGTCATAGGTCGACTTCGGCCGCCGGTGTGGTATCGCTGTCGAGCGCGGCGAGTGCTTCCCGAAGCTGGTCACGGGACTGCTCGGAGAGCCGCGAGAGCGGCGAGCGCATCGTCTCGGGGGAGTCCTCGCGCATCGCCAGCGCGGCCTTCAGCGGGATGGGGTTGGTCTCGGTGAACAGCGCCCGCGAGAGCGGCGCGAGGTCCTGGTGAATCGCCCGAGCCGTCGCGTAGTCGTCGTCGAGCGCAGCCTCGACCATCGCCACGACGCGCTCGGGTTCGACGTTGGCGGTGACGCTGATACAGCCCATCGCCCCCACCGAACACAGCGGGAGGTTCAGTCCATCCTCGCCGGAGAGGACGGTGAACGCCTCGTCGCGGGTGCGTTCGATGACCTCGCTGGCGCGGCCGACGTCGCCGCTGGCAGCCTTGTAGCCGACGACGTTCGGGTGTGCGGCCAGCGAGACGGCCGTCTCGACGGCGACGTTCCGCCCCGTCCGCGACGGGACGTTGTAGACGACCTGTGGGACGTCGAGAGCGTCCGCGATGGTCCGGAAGTGGTGTTCCATCCCCGCCGGTTCGGGGCGGTTGTAGTACGGCGAGATGAGCAGGAGGCCGTCCGCGCCGGCGTCGACCGAGCGCTGGGCGAGGTCGAGCGCCTCGTGGGTCGCGTTCGACCCCGCGCCGGCGACGACGGGGGTGGAGACGGCGTCGGCCACCGTCTCGACGACGGCGACGTGTTCGTCGTGGGTCAGTGTCGCGCTCTCGCCGGTCGTGCCGACGGGGACGACGCCGGCGACGCCGGCGGCTTCGAGGCGTCGGGCGTGGTCAGCGAGGGTCGCGTGGTCGATGGACTCGTCGTCGTGGAACGGCGTCGGGAGTGCCGGGTAGACGCCGGTGTACGGGTCGTGGGTCATTGGTGTGGTCTGGGTCGTGGTGGACGCAGCGTGTCGCTGCGAGTCGCGTGTGGTCGCGTCGCTGTGCGGTCTGACTCGGAGAACAGCCCGCGACGGGTCGCTACCCCGCCGTGAACCGACAGCTACGCGCGTTTAGCGCGGAGAACTCGAACACACCCGCCGGGGGATGTGAGTCGCATACACGAGGGGCCGTCCCCGGCGAACTTAGCGGTTGCGCCGCGCGCGACACCTGCCGGAACTCGCGGCGGTAGCACGACCGGCGGGGCGGTCCGACGGCCCGGCCGTCGGGCGCTGGATACCAAACTCTTTGAGAGCGGACGCGCGAGTCGGCGTATGCCACCGCTGCATCCCGACCAGCGTGTCGCCGTGCTGGCCGACGCGCGCAACCTCTATCACACTACTCACAGTCTCTACTCACGAAACGTCGACTACACCGAACTGCTCGACACGGCCGTCCAGGACCGCCGCCTCGTCCGGGCCATCGCCTACGTCGTCCGCGCCCACGCCCCCGAGGAGGAGTCGTTTTTCGACGCGCTCGACGACATCGGCTTCGAGACACGCATCAAGGACCTCAAGACGTTCTCCGACGGGACGAAGAAAGCCGACTGGGACGTCGGCATCAGCCTCGACGCCGTCACGCTCGCCGAGAAGGTCGACACCATCGTCATCTGTTCGGGCGACGGCGACTTCACGCGTCTCTGTTCGCACATCCGCCACGAGGGGACCCGCGTCGAGGTGATGAGTTTCGGCCCCTCGACGGCCGAGACGCTCGTCGACGCCGCCGACTCGTTCGTCGACCTGAGCGAACAGAAAGAGCGGTTCCTGCTGTAGACGAGCACTGCGTCGACGGTGTGCCGCGACTCAGACGCCTGCGCCTCTCTCCGAGAGACCGACGAGCAGCGACCCGGCGGCCATCGCCAGGGCGGCGATGGCACCGAGCGCGTCGACTGCGTGGATGTCCGTGAGTGCCGAGTAGAGCACGAGCGCGGTGCTGATGGCGAGGAGCCCCACACCGATACCGAGCTTTCGGGTGTCTGTCGTCATCGACGGCCGCTACGAAATGGGCCACGTAAATCCTATCGAAACGATAGCCGTGTGGTATGATTCGGCGTGTCGTGGTCGGGTCGTCGACTCGGGGGCCTTTTCTACGCGGACCGACGAGAGCGGGCATGAACGACGACGAGCGGGAACGACTGCGGACCGTCGCCGACTACCAGTTCGGCGCGGGCGCGGGGACAGCGCTGTTCCCCGACGGCGAGGCGCAGACCGTACTCCGGACGTCGACCGGTCGCCCACAGCAGGTGCTCTCCGGCGACGACGAGCGACTCGTCTCCTACACCGTCGAGGGGCGGTTCACGCTCGGCGCGCGCGGCGGCGAGCGACTGTTCGAGCGACTCGGTGGGCCCCACGTCGAAGTCGGCGAGGAGTCCGTCGAGTTCGTCCGCGACGGGAAGAACGCGTTCGCGAAGTTCGTCCGGAGCGTGGACAACGAGGTCCGACCGGGCGACGAGGTGGCGGTCACCGTCGACGGCGACGTGCTCGCCGTCGGCCGCGCGGAACTGCCCGCAGACGGGATGCGAGACTTCGACTCGGGGGTCGCCGTGAAGGTCCGAGCGGGCATCGAGGGCTAACTCGTCGGCGGGTCCCTCGGCCGGTCGACACGAACCGTGCGAGCGAGAGTGCGCGGGGTTTTTGATGCCTGCGAGCGACGGTGCGCGTATGTTTGGAGGAGGCGGCGGACTCGACCCGCGCAAGATGAAACAGATGATGAAGCAGATGGGTATCGAGGTCACCGAAATCGACGCCAACGAGATCGTCGTCCGGACGGACGACGAGGAACTCGTGTTCACGGACGTCGAGGTCCAGCGCATGGACGCACAGGGCCAGGCGACCTACCAGATCGTCGGCGAACCGGAGACCCGCGCGCTCGGGTCGAGCGGCGGCTCGAAGGCCGAAGGCGAGGTCGACACGGGCAGCGGTGCGGACGAAGTCGACGTCGGCGCGGCCGACGAGATTCCCGACTCGGACGTCCAGATCGTCGCCCAGCGGACGGGGGCGAGCGAGGAGGCTGCACGGGAGGCGCTCGAAGCCGAAAGCGGTGATCTCGCCGCCGCCGTCGCCCGACTGGAGTGATACTCCTCGTCCACGAGGACCGGGAGTACCTGCGGGCACGGGGAGACACGCTGGAGACCGACCTCGGCGTTCTGGAGATTCCCGAGGACGCCGAACCGGGCGAGACCTACGAGACACATCTCGGCGAACCGTTCGCGGTCCGTGAACTCAGGGGGCCAGACCTGTTCAACCACCTCGACCGGACGGGCGCGCCGATGATGCCCCGCGACATCGGCCTCATCATCGGTCACACCGGCATCGCCGCGGGTGACCGCGTGCTCGACGCGGGGACCGGGACGGGGATTCTGAGTGCGTACCTCGGTCGTGTCGGCGCGAACGTGGCGACGTACGAGCGCGACCCCGAGTTCGCAGACGTCGCACGCTCGAACATGGAGACCGCAGGAGTCACCGAACACGTCGACGTGCGCGTCGGTGACCTCTCGGAGGAGGTCGATACGCTCGTCGCCGAGGAGGAGCGGTTCGACGTGCTGACGCTCGACACCGAGGACGCTCCCGACGTCGCTGCACGGGCCGACGAACTGCTCGTCGACGGCGGCTACCTCGTCGCGTACGTCCCGTTCGTCGAGGGCACGCGGGCCGTCGTCGAGGCGGTCCGCGAGTCGCTCGGGGACGCCGAGACGTTCGAGACCGTCCAGCGCCGGATGGACTTCGACGAGCGCGGGTCGCGGCCGTCGACCGCCGGTGTCGGCCACACCGGCTATCTCGTCTTCGCTCGGGCCTGAACGGGCGACCGACGCGGAGGGGACCGCCACGAACCGGCAAGCGCGAGGGCCGCGCGTAGCCTTAAGCTGATAACGGCCGTACCTGTTTTCGTATGAGCGACGCAGACCCCGACGAGCGGATGGACGAGACGACGACCTGGCCCGACCTCGGTATCGCACTCTACGACCGACTGACGGGGCGAAACGCCGTCATCGAGTACGAGTTCGAGGACATGAACGTCCACGTCCCGAGCCACGCCGGCGAGAACGCGGACCACGCTCACTGGCGACTCGACGGGACCATCACCATCTCGACCCGGGAGAAAGAGGATTGAGCGACGCCAGCGCCCCGATCGACGTCAACGCCGACCTGACGCTCACCATCGACAGCGAACCCATCGCTATCGAGTCGTACACCGACACGGTGCTGGTCGACTTCCCGTCGGTCCGTGCGCTCGCCCGCGTCGTCCGCACGGAACGCGGTCGGCTCCAGTCGCTCGACCGCGTGCTCGCCGAGACGGACCTGACGGTCGCCGTCCTGGTCGACGGTATCGCGGTCGGAACGCTGGGTGCGCGTGCGCGACCGCAGTCCGAGCGACTCCCGGTCGAAGTCGACGCCGTCGGCACGCTTCGAGCGGCCGTCGCCGCACCGCTTCGCTTCTTCAGTTGACCGACCGGACGAACCGGAGGAGTTCGTCGCGGCACGCCCGTCGGTCCGGCACGTCGGCAGCGTCGACGAACCCGTCGAGAGCGACCGGGTACGCGCCGCCGGCGATGCGGAACTCGCCGTCGACCGACCAGACGCCCAGCCACCCTTCGATACCGAGCGTCTCGTCGTCGACCGGCAACCGGCCACGGTACGACCGGAGTCGGACGCGCTCGCCGGTCTCCGAGCGGACCCGTTCGCTCCGCCCCTGTCGGACGTCGACGAACCCGCGTCGGTCCAGGTCGTCGGCGAACGCCGTCCGCGCCTCGCTGGCGACCATCGGTCGGACCATCGCGGTGCCGATGCCCGGTGCGAGCGGCGGCGAGAAGACGACGCGGGTGGCGAAGACGAACCGCCACGTCCGGTCGACACCGGTCGCTCCGGCGACCCGTTCGCGCAACTCGTCGTCCTCGTAGACGTGGGTCACGCCCTCGACGCGGGCCGCCGGGAGCGTCGCCAGCGTCTCCTCGCGCGCGTCGAGCAGGGACCACCCACCCTCCGAGAGCAGTCGCTCGGGGACTTCGGGCGGCCGCAGACGGTCGGGGGCCATTGTCGGTCGGACGTTGGCCAGCCTAATCAGTGCGTGTGTCGTGGCGAACAGGCGACACTCCCGCCCGCGAGACGCCGTGTCGCGCTCCAGCGACACGCCTCGCGGTCGTTCGCTACTGCATTGGACCGCCTTGGATTCAGGATACGATTTGAACCCTCGGAGAAGCGGGGCCGTGTGGGGCGGAGCGGCGCTGTGTGGAGCGGCGCTGTGTGGAGCGGCGCTGTGTGGAGCGGTGCTGTAGACTCGTGTGCCGTGCCGCGAGCGACCGTAGAGAGCGAGCGCAGCAAAAGGTGGGTGTTTTAGTGGTCGTCCTCGCGCCACTTGTGCTCGCACTCGGTGCAGATGAAAAAGCGCGTCTCGGACTCGTCGGCCGAGCGAATCTGCTGCATGTAGTAGTACGCGCGGTCGTTCTCGCAGTTCGGGCACTTGACCTTCGTCGACGGGAGGCCGTTGTCCTCGGCCTCGCTGACGTCGACGATCTCGCTGTTCTCCTGGCCCTGCGTGGTGACCATGCTGGCCTCGTTGTCGCTGTCGCGGGCCTTCGTGTGACCACAGGAGCCACAGGTCCAGACCCCGTCTTCGACTTTCATCATCGAGCCGCACTCGTCGCAGAATTCCATACCGGGCCAAACCGGTTCGGAGTGATAAGCGACGTGGTTGGCTCTCAGCCGTCGCCTTCCGACTGGTACGGTTCGCCGACGGCGTTGCGCGGGAGCGTACCGTACACCTCGGCTTCGAGGTCGTCGACGCTCTCGAACTCGTCGGTCTGGACGTCCCGGACCACGGACCCGAGGTTCGTCTCGCCGTCGGCCAGCAGGAGCGTCACGTCGTCGAAGGCGCTGGCGGCCGTCTCGCGGGTCGTCGGGTAGTCGACTTCGGCGAGGACGGCCTGGATTCGGCTCAGTTTCACGTCACGGGACATGCCACCTGTTGGCGCGCCGAGGGCTTGAGGATACCGCCGGGAGGCGAACTGGTATGACGGGCCCGCTCGTACCTCTGCCGAATGGTTCTGGGCACGGACAACCGTGTGCTGACGCTCGGTATCGCCCGCATGGCGGACGCGCTCGGCAACTCCTTTCTCATCATCGTCCTGCCGCTGTACATCGAGAGTGGCCAGATAGACCTCACCGGCATCCCGTTCACGACCGAACTGCTCATCGGTCTCGTGCTGTCGCTGTTCGGCTTCCTCAACAGCTTCGGCCAACCGGTGACCGGTCGCCTCTCGGACCGGACGGGGAGACGGCGCGTCTTCGTCCTGTTCGGGCTGGGGCTGTTCGGCGTCGCCAGCGCCGCCTACCCGTTCGTCGAACAGTACGAACTCGTCTTGCTCATCCGTGCGCTCCAGGGTCTCGGCGCGGCGTTCACCATCCCCGCGACCATCGCACTGGTCAACGAGTTCGCCGCCAGCGACACCGAGCGTGGGGGGAACTTCGGCGTGTTCAACACGTTCCGACTCGTCGGCTTCGGGTTCGGCCCCATCGTCGCCGGTATCGTCGTCACCTCCGGACCGTACGGGACCCCGTTCGGGGAACTCTCGGGGTTCAACGCGGCGTTCGGCATCGCGGTGCTCGGCGCTATCGTCAGCTTCGCGCTGGTGACGCTGCTCATCGAGGACCCGCCCCGCGCCGAGACGGACGCGAGCGACGACATGTCGTTCAGGGTGTTCGACGAGTCGGGAGCGACGTTGCTCGACCCCGTCTTCACCCTCGGTGTCGGAACGCTGTTCATGGCGACGACCATCGCACTGTTCGCCACGCTCCAGCAGGACATCACGGCGGCGCTGGACGAGACGCCGTTCCTGTTCAGCGTCCAGTTCGCCGCCGTCGTCATCGCCAACGTCCTCTTCCAGGTGCCCATCGGGCGGGCGAGCGACGAGTACGGACGACGCCCGTTCATCGTCGCCGGGTTCGCCCTGCTCGTGCCCTCCGTCTTCCTCCAGGGGTACGTCCCCGGCATCGCCGAGGCGCTCGCGGGTGGCGAGACGCTCCTCGGCCCGATGCTGATGCTCGTCTTCCGGTTGCTCCAGGGCATCGCCGTCGCACTCGTCTTCGCCCCGTCGCTGGCGCTGGCCGGTGACCTCGCGGGGGAGGGACGCTCCGGGACGACGCTCTCGGTGTTGACGACGGCGTTCGGTCTCGGCGTCGCCATCGGGCCGCTCGCTGCGGGCTACTTCATCAGGTTCGGCTTCGCCGCGCCGTTCACCTTCGGTGCGGCCATCGCCGCCGTCGCGTTCGTCCTCGTCTACTCGCAGGTCGAGGACTCGCTGCCCGGCGCGACGGGCGACCCGACACCACAGGACTGAGCGGAACTGTCGTTCGACCGACCGCGTCCGGGTGAGAGTCGTGGACACGTCCCACGGTTTTTAACCTCTCCGCGGTTCGACCACTCGTATGCCAGGAGTCAACAGCAGGGAACGGACGCTCGGACACCTCGCCGTCGTGATACTCGGCGGCGCTTTCGGCCTCGCCGTCGGGTGGGTGCTGTTCCTCTGGCTTCCGGGGGACAACACCGTCCTGGGCGTGCTGTTCATGCTCGTCGTGGGGTTCTTCGGGCTTCGTATCGGCGGGAACGTCGCGTCGCGTGTCCAGCCACGCTACAACGTCGCCGAGGTAGCCGTCGAGGGGCCGATTACCCGCGACGGTGGCGGTGGTCCGGTTCCGGGCGGAGTCCGGGGGACGCCGGCCGACGACATCGTCGACCAGATGGAGGCCGCGAACGACGACGACAACGTCGACGCGTTGCTCGTGAAGCTGAACACGCCCGGTGGTGAGGTGGTTCCGAGCGACGACATCCGCAACGCCGCGATGGCGTTCGAGGGACCGACCGTCGCGTACGCGACCGACACCTGCGCCAGCGGCGGCTACTGGATCGCCAGCGGCTGTGACGAGCTGTGGGCCCGCGATACGAGCATCGTCGGCTCCATCGGCGTCGTCGGCTCACGGGTCAACGCGACGGACCTCGCCGACCAGTTGGGCCTCTCCTACGAGCGCTTCGCCGCCGGGAAGTACAAGGACGCGGGGACCGCCCTGCGCGAACTCGAACCGGAGGAACGCGAGTACCTCCAGGGCATCGTCGACGACTACTACCAGCACTTCGTCGAGCGGGTCGCACAGGGCCGGGATATGCCCCCCGGCGACATCCGGGAGACCGAGGCTCGCGTGTTCATCGGCGAGCGAGCGTACGACCTGGGGCTGGTCGACTCGCTCGGGACGCGCGACGACGTCCTCGACCACGTCGAGGACCTGCTCGGCGAGAGCGTCAGTCCGGCGACGTTCGAGCCGTCCCGTTCGCCGGTGCAGCGACTCTCTTCGGGGGCGAGCAGGACGGCCTACGCCTTCGGCGCAGGCGTCGCCAGTCGGTTCGACGGCGACGACGACCTCACGATTCGACTGTAGACGGATGCGTCCCCGAACGACGCACGGGGTGTCGCCTGCAGGTTATTTATCGCACGATAGCGTTGTCCGACCGTGACGACGCTCGTCCTCTGTCTGGACCGCGACGGCCGCGTCGGGGCCGACCGCGACCCGCCGCTCGTCGGCGACGAGCAGGTCTCGGCACTCGTGACCGCGGTGGGCATCGACGACCCCGAGGACGCACGCGTCAACGGCTTCCTCGAAGCGCTGCGCGTCGCCCGCGAACTCCGTGCAGAGGGCGACGAGGCCGTCGTCGCGCTCGTCTCCAGTGCGGGTGACGCCGTCGACGGTGACCGGGCCATCGCCCGGCAGGTCGAACGACTCGTCGCGGAGTACGACCCCGAGTCGGCGGTACTCGTCGTCAACAGCGCCGAGGACGAACAGGTCGTCCCCATCGTCGAGAGCCGTGTCCGCGTCGACGCCGTCGACCGCGTCGTCGTCCGGCAGGCGCGGGACATCGAGTCGACGTACTATCTCCTCAAGCAGTTCCTCGGCGACGAGGAGTTGCGAGCGGCCGTCCTCATCCCGCTCGGTGCGGCGCTCGTCGCGTTCCCGGTCCTCCTCACGGTGGCCGACAGCGTCGGCGTCGCGCTCTCGGTGGTCGCGGGCGTCATCGGGACGTTCTTCCTCTACAAGGGGCTGAACGTCGACGACCTGCTGACGAGTCTCCCACGAGCGGCCAGCGACGCCTTCTACTCCGGGCAGGTGTCGTTGGTCACCTACGTCGTCGCGGCCGGGTTGGCGCTCGTCGGGGCGTTCGTCGGCGGCCTCGCGGCCACCGAACTGAGCGGGGAGCCGTTGCTGGCGGCGATGCGCTTCGCCTACGAGAGCGTCCCGTGGCTGGCGCTGGCGGCGCTCACGGCCACGACCGGGCGACTGCTCGACGAACTGCTCCGCGAGGGGCAGATTCGGAGCGCCCTGATGAACCTCCCGTTCGGCATCGTCGCCATCGGCTTCGTCGTCCGGGGGTTCACCGCGTTCTTCCTGGAGAACGGCGAGGTCATCGATTCGCTGGTCGTCCCGGCGGTGGGCTTCGGCGCGCTCACGGTCCAGCGCATCGAGGTGAGCGCGGAGGCACGCCTCGTCGTCTTCGTCGTCGGTGGCGTCTGTATCAGCCTCGTCGGCGTCGTCGTCTCCTCGTTCATGACCGGCCTCTCCATCGAGGAGGTCGAGACACGCGGCTGACGGCGGTCAGTGCTCGTCGTCGAGTTCGTCGAACAGCGCGACGACCCGACCTTCGACGTCGTCCCGAATCTCGCGGACTCGGTCGATGTCCTGCCCGTGTGGGTCCTCGAGGTCCCAGTCGCGGACGTCGACACCTCCGGAGGTGTCCAGCGAGAGGGTCGAACAGCCCATCGTGGCGACGACGGTGCAGGCTTCGAGTTCTTCGGTCGAGACCTCGCGCGGCGTCCGGTTCGAGAGGTCGACGTCCTTCTCGGCCATCACCTCGACGACGACGTCGTGGACGCTGTCGGCTGGGTGGGTCCCGCCGGTCAGAATCTCGACGCGGTCGGTGAGGCCGCGCTCCTCGCGTTCGCGTTCGGCGAAGGCGGTGGCCATCTGGGAGCGGCCGGCGTTCTGGACGCAGACGAAGGCGAGTCGGGTCGGTGCTGGGTCGGTGGGTTCGGTGTCGGTGGTCACGGTTCGTTGGTGGTCTGTCGTCGGGGTCAGTCGTCGGGGTCGTTGGAGTCAGTCGTCGGTCGTCGGGTCGGTGCTGGAGGGACGTGACGGCTCGGTCGACCGCCCGCTCCAGTCGAAGCGTCGCTGGAAGGACAGCGCGACGTTGACGAGTGCGAGGAGGACGGGGACCTCGATGAGCGGGCCGACGACGGTGGTGAACGCGACGCCGGAGCCGACGCCGAAGACGGCGACGGCGACCGCGATAGCCAACTCGAAGTTGTTCGAGGCGGCGGTGAAGCCGATGGCGGTGGTCGTCGAGTAGTCCGCGCCGACGCCACGCCCCATCCCGAAGCTCACGAGGAACATCACGACGAAGTAGACGGTGAGCGGGACGGCGACGAGCAACACGTCGCCGGGTGCGGCGACGATGCTCTCGCCCTGCGTGGCGAACATCACGACGACGGTGAACAGCAACGCGACCAGCGTGAGCGGGTCGATTCGAGGGACGAACGACTCGTCGTACCACTGCTCGCTCTTCGCTCGCGTGCCGACGTAGCGGGAGAGAAAGCCGGCGACGAACGGGACGCCGAGGAAGACGACGATGGCCTCGGCCACCTGCGTCGGCGTGACGTCGAACGTCGTGATGCCGGCGACGAGCGACTCCATCCCCAGCAGCGGGGGCACGACGAGCGCGAAGAACCAGACGTACACCCCGTAGGTGAGGATCTGAAAGAGGCTGTTGAACGCGACGAGGCCGGTGACGTACTCCGTCGACCCCTCGGCGAGTTCGTTCCAGACGAGCACCATCGCGATACACCGCGCCATCCCGATGAACACGAGACCGAGGAAGAACTCCGGCCGGGCCGGCAGGCCGGGGACGACGCCGCCGAAGAAGGCGACCGCCAGCCCGAACATCAGCGTCGGGCCGATGAGCCAGTTCTGGACGAGACTCAGGCTCAACACGCGCCAGTTGCCGAACACCGTCCGGAGCTGTGAGTAGTCGGCTTTCGCCAGCGGCGGGTACATCATCACCACGAGGCCGATTTCGACGAGGTGGAGGTCCCGGATGGGCCCGGTCACGGACGGTGCGGCGTAGCCGAGCCCGACGCCGAGCGCCATCGCGCCGAAGATCCAGACGGTGAGGTACTTGTCGAGGAACCCCATCGACCGCGGGTCGCCACACGACTCACAGTCACAGTTCGGGCCGTGGTCGTGTTCGGTGGCGGTACTCATCGTGCCCGTGTCCCGTCGAGCGCGACCAGCAACGCCGTCCCGCGCGGTGTGATGCGATACATGCGCCACTTCCCGTCCTTGCGCTTGGTGACGATGCCTGCCTCCGTGAGCGTCGAGAGCGCGTGACTGACCGCGCTCTCGCTCACGTCGACCAGCGGCAGGAGTTCACAGACGCACAGTTCGCCGTCCGCGGCGTGGAACGCACTGACGAGCCGATATCGCGTGTCGTTCGCCAGTGCCGACAGCGCCGCGACGTTCGCCCCGACCCGGTCGTCGTCTCCCAGGTCGAACGCGGCCAGTTCTGCGAGGCGCTGCTCGACGTCTTCGTCGCAGCACTCCCCGAGGTCGTCTTCGAGATACCGACGAAGCCTCGTATTCGATTGAGACATCGTTCAACTGATTCTCGTCGCTTGGTATAGTCTCTTCGCCACAGCACTCAGCGTGTACTCCCGAGGAACTGTAGACTCTCGACGTGAGCGAGAGTTGAACAGCGATAGAATCGAGCTCCGGAGCGCTATCGTGGAGCGTGGACCGCAGGCGATAACCGCTCGCACTCGATAGCGAGGGTATGCAACCGTGGGTCAGCCTCTTCTCGGGCGGGAAGGACTCCTCGTGGGCGCTCTACCGAGCGCTGGAGGAGGGTCACCCCGTCGACCGCCTCGTCACCGTCCACCCGCAGGGCGACTCGTACATGTACCACACGCCGGCGACGAGCCTCGCCGCGCTGGCCGCCGAGTCGATCGGTATCGAGTTGCTCGACGTCCACCCCGGGGACTTCGGGGCCGACGACGTCGCCGACTCGGGCGCGCAGGGCGACGCCGAACTCGAACCGCTCGAACGCGCGCTCGAGTCGCTCGCCGCGGGGTGGGGCGGCATCGGCGGCGTCACCGCGGGTGCGGTCGAGAGCGACTACCAGACCTCCCGCATCCAGGGGATGTGCGACCGTCTCGGCGCCGACCTGTTCGCCCCGCTCTGGCAACGAGACCCCCACGAACTCGCCGACGCGATGCTGGAGGCGGGCTTCGAGATTCGTCTCGTCCAGGTCGCCGCCCACGGCCTCGACGAGTCGTGGCTCGGGCGCACGCTGGACCGCGAGGCCGTCGAGGAGTTGACGCGACTGAACGAGGAGTACGGCGTCCACGTCCTCGGCGAGGGCGGCGAGTTCGAGACGCTGGTCGTGGACGGCCCGCACATGGACCGGCGTATCGAACTGGAGTCCGAACCCGTGTGGGAGGGGACGCGTGGACACCTCCGTATCGAGGACGCGTGGTTGGCGGCGTGAGTCGCCGTTCGTGGTTCGTTCACGAGCGTTCGCCTCCCCACCAGTAGGCCAGTGTGAGGGCGAGGACGGTCGGGGCGAGGCCGATTCCGTAGAGGAAGACGAACACTGCCGGCGTGTGTAGTCGCTGGGATGCAAGCCGCCGACGTTCCGGAGTTCGCGCATCTGGTTCCTGCCGAATCCTTTCTCCGAGGCCACCCAGCCCTCTTTTCTACGGCGAAGACTGGACCGCTACTGCCGTCGCCGAGTCGTGTGCCGAGGGTACCGCTGTACAAGCACGTCATTCTTTCCCATGGCGACTCACGACCGGAACATGACAGATGGGGATGGCGTGGACGAACTCAACAGACGGATGAACCGCGACCGGCGAACCGTCGGCACGGGAGGGACGAAGACGGGAACCGAACACCGAATCGACTCCGTCGAGAAGGTCGGTGACAGCGTGGAAATCGTCGTCGAGACCCCGAAGTGGTCGGTCTGCCAGAAGCTATCGGTCGAGGAGATGCGCGAGTACAGAGACAGTTTCGGGGTCAGACGGTACCAGCAGTTCGAGGGACAGCCGGTCGTCGTGATTCACGAGCAGGAGAGCGACCGACGGTACATCGAAGGACCGACGTAGCGGTTCGACCACGACGCCACCGACCCCGAGCAGTGCTCGGGGTCCCGGTTGCGATGCCGACGACGGTTTCCACTTCCACGTTCCGACTCCGGGACGCGACAGACCCCCACACGCCGTCCGACGGCGTCCGGTACTTCCCGGCTACTAGCAACCACGACCGACCGAGAGGAGACACAGAGTACCGGAGTGAGCGGGGGAATGATGTCCCGGAGCGGTCGGCTCGCCCTGGGCGATGATACCGTCGGTCGTCGACCGAACCCGACCGCAGGCACGCGCCGGCCGCCCTCCTAACCACTTCGGCGCGCGACGGACCGTATGACATCGACACCGACCGGCGTGAGTCGTGGCCGCTCGACGAGGGCGCTCGTCGGCGCGGGCGTCTTCGGGTTCGGGGTCAGCGCCCTCGTCGACGTGTTGCTCCTCCACCACGTCCTCCAGTGGCACCACCTCGTCTCCGCACGGGTCTCGCCGAACACCGTCGACGGACTGCGGACGAACCTGCTCGCCGACGGCCTCTTCTCGCTCGTGATGCTCGCCGTCGCCGGCGTCGGGGTCGGGCTAATGTGGCGGGCGGAACGCCGGACGGCCGCCCCGCTGGCCGTCCGGCCGCTCGCGGGCGTCGTCCTCGTCGGAGTCGGTCTCTTCGACCTCTTCGACGTCGTCGTGGACCACACGCTGCTCGGACTGCACCACGCGCTCTCGCAGGGCGGCACGTACGACCCGTACTGGGCGCTCGTCAGCCTCGGTATCGTCGCGCTCGGCGTGCTGGTGTACCGGAGCGGGAGGAACTCGACACGCGGTGGCACCGATGGTCCGGCCTGAGGTGACGTCCGCGGTGGACGCGCTCGGCGTCGTGAACGTCCTCCTCCACGGCGGGACGGTGGACGGCGAACCACACGTGCTCGTCCTGACCGTCGCAGTCGTCGGACTCCTGGCGGTGGTCGCCGGCCTCGTGGTCGGTCTCGACCGGTTGCTCGCGCCCGTCGCCGGTCAGCAGAGCCGCGAGTACGACCCGACCAGCGAGTGAGTCAGCGTCTTGCCCGTCACTTCGGCGTGTTCGTCGACGATGGAGTCGACGAGGTTGGAGTCCTCGACGACGGCGTCGTGGAAGACGACGCTGTTGGTCAGCGAGACGCCCGAGAGGTCCGCGCCGGGCATGACGTGGACGTTCTCCCCGACCTCGCAGTCCTCGACGGTTGCGTCGGCGGCGACGATGCTCTCGCCGTCCAGCGCCCACTGGACGGCTTCGAGGTAGGCGTCGGGCGTGCCGATGTCGTACCACGGCTCCTCGAAGGAGTACGCGAAGACGTCCTCTTCGCTCTGGAGCCACTGGACGTACCAGCCCGGTTCGTCGGGGTTGTTGTCCCCCGAGAGGTACTCCTCGAACCGGACGGAGTCGGCGGGGAAGGCGTAGCAGGCGATGGAGACGAGCGTGCTCTTCGGTTCCTCGGGTTTCTCCTGGAAGTCGACGACGCGGTCACCCTCGAGTGCGACGAGACCGTAGGACTTCGCCTTCTCACGAGAGCCGACGTCGTACGCGGCGATGCTGGGTGCGCTCTTCTCCTCGGAGAAGTCGAGGAAGTCGCTCATCGAGAAGCCCATCAGGTTGTCGCCGGCGACGACCAGCAGGTCGTCGTCGACACCCTCGCGGTCGACGAGCTGTGCGAGCGCACCGACGACGCCGAACTTCTCGTTCTCGCCGAGCGTGTCCTCGATGGAGAGCGAGGCCTTCTCGTAGCCCTTGTCGGCGAGGTGCTCCTCGAACGCGGGAGCGAACCGTTCGTTGGTCGAGAGGTAGACGTGCTCGATTCGGTCGTCGGTCTCGAGGTCCGAGAGGATACGGTCGATGACGGTGGAGTCGCCGACCGGGAGGAGCATCTTGGGACGATGGCGAGTGATTGGCCAGAGGCGGGTGGCGTAGCCACCAGCGAGAACGACCGCGTGCATGGTTTCGCCTCTGTTGCCGCCGTGATAGTCGTTGCGCCTTCCTACCCGCTCGGGAGACGGTTTGCCGTGGAGGCTCCCGAACACGTATGTCATCGGGCGTGGTATCACGACCCGTATGCGTGCCGAGGAGGAGACGACTCGTCAGCGTATCGCCGACCGCCTCCGCGACGACCCCGCACAGGCCGGCAGCCTCGCCCGCGAGTTCGGTGTCCGGACGGCGGCCGTGTTCTCACACGTCGAACACATCTCGAAGTCCCTCGACCCGAGCGACGAGCAGTTGCTGGCCGCGCCCCCGGAGTGTCGTGACTGTGGGTTCACCGACTTCGACGACCTGGTCAACCGACCGTCGCGCTGTCCGTCGTGTAAGAGCGAGAACGTCGAGGAACCGACCTTCACCATCGAGTAGCCGACGACCGGTGGGAGACCGAGTGCGAGACCCGACGGCGAGTGCGACGGCTCAGGCCGCGGCCAGTTCGACGGCCACCTCGTTGTGGCGCAGGAACGGTGGCGTCAGCGGCGAGTCGTACCGGAACAGGACCGGGTCGCTGGTCACGACGAGCGCGGAGTCGTCGAGCGTCGTGAGCAGGGCGGCCCGCTGGTCACGCGTCCGGCCGTCGGTCGCCACCCACGAGAACGGCCGGACCGCGAGGGTACGCCGTGGGGTCCGTCGAACCGTCACCAGCGGGTTGGTCGGGGCAGGAGCTGTCTCGACGCTGTAGTCACTCCGGAGGAAGCGGCCGACGGTGACCCGGTCGTTGGTCGTCGCCGTCCGGACCGGAGGGGTCGCCTCGACCGGGTCACCCCCCGTCCTGACCGGGGCCGCGAGCGACTCACGGACGAGCGTCACCTCCGCCCCCGTCCCGACGGCCGTCGGCACGGTGACGGCCGCTCGTGGTTCGTTCGCCCCCGCCAGATACCGGTGCAGTCGGTCGGTCGCCTCCGTCTCCGTCGATGCAGTGGTCTCGACGATCACCCCTTCGGGGTACTCCCGAATCTCCACGCCGTCGACCGACGCCAGCGTCGTGAACGGTATGGCGTCGAGCGAGCGCTTCGAGTAGGCCCCCCACCCCACCCAGACGGCCACGAGGCCGAGCGTAGCCGCCACTGCCAGTTCGGTCTTCCGAGCCATGGTACTCGTACGCACAGCGAGGAGATAAACGGGCCGCAGGAGCCGTCAGGCCGTTGAATCGTCCCGTTCGATGGTGAGTCCGCCGAGTGCTCAGAAGTCGATACGACCGCCCGAGGACAGGTCGTGGTCGCCCGACGGCCCGAGGCCGTCGAACTCGTACTCCGGTTCGTCGAGGTAGACCGCGTCCTCGTGGACCGTCACGGCGACGGCTTCGAGGTACGCCCCTTCACAGGGTCCGTACGTGCACAGCCCCGAGTCCTTCTCGAACGTCGCGGCGTGGCGCTGACAGAGTATCTCGCCGGCACCAGAACGCTCCGCGTCCTGGTTGGCTCCCGAGACGCCGTTCGCCTCGGGGACGTCGCGGACGGCCGCACCCGACCCCTTGTCGAGGCGCACGTCCGTCCAGTGCTGGCAGTAGTTCTTCCACGCGTGGATGGCGTCGCCCGCGTCCGCGTCGTCGTCGCTGGCCGGGCCGTCGCCCTCGCCGCCGAGTCGTACGAGGATGACCTCCTCGCGGTCGACGCCGTCACGAATCGTGAAGAGGAGCGTGCTGTCCGTGGGAACCTCGGAGACGCTGGCGATGCGTCGGTCCTCGTCCATGCGTTCGGTTGCCGGCGACTGCGTTCAAGGGTTCTGATTCCGGAACGCGGATCGCTCAGTAGAGCGTGGCCCGGACCTCGCCACCACGGACCACCGACGCACGAAGGATGACGAACGTCGGGACGAGCGCGAAAGCCCCGCGGCGAGGAGCGCGACGGACCACGACTCGCCGGCGACGAGGACGGCCAGCAGCGACAGTCGAATCGAGACGAGCAGCGCACAGCAGTCGCGGGCGATTCGCTGGAGCGCATCCATACGGACGTTCGTCAACGCGAGCAAGTAGGTTCCGACGCCTGCCGCGAGCGGTCCACCTTTCCGCCGGCCGCGAGTACGGACCGGGCATGTCCACACTGCTCGTCTACGGGTCGTACGGCTACACCGGTGAACTGGTCGTCGACCGTGCCGTCGAGGAACTCGACGACGACACCGACCTCGTGCTCGCCGGCCGGTCGCCGTCGAAACTCGAAGCGCAAGCCGACGACCACGACCTGCCGTCACGAGCGTTCACGCTCGACCACCAGCGTGTCGTCGAACGCCACCTCGACGACGTCGACGCCGTGCTCAACTGCGCGGGGCCGTTCTCGCGGACGGCCGACGCGCTGGTCGACACCTGCGTGAACACGGGAACCGACTACCTCGACATCACTGGTGAAATCGAAGTGTTCGAGGCGCTGGCCGCCCGCGACCCCGAGGCCGAGGAGGCCGACGTCGCCGTCCTCCCGGGCGTCGGCTTCGACGTGGTGCCCACCGACTGTCTCGCCGCCCACCTCGCCGAGGCGCTGCCCGACGCGACCGACCTCTCGCTGGGGTTCCAGGCGTTCGGGTCGTTCTCTCGGGGGACGATGCGGACCGCCGTCGAGTCCATCGGCGAGGGCGGCGCGGTTCGCCGCGACGGCCGCGTCACGGCCGTCTCGTCGGTCCACGACACGCGGGACATCGACTTCGGAGCGGGCGAGACGCTGGCCGTCACCGTTCCGTGGGGCGACGTCTCGACGGCCTACCGCTCGACGGGCGTCCCGAACGTGCAGGTCTACACCGCCGTCCCCGAGCGGGCGATACGGGCACTGGAGGCGACCGACAGTCTCGCACCGCTGCTCGACCGCGAGTGGGTCCAGCGGACGCTCTCGGCGGTCGTCGACCGCACCGTCGTCGGCCCGGACGAGGACGACCGCGAGGAGGGGCGAGCGCTCGTCTGGGGTGAGATCACCGACGGGGAGGAGACGTTCGAGGCCCGCCTGGAGACGCCAGAGACGTACACGCTGACGGCGATGACGGCCGTCGAAGCGGCCCGACGGACCCTCGATGGCGAGACGCCGACGGGCTACCAGACCCCCTCCTCGGCGTTCGGTGCGGAGTTCGTCACCGAGTTCGAGGGCGTCGAGCGGGAGGACGCCACGCCGGTCGAGGAGTAGGGTCGTGGACCGCTCTCAGGCGTAACAGCGTCGTTCGACCAGGTCGTCGTAGAGACGCTGGAGCAGACGCGTCACCGGCCCCTTCTCGAAGCCCATCCCGTCGACGGTCTCGACCGGTCGAAGCTCCCACGTCGCGTTGGTGAGGAACGCCTCGTCCGCGCCGCGCACGTCGTCGAGGGTGTACTGCCCCGTCTCCACGGGGAACGACTCGTCCGCCGCGAGGTCCAGCACCGTTCGGCGGGTCGTCCCCGGCAGCAACGACCCCTCGGCGGGCGTCTTCAGCGCCCCGTCGGCCACGAAGAACAGGTTCGAGGACGACCCTTCGGCGACGTACCCCTCGTCGTCGCGCACGAGCGCCTCGTCCGGCCGGTACTGCTCGGAGGACGCCCGGCGGAGTTCGAGGCGGGCGAGGACACTGTTCAGGTAGTTGTGGGTCTTCGCCTCGGGGGGCAGGGCGTTCGCGGGGGGGTTTGCGCGTCTTCACCGACTGGACGACCGCCGGCCCGTCCCAGACGCGCTGGCCGCCGTTCGCGGGGCGGCCGCCTCGGGGCAGTTCCGTCACGACCACGACCACCGTCGGGTCCACCTCCTCTCGGGGGGTGAGCTTCCCCGGTTGGACGCCCCGCGAGACCGAGACCCGGACGTAGGCGTCGGCGAGATCGTTGGCGTCGAGCGTCTCCGCGACCCTGAGCGCCAGGTCGTCGGGCACCGCGTCGGGCATCCCGAGCGTCTCACAGGTCGCTTCGAGGCGCTCGCGGTGAGCGTCCCAGACGAACACCTCGCCGCCGTACGCTCGACAGGTCTCGAAGGCGGCGTCGCCGTAGCGCCACCCGCGGTCCTCCACCGAGACGGTCGCCTGCTCGCGGTCGACGAGTTCACCGTCGACGTGGTACTGCATGCGCGACGGTTCTCGCGGACGTGACTTGGCCGTACCGCGTTCGGGTCGGCCGGCGGCGTGGACCGGCCGGTCTCGTCACAGCACGTCTCCGACGGGCGGCGCGTCGGGGGCGTCGGCATCGGGCCACTCCCCCCGAACCGCCCGCGCACAGAAGTTCCACACCATCCGCCGGCCGCCGTCGGTGAGGATGCTCTCGGGGTGGAACTGGACGCCGACGTGGGGCCGTTCACGGTGTCGGACGGCCATCAACGTCCCGTCCTCGGTGTGGGCCGTCGCCTCCAGCGACGCCGAGAGGCCACCGGTCGCACACAGCGAGTGATAGCGCCCGACCTCGACCGTGTCGGGCAGGCCCGCGAACACGCCCCGACGGTCGTGTGTGACCGTCGAGGGTTTGCCGTGGACCACCTCCGGAGCGTGGCCGACCGCGACGCCGTTGGCGACACAGAGCGCCTGGTGGCCGAGACAGACCCCGAGCGCGGGGAACGACAGGTCGAAGACGTCGACGGAGACGCCCGCCGCCTCGGGCGTGCCGGGGCCGGGCGAGACGACGACGCCGTCCGGGTTCAACTCCCGGACGGCGGTCGGCGAGAGCGCGTCGTTCCGCCGGACGACGACCCCCTCGTAGGGGTCGCGGTCCAGCGCGAGCAGCGCCTCGCCGACGAACTGGACGAGGTTGTACGCGAACGAGTCGTAGTTGTCGACGACCAGTATCACGACGACCCACCCTCCACGCGCAGGTCCCGGTTCTCGACGGCGGCGTCGAGCGCCTTGACGAGCGCTCGACCCTTGTCGAGCGTCTCGTCGTACTCGGCTTCGGGGTCGGAGTCGTGGACGATGCCCGCACCGACGCGGAGGCGGTACTCCTCGCCGACCCGTGCGAGCGTCCGGATGACGATGTTGAGCGTCGCCCGGTCGTCGAACCCGAAGACGGCCATACTCCCGGTGTAGGGGCCACGACGGGTCGGTTCTACCTCGTCGATGAGTTCCATCGTCCGGGGTTTCGGTGCGCCGGTGATGGTCCCCCCGGGGAAGACGGCGGCGACGGCGTCGGCGAGCGTCCGGTCTTCGCGCAGGCGACCCTCGACGAGCGAGACGAGGTGCATCACCTCGCTGTAGCGGTCGACGCGGCGGTACTCGCTGACCTCGACGCTCCCGAACGCGCTCACCTTCCCGAGGTCGTTGCGTTCGAGGTCGACGAGCATCGCGTGTTCGGCCCGTTCCTTCTCGTTCGCCAGGAGTTCGGCTTCGAGCGCGTCGTCCTCCTCGAGCGTCGAACCGCGCGGCCTGGTGCCGGCGATGGGTTCGGTGAGGAGTCGCGTCGCCGTCCCGTCGACGTCGGGGTCGGCGTGGAGCAGGAGTTCCGGACTCGCGCTCACGAGGTCACAGGAGGGGAACTCCACGAGACCGGAGTACGGTGCCGGGTTCACCTCGCGGAGCGCGGCGTAGGCGTCGACCGGGTGGACCGCGGCGGGTGCACGGAGACGCTGTGAGACGTTCGTCTGGAACGTGTCGCCGTCGCGGATGGCGCGTTTGACGTGTCGAACGCGCTCTGCGAACTCGGCGCGGGAACAGTCGCTCTCGAACTCGGCGCTGGTCGTGTCGACGGGCGGTGGGCCGACCGAGGGGTCGCCGTCGGTGGCGGCCGCGGCGAGGGCGAGCGCCCGCTCTCGACCCGTCTCGTAGGCGGCGGTGAGGGCGTCGTCGCTGCTGTCGGCCCCGTCGACGACCGGACAGGCAGTGATTCGGAGTTCCGTCTCGCCGTCGTGGGGGTCGCGCCACGCGGCGACCCGGTCGAACGTGCCGACTTCGAGATGCGGGTACGCCGTATCGCGGGCCGCCTGGGTCGGCAGGTCCTCCAACTCGCGGGCCACGTCGTACGACAGCCACCCGAACACGCCACACGGGTAGGGGACGTCGCAGTCACCGCGAGAGAGCGCCGTCCCGCCGAGGAGTCGTTCGAGGACGGGGAGCGCTCGTTCGTCGGGCGGGACGGTCGTCAGCGCCACGGGGTCGGTGGCGAAGTACCCCCAGCCCTCGGCCCCGCCGGACGTCTCGTAGAACACGCCCGGCGTGTCGTCACGCGCCCGACGGTAGGCGTCGAAGGGGGCGGCGGTGACGCGGACCTCGACGGGGACGCGGACCGCCGGTCGGTCACCCCCCTGTGGACCGCCGTGGGTGGCGAGCGCATCGCTAGCGGTGGCGAGAAACGACGCACAGTCGGTGACGACCGTCGGCATCACGTGGAGAAGGAGGCGGTCCGGCTATCGGCGTTTCGGTCCGGCGACGGGCCGTCGGACCCGGTCAGCGGTTCTTCGCGCGGCCGATCCAGCGCCCGAGGCGTTTCTCGGAGATACCCGTCGCCTCCGAGAGCGACTCGGCGTCGGCCGCCGCGAGGTCCGAGATGCTCTCGACACCGGCCTCGGCGAGCGTCTCGGCGTACGCCGGACCGATACCCTTGATGTCGTCGACGCCGTCGGCGGCCTCGATGTCCTCGGTGGCGTCGGGGGTCGGCCCGGCGGCCTCGGCCGGTTCGACGGCGCTCTCGGTGGCGTCCGGGTCGGCCGCACCGGCCGCTTCGCCGGGTTCGATACCGGCCTCCTGGTCGACGAGTTCGCCGCTGGCCTCGGCGTCCGGTTCCTCGGCGGCTTCCTCGGCCGGTTCGGTCGTCTCCTCGTCGACGCCTTCGATAGCGTCGTCCGCCTCGGCCGCCGCCTCGGTCGCCTCGGCGTCCGACTCGACGTCGTCCTCGGCCTCCTCGACGAGGCCGTCGGTCTGCGGGTCGCCGGTCGTCTCCTCGTCGGTGTCGGTGTCGGTGTCGGTGACCGCGTCGGTGTCGACGTCGCTCGGCTGTTCGCCCTGCGACTCGGGCCCGGCGGCCTCGGCCGGTTCGGCGGCCGCTTCGACGTTCTCCTCGGGCGGTTCCTCGGTCATCGACCCGGTCGAGGCGGTCGCGTCCGTCTCCGCGGCGACGGACTCGTCGGTCGATTCGTCGGTCGGGTCGGCGGTCGTTCCGCGGTCACGTTCGACGTGCACGCCGCGGCCGGCCCCCGACGACTCCTCGTCCGACGTCGATCCCATCCCGAGTAACGACTTGATTCTGTCGAGGATGCTCATGCTGGTTAGTAGTTCCCCCGGACCACTTAAAGCCGTACCCGAAGCGCCTGCGCCATTTCGGACACCGGCGCGTCCACGCCGGTCCACCGCTCGAACGCCTCGACGCCCTGGTACAGCAACATCCACCCGCCGTCGACCGTCGTCGCTCCCGCGTCGGCCGCGTCACGGAGCAGTCGCGTCTCCAGCGGCGCGTAGACGGCGTCCAGCACCGTGAGGCCGTCGTGGAGCGCCGTGGCAGGGACGGGCGTCTCCTCCCGGTGGTCGTCGCCCTCGCCCTCGTGGACCATCCCGACGCTCGTACCGTTGACGAGCACCGACGCGTCGGCGAGCGAACCGTCGAGCGCGTCGAGCGCGTCGAGACCGTGGGCACTGGCGGCCGCGCCGTCCGCACGAAGGTCGGCGGCGAGCGACTCGGCGCGTTCGACGGTGCGGTTGACGACCCGTACCGTCATCCCCTCGTCGGCGAGGCCGAACGCCACGGCCCGTCCGGCCCCGCCCGCGCCGACGACGACGGCCGTCCCGTCGAGCGAGACGTCGTGGTGACGGAGCGCACGGACCGCGCCGCTGGCGTCCGTGTTGTAGCCCGTCGGCGGGGTCGTCGAGAAGTCGACGGTGTTGACCGCGCCGATACGTGCCGCCAGCGGGGCCGCCTCGACGTGGTCGAGCACGTCTCGCTTGAACGGGATGGTGACGTTCAGTCCCGCGACGCCGAGCGCCGCCGCGCCGTCGATGGCCCGGCCGAGGTCGTCGGGCGCTGGTTCGAAGGTGACGTACCGGGCGTCCAGGTCGAGTGCGTCGTAGGCGGCCTCGTGCAGCGGTGGCGACAGCGAGTGGCCGACGGGGTTGCCGAGGAGTCCGAACACCTGCATATCGCGTCTCTCGGTGGGCCGGAGGATAATGACGGCGACTCCCACACCGAGGGCGGAGCAAAAGAGATAGGTTCGACCCTCGCGCCAGTTCCGACAATGCTCGAACGGTTACGCCACCCACTGAGTGCCGTCGTGCTCGCGTTTCTCCTGACGGCACCGTGGGTCGGAACACGGCTGTACGTGTTCTTCACGCCCTCGCTCGACTCGCCCGAAGCCCTGCTGTCGACGGGAGCCGTCGTCGCCGTCAGCGGCCTCGCCGTCCTCGGCGCGTCGTTCCTCCTCGCGTGGGGGGCCGAGACGGCCGAGAAGGACGTCCCCCGTGCGTTCGCCATCGCCGTGCTGGCCATCCTCGCCGTCGCGCCGGAGTACGCCGTCGACGCGCTCTACGCCTGGAACGCGGGGGCGAACGCCGGTACGGCCGAGGGCGCGCGGAACGCAAACCTCGCCGTCGCGAACATGACCGGTGCGAACCGCATCCTCATCGGTATCGGCTGGTCGGCCATCGCGCTGTTCACCATCTACAAGGCTCGCACGACGAACGACCCCGCCGTCGAGAAGCGCCGTGGCTTCCTCCGCGACGTCGTCACGCTCGACCGCGGCATCGCTACCGAAATCGCGTTCCTGCTCGCGGCGACGGCGTTCGCGTTCCTCGTCCCGTTCAGCCTCGGGTCGTTCGACGGCAGCGGCGCGGTCGGCGGTATCGGCATCGTCGACACCGTCGTCCTCGTCGGCCTCTACCTCGTCTACATCGCCATCATCATCCGCGGCGACGTCGAACACGAAGAGCAGGTCGGCGTGCCGGGCTACCTCCAGTCGTGGTCGAAAGCCCCGCGTATCGCCTCCGTGCTGTTCCTGTTCGTCTACTCCGGCACGATGATATTCATCTCCGTCGAACACTTCGCACACGGGCTGGAGGTGCTCGGCACGGAGAACAACATCCCCGAGTTCTTCATGATTCAGTGGGTCGCGCCGCTGGCCTCCGAGGCACCCGAACTCATCGTCGTCGCCTACCTCGTCAACAAGGCGCGCTCGACGGCCGGGTTCAACGCGCTCATCTCCTCGAAGCTCAACCAGTGGACGCTCCTCATCGGGACCATCGCGGTGGTCTACTCCATCGCGGCCGGCGAGATCGCGACGCTCCCGTTCGACGAGAAGCAGGTCGCCGAGATATGGATCACGGCCGCACAGAGCTTCTTCGCCATCGCTATCCTGACGAACTTCGAGATCTCGCTGCGCGAGGCGGTGGGGCTGTTCGTCCTGTTCATCTCGCAGGTGCTCATCGAGTTCGCCATCATCCTCTCGTTCCCCGAGACGGGAAGCGGGACGTTCACCGCCCTCGGCCTGACGCTCCCCAACTCCGCCGAGGCGCTGAGTATCTACGTGCTGTACGCGTACACCGTCCTCTACCTCGTCATCGGTGGGTACCTGTTCGCCACACGGTGGGACGAGGTACGCATGCTGTTCGGGCGCACCGTGACGAACGCCCGCGAAGCGTTCGGCGGCGAGACCGCCCAGCCGGACCACGCCGACTGAGTCGGGACGTCGTCTCGACACCGTTTTTCGCTGGCACCTCCTCCCTCCGGCCGTGCTCGGAATCGTCGTCAGCCGTGCCGACAGCGCCTCCGAACGCGTCGGCACCCAGCTACTCGACCTCGCGGACTGGCAGGAACACCGGGACGATTCGCGGCCGGACGCCGACGGCGGCGGGACGGTCTACCGCCTCCCGGACGTCGAGATGCGCGTCTTCGACGAGCTACACATCTACCTGGAGGGCGTCGAGCACGCCTTCGACGCCCACCTCGACTGCCTCGTGTTCGTCTCCCGCCACGCCGGCGAGACCGGCCCGCTGTTGACCGCCCACCCGACCGGGAACGTCGGGCCAGCGGCCTACGGCGGCGAGGACCACCGGTTCGCGCGGGCCGCACCCGGCGCGCTGAAGACCGTCCGCGAGTCACTCGGCGAGTACGCCCCCGGCGGCTACGACGTCGGGATGGAGTGTACCCACCACGGCCCGACCGACCTCGACACGCCGGCGCTGTTCGTCGAGGTGGGCAGCGACGAGGCGCAGTGGGCCGACGACGAGGCCGCCCGCGCCGTCGGCCGCGCGACGCTCGACCTGCGCGACGTCGACCCCACACCGGAGCGGACGCTCGTCGGCTTCGGCGGCGGCCACTACGTCCCCCGGTTCGAGCGCGTGGTAAGGGAGACGGACTGGGCGGTCGGCCACGTCGCCGCCGACTGGGGCCTCGACGACCTGCCGGAGGACCCCGAGACGTACCGGTCGGTCCTCCGACGAGCGGCCGAACGGTCGGGGGCGACCCGTGCGCTCGTCGACGGCGACCGCGAGTTCCTCCGCGAGGCACTGACCGACCTCGGTGTCGAGGTGGTGAGCGAGACGTGGGCGAGAGAGACCACCGGGATACCGTTGGCACTCGTCGAGCGACTCGAAACCGGGGTCGAGAGCGTCGAGGAGGGCCTCCGGTTCGGCACGCTGGCGCGTGAGGGCGGCGACGAGTCCCACGACGTCGTCTCGCTCCCCGACGACCTGCTCGCCGAGGCCAACGGTATCGACCACGAGCGAACGCTCGACGCGGTCCTCGAACGGAGCCTCGCCGTCGTCACCGACGAGGGCGGGACGCGACTCGCCGGACCGGTCGTCGTGCCACGAGAGGACGACGCCGCGCCCACCCCGCGTGACCGAGTCGTCGACGCGCTGGTCGCCGTCCTGCGCTCGAAGTACGAGGCGGTCGAGCGTCGTGCCGACGGGGTGGTCGCCCGCGAACGAGCGTTCGACCCCGCACTGGCCCGCGAACACGGCGTGAGCGAGGGACCGGCGTTCGGCCGACTGTCGGCCGGCGAGGACGTGACCGTCGACGGAGCGGTCGTGACGCCGGCCGACGTCCACCGAGAGCGAGAACGACGGTTCGCGGTCGGTTCGTCGTCTGACGGGCGTCAGACAACGGCGAAAGATAGTTAATCTAACTCCGTAACATTCCGCGCAGGCATGGACTCGCTTATCGAGGACGCCATCGACGAGGCCGAACGAACTCGGGAGGAGAACTCCCCGCGTGGGAACGGGGCGGAGCCACAGGAAGAGGGCTCCACGGACACCGACGCCGCACCCGGCAACTCTTCGGGGACGATGACCGACGAACAGCTCGCGGACATCGTCAAGGACCTGGAGACGAAGATCACGGTGTTCGGGTGTGGCGGCGGTGGCGGCAACACCGTCACGCGGATGGCCCAGGAGGGCATCCACGGCGCGCAGACGGTCGCCGCCAACACCGACGCCCAGCACCTCGCAGAGCAGGTGCAGGCGGATTCGAAGATCCTCATCGGACGCAAGCGCACGGGCGGTCGCGGCGCAGGCTCGGTCCCACAGATCGGCGAGGAGGCAGCCCAGGAGAACATCGACGACATCCAGATGGCCATCGGCGACTCGGACATGGTGTTCATCACCGCCGGTCTCGGCGGTGGCACCGGCACCGGGTCCGCCCCGGTCGTCGCACAGGCCGCACAGGAGGCCGGCGCGCTCACCATCGCCGTCGTCACCGTCCCGTTCACCGCGGAGGGCGAGCGACGACGGGCGAACGCCGACGCCGGGTTGGAGCGACTGCGACAGGTCGCGGACACCGTCATCGTCATCCCGAACGACCGACTGCTGGACTACGCGCCGAACCTCCCCCTCCAGGACGCGTTCAAGATCTGTGACCGCGTGCTGATGCGCTCGGTGAAGGGGATGACCGAACTCATCACGAAACCCGGCCTCGTCAACGTCGACTTCGCCGACGTGAAGACCATCATGGAGAACGGCGGCGTCGCCATGATCGGTCTCGGCGAGTCCGATTCTGAGAACCGCGCGCAGGACTCCATCCGCTCGGCGCTCCGCTCGCCGCTGCTCGACGTGGAGTTCTCCGGGGCGAACTCGGCGCTCATCAACGTCGTCGGTGGTCCCGACATGTCCATCGAGGAGGCCGAGGGCGTCGTCGAGGAGATCTACGAGCGCATCGACCCCGACGCCCGTATCATCTGGGGCGCGTCGGTCAACCCGGAGTTCGAGGACACGATGGAGACGATGGTCGTCGTCACGGGCGTCGACTCGCCACAGATCTACGGCAAGGGCGACGAGGCCGACGGCGTCTCCACCCAGAAGGTCGAGAACCGCGAACCCAACCCCGACGACGACGGCGACATCGACTTCATCCAGTAACCGTCCGTCGACGAACACGTTTTTTCTCGCGCCGTCACACCGACAGCGTATGGACTACGTCTCGCCGACACAGGGACAGGTCGTCGCTACCCTCGTCCTGCTGTTCACCGCCAACAACGCGATGGTCCACCCGTTCCACCCCGTCTTCGGCGTGTTCGCGGGGCTGGTGTTCGCCGTCGCCGCGGGGGTGCTCCTCTTGCAGGCGTACGGCGCGTATCTGGTCTGGTCCGGAGAGCGCGAGCAGGCGTCGCTCGGGAACTGAGGGGTGCGGTGGCTCATACTGTTGTAGAAAGATAGAAAAAGCCGCGCCAGTTATCCCGCTCCATGGAAGTACCGAAAGACCTGACCTCGTACGTTCGCGTGCTGAAGCTCGCCAGTACGCCCTCCTGGGAGGAGTTCTCCCAGGTGGCGCTCATCGCGGGTGCAGGCATCGCCTTCGTCGGATTCGTCGGGTTTCTCATCTTCGCAATCATGACGTTCCTCCCCGGTGGTGTCTGATGGCCATCTTCGCCGTCAAGACCACGGCCAGCCAGGAGCGGACCGTCGCCGACATGATCATCAACCGTGAGGAGGAGTCCATCCACGCCGCGCTCGCGCCCGACTCGCTGACGAGCTACGTGATGGTCGAAGCCGAGGAGGCCGCCGTCTTCGAGCGCATCCTCGACGAGATTCCCCACGCCCGCGGCGTCGTCCCCGGCAAGTCGAGCATCATGGAGGTCGAACACTTCCTCTCGCCGAAACCCGACGTCGAGGGTATCGCCGAGGGGGACATCGTCGAACTCATCGCCGGGCCGTTCAAAGGCGAGAAGGCACAGGTCCAGCGGATCGACGAGGGGAAAGACCAGGTCACGGTCGAACTGTACGAGGCGACGGTCCCGATTCCCGTCACCGTGCGCGGTGACCAGATTCGCGTGCTGGACTCGGAAGAGCGCTGACGCGCTCTCCTGGGTTCCCACTCACTCACTCCGTTCGCTCGCGGGAACAGCGAGGAACGCTGAGCGCAGCGAAGCGTTCCTCGGGAAGTCGAGCGGTGGAACCGCGAGACTTCGAAGAATGTTAACCACGTACGTAGTCGTTCGATTCTCCCCAACGGCTAACTGAGTAGTCCCGTCACTAGCGAGTACGACATGTCTCTGCGTCTCGTCTGAGTGGGGTTCGCTCCACTCCACGGCCGTCGCTGATTCGTAGCGACGCCGCTCTCGGGCGACCCCGTCTTCCGCACCGACCAGCGACCGCTCCGGTTGTGACGGGTGTGGCACGTCTCGCTTTCGACTATCTCAGACACACTACCGATGACGCACGATACAACCGACGACGCATCGAATTCGACCGACCGCACCGAGACGGAGAACCTCGCTGACCGACTCCGATGCTCCATCACCGAACTCGTGACGACTGACCCGACCGCCGACCACGCGGACCTCCACCCGGTAGGCGACGCGCTCGCAGACGCCCGAATCGTCGGCCTCGGTGAGGCTACCCACGGGACGCGGGAGTTCTTCCAACTCAAGCATCGCATCGTTCGCTCCCTCGTCGAAGAGCAGGGTCTGCGCCTGTTCGCGATGGAGGCGAACCTCCCCGAGACGACGGCGCTCAACGACTACGTCGTCTACGGCGAGGGCGACCCAGCAGCGGCGCTCGACGGGACGCACTTCTGGACGTGGACGACCGAGGCGGTCCTCGCCCTCGTGGAGTGGCTCCGGGAGTTCAACGAGGGACGACCGCTCGACAGCCGAGTCCGGTTCCACGGCATCGACGCGCAGTACACCACGGGAGCGGTCGAGTACCTCGACGAGTTCCTCGCCGTCGCCGACCCGGACCTGCGTGAGGAAGTCGGTGACGACCTCGCCGCGACGGACGACAGCGGGAACATCACTGACCAGTACACGAGCGACCACGCGCCCGAGGCGACCGAGCGACTGCTCGACCGCCTCGAAACTGCGTTCGAAGAGCGCAGTGAGACGTTCGTGAGTGCGACGAGCGCCCGGGAGACGGCGATGGCTCGACGCTGTCTCCGGGTCGTCGAGCAGACCCGCGAGCGGCGTGTCGCCCGCGAGACGGACGGGATGGAGGCCGCGATGCTCGTCCGTGATGAGGCGATGGCGGAGAACCTCGCGTGGGCGCTCGACCACACCGGCCGCGACCGGGCGGCGCTGTGGGCACACGACGCCCACGTCTGCCGGACGGAGAACATCGGGGCGCGAGTGGACCCTGCACCATCTCTGGGGAGCCACCTCGCGGAGCGCTACGGCGACGACTACTACGCGCTCGGGTTCGACTTCCTCGGCGGGCCGTTCCGTGCTATCGGCATCGAGTTGACGCCCGAGAGCGAGTTGAGTACGTGGTCGCTGGACGAGCCACCAGCAGACTCGGTGACGCGGCTGTTCGCCGCGACTGGTAGCCGTTTCGCGTTCCTCGACTTCGACGCGATGGGCGGAGACGAGCGACTCGCCGAGTGGTTCGCTGAGCCACGGGCCAAGCGTGAACTCGGAGCCGTCTACTACGGTTCTGACGGTCCCTCCGAGAGCGAGGACGACGGACAAGACGCTCACAACGCAGTTCGGGTGCTCCCCGACGCGTTCGACGGTATCCTGTTCGTCCGGGAGACGACACCGTCGCGGGGGCTTTCCGACTCGGACGACTGAGCGACCGTTCACTCCAGCCGACGCCTCGGGTTTCGAACCGGTTAAACGGCGACCCCGTGTACCGCCGGACGTGACGGCAGAGGGTTTCCGCGTCGATATGCACGTGAAGATTCTCGACGAGCGCGTGGTCGAGCGCGCGAAGGCCCGTGGACTGGACGCGCTGGTCTACGCGCCACACTTCACCCGCCTGCCGAACATCGCCGCGAAGGCCGAGGCGTTCTCCGACGACGACCTCCAGGTGTTCCCGGCCCGCGAGATATTCACCGGCAACTGGCACAGTCGCAAGCACATCCTCGCACTCGGGATGACCGACCCCGTCCCGGACTTCATCACGCTGGCGGGAGCGATGGAGGAACTCGCCAGACAGGGCGCGGCGGTGGTCGTCCCCCACCCGGAGTTCCTGACGGTGAGTATCGACCAGTACGACGTCGAGCAGTTCGATTTCGACGCCGTAGAGGTGTACAACCCCAAACACCTCCCGCGGGACAACGAACGGGCGGTCCGGATCGCCCGCGAGACCGGCACGCCGGGGGTCACCTCCTCGTACGCCCACCTGCTGGGGAGCATCGGCGAGGCGTGGACGGAGTTCGAAGAACGCGTGGAGGACGTGACCGGCCTCGCGCGGTTGCTGAAAGACCGTGCGCCGCGTCGCGTCTTCCACCGGGAGGGGCTTCGTCACGAGTTGCGTTGTGCGGCGGAGTTCGCCCACCTCGGTGTCGAGAACACGTGGGGGAAGATAGACCGGGTGTTCCTCTCGGCGACCGAACCCACCCACCCCGGCCACGTCGCCTACGACGGCCGGTTCGACGACGTTCGCGTGTACTGAGACCGGAAGACGGGCCGAGAGCGTGCCGTGGTATCAGAACGAAAGCCCCGACAGCGGCGGGACCCGACTCAGGTCCGCGACCAGTCCGGGCGCGTACCGGACGACGGCGGCGGCGACGAGCAGTTCCACGCCCGTGACGACCAGCGTGACGAGGTTGGCGTACTTGCTGCTCGTCGCCACACCGGTGGGGAGGTCGTACTCCTTGGGGTACGGGTAGAACAGCGCGATGCCGCGCTTGCTCCCGACGACGTCGAGGACGTAGTGGGTGAGCACACCGACCCAGACCCAGTGGAGGTTGTCGAAGACGACGGGGAAGGCGACGAACAGACCCAGCACCAGCAGGTTGTGGAGCGTCTTGCGGTGCCGGCCGAACGCGGTGTCGACGTCCGGGAACAGTGCTCCGAGGACGACGGGCACCGTGACGGCGACGACGGTCCGGAGCGTCGTCACGTCGCCGGCGGGTTCGAGGACGAACCCCAGGCCGACCCCGAGCAGGAGGCCGTTGATGACGTGTCCTTCCTTGTTCACGACCAGTGGTGACGAGGCGGATGGGAAAGCCCCATCGGTCGACCCTCGCCGTGAGACGGGGCGACGACTCCCCCTGCGCTCACCGGTCGCTCTCGATGCGGGCGAGCAGGTCGGCGAGCGCCCGTCCGGCGAACGCGCGTTTCACCTCGTCGCGCGACCCGTCGAACTCGTGGCGTTCGACCGTCGTTCTGGACTCGCCGCTGCCCCACGGCGCGGCGTTGGCGACGCCCACGTAGACGGTGCCGACCGGTTTCTCCTTCGTCCCGCCGTCCGGGCCGGCGATACCCGTCGTCGCCACGCCCCAGTCGGTGTCGGCGGTGTCACAGACGGCACGGGCCATCTCCCCGGCCACCGGTTCGCTCACCGCGCCCTCGGCGTCGAGCGCCTCCCGCGAGATGGCGAGCAGGTCGCGTTTCGCGGCGTAGGAGTAGGTCACCACGGAGCGGTCGAAGTAGTCGCTCGACCCCGGCACGTCCGTCAGCAGCGACCCGACGAGGCCACCGGTACACGACTCCGCGACGGCGAGCGTCTGGCCGTCTCTGCGCAGGGCGTCACCGACGCGTTCCTCGATGGGTGATTCCTCGTCGCTCGTGTCGAGTGGGTTCATACCGACCGCTGGCGGGCAGCGTCAAAGAAGGTGTGTGCCGGGCCGTTCGCTCGTTTCGGGTCGCTCAGCGACTCGGGAGCGCGTTCTTCTCGCCGACCTGGAGCGTGCCGGAGAACGGGCCGGGCGGGCCCTGGAACACCCAGACGCCCCCGACGACGAACGTGATGACGAAGCCGATACCGGCCGTGAGTTGCAGACCGGGGAAGAACTTCACGCGGGTCGTGATGACGTCGACGTTGGTGTCGTAGTACTCTCGGAAGGTGTCTATGACACGGTCGGTCTCGTAGGCCTCGGTGTTCGAGGCCGTGATGACCTCGATGCCCCCGAGGTTGTTCTCCAGTCGGGAGTTCATCTGGTCGACCGTCGAGCGGACGTCGGCGTACATCGGCTGGCTGACCTGGACGAACTTGTGGGTGAACACCGCGATGATGGGCACCGTCACGAGCGTCAACAGCGCCAGTTGCGGGTTGACGTAGAACAGCAACCCGGCGACGCCGAGGACGGTGATGAGCAGCTGCGTGAGCACGTTCAGCCCCCCGTTGAGGAACTGCTCCAGTCGATTCGCGTCGTCACCGAAACGCGAAGCGTTTCGGTTGGCTCGCGAGAGCGAAGCTCTCGCGAACGTTGTTGAGGATGCTCATCAGTTCGCCGGTCTGCTTGTCGGCGAAAAAGCCCAGGTCGAGGCCCTGCATCGCGTCGTAGGTGTCCGCCCGGACGTCGTGCTGGACGCGCTGGGCGAACACGCTGAGGCCCCAGCCTTTCCCCCCACTGGAAGACCGCAGAGAGGAGGAACGAGGCGGCGACCAGTCCGGGAGAAGGTCCGTGGGGTCGACGTCGGCAGTCGGTCGGGCGGCAGTACGAACTCGAATCGGGGAGGTCATCGTCATGATAGGGAGTGTCGCGTGATGCGACGGGGCGGTCGGGACGCGGCGCGTGGTGCTGGCACTGTCCAGTCGTGAACGACCGATCGCATCCCACGTCAGAACGGTTTCGCGTCTGTCATCTGCCCTCGAAATCCCGAGCCACGCCGGTCGTATAACGGTTTTCGTGGTGTGGTGACGACTCACAGACGGTCCCGGACGGGCGTGGTGACGCCCGGTCGTGTCGCCGCCGGAGGTAGAGTTTCCTCACCGTACCAACGGATACTCGTATCGTCGTCGGATAGACGGTGTATGAGCAGCATCGAGGTCGAGGCCGTCGAGGAGATCGACGCCGAGGACGTCACCCCGGAGGGCGTCGACGCTCCGGACTACGTCCTCTACGGTGGGAAAGGCGGCGTCGGCAAGACGACGATGGCGGCGGCGACGGCGCTCGCCAGCGCGAACGACGGGACGCCGACGCTCGCCGTCTCGACGGACCCGGCCCACTCGCTGTCGGACGTGCTCGGGACGTCCATCCCCGACGAACCGACGCGCATCCGCGACGACATGCCGCTGTACGCGGTCGAAATCGACCCGGAACGGGCCGACGACCCCCTCGGCGGCGCGGGCGGTCCCGGTGGTATGGGCGGCGTGGGCGGTATGGGCGACGCAGGTCCCGGCACGGACACGGACGAACAGGGCGGGTCGGGACCGTTCGGCGGGATGGGTGGTCTCGGCGGGATGGATGGGTTCGGTGCCGGCGGGAACTCCACCGGCGACGACGGCTTCGGCGTGAACGACGGGTTCGACGCGGCGAACTCGATGTTCGGCGGCACGAACCCGATGGGCGGCGGTGGCGGCGCGATGCCCGGCGACGACGAGACGGCCGCGATGCAACTGCTCCTCCAGTACATGGACGACGAGCGGTTCGACCGGGTCGTCGTCGACACCGCACCGACCGGCCACACGCTCCGACTGCTCCGGCTTCCCGAGGCGCTCGACACGATGCTCGGCCAGATGCTCCAACTGCGCGAGCGGATGAGCGGGATGCTCGGGGACATGCCCGGCCCGTTCGGGAACCCCGACGCGACGGACGTCGGTGGCCTGCGCGAGTTCGCCGACCGGGTCGAACGTCTCCGTGACGCGCTTCGGGACCCCGAGAAGACCGACTTCCGGGTCGTGATGGTCCCCGAGACGCTGAGCGTCATCGAGTCCGAACGCCTCCTGCGAGAACTGGGCGACTACGGCGTCAACTGCTCGACCGTCGTCGTCAACCGCGTCACCGAGAGCATCGAGAACGTCGCGGACGTCGACGCCGACGCGTTCGTCACCCCCGACCCGGAGCACTGTGCGTTCTGCTCTCGACGCTGGGAGAGCCAGCAGAAGGCCCTCCAGCGTGCGAACGAGGTGTTCCGGGGCAAGGACGTCAAGCGCGTCCCGCTGTTCGCCGAAGAGGTCTCGGGCGAGTCGATGCTACGGGTCGTCGCGGCCTGCCTCGCCTGACTCCTCGGCTCTCGGGGCGTCCGCGGAGGAGTCGACGAGGACGACCCGGAGGTCGTTGACGTTCGTCGTGCTGTCGAGTTCGAACACCGCGTTCGTGTCGGTCAGCACCGAGAGCGCGTCGTTGCGGTCGAGTGCGTCTCGGGCGACGTCGGGGTCGTCGAGCGTGGTCGACCCGACCACCGCACCCGCCACGTCCGTCCCGCCGTCGCGCCCGTCCGTGTCGACGCTGGCGACGGTGACGCCCGGTGGGCACTCCAGTGCGGCCGCCAGCGCGAACTCCAGGTTCGGCCCGCCCTCGCCGTCCCCGCGGACCGTCACCGTCAGTTCGCCACCCGAGCAGAGCGCCAGCGGGGGCGCTGCGGGGTCACCCGTCGCCCGCACCTCCTCGGTGACGGCGACGTGAGCCAGCGCGTTCTCTCGGGCTTCGCCGCGCATCCGCGAGGAGAGCACCAGCGGGTCGTAGCCCGCGTCCCGCGCTCGGTCGGCCGCCGCGTCGATAGCCGTCCGAGCGGTCGCCAACAGGTGCGTGTGGACGTGCTCGAACGGTCCGCTCGTGGGCGTCGTGTCACGAATCGCCTCGCGCACGTCGTCGTTCGTTCGGATTCCGTAGCGGTCGAGGACGGCGAGTGCCGTCTCGACGCTCGTCTCGTCGGGCGTGAACGGCCCGCTGGCGACGGTCGCCGGGTCGTCGCCGACGACGTCGCTGACGAGCAGGGCGACGACCGTCGCGGGACCGGCCCGTTCCGCGAGGCCGCCGCCTTTGACCCGCGAGAGTCGTTTGCGGACGGCGTTTATCTCGTCGATGGTCGCGCCGCTCTCGACGAGCGCGTCGGTGAGGTCGCGCAACGCGTCGAGCGGGACGGTCGGGGCACAGAGCAGGGCGCTCCCGCCGCCGGTGACCGGCGCGAGAACCAGGGTCCGGTCGTCGGCCGCGTCGAGGAGCGAGACGACTCGGTCGGTCGCCGTGACGTTGTCCGCACTCGGAACTGGGTGGGCGGCGACGGTCACCTCGATACGGTCGGTCGTGTCGTCGCCGTCGGTGACGACCAGACCGCCGTCGAGTCGGTCACCGAGGACCGACTCGAGACCACGTGCGACCGCCGCCCCTGCCTTCCCGCCTCCGACGACGAGGACGCGGTCGTAGTCGCTCAGGTCGAGCGTCGTCTCGCCGACGGAGAGGACGTCGCCGTCGAGCGTCGCCCGTTCGCGGACCGCGCGTTCGGGGTCCGCGGCGGCGACGCCCGCTTCGACGCACTCGCGGGCGAGGGTCCGTCGGACGGCACGGGCCGAGGCGGTGTCGTCTGGCATCCCCGACCTCAGAGCAGGCGCTCGAACAGGGCGAACACCGTGTCCCGGACGCGGTCGGGCAGGTACCGAGCCTTCAGCGACAGGTCGGCGAACGCGCCGACCGGGTAGCGAGCCTCGGGGTCGGGGACGACGGCGGCTTCGAGGACGACGTCCGCGACGTCCATCGGGTGGACGGCGACCGGCGAACTCCCGCCGAACGTCGCCCCGTCGTCGTAGAGTTTGTAGAGTTTCTCGTAGGCACCCGAGCGTTCGAGCACGGCGAGTTCGTCGTCGGCGCGGTCCGCGAAGTCGGTCTCGACGGGACCGGGTTCGACCAGGACCGCCTCGATACCGTGGGATTCGACCTCGTTTCTGAGCGCGTCGGTCAGCCCCTCCAGGGCGAACTTCGAGGCGCTGTAGACGCCCATCCCCGGCGTGGCGAACCGGCCGGCGACACTGGAGACGTTGACGATACGCCCCTCGCCGCGTTCGCGCATGTGCGGGAGGACCGCCCGAATCAGGCGATGCGGGCCGTAGAGGTTGACGTCCATCTGACGGTGGAGCAGGTCGGTCGGGACGTCCTCGACCGGGCCGAACTGGCCGTAGCCCGCGTTGTTGACCAGACAGTCGATGCGGCCCTGTTCCTCGTCCATCCGGTCGACGACCGCTCGAATCTGCGTCCCGTCGGTGACGTCGAGGGCCGCGGTCTCCGCACCGCGGTCTGCAAGGTCGGCGATGTCGGCCGGGTCACGAGCGGTCGCGTACACGGTCCAGTCGTCGTGGAGGAAGGTGCGAGCGGTCGCCCGGCCGATGCCCGACGACGCACCCGTTATCAGCACCGTCTTTGCCATAGCCGGGAGTCTCGCCGGTCGTACTTAACAGGGGACGGTCGACACGCGGTCGGCCACACCGGGGTCGACTGTGGGAACTCGCAAGCCGAACCTCTTGAACCGTGGTTGACCTCCGTGAAGACAGATGCGGCCCGCACGTCGCCGACCCGTGGCGACGGCGCACTCCGCGACTCACGATGTCCCCTCAGGATCCCCCGAACGCCGACCGACCGCTCCCCGACTGTCCCATCGTCCGCCCACGGCGCGGCGGAGACAGCGTCGTCATCGACAAGAGCGTCGTCGAGGCGGCACTCGACGAGTCCGAACACGGTCTCGTCCCCGACGTCCAGGAGTACCGCGCGAGCGACGACCTCCTCGACGCACTCGCCGACGCGTTCGACCACGTGACGCCGGCGATGAGCCACGACATCGCCGCCGACCGCCGCGCGGCCGCGGACGCGATTCGCTGGCTTCACGACCGGACCGTCCCCGTCTACGTCGTCCGCCGGACGCGCTGATTCACCGACGCGACACGTCACGACCACGTTCAGGAGTAGTCGGCTTTGACCTCGTCCGCGTAGGCGTCGGCGACGCGCGTCGGTTCGGGGAGTTTGTACCCGCCGCGACAGGCCAGCACCACGTCACGAGCGGTCGCCGCACTCACTCGGTGCCCCGGTGAGACGTACACCGGGTTGATGCGATAGCTGTCGAACTGTCGGGTCTGGACCGCGTGGCCGACGACGGTCCCCGGCGGTGCGTCCATCCGGTCGTCCGACTCGATAGCGACGGAGTCGCCGGCGTCCAACCGGTCGGTGTCGGCCACCGGCGTCCCGCACAACAGACGCTTGGCGACGCCCAGTGCGGGGACGTCGAGCGCGAGACCCATGTGCGTCGCCAGTCCCGCCTGCCGGAAGTGGATGCGCCCCGACCCGTCGAACAGTGCGACGTCCGGGTCCGCGTCGAGCGTCTCGAACGCGTCGAGGATGGGACCGCCCTCGCGGAACGAGAGGAGACCGGGGACGTAGGGGAAGGTCAGCGGCGAAACGGCGTGGGTTCGCTCGACCACTTCGGCCCCCCGGAGGACGACGATGGCGCTGACGACCCGTTCGTCCAGAAAGGCCTGGTCGACGCCCGCGACGAGCGGCGGGTCCCCGCCCGGTCCGTCCAGCGTCGTCTGGTCGTCGGGGGCGAAGTCCGCCCGGTCGAGCGCCGCGAGGTCGACGTCGAACGCGTCCTCGAAACGGGCGGTCGTGGCGATGTCTCGCTGGAGGGCCTCCATCTCCTCGCGGGTCGACTCGGGGTCCGGACGGAACTCGGGACGGGCGACGTTCACGACTCGGACGAGGAGGGGAGCGGAGTTAGAACCGACGGCGGCCACCGCCCATCGAGCCACCGAACTGGACCTGACCGGGGGCCTTGACACCCTTGCGCTCGACGTACTTGCCGTAGAGCAGCCCGAGGACGAGTCCCGAGAGGTGAGCGGCGTGGGCGATACCTCCGCCGAACGCCGAGAAGATTCCCACAGCAGAGAGCGCGGCGTAGCCGAAGGTGAGCAGCCAGATGGGCACCGGGATGAAGAAGTAGAGCAGCACCTTCATGTCCGGGTTCAGGACCGTGAGGACGCCCATGATGGCCATAATCGCGCCGCTCGCGCCGAGAACCGCGGTCGGGTCACTGAGCGCGAAACCGACGACGACCTGACTCAGTCCGGCGACGACGCCGGTGACGATGAACAGCGCAGCGAACGCCCTCGAACCGATCTGACGCTCGACGACCGGTCCGAAAAAGAACAGGGCGATGCCGTTGAACAGGATGTGGGTGAACCCGGATGGGTCGTGGGAGAACACCGAGGTGAGCCACGTCCAGACGTCGAGCGGCGCACTCGATTTGAGGACGAACAGTTCGAGGAACAACCGTTCGCCGAACCCTCGAACGACGACCTGCTCGGCGACGAACGTCAGGAGCATCAGACCGAGGAAGAGATACGAGACGTTGCCTCGGAAGTAGCTCAGCGGGCCGTTCGTCGCGGAGAGACCGGAGAGGACGCCGCCGGAGGAGCTCCCCCGCTGGTCCGTGCTGTCGTCGAACCCGCTGTCGAAGACGCCTTTCGGGTCGTTCCAGTTCTTGAGACCCGGACAGTCGTGGGCCTCGGGGAGGCGGTGCTCGGAGCAGAAGGAGTTCCCGCAGTGTCGACAGTCGTACGGCATGCTCTCCTGCCGCCCACACTCATCACACAGTGCCATTGCCCGAAGGTGGGTATCCGTAGCCAAAGGGGTTTGGGTCGGTGGTTCGACGCGCGCAGAAACACTCACGAGCGCGAAACCCGACGATTTCACTCACCGACACGGGAACGAGCGCTTCGGGAGAACGTCCCCACCAACTACAGCTCTTCGAGCGTCCGGAGTCGTTGTTCGACCTCCGGTGGCGCACCGCTCGGACCGTCGCGGACCCGGTGGTCGGGGACGAGCAGGGGGATGGGGTTGTCCGCCAGCGCGGCCCGGATGGTCTCGTGGTCGTCTTCGTCGTCGGGGTCCAGCGTCGGAATCGCGCGCGCGAGGTGCTGTACCGAGACCTGCGACCCGTACGATATCTCCCGGACCGCCAACAACACCTCGCGCTGGTCGGTGGGGACGGTCAACCCGAGTTCGACGTCCTCGAACGTCTCCCGTTCGCCCTCGAGGTACGCCTCGATGTCGTCGAGCAGTGCGAGGTCCGGGTCGGCGTCCGCTTCGGGGTCGGTGGGGAACGAGAGCGAGATGACCTTGTCGCTGGCGACACCGACCTGCACGTAGCGGTCGAGATACGGGGCTTCTCGGGCGTAGATGCCCGCCACGTCGTCCATAACAACCACACGACGAACCGCGGTATCAAAGTTAGCATACTGCGCGGGGAGCGCCGGGTGTGTCCGGCGGGTTCAGAGCGCGCCGGCGTACCGGTCGAAGACGGCGGCGTCCGAGACCAGGCCCATGTGGCCGGGGCCGCTGACGCGGACGTTGGTGACGTTCCGCGCCTCGAACGGCAGCGCCGCCCGGTCGGGGGCGACCAGCGAGTCCGCCTCGCTCCCGACGGCGGTGTAGGTGACCCCACGCGGGGGCCGACGACCGTTCAGCGTCCGGAGGAACGAACTGTCGGGCGTCATGTCACGTCCGCCGGGAGTCGGCTGGGTGAACGCCAGCGTCGCGCCCTGGTGGGGCGTCCCGAGCGTCACCAGGTCGTCGACGAACGCCGCGCCGCCGGCACGTTCGACGTACCAGCGCGCACCCAGGCCTCCCATCGAGTGGGCGACGATGTCCACGCGAGAGTCGTACTCGTCGCGGAGCGCCTCGACTCGCTCACCGATGTGTCGTGCGTAGCGACGTGGTGACCCGAGCGTCAGACCGGGCGCACCGAACGAGAGCGTCTCGACGGCGTCGTCCGGGTAGCCACGAGCCAGAAAGCGTCGCTCGAGCGTCCGCCACCACGGCGTCGCCCCCGTATCTCCGTAGCCGTGGACGAGCAGTACCGGCTCGTCACCGCGTCCCGATTCCATCGACTCCGATACGTCGCCAGGCCTCAAAAGCAACCTCCCCCCGGCCGTGACACGTTCGGCCACGACCCGCAAGCCTTACGTACAAACTAGTCCATTATCGTACAACGATGGACAGTATCGAAGGGTTGGCCCCCGCCGTCGCGTCGATTCTCGACGCGGCGCGCGCACGGCCGACACCGGACGAACGCGTCGCCGTGACCCCCCGTGACCTCCGCGCGGCGTTCGCGCGGGCGGAGAGCGACGGGCGAGTACCGGTCATCGCCGAGGTGAAGCCGACGAGTCCGACCACCGAAGGGACCGACGAGCGTGACCCGGTCGAGTTGGCCCGCGAGATGGTCGACGGCGGCGCGGCGGCGCTGTCGGTGCTGACCGAACCCGAGCACTTCGGCGGGAGCGTCGAGACGCTCCGGCGGGTCCGCGAGGCCGTCGACGTCCCCGTGTTGCGCAAGGACTTCCTGCTGGAGGAGTCACACCTTGACGCCGTCGAGGCGGACGTCGTGTTGCTCATCGTCCGGTTCGTCGACGACCTGCCGGGGATGCTCGCGGCCGCCCGTGACCGGGGGTTCCAGGTACTCGTGGAAGTCCACGACGAGGCGGAACTGGAGCGAGCTCTCGACGCCGGCGCGGACGTCGTGGGCGTCAACAACCGCGACCTGGCGAACCTCGTGGTCAACCTCGAAACGTTCGAGTCCGTCGCCCCCCACGTCCCGGACGACGTGACGCTCGTCGCCGAGAGCGGTATCGCCCTGCCCGCCGAAGCCGCCCGGATGCGCCGAGCAGGGGCCGACGCCCTGCTCGTCGGGACGGGCATCGTGCGCGGGCCGAGCGACGTGACGGAGAACACACGACGACTGACGACATCGATGACACAATGAGCGACGCACCGAGCAAGTTCGGCGAGTACGGCGGACAGTACGTGCCGGAGGCACTGATGCCGGCCATCGAGGAGCTGGACGACGCCTACCAGCGCTACGTCGTCGAGAACGAGGACGGCTTCGTCGACGAGTTCCGCGAGCGACTGCGGGACTTCGGCGGCCGCCCCACCCCGCTCCAGCGCGCGGACCGCCTCAGCGAACGGTACGGCACCGACGTACTCCTCAAACGCGAGGACCTGCTCCACGGCGGAGCGCACAAACTCAACAACGCCCTCGGGCAGGTCCTGCTGGCGAAGTACATGGGCAAAGAGCGCATCGTCGCCGAGACGGGCGCGGGCCAGCACGGTACCGCGACGGCGATGGCCGCCGCCCACCTCGACATGCCCTGTGAAATCTACATGGGCGAGCGCGACATCAACCGCCAGCGCCCCAACGTCTTCCGGATGCGCCTCAACGGCGCGGAGGTCAACCCGGTTTCGACCGGACGCGGGACGCTCAAGGAAGCCATCAGCGAGACGATGCGCGACTGGGCGACCACCGTCGAGACGACCCACTACGTCATCGGCTCCGTGGTGGGACCACACCCGTTCCCGACGATGGTCCGGGAGTTCCAGTCGGTCATCTCCGAGGAGGCCCGGAGGCAGTTCGACGAGCAGGTCGGCGGCCTGCCCGACAGCGTCGTCGCCTGTGCGGGCGGCGGGTCGAACACGATGGGCGCGTTCGCGGAGTTCGTCTCGGACGACTCCGTGGACCTCTACGCCGTGGAGGCGGGCGGCAGTTCCCTCGGCGTGGACGAGGAGACGGGCGTCGCGCCCAACTCGGCGTCCCTCTCGACGGGGACGGAGGGCGTGCTCCACGGCGCACGCACGAAGCTCCTGCAGGACCGTGACGGACAGATCGTCGAGTCACACAGCGTCTCTTCGGGGCTGGACTACGCCGGTGTCGGCCCCGAACTCGCCTACCTCGTCGACGAGGGCCGGGTGACGCCCGTCACCGTCGACGACGACGCGGCGCTCGAAGGCTTCCACCGCCTCTCCCAGACCGAGGGTATCATCCCGGCGCTGGAGACGGCCCACGCCGTCGCGTGGCTCGAAGACGCCACGCCCGAGCAACTGGGCGACAGCGTCGTCGTCTGTGTCTCCGGACGCGGCGACAAGGACCTCGAATCGGTCGTCGAGGAGACCGAGAACCGCGAGGTTCCGAACGCGCCGGACATGGACGTCTTCTCGGGAGGGATGCGATGAGCCGACTCGACGAGGCGTTCGCCGACGGGCCGGCGTTCGTCCCGTATCTCGCACTCGGTGACCCCGACCTCGAATCGAGTCTGGAGTACATCCGAGCGCTGGACCGCGGTGGCGCGGACGTCATCGAACTCGGTCTGCCGTTCTCCGAACCCATCGCCGAGGGACCGACGATTCAGTCCGCCGTGGTGCGGTCGCTCTCCGGTGGCATGACGCCCACGAAGTTCTTCGACGCCGTCGAGACGCTCGACGTGGACGCGCCGCTGGTCTGTATGACCTACTACAACCTCGTCTACCAATTTGGCGACGAGGAAGGGCCGCGGCCGTTCGTCGAACGCGCCGCCGAGGTCGGCATCGAGGGGTTCGTCGTCCCCGACCTGCCAGCAGAAGAGGCCGGCCCGCTCCGCGAGGCGTGTGACGAGTTCGGCCTCGATCTGATATTCATCGTCGCACCCACCACGCGCGGCGAGCGCCTCGAACGCATCATGGAGCGTACCTCGGGATACGTCTACGTGCAGGCACGCCTCGGCGTCACCGGGGCACGTGCGGACGTGAGCGACCAGACGGGCGCGAGTCTCGACCGCCTCTCGCGGTGGGACATCCCGAAGGCGGTCGGCTTCGGCATCTCCTCGGGCGAGCAGGCACGGGAGGTGGTTTCGGCGGGCGCGGACGGCATCATCGTCGGCAGTGCGCTCGTGGACATCGTTGCCGAAGGAGCTTCGGCAGGCAGCCAGACGGGGTCTGGCGACGTCGCCGAGGGCCACGAGAACGGCGACCCGCCGGCAGTCGTCGCGGACCGACTGGAGACGCTGGCCCGCGAACTGAAGGAAGGAGCAGTCGCTGGCGCGACACGAGCGCAATCGGAACGGACTTGAAGCAACCTGACACACACTCACACACTCAATGAACGCAGGCACACAGGCACGACTCGACCGCATCGGGCGCGACGGCAGGTACGTCGTCGTCCCGATGGACCACGGTATCACGCTGGGCGCGGTGACGGGACTGAAGGACATCGAATCGACCATCGACGCCGTCACGCGCGGTGGTGCGGACTCGGTGCTCACGCAGAAGGGCGTCGCACCGCGGGTCCACCCGAACAAGAACGACGCGGGCTACGTCGTCCACCTCAACGCCTCGACGGTCATCGGCCCCGACAGCAACGACAAGCGGATGACGGGCACCGTCGAGGAGGCGATTCGAGTCGGTGCGGACGCCGTCTCGCTGCATCTCAACGTCGGCAGTGACTCCGAACCGACGCAGATAGAGGACCTCGCGCGGGTCACCGAGACTGCCGAGCGGTACGGAATCCCCGTGCTGGCGATGACCTACGCCCGTGGGCCGGGTGTCGACGAACACGACGCCGAGTCGCTCGGCCACGCGGTCCGACTCGGAGAGGAGTTGGGCGCACACGTCGTCAAGACGGCGTACTCGGGGGACGCCGAGAGCTTCGAGCACGTCGTGGAGTCGACCCGCTTACCGGTCGTCATCGCCGGCGGGTCGCCGGCGGGTGACGAGGCGACGCTGAAGGCCGTCCGCGGGGCGATGGACGCGGGCGCGGCGGGCGTCTCGATGGGTCGGAGCGTCTTCCAGCACGACGACCCCGAAGCCATCACACGGGCCGTGAGCGCCGTCGTCCACGACGACGAGGGCGCGACGGAGGCCCTGGAACGGGCGGGCCTCTCGGCGCGCGTCTGAGCGACGCGCCGCCGACTACTCGAAGCGAACCCCACCGGTCGCCGTGTCCTCCCGGTTCAGTGCCGACGAGCGTCGGTCTTCTTTCCGACCAGGAGCGTCTCGGTGACGAGCGCCTGGGTCCCCCGGCGGATGCGTTCGGAGAGTGCCTGGTGGGAGATGCCGAGTTGGTCGGCCAGTTCGTCGAGGTCCGACTCGCGTGGCACCGAGAAGTAGCCCGCCTCACAGGCCGCGGTGAGCGCGTCGTACTGCTCGTCGGTGAGGCCGTAGCGTCCCGACGGTTCGCCCTCCATCTCGCGGATGATCTCGACTTCGAACGCGATGCCGTTCTCCTCGCAGAACTCGACGGTCTTCGAGAGACCCTCTCGCTCCGGGTAGAGCACGCGGAGGAACCAGCGGCCGTGGTCCGTCCACGCCTCGACGACCGTCGCGTTCGAGTTCGTGATCATCTGGAGGACGACGTCGACCCGGTCGACCCACTCCATTCGGTAGAGCCACTCCCCCTCGAAGGAACTGAGCAGTTCGATGTCGGTCGTGGTCGGGTCCTCGTCCAGCACCCGTCTGATCTCCTTCTCGTCGCTGCCTCGTACCCACAACAGTGGGGCGACCGTCTCCTCACCGGTTGCGACGAGACGCTCACACTCGATGGAGACGTCTTCGACGTCCTGGAGTGTCCGAGCGAGTGCGAAGTCCTCGGCGGCCAGCGACCCGACGACGATAGTGCTCATAACGGAGGGTAGTCGCAAGCGGACAAAAAGCCTGCCGCGCCACGTTTCGAAGAGTCAGCCACGCGAGACGAGACCCGCCGAGAGCGCTCACTCGACGGGAAAGCGCAGGAACGCGGCCCGACCGTCGAACCCCTCGACGAACTGCTCGCCCTCCCCAGACCCCAGAGCGTTCCGGCTGCCTGCCGAGGCGCCTTCGCCACTGTCGTCGACGCTGGTCGGCACGACGACCACCTCGCCGCCCTGTTCGGTCGCCCGCCGTTCGAGCCGACGCCGGCCACAGCGATTAGTCGTCGCCGCTCGTCGGGGCGTCCATGGGTTCGCTCTCGTTCGACTACAGTGGAGAGACGGTCATCGTGACGGGCGGCAGTTCGGGTATCGGTCGGGCGACGGCGCTGGCGTTCGGACGCTCCGGTGCGAACGTCGTCGTCGCCGACGTCCGGGAGAAGCCGAAGGACCCTCACGCGAGCGTCCCGACCCACCGCGTGATTCGGGAGGGTGGTGGCGAGGCAGAGTACGTCGAGTGCGACGTCGCCGACCCGGACGACGTGGCGGCCGTCGTCGAGGCCGCCCGCGAGTTGGGCGGCGTCGACGTGATGGTGAACAACGCCGGCCTCTTCGTCGGCGAGTCGCTGGTCGACCTCTCGCCGGAGAACCTCGACCGCATCGTCGACGTCAACGTCAAGGGGACGTTCTACGGCACGCAGGCGGCCGCCCGCGACATGCGAGAGCGCGACGAGGGCGGCGTCGTCCTCAACACCGCCTCCATCTCCTCGCGGTTCGCACAGCACGGGCAGGTCCAGTACGACGCGACGAAGGCGGCCATCGCGATGATCACCCGCGGAGCCGCCCTCGAACTCGCGCCGGACATCCGGGTCAACGCCGTCGCGCCGGGCCAGATAGCGACGGAGTTCTCGGAGGGTGGGACGGAGAGTACACAGGACCGCGCCGGTGACGAGGGGTTCGTCAAGCCGGTTCCGCTCGACCGAGCGGGCTTTCCCGAGGACCTCGCGCCCGCGTTCTGCTATCTGGCGAGCGAGGAGGCGAGCTACGTCACGGGCGAACTGCTGTACGTCGACGGCGGGTGGGGGGCGTTCTGACACCGGAGTCGGCGCGCCGGTTCGCACCGCCACGTTGGGGGCCCACCCCGAGCGGTATCGGCCGGTGGCTCACTCGCCGCGGGGGAGTCGAGACCCGACCCACGCGCCGAGCGTGAGGCCGTCGACGAGGACGAGGACGCTCTGAGTTCGCCAGTCGTCGCCGTCGCTCCGGTGGCCCGTCCGGACCTCGCTCCCGGCGACGGCCGACGTCGCGGGCGAGGTCGCCCACTCCGGCGTCCGAATCTCGTCGAACTCGTCGGGTCGTACGGACGGACAAGACGAGGCTGCTGGCACCTGCCGTCCGCCCGGCAGAGCGGGCGCGAGTGCGGCACTCGGCGGACGCGACCACGTCGGTTCGACGTGCTCACTCGGAGGACACGGCGTCGGCGACGGTGTTCCGGTGGACGTCGTTCGGGCCGCCGGCGACGGTCAGCAGTTTGGCGTCCCGGAAGTAGCGCTCGACGGGGTACTCGCTGGTGAAGCCGACGCCGCCGTGGACGTCCATCGCGTCCGAGGCGTTCTCGACGGCCGCCTCGGTAGCGTGGACCTTCGCCATGCTCGTGAGTGTGCCCGCGTCGGCGTCGCCACGGTCGGCCGCCTCCGCGGCACGCAGCGTGAGCAGTCGCGCCGTCTCGACCCGTTCGGCCATCTCCGCGAGTCGCCACTCCACCCCCTGGAACTCGCCGATGGGCTGGCCGAACTGCTCGCGCTCGCCGGCGTAGACGACGGCCACGTCGAGCGAGGCGCGGGCGATACCGACCGCTCGCGCTGGGAGGTTGACACCACCGGTGAGTTCGCGGCGGTCGGTGAGCGCCGTCCCCTGCTGGCCGACCATCCGGTCGTCGGGGACGTGGAGGTCCTCGAACTCGACGCGAGCGGTCGGGACGCTGTCGCCGCCGATGGCGTCCCACTCGTGGGCGACCGACAGGTCGTCGGTCGGGACGAGGAACGCACTGACGTTCTCGGGCGCGTCGTCCTCGGGACCCGTCTTGGCGTAGAGGAGCACGACGTCGGCTTCGCGGACGTTCGTCACCCACTGCTTGTGGCCGGTGAGCGACCACCCGCTCCCGTCGCGTTCGGCGCGTGTCTCCATCGCCGTCTTGTCGCTGCCGGCGTTTTCCTCCGAGAGACCGAGCGCGCCGACCGTCTCGAAGCGCGCCATCTCCGGGAGGTACTCGTCTCGCTGGCGCTCGGTACCGAACTCTTCGACGGCCGCGGCCACGCCGAGGTGGAGCGCGAGGGCCGCCCCCACGGACATCAGCCCGGCCGACAGCTCCTCGATTGTGACGACGAGTTCGACGTTCCCCTGCCCCCGTCCGCCGTAGGACTCGCCGATGGTCAGGCCCGTGACGCCCCGGTCGGCGAGACCGGAGAGGATGCCGTTGGGGTACGTCCCGGCGTGGTCGAGCGTCGACGCGACGGGGATGACCTCCTCGTCGGTGAACGTGCGCAGTTCGTCGCGCAACTCCCGCTGGTCGTCGGTGAGACGGAACGGCATGGCCGAGCAGAGTGTCGACAGCGGCTTAAAACGTCGCGCGGCCGCCGGACGGTCCGTGAGGGCCGCCGGGTCAGAGCACCGCTCGCAGGTCCGCCAGCGTGTCGAGAGTGTGATCGGGCGTCGGGTCCGGGTCCGGGACGCGGGCACGCTCGGTGGGGTACCAGGCGGTGTGCATCCCCAGTCTGCTCGCGCCGGCCACGTCCGCCCGCAGCGAGTTCCCGACGTAGAGCGTCCGGTCTGCGGTCGCGTCGAGTTCGGCCAGCGCCCGCTCGAACGGGTACGGGTCGGGCTTCAGGCCGTGTTCGGGCGTCGCGTAGACGTGGACGTCGAACGCGTCCAGCAGGTCGAGCGTGGCGAGTTTCCGGGTCTGGTTCTCGCGGCCGCCGTTGGTGACGAGGCCGACGTGGTAGTCGTCGCGGGCGAGGAGGTCGGTCACCGTCTCGCGTGCGCCATCACGGAAGACGACGTCGCCGTGGTCGAGCGTCTCGGCGTAGGCCCGGCCGAGGTCCGGCGCGAGCGTCGGGTCGGCGTCGACGCGGTCGGCGACCGCACCGAACCAGTTGGCGTAGAACGCGACGTCGGTCTCGGCGGTGGGCAGGTCGCCGAGGACGGCGTCGAAGTCCGTGGGCGTGCCGTAGGGGTCGACGCCGACACGGTCGAAGGCGGCCGCCCGGCGGTCGGACGGCGAGCGGCGGTACGCACAGAGCGTGTCGTCGAGGTCGAAGAGGACCGTCGAGAGGGAGGGACGGGTGTTCACTTGCGCCCCCTAGCGAAGTCGTCGGCAAAAGCGTTGTGTGGAGGGGCGTCACAGGAGCTACGTCGTCAGCGATTCGACAGGCGGACTGTCGCATCCAGCACGTTCATTACCGCCCCCGAACAGCGTGCGTCCATGACACGTGCGGTCTGGCTCAAGGCGGACGACGAGGTCGGGGACTGGGACGCGCGACGACGCCGCATCACCGCGGGCCTGGAGGCGGGCGTCGACTGGGTGCTGGTCGACCGAGCGGACGTCGAGAAGGTCCGCGAACTGGGCACGGTGAACGTCGCGGCGTTCGCGGGCGACGACGTCCACGTGATGGAAGCCGAGGCCGAACGGGCCGACGGCGGCGCGGACCCCGACGCCCTCGTCGTCGGGAAGGGCGCGGAGGGCGACGGCACGGTCGACCTCCCCGGCGACTTCTCGGGGTCGGCCGACCTGACGACGCTCCGCCGTGGACAGGCCGACGCCGCCTACGTCCGCATCCTCGGCAAGGGGTACGAGGCGTTCGCCGAGGAGGCCGCGACGGCGGCCGACTACACCATCGTCGCCGGCGAGGACTGGAAGATAATCCCCCTGGAGAACCTCATCGCGCGCATCGGGAGCGAGACGACGCTCGTCGCGGGGGTGACGACCGCCGAGGAGGCCAAGACGGCCTTCGAGACGCTCGAACAGGGCGCGGACGCCGTCCTCCTCGACACGGACGACCCCGACCAGATTCGAGAGACCGTCGACCTGCGGGACGCGACCGACCGCGAGGACCTCGACCTCTCGTACGCGACGGTGACGGCCGTCGAGGAGATAGGGAGCGCGGACCGGGTCTGTGTCGACACGGGCAGCCTCTTCGAGCACGACGAGGGGATGCTCGTCGGGTCGATGAGTCGGGGCCTCTTCTTCGTCCACGCCGAGACCGCGGACTCGCCGTACGTCGAGTCCCGCCCGTTCCGCGTCAACGCGGGGGCCGTCCACGCCTACGTCCGCGCACCCGACGGGACGACGAAGTACCTCGCCGAACTGAAGTCGGGCGACGAGGTGCAGGTCGTCGACACCGACGGGAGCACGCGCGAGGCCATCGTCGGCCGCTCGAAGATAGAGCGCCGCCCGATGTTCCGCGTCGAGGCCGAACTCGACACCGGCGACGGGACGGACGTCGTCGAGACGCTGCTCCAGAACGCCGAGACCATCAAGGTCGCGACCCGCGAGGGCCGGAAGGCCGTCACCGACCTCCGGGAGGGCGACGAGGTGCTCGTCTACTACGAGACGGGCGGGCGACACTTCGGCGAGAGCGTCGAGGAGTCCATCATCGAGCGCTGAGCCGTCGGTCCTCCCTCACCACTCGCCGTGTGGAAGGAACACACACCAAAACATTCATTCTCGTGAACCGATAAACGAACACAATGACCTCCTCTCGGCGGCGCTTCCTGCTCACGAGCGGAACCGTCGCGGCGACCGGACTGGCAGGCTGTCTCGGCGGTAGCAGCGCGGACCTCCCCGAAGACGTACCGGACACGCCGGTGACGAACGCCCCCGTTCCGTCCTCGACGGACGGCCTCACGTACGCGACGATGGGGAGCGGCGACGGCCCCACCGTGACCTACTTCGGGAACTGGAAGTGTCCGTTCTGCGCCGAGTTCTCGGCCAGCGCACTCAACGACATCGCCGCGGACTACGTCGCACCCGGCGACCTGAACCTTCGCTACCGTGCGTGGAACATCTTCCAGAACGACGACCTGCAGGCCGCCCGTGCGGGACTCGCCGTCTGGAACGTCGCTCCCGACCGCTACTGGACCTTCCACGAGTACGTGATGACGAACCAGCCACCGGAGTCCCAGGAGTGGGCGACGGCCGACTGGCTGACCACCGCCGCGGAGCGGGTGGGCGTCGAGGACGTCGACACCGTCCGGTCGCGGACGGAGAGCGACCAGTACGACGACGTCTTCCAGCAGACCGCCAGCGACGCACAGAGCGCGGGCTACCGGGGGACGCCGACACTGGTCGTCGACGGTCGGAACGTCTCGCCGATGACCGAGTCGGGTGAACTTCCCGACAGCACCCGCAGCGCGCTCGACCAACTCGCGTCGCAATGAGCGCCGGCGCGAGCGGTGGTATCGCCGGTCGACTCTCGGCCCGACTGTGGCTGGCCGCGGGTGCGGCCGTCGCGCTCGTCGCCACCGTCGGCAGTCTCACGTTCAGCCTCGGCTACGGCTACATCCCGTGTGACCTCTGCTGGTACCAGCGCATCCTGATGTACCCGCTGGTGGTCGTCCTCGGCGTCGCCGCCTCCGAGGACCGCCCCGGCGTCTACCGGACCGCCCTGCCGCTCGCACTCGGCGGGACGGCCATCGCGGCCTACCACTCCGTCCTCCAGCGAACCGGCAGCGGCGTCTGTGGGTTCGGCGGCGGCTGTGCGGCCATCCAGTGGCAGGTGCCCGTGGTGGGCCTCTCCATCCCGAACCTCTCGCTGCTGGCGTTCGTGTTGATTCTCGGAACACTCGTGGCGGCCCTGCGTCAGTCGGCGTCGGCGGGGTCGACGACCTCGCCCGTCTCGGGGTAGACGCCGACCTGCTCGCAGAGGTCGGCCATCGGGCACGCTTCGGGGTCGTCGAGACACGCCGGCTTCCGGGCCGAACAGTACTCGCGGCCGAACTGGATGCTCGCGGTGTGACCGAACCCGCACTTCTCGGCAGGAATCTCGGCTTCGAGCACCTGCCGGACCCGCTCGTGGTCGGCGTCCGCGGGCGCGATGCCCATGCGACGGTAGATGCGGTGGACGTGCGTGTCGACGGGGAAGACGCCGCCCCGACCGCCGGCGAACAGGAGGACGCAGTCGGCGGTCTTGGGGCCGACGCCCTTCATGTCGAGCAGCGCGTCGCGGACGGCGTCGTACTCCTCCTCGCGGACGAACGCGTCGAACGCGTCCGCGCCGCCGTACTCCTCGACGACGCGGCCGGCGATACGGACGATGGTCTCGGACTTCTGGTTGTACAGGCCCGCCGAGGCGATGATCTCGGCGAGCGTCTCCCGGTCGGCCGCGGCCAGCGAGACGGCGAGGTCGCCGTCGCGGTGGGCTTCCCCGCCCTCACCGTACCGAGCCATCAGGTCGTCGTGGGCCGGTTGGCTCGCCTTGTCGGAGGTGTTCTGTGAGAGGATGGTGCGGACGAGGCACTCGAAGGCGTCCTGTCCGCCGTACGTCTTCTGCCAGTACAGGTCGCCCAGTCGGTCGACGACGGCCTCCGCGCGGGCGGTGCCGTCGCCGGGGGCGAACTCGTCGACCCGGCCGCCGCCCGCCTGCCCACCACTGATGTTCTCCACAGGTTCGTCCTCGGCCATAGCGGTGTGAGGGGCGCGAGGGCGAAAGGCGGTCGCCTCACCGAACCGGATTGCCGGAGTCTCGTGTCACGACGACGTGGAGAGACCGGGCGACGGCGACGCTACTCGACGCGGAGCGTCGCTGTCAGGTCCGCGCCGTCTTCGAGCGCCTCGACGAGGTCGCGGTCGAGGTCGGTCGCGGCGGCGTCCGCGTCGACCATGACGGTCCGGTCGTCGACGTAGCCGCTGGTTCGGAACACCATCGACCGGTCACCCTCGAACGTGAGGTCGGGGTCGCCACGACCGGTGACGGCGTGGTCGACCCCGTCGACCGCGAGTTCGACCGTGATGCGTGCCGCCTCGTCCCGGCAGGCCTCGACGAACGCCCCCGGGAGGTCCGCTGGCGTCGTGTCGGCTTCGACACCGACGATGCAGTCGCCTGCGGGTGTGAGCCAGTCGTCGGACGTGAGTTCGAAGGTGCTCTCGTGGGCAGCACGCACGTGTTCGTGACCGCGTGCGTGGAAGGTCACCTCTTCCATACCCTCCGTTGTACCCCCTGGACACTTGAGCGGGTCGTTCCGAACGGACCGACGCCCGCGCCGTTTATATCCCCTCGGCGTGGGAGCGAGAACCGTGTCAACGCTTAACGAAGCTACTGAGGGCAGTTTCCGGGCGTTCCACCCCCCTGGAATTGGAAAAGGTTTAAGTACGAGCTTCCGGTATGTGTACCTACCAGAACGCCTCCGGCGTCCCGGTGGATTGCACGGCGAACAGAATGACAGGAGACCCTGCTTATCGGCCGGACAGTACACCCGTGAGCCACCTCGCTGGAGCGGTAATGGATAGTGAATAACCATGGCAGAGACTATTGACGAATCCAAGAACGTAGAACTCACAGACGACGACCTCGAATCCAAATCCAAAGGGGGGCTCATCAAGCGCGCCGGGATGCTTCGAGATCGTCGAAACGAGCTCAACCAGATGGCCTCCGAACGGGCCTCGAAGCGCGACGAGCTCAACGCGAAGACCCGTGAGAAGGTCGACGAAGCACAGCAGCACCGAGAGAAACGCGACGAGCTCAACGAGCAGGTTCAAGAGCACAAGAAACAGCGCAACGAGCTCAACGCGCAGGCGAACGAACTGTTCTCGGAGGTCGACGACGCGAAGTCCGACCTCGACCTCGACGACGGCAAGAGCCTCGAACAGCTCAAAGAGGAGATCGAGCAACTGGAGTTCCGCCAGCAGACCGAGGTCCTCTCGACGGAGGACGAGCGCGAACTCATCGAGAAGATCGAGAACAAGCGCGACCAGTACCAGGAGCGCAAGTCGAAGCTCGACGACACCGACGGCATCGACGAGGTCAAGGAGGAGGCCCAGGAGGTCCGCGCCGAAGCCTCGAAACACCACCAGAAGGTGACGGAGCTCGCCGACGAGGCCCAGGAGCACCACAACCAGATGATCGAGGCCTACCGCGAGGCCGACGACATCCGTGACGACGCCGACGAGTGGCACGAGAAGTTCGTCGACGCCCAGGAGGCGGCCGACCGCCACCACGAGGACTTCGTCCGCGTCCAGAAGCGCCTGCGCGAGATGGACAAGGAAGAGGAGAAAGAGCGCAAGGACGAGCGCGCCGCCAAGCGCGAGGAGGCCAAAGAGGAGGCCGAGGAGATCTACCAGAAGTTCAAGGAAGGCGAAACCCTCGACACCGAGGACCTGATGAAGCTCCAGAAGTCGGGGCTGCTCTGAGCACCTAGCAGGGTCGCTCACCCGGTTCTACGTTCTGCAGTTTCCGTATCGACCCGACGACCAGTACGACACGCCGTCTGATTCTCACGACGCCCACCACTCACCGCGAGCGAGCGCCATCGTCAGCGACGGACGGCGGCGAGAGAGCGGCCGGCGAACCGACGTTCAGTGCTCGGCGGCCAGTCGGAGGATGGACTCCGAGAGCACCGAGACGCCGATGGGCAGGGAGTCCTCGTCGACGTCGAACGTCGCGGTGTGGTGGCCGCCGGGGTGGTCGGTGCCGATGCCGACGTAGCAGGCCTTCCCGCCGTTGTCCTGGACGCGCTGCATGAGGTAGGTCGCGTCCTCGCTCCCGCCGAGCGCGTCGGTCCGGAGCACCGAGTCGACGCCCTCGACGCCGCCGGCGACGGACTCGACCACGTCGATTATCTCGTCGTCGCTGACCGCGCTCGGTGCGCCGCCGACGGTGTCGACGTCCACCTCGCAGGCGTGCATCGTCGCGGCCGACTCGATGACCCGCTCGGCCCGGTCGCGCATGTACTCCATCAGTTCGGTCGTCTCGCCGCGCACCTCGCCTTCGACGGACGCCTCCTCGGGGATGATGTTGGTCGCCGAGCCACCGCGAACGACGCCCGCGTTGACCGTCGTGCGGCCGTCCTGGTGGCGCGGGATGGCGTAGAGGTTGGTGACGGCAGCGGCGAGCGCCTGGTTGGCGTTGCGGCCGTCGCCGGGGTTCGCGCCGGCGTGGGCGGGTTCGCCCGTGAACGTCGCCGCGAAGTGGTGGACGGCGAGGAAGCCGTCGATGCCCGCGACCACCTCGCCGGTGGGGTGGTCGAGCCCGACGTGGGCCGCCAGCAGGTAGTCACAGTCGTCGAGCAGGCCCGACTCCGCGACGGGCTTGCCGCCGCCGACGACCTCCTCCGCTGGCTGGAAGACGACCTTCAGCGTGCCCTCGAACTCGCTCTCCTTGATGGCCTCGATGGTCCCCAGGCCGAACGTGATGTGGGCGTCGTGCCCACAGGCGTGCATCGCGTCGGTCTCCGCCCGGAATCCCTCACTGGCGGGGGCGTGGTCGCTCTCCTCGGATTCGGCGCGAGGGAGGCCGTCGATGTCGACGCGGAGGCCGACGGTGGGGCCCTCACCCATGTGCAAGACGGCGAGCGCGCCGGTGAAGCCCCCCTCCAGTCGGTCGAGGGTGTCCTCGTCGACGCCCTCCCGTCTGGCGGCGTCGAACCAGCGGTGCATCTCGCTCTCCTCGGGCAGACCCATCCGGTCGCCCGCCAGCAGGTCGGCACCGACGTAGAGGTCGTCGACGCCGATACGGTGGAGTTCCTCGACGATGCGGGCGGTCGTCCGGAACTCCCGCCAGGCGGGTTCCGGAAAGCGGTGGAACTCACGGCGAAGCGACACGAGTCGGTCACGGTCGACACTCATGGGGAGCAGGTCACACGCAGAGGGCTTAGTTCACGCGGCGACCGTGGCCCCTCCAGTCGTCGGGGCCGCGGCCGCGTCGGCGAATCGTCGCCGACCGGAGGCAGTCGTCACGTTCGCTGTCGTTCGACGGGCGATGCGGTCAGGCTCGGCCAGCGCCGGTGACCTGCTCGACGTCGACTTCGATGTGGACGCCGTCGGGGAACTCTCGGCCGGCGGCCGAGCGGGCGAACTCGTCGTGGCCGACGATACGCATCGTCCGGGTGTAGACCGAGAACGACCAGTCGGTGAAGCGGTTCCCCTCCGGGCCGAGCCGTTTGGACTGTGGGGCGACGAAGCGCTCCGGTGGCGGTGTCTGGGGGCCTTTGATCTGGACTCCTTTGCGCTCGGCCGCCGTCTTGATGTCGGAGACGACGTCCTCCAGCGCCGGTCGGTCCCCACTGGAGAGGGTGAGCGTCGTGACGAATGGCATACCCTACGGTCAGTGCCGACGACAAAAAGCACACTCATCCGAGCGCGACGTGTCGCTCGAACCCACGGACCGGTGTCTCCGAAGGCTACGCCGACGTCGACGCCTCGCGTCCCGATGGCGATATTCTCTTATGTGGTCACTCAGTAACCAGAGTCATGATAGAGGCCACGAGCGCGGGAGCAATCCTGTTCCGCGATACACGTGGCCGTCGCGAGTACCTCCTACTCAAGTCCCGGACGGGGGACTGGGAGTTCCCGAAGGGCGGTGTCGAAGGGAAGGAGGAGTTACAGCAGACGGCGATACGTGAGGTCGCGGAGGAAGCGGGTATCGAGGAGTTACAACTGATCGACGGGTTCCGCGAGGATTACGACTACATCTTCGAGGCGAACGGCAACACCATCCACAAGACCGTCCACCTGTTCATCGCCAGGTCCTTCGAGGCGAGCGCCGAACTGTCGCGCGAACACCGGGACCTGCAGTGGCGTGACTACGAACAGGCCGTCAACACCATCACACAGGACGGTCCCCGCGAGATACTCGAACGGGCCGACGAGTTCCTGGAGAACGGCGGCCTCGAGAACCACGGCGGCTGATGGCGTCACCGGAGTTCACCTTCGAACTCCGCGTCTGTCAGTGGACCGAACGCGAGTGGACGCCGGGGACCGGCCGGGACGGCAGCGACAGCGCCGTCCTCGTCGCTCGCCAACTCGGCATCCGAGAACGGCGCTGGGACACGCTCGTCGTCGAGTGCGACCCCGAGGGACTCGCCGCGAGGGCCGTCTTCGGCACCGACCGTCTCGACTCGGACCTCCTGCACGTCGTCCGCAACGCGCCGAAGGAGTGGGCGTACTACCGCGAGGCGCTCCCCGACCCCGGCTACCCGTGGCGCTACGTCCGGGAGGCCATCCACACGGCGGACGACCGCGGTATCGTCGAGACGCGCCGTGCGGGCAACCGCATCGAGATTCGGCGGAACTGGCACTACCCCGACTGGGTGCGGCGAATCGTCGCCATCGAGAACAAACCGGACCTCGACGCCAGCGCGGCCCGTGCGCTCGGTGACCAACTGGAACGGGACGTGGCGCTCGCACTCGCCGACGAGGTGTGGGTGGCGACGGCCGCGACGGGCGACAGCGCCGAGCGAAGCTCGGCTGGCAGCCGGCACTCGTCGTGTTCCGGCGAGCGGGTCGAACCGGCGCTGTTCGAGCGGCTGCCGGTCGAGGTGGGTATCCTGACGGTCACTCCCGGCGGGAACGGCGAACGGACCCGCGTCGACACGGCGTGGGAGCCGAGTTCGCTGGCCGTCGACGACCCCGGCACGCGCATCGTCGACCGGCCCGACGGTGGGCCGAACGACGAGTCCGCCGCGCGCTTCGAGTACGCCGACCCCGAGTGGAAGCGAGCCAAGCGTCTCGAAATCGCCGAACGCGCCTACGAACGCGGCTGGCGGTCGTACGTCGACACGATGCGGACCGACTGTCGACAGTTCGAGTTGCGCGACGACGGCGACACGCTCCCGTGGTGTGCAGCGAAGGGACACAGCCCCACGGGCCGGGAGTGTTCGGGGTCCTGTCCGGAGTTCACCCCCGAACCGCCGCAGTGGCGGACGCGCGGGTGGCCCATCGAGGGCGGACCGGGGAAGGGCCTGAAGCGACTGCTGGAGCGCCAGCGCCAGCGCCAGCGCGACCCCTGACCGTAGCATCGGGGAGACGTCGCCGGCAGGTACAACTCTCCGGGGTGAACGAGCGCGTATGGAACCCGCCGAGACGTTGACGACGACAGGGACCTGCCGCCGGTCTCCCACGCGGTGGGTACGATACTCGTCGGACTCTTCCCGACCGCCTCCGCACTGTACGGGCGTCTCACGGGCAAGCCCGTCCCGCGGTGGGTGGTTCTCGTGGCACCCGTCTCGCTGTCCGACAGTTTCGTGGGCGACCTCTCGCTCCGGCTTCGCTTCGACGAGGGGACTCGGCAACGAGTCAGAGAGCGGATGGAGAGCGCGGAGGGGACTCACTGACCCCGCGATAGACTCGGACCGGAAGGGCGATAGACTCGGACGGGAACGCGCCGTCGCTCAGTCGTCAGCCTCCAGGACGGCCACGTCGAGGTCCGCACGCGAGCGGGTGAGACGGAACGTCGGGACGGTCTCCTTGACGACCTCGACGATTCCCTTGTCCTGCAGGCTCCGAAGTCCGGAGCGGACGGCGTCGACGTCCGTCCCCATCCCGGTGTCTTGGACCTTGTGGAGGACGCTGACGACGCTCTCCGGGTCCTCGTCCGGTCCGGCGAGGACCTCGGTGATGCGGACCTGGAGTTCGGGGACGCGGATGCTCTCGGCGTCCGTCTCGATACCGAGTAGGGCCGCGCCGTCCTGTGTCGCGCGGATGAGGCTGTTCTCGTCGCGGAAGTAGAACTCTTTCAGTTCCGATTCGAGGTACTGGTGGACCTCACTGCCGCTGTCCATGGCCCAGCGCTCCTGCAACTCCTTGTTCTTCGTGGGCTGGAGCTCCACGATGTCGCGCAGGCGTTCTCGGGCTTCCTCGGAAAGGCTCACTGCGCGGCCGTACGACCAGGTGGTACATCGTCGTTGCGACTTCTGAAGCGTCGTTGAGTGGTGAACAGAATGGAACAGCGTCACGGTCGAGGCGAGTGACAGCGGGGTCTACTGTACCGCGAGCGAACCGAGCGAGACGGCGGCAGAGCCACCGGCGACGCAGTGAGCGAGCGGGGTGAGGAGCGCCGGAGTGAGCGAGGAATCCTCGTGGTCGCATTGTGAGACGCTTCGCGTCTCACAGGCTCCCAGGTCCTTCGGACACTTGGGAGAGCTTTTACCCTGTCAGGGTCGCTGCGCGACCCTGGCTCGTGGACAAAAGGTCGTGTTACATGTAGCCGAGGTCACGCAGGCGTGCCATCAGGTTCTCCTTGTCCTGGGCGCGGCCCTGACGCTCGGTGGTGCCTTCGAGGTCCTGGAGCCACGCGGGCTCTCGGCGGACTTCGCCGGACCCTTCTCCGGTGC
>NZ_WSZK01000019.1 GCF_009791395.1 Halomarina oriensis
CGGGTGACTGGCGCTCCAGTGGATTGAGCACGTATGCTGGCAGGTCTGATGGGGCAGGGGGTCGGCTGGCTGGCTCCGCCATCGTTACCCCACACGTTCCGAACCGATATCAGATTGTGGGGTAACTATCGGTTCCACAGCCCTATCACCGAACACAGAGTTATATACGGGGTGAACAATACGTTCACACAACCCGACCACAGCACCGCTTGACACTGCAACAGGGTTCAGGTGTCTCACAGACGGGAACGTGCCGGTAGTCCCGGTGCCCGTGAGACCACAGCGCGCTGCCCACCCATGACCGAGTCGCACTACGAGGTTCTCGGTGTTCGCCCGGATGCATCCGCTGATGAAATCAAACGGGCATATCGGCAGAAAGCCAAGCGATTCCACCCTGACCGAAACGACTCGCCTGTCGCTCGCGAACGGTTCACACGGATTCAAGAGGCCAAAGAGACACTCCTCGATGCTGAACGACGCCGTCACTACGATCGTCGTCGCCACCACCAATCGTCGGCGACTGCTGCATCTCCAACCGAAACCCCCCAACACGCCCGAAACGCGTCACCGTCGTCTCGAGATGCAACCCACACTCACGGCCATCATGAAGCCCGCCGCGAGGACGGATGGAATCATTCCACCGCCCAGCAGTCGTGGACAGCGCACCAAGGCCCCTCGAAGAGTTCAGTCAGTCACCGAGTCGATGATCTCCGCACCGGCTACCGCCAAGCGTCTCGCTGGTTTTCGTCCTGGACCAAATCCACCGATGCTATCTCACGACTGCTCACAGACGCAGCAGCCTCTCCGACGCTTCACCGCCTCGGTGTAGCGTTCACGCTGGTGCTGGTGGTGGACTGGATTGCATCGACGAGCAGTAGTATCGCACTTAGATCGCGTCTCGAACTCGCAGTCTTGTTGGCAAGCCTCGTTGTAAGCTACGGAGCCTACCCGCATCTCAACTCGATGCACAGAACGCAAACGTCGTCCTCTGATCGGTCGGCTTCAAGGGGCCACCCTCCTGTATGGCCGATTGCGCTACTGCCCCTATGTGGATCTGGACTCCTCGGAGTCGCCATGCTTCGCGGTGCCCCGACTGCTGGGGTAGCGTTCATCTACGTCTCGGTGGTATACGCAGTGCTCATCGTTCTGAGTGGGTGTGTCGCCACGACGCTTCTCTTAGCGACCCTTCATCGAACGTTCTCTGGCGCCCTACGTCTCTCTCAATCGGTTCGGCTCGGGGTACAATTGGGTTTGGGTGGCACATTCTTCGTACTGTTCACACGATACGCAGGTGAAGCCGCACTCTCCGTTGTCCTCCAGTCGACGATTGGTAACGAAGCGAGCCTCACACCCTGGATTCCGGGAATCACAGTCGGGCCGTTCTTCCTTGGAGCGCTCTTGAATTTTCTCGTGGCCACTGTCGTGCTCGCGAGCCTTCTCGGTGGCATCGGGATGGCATTGTGGTACCTCTCTGTCGTTCCATGGCGTGACCGAAACAAAGACAAATCTCAGGTACAGCCCACCGCGTGGAATCTGGCTGCTGTCACTCCCCTGGTGACGTTTCTGTGGTTCATTCTGGCAGGGGTGCCAGCGGTCGATCTCTGGATCATCGTCCTCGACCTGCCACTGATGATGGCCAGTGCCTGTGTGCTGCCCTCGGTACTTGTCGGGTTCTATCTCCTTCGCCGCCGATTTGCGACGCATCTCGACTGACCGCTGTCCACAGGTCTTTGTCGGTTCCGGTCCCACTGTGCCCATGAGTGGCCAGATATCGCTCCGTGGGCGTGACGTGTTGTTTGCCCACTGGCCTATCCCACCCGAACGCATCGAATCCCGTGTCCCCGACGTCTTAACCGTCGATACGTTCGAAGGTGATGCCTGGCTTGGCGTGCAGGCGTTCGAGGTCTTCGAGACTGGTCTCACTTCCCTTCCGTTCTCGCTCCCACAGTCGTTTCTCCAGTTGACTTTCCGAACCTATGTCCGACACGAAGGATTGACTGGGGTCTACTTCTTCAGCTCGGATACCAGCGATCGACTCGGAACGACGTTGGGGAAACAGTTCCTCCGCGTTCCGTTGTACAACGCGGACATGACGCTGACGAGAGAGGCCGAAACCAGAGTGTTCCGAAGTCGTCGGACACAGTCTGGAGCCGCGCCCGTCAGATTCGACGCGACTTACCGACCCACTGGCGACACATCTCAGGCAACTTCCGGCTCTCTGGAAGAATTCTTTGCGGAACGCCATCGATATTTTTCGGTGTCGGAAGCTTCTGGGAACGAGGTGTTCGTTGGGGAGGTCGGTCGCGATCCCTGGAGCCTCTCAGATGTCGACGTGACGATTCGTCGGAACACGCTCTTTCGAGCACTCGGGCTTGACACCCCGGACTCCACTCCTGCTTTCTCATACAGCCCCGAGTTCACGTCCACGACCTCTCGCCCACGACCAGCCACGAGGACCTGATGTGGCTACTCACCTCTTAACGACGTCCTGTAGTTCCGTGAGCTTGCTCCGCAGTTCGCTGTCCTCGAGTGCAGATCGAATGCCATCGACCGCGTACCGCGTCGGAGAGTCGGCTTCTTCCCAGAGGTCGTCGATTGTCTCAACCACCCACTCGGCGAACTGCTCGTCTTCCGAAACGATACCCGCATCGTGGTCTTCCCGTTCGGAATACGCTGCGACCATCACAGCGCCGTCATAGTATCCGAAACCGAAGGTCAGCGACTCTGGATGGATTCGCACGTCGAGGTTCGGAGCGAGGAACGCCCCCGCTAGGTAGTGGGCGTTGCCCGGGGTACGCATCTCCCGGTACGACTCTTGATCGAAGATAATCTGCATCTGGGTTCCGGAGTCAACGAGCGACCCGAACACGTCGTACATGACCGCACTGAATATTGGAACGACTGTCCGCACGTCTCTGAGTTTTCGAGTCCCTTGATGAGCCTCCCGGAGTTTGGTGAGATCGATGACTGCGTTGAGCGCTGCGTGAGGCTCTTGACCTGTCGAGACAACGAGATCCGATTCGCTCAAAATTCCCCTCGGTATATCGAGACTCCGCTGGCCGAATCGCCGGAGGAACGGAGCCTTCGCCTGTGTTTGCTCTGCCGTTTCGAGAAGCTGCAGGAACGTCATGATAGCTTCGTCACCGTTCGACGTGGTCGTATACGCTCCGCTCGTAGTTCGGACCACCCAGTCGCGCTCCTCGAATCCACGCAGAGCTCGGCGGACCGTCGATTTCGATACCGAGTCTCCAACCAGTTCTCTCGACCGAAGTGGCTCCGCGTTGAGTGCCTTCAGTAGCCCTGCGCGATGAGTCGAACCAGCCAAATAAGCGAGGCCGTCGCGTCCGATGGTCTCCATCGCCCAGTCGTAATCCCTGAGCAGTAGCTCGCCGCCGCCAGTCACGCTGTACTTGCCCTCATCTCTGTACAGCAGACCACAATCGACGAGCGGGTCGAGCTGCCGGTAGACGGTCGATCTCGACACCGAACAGTGCTGCGCCAACTCGCCCGGTTTGGACCCGTCTTTTCGGAGCGCTCGAGTAAGGCGTATTGTCTCGGATTCCGTACTGGTCTCCGTCGAACCTACGAGGCGATGGACCAGTGCTCTTGGTTCCATCACAGCAGATATCGGGACGGGGTTTCAGCCAATAAACCTATTTTACGATTCGTCTTCACGAAACTCACTCGAAGGCCCGGTTCAAGCCCTGCAACACTGTCCGAGTCGGTGACGCCATCACGGACCCGGTCGCTTTTAATTTCGTGATGGTTCTGTCTGTGGTCGCTGGCTACTGGGGTGAACTCAGTGGCCGATAAAGACGGTGGGTGCACCCGCTGCGAGTCGTGCAGTCGTCTCTGGAGAGACGACGAACTGACCGAGACGATTCCAGAGGTCCTTGCCAGCTCCGGCTGGTCTGTGTCGCTCTGTCCGACCTGCCTCGTCGTATACGAGTACACCCCCGTCGACAGCAGATGTTTCCGCTGTGGGTCCTTGTTCGATTCAGCGGCTGACAGTCACCGCTTCGAAATCGGGTTTCCACTCACTGATTCAGACGGGCCACTGGGAATGGTTGCGGGTGAGATGTGTGGGGAGTGCGCTCAACAGGTCGGACTCGACGTTCTGTACACGGGAATCCGAAGCAGGGCCGGACCCCGAAACCGGCTAGTACAGGCTCTCATCAAGCAAGAAAAGGTGAACCAGCGTCCAATCAGTTGAATACTGAGTTCCTTCTGGTTCGTTCGGAGCGCGACATCGTTCAATCGAGGAGGAACTTCGCTAGAAGCATCGGCCCAATCGCGACGATGGCTACGAGCAGTAGTACGACTCCGACCACGACCGCGCCGATACCACCGAGCAGGCCCCCGGTCGCTCCGACGATGTCCGGTGCAGCCGGAACTCCGTTCTGGAGCGCGAGTATCTGGTCGTATAGTGGTGGTCGATTCGTCGGGTCGATCTCGGTACACGAAGGTTCCGACAACTGAATTCCGGAGGTCGCTCCGCCGTTCGGCATCTGGATGCAGACTCCCACTCCGACCGCTTGTCGTCCATCGATGTCAATCGCAGCACCGTCTCCGTTCCCAGTCAGTCGAACGTTTTCGAGGTACATCCCGTGGGGATCTGCTGGTCTCTCGAAGTCGTTCATGAATGACGACCCCGGCCGTTCTGCCCGTATCGATGGATCATCCGTCTGGTTCACGATAACCGTGTTACGAACGATGACTCCACCGTGTGATCCGTCGACGTGGATGTGTCCAATCGACCCGCCTGTCGAGCGCACGTCAATGCGGCAGTTTTCGACTAAACCGCCTGCTCGATTCCTCCCAGCGTCAGTAATCGCTGACGATGACTCCCAAACGATGGCGTTCATCCCCATCGTCTCCGGCGTGAGGACTCGGTTAGTTCGATTGGCCTGCTCTCGATCGAGAATTATAGTACAGTTTCGGACCCATGACTCTCCCCCGCCGACTCTGAGACTCGACGCGAAATTATTCCGAAATACACAGTTATCGAATCGGTGTCCACCCGGGGTGCGCGAGATGTACGTACAGCCGTCTCCACCAGCGTTTTCGAACCGAGAATTCCTGATATACCAGAATCCACGATGTTGCCCCCACGACGCAAGCGTCGAGTCGTTCTCCGCGTGTCCTCCGACGACCGTCGGGCTGGTCTTGACGAACCCATCGGTGATAGCTACGCCATCGTCTTCGGTCACCTGCACAGTCAGGGACCACTCTTGGCGATTGAACTGCTCGCCGTCGCCGGTGTTCCCTTCTGCGGGCGAGAGGCCTGTGTGGTGAACGTTCTGAATCAACAGTCCGTCCGCGATTGTCACAGTCAGTCCGACCGCATTCCGGCCGTCGCGTCCATTGTGCATCGTGAGATTCTGGAAACGGACATTCCGACCACCGTTGATATCGACCAACGGCTTGTTGCCGCCAGTGGTTATCAGTCTGACATCGTTTGGACTCTCGCCAGTTCCTCGAAGCGTCCAGTTACGAACAGTCCCAGTGAGCGTCCGCGGAACCACATACGTCCCTGGTGGTAGCTCGACGGTCGTGTTGTCCCGCAGTCGAATCGCCTCCTGTCGTATTTCGTATACCGGCTCCACAGGATCGATGCCGTGCGAGACATCTACGCCGTAGTCACTTGCCTCACGTCTGTGGAGGTCGTCGTCGAGATCGACTTTCCGAACGTGATGGACCGACCGTGACTCTCCGTGGTCAAGTCGGTCGGTGAGCGCTTGCTGTAGAACCTCTAGATGTGTGTCCACGCCGTGTGTGGGATCGGGTGAACCGAGTTCGTCGATATTCTCACGCATCACATCGACAGAGTTCGGACCAGGGCCCGGGAGTGTGTACGTCCGAGCAGACTTGGTGAGACCTGATGAGGGAAGTTCGACGACGCCCGAACCACTATCCACTGCACCGTTGTGTGTTCCTGCCGATGCTCTGCCACTGGTCGCAAGGAGTGTCGCCCCGAGACCAGCGGTCTTCAAAAATCGCCGTCGGGTGAATTGTTGCCGCTTGTTAGAGGTTTCGTGCATACGCTCTCACCCCGACCGCCTGATGGCGACGAGCACGAGTGCCGTACACCCCACGAACACGCACCCAACTGCGAGCCCAACGAGGTCTGAATCGGTCAACCCACCGGTGCTCGAGTTGCTGCTGGCACGTGGTTCGTCGGATTGCTCGACAACGGAACCCGGAGTAGGGGCCACATCCCAACTGACGGTCTCCGTTCGTAGCTTGGGGTCTGAGACGGAACTGACCGTAACTCCGGGTGCTCGGACGAACGCCGTCTCGTCCACGACCTCCCCCCGAGTGTTCCTGTACGGGACGTCGAGTGATTCGTTGTCGAAGTACTCGAACACGCGATCTCCGTCATCATGGTGGGCCACTACTGCTAGCTGGCCGCCCATCTGTGATGTAGCGAGCTCTACAGGCAGCGAGATACGGACGTTTCTGTGCGTTCCCGACTCGAGGTACATTGACACCGTGATTGGCGACTGAACATCGTCGAACACGTACCTTGACCCGTGAACGACAACGAAGCCACCGTCAGGGAGCGCTACTTGCTCCACGACTACGCTCCCGTTGTCTATCGTCTGATCGTTGAACGTGACTCCCGCTCTTCGTGGTTCGTCGGCCTCTGTCCCACTTCCGAGGCACAATGTCGCAAGGAATGCAGTGGCCGTGAGAAGTACCAGTAGTGTCCTAACCGTCGCTTTGGTCCCCCGCAACGTCCTCGAACGTCGGGGCCTCATCGGTGATCTCCCACAACGAGGTCTGCTCGTGGATATTTCTGATCCACCCGCGTGCTTCCATCAACTGCAATCGGTTGTAGACGTGGGTTCGGGAAACATCCGCTTTTGAGACGATGTAGCCCTGTGTCGCCCGCCCCTCGTGGAGGACTCGCAGGATTGCTTCGTCGGCAGGGGTGAGGTCCGACATGAGGCGAGTGTTCTTCAGGGTGAGCAATATGTCCTTTCGTTCGGTCGAGTCGGTCACACGGTTCCTCCACCTGATAGACCACTGCCGTTTTCGTACAACGGCACTGTGTGAACGATACGTTCTTACACATCGTGTGAACGATATATAGTGAACGAAACGTAAACCTTTTCGATGGTGGGGTGATTGACTCTCGTATGCGACGAGATAGCATTCAACTCGTAGTTCGAGGAATTGGACGCCTCAAGCAACCACTCGCAGCGTTCAGTCGGACCGGCAGACGATTCGATAGGGTTGTCGATGGTTGGCTGGCCCAACTGTCAGTCCACGGACTCCGCCTCGTCGGTGGGGGGTCGCTTGCGCTCACGGTCGTTGCCGGTCTCGTAATCGTGAACATGGTTACGCCAACCGTTGCCGCTCAAAGCGCCGGCGAAGCCGAAGAAATCATGTGCCAGACGGGCGCTGGGTCTGCAATCACCTTCGCGTTTGGACTCATCGCACTGCTGCTGCTGATTGTTGCTGGCTACCGAGGGGCAATGGGTCTGAACAAACTCGGGAGCAGCCGCTCTGACAAGAAGCGAGAAGGCCAGGGCCAGATCAAGGGCGCTGGCTACTCGCTCGGGGGGGGTGTTCGCACTGATCGCGTTCCCACCGTTGCTGGAACAGATTGGAATGGCAACCATCTCCTGTGTGTCGTTCGCGCCGTTCTGAACTGATGGTTCGATGGCGCGATGTTCTCGTAGCCGGGGTCTCAGTCGTCGCCGTAGCGACGTTGCTGGTGACTGCTAGTGCTCCTGCCGCGGGTTCCTCCTTCGTCCTCACGGATGCCCCGTTGAGCGTTCAGCAGAACGCATCAAACAACACCACGGTCGGACCAAACGGTACTGGCGGTAGTCCCACCGGCGGTGGAATCGGTATCGGCATCGGCAACCCTGCGGATCTGTTCATGGACATTCTCTCGGAGTTCGTAGAGGTGCTGCTCGGTGTCGGCGAGGGGACGATCGATCTGTTCAACACGTTCGTGTTCCAGATCCCGGCTCCCGGTGTCGCTTCACAACCCGAAACGTGGACCGACCCGAACAACGGTCTGTGGGGCGGGGTCTACGGAGCGATGGGGACCACCGTCGCGCTCGGCGTGGTGATGATTGCTGGGGCTGTCGGGGTGTCATTCCTTCACGGCGACCAGCGCTCGCGTCGCGCCGCCTGGCGACGATGTGGGTTAGCGAGTCTTCTGTTGTTGCTGGGCATCGCCGTGCCTGCCATCGTGTTGCATGCGACGAACGCGGTCGTCTCGGCACTCGCTCCTTCTGGTAGTGAATTCTTCCAGACGCCGGGAAACGTCGGCAAACTCGGCGCTGGAGTCGGGTTAGCGCTGGTCCTCGGCATCCTACAGACGGCAGCGGTCGGGGGTGCCATCGTGGTGCTGATGCTTGAACGGATGCTCGTCTACATGACGGTCTATCTGTGGCCGCTGGCATGGGCGTGCTACGCGTGGGACGGGTTCGTGAAGTCGCTCGGACAGACAATCATCTACCTCTTCGGTGTCGTCGTCGCGATGAAACTCGTCCAGGCGCTCGTCGTTCGCTTACTGTTCGAACTCCCATGGGGCGAGAGCGTCTCGACCTCGGTTGCGGCGACGGGGATGACTGTCGCCGGTCTCGGCTTCGCATTGATTCTGTTCCCGAAAGCGATGCTTGACCACGCCAATGATGCGGCCTCCGTCTCGTTGGGTCTGAACTCTGCCCACCGCCAGGGCGGAAAATACGTCGAGACATCGATGCAGCGAGGGTATGAGCGAATACACGATTCTTACACGACCTACCGAGGAGTGACTGAGAGCGACGACACCGAGAGCGCCATCGGACGTCAAAGCGGCCGCGACAGACTACCACCCGGGAACAAGGAAAATTTGCCAGCCTCTCGCGAGCACTTCGGAGAGGGGTGGGTGGTCGGTGGGTACACGCCGAGTGACGATGTCGGCCCTGAAGGATTGGACGCGAGTGAACTGGAAGAGCAACGTTCGCACATCGACCGTGATAGAGGATACCAATAATGCATTCATCAGATTCGACGACGCCAGGCCAGAGCAGTACCGACACCGCCCCGAACAGGGACCCGACACAGTTGGTCCCACCATGGATTGACTCAGGAATGCGAATCAGAGGCATCCCAGCCCGGACGGTCGCTTATAGCCTCCCGGGACTTGGGCTGATTCTTCTTGCAGTGTATATTCTCCTCTTCGTCGGGTCGTTCGCCCTCGCGGGCCCGCTGTTCGGATTTGGCGTCTTGGTGGCGGTTCTGGGCGGAGGCATCGCGACAACGACCGAGTACACCGAAACGACTGCAGCCGATCGGCTAATCGCACCGCTTCGATTTCGGCAGCTCCGTCGCAAACTTCCGTTTACCCACGAGGTGGCCACGCAGGTACACGGCGTTGAGCGAATCTTCGACGATGGCACCGCTGAAATGACCGACGGTCGTCTCGTCGGTCTCGTCCGTCTGGAGGGTCGGAATACCGACTTACAGACCGACGATGAGGCCCGCCCGATGATCGGCCGTCTTCGGACAGCAATCGACGAGGACGTCGCCGACTTCTCGTTTCGGCTCTACTCGACGAGTCTCACGTTTGACCCCGCCGAAATCACGGAGCCGTATGAACAACAGTGGCACGCTGGATACTCCGGTGAAGCGTGGCGTCGGATGCGGCGATATCTGCGCACACTCACCAACTGGGAGACGGCAATCTCCGAGGAGTTATGGGATGCCCGTGACTGGAAGCATTACGCTGTCGTCTCCGTCTCACCGGACGACGAGAACCTCTCGCTCCCTTCTTTCGATGACGAGCTTATCGATGAATCGAGGCTTGAAGCACTCAGACGCCGCCAAATGCAACGGGAAGTACAGGACCGACTTCGGAAGCTCGGCGGAGCCTTTCAACAAGTTCCAGGTGTTTCGGCCGAGAGTATCGGCCCAGCAGAACACGCAACGCTCCTTGCTAGACGTTGGTCGGGGACTGAGCATAGCTTCGATGACGAATCTGTCAGCGATCCCGTCGACGTCGCTGTCTGGCCTCCGGTTGACCACCCCGTGAGGAGCCAACAGCCAGACCAGACGGCCACACACCAGCCAGGTGCAGTCGCGGCCGATTCGACGCTCGATGATAGAAGCGGTGGCATCGCTGCTGTGACAACTCCTCGAGGACCATCAGCAGCCCATCGGGGCTCCGTTGAACGACCGACGACTGATGGTGGCTCGCAACCGGCTATGGATCGCTCGCTCGACGGAACGTCAGTCGCGAGTAGTACACGAGCACACGCCAATGATGCTGTCGCCACGGAACTCTCCGAAGAGGAACAGCAGGACGCGTCGTTTTTCGCTCGTCTCCGAGACGGCCTGTTCACCACCATCCCATTTGGCGATTCTGACTCCTCTGGTGAGCGAACAAATCGCCTTGCCGACCTGCTCGCTCCATCGACCTACGACGCCCGAGAGGGGCACGTTTGCTGTGGTGAGCAGTTTGCACGGACCTACTGGATTGCCTCGTGGCCGACCCAACCACGCGAGAAATTCCTCCGAGAACTGTACACGCTGCGTGGTGTCGATGTCGAGGTGACGTTGCGCTGTGAGTCGCGCAAGAAAGCCACCGTCATGGACGAATTGAAAGACACGATTGGAGAGGTTGATGCGGACATCGCCGAACGGCGGGAGGCGAACGACATCACGGCGATGCTGGAGGAACGTGACATGGACCCGTACACTGAGATGTTCATTCTGCTCCACGAGACACCTGCACAGCCGTGGGAACTCACTGGGTACGTAACCGTCCGAGCAGGAACTCGACGGGCGCTTGACCGCGCCGAAGAGTATCTCGAAGACGACCTGCTCACCGAACAACAGGTTTCACTCGATCTCACAAAGCGGCAAGCACTTGACGACGCCTGTAGCTCTGTTACCGACGTACTCGAAAGAACGCCGGCCCAACTCACAGCGGTCACATCCGACCACCGGCAGGACGCGCTGTTCAAGTCGAGTGCGCCGACCGGCCGAGACGTGTATGCCGAGCAATCCTGGCGAACTCGGTCTTCACTGACACTCTCCGGAACCATCGCAGCAGCTTTCCCACCGGTCGCACCCACAATTCGACAGGACGATGGGGTGATGTGTGGCCGACTCGCGAGCAACGGCTCTGCAGTCGTCGCTGACGGATTCGAGCCTGGTCCTGGCCATCAACTGGTCGTCGGTGACTCGGGGAGCGGGAAGACGACGTTCGTCGAAAAGAAGGTGCTTCGCTGGTGGGCACAAGCGGACGACCGGACGCTTATTCTATGCGATACGATGGGCGAATTTGCCGGTCTGACCGAACTCTGTAACGGGCAGCGAATCACGCTCGATGGCTCTCAGATCATCAACCCGTTGCACATCGAGGCGACACCCGAGACGATACTGCAGCATCTGGATGTGGCCCCATTTGAAATGAAGTTCCAAGAGGCGGTCAACTTCGTCCTCAGCGTTATCGCACCGGACCCGACACTTGCGGACCGCTTCGCACCGCTTGTCAAGGATGCAATCAGAGCGACGTATCGACAGGCAGGGGTCATTCCGCGTGAGCCGAGCACGCACCGGCCAGAGAACAGTCCGACGATGGCGGACCTTCGCGCGACGGTTCGGGATATGGGTGAGAACCCGAGCCAGTACGTCTCTTCCCGACTCGAGGAGCAAGAAATCACCACGAACGCAGGACCGTTGCTCCGTCGATTGAGCGGGTTTGCTGAAGACGGTGACATGCGAGCCTTGACCGGCGAATCTGAGGCACGAATCGAACCTGGTAGCGTAACATATCTCGATCTCCAGCAGATCGAGGGACTTGGCTCTGCAGCCGACAAAAGCACGATGCTAATGTTGATGCTCGGACAGGTTTATCAGGCGGTCAAGCGCGCACCGGGACGAACGGTGTTCGTCATCGACGAAGCACACTATCTCCTCCAAAGTCGCGAAATGCTCGGATGGTTACAGCAAGCGGCCCGCCACTGGCGCCACTACGACGCCGGATTGTGGTTCGTCAGTCAACACCCATCTGACTTCGTCGATGGGCGCACGCAGGAGATCCAGGAGTATCTCGACGCTATCCGTGGCCAGACCACCACAACGACGTTCTTCTCCACGGATGACTTGACCGACGAGACCGCTACAGCGTACGGACTCAACGACCCGCAGTCATCGTTCATCCGTGGCACGGCGACGCGGGGCGAAGACGGCCTTGGCTACACGGAGTGTCTGATGGGATTCGAAGAGCGTGAGGGTTGGCATCGGCTCCAGATTCGCCTTTCACCGCTCGAACAGCGCGTGTTCGACTACGACCCTGAGACCCACGGCGCGTTCGACCAGCACTTCGATCAACAGACCGGGTGAGCCATGAGCGATGCTTTGTCTGAAGACTCAAGCGACCGATGTACCGACCACCGATCTACCAACGGTACCGAGACGTCTACCAGCGACGCACCGGTTCACTCCCGTAGAGATACTCGAGATATCGAGTGGTGGCAAGAGCAGACGAGTCTCGACTCTCCGGTCCGGTGGACTGGTCGGGCCAGGCGTCGGGCAGTCATCCCTCGAATCATACTCCCGACGGTCCTTGCTGTGCTGGGGGTGACCTGTCTACTATGGATTCGCGCGAACCCGATGACCATCTCGTCCCCGGTCGATTTCGGAATCGACCCCCTCCCGCTGTGGCCCGGGCTACTGGCCGTCGCATTAGTTGGTGGACTGACTGTGGGAGCGACAGTTCTCAATACGTGGACTCGCCGGTATGCGCTAACTGACGAGGCGCTATACCGAAGTGAAGGTTGGTCACGCTGGCGGGAGGTCGAGAAGACGCCGTACACCGCTCTTGAGGAGGTGTCACGCACTACACCGCTATTCGGCCGGCTACTAGGCTACGGCCACCTATCGGTCAAGACAGCGATATACAGCGAACCGTGGCGCTTCGCGGAGGGCCTGTCCACCCCTGAAACACCTCATGGCATCCTCCTCCGGTTGGAGCGGACAGAGCACTCACCAATCGATTTGCGGCCAATCCGGGTTCGAATCACTCCCTCCCACGGGAGTATGGATGCCGAACACGTCGTTGAGCAGGTCTCACGACGGTTCCGAACGACACGCTCGGGACCACCCTCGGTGAACGGCGGTTCGAGTGAGGAATCGATGCCGGTGACGTTCGAGTTGACCGTCGTGAGTACCGGCTTAGACTCTCCCGTCGAGTTCTACTACCGGGCTAGCGAACGGCCCGAGCGACTTCTCGACGAACTCGAAGCAGTTCACCCGCCGACACACACGCTCAAACGCGTCCGCCGAGACTTCGACGCCGAATTCGTCGACACGGTGGAGCTCTCCCATGACGAGTTCTGTACTCAGCTTCATCGCGGTCGTTTGCAGTGTTCATCGGCGGAGGTTGCGGCGCTCACGAACAGCTGCGTGTCACACCGAGATACGCTAGCTATCGAACGACTGCCGACCGTCTCGGAAGCAACTGTCGACGGTCGAGTACTCACGCCGGCCCGGACTGCAGATGGGTCGATACTCGCTCGGCCTGCTCTCGACTCCGACGAGGTTCGGACCATCGAGTGGCAGGCGCGCAAGGACCCCATGGCAATGCTCGAACCGTTCCACGAGGTCGCGTCGACGGATGCGGATGGCCCGACAGCTGACGGCCCACTTGCTGCAGTCGTCGAGACGCTCGCGGAGAGTGACCAGCCTGCGGCACTCAGAGTGGGATTCGCTCACGAACGTGCCTGGTCGGAGGTCGCAAGCAGCCGTATTGAGGCAATCAAAACGGGCGCTGACGCCCGACGGTTCTGGGAGACGATTCCCGAACAGTACGAGCCCACCGACTGGGAGGCTCGAAAGGTCGAAGCAATCGAAGCGAAGCGCAACTATAGCGTCTATCGCGCCACGCTTCGAGGAATGATTCTCTCTGAGGACCACTACTCGGCTCCCGACACCACGTGTGACGACCTCGGTGATGCGTTCTCGTCACTCGACACCGAGCTCTTTCGGCTCGATACGACCACCACGACCGAGTCGACGTCTCGGTTGCGAGGGAGCGAAACTGCCTCGACCACCGTCGAACAGGCACTCGGCCGACCGAATGATATCTCTGACTCTGAGATACTGATGAACGCCGCTGAACTGGCGAACGTCCTCATCACTCCGACCGGTGGGCAACTCTCGACACTTGGCGCACAGCAGACCGAAGCGAACCGAGAGAGCCGGACGCCGCCACTGGGCCTGTCCGCCGATCGTCGCGCACAGTACGTAGATGGGTTCGTTCTTGGTTACCCGGTCGACAATAACGGCGATCCGCTCCTAGAGGCACTGCACCTTCCAGCGCGGCTCCAGTACCGCCATACCCTCATCAGCGATGTGACGGGTGGCGGTAAGAGCACGCTCATGTTGCAGATGGCTCTCTCGCAGTTCGACCAGTGTCGTGGTCCGACCATCATCTTCACATCGAAAGATGGCAGCCTCGCCGACGATTACATGCGTGCTCATGCCGCGACGCACGGGTTCGACAGCCTTGCGGAGGACGTGGTGTACGTCCCGCTGCACGAAGTCCAGCCCGGCCTCTCCGTGTTCGACATTGAACCCCTGCTGGACGTCTGGGCCGATCAGACGACCGAAACGGCGACCGCTCGCGAGGCGGCCGTCCGTGATCGGGTGGCCCGTCACGAGGAGTTCCTGAAACTCGCGCTCGGTGAGACAAAGTACGAACGGGCAGTGACCGTCCCGCAGGTGATTCGAGCGCTGACGGCAGCAATGTACGATGAAGAGCACGGCCTTGAGAACGGCCGGTATCGTGAGTCGACCGATGATTTCGGCTACGACCAACTTCGACACCTCACCCACCAGTTGTGGCAGGCGGGCCCCCCGAACCGTGACCCGACTGCACTCCCGTCGACGAGTGACGAAAACCTCCGCCAACAGTTTCAGAACCTGATCAGCCGAGATGCACGGACGTTTACGAACATTATGGGCGGCGTTGAGACGCGGATGGGGCCTATCGTCGAGGATCCATTCTTACGACGAATGCTTACCGAGACGACATCGACACTCGATTTCCACGATCTCATCCACGAGGACAAAACGATTATTTTCGACGTCGGAAAACTCCGCACCGGCCCTTCACGGACCGTCATCGGGATGCTGTTGACCTGCTTGTACGATGCACTCCGAGCGTCCAGCGAAGCGGTTCGTGCGAAACCCGACGACTACGTTGCTAACGTGTTCGTTGACGAGGGAGGGTCAGATTTGCTGGCTTCGGTTCTGAGTGAGCTCTTGACAAAAGGTCGTGAGTTCCGTCTCTCACTGACACTTGGCGTCCAGTTTCCCGAGCAACTCAAGCAGGACGGTGACCGAGAGGCGTACCTAAGCGCAATTGGGAACATCGGGACTCACATCGTCGGTGGGATCCCGCCCGACGACCAGGTTGCCGAGGCGTTCGCCCACGACGACCTTGATGCGACGGCATTCCGGAACCGTGTGAACTCGTTAGCGGCTAATGAGTGGTTCGTCCGGGTCCCTAGCGCTGACCGAACGCAGGGACCACCAGCCCCGTTCTACGTGCAGGCTCCATCGCTGCCAGCAGGCCATCCTGAAGGCGAGCAGGCCTTGCACGGTGATGACGAACGACGTTACCACTCGGTCCGTCGCCAGATACACGAGCGAGTCGTTAACGAGTACGGAACCAACACCCCTGCAGTCAGTCCCTCTGATGGCCTCCCGGCGGAGCTGACCGACCTGCTCGGTGATGCTGACGGAGACCTTGCAGTGGCGCTCGCACACGTCGTTCGGAGCGCCCAACTGCGCCGAGGCGTTCGTGAGGCCAACGAGTGGATAGATGTTGAGGTGGTTGATCGGCAGTTGCGCCAGCACTACGAGCGTGTCGAGGCTGATTCACCATCGACGGAGACACTGAGTGAACTCCGCGATCGCTCGCCGTTGCTTGATGTCGATATCGACCTCGAACGAGACGCGGTCGTCGTTCGTCTCACAGAGGCGGGCGAACAGTCCGTCACCGCCGAGACGGGTGATACCCGGGCAGCAGGTGGCTCCGGTCACGACGCCCTCGTGTACGCTGCTGAGCGTGCACTCACCGCTGGCGGGTTCGATGTTCACGTCGTTGAGCAGGATGGCAGCGAGCAACCGGATGCGTGGGCCACCCACCCGGACGTACCTCACCGGTTCGCCGTTGAGGCGGAAGCGAGCACCGTCGAGAACCCCCGGAAGGTACTGGCGAATCTCAGAAAGGCACAGGAGGCCGAGGCAGTTCCGCTATTCGTCGTCGACGCCGCTGGTGAGGACGGGACAAAGTGGGCTCGGCGTGTCGAAGGAATCGTCTCACCACCGGTTAACGAGCAAGCAGACGGAACAGTTCGGCTCTACCCGACAGACCGATCGATTACCTTTGGCGGTGGAGCAACCAACGAAGGCGGCACGACGGCTGTTCGACCGGCCACTACGGACGCCAGTAGCCCCACGTGGCGACGCGAGGACGACGGACTGGTGCTCATCAATGATGCCGGCGTCAGCCATGTGCGGGTTGGTGCTCTTGCTGACATCAACAAGTCGGACGTACCGGCGCTGGCTAGCTACGACCCGGTCGACGACGAGTGGGTCGTCTACGACCGTGGCGAGCAGCACACGTACGCCTCAAAAGAGGCCTTGACCGACGACTGGCTCACCATCCCCGAGCCGTTCGTCCCCGAGACGAATCTGCCGATTGAATCGTGCAGAATCGACTACGAAGTTGTTGTTCTCGGTCCAGATGAGTCGATACAGCGCTACGACGATGGACAACTACGACCGTTGACAACGCTCCTCGATGCTCGTGTCGACGACTCCCTCCAGGGCAATACCTCCCCGGCGATAGCGTCGCACCCTCCACGATCCAAGACTGGTTCTGACGCTTCCTCAGATGAGAGCGACGTCGCTCCGTCGGCTTCGAGTGCTGACCAACCACCATCGTTCGCGGCGTTCTTCGAGCAGTGCCTCGTCGAGGCTCCGGAGGCGACCATTCCGAAAGACGATGTCCACGCCGTCTACCAAGAATGGGCGAACCACACCGGCGCCGACGACGCCTCGAAGTCGTGGCTGACAAGACGGCTTCGGGACGTGAGTGATGTCGGCACCTGTCGGGGACGAATTGGTGACGAGCGCGTGCAGCTCTACACCGGCATCGCCCTGTCACCGATGGGCGAGCGGTTTTCCCACTCATGACAGATTCGAATCGACTCACTCTCCCGCAAACCCCCCGACGGAACCGGTGGTCAGGGCATTTTCTCGATAGGGGGGTCCCCCGACGAGGTGGTACTCCGAGTTCCCCGACTGAGACGCCGAGAATCGCCCGAGAGCGCCGGTGGTCAGGGGAATTACTACGCCTCCTATTCCCCGTCCTAGTCCGGTCAGGGCAAAACCACCAGACGGCGAGCCACCGCCCCGGTAGGTCAGCCCAAAACCAACTAGTATTGGGTGGGGGGTGGGCGTTGGTTTTGGACAGAAGAACGAGTGCGCGGCGCGGTGGTGTGTCTCGGTCCCCCAGAGGGGTGGTGGAACACGCATGGAGGAATGTCCTGCAATGAGGGAGGAGTTACACATCGACAGTGGGGTGGTGCCGTCGGCGCTCCGCGACCGCCCTCAGTGGGTGTGCTGGCGGAGCGAACAGCGCGACGACAAATCGACCAAAGTGCCGGTCGACGCGCACACGGGTGAGTATGCCTCGGCGACCGACGCGGGGACGTGGACCGACGTCGAGACGGCCCTCAAGTACGCACGAGACCACGACAGCGTCGACGGGGTAGGATTCGTCTTCACCGAGGATGATTCGTTGGTCGGCGTCGACCTCGATGACTGCCGAGATTCCGACACTGGTGAGCTGAGCGAAAACGCGCGGGCGATCGTCGAACAGCTGGATTCGTACACGGAGGTGAGTCCCTCGGGAACGGGCGTCCACGTTATCGTCCATGGGGCACTGCCCGAGGGACGGAACCGCCACGGTGACGTCGAACTGTACGAGACGGCCCGGTACTTCACCGTTACCGGGGGGTGCCTCGGTGAGCAGCGAGCGATTCACGAGCGGACGGACGAGCTGGCAGCGGTTCACCGCGAGCACGTTGCCCAGGAGACTGAGACGACAGCGGACCACCCGCCGGCAGCCGTCGAGGCATCGGTCTCGGCAGCATCGGCGGGCAACGCGCTCTCGGATGACGACCTCCTTGAGAAAGCCCGGTCAGCCCAGAACGGCCAGAAATTCGGCGCGCTGTGGCAGGGCGATACCAGCGGGTACGACAGCCACTCGGAAGCCGATATGGCGCTGTGTTGTCTGCTGGCGTTCTGGACTGGGCGGGATCAAGGGCGTGTCGACCGGTTGTTCCGTGAATCTGGCCTCCTGCGGGGGAAGTGGGACGAGGTCCACTACGCTGATGGGGCGACCTACGGTGAGCGCACCGTCGAGCGGGCCCTGCAGGTGACGACCGACGCCTACGACCCCGAGCACGCAGGTGAGGACGAGGATACGAGTGACGCCGAAGGCGGCGACGCGACACAGCCGAGTGACCGGAGTCACGCCTATCTCGTCGAGCGCAATCGCCTGCTACGCGAGCAGATTGATCGCCTGGAGACGGACCTCGAGGATGCAGACGAGCGGATTGAGTCGTTGCGAGCGATCGTAGACCAACTCGAAGCCGACCTCACAGAACGCGAACAGACCATCGACACCCTTCGGGAGGACGCACAGTCCCGTGAGTCGCGGGGCGTGTGGGGGCGAGCGAAGCGGGCGTTCGACCGCGATACGCCGGAGTAGGTGTGTCGCGCCCCGAGCGGCGAGGGCGCTCGCGTCCTCACTAACAATGAGTACTGATTCAACACCCTCAACGCCGACAGCGAACCCGTTCGAGAGTGATCAGGCCCACGAGTGGGTCGAGACTGGGGAGGCACCGACGAACACAGCCGTCCAGTCGACCGACAAGGATGGAACGGGAGCATCACCAACGACCGAGCAGCCACTCGGATACACTCGGTGTCCGGGATGTGATGGTCGGGAGTTCGTCTCCCGGCAGTTGGTCTACGAGACCAGAACCGTTTGTGAGGATGGGACGGTGGCAGTCGACCGTGCCCTCCGTGGCGAACTCGAACTCGTCTGTACCGCGTGTGGTGCGTCTCTTCGAGAGCTGCCCGCCAGCCAGCGGACGTTCTATGAGGAGATCGGGGTGCTCCAGCAAGACCTCACACGAGCCGTCCATCGCCAACTTCGGTGTTGGGGCTCGCGAGTACGACAGCGGCTTCCTCTGCTGTAGGTGGGTACGGACCCGAGCGTGAGACCCGTCTGCACCGGACGGCGTTGATGCCGAGCTACATCCGGTCTATCGTGGTGCAGTCGGGGCAAGTGAGTGCGGAGGTGTCGAACCAACCACCACGAACAGGCCCTCTCCTGTGGCCCTCGGGGCCCGTGATTCGGATGGCGGCGCGACGGGAGGCGTTGTTACCCCACAAATGTAGAGTTAACTCGCACTGTGGGGTAACCCTCCGTTCGCTCTCCGGAGGGGCGTCTGTCGCCCTGTACGGTGTCCGATGCTCCCGCAGACTCAGGAGAGCGTGTCTGCAGCGCCCTCAGAGACGTGTGCGAGTGATCGTCGACCCGCTGGCGGTCGTGGGCAGCCGTTCCAGCGGCTGCCTGGTCCGCGCGTGTCGTCTGCCTGAGGAGTCATCAGTGACGAAAGAGCGGGGGGATGCCGGGCGAGGTTGTCCTCGCGCGGCGGTGCGCACGCGCTCGCTGAATCAGGTGGCCGTCGTCGATCTGGTATCCGATCGTGATGCCCATCTCATCGACATACCACATGACGTGTTCACCCTCGCTCCAGTAGGCCTGTTCGAGCCGCTGATAGTAGTCCGAGCGGCTCTGACCGTCGATGACGGGCGGGAACGCCGCCGGGTCCGCACAGATGTGTTCGCCACCGATCACCGGCGTTTCCATGGTTTCGAGTTTGATCGTGAGGTCCGCGGCCAGCGGTCGAGGGAGAGTGAGGCCGACCCGGTCTCGGCCGCCGAACGATATCGCAGTGACGTCCGTGTGAAAGCGGAACCGGGGCTCGGTGACGGTCTGGTCGAACCCGCCGGGCATATCGTCTGGAAGTGTCAGTGTACCGCGGCCACCAGTCTCGCCGGTCGTCTCGACCCTCCACCGAAGCAATGGCACGGCGAGGTCAGTGTCGGTATGGACGTCGATGTGGAGTGTGTCGCCATCGTCGTCGTGCGAGAACCGGTACTGGTCGGCCATATGCGGATGCTCACCCCGAATATACAAAAGTCATCCTAGCGCTGTGTGAGACCCCGGTCGTGAGCAGAGTGCTGGATGATGTGGCCCCGATGAGGGTGGTCCAGCGTGCAGACAGCCTCGCCTGGCGGGGCCGATTGTGTGCGTTTCAACATGCCGAGAATCGCGTGCAGTGTTCCGCTTCGTGGGTGTGAGGTCTATGACTCGTGCGAGTGGTTTGCTTCTGGCCGTCCGAAATGGCCGCCCCCGCGGGTGGGGCGTCTCCATCGATGGCACAGGCCGGTGGTAGAGTGACCCCCGGACCGCCGGATTGCGTCACGACCAGCGGAGTCGAACGCAGCTTTTCGTTACCCCACCACACCGAATCGTCTAGGAACTGTGGGGTAACGATTGCTGCGTCGCTCGTCGGTGGTGTCTGTCGGCCCTCAAGCGGTGCAGGGCGCACGGCAGCGCGTTCGACCGTGGACCTGATTTCAGTGATGACCCGACAGCATTCGACAGCCGACAGCACCGCCCGTGTTTCGTTTTCGGAGACTGAGGACCGCGCCGACCGGATGAGTGGCGCCATCGACGACTGGTTGGACCAGCTGCGAGAAGGCGTTGCGGACGCAGAGACGAACGAGCAGTTCCAGCAGTGGCTAGACGTGATGAGTCGGTTCCACGAGTACTCGACGCAGAACCAACTGCTCATCGCGCTCCAGCGGCCCGACGCGACCCGTGTGGCGGGGTTCAACACATGGCGCGAGGAGTTCGACCGCACCGTGCAGAAGGGCGAACAGGCCATTTGGATTTGGGCGCCGATCATGGCGAAGCAGTGTCCCGCGTGTGGGAACAGCCCCTCGTACTGCGAGGGATCAGCATGCGAGGGAAGCGAGGTGCCGGCCGACGAGTGGGAGCGTGGCGTAGTCGCGTTCAAACCCGTCCCCGTGTTCGACGTCTCTCAGACCGAGGGCGAACCACTTCCCGAGGTCGACATGGCCGCGTCTGGGGACGCGTCGGCGCTCGCTCCCGCGTTAGAAGCCGTCGCACACGAGCGGGGATACGACTACTCGCTTGTTCCCGAGGCCGAGTGGTCCCACGGGTCGGCCAAGGGCGTCTGTGCCCCACGCTCCGACCCACCGGTCATCGAAATCCTCGATTGCGGAAATACCGCTGACCAGGCCCGGACGGCCATCCACGAGTTCGCACACGCTGAACTGCACGCAGAGCGCTCGGACGACGAGCACTCGACGACGGAAGTCGAAGCCGAGGCGGTCGCATACGTCGTCGCCCAGCATTTTGGGCTTGACGCCAGCACGTCGGCGTTGTACGTCACCGCGTGGAGTGGTGAGGCCGTCGAGACCATCGACGAGCGACTCGGGCGGATTCAGCGGACCGCTCGTGAGCTCATCGACGCGGTTCGACCGCACGTGACTTTCGAGGAGGAGGAGCCGGCCAGCAGTCAGTAGCTGGTGGTGCTGGTGTGTCGTTCTGGCCCGCCCCGCTCGGCGCGTGCCGCCCTCCGCTGCGGTCCCTCGCTATGCTCGGGCCCGCGATTCGCTCGCGACCGACCAGTCCGGGCCTGTGGCTCGCTCCGTTCGTCGCTCACCATTCCGGGCGTGTGCCCTCGACGCCAGCGGGTATCCGTCGGGGGGTCACTGCGCTCCCCCCGCGACGCATACTCCGCTGGCCGCTCGCTCCGGGCGGACGCCGCGCGGTGCTCTGTGGTGCGGGTCACCTCGAAGCGCGCTCGCTCGCGCCCAGGGGCGCTCGCGAAGGCGCGAGCGAGCGCGCAGTCGTGACTGGTCGGGTCGTCGTGTGTGGAAAACTGCGATGGATCAGATCGCAGTGTCGGACGCTCAGTGAGCGCCTTCGGATTCCGCAATGGCAACTAGGAACGTATTCAGTAATGAGGTTTCGGTCGATGAACAGCGCGTCGAACAGGCGGACGAGCACGTCGACGAGGACGGCTTCGAGGTGGTTGATGAGACCCCGGAGTTTCGGGCCTCCGTCGAACAGGAGATCCAGGCGAAGGTGGATTCGAACCACCCGGACGGGATGGTCGACACGAGCGAGGAGCGGATCTACGGCGTGACTCTCGAACAGGAGGAGTGCATCCGCGCGCGGGAAGAAGAGTTGGCGCACATCAGTGCGCAGGCAACATTCGGCAGCCAGGAAGGACGAGCCGAGCGGACGCGGGCGGTAGTTGAAGAAACGTGTGGGCGCGTGCGGGAGGAGCGCGTCGACCCCAGAGAAGAATTGTCGCGAGCGGAGCTCGGCGAGGTAAACCGGCAGGCGAGCAGAGTGCACCAGCGAGTGCGTGGCGGTGAGAGTCGAGCGGTCGTGGCGCGGCGGATCGCAGAACGAGTCGTCAGTGGCGAGGACGTGGGCAGTGCGGTGCTGAAGACGGTTGAGGACGAGAAGCGCATCTCGGGAGTCATCGTGCCCATCGCGGAGGTGCCCGAGGTCCCAGTGGGCGAGGTGACGGTGGAAGGCGAAATCGTCGAACTATGGGAGCCCTCGACGCCGAACATCCAGCAGGTCGGGTTGATCGCCGGTGAGAGTGCGGTGACGAAGTTCACGGTGTGGGAGCGCTCGAATCAGCCCATCGTGGCGGAGGGCGAGGTGGTGCGATTCTGTAACGTCACAAAGAGCTGGCACCGTGGTCGGTGTTCGCTCGTCGCGACGGGGTGGAGTCGAGTTGTCTTCCCCGAGCGCGGGCGCTGGTGGACGTAGGCCGGTCGCGGGCTTTTTTCGCGAGCCACCGCCCCACCCACCTCCACGGTCCGGGCGACCACGGCCGCCGGGCTTTCGCACTGGTCAGCATCGGCGTGCATCGTTTGCCGGGATTGTTAGACAGAGAGCGTAGGTCTATCGTGACGGTGTATGTACACCATCGGTGGTTTGATACTTCGACTATTATTACGGAAGCATCATGCGGAATGCCCTCCCGTTTGTCGTCGTTGGAATAGTGTGTCTTGCTGGCTGTGGTGGTATGCTTGGACCCAATGATGCAACCACAACGCCCACGACGCCAGCACAGATACCGACTGATAGCCCCCTCAATACTCTCCCAAATGGTCTCTCAGAGGAGCGTGTCGACCCACTCGTTATCACCGCAACCCATACAGAGGCGCTCGAGAACACGAGTTTCACCGTGGTCTATGGACAGTCGTTGACGGCTGAGAACGGTACAGCGCTCGTAAATGCGACAGCGACAACACGAGTGTCTGCTAATCACTCAGTCGCCTACTCAACCAGCCGATATGACGCCGGAACGTCTGTGTGGTTCGAGTCTTCTGTTCGAGACGTCGAACGATGGTTCACGGGCAGCGACTACTTCTTCCGTGGGGAGGGTCCAGACGGACCCGTCTACGTCTCACCCCCAGCAGCAGGGACACCAGAGGGGATACCGAGCAGTACACTCCAACAGTACTACACTGAGACTGAGCTGACGAACCTCTCGACCGACGATGGGATGCTCGTCTTGCGATTGCACGGACTCTCCGGGCAGCAGTACGCTGGGAGCGTCCCGATCACTGTGACGGAGGGAACAGTTACGGTGACGATGAGCGCCGATGGGCGGGTTGAGGGGTACCGAGTTGAGTACACTGGCCACCTGTCCAATAGTCCTGAGCAGAGCGTCGAAGGGACCCGAACAGCCCAGTTTGGTGCATTCGGGACCACGACAGTAGAACCACCAGAGTGGTTGGGCGATGCTCGCGAAGCGACGGCTAACGCAACCGATTGACAGACTTGCAGCACGGGTCTACCAGCTGAGTCACCGCGAGCTGGTTCGAAAGAAAGCCATCTCGTCGCTTGCCGGTATTGGTAGACAGAGAGCGTGGGTCGATCAGATAGCAAGCTAACCACTCGCCGTTCCGTCAGTTTCGTCGTGCTACATAGAAGGCGCGATTACAGCAACAGGGTGAGTCGGGAAAGACGCGTTCGACAACTACTCAACGCGGTCAGAGGCGCCTACTGATTTTCAATGTTGCAGCGGATACAACCCTATTCGACGCAGCAACTCATCTTCGACGTGTCTCGGCGGAACGCCTGACAGGCGTGCTTGAAGGCCTCCGAAAACGTCGGGAAGGGGTGGATAGTGTCGATGATGTCGTCGATGGTGAGGCCGAATTTCACGGCCAGCGTCGCCTGGGGAATCATATCGGCAGCCCGAGGCCCGATCATGTGGACGCCGACAATCTCGTCGGTCTCGTGGTGCTTGACGACCTGCACCAGCCCACGTGTGTCCTCAACGGCCTTCGCCTTCGGGACGTCCTCCATCTTCACTGTTCGGCAGGTACAGGTGCCGTGTTCGTCCATGTACTCCAGTTCCGTCGTCCCGACCGCGGCGACCTCGGGGCTTGTGAACACCACCTTGGGGACGGCATGGTAGTCGATGGTCGCGCCCTCGTCCCCGAAGGCGTTCGTCACCGCGTGGTTGCCCTCCTTGGCGGCGACGGTCTCCAGCATCGGCTCACCGATACAGTCGCCCGCAGCGTACACGTCCGGATTCGCCGTCTGGAACGTCTCGTCCACGACGACGGCTCCGGAGTCGTCGGTCTCGATGCCGATCTCGACCAGTCCGGTATCGTCCGTGTTGGGTCTGACACCGGTGGAGACGAATAGGTCGCTGGCCGTGTACGTGCGCGACTCCTCACCGACGGTCACGTCTACGGAAACGGTGCCTGAGGACGCGTCTCCGTTCTCCTCGCGAACTCGGTCAACCGTGGCATCAGTTACGACCTCGATTCCGTCCGCCTCGAAACATCGCTGGAGTTCGCGTCCGAGTTGGCCCTCCATTCCCGAGAGGACGTGGCTCGACCGCTGGAGGAGCGTCACGTCCGCTCCCATATGATAGAGAATCTGTCCCCACTCCAGTGCGACGTAGCCACCGCCGATCATCACGACGCTCTCGGGGCAATCACGACGCTCAAGGATCGTCTCGCTGGTCTCGTAGTCCATACTCTCGATCCCGTCGATCGGCTCGATGTGGGGCGAGCTACCGGTTGCGATGAGTACTTTCTCTCCCGTGATGGTCGTGCCAGCATCCTCGCCGCCAATGACCTCGATTGCCGTGTCGTCGACCAGGCGTCCATAGCCCTCGTAGATGTCAGTCCCGAAGTGATCAGCCACGTTCACGTAGTTCTGCTCGCGGAGTGACCCGACGATGCTGTCCTTCTCGTTGATTGCTGCCGACCAGTCAGTTCTCGGTTGATCGTCGTCGTACGCCACGGCGTCGAAGGGGTTGCGCGGTGGTTCGAAGGCGGTCTTCCCGACTTCCAGAAGGTGCTTGCTCGGGACGCAGCCAACGTTTACGCACGTCCCGCCAAGCGGGAGTCCTGTGTTCACCATCGCGGTCGAGAGATTTCGTCGCTCGGCTTCGGTGATGGCTGCAAACGCTGCTGCGCCGCCGCCCAGAATCACGAGGTCGTAGGAGTGGTCGGTAGCCATTGCTGCCTTTGGTTTACAACGCGAAGCTGTTATACTGTGGAGTCCGAAGTGGTGGAGTAAGTTGGAGGCCACGAAGTAATGGCAGACGCCACATCTCCCCCGGAACCGACGTGCGACGTTGACGGGACGTGTTACTGTCCGCTAACAGGCGTGATCAACACGCTGAGCCGAAAGTACGCGATGCAACTGGTGAGTATCGTCGGTGCCCATGAATCCCTTCGGTTCGGCGAGATAGAAGCGCACCTCACAAGCGCCAGCTCCTCGACGATCTCGAAGCGATTGGCCGAGTTTGAGGAGGCTGGACTGGTTTCGCGAACGCAGTACAACGAGATTCCGCCGCGTGTGGAGTACGCGTTGACCGACGATGGACACGAAGTTCGTGAGCGGTTAGAACCGCTTCTCCAGTGGACCGAAGAGCAGTCGTAGCCCAAGGGTACCGAATCGATCACTTTTGAACGGAGCGCAAACGCGTTTCACACCTACTCTTCGCGGTTTGTGACGACCACCAACCAAGATTCGGTGGGTATCGATTGAGAGTCTGCTGGATACACCCTCTGTATGCAGCAGGCTGGTAGACGACACACGACCTATCCGACAGGAGTCACATGTTAGACTCGCGGCACAACTCTAACAGCTGCGTCACACCAAAGCGGCGTGAAAGAAAGTCGAACGGGCTATCGCGAGGAGTGAACCGATTGGAGTGCTCAGCGGGTCGCCTCGGTCGTCCCGTTGAGGTAGGTTTCGGCAGTCGCGAGCTTCTCCCACCCCATGAACGCCTGGAGGGGGAGGCCAGTCAGCCCGCGAGCGGCGTGGAAGGTGCTGGCGGTCGCGCGGAGGCCGTGTGGATAGACACGCGTACTGTCGAGCCCCTCGGCGGCCTCGGCTGCGCGATCGACGCGCCGGTGGATGCTGACCCGCGAGTGGGGATACCAGCGTGGGTCTTACACCATTCGGAGCAACCCAGCGACGATGACGAACGAACCAACGAACAGCGTCCGTGTCTGGTTGGTCGAACGAACCTATTCTGACGACGAGCAGAATCTCATCATCCTCACGTACGCAACCCCGGACGGCAAAGAGTACTACCGGAAAGATCGAGCGCTGACGTCCTTCACCGACGTTCGGGACACGACTGCAGCCGTCGATGCTGAGCACGACAACCTCGGAAGTGTCGACGACACCGAGCAACAGGAACAGTACGCTGCAGAAGCCTAGCGAATGCGTGACCGCCACGACCCTGACGACACTATCTAACGACCACCGACCCGACTCGTTATTCCGTCCACCCCTCACTAGAGCGTATGCGGAGTCTCGTCTTTGCCCTCGAATACGACCCCGGCTGTAACCGCGTAGCAGACACGCTCGCGGCTCATCCTGGCGCACGGATTCGCTCACTCTCGCTTCATGCGACCGCGGAGCGTCTCTGGCGTGTCGACCACGCGACCGGGACGCCAGCCGCCCTCGACGATATCGAAGAGACGTTCTTGACCGCTGATTACTACGCGGACTGTCTGGCGACCGACGACTGCGGGGCGACCCAGTCGACGCAGGTCCTCGACCACACCGACGACACGCTCGTGCTCTACTCGTACTGGGAGCGGACCCCGGACTGCTCGTCGGTCCCCCACATCGCGCGAGCACACCTCGGGGACGGAGTTCTGTTCGACACACGTCACGAGGGGCGTCACTACACGTGGCGCATCATCCACTCGGGACAGGGTAATGTGGGGGCGTTTTTCGACGACCTTGAGGCGGCAGTCGGCACCTGTGCGGAGATGGAGATGCTCCGGACGACAGACACCGAAGTAACGAGGCGATATCGCCACAGCAACCGAGACGAACTCCCGCCCGAACAGGCGGCAGCACTCGAAGCAGCCGTCGAACACGGCTACTACGAAACGCCACGGGCGGTCGACGTCGGGGAACTGGCCAAGCATCTCGGCGTCCCACGGTCGACGCTCACCTACCGACTTCGTCGAGCCGAAGCACAACTGGCAGCGCGGTACGTCGACACGGAATCGATGCGGGATTCTCCGTCGACCACCTCTTGAGGTTGCAGTGGTTGACTTGGAATATTCCAATGAAGGCCTATCGCCGTGACGGCCCTCCGTTCACGTAATGACAGACGACGTATACAGTGTCGACCACACGCAGGACGACGGGCATCGCCGGGGGGTGTCCGTCCGGCTCACGGTCCCCGAGATGGACTGTCCCTCCTGCGCCCAGAAAGTCGACAAGAGCCTCCAGCGAGTCGATGGCATCACCGAGGCGATGCTGCAACCGACTACTGGGACAGCCACCGTGACGTACGATTCGGAGCAAGTCAGCGAGAGCGACGTCGTTGCGGCTATCGAGGGGGCGGGATACGAGGTCGTCAGTAGTGGGTCCGACGACGAGTCGACCGATGGGATGGGCATCGCACCACCATCGGATATCTGGACGAGTCCGCGGGCGCTCAAGACGTGGGTCGGAGCGGTGTTCGTCACGCTCGGCCTGCTCGTCGAGTTCGTCCTCACTGGCGTCGACCCCACGATAGCGACCATCATCGACTACCCGCTCTCGGTCGCCGACGGGCTGTTTCTCGTGGCGATTGTAAGTAGCGGGTATCCCGTCGTCCGGAGTGGCTACTACTCGGCCCGGAATCTCAGTCTCGACATCGACCTGCTGATGGGGACGGCTATCATCGCCGCGACGGGCATCGGGTACTTCGTCGAAGCGGCGACACTGGCCGTTCTGTTCAGCATCGCCGAACTGCTCGAAGACTACGCGATGGACCGTGCACGCGACTCGCTGCGCGAACTGATGGAGCTCTCGCCCGACGAAGCGACGGTCCGACGGGAGGGTGAGGAGGTGACTGTTCCAGCAGAGGACGTGGCCATCGGTGAGACCGTCATCGTTCGTCCCGGCGACAAGATACCGCTGGATGGGTCGGTCGCCGACGGCGAGAGCGCGGTCGACGAATCGCCGATAACGGGAGAGTCGGTTCCGATCGACAAGTCGACGGGTGACGACGTGTACGCGGGGACGATCAACGAAGGCGGGTACCTCGAAGTCGAAGTCACCTCGACAGCAGGCGAGTCGACGCTGTCCCAAATCATCGAACTGGTGCAGGGCGCACAGGAGAAGAAAACCGACAAAGAGCAGTTCGTCGACCGGTTTGCAGGCTACTACACGCCTACCGTCGTCGTGCTGGCGATACTCACTGCTGCGGTACCGCCGTTGCTCATCGGTGACGGTCTCACCCTCGACGTTGCGGGAACTTCGGTAGTTCTTCCCGGGGGCTGGCAAGCGTGGTTCATCCGTGGTCTGACACTCCTTGTCATCGCGTGTCCGTGTGCGTTCGTCATCTCGACGCCCGTCTCCGTGGTGTCGGGAATTACGAGCGCCGCGAAAAACGGCGTGCTCATCAAGGGCGGCGACCACCTCGAAGCGATGGGCGAAGTCGATGCCGTCGCGCTCGACAAAACGGGGACCCTGACGAAGG
>NZ_WSZK01000002.1 GCF_009791395.1 Halomarina oriensis
GTATGGCACAAACAGTCAACGAATCGCTGCTGTTCGACTGTGGTCGGGCGTACACCGCCCGGATCGGCGCGACGACGGGACGTTCATCCTGCCGACGGCGGACGGCCGCTGTCGATGTGGGGAACGGGGCGTTCAGCGAGTTACGAGACTCCTGCGCCAAACGGCCGGGCGTCCTCGTGAGTGGTGTCGGCCCTCGGAAGCGGGTCGACGACGCGGAACAACCATTTAGGCCCCGCCGTGGTAGCGGCAGTATGGACCGCCATCCGACCGTCGAGGCGACCGCCGAGGACATCGCGTCGATGGAGATACGCGGCGCGGCGACCATCGGCGCGGCCGCGGCCGCCGCCCTCCGCGAGCAGGCGGAGTCGTCCGACGCGGAGACCCCCGAGGCGTTTCGAGCGGAACTCCGCGCGGCCGCTCGCCGCCTCCACGAGACACGACCGACCGCGGTGAGCCTCCCCAACTCGCTGCGCTACGTCCTGCGGCGGATGGACGGGACGGACGTACCGGCGCTTCGGTCGAGCGTCGTCGACGCCGCGACGGCGTTCGAGGTGCGACTCGACCGGGCACAGTCACAACTCGGGGCCATCGGGGCGAACCGACTCCAGGACGGCGACGTCGTCATGACCCACTGTCACTCGACGGACGCGCTGGCGTGTGTCGAGGCCGCCGTCGAACAGGGGAAACACGTCGAGGCCATCGTCAAGGAGACTCGCCCCCGACTCCAGGGGCACATCACGGCCCGGCAGTTGCGGGAGATGGGCGTGCCCGTCACGCTCATCGTCGACAACGCCGCCCGCCGCTATCTCGACGACGCCGACCACGTCCTCGTCGGCGCTGACGCCATCGCCGCCGACGGCAGCGTCATCAACAAGATCGGTACGTCGGGGCTGGCAGTCAACGCCCGCGAACGGGGCGTCCCCATCGTCGTCGCCGCCCAGACCATCAAACTCCACCCCGCGACGATGACCGGTCACACCGTCGAGATAGAGATGCGCGACGAACGCGAGGTCGTCGACGACGAGGAGCGGGCGACTATCGGCGGTATCGAGGTCGAGAACCCGGCGTTCGACGTGACACCGCCGCGGTACGTCGACGCCATCGTCACCGAGAGCGGGCAGTTCCCGCCGGAGAGCATCGTGACGCTGATGCGCGAACTGTTCGGCGACGGCGTCGCGGACCCGTGGCTCGACCCGGAAGAGCGCTGACGCGAGGCGTCTCGACACGCGACGGAGCGAGACGGGGGAGAACGAGCGGGGGCGGTCAGTCGAGGACGGCCGACTCGCCGGGGGAGGGGAACTCGCCGGTGTCGCAGTCGGTCGGGAGCGTGGCGAGGACGTACGAGAGGCGGTCGGTCGGTTCGACGAGGTCGTCCTCGTCGAGGGGTGCGACGAGGGCGGCCGCTTCGAGTTTCGGGAGGTGGACGTGGTGGAGTCGAATCGCCGCAGTGCGACGCTGCGCCGGGGTCACGGCGACGGTGGTCGTCTCGTTGCGCTCGGCCGCGAGGTGGTCGCTGAGCGTCGAGAGCGTCGTCGGGCCGTTCCGGTCGAGGTGACGGACGAGATACCGACGGCTCGGGTCGGCGAGCGCTACGAACGTCTCGTCGAGTCTCGATGCCGTGGCTTCGGCGTGTCCGTCCTCAGACATCAGTTACGCGCGTCAGTCGTGAACCCAACGTCATAAACACTTCGGGGGCCGGCTCGATTTCCGATGCGTCAGGGCCGGCAGACGCCCGTGAGGAGGTCCGACGGCGGGGTGGGCGGGACACCGTGGTGCCCACGGGTTTTTTCTCACCCGGCGGCCACTTTTGAGCGAGATGCGCGTCCTCTGTGCCGGCCACGTCAACTGGGACGTGACCCTTCGGGTCGACCGGTTGCCCGAACCCGACGGCGAGGTGTCGGTCGAACAGCGAGTCCAGGCCGGCGGGGGCAGTGCGGCGAACGTCGCGTGTACGCTGGCGTCGCTCGATGCGACCGTCTCGCTGTTCGGGAGCGTCGGCGACGACGAGGAGGGGTCGCTCGCACGGAACGAACTCGACGCGTTCGGTGTCGACACCGACCACGTGGTCGTCGTTCCCGGCCACGAGACGACGACGAAGTACCTCGTCGTCGACGGGTCGGGTGAGGTGATGGTGCTCTCGAACACGGGGGCGAACGAAGCGTTCACGCCCGACGACATCGACCCGGCGGTCCTCGAACGCGTCGACCACCTCCACCTGACGAGCCAGCAACCGGCGACGGCGGCGGTCCTCGCGGAACTGGCCGCCGAATCGGGCGTGAGCGTCAGTTTCGACCCCGGCCGACGCATCGCCAACCGGGACTACGGCGGGACGCTCGCGCACGTCGACGTGCTCTTTCTCAACGAGCGTGAAGCCCGCGTCCTCGAACGAGCGGCCTCGTTCGACTCGCTCGTCGCTGAGGCCACCGTCGTCAAACACGGCGGACGGGGCGCGACGGTCCACACCGAGGACGGGACGGTCGACCACGACGGCTACCCACTCGAAGCACTCGACACCACCGGGGCCGGCGACGCGTTCGCGGCCGGGTTCCTCGCCGCACGGTCGGGGGGCTACGAGCGGGCGCTGTCGGTCGCCAACGCGTGTGGTGCGATGGCGGCACTGAACGTCGGCGCACGGACGACGCCGACGCGAGACGAAGTGGAGGCGTTCCTCGCGGACCACTGCTGAGCGGGAGCGTTCGGGGAACGCCCCCTCGACGTGTAGCGAAACCCCGGAACGCCACGCTCGATGAGTGGTGTGGGAATCGAATCGCCGAGAACCGTTCGCCGGTGTCGATGGACGGAGTACGGGTCTCTCGCGGACCGGGTCTCTCGCAAAGAACACGGCCAGTTCGCCCTCACGACGGGGTCCGGTAGCTGTTCGTACGGAAGTCGGTCGGTCGTCGAGTACCCGCGTGGACGACGAACCACCGTCCCCTAATCGAGGACAGGCCCGGACGCTCCTCCGGGTCGACACCGAGAGCGTCCGGTCACGGTCGATAGACTCGCGCCACGGCCCGGACGACGACGCACTCGGAGCCTGTAGTGAACGGCCGACCTAAACACGTACTCCTCCTCTGGGGTGGTCTCCCCTATACATCAGCTGTTGGAACGGTCGACCGCGCTGATGAGCGCCTCGTACTCGTACTGGCCGTCCATGCTTCGACAGGCCCAGCCACCCTCTATCGTGAGGTCGTTCTCCACCGCCTCCCCGATGAGCGTGTCGAGCCGTCTGTAGAACTCTTCTTCCGTGGTGAGTTCGGTAGTATCTCCTGACATACTTTCGCTCGTTACTCGACTCGGAACTCCCACGAACCTAAGAGATACCTTCGGAGTCGAAATACCGTATATACCGTCCGAACGGATGTCAACTCAGTCCATCGTTCGTCGGTTCCGCTAAACGGGGAGCGTGGGTCCAACGCTGGGTAGGACCCCTCCTATCGCTTGGTGGGACCATCGCCCGACGGTACACCTCTCGTGCCGCCAAGAGACAGGAGACGACGAGTACCAGCATCGCACAGACGACCACGACACGGTACGCTGCCAGTGACCCGGCCCGAGCGAGGATGACCGCGACGGGCGACTGCCACATCTCGGACCCGACGACCAGTGACCGAACAGCCACGGAGAGGAGGGGAACGACCAGCACGACGCTGGCCCGTCGAAGCTGGCGTGGGGCCGAGGCGTTCATACGGCCGGAAGGTTCACCGTGTGGAGTAGTTTGCGTCTATCGACGTGTTCGACTCGCGGTACGGCTCTGACGGTCGCGTCACCGCTCGGGAGTGAAGCGACGCCGCCGAGAGACCCGAGGAGCGGACCGGGCGTAGCGCCCGGAGCGTCGGTGGTTCTGCTCCGATGGCTTTCGGTGGTCGAGGGCGGCTCTGTCGCGGAATCGATCCGTCTGACGCCTCAGCGTGGCGTCTCGGTGCCCCACTTGTCGATGGCGACCTGGAGTTCGGGGTGGTCGGCCGCGTACTCCTCCAGCGAGGTGCCCTCGACGGTGGCGTCGACGGCCTGTCGGAACGCCTTCGCACCGGCGTGGGTGCCGTCGGGGTGGCCGTGGACGCCGCCACCGGCCTGAACGCCGATGTTGGTCCCGACGCGCTTCACGAGTTCGGGGACGAGACCGGGGTGCAGGCCACCGGAGGCCATCGGCAGCACGTCGGTCATGCCGTAGAGGTCGCCGTAGAGCCACTCGTTGATGCCGACGGTGTCCTCGTTAGCGAGTTTCCCGAGGTCCGCCGTGCCGGTGTGAAGCTGGTCGACCCCACAGAGTCGGGATATCTGGGCGATGACGCGCATCGAGACGCCCTGGGTCTCGACACGGTCGAACGCGGCGTGCATCGCGCGGTGGGCGTGGATGGCGAGGCCGTGTTCCTCACAGCGCTCGCGGACGGCCTGGACGGCCGCCCAGCCACACGTCACGACGTCGACCATCACGTACTCACAGCCCGCTTCTGCCACCCGGTCGACGCGTTCGAGCATCGTGTTCGCATCGGCGGTGACGTTGATGAGGTAGGATTTCTTCTCGCCGGTCTCGTCCTGGGCGTCGTCACGTGCCGCGAGCGACTCGGTCAGGCGCTCGTCGAAGCGGTTGAACCCCTGGTCGGTGAGGTTCTCGTCGTCCTTCAGGAGGTCCAGCCCACCGGTCCACGCCTCGTAGCCGACCTGCACGTGCTGGTCCGTCGAGAGGCCGACCTTCGGTTTGGGGACCGTCGCGGTGATCGGGCGCTCGCCCGCGTCGAAGATGTCGTTGCGGACCGCACTGCCGAACTGTGGCCCCACGAACGACGTGGCGAGTCCCTCGGGCCACTCGCAGTCCTCCAGACGGATGCGGTCGACGGCCTTCATGCCCATGATGTTCCCGGCGATACACGAGAGCACCTGTGGCATGTTGCCCAACTCGAACAGTTCCTCGGGGTAGGCGACCCGCACGGTGTCGCCGTCGATACCGCAGGCGGTCGCGGAGAGGTCGGTGATGGTGCCGTCGACCTGTAGCTCCGCCCACGTGCCGTTGGAGGACTCGCTGGCGACACGGGAGGCCGCTGCCTCCATGTCCATGTCGCTCGCGGGGTGCACGGTGAACGTGCAGACGAGTTCCGATTCCGCCGGGTCGTAGTCGAGGTCCAGGAAGTCCTCGTAGGTAATCCCGGTCATGCCATTCGGCTTCGACCAGTGGGGTTATAAATCAGGGGGCGACACGGGGCCGCAGCGTCCGAGCACGTGTCGCCCCCGTTCAGCAACGAACCCTCCGAGTTCCGAGACGTTATCCCGAAGGAACACGACCACACCGGTAGATGCTGGTCGCAGTCCTGCTCGCGGTGCTCGGACTGGTCGGAGTCGCCGTCGTCACCCAGCGATACGGTCTCCGACTGGGAGGAACGATTACGGTCGGAGTGCTGGCCGTCTACACACTGAAGAACGTCGTCATGCTGCCCGTGTTCGTGTTGAGCACGCTCATCGCGTTCGTCGGCCTCTGGCTGTTGAAACAGCGGACGCTGCTGTACGGCCGTGACGAACTGGTCGCCGCCATCCTCATCGGGTCGGCGGTGCCGCTCGCGATCCTGCTCGCGCTCACCGGACTGGTCGGTGACCGTCTCCGGGAGGTGGTGTTCATCGGGAGCATCCTCCCCGGACTCGCGGCGTACAACTACCACCAGCTGAAACCCGAGTACCGGCTACAGGACGTCGGTGCGATGGTGGGACTCTACGCCGCGCTCCTCGTGCTGGGGTGGCTGCTCGTCAGTCCCTCGACCGTCCAGTTGCTCGGGTCGCCGACGCCGTCCGTCCTGTTCGCCGAGACGGCCGACGTCGCCGTCCTCCGGGACGCGACGGTGCCGTCGACGACCGAACCCGTCATCATCCCCCGTGCACAGGTCGTCGTCCTGCTGCTCGTCGGGATGGGTCTCGCGGAGGCCGCCCGGAGTCGGTTCGGCGTCCGCCCCGGCATCATCTCGCTGGCACTGCTGTCCGTCTACGCGCTCGTCAGCGCGTGGCTGGTCGTGCTGTACGTCGTCCTCCTGTTCGGTGCGTTCCTGTTCGTCGAACTGCTGAACCGCGAGACGCTGCTGTACGGACGCGTGCTCATCGGTCTCGGAACCGCGTTCGCCCTCGTTCTCGCGGTTCCGTTGACCGTCTACTCGCCGGTCACCCGTGGACTGTCGGCGGTGTTCGTCGCCATCCTCGCGGGCGTCAACGCCTACAACCGCCACGTCACGCCGGCGGTCGACCGCAAGACCCGGACGGCGCTCGTCGTCGCGCTGTTCGTCCCGCTGTTCCTGCTGGCACTGTTCGTCGGGGACCCGACAGCCGACGGCCTCGTGACGGCGTTGACCCTCCCGACGGGGTTCGGACTGGCCGTCCTCGGGGTGGTCGCGCTGGCGCTCACCTACGCGTTCGACGTGCCGCGACCGGACGACGAGGCGGTGTTCGAGGGGTCGGTCCTCAGCGGAGGTGACGGCGCGTGAGCGAGTCGCCCGAACCCCCGGTCGTCGACCAGCCACCCGACGAGTTCCCGACCGACGACACCGCCTTCGAGGTGTACGAACGCGGCGACGGCTGGCACTGGCGACTCGTCGACGAGGACGTCCCCCTCGCGTACGGGGCGCTCTCGCTGTCGACGCCGGCCGACGCCGCCGCGAGCGTCGACCGGGTCCGGGCGCTGGCCAGCGATACGGCCGTCGTCACGGGGCGGGCGGCGTTCGAGGTCGGTCGGACCGACACCGAGGCGTTCGACTGGCGACTCGTCGACGCCGACGAGACGGCCCTCGCCGTCGGTGTCGTCGCCCGCGACGAGGAGGCGACGGTGACGACGGACGTCGCTCGCTTCCGAGCGGCCGCCGAGACGGCGACCGTCGCGCTCAGACGCCCGCCGGAGTCACGGCGGGCCATCGACGCCGACAGCCTCGTCGTCGGCGAACGCGCCGCGCTCGGCGAGACGCTGCGGTCGGTCGGGTCGCTGTTCACCCGTGGCCGCCGACACCGGAGTCTGCTCGACAGCATCGAGAAGCGAATCGTCGTCTCGGGCATTCGCGGGAAGTCCTCGACGGTCAGACGACTGGACGACATCTTCGGTCGACGCGGGTACGACACGCTGACGAAGATAACGGGCAACCACCCCGTCACCATCCACAACGGCACCGTCGTCCCCATCGACCGCCGGGGGACGCGGACGACGCTCTACGAGAACGTCCCTCTGCTCGGGCAGTTCGGCGACTGGTTCGAGGGCAACGAGCGCGGCGACGTCGCCATCGTCGAGAACCAGGGCATCACCGAGTACACGACTCGGCTGGTCAACGAGCGGTTCGTCCGGCCACACGTCGTCGTCCTCACGAACGTCCGGCAGGACCACACCGACACGCTCGGGCCGGACCGCCAGACGCTGGCCCGGACGTTCGCCCGAACCATCCCCGAGGGGACCCACGTCGTCAGCGGCGAACAGCACCCCGTGCTCCACGACTACCTGCGTGAGGAGGTAGAGCGGCGCGGAGCGACCATCGAACAGGTCGAGGTTCCCGACCGCCATCGCGGCCTGCTGGGTGCGGAGACGGTCCACGCGCTCGACGCCGTCCTCCGTGCGTTCGACGTCCGTGGACTGAGCGACCGGCAACTCGACGCCTACCTCGACGGCGCACAACCGGAGTGGCTCGACACACCGGACGGTCGGGTGTTCAACGGCGCGGAGATAAACGACATCGAGAGCACGGAGATGATTCGCCGGGCGCTGGCGGGCGACGAGCGAGTCCTCCCGTTCGTCTACCTCCGGGCCGACCGCCGGGGACGGACGGCGTCGTTCGTCGAGTACCTGAACGTACTCGCCGACCGCGGTCGTATCGACCGGGCGCGTGTCGGCGGGGCGAACACGGGCGTCTTCGCCCGGAACGTCGACGTCCCGTGTACGACTCACGGCCGAGACGAAGACGCGGGCGCAGTGCTCGACGAGATGCTCGCGGAGGGCGACCCGGTGCTCCTGATGGGCAACACCGTCGACGAGTTCATGCGCGAGATGGAGCGAGCCATCGCCACACGCGCCGCCGACTACGACACGTTCGACGACGCGGACCCCGCGGAGACACCGACGCTCGACGTTCCCGAACCGGTCACGAGCCAGCACCTCGCGGACGACGACTGAGTTCGTCGGTCAGTTCGAGAGCAGCACGTCGCTCGCCTTCACGACCGCCGTCGTCTCGTCGCCCTCCGCGAGGCCGAGCCGTTCGACCGACCCGCTGGTGATGGTCGCCGGCGATTTCGTTGCCCCCACCGACGTCGAGGACGACTTCGGCGACCGGCCCCTCGACGTGATGCTCGTGACGGTGCCTTCGAGACGGTTGCGTGCGGACAGTGCCATCGGAGTCGTGACGGCACGCCGAGAGAGAAGCCTGCTCCGCGCCGGGCGAACACCCGCCTCACTCGGGAGCGCGAGCCTTCAGCGAGAACAGGAACGGGAGCGACGCGCCCGGTAGCTCCCAGAACCCGTCGTCTCGCTCCTCCATCCCGGCGACCTGTTCGAAGCAGGCGAACTCGTGTTCGTGGAGGAACTCGAGGTCCAGGCCGGCGTCGAGCAGCGCCGTTACGACGTCGCCCAACGGGTGGGGCCACTCGCGGGTCTCGGTGCTGGCGACGTCGGCCTCCTCGTCGGCGTAGCTCCCGTCGACGTCGTAGGTCTGTGGCCCCTCGCCGAAGTACGGCCAGTCGGAGTGGAGGCGGCCGTCACGGACGCCGACGTCCATCAGGACGTGGCTGAACGGGTGGATTTCGGCGACGTAGAACGTCCCACCGGGCGCGAGACAGTCCGCGACGACCCGCGCCCACGCCTCGACGTCGGGCAACCACGTCAACACGCCGTAGGAGGTGAACACCACGTCGAAGCCACCCGCGGGCATCGCCTCGGCGTCGGCCAGTGCCGTCGGGGCGTCGTAGACGTTCGCCTCGACGAACTGCGCGTGGTCGGAGAGGTCGGCGTCGCTGGCGAGGTTACGCGCCGTCTCGATGGCCGTCTCGGAGAAGTCGACGCCGACCACCTCCGCACCCTCGCGGGCCCACGAGAGCGTGTCCATCCCGAAGTGACACTGGAGGTGGAGCAGGCTCCGCCCGTCGACGTCGCCCAGTTCCTCGCGCTCGACCCACTGGAGCGAACTCTCGCCGCCGAGGAACCCGTCCAGGTCGTAGAACTCCGTCGTCGGGTGGAGGGCGGCGAGGTCCTCCCAGTGTGCTCGGTTGAGCGCCATCCCCTCGTCCGCACCGGATGCGTCGTCCATACTCGGCGTCTCCGGCGAGAGTGCAAATCCGTTCTGGAGCCGTGTCGGGCCACCACGGACCTACTTCCACGGGTTCGAGACGAGTTCGCGCTGGACGCTCGCGCCGACACGCAGGCGACAGTCCGACCGTGGTCGGGCGATACAACAGAGCACGTAGTCATCCTCGCGGTGGTGCGCCTTCAACGCCCGTGGCGGTCGCTCGTGGACCACCTCGCCGGCTTCCAGATGCGCGGTACAGGTCGCACACGCGCCGGTGAGACAGCCGAACGGGAGGCCGAGGTCGGCACGTTCGGCCGCGTCGAGAATCGTCTCGTCGCCCGCTACGCGAAGCGTCTCATCCTCGCCGTCGGGCCACGTCAGGACGATACGGTGAACGTCGCCATCGCCACCCGTCGCCGTCCCGTTCGCGTCGTCCGTGTCGTCCGTGTCGTCTACCACGTCACGACCAGACGTCGCTGGTGCAGTCGCCGTCGGGCCAGCGAATCTCGTGGGCACGGGCCGGTCCGTGGGGCATCTCGCCGAAGTCGACCAGGAACTCCTCGTCGAGTTCCATCGTCCCGCGCCGCGGGTCGACGTCGGCTTTCAGCATCACCGACCCCTCCGCCCCCTCGTCGGGGTAGAACTGCTCGTCCCACGAGGAGAACAGCGAGGTGGTCCAGTAGAGGCGTTCGCCGTCGAGGCTCAACTGGAGCATCTGCGGGCCGCCGTGGACCGCCCGCTCGCCCTCGATGGGGTGGCGCGGGCCGAAGTTCCCGCCCGCCCAGATTCGGTCGGCCAGTCGGGGGTTATCGGGGTCGCTGACGTCGTACATCCGGACGTCGCCGTGGAGCCAGTTCGAGAAGAACAGGTAGCGGTCGTCCATCGAGACGAGCAGGTCCGTGACGAGGCCGGGGACGGGCATGTCCCAGTCGTCGTGTTCCCGAGACTCGACGTCGATGACCTTGTCGGCGTGGTAGGTCCCATCACGTTCGTAGAAGTGGAACACGTTCGAGGAGAGCGCCGCGCCGACGAACCCGTGGGTCGAGACGGGCGAGTGCAGGAAGCGGACTTCGAGCGGAATCATCCCCTCCTCTCCCAGGTCGAGGGTCTGTTTCACCGTCCCCTCCTCCCAGTTCCAGACGTGGAGCTTCCGGCCGTAGTTGCCCGCCTCGACGTCCTCCATGTCGAAACCGGGGTAGTACGTCTTCGGTGCGGCCCACTCGCTCGATATCATCACGTTCCGCCGGGGCTGGTACCAGTAGTCGTAGTTCATCTCTATCTCGCCGGGCGGGTCCCACCGGCCCGCGATCTCGAAGTCGTCGTTCAGTTCGAGGAACCCGCCGGGCAACTCCCCGTCGGCGTCCCCGAGCATCGAGAGGACCATCTTCCCGTCGGGCACGCAGTGGACGGTGTGCGGTGCGCTCAGGTCGTACTCGAACACCTCCTCGGGTTCGATGACGTGCGCGAGTTCCGGGTTGCGTCGGTCCGTCGCGTCGACGACGTGGATGCGCGAGGAGCGCTGGCCCGGAATCACGAGGTGCTGTCGTTCGAGGCCGTCCATGTGACACGACGAGGAACAGGCGTTCCAGCCGAAGTGGTGGAGTTCGTCGCCGCGATTCGGCATCTCGACCCGGTCGACGACCTCGCAGTACGTCTCGGAGTCGGGGTCCACGTCGACGACGCCGAGGAAGTCTGGCGCGTCGACGTCCGTCCCGACGTACAATCCCATGACGTAGGCGAGTTTCTCGGGGGTCGACTCCTCGATGGCCGCCTGTGGCGTCGAGTAGCCCGGCCCGTCGTGGTGGTCGTGGTCGTGTGCGTGTGTGTCGGTGCTGGAATCGTCCGCGTCGCTCATGGTCGTCTGAGCCGTGACGGTGTGCGAACCTCACTCATCCCCTCGCGGCCACCGCTGCCGATAGCCACGACGGACCGACAGCTCCAGACCCTCCATAGCCGGAGGTCATCAGTCCTATGAGCGACAAATACTGCTACAACTCGCCGTCAACGATAGCAGCAACAACTGCTCCCTCCCCGCTCGGATAACAGTCACGTGAGCGGACCGTCCCTGTCGTGTCAAGCGGCTTACCGAACGAGGGTTCGGGAAGCACTGATAGGTGACGACACACAGGGGCAGACGATGACGGATTCAGACGTCGACGTCCTCGAGGCGCTCGCCAGCCTTCCGACGATGGCCCACCCGACGGTGTCGCCGGACGGTGACCGCGTCGCGTTCTACTACGACATCTCCGGACGCAACGAGTTACACGTCCTCGACGTCGAGACGGGCGAGCACGAACAGGTCTCCGACGGCGAGGTGCCACGGAACGCACGCTGGGGGACGGAGTGGAGCGCGGACGGCGACCAGGTGTACTTCCACCTCGACGACGACGGCAACGAACAGAACGACGTCTGGGCGTTCGACCTCGACTCCCGAAGCGCGGAACCGGTCGTCGAACTCGACGGCCAGACCTCCCTGAGCGACGTGAGCGACGATGGGGAACGGCTCCTCCTCGGCTCGACACGCGACGGGCAGATGAACGTCTACAGCCACGACCTGACCACCGACGAGACGACGAAACTCACCGACTACGAGCGGGCGGCGGCCAGCGGGACCTTCTCACCCGACGGTGAGCGCATCGCCTACGCGACCAACGAGTCCGACGACTTCGGGAACGTGGACGTCTACGTCGCCGACGCCGACGGGTCGAACCCCCGGAACCTCCACGTCGGGGAGGACGGTGCGGAGGCCGGCCCCGCCGACTGGCACGACGACGGCCGGCGACTGCTCGTCTCCGACAACACGGAGGACCTCTCGCGCTGTGGCGTCTACGACCTCGACACCGACGAAGTGACGTGGTTCGGTGACCTGACCGCGGAAGAACAGCCCGCACGCTTCCTCGACGAGGACCGGTTCCTCGCGGTCCGGACCCGCGACGCGGCCGCCGTCCCCGTCGTCTACGACCTCGAGACGGGCGAAGGCGAGGAGTTCGACGTCCCCGAAGGCGTCGCCTCCAGCATCGGCGGCACCGGCCTCCTCGACGACGGCCGGGTCCCCATCAACCTCACCACGCCGAACCGACGTCCGGAACTGCTCGCGTACGACCTCGACTCCGGCGAGACGGAGACCCTCGTCGACGCGGAGTACGGCCCGTTCGAACGGGAGGACTTCGCCGACGCGGAGTACTTCACCTTCGAGAGCTTCGACGTTGCCGAGCAAAGCTCGGCAGGCAGCCAGACGCAGTCTGGCGACGGGCTCGAAATCGGCGCACTGCTCTACGACTCGGGCCAGCGCCCGTCGCCGCTCATCGTCAACCCACACGGCGGGCCGCGTGCGGCCGACTACAAGTCGTTCGGCCTCTACACGCAGTTCCTCGTCTCGCGGGGCTACTCCGTCCTGCAGGTCAACTACCGCGGCTCGACCGGTCGTGGGAAGACGTTCGTCGACCTGCTGAAGATGGACTGGGGCGGCGGCGAACAGCGCGACATCGCCGAGGCGACCGAACTCGTCAGCGACTACGACTGGATAGACGACGACCGCGTGGTCGTCTTCGGTGGCTCCTACGGCGGCTACAGCGCCTACTGCCAGACGACGATGCACCCGGAGCTCTACGATGCCGGCATCGCCTGGATCGGCGTCACCGACCTCGTCGACATGTACGAGAACACGATGCCCCACTTCCGGACCGAACTGATGGAGAAGTACCTCGGCACGCCCGAGGAGAACCCCGACCTCTACCACGACCGCTCGCCGGTCCACCACGCCGAGCACCTCGACTGCCCCCTGCTGATGGTCCACGGCGTCAACGACCGCCGCGTCCCCGTCAGTCAGGCCCGCATCTTCCGTGACCGACTGGAGGAACTGGGCTTCGAGGAGGGTGAGGACGACGACTACGAGTACGTCGAACTCGGCGAGGAGGGCCACGCCTCCTCGGACATCGACCAGAAGATTCGCCTGTTCGAGATTCTCGACGACTTCTTGGAGCGGCGGGTCGGGACGACCGTCGAGTCGCTAGCCGACGACTAAGCACCCACCTTTTGTACCCGACCGGGGGTTCGCTCGCGTTGCTCGCTCACCCCCGGAGGGCAAAAGCTGGATCAAAAGGATTTCTCGCGGACTTCGCCACGGCAAGCCGTGGCTCCGTCCGCTCGTCACCCCGCTCTCTCGCTTCGTCGCCGGCGGCGTTGCCGCCGGCTTCCAGCGAGACGGCGAAGCCGTCTCGCGTTGCTCGTTCCCGGTACAATTCACAGTGGTTCCGCACCGCGTGGATTGCCGGTAATGTTAGACGCGTGCCGCGAGTGTATCTGTCACCTGAAGATACTTACCTCAGTAGTCATCACGGAAATTGTGCCGTTCAGACGAGAAGTTCTCCGTTTGATTGGAGCCGCGAGCGTTGTTGGCTTAGCTGGTTGTTCGAGTGGTCAAACCACCTCTGGGACAGTTGCGACCAAGACTGTCACCATCGGCGTGCCGACCGACGATGAAACTGTTTTTGACGTCGTGGCCGCTGTACTCACCTACGAACCAGAAGAACGACTGGTGACGGGGGAGTACCCGGATATCCTCTCCGGAATCTTCCAGAGCCACTCGATGGCTGTTACCGAACAGGTACACGAACGGGTGAGCAGTCAATACTCGTACGTTCACTACAACACGAACATCGTTCCAGACGATGGGTCCGAACCGGCGAACGGACGTGTGTCCCGGTCCATTTTCAACACTCTTTCAGTCGGGGGGACAGCCACCGTCGACCCGTACATGAAATCCGTCGACGAGGACCACTCCGTCGGGTTTCTCCGCGTAGATTCGACGTCACCGTTGGAACAGCCACCAAATGAAACGACGGTGAACACCTACAGCTGGGAAGCACGCGTCGACGACGTATAAGACTCGATAGCCCCACGCCCTCTGTCTAACAGCTGAATCAACCAACAAATTGTGAAATAAAGCACGGCTGCAAGATAATCGAGCGACCGCTCATAGGCCGTGCGAACCGGAGAGAATCCGAAGGAACTGCTACGTTGCTCCTCACGGCGTTCGCCGTTCGGATGACGCGATTCTCAGTCGCTTCCGCTCCCTTCTGAAAGACTCGCTACACTCGTCTTCTGTGCTCCCACTCGCTCTTCTCGCGGGAGTTCAGAATCGCGCTACTCGTAGAGCCAGGTTTCGTCGATACGCTCGTAGTCGACCAGTTCCTCGTCGTCGAAGAACAGGTCGATCTCGCGCGCTGCCGAGCCCTCCTCGGTGTCCGAGCCGTGGATGACGTTGCGCCCGAGGTCGAGACCGTAGTCGCCGCGGATGGTGCCGGGGTCCGCTTCGAGCGGGTCCGTCGCGCCCATCATGCGGCGGCCCTGCGCGACCGCGTCCTGGCCCTCCCAGACCATCGCGAGGACGGGACCGGACGTGATGAACGCCGTCAGGTCGTCGAAGAACGGCTTGTCCTCGTGTTCGGCGTAGTGCTGTTCGGCGAGGTCCTGACTGATCTGCACGAACTTCGCGCCGACCAGCTTCAGCCCGCGCTCTTCGAACCGGGAGACGATGTCGCCGGCGAGTCCGCGCTGGACACCGTCGGGCTTGACCATCAGGAAGGTTCGCTCGTGGTCACTCATTCCTCGTCGTCCTCCTCGTCGTCGGAGTTCTCGTCAGCAGCCTCGGCCTCGGCCGATTCGAGGTCGGGGGCGCTGTCGGACTCCTCGTCCTCGTCGAGGTCCTCGACATCGCTGCCTTCGATGGCGTCCTCGTCACCGGGACGCTGCTCGCCGGTCGTTCCCTCGGGTTTCGTTTCGTCGACACCCTCGGTGTCGTCCGGTTCCTCGTCGAGTCCCTCGGCCTCGTCGGACTCCGGTTCGTCCATCTCGGTCGAGCCTTCGTCGGCGACCTGCTGTGCCTGCTGACCGCGGTTGGCGGCACGCGCACGGCGGCCGGCCTCGGTCCACTCCAGGTCACGAGCCTCACGGCCCATGAGGTAGTTCTTCTCGGCCTTCGAGTTCACGAAGTGCAGGACGCTGCCGTCGTTCTTGACGTACATGACGCCCGTACCGGGTTCGATCTCTTCGCCCGTGTAGTCACAGGTTCGGTTGGCTGGCATCTACTGACCTCCGATGGAGTCTGCCTCGCGGGCGGTCTCGCGCAGCTGCAGCACGTCGCCGACGCGGACCGGCCCGAGGACGTTTCGCGCGATGATGCGACCCTGGTTCTCGCCCTCGCGGATGCGACACTTGACCTGCATGGCTTCACCGTGCATGCCGGTCTTGCCGACGATTTCGACGACCTCGGCGGACGTCGCACCGCTCTCTTCTTCGGCGCTCATCGCTTTAGTTCAGCTCCTCGAGCTTGTCGGCGATGTCCTCGACGTCTGCCGCGGCCTCGCCGGCGTCGACGATGGCGGCGGCGGCCGAGCCGACTTCGAGACCGGCGGCGTGGCCGATGTCGTCCTGCGTCTCGACGAACAGGTACGGGATGTCCTTCTCCGAGGAGAGCTCGGGGATGTGCATCACGACCTCTTCGGGCGAGACGTCTTCGGCGACGAAGACGAGCAGCGCGTTGCCTCGCTCGATGGCTTTGGTGGTCTCGTTCGTTCCCTTCTTGACGGAGCCGGTGTCCCGCGCGACCTGAAGCGCCTCGACGGCGTCGTCCTCGAGGTCGGCCGGAACGTCGAAATCTACGTATACTGGCATGATTGGATCAACCTCCCACGCGGTGGCTCGCGCCCCCTCCGCCTCGGTGCGAGTGGATACACACGACCGCTCGACACCTACCGGCGCGTACCGGCGAAAGTCCCTGGCTGGGGGCATCATCAACCCCACGCGGGTTGTACCCCGACGTTTCTGTGGAGAGCATAAAAGGGCTTCCGAACGCGTCCGTCCGTGTGTCGCCCCCACACGGCCCCTCCGAGCAGTTCTCGACGACGACGGTCACGGAACGATGAGTACGTCGCGGGCACCACGGCGTCCCTCACGTCATCGACGAGACAGCGATCCGCTCGCGCGTCCACCCGAAAGAGTGACCGACACGGCGTTTCTCTCCGGTGCGGTCGTCGACCTCCAGCCCGTCGACGAGGCGGACGTGGCGTTCCTCACCGAACAGGTCAACGACCCGCGGGTCTGGCAGTCCCTCGGACTGGCCGCCCCCGTGAACGACCAGCAGGGCGAGCAGTGGTTCGGAGGACACGTCTCCGACGACGCCAGCGTCGACTTCCTCGTCGTCGCCGGCGGTGACCCGGTCGGGACCGTCGACGCCTTCGACCTCGACGAGCGGAACGGCCACGCGACGCTCGGCTGCTGGCTCGCCCCACAGTTCCACGACGAGGGCGACGGCACGGACGCGACGAGGACGATGCTACGATACCTCTTCGACCACCGACGACTGCGGACGGTCGCCGCGTCCGTCTTCGCGTTCAACGACTCCTCGGTCGGTGCGCTCGAAGCCGCGGGGATGCACCGCGTCGGGACGCTCCCCGACTGGGAGTTCGTCGACGGCCGGGTCCACGACACCCACATCTACGCGGTGACCGCCGAAACGTGACAGTGAGCGACCAGTATCGAGGACGGTTCAGTCGCGTTCGGCGACCTGTACGACCTGTTTCCCGACGTTGACGCCGTCGAACAGGCCGAGGAACGCGTCGGGGGCGTTCTCCAGTCCCTCCGTAGTCGTCTCTCGGTACTGGACCGTCCCGTCCCCGACCCACCGGGCGAGCCGTTCGGTCGCCTCGTCGAACCGGTCCTCGTAGTCGCTGACGAGGACGCCCTCGACGCGGGCACGCGTCTGGATGAGCTGTGTGAGTTTCCGTGGCCCCGTCGGGACCTCCGTCGCGTTGTAGAGCGCGATCTGCCCGCAGACGACGACCCGCGAGCGGACGTTCAGCTCTCGGAAGACGGCGTCGGTGACGGGACCGCCGACGTTGTCGAAGTAGACGTCGACGCCGTCCGGCGCGGCCTCGCGCAGTGCGCCGTGCACGTCGTCTTCCTTGTAGTTGAGAGCCGCGTCGAACCCCAGTTCGTCGGTCAGCCACTCCGTCTTCTCCGGTGCGCCGGCCACGCCGACGACGCGACAGCCGGCTTCCTTCGCTATCTGGCCCACCACGGAGCCGACCGCGCCCGCGCCACCCGAGACGACCACGGTGTCGCCCGGTTTCGGCTCGCCGACGTCGAGCAGGCCGAAGTACGCCGTCCGGCCGGGCATCCCGAGGACGCCGAGCGCCGTCGAGACGGGGGCGACGTCCGGGTCGACGCCGACGAGTCGGTGGCCCCCGGCGACGCTGTAGTCCGCCCAGTGGAGGTTGCCGGTGACGACGTCGCCCTCGCTCCAGCGCGGGTGGTTCGACTCGACGACCTCGCCGACGACACCGGCCTGCATCGGGTCGCCGACCTCCCACGGGTCGGCGTAGCTCTCCGCATCACGCATCCGGCCGCGCATGTACGGGTCGACGGACATGTACAGCGTCCGGACGAGCACCTCGTCGTCTCCCGGTTCGGGGACGTCGCGCTCGACGAACTCGAAGCTCTCCTCGTCGGGACGGCCGTCCGGTCGCTGTGCGAGCAGCCACGTGCGGTTGGTGTCGCGCATGGGCAGTAGTCGTGGCCCGGCCACCTTACCGTGTCGACGGCGACACCGACGGCGACGCTGACGCCGACACACCGCGACCGCAGGACGCAAGCCCGCTCGCAGCACAGCAGGAGCATGCTCGGTTCGCTCGCCCGCGACCTCCGCACCGAAGCCCACCGTGCGAACGAGCGGCGCGTGCTCTGTCTCGCGGGCGACGGCGACCCCGAACCGTCGCTCCGGGAGGTCCTCGACGCCGCCTCACTCGACACTGCCGACACCGTCCTGCTCGGCCACCGCGACCTCGCCGCCGTGACGCGACACGAACCACGACGGGCCGGGGCGCTGCTCGGGACGACCCACGACTGCGTCGTCGTCGACCTGCGCGACGAGTGCCGGCCCAACGCGCTCGGCCGGGCCGTCGGTGCCGTCGACGGCGGCGGCCTCCTCGTCGTCCTGACACCGCCACTGGACGACTGGCCGCGTCGGCGCGACCGGTTCGACGAGACGCTCGCCGTCCCGCCCGACACGCTCGACGACGTGGCGGGGAACGTCCGACGGCGACTCGTCACCCTGCTCCGCGACCACCGGGGCGTCGCGGTCGTGGACCTCGACGCGGGGACGGTCGAACACGACGGACTGACCGACCCCGCTCCCGTTCGGCGGTCGCCGCCACCGGACCCGCCGGCGGAGCACGCGTTCCCCCGCGTCGCCTACGACTCGTGTCTCACCGCCGACCAGGTCGAGACCGTCCGTGCGTTCGAGTCGCTCCGGGACCCGAACACCGCGGTCGTCTGCACGGCCGACCGAGGACGCGGGAAGTCCAGCGCGGCCGGCCTCGCGGCGGGCGCGCTCGCCGCGGCCGGCCGGGACGTGCTCGTCACCGCCGGCGACCGGCGGGGTGCGGGCGAACTGTTCGCCCGCGCTCGGGAGGTGCTCGATGCGCTCGGCACGCTCGCCGACGACGGTACGGACACCGTCCGCGCGAGCGACGGCGGCCGCGTGCGGTTCGCCGACCCCGCCGTCGCCACCGACCTGCCCGAGGACCCGGACGTCGTGTTCGTCGACGAGGCCGCCGGCCTCCCCGTCGACCTCCTCGCCGCCTTCCTCGGGCGCGTCCCGGTCGGCTACGCGACGACGCTCCACGGCTACGAGGGCGCAGGGCGAGGCTTCGCCGTTCGCTTCCGCGACCGACTCGCCGCGGCCGCCGACGACGTGACCGAGGTGACGATGGCCGACCCGATTCGGTACGCCGCCACCGACCCCGTCGAACCGTGGGCCTTCCGGGCGCTCCTCCTCGACGCGAGTCCCCCGGTCGAACCGCTGGTCGTCGACGCGACACCCGAATCGGTCGAGTACGTCGCGCCGTCACCCACCGACCTGCTCGCGGACGAACACCTGCTTCGGGAGGCGTTCGGCCTGCTCGTCCTCGCACACTACAGGACCGAACCCGACGACCTGGCCCGGTTGCTGGACGCGCCGAACCTCTCGACGCGCCTGCTGACTCACGACGGTCACGCCGTCGCCGTCGCGCTGGTCGCCCGCGAGGGCGGCCTCGACACCGAGGCCTGCGAGGCGGTCTACCGGGAGGGTCGAATCCAGGGGAACATGCTTCCGGACCTCATGACGGGCCAACTGCGCGACCCCGACGCCGCCGGGCCGGTCGGCCGGCGCGTCGTCCGCATCGCGGTCCACCCGCAGGTCCAGTCGCGCGGTCTCGGGAGTCGACTGCTCGACGAACTCCACACCGAGTACGCGGACGCCGACTGGTTCGGGACGAGTTTCGGGGCGACGCCACGCCTGCTCGACTTCTGGTACGAGAACGGCTACCGGCCCGTCCACCTCTCGGCGACACGCAACGCGACGAGCGGCGAGCACTCCGCGGCGCTCCTGCGTGGGGACTCACCGCTCGTCGACCGTCACACCGGCTGGTTCCGCGAGCGGGTGGGTGACGTGCTGGCGGACACGCTCCGGGACCTGCCGGTCGACGTGGTCCGACGAGCGCTCGCGGCGAGCGAGTTCACACCACCGGACCTGACCGACCGCGAGTGGCGATTGGTCGCGGCGGCCGCCTACGGCCCCGGCCAGTTCGATATGCATCCCGGCCCGTTCCGGCGACTCGCGCTCGCGGCGCTCACGGACTCGACGCTGGCCCTGTCGGCCGACGGCGAGCGCCTGCTCGTCCGGCGTGTCCTCCAACTCCACGACTGGGAGGCCGTCGCCGACGAACTCGGCTACTACAGTGCGAGCGGTGCACGTCGTGAACTCGGGCGAACCCTCCAGTCGCTCGCGGAAAGCTACGGGACTAAGGCGGCCCACGACGAACGCGACCGGTATGGTTGAACCGTTGGGGTGGCTCGCGCTGGGACTGCTGGTGCTCGCCGTCGCAGGGGCGTTTCTCCCGTTGCTCCCCGGTGCGTTGCTCTCGCTGACCGGCATCCTGCTGTACTGGTTCTCGACGGGGTACACCGACCCGTCGACGGCGGTGGTCGTCGTGCTCTCGCTGGTCGCGCTCGGGACCGCCGCCGTCGACTACTTCGGCGGCGCGCTCGCGGCGAGAGCCGGTGGAGCGTCGACACTCAGTACGCTCCTCGCGTCCGTCGTCGGCGTCGTCCTGTTGTTCGTCACCGGCCCGGTCGGCCTCATCCTCGGCGTCGCGGGAACGGTGTTCGCCGCCGAGTACTGGCGCAACCGGGACGCGACCGAGAGCGCACAGGCGACGCTCTACGCCGTCGTCGGCATCCTCGCCTCGACGGTCGCACAGGTGCTGGTGACCCTCTCACTGCTCGTGGCGATGCTCGTCGTGGCGTTCGGGTAGGCAGACAGGCGACGCCGGCACTCGGCGGGCGATAGGTGGAGACGGACGCGTCGCACGGTGTGGTCGCTCTCGACCCCGGACCCGTCTCCGGCGGGACTCAGCGCACGGGCCGCGCTCGTCGGCTCTTGGTATATGAACGTTCGCCGGACAGCGAAACTGTACCGTGGGGAACGGTGTGGGCTGGCGGCTACGGGTGGGTGTAGTACGCGACGTGCTCCTCGGCGGCGTCCTCGGGCACCGAGTCGACGCGAGCGAACCCGACCCGCTCGAACTGCACCACGTCGTCGGGGGCGTAGTCGCGGAAGCTGGGTTCGGCGTGGCCCGACACGTCGCCGTCCATCGTCCGCAGCGTGACGGGGACGCTCTCGGCGGCCGGGACCCAGTGGATCACGGGGACACCCTCCTCGCGGACGGCGTCGATGTCGTCGTCGGTGAACACGAACGACGCCTCGCCGTCGACGGGGTCCTCGTAGCGGACACAGCCGTAGCCCTTCAGCCAGACGCGTTCGCCGACGTCCGGGACGTCCTCCAGTTCGACCAGCACGGCGTCGCGCACGGGGATGTCGCGGCGGCCACGGTCCTCGTGGTCGGGGTGGAGCGGCGGGTGAGCGGCGTCCGGTCCCCCTTCGACGGGGATCGCTGCACCATCGCGCACGAGGAACCGGCGGTCGCTCTCGTCGTCGACGAGTTCGCGGTTCTTCGCGTAGACGGTCGACATGGCGAGGTCCACGTCGCTCGTGGAGGTCCCGAGTTCGACGATGGCGTCGACGACGGCCTCCCCACGGATGCCCCGGCGCTTCACGCTCGCCAGGGTGGGAGCGCGCGGGTCGTCCCAGCCGTCGAGGTCGCCCGACTCGACGAGGGACCTGATGGTCGAGGTGCTCATCTTCACGTCGTAGGCGTCGATCTGGATCTTCCCCCAGTGGACGACTTCGGGGTACTCCCAGCCGAAGTAGTCGTAGACGAACCGCTGGCGTTTCGCGGAGTCCTGCAGGTCGATGCCGCGGATGATGTGCGTCACACCCGTGAGGTGGTCGTCGATACCGCTCTGGAAGTCGAGCATCGGCCACGCGCGGTACTCTGCGGCCTCCTCGCGTGGGTGGGGGGTGTCTATCATCCGGAACGCCACGAAGTCACGGAGCGCGGGGTTCTTGTGGTCGATGTCCGTCCGCACGCGGAGGACCATCTCGCCGCTCTCGTACTCGCCGGCGACCATCGCCTCGAACTCCTCGCGGACCGTCTCGACGTCCTTCTCGCGGTGGGGGCAGGCCTCCCCGGAGTTCTTCATGTCCGAGAACGCGCCGGCCTCACACGAGCAGGTGTACGCCCCGCCGAGGTCGACGAGTTCCCGCGCGTGGTCGTAGTACGTCTCGACCCGGTCGCTCGCGCGAATCACCTCGTCGGTTCGAACCCGAGGTAGTCGATGGCGTCGAGGATGGCGTCGTAGGCGTCGAGGTCCGGCCGTTTCGTCTCGGGGTCCGTGTCGTCGAACCGGCACAGCATCCAGCCGTCGTAGAGGTCTTTGTACGTCCCGATGACGGCGGGCATCCGGGCGTTGCCGAGATGCCACGGGCCGTTGGGGTTCGGCGCGAGGCGCATCCGAACCTCGTCGTACTCCTCGGCGTTCGGGAGGTCCGGCAGCACCTGGTCGTCCTCCTCGTCGTCGGCGTCCAACTCGGCGACCGCTTCGGGGTCGAGTTCTTCGAGACGCTCGCGTTTCTCCGCGTTCGAGAAGCCGTTGACCCGGCCGACGACGGGCGCGACGACACCCGCTATCTGGTCGCCGTGCTCTCGGAACTCGGGGTTCTCGCCCATCAACGGCCCCATGATGGCACCGACCTGTGCGTCGGAGTCGTGTTTGAGCGCGTTGAACAGCGCGTTGACCTCCGCTTCGCGCTCGACACGCTCACGAATCTCGTCGTCCATTACGCCCGGATTACCGCTTGCGGGTGAAAACTGCGTGGGATTCGCTGTGAGGATTCGGTGGTGGGGTTTGTGGAGATGGTGCGATTGTGACCACCTCGAACGGGGCGAGGCGCAGGACTCGGGGCTGTCGAGCTGTCCGCAACTCCTGGTACTCAGTAGAGAGTACGAGAACGAACCACAGAGAACTCGACTCCGTTACGCCGCTGCTTCCTGTTCGGGGTCTTTCATGCGCTCGACGATGTCGTTGATGAGGATGATGTCGCCGACCGACCGGACCCAGCGGTACGGGATGATGACGCCGCGGGCGCCACGAACGCGCTCGTCGAACAGGTCGAGGTTGAGGTCGGCGAGGGCGAGACCGGTCACCTGCTCGGTGTCGAGGTCGAGTCTCAGGTCCTCGACCTGCCCGATGAACACGCCGTTGTTCGAGTAGACTTCCCGCCCGACGAGCGTCGTAATCTCCTGTGGGCCCGCATCTGCGTCCATACCGACGCGGTGGGTCGGGGGGATAATAACCCTTGGCTGAGCGTCTGACGCTACGGTGACGGCAGCGCGTCCGCTCGCTGCCAGTGGTGGTCGATGTACGCCGCCGTCCACGACACGGCCTCCGGGGAGTCGTTCGTGACTACGCCTCGCAGGCCGTCGGACCCGTAGACGGTCAGCGACGCCACCTGCTCGTCGCCTCGTTCGTGAAGCTTGACGCTACAGGGAACCCGCTCGTCGGTCTCGCGGACCGAAACCCGGTCCAGTCCGAACACCGGGTCACCGACGAGGTCGTACCGCGAGAGCAGTCGCTCGAACACCGACGACGGGAAGACGAGTTCCACGCTCGTTCCGGTCTCGATCGCCTCCTGATAGGTGTCGACGTATCGCTCCGAGACCGCACTGACCAGTCCGCGGACGGTGTCGGCCCACGAGAGCAGTTCCCGGTTGGTCTCGGCCGGTCTGTCCGGCGCGACGGGGGACGGACGGACCACCTCTGCCCCCGCGAACAGCGACGGCGGAAACGGTGCCTCGCGGGGGAGGACCGACAGCACGTCCGCTGCCTCGTCGACACCGGTGGTGGCCGCCTCGAACCGGTCGAGCGCGTCGAGCACGACCTGCCCCGAGAGGGTCGCCCGGTAGCCCCCGTCGACCGGTTCGACGAAGCCCCGTGTGGCAAGTTCCCGAACGGCCCGGTCGACGGTCGACCGCGAGACGTCGAGGTTCGAGACGAGTTCGCGTTTCCCGACGACGCCCGTACTTAACGCACGCAGGACCGGCGCTCGAAACGAGAGGAGTCCGAGAAGGCCCGAGGAGCGTGCAGGCATTACGTTCAGTGCCTGCGCGAGCCGTATCAATCCTCCGGTCGAACCGTCGAATCGATATAAACGAACCGTACTTTTATATACGATTGCTCGGGTCGTGGTGTGCCGTCCCAGGCAGTGGACTGATAACACCTCGCGCCGTACAGATGCTCGCCGGACGCCTCTGACAATGCCCGGCAACGCGCGCCGCCCGGCGCGCACCGCCACCGGTCGGCCCGAATCGGTGGCTCTTGGGGGTTCTCCCCCACTCTCTCGACGCTACCGAGCGGTCGCTCCGGTCGTGCGACGGTCGGACACAGCGTCGGGGGAGCTAAATCGCCGTCACACCGTAGCTGTAGCAATGAGCGACGAGGAACGCGACACGATACGCGAACGAAAGCACGAGGAACTCATCGACCGGGCGAGCGGCGGCGACAGACCGACCGAGCCGGTACACGTCCACGGCGAAGCGGAGTTCGACGAGGTGCTCTCGCAGTACCCGCTGGTGCTCGTCGACTACCACGCCGAGTGGTGTGGTCCGTGCAAGATGCTCGAACCGACCGTGAAGACACTCGCGGCGGACTCGCCGGCCGTCGTTGCGAAGGTCGACATCGACGAGAACCAGTCCCTCGCCCAGCAGCAGGGTATCCGCGGCGTCCCGACGCTCCAGTTGTACGCGGGCGGTCGGCAGGTCGAAGAGGTCGTCGGCGTCCGCGACGAGGGGTCGCTGCGGTCGCTCATCGAGCAGCACGCGTAAAAATCGAGGTCCGCGGACCGGTGCTTACAGCGCGTCGAGGACGTTGAGGTAGCCGCTGCCGTAGTACTCCTTGCCGTACGCCTCGGGAACGTCGGCAGCACGTTTGAGCGTGCTCTCCAACTGGTTGGCGTTGTAGCCGGGGTTGACGCTCTTGACGAGCGCCGCGGCCCCCGCGACGTTGGGTGCGGCCATCGACGTGCCCGCCTTCCATCCCCACCCGGGGACGGAGCCGGCGTAGTTGCCCTCGTCGTCCGTGAGGACGGTCGTCACCGTGTTGAACACGAGGTCCCACGCGTAGGCGGGGACGCCGCCGAGCGGGTCGGTCATCGAGAGGTCGTAGTTCCCGCCGGGTGCGCCGATGTCCACGGCGTTCGTCCCGTAGTTGGTGTACTTCGCGGGCGTCTCGGGGGGCTCCACGAGCTCCTGGTCCGCGAACAGCGAGTACCCGTACCCGACCGGTCCGGTCGCGGAGACGGACATCGCCTGTGCGCCCTCGTTGGGCAGGCTGATCCAGTGTCCGCCTTCGAGCGTCTCCAGTTCGCCGTCGCCGTCGACGTCGACCCGCTGACCGTTGTCGTGCTGGAGGTCGACGGCGTCGTTGCCCGCGGAGATGACGAGCAGCGTCCCCTCCTTGTTGGCGTACGTCATCGCCTTGTTGAGGAAGCCGCCGTAGAAGCTCCCGAGACCCTTCCGCGAGATGGGGTACGCACCGAGCGAGAGGTTCGCCACGTCACAGTCGTCCGCGGCGGCCTGCAGCACCGCGGCGACGACGATGGAGAACGCGCCGTTCTCTCCACCGAAGTTCGAGAACACACGGTAGTCGACGAGTTCGGTGTCCGGTGCGGTCCCGATGACACCGGTGTCACCGGCGTTCGAGGCACCGACGATGCCCGCGACGTGGGTACCGTGGTCGCCGCCGCCGGGGACGCCCGCGCCGAGGCCGTCGCCGGTGAAGTCCTGCGAGAGGTCGACGTTGACGTTCGGTGCGAGGTCCGGGTGTGTCGCGTCGATACCGGAGTCGATGACTGCGACACGGCTGCCCTCGCCGGTCGTCGTCTCGTGGGCCGTCGGGACGTCGAGGTCCTGCTTGTCCCACTGGTAGGAGTAGAACGAGTCGTCCGTCGACTCGTCCAGCGCGTCCGTCGAGACGGACTTCCGTGCCGGGTCGCTCACGTCGAAGGAGATGTCCGGGGCGTGCGACTTGACCGCCTTGTCCGTCTCCAGTGCGGACTCGCTGCCCTTCACGACCGCGTAGCCGATCTCCGAGAGGTCGTAGAGGACCTCCGCGTTCGGCGACCGGTTCCCTCTGAGTTTGACGATGAACCGCTCTCGACTCTCCATCGCCGTGACCGTCGAACTCGCAGCGAACGCGCCGCCCAGCGCAGCCCCGCTGACCTTCAAGAACTTCCGCCGGCTGTGGTCTGTCATCACCAATCCCATGACAGGACCACACATAAGTGTTAAGAACCGAAACTGTTAAACCATACCATGTACATCCTCGTTTTTACTCGGAGCCGACGCGAGAGAGTCTGTACCGGGGGCGGCGGAGTCGGGCCGGCCGACGCGCTCGGCAGTGTGAGCTCTCGACCCGGTCGAGACCACCGAGGACGGACCGCCTCGTCGAAGGGAATACGCCGAGGAGGAATCCCCGGACGTGTGACACTACGGAGCTCGTGTGAGCTCCGGGTAGCTTTCATCGGCGGCCAGTATAACGCTTCGGCGTCCTGGCCGTGACCGTACGTCGCGGCGACCGTATCACTCGCCGGACAGTTCGAGGAGGGCCTCGACGTCGAGGTCCTCCTCGAGCAGGTCGTGCATCCGCTCGACGGTCGCCGCGTTCCGTGCGCGACCCGACCGGACGACGTCCTCCGCGCGGTCGACGGTGGTGATGGTGTCCGACCGGGTGAGCAAGACGGGCACACCGGCGTCCTCCGCCCGGCCGAGCACCGCCGCCGGTGGGTGGAAGCCGCCGGTCAGCAGGACGGCCTCGATGCCGGGGGCGTCGAGCGCGGCCGTCGTGATTTCGGGACGGTCGCCGCCCGTTATCATCGCCGCCGCACGGGTCCGCCGGAACTGCTTGCGTGCGTCCTCGGCGCTCATCGCCCCCACGGTGAACCGCTCGACGAACGCGTCGGTGGGGGCGTCGGTGGTCAGCACCTCGGCTCCGAGTTCGTCGGCGAGGTCGGAGACGGTGACGCCGGCGAGTTCCTGGACTCGTGGGAGCGCACCGAACACCCGAATCCCGCGGCCTTCGAGGAACGGGATGGCGTCCTCCACGAGGGCGTCGAGGTCGGCGTCGGCGACGCCGTTGAAGACGACGCCGGCCAGTCGGTCGCCGAGGTGACGCGCCGCCGAGAGCACGTCGTCGACGTCCGTCGGGTCGGCGTACGTGGCGACGAGGACGGCGCGAGCGTCGAGCAACTCGGCGACGTCCGCGTCGGTCAGCGCCGCAGCGCCACCGGCGGCGAACGTCCCGCCGCCCTCCAGGACCATCACGTCCGTGCCGTCGGCGAGACGGTCGTAGCTCTCGCGCACCTGGTCGTGGAGTTCGTCGGGGTCCTCGCGGCCGCGCATCGTCTGTTCGACGAACGTGCGGGAGTACACCACGGGTTCGAGGTCCGCGATGTCCGCGTCCAGTTCGAGCAGTTCACGGGCGAGTAGCGGGTCCTCGTCGAGGGTCTTGCCGACCGCGCTCTGGAGGCGGGTCCCCTTCGGTTTCATGTAGCCGACGCTGTCGCCTCGCTCGCGGGCGCTGAGCGCCAGTGCGAGTGCGATGGCCGTCTTGCCGGTGCTCTCGTCGGTCGAGGTGATGAGTATCGGGTTCATAGCTCGTCGGGGTCGATGGTGAGGCGGACGTCGACGGCAGTCGCGCCATCCGGCGTCGCCACCAGGGGGTTCACGTCCAGTTCCAGAATCGCGGGGAAGTCCGTCGCCAACTGCGAGAGGCGACCGATGGTCTCGACCACCGCCGGTTCGTCGACGGGGTCGCGGCCACGCGCCCCCCGGAGGAGCGGCGCGGCCTGCACGTCGTCTATCATCTCGCTCGCCTCTCGCTCCGAGAGCGGCGCGACGCGAACGGTGGTGTCCTCCAGCACTTCGACGAAGATGCCCCCGAGACCGAACAGTACGAGGGGACCGAACTGCGGGTCGCGGTTGATGCCGACGATAGTCTCGACGCCGGCGTCGAGGTCCAGCAACTCCTGGACCTGCACGCCGATGATGTGGGCGTCAGGCTGGTAGGTCCGTGCGCGCTGGACCAGGTCGTCGTACGTCGCGGCCACCTCGTCGTTCGGGACGCCGACGCGGACGCGCCGATGTCGGACTTGTGGAGGATGTCCGGCGAGACCACCTTCATCACGACGTCGCCGTCGATTGATTCGGCGACCTCACGGGCGTCGTCGGGCGAGTCGACCACCGCACCGTCGGGCACGGGGATGCCGTACGCCGACAGCAGGTCCATCGCCTCGACGCCGATGCGGGTCTCGCCGCGGCCGGCCGCCTCCTGTAGAATCTCGCGGACGGCGTCGGGGTCCACGTCGTCGTACTCGGCGGCGGGGTCGTATTCCCGCGTGCTGCTGTCGCGGAACTCCCGAAGCGCGTCGAGACTCCGGATGGCGCGGGCCGGGTCGAAGTACGCCGGGATGCCCGCCGCGTTGAGCGTCTCTTGGGCCTCCCTCGCGGAATCGCCACCCATGAAACAGACCGCGACGGGCTTGCCGTGTTCGGCCTGTTTCTCGACGATGACCGCCGCGAGTTCCTCGAACGTGAGGACCGCGACGGGACACGAGACGATACAGGCCGCGCCGACGGTGGGGTCCGAGAGCGCGGTGTCGATGGCCGCGGCGAACCGGTCGACGTCGGCGTCACCGATGACGTCGACGGGGTTGTAGATGTTCGCCGTCTCGGGTAACTCCTCGCCCAGTTGGTCGAGGGTGGCCTGCGAGAACGAGGCGAGCGAGAGGCCCGCATCGCCCACCGCGTCGGTGGCCATCACGCCCGGCCCGCCGGCGTTCGTCACGACGGCCACGTCGTCGCTCTCGGGGAGCGGTTGGCCCGCCAGCGCCTCCGCGGAGTCGAACAGTTCCTGGACGTTCTCCGCGCGGAGGACGCCCGCCTGGTCGAGGCCCGCCTCGTACGCCGCCTCGCTGCCGGCGATGGTGCCGGTGTGGGAGGCGGCCGCGTGTGCCCCGGCCTCGGTCCGACCGGACTTCACCAGCACGATGGGGGTGTCCTGAGTCACCTCGCGGGCGGCGTCGATGAACGCTCGGCCCTCGCCGATGCCTTCGAGGTAGCCGAGGACGACGTCGGTGTCCGGGTCGTCGCCCCACGCGCGGACGAAGTCACGTTCGTCGAGAACGGCCTTGTTCCCCAGCGAGACGACGTCGCGGAAGCCGATACCGCGGTCGTTCGCCCAGTCGAGGACGGCCGTGATGAACGCCCCCGACTGACTCATGAACGAGATGTCCCCGTCGAGCGCCATGTCGGGGCCGAACGTCGCGTTCATCCCGACGCCGGTGGCGATGACCCCCAGGCTGTTCGGCCCGACGAGGTTCAGGTCGTAGCGCTCGGCCACTTCGCGCAACTCGCGTTCGCGGGCCGCACCCTCGCTGCCCGTCTCGCCGAACCCGGCGGTGATGACGACGACGTTCTCGATACCCTCCTCACCGGCCTGCCGGACCACGTCGATGGCGACGCTCGGCGGGACGACGACCACCGCGAGGTCGACGTCGCCCGTGCGGGTGAGGTCCGGCACGGTTTCGAGGCCGAGGACGGCGTCGGTGTTCGGGTTGACCGGAACCGTCTCGCCCGCGAACTCCGAGAGCAGGTTCTCCATGACGGCTCTGCCGACCGACCCGTCGCGTTCGGTCGCTCCGACCACGGCGACCCGCTCGGGAGCGAACAGCGTCTCCAATCCCATTCGTCGTTCGGGGGTTCACCACCCCGGCGCAAATACGTGCCGGCTGTCCGCAGGACGAACCGCCGATTCGCCCCCCGTCTTCTGGTTTTATGAAGCCGCCCGCCGTCCCGACACGGCAGGGTCAAGCATGTTCGTGCCGAAGCCGAGGTTGATTTTTAACTCATGAGCCAACTACTGCTTTTCGCAGGGCTCGCGGTGGCGGCGTTCGTCGGGTTCAACATCGGCGGGTCGTCGACCGGTGTCGCGTTCGGCCCCGCCGTCGGGAGTCGAATCGTCGGGAAAGTGGCCGCCGCGACGCTGTTCACAGGGTTCGCGCTGCTCGGCGGGTGGACCGTCGGAATCAACGTCATCGACACGATGAGCGGGGGCATCGTCCCCGCGACGCTGTTCACACCGACGGCGAGCGTCGGCGTCCTGTTCTTCTCGGGGGTCGCGTTGCTCGTCTCGAACCTCTACGGCGTCCCGGCCTCTACCTCCATGACCGCCGTCGGGGCCATCGTCGGCCTGGGTCTGGCCGCGGGGGAACTCAACGAACCGCTGATGTTCACCATCGTCTCGGCGTGGGTCGTCGCGCCGCTTCTAGCGTTCTGGACCGGCCTGTTCATCGGTCGGTATCTCTACCCACATCTCGACGCCCGGTTCTCGTTCTCGCGCATCGAGGGTGGACTGTTCGGCCTCGACCGCTCGGGGCGAGTCCCGCGACCACGTCTCGGCGAGCAGGCGAACGGCCGCGACGTCGTCGGTGCGGCGCTCGTCCTCGTCATCGCCTGTTACATGGGGTTCTCGGCGGGCGCGTCCAACGTCGCCAACGCCGTCGCGCCGCTGGTCGGGAGCGGTGCCATCACCGTCGAACAGGGCGTCCTGCTGGCTATCGCCTCCCTCGGCCTCGGCGGGTTCACCATCGCGCGGCGGACGCTCGACACCGTCAGCGACGGTATCACCGAACTCCCCATCCTCGCCGCGCTCGTCGTCTCGACCATCGGCGCGACGGTCATCACCGTTCTGAGCCAGTTCGGCATCCCCGCCAGTCTCGCGGTGAGCACCACCTCCTGTATCATCGGGCTGGGCTACGGGCGGGCGAGTCGCGCGGTCACGCTGGCCGAGGCCGCCGAGAGCGCCATCCAAGGCGAACCGGGACCGGACCTCTCGGTCGGAGCGCTCTCGCCGGAGGCGGGCGAGGTGGACGTCGAACCCGGTCCGACGGTCGGGACGCTGGCGACCAACGACGTGCCGGACCGACCCGTCGCCGACGGCGGTCCCTCGACCCCCGAGGTGCCCGCCATCGGCGAGGAAGCGCCGGAGACGCTGACGAGCGAACAGCTGTTCGACGCGGCCGCGACCAGCCGTATCGTGATGCTCTGGATACTCTCACCGACCGTCTCGGCCGTCGGGTCGTACCTCCTGTTCGCGTTCGTCCTGCAGGTCGGCGGCTGACGCCACGACTCGACACCGACCGTCCGCTCGTGACAGCCGGGGAATAGCTTTGGCGGTCGGTAGCCTCCGGTCGGCTATGACCGAGCACGTGCTCGTCCCCCTCGACGGGTCACCGCAGTCCCAGCGTGCCTTCGACTACGCCCTGACGCTCCCGGACGTTCGACTCACCCTGCTGACCGTCATCAACCCGTTCGACGTGGACGCCGAGCGGCCGGGCTACCAGTCACCGCTCGGGAAGGCGGGGGTCCCGGCGTACTCCCAGGAGTGGTATCAGCGGTTCCGTGACGAGGCGGTCGAACGGCAGCAAGCGGACGTCGAGACGGCCGAGGAGGCGGGTGTCGAAACCGCCGGCGACGTCGTGTTCGGACAGGCCGCTCGTCAGATAGTCGGGTACGCCGAGGACCACGACGTGGACCACATCGTCCTCGGCACCCACGGCCGACGGAACCTCTCGCGCGTCCTCCTCGGAAGCGTCGCCGAGAGCGTCGTCCGACGCGCGCCGTCGCGGGTCACGGTCGTCAGATGAGCGACCGACTCACCGCTCACCGGCCGGTAACAACTACCGATACTTCGATAGCAGATTTTATTAACTAGTGTTTCTGAGTTAGTAACAGATGGTCCACTACACTCGCCGGTCGGTGCTCGCTGCCACGGCCGGTCTGGCCACCGCTTCGCTCGCTGGCTGTCTCGACGGCGCGACCGCCGGCAGGTCGGGCGATGCCGATACGATGGCGTCGTTCGCCGTACTCGCCGACCTCTCGGCGGCCGTGGGCGGCGAGACGCTCGCCGTCGAGGGCGTCGTCCCGTTCGGTCAGCACGGCCACGGCTGGCAGCCCTCGGCGGCCGTCCAACGGTCGATTCGGGACGCTTCGGCGTTCGTCTACGCCGGCACGGGGTTCCAGCCCTGGGCCGACGACGTTGTCACGAGCCTCGACGCGGACGGGGCCGACGTCCACGTCGTCGACGCTCGACGGGATGTCGACCTCCTGCCCACCCCGTCGGGCGAGGATGAGGGCGACCACGAGGGAACGACGACCGACGACCACCACGAAGCGCACGAGGGAGAGTCGACGGAGACGGCACACGAAGGGGACCACGACGGAACGGAACCCCACGAGACCACCCACCACGAGGAGGACCACGACGGAGAGACCGGCCACGACGGAGAGGACCACGCGGGCCACGACCACGGCGCGATGGACCCCCACTTCTGGCTCGACCCGACGCGGACGGTGACGGCCGTCGAGACGGTCACCGAAGGCCTGACGACGGCGTTCCCCGACGACGAAGCGACGCTCCGTGAGAACGCGAGCGCGTACGTCGAGGAACTGCGTGCGCTCGACGCCGAGTTCGAGGAGACGCTCGCCGGTCGCTCGCGCGAGACGGTCCTCGTCGCGGGACACGACGCGTTCCAGTACCTCGGGGAGCGCTACGGGTTCGAGATTCACGCGCTGACCGGCCTCTCGCCCGACGACTCGCCGACACCTCGGGACGTCGAGCGTGCGCAGACCGTCGTCGAGGACGAGGGCGTCACACACGTCCTCGCGCCGGTGTTCGAGTCCGACCGTGCGGCACGGCGACTCGCCGAGGAGACGGCCGTCGAGGGCGTCTTGCCCATCACCGCGCTGGCGGGCCGAACCGAGGAGTGGGCCGACCAGGGGTGGCGCTACGAGGACGTGATGCGCGAGGTCAACCTCGCCACGCTCCGGGAGGCGCTGGGCGCGTGAGCGTCGTCGCGCTCGACGGGGTGTCGTTCGGCTACGCCGACCATCCCGTCGTCGAGGACGTGACACTGACCGTCGACCCGGGCGAGTTCGTCGGTCTCGTCGGCCCGAACGGCTCCGGGAAGAGCACGCTCGTCCGAATCGCGCTCGGACTGGTCCGTCCCGACCGTGGCACCGCACGGCTCTTCGGGTCGCCCGCCCACCGCGACCGGGACGGCACTCGGGTCGGCTACGTCGCCCAGCAGGCCACCCGACAGGCCGGCGAGATGCCCGTCACCGTCCGCGAAGTCGTCCGGATGGGTCGGTACCCGCACGTTCGCTGGCGGTTCGGCGAACGCGACCGGCGAGCAGTCGACGCTGCGCTCGACCGTGTCGGCGTGACGGACCTCGCCGACCGTCAGGTCCGGACGCTCTCGGGGGGACAGCGCCAGCGCGTGTTCATCGCTCGCGCCCTGGCGAGCGAGGCCGACCTGCTCGTCTTCGACGAACCCGTCGTGGGCGTCGACACCGAGTCCCGGACCGCGTTCTACGACCTGCTCGACGCGCTCAACGAGGAGGGGCTGACCGTGCTACTGATCGACCACGACATCGGCGTCGTCACGGCCCACGCCGACCGCGTGGTGTGTCTCGACTGTCGGGTCCGGTTCGACGGCGACACGGACGCCTTCGCCGAGAGCGACGCGCTCGACCGGAGTTACGGCCCCGCCCACCGCACGCTCGACCACAGCCACGGCCACGACCACGCCGCCGACCACGACCACCCATGACGTCGACGGTGTCGCCGCTCGCGCTACTGGCCCTCGTCTTGCCCCCGTTCGAACGGGCGTTCGACGCCTTCGTCGGCGTCTTCGGCGACGCCGCGTGTGCGGCGGGGGACGCGACCGTCGGGAGCGTCTTCTGCGAGGGGTACATGCAACTCGCCCTGCTCGCGGGCATCGGCGTCGGCGTGGTCGCGCCGCTGGTCGGGACGTTCCTCGTCCACCGCCGGATGGCGCTGGTCGGGGACACGCTCGCCCACGCCGCGTTCGCCGGAGTCGCCGTCGGCCTCTTCCTCGGGTCGACGCTCGGCGTCGCCGTCTCCCCGCAGGTGAGCGCGCTCGTCGTCGCCGTCGTCGCCGCGCTGGGTATCGAGACGCTCGTCGAGCGAACCGACACCGCCGGCGACGTCTCGATGGCCATCGTCCTCTCGGGAGCGTTCGCGCTCGGAACCGTCCTCCTGAGCCTCGGGAGCGGTGGGCTCTCCGTCTCGGTCCACCAGTACCTCTTCGGGTCGCTGGTGCTCGTCGACCGCGCGTCCGTGGGTCTGTTGACCCTGCTCGTCGGCGTCGTCGTCGGCACCGTCGCGCTCACCTACCGCCCGCTCGTCTTCGTCACGTTCGACGAGACGGCCGCGCGGGTCGCCGGAATCCCCGTCCGGCGCTACGAGCGCCTGCTCGCCGTGCTGACCGCGCTCGTCGTCGTCGCCGCGATGCAGATTCTCGGCGTCATCCTCGTCGCCGCGATGCTCGTCGTCCCCGTCGCGGCCGCCACACAGGTCGCTACGTCGTTCCGCTCGTCGCTCTGGCTCTCGGTCGCTGCCGCCGAACTCGCCGTCGTGGCCGGTCTCGTCCTCTCGTACTACGCTGGTACGCAGGGGAGCGGGACCGTCGTCCTGCTCGCTATCGGCGTCTTCTGTCTCGCTGCGGGGGCTTCTCGGCTTCCAACGGGACTCGCCCGGCGCGTCCGGTCGGCGGTCGGCTCACGCCTCGGCCAGCGCGACGACACGCGCACCCGATAGCTCCCGCAGGCGCTCGGGGTCGATGGGGAAGACGGCCTCCGGGGTCCCTGCCGCGGCCCACACCGCCTCGAAGTCGAGCAGCGTCTCGTCCATGTACGTCGGGACGTCCGCTTCGTGACAGAACGGTGGGACGCCGCCGATGGACCAGCCCAGCGTCTCGCGGATGACGGCGGCGTCGGCCATCCCCACCTCGCTCTCGGGGACGCCTCGCAACTCGGCGACGGCGGCCACGTCGACCCGATTCGCGCCGCTCGTGACGCAGACGACGAGGTCCTCGCCCGCCCGGAGGGCGATGGAACTGGCGATCTGAGCGACGTCACAGCCGACGGCTTCGGCCGCGGCGGCGGCCGTCTTCGTCCCCTCGTCGAACTCGTGGACCGCGACGTCGACGTCGTAGCGCTCGCGCGCACGACCGGCGAACTCCTCCGCTCGTGGATGCATGGCCCCGACTGTGACTGCCGGGGACATAGTGTTGGGGGCTGACGCGCCCGTAATCGGAGATACTCGTCGGTCGGGTGCGGTGGTTCAAAGCGCTCTCTGTTCCTTCCCAACTGGCTTTCTTTAGGGGGGCGAAGGCGTGGTATGGACAGACGAACGCTCCTGAGCACGGTCGGAACCGGTATCGCGGTCGCAGTGGCTGGCTGTATGGAGTCCGGTGGCGACGGCGATGGCGCGGGGAGCGGTGGCGCGGGGACGGCCGACCCGACGGACACCGACTCCCCGACGACGACCGAACACGCCGACGACGGCGTGACCGAGGAGGGCACGACGGGGAACGGGACGACAGACGGGAGCACCGACGGAACGGAAAACGGTGGGACGACCGACGACGTGGGGACGCCGGAGGACTCGGGTGCGGTCGCCGTCGCGGACACCGCGTTCGAGGTGACGAGCAACCAGTGCGGTGGCAGCCAACAGTCGGCGACCGTCTCGGCCGACGGGAGCACGGTGACCGTCGAGGGGGTGGCTCGTGGGTCCGACGCCTGTCACACCGCACGCCTCGCGGGGACGAGCGTCGACGGCGGCACGCTCACCGTCTCCGTCGAGTCGTACGTCCCCGAGAGCGAGGCGGACGAGATGTGTCAGCAGTGTCTCGTCGACATCGAGTACACGGCGACGGTCACCACGTCCGGGGGCGCACCCGAGTCGGTCGTCGTGATGCACGGCGACGAGCAGGTGACGAGAGCCGACGCGCTCGAAGACTGACCCCGTCACCTTCCGAACGAGTGGACTCTTGTCGTGGACGTTCGAACCGGCGGTCGTGAGTACCCCCGTCCGCGCCGCGATTTCGCAGTGTCCGGTCGACGACCTCGACGTCGCCGCCAACCTCGACCGACTCCGTCGTCGTGTCGACGCCCTCCCCGACGACGTCGAACTCGCGGTGTTCCCCGAGACCTCCCTGACGGGCTACGTTCCCGACGAACGCGTCCACGAGGTGGCGCTCGACCGCGACGGCCCGGAACTCGACTCGGTTCGGACGGTCGCCCGCGAGCACGACTGCCGCCTGCTCGTCGGCTTCGTCGAACGGGGCGACGAGGCGGTCTACAACGCCGCGGCGTGGGTCGCTCCCGACCGAACGACGGTGTACCGCAAGCGCCACCTCTGGGGGAGCGAGCGCGACTGGCTCACCCCCGGCGAGGAGCGCGTGACCGTCGAGACGCCCGTCGGGACCGCCGCGCTCCTGACGTGTTACGACCTCAACTTCGTCGCCGAGAGCTACGCCCACCTCGACGAGTCCGTCACCGCGCTGCTGGTCCCCGGAGCGTGGCCCCCCGAACACGACGCGAACTGGCGACTGCTCGCCCGTGCCCGCGCACTCGACGGCGTCCGCTGGGTACTCGCCGCCGGTCGAACGGGAACCCGCGACGTGCCGGACGCACCCCCGGCCGCCTACAACGGACGCTCGCTGGTCGTCCGCCCGGACGGTACGGTCGCAGCGGCCGCGGACCGAACTGCCAGTGACCTCCTCCCGACCCTCGACCCGGTCGTCCTCGACCGCTGTCGGGAGACGGTCGGGCTGTTCGAACGGTGAATCATTGTTCACGATAATGAGAACAGGATTTTAGATTCGCCAAAGGATTTTTT
>NZ_WSZK01000020.1 GCF_009791395.1 Halomarina oriensis
CCCCCCTCGCCAAGGAGAGCGCCTACGACATCGATGGGCTCACTGAGCGGCTCGATCAGCTTACCGACCTCGTCGGAGCGCGTCGACCCGACGAGGTGGACTATATCGGGGTGCTCCCGGCCGACAGGAACGGACTCGACCGACGTCTCGAACAGTTGGTTGAGGACCGAGCACTGGACGTGGAGACGACGGATTCGGAGGTGATTATCCGATGAGCGACTCCCCATATCGGGCGTTCAAAGAAAAGCTCTGTATGTTCGCCGACGGTCAGGCCGGCATCCGGAACCCGTTCGTCATCGTTGCTGTCGACCCCGCGCTCGAACACCGGGTGGCTGACCGGCTCAGTTCGTGGGCAGCAGGTGACGAAGCGTCCCCGACGATTGACGAGGAGGTAACTGTCCAGCCAATCTGGCTCGACGAACTGCTTCCTCGAACGAGAGTGTTTGAACTCGCGGTCGCGCTCGGCAACGAGACATCACCGAAACGTATCGAGGCAACACTGCGCGAGCGCCTCGCCGAAGAGTTGGTCGAGGAGATGCTCAAAAACGAAATCGACGCAGACGACGTGCGGAGTCAGCGCCACATCGTCTTGTTGCTCAATCTCGGCAGTCTCTATCCGTTCACCCGGGCATCCGAACTCCTCGATGAGCTTGACCGCCAGAACGTCCGGTCGACCATCGGTATTCCATTCCCTGGTGAGGTCGTCGGTGGGAAGCTGAACTTCTTCGGCGGTGAATCGCGACACTACTACCCCGCGCATCAAATTGATGCCCCGATCACGGAGGTGCATCTCCAACAATGAGTATTCAGACGTTATTCCGGAGCGACCCGACGCGACCGCTTGAAGAGGTCCAGAAGGTCAATGCCCGCGAGCAAGCGGCGACCGACGTCGCTGAGTTCCACGAGACAGACAGTGCGCGACGCGTCCTCACAGAGCTGGGCGATGTCGTCGAAACGCACCCGGGAGAGGACGCTCGCTTCCTCTATCTCGAAGCGACGTTCGGGTCGGGGAAGACACACCTGCTGAAGCTCATCGGGCTGGTCGCCGATAGGGACCCGGAGTTTGCTCAGTTGGGAGACGACCTCGCCGAGCAATGGCCGGGATTCGACACTCTCGCCCAGTCGATCGACAACGCACACGTCGACCGGCTCACGCCAGTGTTCTTGAACCTGCTCGGCCGTGATGCCTCGAAGGAACCACCCCTTCCGTTCTTGATATTCGAGGCAATCGGTCGTGAGCTCGGCTACCCCACTGATCCGAACTGGTTGCTCGAATGGGCGTGGACCGTCGACATGGAGTACGATGGGGTTTGGGAGGCACTCCGCACCACGACACACGATGGCCAGTCGTTCGACGACGTTCTGGACGAGCGGGCCTCACTGCGCCGATGGCTGTACGGGGCGCTGCCAGCACTCTCGGAGACCACAGGAACCGACCTCAACGACCGAGACGGCGTGAAAGCGTCAATCGAGAACGCTGAAGCCAGGGTCGACCCCGAATCGTTCGAGGCCGACGAACTGGTCAGTCGGATCGAGACGGCGACGGCGGTGCTGAACGAGGAGGGCTCGTCGACCGAACTCCTCCTTGGGCTCGACGAGGTCGCACTGTTCGTCGGTGACAGCCCCAAGCGCTACCGTGAGTTCGAACGGACGATGGAGGCGCTCCAGAACGGCCCGAATCCGGTCGTCGTGACGACCGGGCAGTACTCACTCCCCGCGACGCGCGAGAGTCTCATCGGCGAGGACTCGGACGACCACTGGACACATCAGCAAGTGTTGCTCGAAGGGGCCGATACCGAGATTATCGTTCGCAAACGCTGGCTCCAGAAGACCCCCGAGGGGAAGACGAGTATCGACTCGCTTGTCTCGACGATGCCAGACCTCTCACTAGAGACGTACTCGTCGGTCGGGAGTTCCGACCCCGACCCAATCGAGGCCTACCCGTTTCGCGAGTACGACCTGCCGCTGCTCCGGACAGTGATGCAAGAGCTGATCACCCAGGGCCGACCGACAGATCGCGATTACATTCGAGGCCGAGCGCTGCTCGTGTTGGTCCGGTCGCTGTTCACGAAGTTCGGCTGGGCGTCGGCAGAGGCAGGGGCGCTCGTCACGTGGGACGAACTGTTCGACCTCCTCGTCGAGGACACGGATTACGTCCCGCTGTGGGTCCAAGAGATGCTCAGCAACACGTTGATTCCGACCTTCGGTGGTGACGAGGCAGCGTGGGAAGTCCGCGTGTCGAAAGCGCTCTATTTGCTCAATCAAACCCCAGCAGTGCCAGCGACGCCGGAGAATCTGGGCCGGCTGATGTTCGATGACGTCAGCGACTCAATAGAGGAGACGGTTGCAGACACTCAGTCAGCGCTCGACACACTCGTCGACAAGCGGAAGGTGCTCACCGAGACCACCGAGCAGGGTGACGACGTGTACACACTCGTCTCCGAAGAGCAAGAGAGTATCCTGAGCCGAGCGCAGACAAGGGCCGAGGAGATCTCCCCACACCAGCTCAAAGCGTGGCTGGAGAATCGGCTCAGAGAGAACGACGACTTCTTCCGGAGCGAGGGTACTCGCCACGAGGTCGACGTTGGCGAAGAACGTCTCGTTCCACTACGCTACGCGTACTCGATTCTGGATCCAATCGACCGTGCCCCCACGACAGAGTACGATGCGATTCAGGTTCGGGTGTTGGCCAGCGACTCGGAGACAATCTCCGAGCAGGTCGAGACCTGGCAGACGGTAAACGAGGGTCGTGAGGGTGGTGAACACGTCCTCGTCGCAATCGATGTTCCGGACCCGACATTGGAGAAGATTCGAAACGTGCTCGGGATGGCCGATGTCCTCGGAAAAGAAACCGAGAGTCACGAGGAACTCGAGCGTGAACACCGGAGAGACAAACGTCGCCTGGAGACATCGATCAGCGACCTCCTCGATAATGCGACAGTCCACACCGTCGATGAGGAGCGTGGTGACCGACCGAGCGTTCTTGATGAGGTTGTCACGGACCAAGTCGAGGCAGTCTTCGGATCGACGCGGAAGGTGCTCGCACGACCGCTCACGGAAGTCGAGGACGCGAAGGCACTTGCGTCGTTCTTCCGGGGGAGTAGGGACTGGCCGCTCACAGATGGCGATGCAGTGTTGCTGGGAGTAGATAGGTCGAGTGCAGAAATCGTCGACGGCGGCTGGTGCCGAGCGTTCATCGACAAGTACGAATCGCAAGCCGCTGTCGACGTTGAGACGGTTCTCCAACAGACGCAGACGGCCAACGGCGCGTATCGTGGGACGCCCCAGGAGTCGATTGCGGCATTGCTCATCACGCTGGCGACGTCCAATGAGCAAGTCGCACTCAAGAAAGACACCGAGTACGTTACTGACCCGGCAGCAATCGGCCGGCTGGTGCGAACGAAGGGTGGACTCACCTCCTTGCAGGTCCGGTTTGGCGTCGATACGGTCGACCCCACTGAGGTTCGGACAGTCGTCTCGATGCTGCTCGGCCACGACCCGGACGGAAGTGACCTAGACGCGTGGGTTGCCGAGCTGGCCGACTGGGTCGATGCGAATAGCGCCCTCATCAAACGGACGGTCAAGGACGTCTCGAAAGAGTTCGACGTCTCATTGGACGCACTCGAAGCAGCACTGGAACCAGCGTACAGCGGTGGTGACCTCACCACGTCGTCGTTGGTCGAAGAAGACATCCAGTCCCAAGCGGAGACGTTCGCGACCGCGCGTGAACTGTTCGACGAATCCGCGTCCGACGGAGCAACGGCACTGTGGACGCAGTTCACCGAGACGCTGGATACCCTCGAAGAACGGTATCCCGACGCGACGATTACCGAGCGAATGCGGGCGACCGCATCGGGTGGGACCGTCCCAACCGCAGAGACCGTCACCACACGGTTGGCGGACGCATCAGGCTACCGCGTCGACGAACTCTCGACGCAGTATCGGCGGGTGACGGGCGAGCAGTGTGACGCCACTGACCCAGAAGCAATCTGTGAAGCACTGACCGAGTGGGTTCGCGACCACGAATCGGCGGTGCGTGAGCTGCTTACCGACACCACCGACACGTTCGATGGCGTCTCGTTCGACGCGCTGGAGTCCGTGTTCGAAACGGCATGGGACGGTGGCGAGCTCGAAGAGTCGGACTTCGTTGTGTCGTCCGTCGACCAGCAGCTAGCATCTTACGAGAACGCTCGGGAGATTCTCCGTGGTACCCCGAGTCCGTGGTCGAAGTTGGAAGCGAGATACGAGACGCTCCGCGAGGAACATCCGGAGTCGCCGACGACGCGGTCGGTCGAGGCCGGGCTGGCTCGTTCACAGCCACCGTCGCGTAAGACCGTCCAGCGGCTCATCGACATGCCGATCATTGGCGGTGACGACGTCTGGGCACAACTGCAGGCCAGAGCGGAGGAGCTTCGAACGGAACTCCCGAACGCCGACCTCACCGACACCGTGACCGGCATGGTCGATGCGGATGACCGGCCGACCGATGAACGAGCGCGAGCGCTTCTGGACGAAGCGGAGGCGCTGCTGGAGCGGATTCGAACTGTCAAAGACACACTGGACGACGCCGACGATGGCAGCGTCGTCATCATCGAGGACGACGCGTAATCGACAGGCGGCGACGGGGGGAACCTTCGGCAGGGTTAAGTCAATACTGTCACTCGATGATGGCATACATCGATTCGTTCTATGGCAAGCGATTCACTCTCTCACCGAAAGGCGCAGCTAGACAAGGCGGAGCGCGAACATCTCGAAGACGTCGTCGAAGCGCTTCGTGAACGGGTCGAGGACAACGTTCGCTACCAACTCACCCAGAAGGGCCTCGACGACAACCCTGAAGGCGTCGACTCGCTCGGTGACGATGGCCGAGACCTCGTCGAAGCCATCGAGCTAGAGGGTACCGAGGACCAGTCGTGGGACGAAGCCTTCGAGCAGTACGTCACGGGCGTCGGCTACACCATCGTCAACCGACTGGCCGCCCTGCGATGCATGGAGGTGCGTGACTTCGTCGACGAGGAGGTCACCGTCTTCAAGGACAACGGGCTGACCCCCGCGGCGGAGACGCTCGTCCACGAGGAGTTCCTCCTCGAAGACCAGGCCATCCTCGAGGCCTATCACAACGTATGTGACGACCTGGCCGACGAGATCGAGATCCTGTTCGACCGCTCGACGGCCTACAGTCTGGTCGACCCGGACGACGACACCTTCGAGGAACTCTGTGAGATGCTCGATTCGGTCCCCGACGAGGTCTGGCGTGCTGACGACGTCCTCGGGTGGGTCTACGAGTACTACAACACCAAGCTCCTCGACGACCTGCGCCGGAAAGGTGACCGCGTCGGTCTGGACCCGATGGACGTTCCGCCGGCGAACCAGTTCTACACGCCGCACTGGGTCGTCCGAATGCTCACCGACAACTCGCTGGGGAAGCTCTATCTCGAACACACCGGCGAGTTGCAAGACGTCGTTGAAGCACAGGAAGCGTTCTCTCCGGACGAGCGCAAGAACCGACCACTCCCCCCCGACGAATCGCCGAACATCGCTGATTTCTGTACCTACCTCGTTCCCTCAGAAGACGAGGGTCAGCCGACCGACTTTGACCATCCGAAGGAGCTTCGCGTCATCGACCCGGCCTGTGGGAGTGGCCACTTCCTGCTGTACGCCTTTGACGTGCTGGAGCGCATCTGGCGTGCCGAGACGAACCTGCCCCGCGAGGAGATTCCACGCGAGATTGTCCAACACAACCTCTACGGCGTTGACCTCGACATGCGAGCGTGTCAGCTCGCGGCGTTCAATCTGTACCTGAAGGGCCGGACCCGCGCCGAGGCAGAAGGCGCCGACGGCTTCGACATGCCTGGAGTCGGCATCGTCTGTGCGGACTCATCTGTCGCCGACATCGATGGTGTCGAAGCAGTGTTCGACGAGGTGGCCGGTGACGACCCGAAAGTCGAAGACGCGCTTCGTCGCATCCTTGACGCCTTCGAGGAGGTTCACGGACTCGGGAGCCTGCTCGACGTGCGCGGAACGCTCGGTGACCTGTTCGAGGACGACAGCGACACCGAAGGCGTTCAGATTACACTCACGGACGACCCACGAGAGAGCCATACACTCGGGCAGGTGCTTCACAACCTCCGTGAAGCGGTCGAAGAACACCGGGAGTCGGACTCGTTCCTCGCCCAGGACCTCCGGAGCTTCGTCCGGTTGTTGGACATCCTGGCACAAGACTACGACGTGGCGCTGATGAACCCACCGTATGGGTCGCAGAATCGGATGCCCGATATCGTTCAGAACTACGTCGAAGGCCACTACAAATACTCCGCTGAGTTCTACATAAATTTCTTTGAAGTGTGTGACCGCCTCTCGAAAGAAGGTGGACGAATCGGGATGCTGGTGCCTCGTTATTTCATGTACAAAGGTCGGTTCTCCAGGTTCCGTTCTGACTTCATCGGGTCTGAAGGTAGTTTCGACTTTCTTGCAGAATACGGCATCGGAGTACTTGATAACGCTACAGTACGGACAGTTGGGACGGTTGTTCGATCAGGTATTGATTCATCACCATCAGGTACGTTCCTCCGACTTCACGATCTAGAAGCAGAAGAGAAAGAGCAGCGATTTGCCCAGTTGATTTCCGGACAATCAGACTCGGTCAAGAGATTGTTCGAGATTGACCTAAGTGAATTCGCAGAGATTCCACGTACGCCGATTTGCTACTCAACTCCACGCGATGTCAGGAAGCTTCATGCTCACGAAACGAAGATTGACGCGGAACACGCCGGAGTTGAAAGTAGCTCGACATGTCAGGCAATCCCGGGGCTACTAACAGGAGACGATGAGCGATTCGCAAGACATCACTGGGAAGTAACCGAAATCCTCCAATTTGAACCGATTTCTAAGGGTGGTTCCGATGCGTGGATTATTCCCTCGGTTACTGAAACGATAAATTGGGAGCACAGTGGCCGCACATTGAAACGCTCTGGAAACTCGGTTCGGATACCGAACCAGGAGATGTACGGTGAACCGGGACTTACATGGACCTACATCAAGGAGACTGGGCGGCGGTTTGGGTATTATCCAGGAGGTCTGTTCAGTCACACCGGGTTCATGCTCTTCCCACGTGACGACCGGTCTCTATGGCATATGATGTCTGTATTGAACTCCAGCCTCTATCATAATTTGTTCCTGTCACTCACGACAGAGCGACACTGGAATGCGGGTGAAGTCGGGAGCGTACCCTGGATTGAAGAACTGGATGAAATCGAGGAGTTGGAAGAAATAGCAGAAGAGCAATATCAGGCAGTTCTAAAACAACGGTTCTCAGAGACTGTAAGTCCGTACTACCGTGCTCCATCCCTTCTCCCGACCACCGAAAACGAAGGATTCGTCTACGGCCATCCGCACGCAGAGACGATTAGCAAGGAGTTCGATGTCGACCGTACTAGTATCGAGCCTAGCTCTCAGATTTCGGTTTCCGCGCGGGAGGTTAGAGTAGGTGACCTTCGCCAGCATAAGCGACTGGAAGACCTATCGAACGATGCAGACAATCTCATTTACGATGCACTTGATATATCCAAAGAAACACAGGGCCAAATTCATCAGGAGATCTTCCTCAGAACCTCAGAGTCGCCCGAAGACCGGGAAATCCCCGACCCCGAATCCGTCCCCGAGGTTCCCGAGAACATCGACGAGCAGGTCAAGGACCTTGTCCACCACTTCGCGATAGGGGCCGTCCGTGAGGAGGACGACGGTATCGTCCCCCTCCACTCTATCAACGGCCAGGCCGACATGCTCGACCGCGTCGTCGAGCGCTTCGAAGACACGTACGGCGAGTACGCTGAGGACCGTCTCGCCGAGGTCGACGAGATTCTCGGGGCGCGGTCCGCTGCCGAGGAGGCGTACCCCAACCTGCGGGCGTTCGTCGCTCAAGACCTGTTCGACTACCACGTCCAGACGATGGAGAACACACCCATCCTCTGGAAACTCACCACTGAACGGCTCATCGCCGACTCGACGGGCGAGGGGTTCGCGTGTTTCCTCGACTACCACGGTCTCGATGCGGGGCTGTTCGATCGACTCAGCAACCAGTATCTCGAACCTCGGAAAGCCGAACTCCGAGAGCGCCGCAGTGCCGCGAACCGCCGTCGGGGCGACGAATCTCTCTCAACGAGTGAGCAAGCAGAGGCCGCCGAGCAGTACGAACGCTGTGCGAGCGGACTCAACCAGATCAGCGTCCTCGAAGAGGTGCTTCAGGATCTGGGGAGCACCGACGAGCGTGACTTCGACGACGAGGACCGCCAACTCGTTGAAGAACTTGCGCCGAAAGTGGCCGTGTTCCGCGAAGAAACCAAACAGCGCGTGGAGGCGCTGGCGGAACTACGCGAGCGAAAGGGCGAAGCGTGGTTCAAAGACACCTTCTCGGACAACTTCTGGAACGCCGTCGACGAGTGGCACGAGGAGTGGCTCGACGCGCTCGGTGAACTCGAACGCGCATGTGGAGAGTATGCCAAACCCGCCGACGAGTCCGTCGAAGCACACCTCGCTGACCTCTTCGATTACTTCAACTGGCGACTCAAGGGGTCGGACCACTACTCCAGCACGGGCATCCTGTTCATGACCTACTACTTCGAGCGCGAGGGGGCTGACCTCCTCGACGAGGACGGCCAACCGTTCGAAACGCTGACCGACGACGAACGGCTGCTTGCCACGCTCGCGACCGGTCTCGACGACCCCTCGGTTCTTGACGAGGAATTCCTTGAAGCCATAGCCGACGACGAGGCTGTCGTGGACGTTGATGGCCTTCCCCCGTTGGCCGAGTTCAAGGCCTTAGCAGAGGAGATCGATGACCGCTGCCAGTCCATCGACAAGCGGATTCCGTCGGATTGGAGCGACCGTGCGCTCTCGGAGATCACGACCGAAGGCTATCAACCGAACCACAAGCACGGTGTTGAAATCAATATCACACCACTCGCTCGGGCGGAAATCGTCCCGAAGACCGTCGACAAGAACGTGCTCTGACAATGCCGGCAACGAAGACACTCCCACAGTGCGCGCAGGACGCCATCGAGAGCGCCATCGACCGAGCGGCTGACGACGAGCCAGTCGTCCTCTGGTGGGACGACGGTGGCTACCTCCGTGACATCGTTCAGACCGCAAGCACACAACTCGGGTGTGCATTTCATGCGGCCGAACACTCGCCGTTGGAACTGCGCACGGACGCCCCACGCGAGCGAACGGTGTGGTACGTCCCGCGATCTCGGAAGGACGACGACGGAGACGTCATCGACTGGTTCAAAGACGTTGAACACACCGGCGCAGTCCTCGAACAACACATCGGCAAGCTCGCCGCACAATGCTTCGAGAACGACCGGCTCCAGGCGGCGACGATTCGTACCGCCTACGAAGGTGCCGAGAACCGCGAAACCGTTGCCCAGGCGCTCTACGAGGAACTCAACGGCGAGGGGGGGCTGCCGTCACTTCGTGGTCTGCAGACGAAGATCGTGCTGGACGGCCACGAGGACCCGATCCAGTTCGTCCTCGAGCACGGGACCGAGAACCTCCCCCAGAAAGACAAGCTGCTCGAACTCCGTGACCTCCTCGTCGAAAACGGTGTCACGGCCGTCGAAGGTGAGACCAACGCTCACGCTATCGTCGAAGAGACCAGACGGTGGGCCGTCGCCGAGTGGCTCGTCGATGCAGGACTCGAAGAGTCGTTGCTCGACGAGCAGTACCGCCCTGAACCCGATACGGGCATCGGAATCTACCGACCCGAACTTCAGTCGCTACTGAGTAAGACCGAACGCAAGACAAAACTGGCGGCCGTCTACCTCGATCCCAGCCAACGATTCTGGCACGATGTCCTCCGGACGTACGACGACCCGTGGGACCTCGCCGACTGTCCTGTCGACGCCTCACTCGAAGCACGGCTCTGGGATGAGTGGACACGGTCGTTCCGTGCTGGCGAGTACGAGACATGTATGACCCAGGCGACACAGCGACACGAACGCTTGGAGAAGATTTACGGCGAGACGCCCTGGGCAGCCGTCTGGAACCAAGCAATCGATGTAGCAACGCTGGCAGCTGAACTCGAAACATGGGAGGAACGAGGCGACAGCAGCGACGTCGTCGACCTGTACGGCAACGTTGAGACCGGGACCTGGCAAATCGACCACGCTGTGTTCAACCTCATCGTCTCGGGCGAGCCGGAGACCGACCTCCCCGAGGAACACCCGGCAACGGCGACGCTCGACGGCCTGCGTTCATCGCTAGTCGAGTCGCGCTATCTCGAATACCTCAGTGACCTTGGTGACCTCGTTGCTGACCAAATCGAGGGTGGCTCGCCATTTGTCGGTGAACGTCACGCTCACCAGTTCTTCGCCGAAGAACACGAACACATCCAGAGTGGCCAGAGCGTCGCGCTGTTCATCGTCGACGCGTTGCGCTTCGACCTCGCACACGAACTCGCGGAGTCGATTCGCCATGAACTGACCGGGCTGGAGGTCGAGGAGAACACCTGGGTCGGGACGCTCCCATCCGACACCGAGTTCGGGAAAGCCGCGCTCACGCCGGGGAGCAAGTTCAGCTTCAGCATCGGAGTGCGAGACGGCACACTCGTCCCCGAACGAAACGGGCAGGAGATTACCAACCACCGCCGGCAGGCCCTGCTCGAAAACGACGGCTGGAGTTACATCATGCAGGACGCCAACGACGACGTCGGGTGGAGCAGTACCCGCGTCGCGTACTACTGGAACGATATCGACGAAACCGGTGAGAAAGAGCTGACAGACTTCGAGGACCTGTTCAGCGACCGCATCGACACGATCTCGCGAATCATCTGTGAGAAGCTCGACAAGGGGGAGTGGGACCGGGCATACATCCTCTCCGACCACGGGTTCGTCTCGCTCCCCGAGCACGTCGACATCGACGATATCTACCCGCCGGACACCGCCGAGCAGGTGACCCGGAGATGGGTCGCAGGAGCCAATCTCGGCGACGATGCTCCGGGTGCGCTCCTCGACAGCAACGCACATCTGGGATATCTCGACGATGACGCCAAGGTCAGCATCCTCTCCGACCCGATCCAGCGGTTCCGAAACCAGGGCCTGCCGGACGCTCGGTTCTATCACGGCGGCGTTCTCCCCCAAGAGTTCGTGCTGAACTTCGTCACCATCACACAGGAGTAACGGCCACACCCTTTCCTCACGAAGATTGATAAGACCAGATTTGGTCGTAACAGATATCCATCGTCCTATGTCAGCCGTTACTCACTCACATCGAAAGGCGCAGCATAGTCACGCCCAAGCCATCGCTTCGAGATTATGAGTCGGAACACCGGTCATGTTGATGGCGAGTTGGCTGAGTTCGCAGTTGCTGCAGATCTCGTTAGGAACGACTGTCGAGTCTCGTACACCCACGGCCAGTACAAATACGACTTGGTCGCAGACAAAGACGATCATCTCCTGCGAGTACAGGTCAAGAAGGCCAACCAGATAACCAAGACACCCTGGAAATATCGTATATTCACAGATCGATATGAAGCAGGTCAAGTCGACCTGTTTGCCGGCTACGTGGTCAAGGAGGACAAAGTGTTCTATGCGACATTTGGTGAAGTCGGCTCAAACGAGTTCAGAGTGAATGCGAAAGGCAGAGACGAGATGACAGAGCACAATGCGGGTGTCGCCAACCTTATTGACGACTACACTTTCGATCGAGCACTCTCAAACCTGCAAGACCAAACTGTGACCCTGGACGCAGAAGACACGGGACAGAATCCAGATACCATCTAACGATATGGACTCACTCAACCCGGGAGCCACAATCCGCCTCAACGACAATCCCGCCGAGGTCATCAAGACATACTCCGTCGGCGACCTCGGGTATCTGCGGGCCTACGTCGAGGACGTCGGCGTCAAGACGGTCTGCGTTGACGACGTCGAGATAGAGCAGAGGCTCGAACAGTTCGACGCACTTGACCCAACTACGGCCGACCGACTCCATCCCGACCATGAGGCGGTCTCTGCCGAGTGGTTCGATCTCCGGTCGCAGGCACTCCAACTCCAAATCGCTCACGGACAGGGCCAACTGCTGAGTATCTCGAACTCGCTCGTTCGTCTCGAACCGTATCAACTCGCCTGTGTGAACTGGGTGATGCAGAAGCTCCGTCAGCGCGCGCTCATCGCCGACGACGTCGGGTTGGGAAAGACTATCGAGGCCGGCCTCATCCTCAAGGAACTCACCGCACGAAACCGCGCAGACCGAGTCCTGTTCGTCGTTCCCGCACACCTCCAGAAGAAGTGGATTCGTGATATGGACCGCTTCTTCGACATCTCGCTCATACCGGCCGACCGCCAGTGGGTCGATGGCGAACGACGCCGGCTTGGCGAGGAGGCCAACATCTGGAATCAAGACCAGCAGCGAATGGTCACGAGCATGGCCTTCCTCCGGCAGGAGGAGTTCCAAGCGCAACTCGACGAGGCGTTCTGGGATGTCGTGGTGGTTGACGAGGCCCACAAGGCGGCCAAGCGCGGGGAGTCACCGAGCAAGACCTCGAAGATGGTCAGTCGAGTCGCCGACAACTCCGACTCACTACTCCTCCTGAGCGCGACACCGCACGACGGGAAAGGCGATGCGTTCCGTTCACTCATCGAGTACGTCGACCCGTTCCTCGTCGCTGAAGACCAGGACCTCTCGAAAGAGGCAGTGGACCGGGTGATGATGCGCCGAGGCAAGCAGACCATCTACGACGACAACGGCGAGCGCATTTTCCCGAATCGGGAGGTCGGGACCATCCCGGTCGAGATGACTCACGAGGAGCGCCAGTTCTATCGTGCGGTCACGGACTACGTCAAACACGTCTTCAACCGCTCGGAGCGACTCAACGAACCCGCCGTCGGGTTCGCCATGGCGTTAATGCAAAAGCGGCTGGTGAGCAGCATCGGGGCGATCAAAGCGACGCTCAGTCGTCGCCTCTCGAACATTGTCGAACAACAGGCGTCGGGGACGGCCCTTTCTGCGGAAGCGACGGCGTATCTCGAAGGTGAAGACCTCGACGAAGCCGACCAACAACACGCCGAACAGGAGCTTGCGGGACTGACGATCACCGAGAGCGACGCTCAACTCGAAGAAGAGATCGAAACCCTGCGTGACCTCGTGGCGCTCGCGGAGGGCATCCCGGTCGACTCGAAAGCGCAGAAGGTCCGACGCTACATCCAGCAACTGCTCGAAGAACAGCCTGATGAGAAGGTCCTCCTGTTCACCGAGTACCGCGATACGCTTGATTACATCCTCGAACTCGTCAAGGATGAACCGTGGGCTGACGAGATTCTCGTCATCCACGGCGGCGTGGACAAGGACGATCGTGCACGTATCGAAGAGGAATTCAACCACGGCCAGTCGCGATTGTTGTTCGCGACTGATGCAGCGAGCGAGGGAATCGACCTTCAGCACAGTTGCCACATCATGGTCAACTACGAGCTGCCGTGGAACCCGAACCGCCTCGAACAACGCATCGGTCGACTCCATCGGTACGGCCAAGAGAAGGAAGTCAAAGTCTGGAACTTCTCGTTCGAAGATACCCGCGAGAGTGAGGTCTTCGAGCTGCTCCAGGAGAAGGTCGAAGCCATTCGAGGACAGTTGGGGAATACGGCGGACGTTCTGGGGATGCTCGACGACATCGACGTCGACTCGCTGATTATGGATTCCATCCGGAATGAACAGCCAGCGAGTGCGACCACCGAAGAGCTCGAAGCACTCATTGACGAACGCCAGCAGACCCTCGCCGACTGGTACGAGCGCAGCCTCATCGACACCAGTACGTTCGACCAGGAGAGCCGGGCGAAGATTCGAGAGGTCATGGACCACTCGGAGGACACCTACGGGACCGAGGCAGACATTCGAAGGTTCGTCGACAGAGGGCTCACCGCCCTCGGCGGCACGATGGAGAAAGCTGGGAACAACCTCTATCGAGCTGAGCTCCCCGAATCCATTCGCCGGCAGGGCAGGGACGACCCGTACGGTCCGTTCACGTTCGACCGGGAGTTCGCGATGGACTACGACGGCATCGAATACCTCGCACCCGATGCGGAGTTGGTCCAAGAGGTAATGGACGAAGTACTCGCAAGCGAGCACGGAACGGTCGGTATCAAGCTCCTCCCGTTCGTTGACGACCCCGGTGTCACGTTCAACTACCGGCTTCGGTTCGAGGACGGAGCCGGTGAGGTGGTCCACGAGGAGATGACACCGGTGTTCGTCGATGCCGCACACCGAGATCCACAACAGCGACTTGGGCAGCGAGTCGTCGAGGGCGATAGCATCACGGCCGCTCCCGATGACGGGGTCGCTCGGTCGCTGCTTGAGCAGCGAGAGGAACTACGGGAAGTTGCCGATCGATACATCAGCCAACAGATCCGGACCCTTCGAAGTGACCTCCAACAGCGACGACGTGAGGAAACACAGCAAGAGCGCCGTGATCTCGAGGACTACGCCGACGCAGAACAGGACAGAATCGAGCGCTTCATCGACGACTACGAACAGAAAGCTGAGGCCGGGTCGGACATGGATATCGCCATTCGTGGTCAGCGCGAGCGATTGACGCGACTAGAAGCACGAATCGAAGCGCGACGAAAAGAGCTCCAGCGGAAGGCCCAGGTCGTCTCAGTCGCGCCGGAGGTCGAAAACGTCTGTCTCGTCGTCCCAATCTGAGACCCCTGAGATAGTTACGGGTCGCTCGAAAAATATCAACGGACGCTAGTGTAGCATCCGGTAACTACTATCTCCAGTAGTCGTCGACCGATTCGCCAGCGAGGCGCGCACGGACGGACGGGTACGTGAGGTGGGTCAGCACGTAGCCGAGACAGAGCAGCCACCCCTGTGGTTTCGTGACCAGCCCCCAGTTCCGCTCGAGACTGCCCGGGCGCCCCGGAGCGGACAGGGTCTCGAAGCCAGTAATCGACTTGATGGCCGGCCAAATTACGAACGCGAATGCGAGCAGATAGCAGATTAGCACGGCGAGAAGTTCGAGCGGGTGGCTGGAGACGTATCTCTCGAGTGTCCCATCGGTCTCCAGAACTCACGCGACTACCTGGCATGGCTCGATCACCACCGGGCATCCTACGGAGTATATGCTCATGTGCTGGCCAACCGCGATAGTGTGACTGAACTATAATTTAGCCGGTGGGCCGACGAGTCTCACCGTAGAAATATTACCACAGAACATTTTTTGGCCAGGAATGTAGTGCCACTGTAGCAGATAACAATCGCCATTCCCGCGCAGTATTGCGATTTGACTACCGGCTCAAAGAGTGCTACAGTTGCTGGTAACAATCTTTACCTTCGCTCGTGGGGCCAAACAGCCGTATATCGTATGCCGCTATATTCACAGCGCGCGAAAATTCGCAGCCGAGGGTCGGAGTTCGATGAGCCATACGCTCGGCGGACTGCACCTCTCGTCGGTCAGTCTGTGGTCGCTGGCTAACGACGCTGTCTCGACGACTCGAGTTGTCCCTTGGCAGGCTCCTCAGGATAGCACTCCCCCAACCCACCTCGATCGCCGGTATTGTTAGGGAAGAGAGTGTGGACCTATCGTTTCGAGCGTCGATAGATACCGACGCCAACGGCCACGCTCACCGCTCCGGAGACCACAACGGCTCGAACGACGTCGACGTCGTTGAGGACCGATTGCCCAACAAGCCCCATCAGCACAAAGCCCGCGAAGACGACGGCGGCGTACAGAGCAGCGGAGGTCGCCGCCGAGGAATCAATCGTCGCTGAGTGTTGCATGCCGTATCAATCCCTCCCGATGCTATTAGTGTTCGTACAGACAGGAAGGCTCGTTCCGTGGTGAGTCGCTGATACACTCGCGGCACGCGTCGCTCACATGGTCCGCTTAGTACACAGAGCGCGTGGGGGCTATCGACTCGGAGTTTCTTTCGTTCGTTCTCTCCGCGCGAGGTAGACGAACAGCCCTGCGACGCCAAAGAAGCCGTAGAGAGCGCCTCTCAGCCGTGGTGAAGACGCGTCTCGCTGTTTCGAGTCCTGGTAGACGTAGTAGCCGACAGTCGGCCAGAAGACCACGAGGTAGAGGCCAATACGGAGGAACAGGCCACTGTACGCTGTCAGCGGGTCCATGTCCCAGAGATGTGACAACACACGAAAGGTATTCCGCCGGGGTGTTAAACCGGCACCACGCGTCGCTCACTCACCCCATTCGGTAGATAGAGAGTGTATGTCTATTGCAGCCGAGGCGACGGAGACGGTATCAGGATTTATTGAGGCTGCGACAGGTATCGATTGTATGATCGACCGCCAAGCGCGGAGGCCATGGCGAGACGGTGCGCTCTTCGTTCTCGGACTCGGTGGCCTTCTCGCGGTTGAGCTGCTGTTGACTCCCGCCTCGGCCGCCACTGATGGCGGATTCGTATATGGAGCCCTGTTTGGCTGTTCGGTGGCCGTATTGCTCTCGGGCGTGTTTCGAGCCACTGACCGGCAGCTTGCCACATCAGCGATTTCCCTTGGAATCGGATTTGGTATCGGGGCGCTCGTCGACCTCCTTTGAACGAACCGACTGGGAGACTCGCGGCATAACTCTAACAGCTGAGTCTCTCTGAATCGGTGTGAAAGAAACTGGTCGCATTGATTGCCGGTATTGTTAGACGCAGAGCGTGGGTCTATCAGCCGAACCCGGAGATAATGATTCAAAGTCCTGACGGTCGCTCACCAGATAGTGCCATAATGATATACCATTGAATATACCGAAACTCATACATGATTGCGATTCGTACATCAGTACGCAGGTTACGATTTGTCAGAGGCACCTGCATCACCCCACCTGTTCCCCGCTAAAATCGTCCCACAGAGGACCTGCGATTCAATTTCTAATCGACAACCACTCGATACACAGACGGCACAGGCTACCAATACCGGCAATCGTTAGACAGAGAGCGTGGGTCTACCAGCAGTGTCAATCTGTCATATGTATATAAAGAGTATTGGTAGCGAAGGAAATCGGTATCCGCGATTCTACGGTAGTGACCGCATGAATTCGATAGACCTCCCCGTGACGACCGAAGAGGACTTCGAACGACAACTGGCCAGCCTCGTTGCCGAGGCCCTTCGCCACGGCGTTGACATCGAAGGATGCAGTATCTGTGGGTCGCCGCCGGAGTCCCTATACGAGGCCGAATTCGTCCGACTGGCTCCGGCCACGAACTGATAGACTCGCGGCACGTACCTATCAGCTGTGTCACCACGGTTCGGTGTGAAATCAACCCCATCTCACTGGTTGCCTGTATTGATAGACGTAGAGCGTGAGTCTAACAGAGCGACTTCGGATGCACATTAAGGGTTCAATGCGAAACCATAGCCCCCAAAATCTCGCTGTATTGAGCGTCACTCCTCTATCAAGAACCGTACTTCTTCACCAATCTCAACGCCGATATCCGACCCGTTCTGAAGGTGATAGTCCCCAATGGAGAAGCGGCGAGTGTGGGTTCGCTCGTCGGATAGTGCAACTGAAAACTCGTACATTCCCTGTTCGTCAATGCCGGGAGAGACGACTTGCTTACCGCCGTTCCCACCAACATGGACTGTTTGACTGAATATCTGCTCTCGTTCGCTGGCGACGGTGAGCGTGACGTCTTGGGAAGATTGAGCCTCGTTCAGAATGATGACATCAATGCGGTCAGTGAACGTGGACGGCGGTCGCGTAGACGCTCTACGAACCGTCGTAGTTCGATTCGATGGCGTGTTGCGTGTGGCACACCCCCCAAGGGAGGCGAGTACCGAGGTGCTGGTCAATTGGACGAATCTCCGTCGAGAGGGCATGATTCGAATCTAACAATTGTGTAATCAAATGCTTTCGGGACGCTGAGCGTTAGACTCGCGGCACGTGTCTAACAGCTGAATCACTCCGAACCGGCGTGGAAGGAATAGTTCGCATCGATTGCCGGAATTGTTAGACAGAGAGCGTGGGTCTAACACAA
>NZ_WSZK01000021.1 GCF_009791395.1 Halomarina oriensis
TCCACTTCCTGTCCCTCCTCGAGGTCCGGGCCGCCGAACGTCTTCCATGTGGAAGAAAACGTCCTCGTCCGCGTCGATCCGTCTCGATGAAACCGTAACCGCCAGTGTCGTTGAAGAAGTCAACGCTGCCTTTCGCCATTACCTCTGAACGGAACGGCTATCCACTGATAAGACTTCCGCGGGTCGTGGTATCATGGTGTGTGGCCCTCGGTCCGGATCCGTCTCGCCCCTCCTCCCGCCACACCGGCCCTTCACCCGCTGGCCGCCGCGTCCGGACGCGTGTACGACCACGCCCAGCGAACGAGGACGGCCTGAAGCGGGAGTCGCACCACTGTCGCCAGCCGAACGAGCAGTCCGACCCACTTCGGTGCCTCCTCACCGACCACGTCCTGTGTCGCCATGTAGACGTTCGCCGGGAAGACGGCGACCAGCAACGCCACCAGCCCCCACGCGGAGCGCCGGCGCGTCCGCCGGAACAGCACACCGACCCCGAGGGCGATTTCGGCGATCCCCGAGAGGTAGACGAGCGCCAGCGGTCGAGGGAACTGCGGCGGTACGATACTGGTGTACGTCCTCGGTGACACGAAGTGCGTCACGCCAGCGACCACGTAGAAGAGCGCGAGCAGGAACGGTCGCCCGTGTCGACTCCTGACGGCGGTTTCGCTACCCATAGCCTCGAATCGTAACCGGGCGCGAAGAGCGTTGCTCTCACGGCAGGGCCGTCATCGGCTCTGAACCACGGTCGTCGCGTCTTCCGGGGTTCGAACGCGGTCGGCGTCGTTTCTTCGACGGACCGTTCGCTACGCTCCCGGTTGCGGTCTCAGAATATGCCGCCTCCCGGATTGTGAACTACGCCCGGACGTGCTCGCTTCGCTGCGCCCGTCTGGTCTCGTTCAAACCGGTCGTGAGCATTTTCACTGCTCACAGACTCGGTCGCTTCGCTCTCTCACCTGTTCGCAGGAAAATGCCGCCTCCCGGATTTGAACCGGGGACAGCTCGATCTTCAGTCGAGTGCTCTCCCAGTCTGAGCTAAGGCGGCGTGCATCCGAACCGACGCCGAGGACCTGAAAAAGCGTTTCGAAACGGCCGTCGTCACCCCGTGGAATCGCCGTCTTCGACGATACTCTCCGGTGAGACGGCCAGCACTGGAATCGAGGAGGACATCAACACCCGCTCGGTCGTACTCCCGAGCAGGTGTTCGAGTCCCTCACGTCCACTCGTCCCCATCACGACGAGGTCGACGTCGTGGTCCGTACAGTACTCGACGATCTCCTGGTGGACCTGTACACCGTGGCCGAGGGTGGTCGTCACGGCGACGCCCGCCGTCTCGGCACGGTCCTCGACGCTGTCGAGCACCGCTTCGCCACGCTCGCGCAGTGACTCCAGTATCGTCCGCATGCTGTGCGTCGAGAGGAGCATCGACTCGACGCTCTCGTCGACGACGAACAGGACGTGGAGGTCCGCGTCGACGGTACGAGCGAGTTCGAAGGCGTGGTCGGCCGCCGCGGACGCGATGTCGCTCCCGTCGACCGGCACGAGGATTCGGTCGTACATTCGTCTGCCACGTGTGCGGGCGCGAGGCTTAGTTGTATGTCACCGACTACGTCTTCGCCCGTCGCCGCCACCCACGAGCGACGTGGTTCGCGGGAGAAGTCCGCTCTCCCGGATTCGCATCTGTGAGACGCACAAGCGTCTCATCGCTTCGTGGCGCTCTCTGCAACGGTCCGCGTCGACGACTGCTTCGCCGGGAGGTAGCTGTTCGACAGGCGCGACAGACTGGTTCTCGACGTTCGTTCTTCCAAACGGTCATTAAGCGAGAGTGGCGCTCGCTGCCGAACTCGCTTAATGGTCGGATTGGAAACCATTGGGACGACCTCGCTCGACGTTCGGTTCGGAGGGTATCGCCGTTCGCTCTACCCGGTCGTGTCGGTGGCTCTCACCACTCGCTCCCGGTGGTCGCTCGTTGCTCGAATCGTGTCGAGGTCACTTCTCTGATCTCACCGTGCTCGCTTCGCTCGCGGTTCGGTCACGAAGAAGTCCGCTCTCCCCGATTTGAATACGCCGAGACGTGCTCGCTCACGCTGCGCGCGTCTCGTCTCTTCAAACGGTCGAGACGACGTTTTCACCGCTCACCGGCTCGCTCGCTCCGCTCCCTCGCGCGTGGTTCGCGGGAAAAGTCCGCTCTCCCCGATTTGAATCCAGTCGCTCCCTCCGGAAGACGCGCTCCGCTTGTCTTCCGTGCTCCCTATCCAAATCGTGTCGCTGTAGACGTTCTCACTGCTCGCAGTTCGGTCGCGTCGCTCCCTCACGTTGCTCGCAGGAGAAGTCCGCTCTCCCCGATTTGAACGGGGGGCAAGTCGATCTACAGTCGACTGCTCTGCCAGACTGAGCTAAGAGCGGCCTGTCTGGTGGCAGTAGGTGCCGGAATTTAATGCTTGTCTTTCGTGCCGATTCGGCTGACGCCCGTATGACACCTAGTAAGATATATATCAGATTAGGAGTAATCGAACGCATCCGATGAGCAAGATCACGTTCCGTGCGGACGACGACCTCGTCGCTCGTATCGAGGCGTACGACGCCTCGAAGAGCGAGGTGATGCGCGAGGCGCTTCGCGCGTACCTCGACGAGGGGTCGTCTCCGTCGGACGCCGCGGCACCCGCGCCGATGGGCCAGACGCTCGACGCTCTCGTGCGCGAGCGCGTGGACACGCTCGTCGACCAGCGAATCGAAGCCGTGCTCGCCGAGCAGCGACGCACCGACCGCGAGCGCGCCCCCCAAGACGTCAACGTCACGGTCAACCTCGCCGACGAGCGACAGGCGAGCGAGGCTATCCAGGAGGCCGAAGCGTCGGCTCTCTCGGCGACCGAACGGCGGGAGTCGGACTGCTCGGGCTGTGGCGAGACGCTCGACGACGATGCGGTCTACTGTCCGAACTGTGGCGAGAAGGCGAACCACCGTGTCTTCTGTGACTGCGGCGACGAACTCCGCTCGGACTGGTCGTTCTGTCCCGGCTGTGGCCGTCGGACACCTGCGGCAGACGTCCTGGAACGCTCGTAAACGCCGTAGACGGTGGCGTTGGCTCCTGTTTACGTGGCTGTTTCGCCGCGCGTCTTACGCTCGGCCAAAGTTTTATTACATATCGGGGTATGGAAACACCTGCGTAAGACAGTCGTCTTACACGGGGCGCGACGGGGAGGATTCCCGTCTCGTACTGCGGTTTCGACCCGTGTCCGACGCCTGGGTCGTCGTGACACACGGCTCGGTGTCTTACCAAGGGGAATACGACAAAATGGAGCGTGTGACACTACGGATACCGAAGCAGCAGATCGAGGAAGTTGAGCGCATGGTCGAGACCGGGGAGTACCCGAATCGCAGCGAGGCGATTCGTGCCGCGGTCCGCGACATGATCAACGAGGACAACTCCGAGCGCCGCGACAAGAAGCGGCCGTGGGCGAGGGCCTGAATGCAGGACATCGTCAACTCGGCGCTCGAAAACGCCGAGAAAGAACAACAGCAGCGCTCGGACGCGAGCGGGTCGGAGGCCGACGAGTTCGGCGACCCCCGCATCGTCATCGTCGGCTGTGGTGGCGCGGGCAACAACACCGTCAACCGCCTGTACAACATCGGCGTCGACGGCGCTGACACCATCGCCATCAACACCGACAAACAGCACCTGAAGATGATCGAGGCCGACACGAAGATACTCGTCGGCAAGTCGCTCACGCAGGGGCTGGGTGCCGGTGGTGACCCGTCGATGGGCGAGCGCGCCACGGAGATGGCCCAGGGCACCGTCAAGGACGTCCTCGGCGAGGCGGACCTCGTGTTCGTCACCGCCGGCATGGGTGGTGGCACCGGAACCGGTGCGGCCCCCGTGGTCGCCAACATCGCCAAAGAGCAGGGCGCGATCGTCGTCGGGATGGTCTCGACGCCGTTCAACGTCGAGCGTGCCCGCACGGTGAAAGCCGAGGAAGGGCTGGAGAAACTCCGCAACGCCGCGGACTCCATCATCGTCCTCGACAACAACCGGCTGCTCGACTACGTCCCGAACCTGCCCATCGGCAAGGCGTTCTCGGTCATGGACCAGATCATCGCCGAGACCGTCAAGGGCATCTCGGAGACCATCACCCAGCCGAGCCTCATCAACCTCGACTACGCCGACATGACGGCCATCATGGGCCAGGGCGGCGTCGCCGTCATGCTCGTCGGCGAGACACAGGACAAGAACAAGACCCAGGAAGTGGTCAAGGACGCGATGAACCACCCGCTGCTGGACGTGGATTACCGCGGCGCGACGGGTGGCCTCGTCCACATCACCGGCGGTCCCGACCTCACGCTGAAAGAGGCCGAGGGCATCGCCCAGAACATCACCGAACGGCTCGAAGCCAACGCGAACGTCATCTGGGGCGCTCGCATCCAGGAGGAGTACAAGGGCAAGGTGCGCGTCATGGCCATCATGACGGGCGTCCAGTCCGCACAGATCCTCGGGCCGACGACCCAGAAGCAGGCCAACGCCTCCCGCGAGGCCATCGACAGCGCCGGCGGGACGGGGTCGACGTCCCAGAGCCACCAGTTCGAGTCGAACTCGGGCAACAGTGGCGGCAACGGCGTCAACTTCGGTGAGACCGACGGCGGTCGCAGCGAAGTCGAACAGAACAACGGCCTCGACGTCATCCGGTAACGCGTCGAGTTCTTCCACCTGTTCTCGACTCGTCGAGCGACCGCGCTCCACCGTCTATCCTGCGTTTACGCCGCAACTCGTGCTTCGGACCGTACTCTCAGCGCCTCGTTCATCGCCACGTCCCACACCTCTTCGGACGGCCTCTGGATGTGGATTCTCGTCTCGGTGTGACTCGTCGGTCTGTACCGGCGGCCGAGTCGACAGACTCACGTAGCGACGTGTAAACGCTCGTCTCAGCGGCTCCGTCAGTCGCCGCTCGTCTCCACGCCCGCGTCGGCCTCGTGGACCGCCTCGACGAGTTCGCACTTGCGACAGAGGTCTCGGGTCGTCGTCGCGCCACAGCGGTCGCACTCGCCGAGGTTCGGGCCGTCGCCGTCGCCGCGGAACCGTTCGGCGACGATGGCGGCGAACTCCTCGTAGCCCGCCATGATGGAGTGGCGCGTGCCGGGATGGTTCTCCTCTAAGCCGAGGAGGAGTTCCTGAATCTCCCCGCGATACGCCTCCGAGGAGTGGGGACACTCGGCCATGTGTGTCGGTAGTTCGCGGAGGTGGGCGTACAGGGCCACCTCCTTCTCGGGGACGTCCCGGAGCGGTTTCGCGCGCGGGACGAACTCGTCGGCGTGTTCGTCGCCGCGGCGGTCGAAACTCCCGAGCGAGGCGTCGAAGTGTTTCGCCATCTGGCGCAGGTCTCCCGAGAGTACGTTCATCAGCGCGGTCTGGGCCTCGTCGTCTAAGTTGTGGCCCGTCAGCAGTTTGTCGGCGTCCAGCGCCTCGGCGTACCGCGAGAGCACGTCTCGACGGAACACCCCGCAGTACGCGCAGGGGGCCATCCCCTCGGGGTCCTCGCGGGCGACGTCGTCCATCTTCAGGCCGAACTCCTCCTCGTAGCTCACCACCTCGTGGCGGATGTCGAGGTCGTCGGTCAGCGCGAGACAGGCGTCGAGCGACTCGTCGCGGTAGCCCTGAATCCCCTCGTGGATGGTCAGCGCGACCAGTTCGACGCGGGGGTCCTCGGCGAACGTCTCGTGGAGAATCTGGGTGAGGACGACGCTGTCTTTCCCACCGGAGAGGCCGACGACCCACGTCTCGGGGTCCTCGGGCGTGGCGTCGTCCGGCAGGAGGACGTCGTCCCGGACGCGCCGTCGAAGCCGTTTCTCGACCGAGCGACAGAAGTGCGACTCACAGAGGTGCAGGCCGGAGTAGGCGGCGTGCATCACCGCCGGTGTGCCACACTTCTCACAGTCCATGCCGGCGCTGGGGGTTCGAGCGGGATAACGTCCGCGTTCGACCGCCACCCGCTCCCCGACGTTCGATGCTGAACGAACCACAGCCACAAATATTAACTCTATCTAGTGATGGATTCTACTCGTCCGACACGCCGTCGGACGGTACCATGACAGACGACGACACCGCGACGACGGAGGTAGAGCGATGAGCGACCGACGGACGTTCCTGAAGGGCGTCGGCGCGTCGGCGGTCGGCGGTCTCTCGCTTCTGAGCGCGGGGACGGCGAGTGCGGCGGCCCCACCGGCCGACGAGTACATCGCGGCCGACCCCTCGAACTACTCGGACGACTACCGTGGCGCGGCCGACATCGACTGGGTGGTCGTCCACATCACCGACGGGACGTGGGGGAGTGCGGTCAACTGGTTCCAGGACTCGCGGGCCGACGTGAGCGCCCACTACGTCGTGCGCAACAGCGACGGGTACACCGCCCAGATGGTCGACGAACAGGACGTCGCGTGGCACGCCGGGGGCTTCAACTCGAACGCCATCGGCATCGAACACGAGTGGCACGACGGGCAGAACGGCATCTCCGACGCCGCGTACGCCGCCAGCGCCGACATCGTCGACCACGTCGCCAGCGCCTACGACGTCCCCAAACAGTACTTCACCGATCCGTGTGCCGCGGCGAACGCCTCGGGTGGTATCGTCGGGCACACCAACGCCCCGAAGTACGGCGACTGCGGGAACACGAGCTACAAGTCCTGTCCACAGCCGGCGTGGGACTGGGGCCGTTACATGGAGTTCGTCGACGGGAGCGCCGGCGACGGCGGTTCGGGTGGCGACGACGGTGGTTCCGGCGGGTCGTACGCCTGGGAGTACTTCTCGAACGGGGACCAGGGAGAGGACGTCTACACCATCCAGTACCTGCTCGAACAGCAAGGCTACGATCTGCAGTACCACGACGGCATCTACGGCAGCGAGGTGGAGGGGGCCATCGAAAGCTTCCAGTCGGCGAGCGGCCTCGCCGTCGACGGCGTCGTCGGCCCGAACACGTGGGACGCGCTGGTCGTCACCGTCGCCGGGCCGAACGACGACCCGTGGTGGGCGACCTACGCCGCTCAGCACTCGCTGCGCTACGGCCACGGCTACAGCATCGCCGTCGACGGCTACTACGGCAGCGAGACGGAGGGCGCTATCGAGTCCTTCCAGTCCGGTGCGGGGTTGGCCGTCGACGGCATCGTCGGGCCGAACACGTGGCAGGCGCTCGTCGACCTGACCTGACCGGGTCGGACCGCGCCGTGCTACATCCTCGAGTCCGCTCTGTTGCGTGATTCGAACGCCCAGAAGACGAGCGATCCGAGGACGGTGATGAGCAGGGAGAACGCCGCGACACCCGCGGCGACCGTGGGTCGCGAGCGGAGCAACTCGACGAGGACGGCGGTCCACGCCGCCAGCAGGAAGGCGTCGAGCGGTCGCGGTGCGTAGCGGTCACGCATCTCCTGCCACCGCTGTGGCGGTCGCCAGTCGGTGACCGCGCTCACGACGCGGGGGCCGACGGCCGCCGCGCTCGTCGCCAGCGCGAGGTCAAGGGCGACCAACCCGAAGACGACCCCGGCCCCGAAGACGCCGGGGCCGAGGTCGACCGCCTGTGCCACGACCGGGTTCATACCGGCTCCTTAGTAATCTCGCACTTAAATCTCGTGACTTTCTTACACTTCGACTGACAGCTCCGACGACGTGTGTCCGACGCTCGCCCGACACCTTCCCGACGTGAGGAACGTCGTGTCGGTCGAGCGCCGAGAGAAACCGCTTTCGGCGGCCGTCCCCTGCGTCGCGTATGAGCGACCTCTCACGCGCGGCGGCCGTCGACCGGGTCGAGCGCCTGCTCGACACTATCGACGAGGACCCGATGCCCGTCCCCGTCCGCGAGGTGTGGGTGTACGGCGACGTCGCCCTCGGCGTCGACCCGGTCGACCGACTCGACGTCTACCTCACCAAGGACCTCCTGTTCGGCAAGGACGGCGACCGCGAGGCCGAGTTCCGCGACTCCCTGGGCGTCGAGGGCGTCGGCAAGACCGTCTCCGCGGAGTGGGCAGAACGGTTCCCCGAGTACGTTCGCGCGAACCACAGCGGCCACGCCGCTCCCGAGAAGTGTCTCGCCGCCCACCTCCTCGACGAGGGCGAACCCGTCCACCTCGAGGTCTGTAACAGCGGGTTCGAGTCGAACGTCACCCAGCGACTGAAGGGTGCACGGATGCGCGAGAACTACGAGCAGATTCTCGACCCGCGTGGCGCGTGTCTCTGGGTCGACGGCCAGCGCAGCGAGGAGACCGTGGAGAAACTCCGTGCGGGTGACCTCGTCTTCCCGACGCTCGCCGGCGCACTGGAGATGCTCGGGATGGACGACGCGGAAGCCGAGGAGGCCGCCGACGCCGTGAGACGCTACCGCGAGCGCCAGGAGGGGACGACGGTCCGCGGCGACGTGGTCTGAGGCGTCGCGGCCCGCGACGCCGCGGGCCGCCCCTCAGAGCGCGTCCGGCCCCTCGTCCAGTGCCGCGAGCACGGTGTCGATGTGCTCCGCGCGCGACGGCGAGGCGAACAGTTCGTGGCCGCCCTCGTAGGCGACCAGGTTCTCCGGCGGCGTCCGTGCCTCGATGGCCTCGGCGCTCACGACGGCGTCGGTGGGCGTGTAGAAGACGCTCGTGGTGTCGGCGTCGAACGGCGGGAGACGGTGCTGGCCACGTTTCGCCTCCCGGAGGAACGTCGGCGCGGCCCGCTTGGGACTGTCCGCGAGGCGTTCGTCGGTGACGAGTTCGCCGAGCGCCGCCCGGTCGGTGCTCGCCGGCAGGACGGGCGTCGCCACGGGGAGTTTCATCGCCCAGTCGACGACGGGCGTGTCGAGGTCATCGTGGAAGCCCCACCACGGACTGAGGTGGACCTTCGTCTCCGGTCCCTCCAGGAACTCCCCGACGAGGCCGCCCGTCGAGTGCGTGAGCAGGCGGTACTCCTCCAGGTCGGCGATGGTCGAGGCGACCGGCTGGAGCCAGTCGCGCTCGAAGTCCGTCACCGTCGTCGGAATCTGGAACCCGTGGACGCGATAGCCCGCGTCGACGACCCGCTCGACCAGCCACTGGACCGTCTCGTGGCGGAACTGGTTGCCCCAGCCGAGGATCAACACGAGGTCACGCTCACCGCTCCCGAACCGTCGGACGTGCATATCGGTCCGTCGCCGGCCTGTCGCTTGTAGCTGTGGCTGGACGCAACGCTACGACGGCCCAACGCTCTTGCTACCGGGCCGAGTCGTCCCCGACGATGTCAGACCAGCACTCGACGACACGACGACGCCTGCTCGCGCTGACCGGCGGGTCGCTCACGACGCTCGCGCTCGCCGGCTGTGCGTCCCCCGGCGAGGGCGAGGACGGCGAAGGCGGCGAAGGCGAGGACGGTGGCGAGGGAGAAGACGGCGGCGAGGAAGAGGAGGGCGAGAGTGGCGACGAGGAGGAAGAAGAGGACTCGCTGGCCGGCCCGGGGGCCTAACCGCGCTACTTCGCTCGCTACGCTCCCCGCTCTGTTCGAGGCCTCGTTTCACTCGGCCTCGCTACTCCTCACGGCTCGCTGCACTCACCGTTCGGTGTCGGGGATTTCGCTCCGCTCAATCCTCGCTCTCCTCGAACACGAACGTCCCGTCCTCCTGGATGCGCTCGCCGTCCACCTCGATGAACGAGTCCTCGCTCATATCGACTATCATGTCCGTGTGGACCGCCGAGTCGTTGCGCTCGTTCTCCTCGCCGACGGTGTCCTCGTAGGCCATCCCGATGGCCATGTGGACGGTGTCGCCCATCTTCTCGTCGAACAGCATGTTGTACGTGAACCGGTCGATGTCGCGGTTCATACCGATGCCCAACTCGCCGAGACGACGCGCACCGTCGTCGGTCTCCAGCAGCGACGTCAGGACCGCTTCGTTCTTGCTCGCCGAGTGCTCGACCACCTCGCCGCCCTCGAAGACGAGGCGGGCGTCCAGCACCTCCCGGCCCTGTACCATCACGGGTTTGTCGAACAGTACCTCGCCCTCGACACTGTCGGGGACGGGGGCGGTGAACACCTCGCCGCCGGGCATGTTGTGCTCGCCGTAGTCGTTCTTCACGACGTTCCCGGCGATGGACATCCGGACGTCCGTCGAGTGCTCAGAACGCGACGCGTTCTGGGTGCCAGCCGAGGTTCCCTCGGCGCTGTCCCCCGAGACGACGTGGACCTCGTCGGCGTCGTCGAGGATGTCGACCAGTTGCGCCTGGTGTTCGCGCTGGGCGTCCCAGTCCTTGTTGATGGCGCTCCAGACGAACTCCTCGTAGGCCGCGGTGGAGAGTTCGGCCTGCTGTGCGCCGCCGGGCGTCGGATACTGCGTCGCCAGCCAGCGCTTCTCCATCGCGGCCTCCTGAATCGGCTTGTTCTCCTGTCGGAACGTCGCACTCGTCTCCGGCGGGACGTCACTGGACTCGTAGGCGTTGGCGCTCCCGCGGACACCGATCATCACGTCGGCGGCCTCGTACGTCGCCAGGGTCACCTCGTCGAGAGCGATGTCCGCCTCGTCGATGGCACGCCGGTAGGCGCGACTGGCGCGTTCGCTGTTCATCCGGACGTTGACTATCGCACCACGCTCGCCACACAGTTCGGCGACGGCGACTAGCAGGTCCTCGGCCGCCGGCGGGCCGCTGACGACCACGTGGTCACCGGCCTCGACGCCCGTGGAGTGGTCGACGACGACGGCCGCCTGCTCGCGGATTCTGGGGTCCATAGCTAACGCTCCGGACTGTCGCGGTTAAGCGTTTTCAGAACGACGTCTCCGTTCGACGAGCGAGGGGTCGCGGCGACGACTACTCGGCGGCCGTGGACCGCTCGGTCGAGACGGTCCGGCCGTGTTCGTCGAGCGTTGCGACGAACGTCTCTCCGTCGAGGGTCACGCTCGCCCGGACGCACAGCGGGTCGTCCTCGACGACGGTCAGCGCCTCGTCGTCGACCACGTCGAACGTCCACGGGTGGTGTTCGCGGGGGTCCAGGCCGTGGTCCGCACAGAACGCGACGAACGCGGGCGAGGCGAACAGACAGGCCCCCGCCGAGGAGGTCGAACGCATCCCACAGCGTTCACACTGCGTCTCGAACCCCAGTCGCTGCTCTCCCCCGACCTCGGTCTCACAGAGCGACCGGTCGACGGCCCCGTAACACTCCGGGCAGACGCCCTCGATGGTGAGTTCCAGGTCGCGGTAGGTGAGCCGACTCGACAGCGCCAACACACGTGCTATCGACCGGTCGGCGGCTGCCCCAGGCGGGAACCCCATCCGATAGAGCGTGTGGTCGTTCCCACACCGGACGTGGACGACGCCGTCCTCGTAGCCGGCGAGCACCGACGCGTCACAGAACGGGCAGTCGTCGTCGAGTTCGGTCGGCCCCTTCGACTCACTGACGCTGTAGGCTCCCGAGAGCAACGCTCCCGCCACCTCTCGTCCGGCGTAGTTCAACTGGTAGCCCGACTCGCTCTTCTCGACGAACCGGTCGACGAGTCTCCCGAGGTGGTAGTTGAACCGCCCCGAGTCCCGGACGCCCGAACGCTCGCGCAGCGCCGAGAACGACAGCGCCGGGTCGCTCGGCGACTCCCGGCGGCGCTCGACCAGCGCCGAGAGGATAGCGAGACGCGTCTCCTCGCCGAGAACGTCGAAGACGGCCGCGTCTCCCGGTGCGTCCTGCTGCATATCACGCCGTTCGGGAGCGGTCGGGCAAGTCGGTTTCGTCACCCGGCACCCGCCCCAGGGTGAGGAAGAACGGCACCGTCTCGACCCGGTGGTACTCCCCGTCGGCCATCGCCGCGACCACCGCACGCCCCATCTCGCGCCACTCGTGTCGGAGCGCGTCGAACTCCTCGGCACTCAGTCCGCCCTCCAGCAAGGTCTCTCGCTGCTCACCGAGTCGGGACGCGGTCGCCTTCCGCTTCGCTCCCTCCAGCGCGCTCTCGTCGTACGGCGAGTCGACGACCCGAACGTGGTCGTACCGACGGGTCTCGACGTCGACGAGGCCGGCGTCCCGGAACAGGTCGGGTGCCGCGCCGAGCGTCACGTCCGTCGGCACGCCCGCGACGAAGTGCTCGCGTGCGCGGGCGGTCAGTCGCTCCTCGGCGTCGACCGTCGACTCGACGGTCACGGCAGCGTTGTCGGGTTCGACCGCCGCCACGAGGTTCGAGGAGGCCCGTCGGAACTCCTCGACGGCCGCGAGCGGGTCGGGGAGGTTGACGAGCAACGCCTGACAGACGACGAGGTCCGCGGTGGCGTCGGGCACGGGCAGCGACAGGGCGTCGGCCTGCACGGTGTGGACGGGGTCGGGGACCGCGGCGAGGAGTGCGGGGTCGCGGTCCAGACCGGCGACACGGGCGTCGTCGCACTCCTCGGCGAGGACGGCCGACAGTTCGCCGGTGCCACAGCCGACGTCGAGGACACACGACCGCTCGGCGAGGGCGAGGGGTTCGAGCGCCTCGCGGTCGTCGGGCGACCACATCCCGCGACGGGTGTCGTCGAGGTAGTCGGCGGAGAACCGGCGCATTGGCTGGTGTGGGTGTGGCGACGAGAAAACGGTGTGGATACGCGGTCAGCACTCGTGTACCCAGACGAGTCGCTCACTCGCTCCGAACCGCCCACTCGCTCCGAATCCCGCAACTCGTGGGGTCACTGTTCACGGCTCACTGGCGTTCACCGTTCACTTCTCCGTGGCCTCCCACCGGTCGGCCACGCACTCCTCCCCGCTCGTCTATCGAGACGACTCGTTCCCTGCGGTCACTCGTCGTCTCGCAACTCCCGAACTCGATCGACGTTCCACGCGTAGCTCTTGCCGTCCTCCGTCGGCGTCTCCAGCACGAACGGCCGGTCGCGCACCCGTGGGTCGTTCAGGAGTGTCTCGAACCCCTCCGAACCGATCTCGCCCTCGCCGATGTGAGCGTGTTCGTCCTTGTTCGTCCCACAGCCGTGTTTCGAGTCGTTGAGGTGGAAGAACTGGAGGTGGTCCAGACCGACCACGTCGTCGAACTCGGTCAGCGTGTCCTTCACGCCCTTCGCCGTCGAGAGGTCGTAGCCCGCCGCGAACGCGTGGGCGGTGTCGACACAGACTTCGAGGTCGTGGCTGCAGTCGTCGAGCACCTGCGCGAGGTGCTCGAACTGCCCACCGAGTTTCGTCCCGCTGCCCGCGTCGGACTCGACGAGGAGGGTGACGCCCTCGGGGACGACCAACTCGTCTAATGCGCTGGCGGCGTTGGCGAGGCCGCCGTCGACGCCCGCGCCGGTGTGCGCCCCGAGGTGGACGTTGACGTAGGGGACGTCGAGTCGCTCGGCGGCGTCGAGTTCCTGTTGCATCGAGGTGACGGACTTCTCGCGGAGGTCGTCTTTCGGTGTACAGAGGTTGACGAGGTACGACGCGTGTATCATCCACGGGCCGATGTCGTGCCGTTCGGAGAGCGACTGGAACGCCTCGACGTCCTCGTCGTCGGCGGGGGTGTGTTTCCAGACCTGCGGGGAGTGGGTGAATATCTGGCCGCAGTTCCCGCCGATGTCGACCTGCGCTTCGACCGCGTTCTGCACGCCCCCCGAGATGGAGGTGTGTGCACCGACTCTGAGCATATGCTCCTCGCTAGGAGGTTGTGGTGATAGTGACTTCGGAACGTGGCCACACGACGGCGGTCGGTGGCGTCCTCGCTCCGACCGACGGCGCGGTGCCCCGTACCGACGGCGAGGGATTGAGGAGCGTGCGCACCGAACCGACGGCGTATGTGTGCGCCCGCACCGCTCGGAGAGACGTACGTCGCGGCGCTCCAGCACGGACTGGTGGACGTCCCGACGGACACGACGCTCGTGGGCGTCGTCAGCCGGCCGACACACTGGTTCGGCGCGGCGGTCGACGAGAACCGGCCGGCGCTCGGTCCCCCTGGGACGCTCCTGGACGACGTCGAGCAGCGCCGTGAGGACCTCAAGCGACGGGGGATCTGTGACGAGGGGGCACACAACGCCGCCTGGGAGGACGTCGAGTTCGAGGAACGGTATCGGACCCACCTCGACACCGACCCGGACGCGCGGGACGCGGTCGACGAACTCGTCGACCGACTCCGCGCCGGCGAACCGCTGTTCCTGGTCTGTTTCGAGAACACGGCACAGAAGCGCTGCCACCGGACGCTGCTCCGTGAGCACGTCACGGCCCGGCTTGACCGCGGCTGACCCTCGGTGGTGACTCGTCGAGGACCACGGAACCGACTCGGTCGACCCGCTCGGGTCACCGGCCCCCGAACGCTCAGATGTCGACTGCGTCGATTCGGGCGAGTACCGGTTCGACCCCCTTGCCCACCGAGCAGAGCGCCGAGAACGACGACAGAACGGCGGCGTCGTAGTGGTCGGGGGACGCTACCCGTCCAGCGGGTCCACCCGCTCGCAGGTCCACGCCTCGCTCCCGAACTTCTCGCGGGCGATTTCGGCGGCCCGCTCGTGTTCCGCGTCGGTCCACGTCCCCACCTCGGCGTCGGCCCACGCACCGAGCGCTTCCTCCAGCGTCTCCACGCACTCCTCGCGCGTGAGGGCCGCGTGTTCGTCGAGGCCGGTCACGCGCTCCCGGAACGTGTCGGCACTCACCGGCGGGTCGACGAAACACGACAGCGTCCGTTCCGGGCGCGCCGAGAACGTCAGCGACCCGTGCTGGATGATGCTGTCCCGACGCCGGTACTGGGCGTTTCCCGAGAGTTTGCGTCCCTCGTACACCACGTCGTGGGCCGGGTGGAGTTCCCGGAGGTAACACGCCGGTTCGTACAGCTCCGGGTACGATTCTGCGGCGAAGCCGGCGGGGACGCCGAGTTCGGCACACGCGGTGAGGAGCGGTTCACACAGCAGGTCGTACGTCTCCATCAGGTCGCCGGGCAGCTCGCTGGCGGGGGCGATGGTCGAGTACGACACGTCGCCGACCTCGTCGTGGTAGATGGCCCCGCCGCCGGTCGGTCGCCGGACCACGTCGATGCCCTCGCGCTCGCAGAACGCCCAGTCGACGTCCGCGGGGTCGTTCCGGTACCCCAGCGAGAGCGTCGAGGGTGACCACCGGTAGACCCGGACGGTCCGGGGACCGCCCGCGGCGGCCGTCTCCGCCGCGACGGCGTCGTAGGCCATACACAGCGGACCGGACAGGGACTCCTCCCGAATCAGGCGCCACTCGCGGTCGGCCAGCGTGTCCTCGTCGCCGGCCGCGCCGTCGGTCGACTCGCGCTGACTCTCCATACCGGTCGTTCCGTGGCTCCGGGCAAAGCGGTTGTGGGACCCGGCGGCCGCTCACTCGTCGCTCGACGACCGCGAGAACGCCAGCTAAAGAGCGTTTTAGCGAGAACTTATCCGGCGAGCGTCCCCAGGATGGGTATGGACACAGTGCTCGAGACCGGGACGACGACGGTGGCGTTGACGGCCACCGACGGCGTCGTCCTGGCGGCCGACCGTCGGGCCTCACTCGGCGGACAGTTCGTCGCCAGCAAGCACGCCATCAAGGTAGAACCGGTCCACGACCGGGCCGCCGTCACCATCTCCGGGTCGGTGGGCGGCGGCCAGGAGTTCGTCCAGCGACTCCGGGCGGAGGCCGACCTCTACGAGACGCGCCGCGGCCACGAGATGAGTGTGGACGCGCTCGTCAAGACCGCCGCGAACACGGTTCGCGGGATGCCGGCGACACCCCTCCTCGGGGGTGTGGAGGCGGACGGCACCCCCCGCGTGTTCTTCCTCGACGGTGGGGGCGGCGTGCTCGAAGACGACTACACGGCCAGCGGGAGCGGGATGTCCCTCGCTATCGGGACGCTCGAACGCCTCTACGACCCCGAGATGGGCGTCGAGGCGGCTGTCGACGTCGCGTCGGCGGCTATCGACGCCGCCAGCGAGCGCGACACGGCGTCCGGAAACGGTATCACTGTGACGCGCATCACCGCCGATGGCGTGCAACAGGATACGTACGACGACACGACGGAGGTCCTCGCATGATGGGTAACAACGACCGGCAGGCGTACGACCGCAACTCGAACATCTTCTCGCCCGACGGGCGACTCTACCAGGTCGAGTACGCCCGCGAGGCGGTGAAACAGGGCTCCGCGAGCGTCGGCATCCGTACCCCGGACGGCGTGGTCCTCGCGGCCGCCCGTCGCGTGCGCTCGCCACTGCTCGAAGAGCGCAGCGTCGAGAAACTCCACAAGGTCGACGAGTTCCACGGCGTCGCCAGCGCGGGCCACGTCGCCGACGCCCGCCAACTGGTGGACGTCTCGCGCCGTGCCGCACAGGTCGAGCGCCTGCGCTACGGCGAGTTCATCACGACCGAGCAGTTGACGACCGAGATCAGCGAGCACATCCAGGAGTACACGCAGTCCGGCGGCACCCGGCCGTACGGCGCGGCGCTCCTCATCGCCGGGTTCGCCGAGGGCGACCCCCGCCTGTTCGAGACCGACCCCTCGGGGACGGCCATCGAGTGGCAGGCCACCGCTATCGGCGGCGGGAGCGACCAGATCCGCGAGGAACTCGAAGAGCAGTACGACCCCCAGATGGGTGTCGAAGACGCCGTCGCCCTCGCCCGCGACGTGCTGACCGACGAGGACGACGAGGAGGGTGCCGAACCAACCATCGCCGTCATCACCGCGGACGGCTACGAGTCGCGCGACGTCGCGGAGTAGCCCCCGACCCGTTCACAGCCCTCACTCCGGTCGGTCGCTTCGGTCGGCGCTCGTCGTGTAGCCCGGCGGTGGCGGCAGTTCCACCACTTCCGTCTCGCACCGCTCGTGGGGGATGCGTGCTTCCGCTTCCATCTTCAGCGGCGCGTCACCGCCGACGACGTCCCCGACACCGACCATGACCGTCGCCGGCAGTTCGGGCGGTTCGAAGTACTCCCGACAGGCCTCTCCCACCGCGAACTCCACGTCCGGGAGCAGGTCCGCACGGACGTAGTGGCGAATCATCGTAACGTCCGCGAGACTGCCGTCACAGTACTCGCGGAGGAACGTGTCGAAGAACCAGAGTCCCCGTTCGGCGCACTCCCGTGGCGTGTCGCCCGGCGGGCAGATACCGTCCAACTGGACGAAGTCGAACGCCGCGTGCCGCGTCCGGACCGCCGAGACGGCCACGGCGTCGTCGCCTCGTCCCTCCCGTCTGAACACCGTTTTCTCCATACGCCAGAGTTGTCACGTCGCGTGAAAGCTCCTGTTCTCGCGGTGACGTTTGCACGGCCGCGCGTCGCTGGCGACTACTCTTCTCCGGGCGGCGACCCGAGCACGCCGTAGCGAAGGCGATAGAGCGCGCTCCCGAGGCTCCCGCCCATACCGAACTCGTAGGAAGCGGTCTCGTCCCGTCGCCGGTGGCGGTGACGAACCGCGTTCTGGACGAGGACGACGGCCGCTCGCCGACGCCGGTTCGACGCGGTATCACGGTAGTCGACGTCGTACAGTCGTGCCGACAGTACCGCCCAGAGACCACCGACGACGACCCACCGCGAGTTCCACTGCGGGCGTGTATCGAACGACGAGGACGTTCGAAGTCGGTCGCTCAGTAGCAGGAAGACGACACTGGTGAGGAAGTGGAAGACGGCGCGGCGACGACTCGTCATACGACCGTCTCACGGCGCTGTCGTATCAATCCACCTCCAGAACTCGCGGTTACGACGCCGAACGCGTCCGGCGGTCCGTCTCGACGACGGTTCCGTCCGCACCGACCAGCACCGAGAGCGTCTCGGCGTCGAGTTCGGTCGCCACCCGGACGCACCACGGGTCGTCCGACAGCACGCGTTCGGCCCACTCCTCGCCGACGTTCCAGATGGGCCGCTCGCGCAGGTCGACGCCGTGGTCGTGGTAGAACGAGACGACTGCGGGGTGGTCGAGCACCGCGAGCGTCACCGGACAGCGCAACGCGTAGCCACACGCCGAACACGAGAGGTCGAGACGGGTGGGACGCGCCGCGTCGTCGACCGGACCACCGTCGTCGCCGTCGTCGCCGTACTCGACGTGTCCGCGACTCGCGCCGCCACACTCCGGGCAGGTGCCGTCGACGAGCAACCCAACGCGGTGGCGGTAGAGGCTGTCGAGCGCCCCCGGCAGCGCCTCGTCGTCGTGACTCCGGAAGCCGCCCGGCGGGAAGCCCAGCGAGAGGACGGTCCGGTCACACGCCGAGCAGGTGATGGCGACGGTGTTGTCGTGTGCGCCGGCGTGCAGACCCTCGCCGTTCTCGACGTCTGTCCCACCACCTGCCCCGCAGAACGGACAGGGGTCGGCGACGGGTACGGGGTCGCGGTCCACGCTGTCGGTGTAGGTGCCCGACGCGATGGCGCGGGCCATTCTGGTACCTGCGTCGGTGAGCGCGTAGCCCTCGTCGGTCTCCCGGAGGTAGTGGCCCGTGAGCTGCCGGAGGTGGTAGGCGAACCCCGCAGTGGTGTCCGCACCGCTGGCCTCGAACAGCTCCGAGAAACGCCGTCGCGTCGGCATCCCGTCGTCGAGCAACGCGGCGAGCGTCCGTGTCCGGACCTCGTTGCCCAGCGGCGCGAACGCCTCGCTGGGGGCCGGGCCGTCGGCGTCCGCGTTCGCCTCGACGGACTCGCTCTCGGTCATACCCCGGCGTACGCCCGCACGCCGTATAAGAAGCCCGTCGAGCGCGGTTCGGACGGAGCGACCGAAGGGACGGACGGAGAATCGTGCTGACACGAACGGGGAGCACTGGCGACCCGTGAGCGACGCGTCTCGTCCACCCTTCTCACCTGTCGTTCTGTCCCACTCTCGCTGCTCACGGGTCGCTGTCGCTCACCGTCCGTACCACGCTCCTCGCGGGTCACTGTCGTTCCCCGCTCGGTTCCCCGAGGTTCTCGTTCGCTCGTTTCACTCGCTCACTCCGACTCTCGCTCCCACTCCATCTCGGTCGTCACCCGCTCCGCGACGTCCCCACCGGCGAACCGCTCGACCAGATGCAACGCGAGGTCGATGCCCGACGTGACGCCGCCAGCGGTCACCAGGTCGCCGTCGTCGACGACCCGTTCCTCGCGGACCTCCACGTCGAACTCCCGCAGGTCGTCGAGCGCGCCGCGGTGGGTCACGGCGGGCCGCCCGTCCAGCACGCCCGCGTGGGCGAGAATCATCCCGCCGGTACAGACCGAGGTGACGACGGCGTCGGTCTCGGCGATGCGAGCGACGGCCTCGGGCAGGTCGCCCTGCTCGACCTGCGACCACGCGCCCGCCGACGAGCGGTCGTTCCACCCACCGCCGGGGACGACGAGCAGGTCCGGGTCCGAGAGGACCCCGTCGACCCCGACACGGAGGCCGTGGCTAGCGGTGACGGTGTCGCGTTCGTCGAGGGTCACGAGCGTCGGCGGCAGGTCACCGCCCGCGCTGGTCGCGTTGGCGAACACCTCGAACGGGCCGACCGCGTCGAGTTCGTCGAACCCCTCGTACAGCACGATTTGGACGTCCATGCGCGGAGATGGGGGGTGAGAGACAATGGTTGTTGGTACGTGGACCAGCGTCGTGTCTCCTCTCGGAGCGGCCGAGCATCCAGGGTCTATACCCACGGATGTTACTATGGGTAACATGGGCTCCGGGGTTCGAAATCCGTCGTCTGGTGACCGTGTCGTCGTCGCCGTCGAGGGCGACTGGGTCGCCGCTACCGACGAGGAGACGGGAGTCACCAGTCGAGGCGAGACGAAAGCCGAGGCACTGGAGAACCTCGCGGCGGCACTCGAACTGTCCGAGCGACCCGTGCGTGAGGACGAAGACGCCGACGAACCCTCCGATGCGCCTTGGCTGTCGCGGGAGTGAGTCGTCGGGACGACTGCTCTACTGTCCCGGAGTGAGAACGTTTTTGCTCGAACACGGGCCAGAAGATAGCGAACCGTGTCCGTGGTACGTACTCGGGGAGGGACATCGTCTCGGCACTCCAGCAGTGAAACTTTCGGCGCGTCGGTCGGACGGGAAGCCACGTCAAGCTCCAGTACGTCGACCCGAACACTGACGAGAAACGGACTGTCGTCGCTCCTCTCCACGACGGACTCGCCACGGGTACTCTAAAGAGCATCGCCGAGCAGGCCGGTGCGAACGACTACCCGGCGTTCCTTGCCGCCATCGACGAACTCGTTTGACCGCTACCGACCGTGTCAGTCGTCGTCGCCGTCGGAGTAGCCGCCCTCGGCGGTCGGCCCGCAGAGCGCGTCACACGCGAGGTCCGGGCGGCCGTCGCCGCTGGTGTCGAGCGGCGAGCGTGGTTCGGCACGCGGGACGGGACGTCCCGACCCCGGCCCCGTCGCGGGCAGGTAGACGTAGATGAGGAGCGTGATGACCACCATCACGACGCCCGCGGCGACGGCGCTGGCGGGGTAGCCCGTCGCCGCGTAGGCCGTGCCCGCGAGCGCCCCGCCGACCCCGGTGCCGACCTGACCGACGCCGACGGTGAGGCTCATCAGCGACCCGCGCTGGTTGCCGTCGGCGAGTTCGGTGAGGAGGGTGGTGAACGAACTCGCGCGCGAGGCGAACAGCGCCATCACGACGACGAACACGCCCGCGACGGCCAGAAAGCCCCCAGTGAGTCCCGCGAACGGTGTCGCGGCCATCGTGAGCGCGATGCCGACGCTGGCGACGAGGATGATGCGCTTGCGCCCGAGCGAGTCCGAGAGACTGCCCGCGACGGGGCCGACGACGGCGTTCGAGAGGCCGCCGAGCAGGAAGAGGAGCGCGATAGCGCCCGCGCCGACGAGCAGTTCGACGCTCAGCCACGTCGGGAGGAACGTCGTGTAGAGCGCCGACCCGCCGAACATCAGGAAGAAGATGAACGTCGCGGCGAGAATCTCGCGTCGGCGGAGCAGGTCGGCGTACTCACCGAGGAACGACCGGACGGTCAGTTTCGAGGTGGCGAGGGTCACGTCGGGGGCGGGGAGGAACGCGACGACCAGACCGAACGCGAACAGCGTGGCGACGGCGAACGCGAGAAACGGCGTGCGAAAGCCGAACTCCGCGGCGAGGATGGTCCCGATGGGGATACCCGCGATCTGCCCGGCGGCGAACCCGCTGATGACCCAGCCGTTGGCCCACCCGCGGCGCTCGGGGGGGGAAGTAGTCGCCGACGTAGGCGATGGCCGCACCGTTGAGGACGCCGCCGGCGACGCCCGCCAGCAGGCGGAGCGAGAAGAGGCTCACGTAGTCGCCGGCGAACCAGTGGGCCGCGAGTGCCGCCGTCATCAGGCCCGTTCCGGCGAGCAGGACGGGGCGACGACCCACGCGGTCGGAGATTGGCCCGACGAGCAGTGCGAACGCGCCGACGGCGACGCTGTAGGCCGTGATGAGCGTTCCCAGGGCGGCCTCCTCGACGGCGAGTTGTGTCGCTATCTGGGGGATGATGGGCGCGATGAGCATCGCCTGCGACCCGACACCGAAGACGAGCAGCCAGAGGGTGAACACGACGAGACGCGAGTCCGGACGGTCGCGCCGGACGGCGAAGCCGGCGCTTATCGCCACACGGCCTCCGTACCGAGCGCTGAGGACATACCCCGGCTACGCGACGCGAGACGATAGCGTTCGCGTCACCCATGCGGACACGGGGCTATATCCTCTCGCGGGCGTCACGGGTGGTATGGCCGAGCGAACGCTCGAACTCGAACTCTCTCAGGAGGAGTACGACCGACTGACCGCCGTCACCGACGACCCCGAGGCGCTCGTCCGTGACGCTCTGTTCCAGCGCGTCGGTGTCGAGGAGTCCGTCGCGTTCACTCGGGACGGTGGGTTCCGAAGCGAGGCGGGACTGTCAGTCGCGGACCGCGAGGACGCCCCCCGACCACCCATCGGTGCGCTCGTCGGGTTCGACATCGAGTCCGTCGGCGACGGCGAGTCCCACCTCTCCTTTCAGGCCGGGCCCGAACACGCCAACCCGATGGGGACGCTCCACGGCGGCGTCCTCTGTGACGTCGGTGACGCGGCGATGGGCACCGCCTACGCCAGCACGCTCGGCCCCGAGGAGTCGTTCACCACGCTCGAACTGAAGGTGAACTACCTCCGGCCGGTGTGGGACGACCGCCTGACAGCGACGGGCCGAGTCGTCTCCGGCGGTCGAACGGTCGGTCTCGTCGAGTGTGAAATCCACGACGAGGAGGAACGTCTCGTCGCCAAACTCTCCAGCACCTGCCTGACGCTGCGTGGCGAACAGGCGTCGGGTCGCTGACGGCGGCGGGGTGGCCGAATCGTCGTTCGTGGGGTCCGGTAACCCTCGCGTCACCCCCCGACGGGAGTGTCCGCGCCGACTCAAGTGTCCGGGCCACGTACCCGGAGCCATGCCCGACCAGATTCCCGGCATCCACCACGTCACGGCGATGGCCGGCGACGCCCAGACCAACTTCGAGTTCTACACCGACGTCCTGGGTCTCCGTCTCGTCAAGCGCTCCATCAATCAAGACGACCCCACGACGTACCACCTGTTCTACGCCGACGGTCGGGGGTCACCGGGGACGAGCATGACGTTCTTCCCGTTCGACAACGCGACACAGGGGAGCGTCGGCGCGGGACAGGTCGGCGTCACCGCCTTCCGCGTCCCCGAGGGGAGCCTCGACTACTGGGCCGACCGACTCGACGACCACGACGTCACCCGCGAGGACCCCGTAGAACGGTTCGGCGAGCGCGTCCTCCCGTTCGAGGACCCCGACGGCCTCCCGCTGGAACTCGTCGAGGGCGACGACGCCGCAGAGCCGTGGACCGAGGCCGTCCCCGAGGAGTACGCCGTCCGCGGGTTCCACGGCGTCGCCCTGCTCGTCCGCGACGTGGGGCCGACCGCCGAGTTGCTAGAGACGATGGGCTACGAGCGCGTCGACGGCGAGGCGGACGACGACCGCACTCGCTACGTCTCCTCGGGGGACCTCGGTGCGGTCGTCGACCTGATTCCGACCCAGCAGGCCGGTCGGCAAGGATTCGGGACGGTCCACCACGTCGCGTTCCGGACGCCGACCGACGAGGACCAGCAGGCGTGGCGCGAGACGTTCGCGGACATGGGGTTCGACCCGACGCCCGTCATCGACCGTGAGTGGTTCCACTCGGTCTACTTCCGTGGTGGCCCCCGCGAGGCCAACACCGGCGGCGTCCTGTTCGAACTCGCCACGCACGAACCGGGCTACACCGTCGACGAACCGCTCGAAGAACTGGGGTCGTCGCTGGTGCTCCCCCCGAAGTTCGAGGACATGCGCGACCAGATCGAGTCGACGCTCCCGCCGCTCGATACCGACGACTGAGCGCGCTGGCGTCGTCACCCTCGCCCCGGTCGGCGACTGTGTGTCGGGGTCCGGACGCGCGGCAATGTTATACGCCCGAACCGGCTACTGAGTGTGTAGTGTCCAAGGACTTCAGCGACGTCACCGGTCTCCCCGACGACCTCGGTATCGGGGACGACCTCGCCCGTGCGGAACAGCAACTCACCGTCCGCGTCGAGAGCCGACGCTACGGCAAGCCGATGACCATCGTCGAGGGGTTCGACGACGACTCGGTCGACCTCCCGGAACTCGCCTCGACGCTCAAACGCCGTCTGGCGACGGGGGGAACGGTCGAGAAGAAGACACACACCATCGAGTTGCAGGGCGACCACACCACCCGTCTCCCGGACGTCCTCCGCGACGAGGGCTTCCAGGTCGCCTGAGCGGTCGTTCGTCCCCGCTCGAACGGTACTGACCTCTCCGATGCGATTCTTTCATGGTCTCTCCCGTTGCGTCCGATAACGTGAAGATACGTCCGTCGGCGTCGGTGCTAGGTCGGACTTAGCTATAGTCGTGGATGTCAAGAGAACTGTCGATGGCGAATCACGGCGACCCGTCGAGACTCGTTCTCTGCCCTCACATCTCGCTCTCGCACTACCGGGGTGGGGAGAAGTGGGTCACGACGCTCGCCAACCGCCTCGTCGCGGACGGTGTCGACGTCTCCGTTCGGTCGCTGCCGTACGTCCCCGACGGCGAGCGACGCGTCGAGGTGTCGACCGTACTCGACGACCGGGTCTCTTACGAGGAGGCCTGGCACCACGACCTCTCGGCGTTCGACACGGCCTACGTCCTCTACGTTCCGCTGTCGGGGCTGTTCTTCCGTGGGGCCGCACGCACCGTCGCCGGCATCCACTCGTGGGTCTACGTCTCCGACCGCCTCTACGAGCCACACTACGGTGCCGTTCCGACGGCCGTCAAAGCGCTCTACCGAACGCTCGGCGAGCGTGACCTCGGGCGGTTCGACACGGTTCACGCGGTCACGCCGGCGTTCGACTCGCCTCACCCCGACACCAGATACATCCCGAACTTCGTCGATACGGACCTGTATCGCCCCGACCGGGCACCGACGGGCGAGACGTTCACCGTCCTCGTGACGGCCGCACACATCCCGGAGAAGGGGTGGGACCTCGCCCGGAAGGTGGCGAGGGCACTCCCCGACGACGTTCGGTTCGCCGCGACCGGCACGAGCGACGACCCGAACGTCCACGACCTGGGGTTCCTCGACGAGGCGGAACTGGCCGACGCGTACGCGCGAGCACACCTCGTCTTGCATCCCGCCCGAGTCGACACGGACAGCATGGTCCTCAACGAGGCCTGTGCGAGCGGTACCCCGGTCGTGACGAGTCCGCTCCCCACTCACGTCGACGACAACGACGCCGTGATGCGACGGGGAACCGTCGACGCGATGGTCCGGACGGTCCGAACCGTCCACCGCGAGTGGAGACGGGACAACGGCTATGCACGTCGGTGCCGCATCGCACGGATGATGGGCGAGGCGCACGACGAGGACGTCATCTACCCGCGACTCAAGCGACTCCTCCTCGACGACGCCACTGCGGAGGCACCGCCGTGAAGGTCCGTATCGGCACTCGCCGGTGGTCGAGGGACGTCGCGGTCGGCCCGTTCACACGCCGCCCGCCGCCGACCGCGCGGTCACGACAGGGGTGGCCCCCGTGAGCGTCCGCGAGTCGCTCTCGTCGTACCTCCCTGGGGACGGTGAACACCGCCGGTTCGTCCAGTACCTCCTCGTCGGACTCGTCGGTATCGGCATCAACCAGGGCGTGCTGTACCTCGCCGCCGGCGTCGTCGGTCTCTCCTACGTCGTCGGTGGAGTCCTCGGACGCGTCCTGAGCGTCGCCGCGAACTACGCGATGAACGACGCGTGGACCTGGGGTGACCGCGGGGCGAGCGGCCGTCGAGAGTGGCTGATTCGCGGTGGGAAGTACGTTGCGACGCGCGTCGTCGGCGTCGCCATCGGGACGGCCGCGCTCGTCCTCTTCGTCGAAGTCCTCGACCTCCACTACCTGCTCGCGAACCTCCTGGCCATCGGTGTCGGCGTCCTCTGGGGGTTCGGCGCGAGCGAACACTGGGTGTGGCAGCCAGCCGACGAGGACCAGTCGCTCGACCGGATGAGGGGTCACCGCACCGCCCGGACCGACGGTGCCGGGTCGGACGGTCGGATTCGGACGGCCGTCCGGCGCGTCCGGAAGCGAGTCGGCTTCGGGAGCCGTGGAACGCTCGCCGGTGGCCGGTTCGGTACCCTCCCCCGCCCGGTCCGACGCGTGCTCGCCATCGACCGACCGACGTGGCTCGTCTTCGGCCTCGCAACGGTGCTGTTCGTCGTGTTCTCGACGTACACCTCGCTGCTCTACGAGGCGTACGTCCTGACGGGGTCGGACTTCGGGTCGTACGTCCACATGTTCTCGACGACGCTCGACGGACAGGGCCTGCTCATCCACGGGAAGTACCGTGTGAGCCATCCCGGCGGGTCGTACTTCGGCGCACACTTCTCGCTGACTCTGCTGGCGTTCCTCCCACTGTTCGCGCTCGTCTCCTCGCCGTTCACGCTGCTGGTCGCCAAGTCGTTCCTGCTGGCGAGCAGCGTCGTCGCGCTGTGGGCCGTCGCGCGCCACCACCTCGACAGTGACCGGCTGGCGGGACTGCTCGTCGTCTCCTACGCACTCAACCCGTTCCTGTGGGGGGCGTGGCTGTTCGACTTCCAGGAGCAGGTGCTACTCCCCGTCCTCGTCTTCGCGGGGTACTACGCCTACGTCAAGCGCCGCTACGCCTGGTTCCTCGTGGCGATGGTGCTGGTGATGCTCACCAACGAGTTCGTCATCTACGTCGTCCTCGGCGCGTTCGTCGGCCTCGGGGTCGCGGCCTACCGGGAGGGGCGACTCCGACGCGAGTCCCCGCTTCTCGCCGTCGGTGTGGCGTGGGCGGTCGGCGTCAAACTCGTCGGCGGTGCCGTCATGGCCCGGTTCAGCGAGTTCTCGGGGATACCGTACAGCTCCATCGCCTCGCCGCTACAGGCGTTCGTCCCCGAGGGCCGTGCCTCGACCGGGCAGTTGCTGGCGACGATGATCGAACACCCCGAGGTGGTCTTCGCCCTCGTCTCGAACGACGCGATGACGAAGTTCCTCTACTTCGTCGCGTTCCTCCTCCCGGTGGCGTTCCTGGCACTCGAAGACGAGATAACGGTCGGCGCGTTCCTGCCGTTTCTGGGGTTCGCGTGGCTGCTCGCCGGCCGGCCGGTCTACTACACCTTCGGTGCCCACTACCCGCTCTACCTGCTGCCGTTCCTCTACATCGGCGCGGTCCGGGTGATGGAGCGGGTGGCTATCGCCCCGCCGTCGCGTGACCTGCTGGCCCGCCTGTTCGCCATCGTCATCGTTGTCAGTGTCGTGGGTGGCGTCGCAACCGCCCTCGACAGGGGAGCGTTCCCGGTCGTCGACGAGCACACCGAGACGCTCGACGCGGCCATCGACACGATCCCCGAGGACGCCTCGCTCGTCACGCAGAACGATATCTACCCGCACGTCGCCGAGCGCCCGAACGCGAACTACGTCGTTCGTCCGGACACGTTCCAGGAGTACCAGCGACTGTACGGGACGGTCTCGCCGGAGTACATCCTGTACGACACCCGTCTGAAGGGGTCGTCGTTCTGGGCGGAGCGCCTCCAGGAGGCGTTCGGTGACCGACTCTACGAGGAGTACGGCGTCTACCGCTACCAGGACGGCATCTACGTCCTCAAGCGTGGCTACTCCGGTCCCGTCCGGTCCGTCACCGAGGCGGGTGGGGTCGACCGACGGTACGCTGCCGACCAGTTCGCCGTCAGCGACGGGGCGACGCTGACGGACGGGACCGTCGTCGGTGACGGCACGGGGTCGGGCAACGTCTGGTTCGGGCCGTACACCCAGCTTCCACCAGGGCAGTACACCGCGACCTACCACGTCAACGTCAGCGGGTCGAACGGGTCGGACGTCGTCGTCCTCAACGTCGCCGCCGGCGAGGACCACGAGGTGCTGGCGCGCGAACGCGTGGGGTCGACCGACGGCTGGACGACGGTCACGCTGAACTTCACGCTCGACCGGACCACGGGCGACGTGGAGTTCCGTGGCGGCCGAACCGGCGAACCGGGGACGGTCCGGTTCGAGTCGGTCGTCGTCGAACGCATCGGCGACAGCCCCGCGAACGGGACGAACGCGTCGAGCACCGACTCGGGGCAGTCGGTCGGCGGGGAAGCTCCCCGCTCGCTCACGTCGGACCGGACCCACTCCGGTCGGCAGCCCTCGTCTCCCGCCTCGGTCGTGTCCGCCTCCACATCTCGCTCGACCGGCATCGCGTCTCGACCAACGCCCCTCCACCGACTCCATCCATGAATGTCCTACTCGTCACTATCGACGCGTGGCGGGCCTCTCACGCCTCGTTCGCGGGAGCGGACCGCTCGTACACACCGACTCTCGAATCGCTCGCAACCGACGGCGTCGCCTTCACGCAGGCGGTCAGCCACGGCCCGGCGACCCCGTACGCGTTCCCGGCGCTGTTCACGTCGACACAACCGCTCGACCACGGCGGCTACGAACGGATCGCCCCCGAGCGTCGGCTACTCAGCGAGACGCTGGCCGACGCCGACCACCGGTGTGTCGGCGTCCACGGGAACCCGTGGCTCGGCGAGAAGTACGGCTACGCGCGTGGCTACGACGCCTACCACGACGTCGGGGAGTTCACACTGCCGCTGCTCGACCGGACGCGCGAACTGCTCATCGACCGGTTCGGCCTCGACCACCCCGTCTACCGGGCCGCCCAGACCGTCTATCGGCGTGCACAGGGTCCGATTCAGCGACTCCGAAGCGACACCGGGGAGGCGGCCGAAGTGACCGTCGCTCGGGAGGCGTTGCGCGACGGGTCGGACTTCGTCTGGATGCACCTGCTCGCACCCCACGCCCCGTACGACCCACCGGAACGACACCGGGAGTGGGCCGACGTCCCGGCCGACGTCGACGGAACGGCACTCTCGACGCGTGCTCAGCGTGACCCCGACGGTCTCGGCGACGCGGAGCGTGAGACCATCGAACGGCTGTACGCCGCGTCGGTTCGCCACGCGGACGAGCAGGTCGGGTCGGTGCTCGAAGCGGCGACAGACGAGACGCTCGTCGTCGTGACGGCCGACCACGGCGAGGCGCTGTTCGAACACGGGCAGGTCGGCCACGAACCGGCGCTGTACGACGAACTCGTCCACGTTCCGCTGCTGGTCCGCCCGCCAGCGTCGACGCCCGTCGAGGCCGGGCGGGTCGACACGCAGGTCCGTCACGTCGACGTCGCGCCGACGATTCTCGACTACGCGGGCGTCGACGCGCCGTCGACGTTCACGGGGCGTTCGCTCCGGCCGCTCGTCGAGGGAGCCTCGGGTGAGGAGACGACGGACCGTATCGCCGTCTCCGAGGTCGCTTCGTCGCGGACGACGCCGGGACGTGTCGCTCCCGAGGCGCTACAGGTCGCGGTCCGACTCCCCGACCGGAAGCTGATCGCAACCACCGACGAGGTCCGCGGATACGACCTGCAGGAGGACCCCGGTGAGCGGGCCCCGACCGTCGACCCCGAAGGGGAGCGGTGGACCGCTCTCTACGACGCACTCACCGATCGGCGGGCGTCTATCGCGTTCACCGAGACCCACACCGCCGACCGCGACGAGGCGGTCGAACAGCGGCTCAAGGACCTCGGCTACCTCGACTGAGCCGCGTCGCACTCAGCAGTCCGAGCGACGACGCAGCGTGTACAGGTGTCTGAGAAACTCGATATACTCCTGTCCGCTCAGCTTCGACTCCCCACGCTCGCGTTCGTGGAAGACGTAGGGCACCTCGACGACCCGGTCGTGTTCGCAGACGGCCAGCAGTTCGAGGAGGATCTTGTAGCCCGTCGGCGCGAACTCACAGCCGGCGAGAAGCTCACGCCGCACCGCGAAGAACCCGCTGAGCGGGTCGTGGATGGGCCGTGCGTTGGGAACGGTGGCCCGGGTGAGCAGGGTCGCCGTCCGACTCACGACTCGACGATACACCGACCAGCCGTCGATACCACCGCCGTCGACGTGTCGGCTCCCGACGACGATGTCGGCCCCGTCACCGAAGCCGTCGGCGAGTTCCGGGAGCAGTTCTGGCGGGTGCTGGAGGTCGGCGTCGATGACGACACAGTACTCGTGGCGAGCCTCGTCGAACCCCCGCAGGACGGCCGTCGCCAGTCCTCGGTCGTGTTGCCGCCGGACGACGCGGACTCGGTCGTCGTCGTCGTACTGGTCACGAGCGACCCGCCAGGTCTCATCGGGCGAGTCGTCGTCGACGACGACTATCTCGAACGGTCGGTCGTCGAGCGCGTCACGGCAGCGGTCGACCGTTCGCCGAACGTTCGTCCGCTCGTTGTACGTCGGGACGACCACGGAGAGGCCGCCACCCTCCCACTCCGGGTCCGTCTCCAGCACCTCGGACGTGCGTTCCGGCGGTCGTACTGACGTCGCCTGCCTGTCGGTAGGTTCGGTGGACATCTCCTGCCGCGCCCTTCTTAGACTGGGGTAATGTACGGTCGTCATCGTTCAACAATTTCCTCGGAGTTAACCTGATTTGGGGCGTGAAATATACAGAAAAGACACACTCGTCTACTAGACACAACGCTCGATTGGCGAAACTCGCGTATCGAGAAATACTGGGTCAGTTCCGAGACTCAGAGAAGCGGCTCAGAGGCTCTCTGAACCCGGGTTGTTGGGGAAAGCGCACTAGTCCGAGTTCTGAACTGTACTCGTATGCGTATTATTCAGGGGAGCTTTTTCACACGGAGGTGAGTAAACGACCACCTACCGACAACGAAACGGTCGGCGCCAGCGGATTCGCTCCCTACTATCGTTCCACGACGTACCCATCCCCACCACGGCCGCCCCTTCCTCCGGTGGGGATGCGGTAGATTCGCCGCGGGCCGGACTCGTGGCGTACGCTCGACCGGGACACTGGACGGCCCACGGCCGTGTCGCCCGTCGGCGCTCGGACCCGTGCGTCGTCGGTCGGTGAACTCGTCGGCCGGTCTCGAGGCCGACCCTGGCAGCGCACTGCCCTGATTTCGTATAGCGGCACTCGATTCACTACCGGCTGGTTCGCCGACGCGGGGGGCTTTTCCCTCCTGACCGTGAACGACGTGTATGGTGCGGAACGTCGCCGATTTCTTCCCCGATCTCCAGACGGAGGACTTCTATCTGCTCTCGGGGCTCGAACACGGGATGCGGTTCTCCGAGTGGGTCGCCACCGAGAAACTGACCGAGTTCGCTCGCCTCGACGACGAGGAGGTCGAGTACCGACTCGACCGCTGTGAGGACCGCGGCCTCGTCGAACGCAAGACCATCCAGTATCTGGGCTTTCGCCTCACCTTCGAGGGGTACGACGCGCTCGCGTTGCGGACGTTCGCCGAACGCGAGACCATCGAGGGCTTCGGCGCACCGCTGGGCGTCGGCAAGGAGAGCGACGTCTACGAGGTCCGTTCGTACAAGCCGCTCGCCCTGAAGTTCCACCGCGAGGGCTACACCAACTTCCGAGAGGTACGCAAGGAGCGCGACTACACCTCCGACAACCGCCACGTCTCGTGGTTCTACACCGCGCGGAAGGCCGCCGAGCGCGAGTACGAGGCGCTGGAGGCGGTCTACCCCGAAGTCCGCGTCCCCCGACCCATCGACCAGAACCGTCACGGCATCGTGATGGAGAAGCTCTCGGGCGTCGAACTCTCGAAGGCGAAACTCGACCCCGGCCAGGCCGTCGGCGTCCTCGACCTGATTCTCGACGAACTCGCCGCGGCCTACCGGGCGGGGTACGTCCACGCGGACATGAGCGAGTACAACGTCTTCGTCGACAGCGACGGCGTGACGGTGTTCGACTGGCCACAGGCCGTCTCGACCGACCACGAGAACGCCGACGAGTTCCTGGAGCGTGACGTGGAGAACCTCGTGGGCTACTTCCGCCGCAAACACCCCAAACAGGTCGGCGACCCGGACGTTCGAGCCGTCCCCGAGACGCTCCGGAACGACGAGTTCGAGTCGGTCCGCGACCACCGCTGACACCGCTCGACACTCTCGACTGCAAGCACCGGCGAGAACCGCACGGACCGGCCAGCGACGGCTTCGACGGTTCGGGGCCGTCCGCTATGATAAACCTACCTGAGCTATACTGAATCCCCGCTCGGCGCACGAACGCTCTTGTCGCTCGGTCGTGAGCACTCGTCGTGATGGCTCTCCGACCCGTGAGCGGACGATGACCGACGACGGTCGTGACGGCGGGCCTCCCGAGGGGTGGCCGACGCCGACTCCCGGCCAGATTCGGGTGCTACTACTCGGTACGTACCACATGGACAACCCGGAGATGGACGCGACGACGTTCGACGCCGACGACGTACTCTCCGCACGCCGGCAGGCGGACCTCCGGGAACTGGGTGGACACCTCGTCGGGTGGTCGCCGGACCTCGTCGCCGTCGAACGACCCTCCGAACACCGCGAGACGCTCGTCGAGCAGTACGAACAGTACCGGTCGGGCGAGCGCCGCTACGACCGCGAGGAGCGATTCGAATCGACGGACCCACAGCGCGAGGACGACACCACCGAGTGTCGCAACGAAGTCGTCCAGGTCGGGTTCCGACTCGCCGACCGTCTCGACCACGACCGGGTCGCGCCGGTCGACCACACGCTCTCGCTCGACGGCGAGGCGTTGACGTCGCCCGAGGAACGCGACCCGGTGCCGCCGAAGAAGGGCGACTACACCCTCCCGGACTTCCAAGCGCACGTGGACGCGGAGGCCGAACTGCTCCGCGAGTCGACGATCCCGGAGTTCCTCGCTTACAAGAACGGCTCCGAAGCGCTCCGACTGAACCACGACGGGATGTTCGAGTGGTTCCTCCGTGGCGAGGGCGAGGAGTTCGACGGTCCCGAACTGCTCACCGACTGGTACGAGCGCAACGTCAGGACCGTCCACAACCTCTGGACGGCGGTCGACGAGGACACCGAGCGGGTCGTGCTCCCCATCGGGTCGGGCCACGTTCGGGTGCTGCGCCACCTGCTCGACGAGGCACCGATGTTCTGTCCGGTGAGTCCGTTGTCGCTCCTGCCCGAGCCGACGGGGCGGAACTGACGCTCAGGTGCCGCGGTCGGCGCGTGCGACGACCTCGGCGATGAACTCCTCGGTCGCTTCCGCCCCGGCTTGGACGTTCCAGAGCGTGGCGTAGAGGCCACCGTGGTCGAGCAGTTCGTCGTGGGTGCCGCGTTCGACCACCTCGCCGTCGTCGACGACGAGGATGAGGTCCGCGTCCTTGACCGTCGAGAGGCGGTGGGCGATGACGAGCGTCGTCCGGTCGGCGGTGAGTCGCGCCAGTCCGCGCTGGATGAGCAGTTCGGTCTCGGTGTCCACCGAGGACGTCGCCTCGTCCAGCACGAGAATCGCCGGGTTCTGCAGCATCGCGCGGGCGATGGCGATGCGCTGGCGCTGGCCCCCCGAGAGTTTCACGCCGCGTTCGCCGACGCGTGTCTCGTAGCCCTCGGGGAGGTTCTCGACGAACGCGTGGGCTTCGGCGAGCCGGGCGGCCGCCTCCACCTCCTCGTCGGTAGCGTCGAACGACCCGTAGCGGACGTTCTCGGCGACGCTCCCGTCGAAGAGGAACACGTCCTGGCTGACGTAGCCGACGTTCGAGCGCAGACTGTCGAGTGCGAGGGCACGGACGTCTACGCCGTCGACCCGGATGGTTCCCGAGTCCACCTCGTACAGTCGGAGCAGGAGTTTCGCGGCCGTCGACTTGCCCGCCCCCGTGGGGCCGACGAACGCGATGGTGTCGCCCGCGTCGGCGGCGAACGAGAGGTTCCGGACGACGGGCCGGTCGGAGCGATACGAGAACGTCACGTCGTCGTACTCCACGTGGCCCTCGACCGTCTCGCGGACGACGCTGTCCTCGCGGTCCCGGACCTCGACGGGTCGGGAGACGAGGCCGACGATACGCTCGCCACTGGCACGGGCGTTCTCGTAGCTGTTGACGATGCGTCCCACCCCGGAAAGCGGGTCGACGAATCGTTGGGTCATGAACAGGAACGTGACGAACTCGCCGACCAGCAACGTCCCGGTGAACGGGCCGGGTGCGCCGCCGACGAGCCACAGCCCACCGAGCAGGAAGGTGACGGCGAACGCGAGGCCGGCGAGGAGGTCCATCGAGGGCTGGTAGAGGTACTCGAGTTTGGCGACGGCCCACGTCCGGAGGTAGTACTCCCACGACGTCTCGCGGATACGGTCGGTCTCGTGGGTCTCGGTGTGGGCGGTCTTGATGACCTCCATCCCGTCTAAGTTGTTCTCCAGTCGGGTGTTCAGGTCGCCGATAGAGGCCCGGAGTGCGCGGTATCTGGGACGAATCGTCCGCATGAACCAGTAGGTGAACACGGCGAGGAGGGGGACGAAGACGAGCGTGACGAGCGCGAGCTGCCAGTTCAGCGTGAACAGGATGAACGCGATTCCGAGGACGGTGGCGACGAGTTGGAGCGCACTGGACACCGTCGACCCGAGGAACATCCGGAGGTTGCGAACGTCGTCGTTGAGGATGGCGAGCACCTGCCCCGTCTGTTTGTCGTCGAAGAACGCCATGTCGAGGCGCTGCATCGCCTCGTAGCTGTCGACGCGGATGTAGTGCTGGACGCGGTTGGAGAACAGCGACAGCGCCGCGCCGTTCGTCCACGTGAACAGCACCGACCCGACCAGCGCGGCGACGACGAGACCGACCGAGAACACCACCTCCTCCGTCTGTGTCGTCGGCAACCACTCGCTCGGAACGTACGGGAGCGTGTACGGCACGTCGTCGTTGAACGTCGCGTCGATGGCGACGCCGAGGACGAGCGGCGGCGCGAGGCTGACGAACCGGCCGAGGACGCTCGTGACGACGCCGAGGACGAACAGCGGCCAGTCGGCCCGCGCGTAGCGGACGAACAGGTCCCGCATCGGGTCGCCCTCGACGTCGAACGTCAGCGGGTCGTCCGGTCCGCCCCACCACGGCGGCGGACTCACTCACCCCCCAGCGCGTCGATACCGACGACTCTCCGGTGTGTTCTCATTCACCTCGGGTAAGCGTCTCGCGGTGATAACGCGAGCGGTAACGGTGACCGAACGCGGTGACACCCACGTAACCGATAGCGGACGGCCTCGCCGCCTCACGAGGGGCTATTCGTTCGAACGGCGTTCACCGAGTGATGGCAACGACCACAGAGACCAGCGACGCCGGCAGCCTCGACGACGTCCCCGTCGAGACGGCAGACGAGGGCGACACCGACCGCGTCCCCGACGACGCACTGTTCTTCCGGATGGCCCGCCTGCTGTTCGGGGCGGTGCTCGTGTTCACGGGACTCAACCACTTCCAGAACACCGAGGCGATGGCGGGGTACGCCGACGCGAAGGGCATCCCGAACGCCGAGACGATGGTGCCGCTCTCGGGTGGCCTGCTCGTGTTCAGCGGCCTCGGTATCGCGCTCTGGAAACTGCCGAAACTCGCCGCGGGCGCGGCCGCGACGTTCCTCGTCGCCGCGACGCCGACGATGCACGACTTCTGGAACGCCGACGAAGAGGAGAAACAGACCGAGACGAACGCGTTCCTCAAGAACGTCGCCATGCTCGGCGGCGCGTTCGCGTTCCTCGTCCGCGCGAACGACGACTGAACGACCGCACGACTCCTCACGACCTGCCACTCACACTGGTCGACTTCCCGGTGTGATGAATTACGGTAATTTTTGCGAACTCGTTTATTATCAGATTCCCGAAAGGTCTTTCGCAGTTTACGTGGAGGTGCGAGTATGTCCCACGACTCTCACGTCGAGACGCGCGCGGTCAGTCACGGTGAGGAACCGGCCCCCGAGACCGGTCGTGGCGACGTCGTCTCGCCCATCCACCTCGCGTCGACGTTCGCGCTGCCGGCGCTCGACACCGGTCTCTCGCTCGAGGACGTCGACCCCGCTCGCGGGGAGTTCCTCTACTCGCGGCTGTCGAACCCGACGCGCCACGCCGTCGAGCAGCGCCTCGCCGCCCTCGAAGGCGGCACCCACGGTTTCGCGTTCTCCTCGGGGACGGCGGCCATCAACACCGCCCTGCTCGCCACCGTCGAACCGGGCGACCACGTCGTCGCCTTCGACGACCTCTACGCCGGCACGCGCCGGATGCTCGAAGAACTGTTCGTGAAGCGCCTGAACGTCGAGGTGTCGTTCGTCGACGCCACCGACACCGGGAACGTCGAAGCGGCCATCCGCGAGGACACCCGGCTCGTCTGGATGGAGACGCCGACGAACCCACTGATGAAGCTCTGTGATATCGGTGCCATCGCCTCGGTCGCCCACGAGCACGGTGCGTTGCTCGGCGTCGACAACACGTTCATGAGTCCGCTCTGTCAGCGACCGCTCGCGCTGGGCGCGGACCTCGTCGCCCACTCGACGACGAAGTATCTTAACGGCCACTCCGACAGCGTCGGCGGGGCGCTCGTCACCGACTGCGACGAACTGGCCGAATCCCTGGGGTTCCTCCAGCAGGTCGCCCTCGGCAACATGCTCGCCCCCTTCGACAGCTACCTCCTCCTGCGCGGGACGAAGACCCTGCCCGTGCGGATGCGTCAGCACGAGGCCAACGCCCGGCGTATCGCCGAGTACCTGGAGGACCACGAGCAGGTCTCCCGCGTCCTCTACCCCGGTCTCGAATCCCACCCGCAGTACGACCTCGCCCGCGAGCAGCAGACCGGCTTCGGCGGCGTCCTCTCGTTCGAACTCGACGGCGACATCGACGACGTGGTGGCGTTCCTCGGGAATCTGGAACAGTTCACGCTCGCGGTGAGCCTCGGCGGCGTCGAGAGCCTCATCGAGTGTCCCGCCGCGATGACCCACGAACCCATCCCCCGCGAGGAACGCGAAGCCGTCGGCATCACCGACACCCTGATTCGCGTCTCGGTGGGCATCGAGCACGTCGAGGACCTCCTCGCGGATCTCGACCGTGGCTTCGCGGCGGTCGACGCCACCCACCAGTCACCGTCGCCGTAACCCGCCCGGCCCGCGTTCTGCCCTCCACCGTTCGCTCGTCGTCTCGTTTCGACCGGGGGGTATTTCGGCCGGTGGGGTGTGGTCTCCCTGTATGCCCGATGTGGACCTCGACAGCATCGACCGAGCCATCATCCACGCGCTCCAGGCGGACGCCCGCCACACCTCGTCGTCGACCATCGCCGAAGACGTCGGTGTCTCCGCGAGCACCGTCCGGAACCGTATCGCTCGCCTCGAAGAGACGGGGATCGTCCGCGGCTACCACGCGGACGTGGACTACGAACGCGCCGGCTACCAGTTGTACACCCTCATCGTCTGTACCGCTCCGATTCCCCAGCGTGAGGAACTCGCACGCGACGCCCTCGACATCGAGGGCGTCGTCTCGGTCCGGGAGGTGATGACGGGAGCCGAGAACGTCCACATCGGCGTCGTCGGCACCGACGGCGACGACCTGAGCCGAATCGGTCGGGAACTCAACGACCTCGGTTTCGAGATCGTCGACGAGGACCTCATCCGCAACGACTTCGCGAACCCGTACCACGGGTTCGAAAGGACAGATTAGCAATTATTGCTGCATATTTTGCGGAATCGAGAATAGAATGAGCTAGTTCTTATGTTTCCGTCTCGAATGGGGGGTATCCGAAGATGACGACATCGACACCACCCCCGACCTCGCGCCGGGCCTCCGTCCCGGCCGGTCGCCCGGAGAACGCTCGAACCATCCACGTCGTCGGTGGCGGACGGGTCGGCCGTGCGCTGGTCGACCGACTCCGCACCGACGGTGCCCACGCGTGTCTCGTCGACGACACGCCCGACGTCGTCACCGAGGCGATGGCCGCCGGCGTGCCCGTCGTCGAGGGCGACCCGACCGACTCCGTCGTGCTGGAACGAGCAGGGCTCTCCGAGGCCGACGCCGTCGTCGCCGCGACGACGAGCGACGGGTCGAACCTGCTCGTCGCCCAACTCGCTCGTACGTGCTTCGACGTGGAGACGGTCCTCGTCCGGGTCAACGACCCCGACCACGTCGAGACGTTCCGGCCACTGGACTACGAGACGGTCTGTGTGACGAGCAACGTCGAGGACGCGCTCGCGGGTCGCCTTCGATGACCGGGAAGACGCTCGAACGCGACCTCGGCCTCGGCGCGGTGTTCGCCATCAGCATCGGCGCGATGATCGGGAGCGGTATCTTCATCCTGCCGGCGCTGGCGCTGAGCGTCGCCGGCCCCGCCGTCGTCGTCGCGTACCTGCTGGCGGGCCTGCTCGTCGTCCCGGCCGCCCTCTCGAAGTCCGAGATGGCGACGGCCATGCCCGAAGCCGGTGGGACGTACATCTTCATCGAACGCGGGATGGGGCCGTTGCTCGGCACCATCGCCGGCATCGGGACGTGGTTCTCGCTGTCGTTCAAGAGCGCGCTGGCGCTCGTCGGCGGCGTCCCCTACCTCGTGTTGCTGTTCGACCTGCCCGTCCGGGAGGTCGCACTCGCGCTGGCGGCCCTGCTCGTCGTCGTCAACCTGCTCGGGGCGAAACAGACCGGCCGGCTCCAGGTCGTCATCGTCGTCCTCATGCTCGCCGCGCTGTCGTGGTTCGTCGTCGGCAGCGCCGGCAGCGTCGAGCAGGCCAACTTCCAGCCGTTCCTCACCGACGGCTGGGGCGGCCTGCTGGCGGCGACGGGTCTCGTCTTCGTCTCCTACGCGGGCGTGACGAAGGTGGCGAGCGTCGCCGAGGAGGTCGAGGACCCCGGCCGGAACATCCCGCTGGGCATCCTCGGCTCGCTGGTGTTCACGACGCTGCTGTACGTCGGCATCGTCGCCATCATCGTCGGCGTCACCGACGCCGGGGTGGTCGCGGGGTCGGACACGCCGGTCGCCGACGCCGCCGACGTGACCCTCGGGACGTTCGGCCTGTGGGCTGTCGTCGGCGCGGCGATGCTCGCGCTGGTCAGCACGGCCAACGCCGGCATCCTCTCGTCGTCGCGCTACCCGCTTGCGATGAGCCGGGACCGTCTCGCGCCGCCGTCGTTCAGCCACATCCACGACCGGTTCGGGACGCCGACGCGGGCCATCACGCTCACCGGCGCGGTGATGCTCGCGCTCATCGCGTTCGTCCCCGTCCTCGACATCGCGAAACTCGCGAGCGCGTTCCAGATTCTCGTCTTCGTGCTCGTCAACGCGGCCGTCGTCGCTTTCCGCGAGGGGAGCGCCGACTACGAACCGACGTTCCACAGTCCGCTCTACCCCTGGATGCAGGTGTTCGGCGCTCTCAGCGGCCTCGCCCTGCTCACGCAGATGGGGACGGTTCCCATCGTCGGGGCGCTCGTCATCGTCCTCGGCAGTGTGGCGTGGTACTACGGCTACGCCCGCCGCCGCGTCCACCGCGAGGGGGCGGCGACCGACATCGTCCGCCGACGGGTGGGTCGGGACGTCCTCGCGGCGACGGCCGACGTCGTCGCGGACGAGGACGCCACCGAGGTACTCGTCGCACTCACCCGCGAGTCGGCCCCGGACCGCGAGGCGGCGCTCGTCCGCCTGGCCGCCGACCTCGTGCGCGACCGTGACGGCCGCGTCGAGGTCGTCCGCTTCGAGGAGGTGCCCGACCAGGCCCCACTCGACGGGACGGCGACGGCACAGTCGCCCGCCGACGTCGCCTTCGAGGAGCGACTCGCCGCGCTGGCGGCCGACCTCGACGTGCCCGTCGAGACGGGTGAAGTCGTCAGTCACGACACGAAACACGCCGTCGTCAACCACGCCGCCGACCGCGGCGTCGACACCATCGTCGCCGAACACGAGCGCCTCCGTCTGCGCTCGCGGGTCGTCGGCGACCCCATCGACTGGGTCGTCCGGCACGCGCCCTGTGACGTGGTACTCGTCGAGAACCGGGGCTACGACGCGCCACGAACGGTCGTCCTCGAGAGCGACGACGGCCCGTTCGACCCCGGGACGGTGGCCGTCGCCGACAGACTCGCCAGCGCCGCCGGTGGACAGGTCGCCTTCCGGTTCGGCGCGTCGGCCGACCCGCCCGAACGTGCCGAGCGGACGCTGGCCGACTACCAGCGGGAACTGGCGGCGCTCTGTTCCGCGCCCGTCGCCCCCGCGTCCTACCGGACCGACGGTGGCCTCCCGCCGGCCCCGGACCTCGTCGTCCGTCGCGGGGCCGACCACCGCCTCCGGGGGGCGCTGTTCGACCGCGACCCGAACACGCCGCCGGCGTGTACCGAACTGACGGTCTACCCCCACGAGTCCGGGCGGCCGGGGCTGGTCCGGCGACTGCTCGAACGCGTCGTGTTCTGACACCCGACACACCGCCTTTCGGCGGGCTTCGAAGCCCTCAAGTAGGCAACGAAGGTAGTCCCGGCAACTCGCTGGACGGACGGGCACCAGCGGGCACCTGCTACGGCAGGCCGGAATGTGGCCCGCGTGGCTCCGTCGGAGTCGCGTCCTGGCTGAACCGCCAACGCCCGTCGGTGAACACACATGGCACGAAGCTTCTACGCTCACATCAAGGAGGCCTGGGAGTCCCCGAAGGAGGGGAAACTCGCAGAGCTACAGTGGCAGCGACAGCAGGAGTGGCGACGACAGGGGGCCATCGAGCGCGTCGAGCGCCCGACCCGCCTCGACCGCGCCCGCGAACTGGGCTACAAGGCGAAACAGGGCGTCGTCGTCGCCCGCGTCTCCGTCCGCAAGGGCGGTGCCCGCAAACAGCGCTTCAAGGCGGGCCGCCGCTCGAAGCGCCAAGGCGTCAACAAGATCACCCGGAACAAGAACCTCCAGCGCATCGCGGAGGAGCGCTCCCAGCGCCGCTACCGGAACCTGCGTGTCCTCAACAGCTACTGGGTCGGCGAAGACGGTTCGCAGAAGTGGTTCGAGGTGATCCTCCTCGACCCCAACCACCCCGCCATCCAGAACGACGACGACCTCAACTGGATCTGCGCCGACTCCCAGAAGGGTCGCGCGTTCCGCGGCAAGACCGCCGCCGGCCAGAAGGGGCGCGGCCTCAACAACCGCGGTACGGGCGCGGAGAAGGTCCGCCCGTCCATCGGCGCGAACGACAACCGCGGCAAGTAACTCGGCCACGAGGCCGATTCAGTTCTCTCCGTTCTCACGACCGCCCAGCGACGGTGCCGTCCTGTCGCGTTCGTCTCGTTCAGGAGAGCTGTGACCCGCCGTCGACCCACAGGTTCGTCCCGGTCACGTAGTCGGCCTGGTCGCTCGCCAGGTAGAGGTACGCCCCCGCGAGGTCCTCGGGGCGACCCGCCCGTGTCGGCGGTCCGACTCGCTCGTCGTCTGCGTCCCCACCGCCGACGGACTGTTCGGCCCGCTCGGACCAGCCCTCCGTTATCTCGGTGGCGATGGGGCCGGGGGCGACGGCGTTGACCCGGACGCCGTACTGTGCCAACTCGAACGCCGCGCTTCGGGTGATCATCCGAATCGCGCCCTTCGTCGCGGCGTAGTGGGAGTGGCCCCACTCGGGTTTGCGAGAGGTGGTGGAGGCGGTGTTGACGATGGCTCCCGGTTCGTCGCGTTCGATCATGTCGTTGGCCGCCGCCTGCGTCCCGAAGAAGACACCCCGTGTGTTGACGGCGTTGACTCGCTCGAACTGCTCGAGGGTCACCTCCCGGAACGGTTCGTTGACGTGGACGCCCGCGTTGTTGACCATCACGTCGACGCCGCCGAACGCGCGGGCGGCCTTGACGACCGACCGAATCTGGTCGGGATCGCTCACGTCCGTCTCGACGTACTCCGCCTCGCCGCCGGCCTCTCGTATCACCTCGTGGGTCGGTGTGGTCTCCTCCTCGACCTTCGGGGCCTCGCGGACGTCCGCGACGACCACCGTCGCGCCCGCCTCGCCGAACCCTCGTGCGACCGCTCGTCCGATACCGGCACTCCCGCCGGTCACGATGACCGTCTCGTCGTCGAACGCGCCGTAGATGTCGCCCATGAACCGTGGTACTCGCGCCGCCCGCTTAGTCGTCCGGCCGGCGTCGTCTCCGTGGCCCGTCCACGGTGTGTCCTGGGCGTCCGCTCAGCCGTCGAGTGCGGCCGCCACGCCGGCCTCGAACCGCTCGGCGATGTCGTCAACCTCCTCGCTCGTGACGACCAGCGGCGGCAGGAACCGGACGGTCGCTCCTTCGCGCCCGCCGCGTTCGACGACGAGGCCGCGCTCGAAGCACTCGCGCTGGACGGCGACGGCGAGGTCCGAATCGGGCGGGTGTGCCCCCGTCGCGTCGGCCCCGGCGTCGGTGTCGACCAGTTCGACGCCGAGCATCAGTCCGCGGCCGCGAACGTCCGCGAGTTCGGGGCGACCGCTCGCGCTCTCCCGCAGGTGGTCGAGCAGGCGCTCGCCGACGTCGGCAGCGTGGGCCGGCAGGTCCTCTTCGACGATGTACTCCAGGGCGGCGCGGCCGGCGGCCATCCCGAGTTGGTGGCCGCGGAAGGTACCGACGTGCGCACCGGCGGCCCACTCGTCGTAGCGTTCGTGGTAGACGAGGATGGAGAGGGGGACGCCGCCGCCGACGGCCTTCGAGAGCAGGACGGCGTCGGGGACGACGTCGGCGTGCTCGAAGGCGTACATCGTGCCCGTCCGGCCGACGCCCGACTGTATCTCGTCGAGGACGAGCGGCACGTCGTGTTCGCGGGTGATACGGCGCATCTCGCGGAGCCAGCCGTCGGGCGACGGGATGGACCCGCCCTCGCCCTGCATCGGTTCGAGCACCATCGCCGCGGGGTCCTCGACGCCCGACAGCGGGTCCGAGAGCAGCGACTCGGTCTGTGCGGCGAGCGCCTCGTGTTCGGCCTCCCCGCCGATGCCCAGTGGCGGGCGGTAGTCGTACGGGTACGGGAGGTGGTGGACGTTGCCGGGCACCTCGACGTGTTCGCGGGGAGCGGTGTCGCCCATCAGCGCGAGCGACCCGGCCGTCATGCCGTGGTACGCGCCGCGGAACGCCAGCACGTCGCGGTTGCCCGTCGACGTCTGCATGAGTTTGAGAGCGGCTTCGACCGCGTCGGTGCCGGCCGGGCTACAGAACTGGACGCGGGCGTTCTCGGCGAACTCCTCGGGGAGCGTCGCCAGCACGGTGTCGAGGAACGCGTCACGGACGGGCGTCGTCAGGTCCAGCGTGTGGGTCGGCCGGCCGTCGTCGAGCACCGCTCGAATCGCGTCGACGACGACCGGGTGGTTGTGTCCAAGCGGGATGGACCCCGCCCCCGCCAGACAGTCGTAGTAGCGGTTCCCCTCGACGTCGACGAGTTCGACACCCTCCGCGTGGTCGACGGCCATCGGGAGGTAGCGCGGGTAGGTCCGGGCGTTCGACTCCCTGCTCGCCTGCCTGTCCACCAGCCGTTCGTTCGACGGGTCGCCGGAGCGCCGGCCAGCCCCCCGGTCGCTATCGTCTGTCACTGTGTAGTACTCTGGAGTCCCAGCGGTGTAGTCGTTGCTTGCGTCGTATTCCGTCTTCGATGCCCCGACACAACACTCTCCACGGTGCCCCGAGCAGGTACGGTATGGACCTCTCCGAAGCGCTCGGTGCGACCCGCGAGGACGACCGGACGCCCGTCGTGAGCGTCGTCGGTGCGGGCGGGAAGAAGACGACGCTGTGGACGCTCGCCGACCGTCTCCCGGCGATCGTCACCGCGAGCGTCCGTATCCCGATTTTCGACGACAAGATGGCCGTCGCCGTCACCCCCGACCCCGTCGCGGCACTCGACGAACACGACGACCGACCGCTCGGGTTGGTCCCCGAACGGGCCGCGCCCGACGACCCGCGTTACGCCGGCTACGAGAACGAGACGGTCGACGCCATCGCGGCGAACGTGGACGACCCCGTTCTGGTGAAGGCCGACGGCGCACGCAACCGCGAGTTCAAAGCGCCTGACGAGCACGAACCGCAACTGCCGTCGAGCACGACCTCCGTCGTCGCGCTGGCGAGCGTGCAGGTCGTCGGGAAGCCACTGACCGAAGAGCACGTCCACCGTCCCGAACTGGTCGCGGACCTCGCGGACCTCGCGGTCGGCGACACCGTCGAACCGATTCACGTCGCCCGTGTCCTCGCCAGCGAACGCGGCGGGCGGAAGGACATCCCACCGAACGCACGGGTCGTTCCGACGCTCAACAAGGTCGACGACGAGGAGTGGGCGGCCGTGGCCCGCGACGTCGCCGACGCCGTCCACGACCGCTGTTCGGTCCCCTACGTCGCGTCGACGTGCCTGCGAGAGGGACGGCTGGTCGAGACGGTCTGACTCCGGTCGGCCGCTACCCCGTCGCTCGAACCGCCGCGAGACGGTCGGCGACGAACCGTCGGGACCGCTCGGCCACCGCGTCGGCGTCGGTCTCCCGTGTGAACTGCATCGCGTAGTCGAACGCCTTCAGTCGATACGCCCTCGCATAGAGTCGATAGCACGGGTAGCGCTGGTCGAAGAGGTCGTCCGGGTCGCACCCGCGTCGCTCGGCGTACGTCGCTCTGAGCGTCTCGCGGAGCGTCGCGGCCTCGTCGGTCCCCCCCAGCGGGAGATCGACGAGCGCTGCCTCGGCCTTGGCGACGTCGAGCAGCGCGTCGCCGACGAGGCCGCTCGTGTCGAGGACGCCCCGGACGAGCGGGTCGGCGTCCTCGCCACCGAGCACGAGGTTGGCGAGGCGGTAGTCCCGAACCACGAGCGACGGGGCGGGTGATTCGGGGACCGCGGAGGCGTCCACCAGCGCCGCCCGGACCTCGCTTGCGAGGTCGGCGAATCGTGGTTCGGCGTCGGTGAGCGGGCCGTCGCCACCGAGCGCGGCGGTCACGTCCTCGGCCATCGCGTCGAACTGCGCACACCACGAGTCGAACGCGGGAGCGACGACGAGTTGCCCGTCTTCGACCGTCAACTGGCCGTAGCGGTCGGGGGTCCCGAGGTCGTGTATCGCCGCGAGATGTGTCGCCGCCTCCCGGACGAGTCGGTCGCGTGTCGCCGGCGAGAGCGTCGGGACGTGGTCGACGTCCCGACCCTCGACGAACGCCATCACGTACGACGGCGTGTCGAGCGGTCCGTCGTCGGCCGGGAGGGTGGCCAGCACCTCGGGAACGGGAACCGGCGTCCCCCGACCGATACGCTCCAGAACGGCGGGTTCGGCGAGGAACGCGGCTTCGGTGGCGTACAGCGGTGTCTTCAGGACGGCCGTCTCGGCTTCACCGTCGAGTCGGTAGAGCGCGTTGACGCCCTTCTCGATGCGTGTGACGCCTCGGAGGGGACCGTCGAGCACTCGTCTCGCCACCTCGCGGACGGTGTCGAGGGGAGGGTCGTCGCGGGCATCGTCGGGCATGGGCCACGTCCACGTGACCTGTCGATAAAGCTACGCCACGGTCGACTCACTCCGCGAAGTGTTCGGCCGCCTGCTCGAACTCCTCGCGGGTGTTCAGGTTCTCGAACGTCTCGACCGACCCGCGAGCACGAACCGACTCCTCGTCGACGACGACCCAGTCCAGGTCTTCGAGCGGCGCGAGTATCTTGTGGTCGTCACGCGCCAGCGCCCGGTCGCAGGCGTCGGCCATCGTCTCGGCCCGGTAGACGGTGTGAGTCGTCTGGTACCAGCCGTCGTCGAGTTTCGGGACGGCGGCGTCGTGGCCCCGCGCTCGCTCGGCGAGCAGGTCGACGACCCGATGGTCGAGGAACGGCATGTCACAGGCACAGACGAACGCGTACTCGGTCTCGACGGCGCGGAGGCCGGTTCGGATGCCGGCCATCGGCCCCTCGTCGGGGGCCGGGTCGACGGCGAACGCGACGGGGAGCGGGTAGTCCGCGAGAGCGTCCGCGATGGCGTCGCGCTGGTCGCCCCGGCAGTTGACGATCACTGCGTCGACGGCCTCGACCAGTCGGTCGGCGACCCGGCGGACCATCGGGACGCCCGCGAGGCCGGCGACGGCCTTGTCCGCCTCGCCGAACCGCGTCGAGCGCCCGCCCGCGACGACGACGGCGGTGAGCATGGCCGGTCTTCGACCGCGTGTCGCAAAAGCCTCCTCACTCCTCGACCGTCGGGCCCTCGATTCGCACGACGCCGTTGTGCTTGACGGCGACGTCGTAGCCGGCGTACTCGACGGTGAGTTCGCCGCCGAGGAGGTGGCTCCCGGAGAACACCTCGTCGATGGTGGCGACTCGCTCCGACTCGCCGGGCGTGGGCCGCGGTGGTCGCGTCGTCGAACAGAGGTCGACGATTCCGATGGCTATCGAACGCTCCAGCGACCGGTCGCCGCCCCACTCGTGGACGACGACGACGGTCGACTCCCAGTCACAGGCTCCGTTGTCGGTTGGCATGGTCGTGACTCGCAGGCCGCCTGTGCGCCGGTCTGCGGCCGTCCGCCCGCCGACAGCGTCGCCACTCGTGCCAACGCTTATGTCGACTGGGAGAGAAGTGGGCGTGTACCACCACGGACCCCTTTCTCTGCGCTGTTGTCTTACGAGCTACAGCTACCGACGTCGGCCAGCCACATGAGTATTGTCGCGTGTCTTTGATTTCGGAAACTGACTGTTTACGGAACGACCCCGTCCCGTCGGGTGGTTCGTTGCTTTCGTAGTACTTCTCGGCGAATCGTACTACCCGTGTGACGCGAACCGTAGACGCGAACGGCGTCGTTCGGCCGGTGACGGAACTCCCATCGCCGCGGGGGTGTCGCGGCGTGACTCAGTCGTCGTCCGCGACGGCCGTCGAGTCGAACGGCTCCTCGTCGGGGTCGGTGCCGAGCGCGTCGACGCGGACGCTCGCCACCTTGTACTCGGGGATGCCGCTCTGTGGGTCGAAGTGCTCTTGGGTGAGTTTGTTGACCGCCCCCGCCGCGAAGTGCATCGGCACGAAGACGACGCCCTCGCCGACCCGGTCGGTCACCTCCGCCTTCACGACGATGTCGCCACGCTTCGAGGTGACGCGGACGTACTCGCCGTCGCTCACGCCGAGTGTCTCCGCCGTGGTCGGGTTGAGTTCGACGAAGCTCTCGCCGACGTGGTGCATCAGTCCCTCGACGCGACGGGTGAGCGTCCCCGTGTGCCAGTGGTAGAGCACGCGCCCGCTGGTCATCGTCAGCGGGAACTCCTCGTCGGGGAGTTCACCGGGCTTGCCCATGTCGGCGGGGACGAACCGTGCGAGGCCGTCGTCGAAGTTGAACTCCTCCTCGTAGAGGAAGTCGGTCCCTTCGTGTTCGTCGTCCCAGCAGGGCCACTGGATACCGCCTTTCTCGTCCAAGCGCTCGTGTTGCATCCCGCCGTAGATGGGGACGAGCCGCGTGATCTCGTCCATCACGTCCGACGAGGAGTCGTAGTCCCAGTCGTGGTCGAACCGGCCCGCGAGGTCACAGAGGATATCCATGTCGGTGCGGGCCTCGCCGGGGGCGTCCATCGCCTTGCGGACGCGCTGGACGCGTCGTTCGGTGTTGGTGAACGTGCCGTCCTTCTCGGGGAAGGTGGCGGCGGGCAGGACGACGTCGGCGAACTCCGCCGTCTCGGTCATGAAGATGTCCTGGACGACGAGGAAGTCGAGCGCCTCCAGGGACTCGGTGGCGTGGTCGATGTCCGGTTCCGACAGCGCCGGGTTCTCGCCGACGACGTACATCCCCTCGATGTTGCCTTTTCCGGCCTCCTCGAACGTCTCGGGCACCTTCAGACCCTCCTCGTCCGGTGGGCGGACACCCCACTCGTCTTCGAACTTGTCGAGCACCTCGGGGTCGGTGAGGTCCTGATAGCCCGGGAGGCTCGTCGGGAGCGTCCCCATGTCGCCGCCGCCGCCCTGGACGTTGTTCTGGCCGCGGAACGGCGAGAGGCCCGCACCCTGCTTGCCGACGTTGCCGGTCACGAGCGCGAGGTTCGCCAGCGCCAGGCAGTTCTGCGTCCCGTGGGCGTGCTGGGTCATCCCCATCGCCCAGCCGAACACCACCTTGTCGGCCTCCGCGATGCCCCGCGCGGCGGTTTCGAGTTCCTCGGGCGGGACGCCCGCCAGCCGTTCGACCTCCTCGGGGGTGAACGGGTCGACCTTCTCCCTCAACTCCTCGAAGTTCTTGGTGCGCTCCTCGATGAACGACCGGTCGTGCAGGTCGTGCTCGATGATGTATCGCGTCAGGCCGTTCAACCAGGCGACGTCGTAGCCCGGTCTCGTCCGAGCGTACTGGGTGGCGTGTTCGGCGATTTCGACCTTCCGCGGGTCGAAGACGTACGCTTCCGCACCGTCACGCAGGTTCTGCTTGATGCGCGTCGAGAGCACCGGGTGGGACTCGGTGGTGTTCGACCCGGTGATGAGGTAGGCGTCGGCCTCGGCGACGTCCTCGTTGATGCGGTTGGTCATCGCGCCGTAGCCGACGGTCTGTTGGAGCGCCGCCACCGTCGAGGAGTGACAGAGCCGCGCGCAGTTGTCGATGTTCTTCGTCCCCAGGACGCTCCGCGCGAACTTCTGGACGAGGTAGGCCTCCTCGTTGGTCCCCTTCGAGGAGGCGAAACACGCCAGCGCGTCGGGGCCGGTCTCGGAACGGATGTCCTGGAACCCCTCCGCCACGACGTCGAGCGCCTCGTCCCACGACACCTCGCGGAAGCCGGGGTACTCCTCGGATTCCTTCTGGCCGGCCGGGAGCGGCCGCTCGTCGCTGATACGTACCAGCGGCTTCTCCAGGCGGGCCTCGTCGTCGACGAACTCGTAGCCGAACTTCCCCTTCACGCACGTCGAGAAGTCGTTGGCCGGGGCGTTCTCGGCCTCGGTCGGCTGGACGGCCAGGAAGTCGTCGTCTTTCGTGTAGACGTCGAACCGACAGCCGACGGCACAGTAGCCACAGGTCGTCTCGGTCTTGTCCACGCGGGACCACTGGACGTCAGACCAGGTGTCGGCGATGCCGAACAGCACGCCCTCGGGCATCGTACTCGCCGCGAGGTCCTCGGTGACGTGTTCGACCTGCTGCCACGCCTTCTTCCCGAGGCCCTTCACGGAGACGTCGGCCTTCTGACGGGCCTTCGCCATGTAGCGCGCGACGCCCTGCTTCTCGCCGGGGTCGATATCGTCGACACCCGGTACCCCGTGCCCGCGGTTCGCGGCGACGGTCTCGGAGGTGGTCTCGGCGGGTTCGTGGTCGTAGCTCTTCCCGATGGAGTTCTTCTGGTTGAACCCCGGAATCGGCAGCGTCGCCACGCCGCCCATGTGCGTCTCGGTGAGCGCGCCGGTCGGACAGACCGTCGAACAGTGGCCACAGGAGACACACGTCGACGACTCCATCGTCTCCGCGCCGTTCTGGAACGCGATGCGCGGTTCGCCCTCGTGGTTCTCGATGCGCAACACGCCGGAGACCTGCACGTCGTTACACGCCTCGACACAGCGGTTACAGAGGATGCACTTGTTGCGGTCGATCTGGATGAACGAGGAGGTGTCGTCGAGCGGTTCGTACTCCGAACGCTCGTCGAAGACGCCGTAGCGTGGCTCCCAGACGTCCTGTTCGATGGAGGCCTCCTGCAACTCACAGTCGCCGTTGGCGTTGCACGTCGTACATCTGAGGTTGTGGTTCGACAGGACGAGGTCGAGGTTGACGTCCCGCGCTTCCGTGGCGTCCGCGCCGTCGGTGTGGACGGTCAGGCCCTCCTCGACGGGGTGGGAGCAGGCGGGGACGGTCCCGTGTTCCTCGGTGTCGACCATGCAGGTGCGACACTCCGAGCGCGGGCCGATCTCCTCGGCCTGTTCGGTCCCGCGGTCGTAGTAACAGAGCGCGGGGACGTCTTCTTCGGTCGCCAGGTCGTCGATGACGTCCATCAGCGTCCGGCCCTCGGGGACGGCGACCGAGTGGCCGTCGACGGTGACGGTCACCTCGTCGCTCGCCCGGACGTGCGGGTCGTTGGCCGTGCCGGGTTCGAAGTCCTCGGTCAGCGGCGTCTCGTGGGTCGGGTCGTCGACGGTCGGGACCCGTGGCAGTGGTGTCGGTTCGGTCGTGGTGTCTCGTTGTTCGGTGCTCATGTTAGATGTCACAGGCCCCGCTCGGACAGCGTCCCTCGGCGTGGGCACGGAACTCGGTCTCGAAGTCGTCCATCGCGGTCGTGACGGGTCGGGTCGCCTCCGACCCGAACGCACAGGTACTCGTCGTCGCCATCGTCCGGGTCAACTCCCGGAGCATGTCGGCCTCGTAGCTGCCGTCGTAGACGTCACGCAGCAGGTCGAGGAGCTGTTTCGACCCCTCGCGGCAGGGGACACAGCGACCACAGTTCTCGTCGCGGGCGAACCGGGCGCGACTCCCGGCGGTCTCGACGGCACACTGCCCGGTGTCGAACAGTTCGACGACGCCGTTCGTGCCGAGGTCGGCCGCCGCCAGCGCGGGGGCGCTCGCCGGAACGTCCAGCGACCGGGTGAGACCACCGAACTGGCCGCCGACGCAGGCCATCTTGAACCGGCCCTCGACGTCCATCGCCTCGCGGGCCCGCGACAGCGACGCGCCGGTCGGCAGTTCGACGGTCACGCGGTGAGCCACGTCGCCGGCGACACTGACGAGGCGCGTCCCGGGGTCGTCGCTCTCCGAGCGTGACCCGAACGCCTCGGCGTCGCGGACGAGCGAGCGGACCTGTGCGAGCGTCCGAGGCGTGTGGATGACGGTCGGTCGCCCGTAGAGGCCGTGTTCGCTCGGGTACGGCGGGCGGAGACGTGCCTCGATGCGGTCCGCGCCCTCCATCGCCTCCAGCGCCATCGTCATCTCGCCGGCCGTGTACTGGTCGGGGCCGGCGACGACCTCCGGGACCACGTCGTCACGTCCGTCGTGCTCGCCGAGCGCTGCGATGGCGTCCTCGACGCGCTGTCGGGCGGTAGCGTCGTCCTCGTTGAGGTAGACCACGACGTCCGTCGCCTCGACGGCACGGGCGACGAGCAGCGCCCCGTCGAGCACCGTCAGCGGTGCGCTCTCGAGCAACAGGCGGTCGCCCTCGGCGCGGTAGTCGGCCTCGTTGGCGTTGACGACGACCACGCTGTCGCCGTCGGCGTCGTTCGCTCGGTCCCACTCGTCGACGACCGGCCGGTCCGGGGCACCGTCACCACGGCCTCGCCCGAGCAGGCCCGCCTCGCGGACCTCCTGGCGCGGGTCACCGCGGGTCGGGCCGCCGAGGGCGTCGAGGTCGTCGGGAGCGACCCAGCCACACGGACCGAGGACGCGCCGCGTCCCGACCGACAGCGGTCCTCCGTCGGGGGTCGGTAGCGTCCCGACGCCGATGTCGTGGCCGACGACACCGTCCGCGCCGTCGGTCGGCAGTTCCTCGTCGGCGAGCGATTCGGCGAGTCCGCGGACCGTCTCGCGGTCGGGGTCGGTGAAGAACGCGGTCCGACCGTCGACGGTCGCCGTCACTAGCGGTCCACTCCGTTCGACGCCGGTCGGGCCGACCGCGGTGACGACGACTCCCTCGTCGACGTCGCGTGCGGCCCCTCGGAGTGCCGAATCGAGGGGCACCCTGAGTGTCGAAACCGTGCCGCCGTCTGTCGTCTTCTCCATCTACGATACCATGCGACGGCCTATCACAAAAGCGACCTCCCGGCAGAGGCGATATGTCCCGTCTCGAACCACGAATCACGTCACGCTCGTCGTGCCACACGCTCCCGTGCTCCCGTCGTCGGGTTGATACGCCTCGGTCGCCAACGCTGTGGGTATGAGTGCCACGCACGGAGGCGTCGTCCCCGTGACCGTCGTCACCGGCGTCCTCGGCGCGGGGAAGACGACGCTCGTCAACCGCCTGCTCCGGGACCCCGGCGGCCGCGACGTCGCCGTCGTCGTCAACGACATGGGTGAGGTCAACGTCGACGCCGAACTCGTCGAACGGACCGACGACGGCATCGTCGACCTCTCGAACGGCTGTATCTGCTGTCGGCTCCAGGGCGACCTGTTGACGTCGCTGGAGCGTCTCGCCGCGGAACGCGAGTTCGACGCGCTGGTCGTCGAGGCGTCGGGCATCTCCGAACCGGTGCCCATCGCCCGGACGCTCACCGTGGGCGACGGCGAACGGGACCCACCGGACGGCTACCGCCTCGATACGATGGTGAGCGTCGTCGACGCCTACGGCTTCTGGAAGGAGTTCGACGCCGGCGAGTCCCTGCCCGAGAGTCACGACCCGACGCGCCCGCTCGCGGACGTGCTCGTCGACGGCATCGAGTTCTGTGACGTCCTGCTGCTCAACAAGTGTGACCTCGTCCCCGACGACGTCCTCGACGAGATGGCGGCGGTGATCGGTCGCCTCCAGCCACGGGCCGCCCGCTACCGGACCGTCGAGTCCGACGTGCCTCCCGAGGCGGTGCTCGACACCGGCCGCTTCGACTTCGAGGCGGCCAGCCGCGAGCAGGGCTGGAAGCGCGAACTCGCGGGCGAGGCGGAGACGGACGGGGCCGACGGCGACGGTCACGGCCACGACCACGGCGAGCAGTCGGCCGCCGCCGCCCACGGTATCGAGTCGACGGTCTACCGGCGCGAGCGGCCGTTCGACCCCGCCCGCTTCGACACGTGGCTCGACGAGTGGGACGGGAGCGTCGTCCGCGCGAAGGGTTTTTGCTGGCTGACGAGTCGCCCCGACACCGTCGTCGGCTACAGCCAGGCCGGACCGTCGGTTCGCGTCGGCCCCATCGGCGAGTGGGGCGAGGACGACCCCGCGACGCGACTCGTCTTCATCGGCCGGACCCTCGACCGCGAGGCCCTCGTCGCCGCCCTCGACGACTGTCTCGCCACCGACGAGGAGCGAGCGACCCCACCCGACGCCGAGGACGACCCGTTCCCCCGCGAGACGGTGCTGGGGTGAGCTACCGGGTCGGGGTACTGCCTCGACCCGCGGCTACGGCCCGACCTGCTCGCGGATGTCGTCGTAGGACTCGTGGAAGCCGTACGTCGACTCGCTCGTCCCGCCCATCGCCTCCTGGTAGACGTCGTCGTACTGGAGGAGCGCCGACCAGCCCTCGTTCATCGTACAGTAGAGGCACATCGCCCTCTCTTCGCCGTGTTCGCTGTTAACGGTTGTGTGCCCGGCGAACGGCGGGCCGGACACGCCACGCTACGAGTGTAGCCCGTGGGGGGTACGTCTGTAGTCCGATAGCACACGACAGTCCAGACGAGGGTCGTAGTATGCTCACTGGCCGCTGTGACCGTTGTGACTGGCGGATGCTCGCCGGGTCGTACCCGGAGATGGTCCGCGCCTACCAGGACCACCTCCGCGAGCACCACCCCGACAGGTGGGTCACGACCTGACCCGCGTCGGGGAGAGACGGAGTTCGCCGACTACGGTTCGAGGAGCACCTTCGTCACGCCCTCCTCGCGGTTGTCGAACTTCTCGTACATCTCGGGGGCCTCGTCCAGGCCGACGCGGTGGGAGACGACCCACGAGGGGTCCGCCCGCCCCTGGATGATGAGGTCACGGAGTTCGCGGTTGTACTCCTTGACGTTACACTGGCCCGTCCCGAGGCGCTGGCCCTTCTCGAACAGTTTCCCGAAGTCGATACCGAGTCGGCCCTGCGCGGCCATCTCGTCGGGCGCACCGGGGTCCGAGGGGACGTACAGCCCCGGAATCCCGAGTTGGCCGGTCGGCCGGACGGTCCGAATCAACTGGTTGAGGACGACCGCCGGGTTCTCCCGCGCCGGGTCGTAGGCGTCCGAACCGGGGTCGGTGTCCGGGTCGATGGCCTGGTAGCCGACGGCGTCGACGCCCCGGTCGACCTCGTCGCCGTGGGCGTCGATGATCTGCTCGACCGGGTCGCCCTCCTCGAAGTTGATGGGCGTCGCGTCGCAGTGCTCCTCCGCGAGGTCGAGGCGACTCGGGACGCGGTCGACGGTGTAGATTTCGGCCGCACCCTTGATCTTCGCGCTGTAGGCGGCCATGAGCCCGACCGGTCCGGCCCCGAAGATGGCGATGGACTCGCCGGGCTGGAGGCCCGCGAGTTCGGTTCCGTGCCACCCCGTCGGGAAGATGTCCGCGAGCAGCGCGAACGAGTCCTCGTGTTCGTTCCCCTCGGGCAGTTTCAGCGCGTTGAAGTCAGCGTACGGGATGCGCAGCTTCTCGGCCTGTCCACCCTTGTACGGCCCCATCGCCACGTAGCCGTACGCCCCGCCGGCGAAGCCGGGGTTGACGTTGGTACAGAACCCCGTGTAGCCGTCCTCGCAGTTCTCACAGAAGCCACAGGCGACGTTGAACGGCGCGACGACGCGGTCGCCCTCCTGGAGCGTGTCGACACCGTCGCCGACCTCCTGGACGATACCCATGTTCTCGTGACCGAACACGATGCCCGGTTCGGCCGCGGTTCGCCCCTCGTACATGTGCAGGTCCGACCCACAGATGCACGACGTCGTGATGTCGATGACGACGTCGTTCGGGTGCTGTAGCTCCGGTTCCTCCACTTCCTCGACGGCGACCTCCTTGGGTCCCTGATACACTACTGCGTCCATTGACATTTGTTCACACCGGTCTATCTGAATGGTACGTTTCGTCTTACCGTTTTTGCAGGGGTTCTCTGTGGTCCGGTCTCCGTGACCGACTCCAGCGTGACACCTCCACGCCGACCGGAGAGACCCCGG
>NZ_WSZK01000022.1 GCF_009791395.1 Halomarina oriensis
GGGACCGAATCGGAGCTTGTCGGTCTCGTTGCAATCGCTGACGAGGTTCGACCGGCCTCTCGTCGGGCCGTCGAACGGCTCCACGAGCTGGGCGTCGATCACGTCGTGATGCTGACGGGTGATAATACGGGCACGGCGCGTGCCATCGCCGAGGATGTCGGCGTCGACGAGTACCGGGCTGAACTCCTTCCCGAGGACAAAGTCGAGGCGATAGAATCGCTCCAGCGCGAATACGGGTCGGTTGCGATGGTCGGTGACGGTATCAACGATGCTCCCGCGTTGGCGACCGCCGACGTCGGCATCGCGATGGGTGCCGCAGGGACCGACACCGCACTCGAAACCGCCGACATCGCGCTGATGGGTGACGACGTCGGCAAACTCCCGTATCTGTACGCGCTCTCGCACAAAGCGAACGGTGTGATTCGACAGAACATCTGGTCGAGTCTCGGGATAAAAGCCGTGTTAGCCCTCGGCGTTCCGCTGGGGTTCGTCAGTGTCGCGCTCGCAGTCGTCGTCGGTGACATGGGGATGAGTCTCGGCGTGACGGGGAACGCGATGCGACTCTCACGGGTGCGGCCCGAGCAATCGGCCGACTCGTGAAGAACCGTTGAATCTGCGGACGACCGGGGACTCAACGTGGCACCACACCAACTCCCACCGGAATGCAGGGGTCACGCTCTGAGTATCTCGAACCGATTGAATGAACCACGCGTGCCGCGAGTGTATCGGTCCGAGCGGAGAGATACCTCCTTCGCAGATGGTTTCCGGTACTCGTTCGTAGACGGAGCCAATGGGGACCAAAGCGGGGTTACAACGCTATCAGGTCATCGTCTACGCCCTCGCCGTCGTGCTGGCGGTCGCCTTCGGACTCGTCGTGCCGGGGACTGCCTCGCTGCTTGAACAACTCATCAACCCGGTGTTGGTGGTGCTACTGTACGCAACGTTCCTCGAAGTCCCGTTCATCAAGCTCCGGCAGTCGTTCACCAATAAGCGATTCATCGTTGGCGCACTTGGAACGAACTTCCTCGTCGTGCCGGTCGTCGTCTTCGGGCTCACTCGCGTGCTCCCATCCGACCCAGTCGTCCTCGTCGGCGTGTTAATGGTGTTGTTGACACCCTGCATCGACTACGTCGTCGCCTTTACCGACATCGCTGGTGGCGACGTCGGGCAACTCACCGCCGTGACGCCGCTGTTGATGCTCGTGCAGTTGGCGTTGTTGCCGGTGTACCTCTGGGTGTTCATGGGGCAGCGTATCGCCACTGCCATCGAGCCAGTGCCGTTCGTCGAGGCGTTCCTCCTCCTCATCGCCCTGCCGCTGACGCTGGCGTGGTTCACCCAATTCTGGGCTGACCGGTCCGCAACGGGTGAGCAGTGGCAGGACCTCATGGGCTGGCTGCCGGTGCCGATGATGGGCGCGACACTACTCGTCGTCATCGCCTCGCAACTCCCCCGCGTACAGGAGTCCTTCGGGCAAATCGTAGTCGTCGTCCCTGTCTACGTCGCGTTTCTCGTCATCATGCCCGTCATCGCGCGAATCGTCGCCGCGCGACTCCGACTTCCCGACGAGGAGAGTCGGGCACTCGTGTTCACGGCGGTGACGCGCAACTCGCTGGTGGTGCTGCCGTTGGCGCTCGCACTGCCAGCGGAGTACGCACTCGTCCCGGCAGTCGTCGTCACACAGACGCTCGTCGAACTCGCCGGCATGGTCGTACTCACTCGACTCGTCGCATCGTGGGTCTGGGAGCGGTCGGGAACGATGATACGGAACGTCGGTCATCAGTGAGAGACTCACGCTCACTATCTGGCAATACCGGCAGGCAATGCGATATCTTTCATCCACACCGACCCGGAATGACTCAGCTATTAGACCCGTGTCGAGAGTGTATCGATTGGTTAATAGAAAATCAGTACTATCCTAACACTTCTGGCCGCGTATGCTCTCCCGCCGCCGGTTCATGTTCGGTCTCGGTAGCGTGCCGATGTTCAGTCTCGCTGGTTGCGCTGCGCCCGCGACGTTCGAGGTGATGAGCATCAATATTCAGCCCGGGCAGCGTTCGCAGGTATCTCGGTGACCGCTACGAGTGAGACGGTCTTCTCAATTCAAGAGGTGGTCTTCCGTGTCACCTTCACACCTGATCGCTTGGCCATTTCGTTCAATTCGCAAGTATGGAACTACTCGAAGTGGTCGGTTGATGTGCTGTGTGGACCGAGTAGAGGAGACTGGCGGTGAATAACGCAATACTGGCGACCACGAATATCGCACTGAGCGGCGACGCGGTATCGACGAAGATCCAGTACACTGGGGCTGCAATCGACGGTCCTGCTGCCAGCACGACGAGCTTCGCTGCGAGTGGACCACAGCACCCACAAGTACACGTCCCAACGATAGCTGCACTTCCGGCTGTTCCTTGTGCGAGCCCCGCCTGTTCTTCGAGTCGCCACTGGCGAGCAATCAGTGCCGCGTTCAGCCCAATGAGCGTACTCATCGTTCCGACGACAATGATGACGCCCGGTGAGAGGGCGATGAACAGCGGGATGTGGGGAAAGTACATCTCGAGGACGGGCCAGCTCACGAGCTGGTAGATCGCCGGCAGAACGACGACGAACTGTTCGTGAGGGACCCCTTCTTCGGGGAGAAATGAGAGGTAGCCAGTAATCGTGAGGAAGAACAGCCCGAGGATAAGACCGATTCCAAGACCAAACCGTCGAGCGACGGGGTCGCCCAACACTGTTCGAAGCTCCATCTCGACGTCCTGCCACAGGATGTATCCGACCAGCACAGGGGTGGCAAGCACGATTGCGTACCCCAGCGGGTGTGTGTCACTGGCTGGCCCAGGGATGAGGTAGGGGTAGGCGATCCAGAGTCCCAACAGAATCCCCAAGAAAGTGTATCGCGGGCGCGTTGGCCAGCGGAGCCATCCGATGGTAAAACTCGCGATGGTCACCGAGAGCCCGACGAGAAGTGCCAGCGGTGTGTACCACGCTCGAGGAAAGGGCAGCGAACTCGCCGAGTAGGTGAGTTCGGGTGAGAGTCCCTCGAAGAAGATTGCGCCGATGGCTATGACAGCGATACCGCCGAACACACCATAGATGGCTGTTGTCGGCGACACACGGCCCGTTCGCTTGGCAAGCAATGTCCCGACGAGGACGACAAGCCCGAGGAGCCCCACGAACAACGCATGTACTTGGGTGATCCCACCCGTTGCCGTTGATCCGTGGGCGGAGACGACTGGCATCTGTGTGAGGAAGACCAGTCCGCCAAGAATCATCAACACCAACCGCAGTGGTCGGGGGTCGCTGTTGTCTCCTCGTGACCTGCTCATACACCGTGTTTCGACTGCTGGAGGATATGCTCGTTGGACGCGCCCGGAAGGATCCAAAGGAATCCAAGGCCAGTCGGCTTCTTCGTAGCAGGCGTATGCCCGCTAGAGCTGAAGGACGAATCGGAGGTGGCGCAGGAACCACACCGGTGCAAGCCCTCCGACGAGCAGAGCCGGTGCCCAACCGCCTACTGACCAGACGAGACTACCGAGAACGACGCCGACCGAACAGACCCCAGAGTAGGCGACGACGGACGTCGCTTGGTCAACAGGGGCTGTCGGTCGAGGCCAGTCGAGCACCCAGTCGTATCGGCTGACGCGACTGATACTCAGTGCGAGTGTAAGACCACTACACTCACTGAGAAACACGGCCAGCGGCTGGACAGTGAGGAACAACGCGGCGAGTGTCGTCACGACTGCCACCGGCGTGGTGAACAATCCAACTTCGGCAAGAGTCATCCACAGCGTTTCGACAACTGTCGTGCCGTCCTCATCAGCCATCGTCTACTCCTCTGGGGGATACTGTATGAGGGCATTGGTCCATCACGTCGCGTCTCTGTGGGGGATTCAGTGGTCTGGTCCCCGTGCATTCGAGGTTGCAAATTGCCTGCTATTCGTCCATGAATCAGAGATACCGAACGCTGTCCGTCTATTGAACGCGTAGCAACGCCGAATTGGCGTGGCGATTGGTGTCGAAAGGTATTGACTGCAGGGAGCCGAAGCGGTCCTGAATGAGCTATCGAGGCGTGGACAGGGACGATGCCCTCTCCGAGCGAGCAGTGCCCGACGACACGACGAATACGTGTCGCTGTGAGTACTGCAAGACACCCTTCCCGACGACCGACCGCTTGGCACTGCATCAGGGGGTGGAACACGAGGCGCAACTCACCGCCGACGAACGGGCGGCGTTCGAAGACGCATACGATGCCGAACAGGAAGCACTCGGTCTCTTTCGGCTGAAGGCACTCCTCGCGCTTGTGCTCGTCTACTTCGGGTTTCTGATGGTGTACGGATTCGTCACCTGAACGGTCAGCTCTGTCTTGGCTCGGTGCTCAATGGCTTGGTGACATGGGCTTGAGCGAGGAGAGTGCTGTCAAACCCTCACTCATCTCACGGTTCGATGGCCACGCGTTTCACCGTGTAAACGGGAGTTCCCAATGATTGGGAAGCCGACACAGACTCTTTTGAGTGGTGGGAGGAGGTCGAGCTAGCACCTGACCATGAGCCAGCAGCAGCCCCACTCCCGACGAGAGGCCGCCCACCGAGATGCCGATTCGTCGACTGGTGTCTCGAACACCACTCGTGACGAGCGTCGTGATAGCACACACGAGACGGTGTGTTCAGAGTGTGGCGGCCAACTCACAAGAGACGAGCGCCGAGGTGAGCGGGCGTGTACTGATTGTGGGCTCGTCGTTGACGAGGACCACATCGACCGCGGGCCAGAGTGGCGGGAGTTCATGGATGATTCGGAGAACAAAGGGCGAGTTGGAGCGCCACTCACCGAGTTGCACCACGACCGGGGGCTGTCGACCAAGATCGGCTGGCAGAACAAGGATGCCTTCGGGAAAGCCCTTCAGCCAAAGCAACGGGCGAAGATGGAGCGGCTTCGAACGTGGGACGAACGATTCCGGTCGAAGGATTCACAGGAGCGCAATCTGAAGCAGGCGTTTGGCGAGATCGACCGGATGGCATCTGCACTCGGTCTTCCCAAATCGACCCGTGAGGTCGCCGCACGACTCTATCGGACTGCGATCAACAACGGATTACTTCCAGGGCGCTGTATCGAGGGAATCGCCTCAGCTAGCCTCTATACGGCTGCCAGAAAGACGCAGTCTCCACGGAGTCTCGACGAACTCACTGCAGTGAGTCGGGTCGACCGGCTCCGCATTCAGCGGGCATACCGGTATCTGATGCGAGAACTCGACCTTGGGGTTGAACCTGCCAACCCCGAGACGTACCTTCACCGATTTCACTCGACACTCGGATTCGACGATGAAGTCGAATACGTGGCGCGTGACCTCATCGAGACGGCGGTCGAGCACAACGTTCACAGTGGGAAGAGCCCACTTTCGATGGCGGCCGCAGCACTGTACGCTGCTGCTCGACTGACCAACACCGAGACGACGCAAGCCGAAATCAGCGACGCGACTGGAGTGAGTGACGTGACGATTCGCGACCGCTATCAGGATATTCTGGAGGTACAGTGATGGATTCGCACAGTCTGAACGCAGCAGGAGTGACCGTGGCCATGCTTGTGCACCGAGTGTCCGCTTCTCGCTAGTGATTCGATGCGCCTGTTTGGACCCCTCATGGCCCTCGTGCTGGTCGGCATCTTAGCTGGCATCGGCTGGTGGAAGACGGGCGGTCAGGGACGCACGCGGACTGATGGCGGGCACGTGTCAGGGTATCAGACCGAGGCTACCAAACCGTACGGGTGGCTTCGCTGGCTTACCACTGTCGACCACAGAGACATCGGCATCATGTACATCGTCTTCGGGACTGTCGCCGCCCTCTGGGGCGGGATGGACGCGATGATGGTCCGGACGGAGCTGTTGACCGCCAGTGAAACAGTGTGGGGCAACGAGACGTACAACGCGCTGTTCACGACCCACGGCATCACGATGATCTTCTTCTTCGTGGTGCCGGTGTTCGCGGGTATCGCGAACTACTTCCTGCCCATCCTCATCGACGCCGACGACATGGCGTTCCCCCGTGTGAATGCCATCGCGTTCTGGCTCCTCCCACCAGCGCTCGTGCTCGTCCGTGCGGGCCTCATCACCGAACTCATCGCGAAGATACTCGCTCCAGTACTCGGGTCGTTGCTCGACCCGCTCCTTGCAGTACGGCCCCCAACAACGTCGTGGACGATGTATACACCACTCTCAATTGCGCAGGTGAACCCAGAGGTCGACTTGATGTTGCTGGGCTTGCACCTCTCGGGCATCGGGACGACGCTCGGGGCAATCAACATCATCGTCACCATCATCACCGAACGGGGTGACGGTATCGACTGGGCAACCCTCGACATCTTCTCGTGGACGATGCTCACCCAGTCGGGCCTCATCATCTTCGCGTTCCCGCTGCTCGGGAGCGCGCTCATCATGCTCCTGATGGACCGGAACTTCGGGACGACGTTCTTCACGCTGGACGGCGGCGGCCCCATCCTCTGGCAACACCTGTTCTGGTTCTGGGGCCACCCCGAGGTGTACATCCTGTTCTTACCGGCGACGGGGCTGACGAGCCTCATCCTTCCGAAGTTCGCGGGCCGGAAGCTGTTCGGCTTCAAGTTCATCGTCTACTCGACGCTCGCCATCGGCGTCCTCTCTTTCGGGGTCTGGGCGCACCACATGTTCACTACGGGTGTCGATCCTCGAATTCGGGCGTCGTTCATGGCGGTCACCATCGCCATCGCCATCCCGAGCGCCGTCAAGACGTTCAACTGGATGACGACGATGTGGCAGGGAGCCATCAAACTCACCGCCCCAATGATTCTCGTTATCGGTGGCGTCGGCACCTTTATTATCGGTGGCGTAACGGGCGTGTTCCTCGCATCGATTCCCGTCGACATGGCGTTCCAGGGGACGTACTACGTCGTCGGCCACTTCCACTTCATCATCATGGGCATCATCGCCATGGCGATGGTCGCTGCGAGTTACTACTGGTATCCGATCCTCACCCGCCGGATGTACGATCAGCGGTTGGCTCGTGTTCAATCCGTCCTACTCATCATCGGTGTGACGGTCACCTTCACGACCATGCTCGTCCTCGGGTACTTCGGGTTGCCCCGCCGGTATGCGGAATATCCCCAGCAGTTCGAACTGTTGCAACAGATCACAACGCTCGGGGCGTATCTCATCATGCTCAGCGTCGGGATGTGGCTCGTCAATCTGGTCCAGTCCATGCGAACTGGTCCGATCGTCATGGACGCCGATGTCTGGGGGCTGAAAGAGACCGACCAGTTCACCCGTGAGTGGCAGTGGTTTGAACGCACTCTTGACGAAGACAGGAGGATCGACTGACGACGAGGTGGTTAGATCACGTCATTCGGGTCGTGTTTGTCTCGCATCCGCTGAGCCTCTGCCGCGTACTGTTCCTGTGTGTCCGGGTCGTTGACCGTGCCGAGGTTGGTCGAAGCAACATCGACGGCGGCCGTCGTGTCCCGGACATCGGTGAAGGAGGTAAGGGCCCGTTCTTTTCGGTAATCCCGTGTTCCATCGGGCGTCGAATATGTGAGAATGATGAGATTCTGCTCGTCGTCGGAATACGTCCGTTCGACAAGCCAGACCTGTACTGTATCCTCATCAGTAGTTTCGGACATACTAGCACGTTGTCGACGCAATGACAAAGGGATAATGGGCGTGACTCGCCAAGGGGACCCTTCTCGTCCGGCGGTTCTACGCCAGGTCGTTGTGACGAAAACACAGTCTACTCATCTCACCCTTTGGGGTCAGTACTACACCGGATCGGTCGTCGAACCACGTCGCCACCGAGACAGGCTCACTGTGCATCCGGGTCGAACTGCGAGACAAACTGGACCAAACCAAATAGCGTTCCGAGAACAACCGCGGTGGCGAGCGCACCGTAGAGCGCCAGCCCACCGGGAGTGGGATGGAACAGGGTAAGTTCACCGAGTCGGATATGGCTCATCGTTCCTGCAGCGACGATACCGATGAGATATCCGAACACAGCAGCGACCACGACAGCAGTTAGAGCGACGAGACCGAGCACGCGTCGTCCAGCGAGTCGTGAGCGAGTTTGATGTCCCATGTTCACTCTTGATGCGTCCTCGCCATAGCCTCGGTGATAGCGTCTCAACCAACGTGACTCAGACAGCAGCGGTCGCCTGTAAGTACGCTAGACCGAACTGCGCCGCATTGTACAGCCCGTGAATCATCGCCGGGACGAAGAGGTTTCCACTGAGGACGTATGCGCCGCCGAGAACGGTCGCGAGTACAAAGACGAAGCCGATGTAGGCGGCGACGCCCGCCCCGCTACCGATGAGCGAGAACACGTGAATCGAGGCGAAGATCGCACTGGCGAGTACTATCGCTCGGACGACGTGGAACGACTCGTTCAGTGACCCTTGAATCACACCACGGTAGAGAAGTTCCTCACCGGGGCCGACGAGTAGGATGGAGAGTGGGACCAACAGGAGAAACGCAATCGGCTCTTGGCTCGCGGTCCTAACGACCTCGTTTTGGGCGGGTTCGATGCCAATGGCCTGAAGCAGTTGTGACATCGCTATCAGCAACCCGAACAGGACAACGAACCCACCGACGATCCAGCCGAGGTCTCGAAGCGTTGGGACTCGCACCCGAAGGAATGACAACTCCCGATCTGAGAGAGCAAGATATCCTAGTGCGATACTCCCGAAGGCAACTCCCTGCAGGAGGACAGTCGAAAGGAACAGTTGGCGAGCGGGGTGGTCGAATACGCTCACGCCCGCCCATTCCAGTCCGAGAATCGCGACGGAGACAAGCACGGTACCGGCCACAAGCCCACCAATCGCGAGGCCTGCGGAAACCAGTAGTGTCCGGATGCCGGTTACCTTCGAACGGGTCGTGGTCATCGCTCCACCTTCGAGGAGGAGCGAAAAACCCGTTGTGAATCGTCGTCGAGTGTGCGAAGCCGACCACTCCTGCGGGCGCATCCGGTAGGTACTACCCGCTGTCGCTAGAACCTTCGTTGATGGCTGGCCGCGATTCCTCAATGTGGAGACTCGCCCGACGCTTCGCCCTCTTTTGGAGTGCTGGAGTGCTGGCACTCCTGACGCTCGACAGTGTGGCAGCGAGCAACGCCGCAGTGAGTCTCAACAACGCGGCCGCCCGCAACGCTCTGGCCGTCCCGCGGTGGTTGTACCTGAGCACCGGTGGTGGCACGATTGGAGCTTCAGCGCTGTTGGCCAGCTTCGTCACAGACAGACAATACATCGAATACGTCCACAACTGGGCCGTTGACGTTCATCCTACAAGGCTCGTTCGCCGCGGCGGGACTGCTGTGCTTCGGTTCCTTGGGGTCGTCGCGCTTGGGTACGTCATCTGGAGTGGGTTGACTGGCCCCCAGATACCGACCGTCAACGGAGCGGTCATCCTTGTCTTTGCAGGGGTACGCGCCGGGTTGACAATCATCTCGTACCTTATCGGGAACCCGTGGCCACTGGTGAACCCGTGGCGCACCCTCTCAACGGTTCTCCCCACTTTCGACATCCAGTACCCGGCCCGTGTCGGACGCTGGCCAGCCGTCGGGGGGTTCTTAGGTCTCATCTGGATCGAGACGACGACGCCAATTAACAATCAGCCAGCGTTGTTGGCGACCGTTCTACTCGGGTACTCGATACTCACTCTGACGGGGGCACTGGTGTTTGGACGAGACGCGTGGTTCGATAATGTAGATCCCATCTCGGTCATGTTCCGCTTCTATGGTAGCGTCGCGCCAATCCAGCGCAGCGATGACGGCCTCTCGATCCGCCCACCAGGGTTCGGGCTTCCTGCGAAGCGAATCGTCGATAGCCTCGACGATATCGCGTTTATCATCGCGCTGGTCTGGGAACTCACCTTCACCGGCTTCGTTACAACCGCCCCGGGGGCGGCATTCGTCGAAGCACTCGTCAGCCTCGGATTCCCCGTCTTGGGTGTTTACCTGACCGTGTTCATCGGAGGCTACGGGCTCTTCGTCGGTGTCTATCTCGCAGCTGCGAAGCGCACCCGCACGTTCGTCGGGACGTACTTCACGAGTCGCGCGTTGGCGCTTCGCTTCGCGCCGCCACTCCTCGCCATTGGTGCTGGATATCATCTCGCCCACTACTTCGGCTTCTTCATCTCGTTGCTCCCATCGTTACAGGCGGTTATCACAAGCCCACTCACCCCGCCCGCGAACCCAATCGTATTGACGCTCCCCGGGTGGTTTGAGGGCCTCAACATCGCCTTCGTCCTCTTGGGACACCTGCTGGCAATCTGGCTCGCCCACGCGATTGCCTACGAGACGTTCGCTTCACGACTGGTCGCGATTCGGAGCCAGTATTCGTTTATCGCTGTTATGATCGGTTACACCGTGATCAGTCTCTGGTTGATCTCGCTCCCCACCGCTACGCCAGCATTCCTGTGAGGAGAGCTGGAGACGAGTAGTCCGCAGCGCTTCACTGTCCAATAGTCATGGCCGGCATCTCGAAGAAGGCAGTCTCGTACCCGTCGTGACGGGCAACCTGTGGCGGCAAGTCGACGGTGAGTGTGAGGTGTTCGATGTCGGTAGTCTTCTCGAGGGGCACGCCATAGTGGTATCCGAGCGTCGAATCCAACGCGGCACTGAGTGAGATGTCAATCGTATTCCCAGCTGCGGTGGTCACTTCTCCACTGAGTTGCATCATCGGAAGGACGATACGATTGTACGGGGTGTGGGCGGTCACTGCCAGATACGTTCCCCCGCCGAATCGTGGTGCATCCCGGATGAGACGAGCAGTGAACTGCGCATCACCGCTCACCGCTGTCCCGAGGACGCTTCCTACTGCGATGTCTGGTACGACCCCACTGGGAACGCCCATGTCCATTGGTTCGATGGCTGCGCGCTGGCCTTGTCGTTCCCCCAACCGGCGAATCGAGAGGTCATAGAGGGCGTCGGTATCGAAGGTAAACGGGAGTTCTACGGACAGAGGGTCGCCGAACCGACTGGTGAACGCTCCCGTGCGGGGCATCGAGAGCCCGCCGATGCTGAGTCGAACCTGATACTCACCTTCGCCATCGAGGGGAAAGTTCGCCCCGTAGTGAAATCCCATCTGCTGGGAGAGCATTGGGTAGATGACCTCTTGGGACACGAGCGACTCGTCGCGATGGATTTCGAGCGAGACGCCGCTGGAGGGTACGACGATGCCGGTTTCGCGATCCCACACCGACGCCATCAGATGGACAGAGTCGTCAGCGGTGACGGTCACCTTCTCACGCGCGTCCGACTGGACATTCCAGAACCGATGGGGATAGGAGTAACTCAACGCGACCTTGTACGCACCGACTGTCGCGGTTTGGATGAGCGCCATCCCTTCGGTAATCGCCGGGACGTAGACTGCTTGGGGTCGATTCTCGACGAGTGGCGGATCTCGCCAGGCCGATGTTCGTTCGAATCCGTCGAGACACCCGGCGAGTGTCGCACCAAGCCCCGCCCCACCTAGCCGAAGGACATCACGCCGGTCCATTATCGAACCACGGGCGCACGGACACAAACACTCGCTGATTGTGGCTCGACCCTCACGAGTTAACAAATAAGGCCGCTCCGAATAATAAGAACACTAGATAAAACCCCGTTTTCTAACAGCCCGATTAATATATTTCCGGCAGCTATCCTGAGCTATGACAGACGAGTCCCCAGGCTCCGACACATCTTCATCCGGGGGGGACAGCGAGCAGTCCTCGGGCGGCCACGGTCATGACCATAACCATGACCGTGACCACAGTCACTCGGCAGCGAGCAACGCTGCCGCCGACGAACGTCTCGACGGTGACACGACGGTCGAGTTGTCGGTACCGGAGATGGACTGCGCCTCGTGTGCGAAGAAGGTCGAATCGAGTGTCCGCAAGTTGGAGGGGATCGAGTCAGTCGACCCCCAGGTGACGAGCGGGCGACTGCGTGTCGGCTACAACGACACGCAGACCGACGCCGACGCGATCACTGACCGGGTCGAGAAGGCGGGCTATACGGTCGAAGCAAGTAGTGGCCCACAGTCCGTGCGATTTGACGTCCCCGATATGGACTGTGCGTCGTGTGCTGGCAAGGTCGAGAACGCACTTGGGTCGGTGAGTGGTATCCACCGTTACGACACGCAGCCGACGAGCGGGACTGTCCAAGTCGAGTTCGACGAGGAGACAGTCTCGCGTCGTCAACTCGTCGATGCCATCGAGGGAGTGGGGTACGGGGTCACCAACGCTGAGGCGAACGACGAAGCGAACCAGACGGGCCGGTCAGAGAGCGTCTGGCGGAGTAAGCGGGCCATCAAGACGTGGATTAGCGGCGTGTTCGTCGGGTTCGGACTCCTCTTCGAGTTCCCCCTCGAGGCGGCAAACGCGGAGGTGGCGAGCATCCTCGGGACCGAACTGTTGCTGGCGGACGTACTGTTCTTGGTCGCCGTCGCCATCGGTGGACAGACAATCCTCCGCAACGGCTACTACTCCGCTCGGAACCTGAACCTCGACATCGACCTGCTGATGAGCAGTGCAATCATCGGCGCACTCGTCGCGAGTCTCGGGTTCGGGGCGGCGCTGTACTTCGAGGCGGCGACGCTCGCGTTCCTGTTCAGCGTCGCCGAGTTGCTCGAACGCTACTCGATGGACAAGACCCGCAACTCCCTGCGTGAGCTGATGGACCTCTCGCCCGACGAGGCGACGGTCCGGCGCGACGGCGAGGAACTGACCGTCCCCGTCGACGACGTTCGGGTCGGTGAAGTCGTTCTCGTTCGTCCGGGCGAGAAGATTCCGATGGATGGCGAGGTCGTCAACGGTGAGAGCGCGGTCAACCAGGCTCCCATCACGGGGGAGTCGGTGCCCGTCGATAAGACGACCGGCGACGAGGTGTACGCTGGCACGGTCAACGAGGGCGGCTACTTGGAAGTGAAAGTCACGAGCGAGGCGAGCGACAACACCATCTCGCGGGTGGTTTCGATGGTCGAAGACGCCCAGTCGAACAAGACTGACCGCGAGCAGTTCGTCGAGCGCTTCGCAGACTACTATACACCCATTGTCGTCACCGTCGCCCTTGCCGCGATGGTAATACCACCAGTGGCGCTGGGTGCGAGCTGGACGACGTGGTTCGTCCGCGGTCTCACACTGATTGTGCTCGCGTGTCCGTGTGCGTTCGTCATCTCGACGCCCGTCTCCGTGGTGTCGGGCATCACCAGCGCCGCGAAGAACGGCGTCCTCATCAAAGGCGGCGACCACCTGGAGGCGATGGGCGAGGTCGATGCGATCGCCCTCGACAAGACCGGGACGCTGACGAAGGGTGAACTCGCTGTGACGGATGTCGTTCCACTCAACGGCAACAGCGAGGAGGACGTCCTGCGCTGTGCCCGTGGCCTCGAAACCCGGTCGGAACACCCCATTGGCGAGGCGATCGTCGCGCAGGCAAACGACCGTGGTGTGGCCGACCGCGAGGTCGACGACTTCGAGAGTCTCACCGGGAAAGGCGTTCGGGCGGACCTCGACGGGGAGCCACACTTCGCGGGGAAACCAGGCCTGTTCGAGGAGCTGGGCTTCGACCTCTCGCACGTCCACGCGACGACCGACGGCGGGCAGGTAACGGCGACGACCCAGCAGCTCTGTGAACGCAATGACTGCCTCGACTTGTTGGAGAGCACTGTCCCAAAACTCCAGTCGGAGGGAAAAACCGTCGTCCTCGTCGGGACCGAAGACGAACTGGAGGGCGTCATCGCCGTCGCCGACGAGGTTCGCCCCGACGCTGCGGCGATGGTCGAGCGTCTCCACGACCTCGGCGTGGAGCACGTCGTGATGCTCACGGGCGACAACCAGCGCACCGCCAACGCCATCGGGGAGCAGGTCGGTGTCGATGACGTCCGCGCCGAACTCCTCCCCGAAGACAAGGTGAGCGCGGTCGAGGCGCTCCAGCGTGAGTACGGCACGGTCGCGATGGTCGGCGACGGCATCAACGACGCGCCCGCACTGGCCACCGCCGACGTCGGCGTCGCCATGGGTGCGGCCGGGACCGACACCGCCCTCGAAACGGCGGATATCGCGTTGATGGCCGACGACCTCTCGCGTCTGCCGTACCTCTACGACCTCTCACACCGGGCGAACGGCGTCATCCGGCAGAACATCTGGGTCAGTCTCGGCGCGAAAGCCGTTCTTGCCGTCGCCGTCCCCTTCGGCCTCCCCATCTGGGCCGCCGTCCTGTTCGGCGACGCCGGCATGACCGTCGGTGTCACCGGCAACGCGATGCGCCTCTCCCGCGTTCGTGCCGCACTTGGAGCCACGACGTAATCGACGTCAAATCATCATCTGCTACTCATCAATGGAACTCACATCACGCCGAGCGTTAGTCCTCGTCGCACTGGCGGGTATCATCATCCCAGGGGTGTTGGACTTCACCCTCGTCCAGTACGGGTACTCCGGTGTCGGTAGCTTCGTTTGGACAGTTGGTTACGGAGGTGCCGTGATTGCGGTCTGGTACGGCTGGCTCCGGCCACTCGACATCACCGGTGACACCGGTGAGTCACGCGCGTGGACCGTCGACGCTGACGACCCAACGGTCGAGAGTGATTCGACGGACAGGGATACGGCTTCCGAGGAGGACGACGACAGATGAGCATACACGATCACTCCGGTGGCCACGATGACGAACACGGAAGCCATCAAAGTGGGTCACAGAGCACCCGCACGCTCGCCGTCGTTGCGGCGATCAACTTCGTCGGGTTTGTCGTCGAACTGGCCGGTGGCCTGGCCTTTGGGTCGGTCGCGCTCATCAGCGATGCGTTCCACATGCTGTTCGATATGCTCGCGTACGTGATGGCCTTCGGCGCGAGCTACACCGCTGAACGATACGAAGGCGGTGAGCGATGGTCCTACGGCCTTCACCGTCTCGAACCGACGGCGGCGTTCCTCAATGGTGCGTTACTCCTCCCGATGGTGGGCTACATCCTCTGGGAGTCCTACCAGCGCTTCCTGAATCCGGTGGCCATCGACCCAATGTTGACACTGGTCATCGCCGTCGGTGGGCTGCTCGTTAACCTCGGCTCGGTGTATATTCTGCAGGGCGGCGAGATGAGCCTCAACGAGCGCGGCGCGTTCTACCACCTGCTCGGGGACGCCGGGGGGTCGGTGGCCGTCATCGTCTCGACAGTTGCCGTCGCGGCGTTTGATCTTCCGATTGCCGACCCGATTGCGGCCGTGCTTATCGGGGCACTCGTCCTCTGGTCGGCGGGGAAGGTGCTCAGAGAAAGTACAGCGATTCTCCTCGAACGTAGTCCCGTGCCGAGTGACGAGGTCCGAACTGAGCTCTTGGCACTCGACGATGTCGACAGTATCGCGGATCTGCACATCTGGCAGGTTTGTAGCCAACTGACAGTTGCGACAGTTCGACTCACGACGCAAAGCGAGTCGCTCACTGACCAGCGGGCAGTTCAGCAGGCCGTTCACGAACGACTAGCTGAGTGGGATATCGACCACGCGACCGTTGAGTGTCTCGACGGCACTGCCCCCGATGTCGTCCAGTCTGCGGCGACCGACCATCACTGAGTTACAATGCCACCGCACGCCACCAGCGACATGTTCGAGATTCTCGATGTGACCGACGAGAACCTCGTCGCGGTTCGGGTCGGTCGGGGCACACCGAAGGGCTACGACGAACTCTACTCGCTGCTCGTCGAGAAAACCGAACAGCATGGTAGGGTCCGCGTGTACGAAGAAGTCACCGCCTGGACATTCCAGACGTTCCTTTCACACTTCCACGGCATCGCCCCGGACCTCCGATACGGTTCCGGGTTCACCATCAGTCGCTATGCGGCGATCGGTGACTCGCCGTGGGCGAAACTGCTGTTCGTGTTGTGGCGCGCAATTCGCCCTGTGTGGCCGGTCGCCCCCGACGAGATGCGTTACTTCTCGCTCGACGCGGAGGCTGCTGCCCAAGAGTGGATTCAGGAGCGTGAGCAATGACCGATAGCATCCTCGTGGTCGGTGGGTACGGAACGGTCGGACGAACGGTTTGTCGAACTCTCGCTGAGTCGACCGACCGGCCAGTACTGGCCGGGGGCCGGAATTGGCGGGCGGCACAACGATTCGCAGCGACAGCAGACGGTGTCGAGGCGCGACACATCGATGTCGCCGATAGCAGAACGTATGACGAGACACTCAGAAATGTTGAGACCGTCGTCGTCTGTTTCGATCAGAAGACCGTGGCATTTCCACAGGCCTGCTTCGAACGAGGCATCGATTATTTCGACACGTCGCCGACCGATACGTTGCTCCGAGCGATCGAGGAATGCGACGATGTCGCCCGAGCTGAGAAAGCGACAGGTATTCTGAGTCTTGGGCTCTCCCCTGGGCTGACGAATCTCTTTGCTGCTGCAGGGATGACCGCCCTAGACTACACGACCCAAATCGACATCACACTCCTGCTGGGCCTCGGCGAGGAGTTCGGCCCGGACACGATTAAGTGGACCCTCGAAGATGGACTCGATGACTTCACGGTGCGGACTGACGGTGTCGACCGAGATGTCGTCGCGTTCACTGATGGACGCGTCACTCATATCCCCGGGTGGGGTCGCCGTCGGGTATACCGCGCGAATCTCGCCGACCAGCACGTCCTCGCTCGTACGACGACTGTCCCCACGGTTGCCACGCGACTCTGCTATAGCTCACACATCGCGACGAAGGCACTCGCCATGGTGATGCACACGGGCCGCGTCGACGACGTGGTTTCGGGTATCGGTATCGAGAGGATCGCCCGTACCGGTTCGTCACTGGCGGTTGGTGCGGCCGAATCAGTGGTGATGACTGAGGTTCAGGGGGTCGTCGGTGATTGTCCGACTCGGCACACGCGGTGGCTTCGCGGGCCTGACCAGGCCCGTGCCACCGGGCTCGTCGCGGCACAAGCAATCCAACAGCTCGATACAACATCGATACCGACCGGAGTCCACCACCTCCACCAAGTGTTCGACCTTGAGCCATTCTGTGAGCGACTCTTAGAAGCCGGATACGCACTGGGTGAGTCAGTCGAACAGACCAGTGAACCATCCATATTTTGATGAGCAAACCTCTGAGCTACTTCTCACCCTCGTTCGAGGTACAGTGAGTAGAGAATGGTTGCGAACCCGAGCGCGACGAGAACGCTGTTGAGAAGGACTCCAACTTCGAGCGAGACCGAGAGGACTTGGTTGGCAATACCCGCGAGTAGCGCCCCCAGAGTGATGATTGTGAACCCGATACCGAGGAGCCGAATAGACGGTGAGTTTGTCTGGCGATATGCCTTGTATGCGATGTACGTAATCGCCGCACCCAGCAGCAAGATGATGGTTTTGACGACGACGATAGCAGGTCCGACCCACATCACAGTTCGTCCCCCATCTTCGACCAGATATCGGCCAGTCGTTCCCCAGCGTTTCGTGGGGGGCGGTCGATGGTCACTGCGAACGTATCGTCGGATTCCATCGAGATTGTAACGTCCTCGAAGTCTCGTTCGTAGAGCGTCACGCGGCCCCCGTTCGGGTTGATCCGGTCCTGTTCGCGAACGAGTGACGCCGCGCAGAGTCGGTCGAGCTTACGGTACACCGTCGACTGGGAGATGTCACAGGCATCGATAAGGTCGGTTGCGGTCATGGGCTCGGCAGTGTGTTGCAGGATGGTTCGACAATCTTCATCGTCCAGCGCCTCGAGGACCACCTCTGGCGAGGGGCCATCGTCAGATGGCGCTGGAGCAGGCACCATGGACCGAGTTTATCGACGCGACGGAATATACACCCCGAAAGATGACGCCAACTGTCGAGAAATCTACCTTACTGGTCCCGAGTTGAACGAGCAGTCAATAGATTCCGATGTCCTACAATTCTACGCTCTCCCGCCGTATCAACGCTGTAGTCTGTCCAATATGGCACCTCTCTGCCACGACTTCCAGTTTCCCCAAGAGAACAAACAGAGCCAGCTAATCAGGTCAGTACTGGCCCAGGTCGACGCCTCGTGAAAACATCGTCAAGAGATAAATGGAGCCAAGTCCCATCAGCCCGACCGCACCGAAGGTTGTGTAATTGACTAGTGACGACTCTGCTGGACTTGTCGCGAAAATGTACAGTACTGTCAGGGCTAGCAGAGAGACTGTCATCAACCCAACGATAGTATCACCAACGGTAGTATTCATGGCTCATTCCTCTGCTTCCTGCAGTATATTTCAATCGAATCGTTTCTGGCATTGCCGCTAGTCGGCTCGTATTGTGCCAACAATTGATTGGTCTGATATCACTGGATTATGACTCACTGAAGTCGCGACCGGCGCGCCCAATGCACGGACGAGATTGAGAGTATTACGCCCCCTGTTCGAACTCTGGAGGACTGCTGCAATCTCGGTATCTCGTTTGCTCCGCCGGTCAACCGCTGCGGATGGCGGGGGTAGAGAGTAATCTCGAGCCACTCGCATCTCCGCCGCGAACTCTGGTTCAACTCGGTATCCGACCAGTCGACACTGTGGCGCAGCTGGCACGAGCGCTTCAGTGTCGACCTTCGAGACCACCGCTCGAACGATTCTCGTTGTTGCCGACCGTGCGGGTGTCGATGTTCCGTGTCAACCAGAGCGCAAAACGGCCCGTCACGAGACACAGAACGAAAACCCACCGACGGACTGTGCGGCCCTTGAACAGGGTGATGAAGTGATCGACCACGTCAGCGACATCGTCTATCCACGTACTCATATTTGAGCCAGACGCCCATGTTGGGCATCTAGCAAAGCTTTTGTTTAGACGTATCTAAATCATGTTCATGGTGACCCCAAAGGTCGAAGACTACCTGAAATCAATCTACCGACTTCAGGACAGAGATACACCGGCCATGACCGCTGAGGTCGCGGCCGCGATGGGGGTCAAACCACCAACCGTGACGGCGATGTTACAGCGAATGGCCGATGACGGTCTCGTTCACTACCAGCGGTATCAGGGTGCTCAGCTCACCGATCGTGGTGAGAAGGGGGCGCTCAAAGTGCTCCGCAACCATCGGCTACTCGAACTCTTCCTGACCGAGGAGCTCGGATACGACTGGGCAGAGGTACACGACGAAGCAGACGTCCTCGAACATCACCTGAGTGAGACGTTAGTCGAGCGAATCGAAGCGCTCCTTGGGTCGCCTGCGGTAGATCCACATGGAGAACCGATTCCTACTGCTGACCTCGAAATTCGAGAATGCGAGACACAGCAGTCGTTAGCGAAGTGTCAAGAGGGAACAGTTGCGGTCGTTTCTGAGGTGCGAGAAAGCAGCGCAGACGTGCTGTCGTATCTTGCGAAAGCTGGGATCTCGCTTGGAACGGAACTCGAAGTGGTCGAAACTGCGCCATTCGGGATGATCACATGTAAAGTGAGGACGACAGAGAAACCGCTCTCGCTCCCGACTGACGTCGCTGCAGAAATCTACGTATCACGACCTGCTGAACCGGCTGAAAACGAACGCAGAGAGTACAACGAGGCGTAATACATGCCTTCACAAGATTATTCACAAGCAGCAAATCTTTCAGAGATTTTGGAGCAACGACTAGTTGATTCGCTCGAAACGGATTTCAAGACCACTCGACGGGCAGTGCTCGGCGGGCTGGGTCTCGCAGGGAGCGCCGCTCTCACTGGAATCGGACGGGCAGACAGCAACGAGCAGCATGGTCCAAGTGAGGACTCACACGGGAATTTCGGTGCGGTCGGTGAATATAGCGACACGGACTTTGACCCACACGAGTTCCTCTACCAGTTCAACACAGGCCGTGGTGAACAAGAGAACGTCCCGCAGGACGTCTACGAGGAGAACGGCCGAACCGTCCGTGAGTTCACCTTCCAGGCGATCGACACCACGGTCACCATCGCCCCCGGCATCGAGTTCCCAGCGTGGGCGTACAACGGACAGGTTCCGGGACCGACCATTCGAGCCGTCGAAGGCGACCTGATTCGTGTGAAGTTCGAGAACCTCGGACGACACGCCCACACTATCCATCCGCACGTCCGGAATCTCAATCCGGAGATGGACGGTATCCCGCAGAACGGACCGGGCGTCCTCAATACGGGTGAGTCGTTCACGTACGAGTGGATCGCCCAACCAGCAGGGTGCCACTTCTATCACTGCCACTCACTCCCATTAAAAGAGCACATCCACCGGGGCCTGTACGGGGCGATCATCATCGATCCCGACCCCGAACGCGTCGCCGAGAAACCGGAGGAGTACTGCAACTACCACGCCTCGCAGATAACGGACGAACTGCGGGCCGACCTCGTGGCCGAGGCGAAAACGCGGAACCACGAATATCCCGAGAACGACGCCATCAACGAGATGGTCATCGTGATGAACTCCTTCGACACCAACTTCGACGGCGGCAACGAGGTGTACGCCGCCAACACGCGGGCGTTCGCCTACAGCGTCGGCGAGACCGACGGCCGAGGGAACTGGAAAGCCGGGGAGACCAAGCGCCCGATCCAGATCGACGGCCAGCAGCGCCAGCGAGTCTACCTGGCCAACGCGACGGAGTTCGACCTCATCAATTCGTTCCACACCCACTCGCAGTTCTTCGACTACTACGACCACGGGACGACACTGACGCCGACGCTCCAAACGGTGGACACGGTCATGCAGTGTCAGGCACAGCGTGGTATCATCGAGCTGGACTACTCCGATCACGACCCGGGGCTGTATATGTTCCACGCCCATCAGTCGGAGTTCGCCGAACTCGGCTGGATGAGCTTCTTCGAGGTGGTCTAAATGAGCAAACCAAACACCGATGGCGGAACGACTGTGAATCGAACGGAACGCCCGCTGGGGCTTCCCAAGTGGGTCGCAGCTCTACTTCCAATTATCCTGCTCGCCCTCATCGCGGGTGCGTTCTTCGCGACGGCGCCGTTCGCGTCGCTCGACAACGGTGGTGCGCCACTCCCCGACGTGTCGGTGACGCATACGACCCTACCGAGCGAAGAGACCGTCGTCCTACACGTCACGAATAACGGTCCGGACGAAGTGACCATCTCACAGGTGCTGGTCGCAGAAGCCTACTGGGACTTCGATGTGCAGGGTGCAGGCGGTGATAACACACTTGCCCCTCGTGAGAGCGCACAGGTCGTCATCCCGTATCACTGGAACCCAGGCTGGGACCTCGAGGTAGCCCTGCTACTCTCGGATGGCGCAACCGTCCACCACACCATTATCGCCCCCAGCCAGTCACCGGGACTGACGACTGACCTGCTGGTGACCATGGCCGTCATCGGCCTGTTCGTTGGCGTCATCCCTGTTGCACTCGGAATGCTGTGGTTCCCATTCCTGCAGTCGATGAGTGACCGCTGGCTCCACGCGATTCTCGCCTTCTCGGCGGGGATCCTCGCGTTCCTCGCTATTGATGCCGGGTTCGAGGCATTCGAACTCGGTGAACAAGTACCGGGCGCGTTCGAGGGGCCTGCCCTCGTCGCGCTCGGAATCATTGGCGCGCTTCTCGCCGTTCAGGCCGTCAGCGCGTGGCGACAGGGCCGTGCGGAAGCAGGTGATGCGCGTGCCCAGAGCGGTCTGTGGGTTGCCTACCTAGTTGCCCTCGGAATTGGCCTCCACAATCTCGCTGAGGGACTCGCCATCGGGAGTTCGTTCGCACTCGGGCGCGTCTCACTCGGTGCGTTCCTCGTCATCGGCTTCATGCTTCACAACGTGACTGAAGGGCCAGCTGTCGTCGCACCCGTTGCACGTGGTGAGCGTCCGAACGTTCTCCACTTCCTCGGTCTAGGATTCATTGCAGGTGCTCCAGTCATCCTCGGCGGCTGGCTGGGCAGCCTTGCCTTCTCACCGACGCTCGGGGCGTTCTTCCTCGCTGTCGGCGTGGGGGCGATCCTGCAAGTCATCTGGGAACTTCGAGAGATGGTCAGCCGGAATGGACGTGTCGGTTCTGCGCTGAATCTCGTGACGTTCCTCGTCGGACTTGTCGTGATGTACGTCACCGACCTCTTCGTCGCACTCTAAACCCCCTGGACTAACAGTTATACAATCGATGAATCGACGACAAATGCTCAAACTTAGTGGAAGCGCTCTTGTAGCAACGGCAATCGCAGGTTGTTCGTCCAACAGCAACCCCGACGGGACGACACGTGTCTCGATGAACGAAGATTTCGCGTTCGATCCAAAGAGGCTGACTGTGAGCGCCGGTACAACAGTGAGATGGGTGAACGATAGCGATGTCGGGCATACAGTGACGGCCTATGGGGACAGGATTCCCACGGAGGCAGCGTATTTCGCCAGTGGAGGATTCGAGTCCGAACGGGCCGCACGAAACGACGTAAGTGGTGGGCTGCTCGCGACCGGCGATACGTACGAACACACCTTCGACATCACTGGGACGTACGAGTATGTGTGCATTCCACACGAAAGCTCGGGGATGACAGGCACTGTAACGGTCGAGTAGAGTTCTGGGAAGTCTTCCAATTGAGTAACAGGATATGTTCTTCTGGGCAGAACGCCTGAGCTCTCAGGGCTTCGTGATTCACTGTCTGAACAACCATCGAACGATTCGTTTGGGCAGTGTGCGCTGAGCTCCGACGCGATTCTTGGCACTCGTACCTTCGAAGACGTGCTATTTACAGAGGAGACGGAAACACCCGTGAATGTGTTGACCGGTGAGACACCAGAACATTCGCAAGCATGCGTCGACGAAGCTCGAGCCTTCGCCGCGGAAATCGACAGTGACACGCGGCAAATTTATTGCAGCGTACAGCCACGACCACTCACCGTTGATCTTGACAGCGGTCTCGTCGACCGCGACCCGCTTCGGCTGCGCCTCAGGCGGGTCGGGCACGCTGTCAGCAACCTGATGCACCCAGTTCCAGACGGCTCCATGCGACCGGTCAACGCCGAATTCAGCGAGAATCGTGGCTGTCACTCTGAGCGAACACCCGGTCGCGTGGAGCCGGGGGGCGAACGCCCTGACGGGCGTCCTCAGAACCCTTTGGGTTCTGATGGGCTGCACGAGAGCTTTGCTCTCGTGAACGTCGCCGTCCGCTCACGCTCCCAAGCTTCTTCTAAATCCACCGCGAAGCATCCGCTGAACAGGGCTGCGAGCATTGTCCCAAACAAACTCAACGATCTGCTCGTTTCTCAAACTGGCGTAACTAGACAGTGCCGCAACTAGGAACGTATTCAGTAATGAGGCTTCGGTCGATGAACAGCGCGTCGAACAGGCGGATGAGCGGATTGACGATAGCGTCGAGGTCGTCGACGAAACGCCATAGCTACGGCCCTCCGTCGGACAGGAGATCCAGGCGAAGGTGGACGCGAATCACCCCGACGGGATGGTCCCGTCTCGTCTTCCCCGAGCGTGGACGCTGGTGGGAAGAATAGCCAGCTAATGCAGCTTCATTTTTGCTCTGTGCCGAACCAACCCAGGCCCCGCCACCCTACCCTCCGCTCCGTGCTCACTTCGCTGCGCGCGCAGCCACGACCGTCTGACTGCACGCTTCAGAACTGAAATCGGTCCTTTACCGACTGGAATCCGAGGCGGCCGAGAAGCTGTGCGGGGCCGCGCTTTGGCAGATCACGGACGGTATCCAGCGTGCCTGGCGGGTCGCTTCTGCCAATCCCGAGTTCCCAGTCCGTTTCGGACTCGAATCGTTCGACCGCGGTTTTCACGCGTTCAGAGACTGCGTCGATGTCCATCGTCTTCACCTCGCCGTCCCGCATCACCACGTCTCCGTTCACGATGACCGTCTCCACGTCGGCGGGCGCCGCGTTGTTGGCGACGTGCGCCGGAATGTTAGTCAGCGGCGTGAACTTGGGCTGCTCGACGTCAAGGACGATCACGTCGGCCCGCTTGCCGGGCTCGAGGCTCCCAATCTCGTCGCCAACACCGAGCGCCTCCGCCCCTTCGATTGTGAGCATTCGGACTAGCTCCATCGAGGAGTACTGGCCGGCCGACCGCTTGAGATTGGCCGCAAGGCGGGCCTGCCGGGCCTCACCAAACATGTTGTATGAATCGTGCCAGTAGTGGTCGTCAATGCCCAGGCCCACGTCGACGCCCGCTGCGCGGAGCTCCGGCACTGGCGTCCACTGCACGTCGCCGTCCGTGTTCCAGTAGCAGAAGATCGACGGGCAGTGCGCGACCGACGCGTCCGCGTCGGCAGTCCGGCGGATGTCCTCGTGGTCGGCGAGGCGGAAGTGGGCGGCCACGAGTCGGTCGTTGAGGAGGCCAACGTCGTCAAGCAGGTCGAGTGAGTCTTCAGCCCCGTTCGACCGTGCCATCGTATTGCTCGCCTCGAGTTCAAGCAGGTGGGTGTGAACGAGCAGGTCAGGGTGCTCAGCGGCGAGGTCGGCGGTGCGCTCCCACAGGTCTCGGGTACACGACCAGTCGTCGTGGGGGCAGATGGTCGCCTGGATGCGACCGTCGTACGTGTCGTGATACTCGTCGATGAACGCCCGGGCGCGAGCAAACTGCTCGTCGACGGGGATGTCCCAGAAGAGGTCAGAGAGTGCCGGCCCGAAGAACCCACGGAGGCCCGCCACACCAAACGTTTCTGCGCCTTCGCTCGGGCGGACATCCTGTGAGTTGACCGTGGTAACGCCGCCAGCGAGGAAATTGAGCGCGGCCAGCTCGTATCCTGCCTCGGTGAGGTAGTCGTACTCGCCCTCGGCAATGTGGCCGAAGATTGCGGTCATCCCACCAATCATCTTCAGCAGGTCAAGGTCGCTGAACGCGCCGATAAGGGGCGTCAGTTCGAGATGCGTGTGGGTATTGACGAGTCCCGGCATCACGAGCTTGCCGTCGCCGTCGATGACACGTCCGGCTGCGATGTCCGCATCGTCGTCCCGAGACGGACGCACAGTCGTGATGCGATTATCCTCGATGAGTACCGTTCCTTGTTCGTAGAGCCGATTCCTGTCGTCGACCGTGAGCACGAACGCGTCGTGAATCGCGATGTCGACAGCCATATATCTATTTTTTAGATGAATTCTCATCAGGATTGGTATTTCCCGTCGTCACCCAGTCGAACGCTCGACTGCGTTCAGACGGTTCGTAGTAGCGCATCTCGTCCGGGGCGACCGGCCAGACTGGAGCGATCGCCCGCCACTGACGGTAGAGGAGCTCGGCCCAGCGGGAATCTCCAACTGCGGAAGACCGGCCGATGTCGAACTCCGGTCCGGTTCGAAGGTCGGGGAGGATGCTGTGGGGTGTGAGAGATACGTCGCCAACGCCCAGTTTCGTGTCTCTTCATATATGCACCTCATCATCAGAATTTGCGACTGGCGCACTCAATGCATGAGTGATTGCGGGGGGAATCAGCTATCGCACCGATTACCGGTAATGATAGATAGAGAGCGTCTGTCTAACAAAACCGGCAATCGACGTGAACAGCCCCATCCACGCCGGTTCGGGGTGACGTAGCTGTTAGAGTGGTGCCGCGAGTGTATCAGTTCGGGTGCTCAGCAATGAGTCGGTTACCGGTGCCCATTCGGTCCCGTGTGTGGACCGGGTCCGTGGGAGGAATCGTGGCCGAATGGCCCGTGGGGTTCGTGAGGCGCATGCCCCATGTGGTGAGCGTGACTTGCCCAGTCGTCGTTGTGCTGATGCTCTCCCCAGTCGTTGTGGACACCCCAATCGTCACTGACGTGGCCAACAGTCGTGACGGGGTCTACAACCATGTCTGCACTGTGGACTCCCGCTGTTGCGATGCCAGTGAGTGCGAGTGCCACAACAAGTACCCCTGCCCCGACGAGAAGTAGTCGAACGGAATTCATAATTCATATCACCTGTTTGGTAATTGATGCTGCGACGGGATAAGGACCACAGTCATTCTCACAGATCAAGAACCACGGATACCGCCGGAGGTCACCATCAGCAGGAAGCACACTGATACACCCACTCTCTCTCTCTGTGTATCATTACCGGCAAACGACGTTCAGCCTTGTCAGTGACGATTTTCAGTTGGTCTAGTCACCAGCTCGAACTGCACCGCTCACCCCGCCCGCCAGTAATGTTTATCACCCCCTGAGGGGTGCGGGGCGTTCCAAATACTGCCTCGCGAGAGCAGCTATGTCGATTCGAGAGATCTACGAGACGGGCTTCGACGAGCATCGAGAGGCGACTACCCAGCAAACGAAGCGGTGTCCGGAGTGCGATGGGGTGGTGCGGACCAACTGTCGAGAGACGGTCTGTGAGGACTGTGGCCTCGTCCTCGACGAGCAGCGCATCGACCGGGGGCCCGAGTGGCGGCCATTCGATGCAGCAGAGCGCGAACGAACGGGCGCCCCACTTACCGAGCGGCGGCACGACCGAGGGCTGTCGACGGAGATTGGACGGAAGCGCGACGGGCGCGGGAAGACGCTCCCCGGCCGAAAACGGCGGCAGCTCTCACGGCTGCGTCGCCAGCACTCCCGCGCGACATGGCAGTCGACGGCTGACCGAAACCTCGCACACGGTCTGGGTGAAGTGCGACGAATCGCGAGCGAGATGGAACTCGCGGATTCCATCATCGAGCAGGCGTGCGCGCTGTTCCGTCGGGCCCAGAACGAGGACCTCCTTCCGGGGCGGTCGGTCGAAGCGATGGCCGCCGGAGCGGTCTACGCGATCTGTCGCACGAACGGTCTTCCTCGAACCTGTGGTGACGTCGCGACACTCGCTCGAGTGTCGAACGAACGGGTCGAGAACGCCTACTCGGTGCTAAATCGCGACCTCTCCTTACCCTCAGTGCCTGTTCCTCCGGGTGCGTACATCCCCGGACTCGCCTCGACGGTGGGGCTTTCGGAGGGGACGCGGCGACAGGCAGCGGACGTCACCGAGCAGGCCCAGGAACGTGGATTGACCAACGGGAAGCATCCCGCTGGGGTGGCCGCCGCGGCGCTGTACCTGGTCGCCGAGGCGCGTGTCGAGCGCGTGAGACAGACGGACCTCGCAGCGGCGGCCGACGTGTCGACAGTCACGCTCAGAGCGCGCTGGGCAGAATTGCGCGAGCACGTCGAGGTCGATATCGTCTGAGCGCGGCCTCGCCGTCTCCCCGTTCGGGCATCGTCTGTTGGATGGCTGCCATAGGTTGATACCCACAGAGGCGCAATCGTATGCTATCCGGCGTATGCCTCGAAACGACCGCACGCAGTTGAGTGCCGCCGCGACGGATGCTCTCGAAACCATTCAGGAGCCAATCGATCGAGCTGAGGGGCTCACTCGTGAGGAGGCCGCGACGGTGCTTACCGACGATGGATTTGACGCAGTCGACGCTGACGTCTTCCTCGATGAACTCCTCTCGAAGGGTTATCTCTACGCCGTCAATGACGAACTGCACGTGACGCCGACCTGAGCCACGGCGAGAAGCGGGGGACCATCGGGGCCTCTGACACCCGATACTATCCATTCGCTGGGCTGTCAGTTTAAGAATTCTCCACTCGCCCTGCCCGCCACACTCGTGGATTCGTTACCCCACAGTTCCGAACGAGTTCTCCAGTGGGGTAACCGAGCCGCGTGGTGTCTATCGTCGCCAGCAGGGGTGCTGGCTTCGGAGTAGTTGGAGCCAGTGGAGTCCTGAATGCACCAACTCATCTACGCGCTCGTGAGCGCACCGACCCCAGAGCAGGCACTGAGTAGAGCACAGAGCGTCTTCGACGGACTGACCGGCGGTGACCTGTCGCAGGCGCCGGTGTTCGACTACTACGTGACCTTCGACGACGACTCGTCAAGCGTGGCCGGGCCAGCACGGTGGGGTGACCGGCCGACGGTCGCTCGGGTCGACTCAGCTGCTGGGCAACAGTTACTCGACAGCGGGTGGGAGGCGACCGAACGGGAGTTCCACCGGACACTCGGGCGTGTCCGCGAGTCGCTCGCAGAGTGCTCTGATGAAGAGTTGATGGGCGATGCCATGGCCCGCCACGCCTGCCGAACGCTCGGAGCATATCGTGGGCCGTCGGTTTACCTGTACGACGAGCACGGCCAGGGGATTCGCTATCGCGAGGCCCTCGACCGGGTTCTCGATGCGGATGACGAGGAGCCGCTGTGGATCGTCCCCGCCGACGTCCACTTCTGAGCAGCCGGTTGGAGAACGGGTGTGACCGCTCGGTGGTGTCTGTCGCACCCACGAGCGGTGAGGGTGCTCGAACGCAGCCTCGCACTATGACTGACGAACCGACGCAGACGGACGCACAGTTGACCGACCGCATCGAACGAACCGACGTGGGCGTCTCGCTCACCGTGAAGCTGAAGCGGGGAACCGCGACACGCGACCAAGACACCATCACGGCGAAGGTGAAGGCGACCACCCTCGAGGAAGCCCAGGAGGACATGGACGACCTGCGGGCGTACGTTCGTGCGCTCGCCGACGAGGTTCGGGCCATCCAACCCACCGAGGAGTAATCGATTTTCGCGACTCCGGTGGCGTGTATCACCCCCTGAGGGGTGCGGGGGTGCTCGTGAGCGCCCTCGTGCGTGATGTACGACACAGAGAACTACGAAAAGTCGAATCGCGAGGCGGCCATCACCGGCCCGATTCCAGAATACGACCGCTACGGGCGGTCGACGAGCGTGTACTACCACCGCTGTTCGGGGTGTGGGGTCGAGGCACTCCGCCGGGTGGACGTCCAGACGCACTGTCGGTGTGGTGAGGGGCGATGAGCGTCGACAGCTCGGAGTCACCACTGGCCATGACCACTCGGCGGGATATCCGGGCGTTGAGTGAGTTACTGGCGGTGTACGAGTTCGCGCCAGGGCTGTACTGGGTGTACAGTGAAGAAGGGCGAGAGTACACCGTCGATGCCGAGTCAGGGGCGTGCACGTGCCCGGATGCGCGGTACAACAACCCCGAGGGTGGCTGCAAGCACGCCCGTCGCGTGGCGTTGTGGCGTGGCGACGAACCGATCCCCGCGTGGGTGAATCTGGAAGCGGTTGACCCGCTGCTCGTCGACCATCTTGGACTTGAGGACGCACGCGAGAACAGCGGACACGGTGGTGTCCCCCGACACGACGACAGGGAGGTGACGGCCGGTGACTGAGCCCCTCGTGACTGAGTCGACCGGGCTAACCCCCGAACAGCGACTCGGCGCCACTGAACCGGCGCTCATCACGGCTGGTATCGTGACGATTCACGACCTGGAGACGCTCCAGGCATGCGTCGCCTACGAGAACCAACATCGACAGCGAGTTCCCGTGTTGCGGCGACTTGCTCAGCGAGCGAGCGAACTCCGCGAGGAGTGACCGCCCGTGGTGTCTCTCGACGCCTCGAGTGGCGAGGCGCTTTCATGACCGACTCAAACCCCACGATCACGTTCCAGACCGCGTTCGGCGACGACGGCGACGTCGAACTCGCCGAAACGAGTGTCGAGACTTCCCTGGAGGACTTCGGTGCGACCGTCGACCATCGCGAGCGTGCCACCAGGCGTGCACGGCCAGCCGCGAGCGAGTTCGGTGTCGACGACCGACCCGAGGTCCAGTCCACCCACGAGCGAGAGAGCGATCAGTCGCAGTTGGTCGCGGATGCTGATGACGACCAACGGACGCTCGCTGGCAGGGCGGCGCGCCAGCCCCCGCTGTACGAGCACTCTTCGGAGTGATGCGACCGGAGGGTATCCCCACTCGTCACTTTGTGGTGGCACAGCAGTCTAGACTCGCGTCGTCGTCCAGTGTGGTTCCGCTGGAAGGCGTTACCCCACGCCCGGGACTTAGTTAGACTCGTGGGGTAACTCTGTGACCGCACCTGTCAGCGGACGCTTGAGAAAGTGTGTGCTCGGATCGGCGACGTCCGCCCCACCCGCGTAGTCGTCCGGACGGTCATTTGTCGTACGTCGTGAGGCCCACAGCCAAGGGGGGCTCAGCGGCCGCGAAGATCCGCTCGAAATCCGCCTCGTTCCCAGTGACGACCGATTCACCGTGGACGAGCCCTGTTGCGCCGATGATAACGTCGAGTGGACCGACTTCGTTTCCGTCGGCGACGAGTCGGCCGTGGAGTTGCCCGGCCGTCGTCATCACGTCGCTGTCGGCATCGAGGACGGGGCGATCCTCAAGGACCGCCTGAATGTTCTGGCGGCGCTCGTCGGGCTGGTCGACGCGAGCGAGGCTATGATACAACTCGAACAGCGTCACGCTCGAGACGAACTGTGGCTCGTCGCTGGCCTCGATGTCGTTCAACAAGGCCACTGCTCCCTCGTGGCGCGTCATCAAGTCGATGATGAAGTCGGTATCAAGCAACACGGCTCAGTTGGATGTGAACCGAGCAGCCGTCTCGTCGAGGTCCTCACGTGTCTGGCTGTCGAGGTCGTCGAGGTGCTCACGCATCTCTGCTGCCTCTTCGTCGGTGAGGATGCCGACCAGTTCGCGCAGTGAGCGTCCACCGGCGAGGCGGTCGATGGTCTCCGCCAGTGACTCGCCCTCGCGCTGGTGCGCCTCGACGCGGTCGTAGACGTCGTCGGGGAGTCGAACCGTCTTGCTCATACCGAGACATTGGTATCGTACACCAAAAGCACCCGGTTGCAGGGGGCACCGTGCAGCCGCCCGTATCGGAGAGTTCGCTGACGGCGAACCCGACAGAGCGAGCTCCTCCTAATTGTGGATCGCGCCTGTCTCACTGGACGCCACGCTGGAGTCCTCGCCACAGTCGAACAGCGCGACGATTGCTGGCGTCTGGACGGTGGTCTAATCCTCAACCTGACCCGCGTTGTCATAGGCGGCCTGAAGTTCCTCGACGGCGACCTGATTCTCTTAGCCTCGTCTCTGCCGTACGCATCAAGTGCGAACGGGTGACGCCCAGTGAAACCCACGTGTGAGGGCCATTTTGAGGGCCGATTATACTCACCAAGCATCGGTTGGACCGAACCGTCACCGCCTGTATGCTACACCCTAACAGTTGAGTCTTATAAAATGCGTTCCCGCTCAGAACACGCCGAACAGTTTCTTCCGCTGGTACGCTGAGCAGCTTCGGCGATGCTTCCAAGGATTGTCCGGGTCTATGTCCTCGCCGTCGATGACCACTGCCTCGTAGCACTTCAGGAGGTAGTTGTGGGCCGCCATCTTCGAGGCGTAACTGCCGCCTCTGAACGCAGTAGGGTTGAAGATCGAGTAGACCCTCTTCCCTTCGTGCTGATAGAGGCACCTGATGTATCGGGGGACTCGTCGGTCGAGAGCCGGGAGTTACGGCCGACCCGCATGACCTTCGCCGGGGTTTCTTTGAGTTCGTCGAGCATCTCACGGATACCCTCGTGCGTATTGTCTTCCGCTCCCGGTAATTCCATTTCATCGTTCACCTACCGGGCCGTCATGGCCGTAGATCAACTGGGCCAGCGCATCGGCCATCTCCGAGTCAGGGTTCAGCGTCCAGTGGCCGTTGCCCTCACCGGTATCGGTCCGCATGATGACGCCGGACTCAACGATGTCGTCAAACCAGTTGTAGAAGCCGTTACTGGACACGCCAGCAGCCCTCATCAAGTCTTTCTTCGTATAGGTTACCGTCGGGTTCTCAAGCAGGACGCGCACGATCTTCGCGGGCACGTCCTCCAGAAACGGGTGTGCGTCGTTCGACATAGAACCCAACTGGTGAACGAATATTTATATACGTAATCGAGGGGGTTGCCAGCCCCGACGCCTACAGGAACTCCGAGTCCCGCAGATGCGACTCCTCGAACAGTTCGAGCCGGAGCGACGGAAACACCTCATACGGAACACCGTCCTTGGCCAACGCCGAGACCGGGATCTCCTCCTCACGCTCATCCCACGACGGGACCGCCTCGTCCAGTACCTCCTTCTCGACGACCACGACCACGTCATCACGCGGCGGGTAATGCGGGTCCCGGTCCGCGACCGTCTCACCGTCGCCGCACTCCCACTCGTCGATAGTCTTCTCCGGCAGGGTGACGACCACGAACAGGTCGTCCTTCCCGACCTCGTCCTCCTCGACGCGGTCCCGGTCGAACACGATATCGCCGTACACGAACCGCGGGTCCTCATCCTCATCGTCCTGGTCATCCTCAGACTCGGAGTCACGGTCCGGCTCGTGGTCGCCGCCGTCACCGGGATTCTCCTGACCGTGGTCGCCTGGCTCCGAGCCATCACTCCCTGCAGGAGTATCCGGCTCGCCCGGCGGCTCGGCCTCATCCTCCCCCGGTTCGGCAGCCGCCTCGTCCTCCTCACCATCGTCCGGGACGACCTCACCGTCAGGCGGCACGCCCGGAGCAGCCCCCGCCCCAGACCCGCCGGAACCGAGTCCAGTCTGGACCGTTCCATCGTCCTCCGTCTCGTTCTCGCGCTGTTCTTCCTCGTCCTCGTCAGAGTCGGCAGGGGGACTGCCGACGCGATTACCCATGAATACGAACATGTGAATGGTCCTCGAACTGGTGCAGACCGGTCTGTGACGAACGGAACACCTCGTTCTCCTCAGCCGCCCAGACCCGGAAATTCTCGCGGCTCAACCGGCCCGACTCGGTCTGGCTCTTGTTCAGCCAGTTGTAGACGCCTGTCGCCGCCACGACCTCCGGCGGACACTTTCGCAGCACCCGTGGGTCGAGCCGCCCGATTAGCAGGATGCCCTCCGGCGCGATCACCTCGATCAGTCGGCGGACGTCACCGAGGATCATGTCGTGCGTGTTGTACTGGGTCACGTCGAACGCGCAGTACGACAACCCCAGGTCATCGAGGGTCCGGCGGCAGCGCTCGAGGTGCCACTGCTTCCACCCCTTCACGATCGGGATTACCGTCGTCGATAGCTCGTCGTGACCGGTAATCCGCTCGTAGACCTCCCGTGTCCCACTCATACAGCGGTCGATCTCTGCCAGCTGCTCGGCGTCCGTCATCGTGTCCTCGTACACCCAGCGGTCGCTTGGGATGTAGTACGCCGGCTGCAACCCTTTCACGAGATCCATCTCGTCGTCCGGGGTCCGGCCTTTCAGTTCCTCGTCCTGCTCGACGTTGGCCACGATCAACCGCTGATGCGGGCCCAGCAGGGCCTGGAGTTCCTCGGGGCGTTTCTCCAGCCAGATGGCGTTCGAGAACTTGGTCAGCAAGAACGGTGCTGAGGGGTGGTTGGAGAACAACTCGCGGTGCGGACTGTTGCTGGGGTCGATCTTCGGGATCGCCCCGTAGGGGAAGGGTCGGTCAGGCATGCTGCGTGTGTCGGGTGCGGTTATGTTCGGGGGCACCTATCGGATATTATTGCCTACAACACTTAGTGCTACCGACTGCCCGTATCCCAGCGGACCAGCGTGTTTGAAATTAGTTGAACAACAGTGAGTGACTGTAGTGAACTGGTCGGCCACGGAGCTCTACTACGAAGCTCTTTTTGTGAATGGTCGGGGAGTGAGTGGCGATGACTGAGCGTATTCATTTCATTCCAGTCGGTTTCGACTTTCACCGGCTGATCTATCCGATCTCGAAGGGTGACCTGGAGGCTGACCGGGTCATCTTGCTGGACACGCAGCCCAAAGAGGACGAGAGTGCCGCCGGCGAGCTAACCGGGAACATGGTCGACCGGTTGAAGGAGTCGTTCGAGTTGATCGACGTCGACGTGGAACACCGGGAAGTGGACTACGAGGACCTGTACAGCTACGAAGAGCTGTACCCGTTGGCCTATGACTACCTCTTGACCGAGTTGCGGGACGGCAACGAGGTATACGCGAACATCTCGTCCATGCCGCGGACGGTGGCGTTCGCGTTCGCGACCGCTGCGGACTCGATCATCGCCGAGAAGGACGAGGACTATCGCGAACAGGTCCACACGTACTACGTCGCGCCCGACCAGTACCTGATTCACGACCTTATCGAGGCAATCGAGAACCAGATCGAGTTGTTGTCTACCATCGAAGGTTTCGATGCGTTTGAACGGCTTCACGAGTTGCGTGAGCTCAAAGAGAAGGTTGACCGCATCGGCGTGACGGAAGGCGTCAAGACACTTGACAACGGGAAGATGTACGTCGAGTTCCCCTCCTCGCCCGAAGGCGAGTTGCAGGAGTTCGAGGGCACGATTTTAGACTTCCTCTACCGTAACGGTGCGATGAACTCGACCTCCCAGTTAGCAGAGCAACTGGCCGCCGACCTCGGGCAGGAGTACGATGACTCGTTCCGGTCACGGGTGCAGTACAACGCCTCGAAGCTGCAAGACCGCGGTTACCTCGACCGCGTGGAGCGAGGAAACCGTCACGAGACCTCGTTGTCCACGATGGGGACGATGTGGGTCAAGACTCACCGTCACTGAATCCTGCTACGTCAGTAACTGGGGCAGTACGATCGTCGCGCTGATGACGATGAGGAGGATCGCGATGAAGATACCCCACAGAAGTTTCGCCTTCCTGTTTTCCCGATTGATCGCGTCTATAGCTTCCTCGATGGCGGATTCGACCTGATTGAGATTACTTTCCGGTATCTCATACTCGACCGCTTGGTCGATGTCATATTTTTCTTCCTTCGACGAAGACGCGTCCTCGATAGTTTGCAGGACACGGAGGTGCACATCCTCGGCTTTGTCGCCAAGTCCTGAGCCCTTGTCTCGAAAGTGGAACGGGACTTGCACCAGTTCTTGATGCTTGAGATCCGAACGCATCTGTTTGTACTCGTTACGGATCTCGTTCCGCGAGGAGATGTTATCCCAGAACTTCGGGATAAGACGGCCGAGAATGCTCACGCTGGACATATTGTAATTATTGTGTGTTGGAGGCCGCTGCGCTATAAAGCCCCTTTTGCAGGTACGGCTCTCAATCGGCCAATATTCAGGCGAGATTCTGTCTCAACTACCTGCGCTAATATGGAATGTATTCCGGTACGCGGAACTATCACAGCAGTTGCTTAAATGGCATCATTCCACGAGACGGAATGCAATCCGGTATTCGGAATATTCCTTACCGGAGTGTTCACTTTCACCGAGCCGCCGACAGATTCTAGACGGTTCAAGACATACGACTGACATTCCGGGCCAACCGTCAGAGGCATCCGCTGGGACCTCGCCCCCGCTTTCATGTGGCTGAATCACGACGAGAAGAGTTACTGGTGCCCGTTCCTATTTCTCGATGCCCAAGCGCCGAGCCCTCCCTGGCGCTGTCCGCCTCACGAGACGTGCTGACGGAACTAGCTATAACTCGCGGTCGTCCCATGGTCACTCACGGATGGCGTACGTCCAGTATTGCGAGGGATGCCGCGAACACATCGAGCCCCACGACGGGAGGTTTCAACCCGTCAACTTGTGTGTCCGGTGTTACCTCGACGACGAGTCCGTTGAACGCGAAGTGACCGTCGAATTCGACGAACACTTCGAGGAATACCGGTTGGAGACCATCATCGACCATCCCCAGAAGGTGCTGCGATGGAGTAGTTCCTCGCTCTCGTTCCCCGACCGTGCGGTCGCCGAGTCGTGGGCCACTGCGATGGGGAGTCAGCTCACGAGGGCACTGTGGCTCCGATTCGATGTCGACCGTGAGCAGATGGTCGTCGTCGTGTGTTGTCGAACGACCGAGGAGTGCGAGCGTGTCGTCGACCTGCTCCAGGAGACACCGCTCGGGCCGCTGATGGACCATGAACTCCTCCCGTTGGCTGCGCTCGTCGACCGGGGCATCGAGCGGCGCGTCGCAATCGAACTTGCCGACTGGGGACTGGCGACTCGGAACCGAAGCCACCGAGTCAGGTTCGATGATGACACGTTCGGTGTCACGCTCCGATTCGACCCGAACTCGCGGTTCGAGCCGCTGCTGGTGGCGTTAGAAGAGGAGCTCGAAACGAGGGTGGATTTCGACACGATCGACACGGTGGCTAAGGCAGAGGCGGCCGATGGCGGACACTTCGGCATCGCCGCGCGAGTGGTTCCGGCACTTGACAGGTCGGTCAGCTCCTACGTCAGGCGGAACCTCGACGTGCTGAGTGAACAGAGTCGTCGAATCGTACTGGCCAACAGACGGGGCCAGTCCTTCGAGGACTCGTTTGAGCAGCGCGTGGCGGACGCGGGGGTTGAGTTCGTCAGAAGCGTGTTGACGTTGAAAGCGTTCGACGAGACGGCCCACGTCAATGCGGACTACCGCGACTGGGACTATCCTGCGCTCTGTGAGGCGGTCCCTGACGCGCTGGAATCACTGTTTGATGGGCACACCACGAACACACCGCCGACGGGACTCCCCGACTATTTCGTCTACGGCGAGCAGGGAGACGTCGAGGCGTTTCTCTCCGGGCTTGGCGACGATGAAGAGACCGTCTCACTCTCCCACGCAGGGGCGTTCGTCGAAGTCAAACACACAACGTCGAAGGACGGCCGCGTCCACATCAACGGCAATCAGCGGAATTTTATCCCGAAACTGACCGATGCGGGTGCTGACGTGTTCTTCTACGAGGGGACGCCAGACGGTACTGACCTGCGACGGTCGTGGCTCACCCCTCGCGAGTGAACCACCAGTCGGTGCTGTCGTTCGTCACTTACCCAAGCGTAAGCAACGCCCACCATCCGAGGAGATCCTCGACGGTGAGCACCAGTACGAGGCCGATCGCGACCGGCACCAGCAAGGGAAACGCGGGCTGGACCCGAACCGTCTGGCGCGTCACGAGCGCGTCCAGGCCGGCCGTGATGTCCGCCGCGCTGTCGCCGTAGGTCGTGGTCGATCTCCACGAGGAATCGCTCGGCTCCCCACGGGTCTTCGTGCTCCCCACCATCAGCCATGACGTACTCGTTACTACCCTCGGAGCGCGTCCCTGCTGGCAGGGGAATGCCCGGCACGAGGTGATGACGGGGACGAATCGTTGCAATTCTTTCGTAATTGGTTCTGGATTAATGACTGAATTTATAATCAAGCCTCTCAGTGACATTTCAATGTCTGGCTATCTCAGCGATCTTGTTTCTGAGGTGGAGACCCGTGATGACACCACATTAGTTCAAATGGATGATGCTGATGCTCAGGAGGATACTGAATGGGCTGACGACGAACCTCCGATTGCGGTCGATGAAATCGTGTCGTTCTTCCGCCGAAAAGGGCTGGGAAACCGCGACTACGTCGTAATCCCGGCTCACGAACCCGACGAGCCAACTTTCAATGGAGATATCATTACATACCGAACAACCGACTACGGCGCTGCTTTTTATTACGATAATGGTATATCTGCTTCGGGATACGTCGAATTCGATAATTTCAGTCGTTCCACCCTCGCGCGCAGGATTCGGTTCTGGGATCGGAGATACGAACTTCCCGCTGGAGAATTCGGGGATTCGACAGATGACCGGCCACCCTATAGAGACAAGCCAGTAGAGGCGGAACAGCCACTTTCGGATGTGGAATACGAGGAGTTTGTTGACGACACAATCGGATTCATTCGTACAGAATTGAGGACTGAACACGACGAGGTCCTTGACGACGTTATTGATCAAGGGCCTGACTTGGCAGCAGGTACATCCGGTGCAGTCCGTTCAGATAGGATCATAGAACGAACTCGTGAATCGTCTTGAGGACCTCGGCAGGGAACAGCACCTCGACCTCAACTGACTCGGGCGGCTCGTGGAGTTCGTCGACGAACGTCGGCGTCCCTGTCCAGGCGGTGACCGGCGGGACGGCGCTCGGCCAGACGGTGCGAATCCGGGCCTCGTCGAGGACCAGAGAGATTCCGTCGAAATCGTCGGGACCGACCCACAACACACTGTACTCAGCGGCGGTGAAATCGCGGGTGACGCGCTCGATATCCTTCCCATGATTTCGATACTAGACTTCGACGACTAGCCCTCGCCCCCACTCGGCGTGAGGCTCGTCGAACGTCACGCAGACGTCGGCTCGGCGTATCCGGTCGGTGTCCCCGGCGGCTGCGGTTCGCTCGATGGCGGCGGTGGCTCCGGTGCTGGCGGTGAGCGTGGTTTGCTCGGTGGCCCCGGTTGGTTCGGTTTGCTCGGTGTCTACGGTGTGTACGATTCGTGCGGTGTGTCCGGTGGCCTCGGTGTCGGGGGTGGGTCGGAACCGTGGAACGGGGATGGATTCCTCGACCGTCACGGTTGCGGCGGGGAATCGACGGGCGAGCGTGTCGGCGGCGAGCGACTTGAGTCGAGAGTGGACGTCGCCCACGTTCGGTACGGCTCGGCAGTGCCGACTCTAGTGCGAACGCTATCGGGCGCGTACGACTATTTGCTCACCCCCATTCCCCAGACGGGGGATGTGCTGCTCCACCGGACTTCGTTCGACAGCGAGGTGGCGGAGGTGTTGTCCGCGCTCGAGACGGCGTTTCCGGAGCGGCGTGAACTCACCGACGAGGAGTCGGCGCTCATCGGGAGCGTACTGGGACACCCCGAATCGGCGCTCGAACACCGCCGAACTCACAACCAGTCACAGACGGCTGGCCTGACCGACGAACGCATCGCCCACCTCTTCGATTCGGGAGCGATCAACGAGGATGACGTATTCGCATTGCAGTTCGTCGAGTGGCTGCCCGCTCCGACCGACGAAGCGGTCCACGAGGCTATCGCAGAGGGGACAACGCGGATCGAATCACTCAGCCGGTTCGACGAGCGCCACGACGTTATGCTGGCACGCTCGGTGTTCGCGAGCATCCACGAACAAGACGGCTACGCCCGGAATCGACTATAGGTCCCTAACTTCAGCGTGTACGCGAGTTGTTTGGGCTCCCACTTTTTCTCGTTGGCCAGTTCGTTCAGCGTCGACGAAGCAGCAAGTGCCACTCGATGCGGCCTATCTCGAGGCGGTCAAACGATGCGGCGTTGAAGACACTCTTCGAACTAACCGCCGCTTCATATTGACGATTAGAGAGACCACAGTCTGCGACAGCGGGATCTACTACTTGCTGGTGAGCGCAGGTAGTCGCTCGTCGAAGAGTTGGTTGAGAACCCTATAGAGAATCTAGGCCAGGTGTAAATTCTCGAAACTTGGCAGACCACTTTGAGCAGTAAGAGCTCAGCAGTCGACGTACTCGGTGTTATGCCCTTTACCACAGTTACCGCATGGAGGAAGCGTATCCGTCGAGTCGTCGAGAGTCACTTCCCAATCGCAATTAGAGCAGCAGTACGTACCCGTTCGTGGCTTCTCCCCGACATCGTACGTCATGCCCAATCATAACATTCGATGTACACAAAATCACGGGTGTGTGAGGGTTCGCTCTGGAACGGGTCAATGCAGCCGTTGAGTGAGGGCTCGATAAGCAACTGACAATCCGTCTGCTCGATGGCCTGCAATGGAACGGTGGTGAGCAGTAGGTGGTAGAACTGTGAGCGCTCTCGGAGTCGAAAAGGTCGCTGATTGAGGTATGAACCAGGAGGAGTGACGATGGCTTCAACAGACCTCTCACCCGGCGCGACCAGCGTAGACATCTTTGTACGCCAGCCTCGGCGGTACAGTAGAACCACTTCGAGCAGACACAATATCCCCCTCTGAGGAACACATCGTACAAGGCACGGGTCGATGGTCACCAAACACTAAGTCAGCGTATTGAATATATCCGCCATTACGATGCTCTCGCTTCCTCCACTCGTCGACAACGCCAACAGAACTCTCGAAGACGCCTACAAGCGTGTCATCCCCCAAATCGAAGAGGCCCGAATTGCAACGGGGTATTTCTATCTCTCAGGGTTCGACCTCTATCGGGACGACCTCGAGAACTTAGCTGAGCCTGAAGATCTGGGACACGCCCCACTTCGGATACTGATGGGTCGTCAGACTGACCGGGGCACTGCAGACGAGATTGGAGAAGGACAGAACCTCAGAGAAGAGCTGAAACGCGAAGTGAGAGAAAACATTTCTGAGCTGAACAACGCCCAAATCGGCAGATTGGATCGACTCCGGGATTTCATCGCGAACGGTGAGGTGAGCGTCCGGGTGCGGACCCCGGAGAACGGCTACTTCCACGCTAAGGGGGCCTCGTTTCGAGCGCCTCTCGATGATGCCGATTGGGGAGAAGATGAGGACGAAGATACGCGGCCCTGTGCCACCATTGTGGGGTCATCGAACTTTACCAAAAGTGGGCACCAGAACAATATCGAACTGAACCTCACAAGCCAAGATCGCCACAGAGCCGAGGCGTTCGAAGAGTGGTACGACAACCAGTGGGCGAATGCCGAACCATTCAGTGAAGAAATCATCCACATCATCGAAACCAGTGCAGAGTACCAGGACTGGCAAGAGCAACAGAACACTCAGCGTGAGGAAGGTGATCGGTCTGAAGAACTGGGTACGTACCTTGAGCCGTTCGAACTCTACAAACTTCTCGCGTATGACGAACTCAATGGCAACGTCGACATCCGCGATAGTCCGTTATACTACTTCCAAAAGCTCGGATACGAGAGTGCCAAGGAGAAGCTCTCACAATTCGATGGCTGTATCATCTCCGACTCGGTCGGGCTCGGTAAATCGTTCATCGGTGGGGAACTTCTGCATGACGCTCGCCAACGCGGTGACCACTGTCTCCTCATCGTCCCAGCGAATCTGACCGAGCAGTGGAAAGACCTGCTCCAGAAGGACACCGATGAATCCGGAAATCCATACTTCGGTCTGGAGGTTGACGGCACCCACTTGGACGTAATGAGCATCAGTCGATTCCAGAACCTGTCGTATGAGGAGGTGCAGGACCTCAAGGAAGAGTTCGATGTCCTGCTTATTGACGAGGCCCATCGGTTCCGAAACTACGGGAAATGGCGGCCCATACCGGACCACGAGGACGACTACAAGGGAACACGACGACACGCTAACCTCAGGCAGTTCCGTGGGAAGACAATGATAATGCTGACGGCGACCCCAATCAACAACAGCGCCACCGATTTGAAAAACCTCATCGGCCTGTTCACTAGCCCCGAAGAGCTTCGGAACAAGGCGTCACTCGACTTCGGAGCCTTCGACGAGTATATTGATCTCTCAGCGACACGCAAACGCATCGCAGCCGGGGAAACGGAGGTTAGCGACGACGAACAGCAAGATATCACTGAGCAACTCCAGCGACACTCCTCAGAGATTTCGAACATCCTGAACGAGGTGATGGTTCTCCGGACACGCAAACACGTCAAAGACCAAATCCAGGACAGTGAGGACTTTGAGATGAGTTTCAAGCCTCCGAGACTCAACAAGCAGCAGTACTCACTGCCAGCAGCGTACCAGCCGGTGTATCGGATGCTCCCCGACGTAATGGATGCTCTGCACCTTCCTCACATCACCGTAAAGAATCCTAAGGCCGGGAGTACGCTGAAGGCGCTCTACAAGCTGAACCTCCTCAAACGCCTGGAATCCTCGACCTATGCCTTTGTCCAGTCCATCGAGACACTTCACCAGAGTGAGCGGCAACTCCTTCGACTTCTCGAGAAGCTTCCTGCGGACGAGAATATCAATGTTCTCCGAACGATTCAGCATGGCAGTGATTCAGAAGTTGCCGGTATCGTCGAGGGGGTAGACGCCGCAACGGACTTCGAGCAGACGCTTGAAGAATTTGGGTTCGATACGACTGCCATTCAGGCAGAAGGAGGAGATGTCGCAACCGAGGGTGATGAACTGGCCGACGCGACTGTTGAGGAAGTACGGACGTACGTGCAGGAGGACCTCACGCTTCTCTCGTACTTCCTCGCGCAGTTCATCGGCGATGTGGCACGTGATGCTGGTGATGTGAGCGACCAAGCTGTGTCGACACGCCAGTGGCTTACAGACCACAACGCAGGTGTCCTTCCGGATATCTCCGAAGAAGAGACGAATCCCATCCTCTATCCGGGAAGCGACCTGAGCGATGTCGATTCGTCTACCCAAGCCTTCTACGAGGCCGTGTTCTCGCTTCGAGAATTTCGGGACCCGAAAATCGACCGGCTCGCAAAAGTCCTCACTGAACACGACCAGAAGGTACTCATCTTCACCCAGTATCGAGCGACGGCCGAGTACGTCTATCGGACACTCTGCAACAACAGTGATTCACCACTCACCGATGCCAACAGTGCCGTCGTCAAAGGCGGTGACGAGAACAAACAAGGCATTATTCAGCGCTTCGCGCCCGAAGCATCCGGCTACCAGCAGACGCTTGCCGAGTCTGGGGATTCGGAGCTCCAGTACGTCATCGCCACAGACACGCTGAGTGAAGGCGTGAATCTTCAGGACGTCCACGTCGTGGTCAACTACGACCTACCATGGAACCCGATGCGTATCGTTCAGCGCGTCGGTCGAGTCGATCGTATTGGGAGTACTGCCGAGAAACACATCCACAACTTCTACCCTGATGGCGACATTGAGGCCGCAATCAAGCTTCTGAAACGCTTGCAAGCGAAAATCAACGATATTGCGCTAATCGTCGGCAAGGAGAACAACATCCTCGACCCGAACGAGGACCAGATTTTCGAAAAGACCGGTGTGAACACCGAGAAGACCATCGGGGAGTTGCAGGTCGATGAAATCGAGGACTCACTCCAGAAGTCGCGTGAAATCGACGACGTGAACGAACTCGACGACACGAGCAAGAACCCTCTCCTCCGGAACGCAGGGAGTAACGAACACGCTGCGTTCGAGCGCTACCTGTTGAAGCGGGAGCTGAACGAGGATTACGGTCTCGAAGCGGAGGACTTCGAGTACGCCGTGGAATTTTTCGAGGACCCGCCAGAACAACGAGAATTCCTCTACACCAATGTCACCGACCACGACGCTGGCCCTCGACCTGGGGTCTTCGCGCTAGCGCACCTGTGGTTCGACGATGAGGACCACGAGTCACCACTTGGCCGGGTTCGACGCGCGTTCTACTACAAACCCTTCGCCGATGAGGTCAAGGAACGACCTGTGAGTACGCTGAATATCGACCCGACTGTCGACGGAGAGCCGATTGCTGAGAACCCAGCAACAGCGCTCTCGAACCGAGACGACATCCAGGCGGTTTTAGACGAACGGCTTGAGATAATTCGGGAGGGTCAGGTGGAAGGCGCGTTCAAGCAAGGGGAGGCGTTCTCGAAAGAACAAGAAACGATTCTCGACTTCATCAGCCACTACCTACAGCCAAACTACGGTGAGAACTCAGTACCAGTGGAGAGGTTCGAGACGTTAGATGCATGGGCCGACGACCTTCGTAAGCGGCTCCAAGAGGTGAAGCTGGCAAACACCGATGAAGATCGGATACTTCGCGACGTGTTCCGGCATAACGAGCAGTATGATTCGTTCCCTGAGTGGCCGCCAGCCGAATTCCTCGAGCAACTCCAAACATTCCTAGAAGAGAACGTGGAAGGCTCTTCCGAGTACCAGGCGAAACTGGTCGGAGAGAGCGAAGTCCGAGCTCACCTCGTGTGTTGGGGTGTGGTTGGGCGATGACCCGTGGTTACGGAAGTGGGCCGTCCTGATTCAGGAGACTGTACTTCTCGAACACCAAATCGAAGTACTCCTCATCCATCAATCTCGGAGTACCAACTCGGTGGAAGTCGTCAAGCACGAACTTCACGTCCTGAGGTTCCAACCCATAGGCATGGAACGCAGCGGCATCGACCTCGGCCTGTAGCTCTCGGCGGTCTGATTCCTCGATCGCTGGTTCAATCCCATCGAGACGGTCACGCATCTCTGCGAACGCTTCACCGTAACAGTTCAAGCGAGCAGCGCGCTCGGCGATGTAGTGGAACCAGTCGTCATCGTCCGTGAGACGTGGCAGCTGGGATTCCAGTAGCTCTCTTTTGACGATATGTGTCTCTACCTTCGTTCGCATCAAGAAATCGAACACGATGCTATTCAACAACCCAGTCGCCACGAACAACTCACGGTCAGTGAAGCGACGCTCGTAGGGCGAACGGAGCGGAGATTCCGACAGATGGTCTTCCTCAGGCACGATTTCGAATGGTTTGAACGTGTTAATCGTGTGGAGACAGATGACGTCTTTGGGAAGCACTGTGGCAATTATCGTCCGCTCATCCCGAGACCGAGACACGTCACGGATTCCGATACGGTACTCAGTACAGTCAAGTAGCACGTCTTCTTCCTCTAACCCATGGCCACGGCGATTCTCCAGTAGTTCGTCAACGAAGCGGACTTGTGACTGACCGGTGTCCACGCCACCGAAGGCATCGTAAATCGCTCTTTTGAGATTTCCACGGTTGAATTTCTTTTCACGAACTCGGTACTGAGCGCTGTTCGGTGGATCATACATCCCTCGGCTCCAGTACTTTGGACCGTCTAGACTACCAAAATGGGTGTTATCGAACTGGAATTGGTGGATGTTTTTACCCCCAAGTACTGGGTAATCTGAATCCCTCGGAGATGACTGGAGACGATCCTTGTCGGTGGATTCCACAAACTCCTTTGTTAGCATATCTACAGTCCACGTCTCTGCTAACTTCTCTCCGAGAGAGGGGCAGTTGACGACTTTCTCTAGTACACTGACTTCCGTTTGTGAGGTAATAGACGGGAATATCCTCCCCTCCGGAGAGTACCTAAGGAGGATGTCACGGGGAATCGTAACTGCCTCATCTTCGATTCGGTAGACGATATTCATATCGCGTTGATTAAAAATTCCCCGCAGTTCAGACGTTCTCCCTCCGTAATCGAATGTTAGAATTGCAAACCGATATCGGTCGTCGATCGCTGCGAAGATGCCCTTATTTTCGAACCCAATTAAATTCTCTACATTTGAATGATTCAGTAGATGCGTCCGGAGATCTTTTCCCATCACTCCACCGAAAATCGTACCAGGCAAAAGGAGGCTGACTTTCACACCTTCCCGGGAAAGCCTGAAGACCCGCTCCAAGAAGAGTGCCGAAAGTTCGTTCTTGGTCGGCATCGTCCGACCGCCCACGACTGGTGACTGAAGCTCGTAGACATCTCCTTTGGTGAAGAAGCTTGCTTGAGTCTCCATCGAGTCTTGATATTCTTCCCACTCACGGGCAACGGCTGGATTCGAAAGGAGGGCCTCCATCACCACGTCTTTTCGCTCAGAACGGTAGCGGCGGAACTGCTCATCGTATCTGATGAAGAAGTCGTCACGATTCGCATAGAGCATATCCCATGGTGGGTTTCCGATGAAGACGTCGAAGCCGCCGCTCTCGAAAACGTCGGCGAATTCCAGGGGCCAGTGGAACGGAGACCACTCTCTGAGTTCCTCGATGGTGATGTCCTCGAACCCGGCGTCTTGGAAGTCTCGACGTAGGATTTGGTCGAATCTATCCCTGTGTCTCTCTATTCGGGCTTCGGCCTCTTTTCTCCATTCTTGAGCCTCGGAACTGGTCTCGGCACGCTTGTGATTCCTGATGGCTGATTTCACATCTTCAAAACGCGCTCTCACTTCCCAGGAGTCGAGGTCACTGTCGCCATCCTTGTTAAACTCGATATCTGTATCGATTTGCCCAATCAGGCTGTTCCCTTGTCGAACGTTGAAGTCAATGTTTGGGAGCGGCTCGACCTCACTGGGTTCGTCTTCAATGTCAGCCACCATCGAGAGCCATAGCCGTAACTTACAGATCTCGACTGCGCCCTCGTCGACATCGACGCCGTAGAGATTATTTAGAATAGCACTCCGCTTAGCAAACAGCGACGCAGAACTCTTCCCCGACTCAATCTCTTCGACCTCTTCACGGCTACGACTCTCCAGTTCCCAGCTTTTGCCTTCAGCATCGAGGCGCTGGAAATACTCAATGCACTGCA
>NZ_WSZK01000023.1 GCF_009791395.1 Halomarina oriensis
TTTTGGTCTTTCTCCGCGGAGTCGAACGCCCGCCACTCGGGGCCGCGGTCGACGGCGTCCTCCTCGACGACGAGCCCGCAGTCCTCACAGACCGTCTCGCCGTGTTCGCTGTCGTTGATCAGTGAGCCTCCGCACTCCGGACAGTCGAGTCCCTCGCGCTCGTCGCTCCGCTCACTCTCCGCTTCGGTCGTTCTCTCTCGGGTTCTGGTATTCGGGTCACTCATTGGCTGAGGGCGCACGCTATCCGGGCAGGTATCCCCCGAAAATCCCGGACGGCTGGTTAGTGGATTACGTTCGCCCGAAACGTTCTTAACCATTCCGATACTCCTTCGAGTGGATACCAGAGATAACAATACTGTCACTTTGGTGTGAGTGTCCCACGTGCCCGACGGAGACGGTCCGCAAGAGCGAACATCCGGCGTGCGCACCACCGGTTCATGTACGTCGTCGTCGGGAGCGGTAACCCCGTCAAGCGCCGGGCCGTCGAGTCGGTCGTTCCATCGACGTGGACCGTCGAAGCGAGACGCGTCGCCTCGGGCGTCGCCGAACAGCCACGCGGACACGTCGAGACTCGGACCGGTGCGGAGAACCGCGCTCGTGCCGCATTCGAGGCCGCAGACCACCGCGAGGGCCGGACGCTCGGCGTCGGCATCGAGGGCGGTGTCGGCACGTTCGAGGGGAGCGAGACGCCGTTTCTCGTCAACTGGGCGGCCGCGACGGACGGCGAGCGCGTGACCTGTGCGGGCGGACCGTCGTTCCCGCTGCCCGAGCACGTCGCCCGCCGCGTCGCCGACGGCGAGGAACTCGGCCCCGTGATGGACGACGAACTCGGGGAGTCGGACGTCAAGAAGAAACAGGGCGCGGCGGGCGTGTTCACCGCCGGGATGGTCGACCGGGAGACGAGTCTCTCGACGGGCGTCGCCGCGGCGCTCGGCCCGTTCGTCTCCGAACAGTACTGAGCGCGACGGACCCGACGTGGTCGGACGCGTCGGGTCAGTCGTCCGTCTTCGACGCGTCGGGGGTCACGTCGCGTGACTCCTCGACGGCCGTCGTCAGCGAGACGTTGAGCAGGAGCGTCGAGACGACGCCACCGGCGAGCGTCACGAGGTTCTTCACCGCGTGGTCGACGACGGCCGCGCCGATGACGACGGGGTACGAGAGGGGCGTGAGCGCGACGAAGATGAGCGAGAACGCACCCTCGTAGAGGCCGATACCGCCGGGAGTCAGCGGGAGCACCTTCGCGAGGTTCCCGACGCTCACCGCGAAGAACCCCACGCTGACGAGTACCACCGGCGACAGCGTGACGTCGAACGCCGCGAACACGAGCAGCGCCGTGAGCACGTCCAGCGACCAGATAGCGAGACTCGACGCGCCGATGCGAGCGAAGGCGCGTCCGTCGCCCGCCACCTGCTGGACGTCACCGACGAACCGTTCGATGACGCCCGCGACGTAGTCGGCGTAGGAGTCGGAACTCAGTCGGCGGACCCCCCGGCGGACGAGGTTCGTCTCGGCGCGCGCGCTGACGAGGATGAGCGACACCGCACAGAGCGTGGCGACACCGACGAACGCGGCGACGGTGAACGCCTGTCGACCGCTCTGTGCGAAGTCACCCTCGACGGCCCCGAACCCGGTCGGGTCCGACAGTCCCGTCGCGGCCAGTCCGAGCAGGACGCTCCCTGCCAGCACCGTGATGGTCAGCAGGTCGAAGACGCGCTCGACGGCCAGCGACGCGAACCCCGAGGGGTACGGAATCCCCCGGCGGGCCTTGACGATGTACGCCCGGACGCCGTCCCCGAGTCGGGCGGGGAAGACGAGATTCCCCGTCTGTGAGATGAACACCGCCCCGGTCAGGAACCCGACCTTCTCGTGGTAGCCCAACTCCGCGAGGATGTCGTGGTAGCGCGCCCCCCGAAGCGGCCACGACAGCAGGTAGACCACCGCCGCCGCGACGACGTACGTCGGGTCGGCCTGCGCCATCTCGGCGAGGACCTGTTCGAAGTCGATGTACGACGTCATCAGGAGGACGGCGACGGCGACCAGCAGCGTCCCGGCGGCCATCGTCGCTCGTGGCGTCGCCCGCGGTTTGACGGAGAACTCGTACCAGCAGCGCAGAATCTGGCTGCCCATCCCGAAGACGTCCCGGACGAGGTCGACCTTCGTGTCGCCCTTCGGCGTCCAGCGCACGGGGAACTCGTTGATGCGGTAGCCCTGGCGCTGGGCGCGAACGAGCACCTCGGTGTCCCAGAACCAGTGCTGGTCCTCCACGTCGTCGAGCAGCGAGAACAGCGCCTCGCGGTCGAACGCCTTGAACCCACACTGGTGGTCACGGACGTCCGACCCGAGCATCGTCCGGGTGAGCGTGTTGAATCCACGGGAAGGGACGCCACGCTTCCGGGGGCGTTCGGCCACCTCGCCGGGCATCCAGCGCGATCCGGTCGCCACGTCGTACTCCCCGGTACGCACGGACTGGACCAACTCCTCGAGGTGGCGCATGTCCGTGGCGAGGTCCGTATCGAAGTAGACGAGCGTCTCGCCGTCGGCCTCGCGGAACGCCCGGACCAGCGCGCCGCCCCGGCCGAGTCGCTCGTCGGAGTGGACGTGTCGGACACGGTGGTCACGCCCCGCGAAACGAGCGGCTATCTCCGGGGTACGGTCGGCACAGCCGTCCTCCGCGACGATGACTTCGAACGAATCCTCGGGGAGAAACGAACCGAGCGTGTCGAGGGTCGTCTCGATGGTCCCCTCGATGGTCGCCTCCTCGTTGTACGCGGGGAGGACGACGCTCACCTCGATGGTCATTGCTCGCGGTTGCGCGCTGTGACGTATGAACCTTCTGGGTGCGTATCGAATCAGGCGTGGATGGATCGCCGGAGACAAATCAAAACAGGCGGCGGTCAGTACTACAAGCGGAACGCAAGACACGATATCGACCGTTTCGCAACCACGGATAAGTACCACCCATCGATGTGTCGGGAAGTCGAACCTCTCGGAGACGGACTACTGGAGTGCTGACCGCACCAGCTGTACGGCCACCATCACGATAGCGACAAATGCAGCAGCGACGCCGCCGAAGAACACGCCACGAATCAGTACCTCGAAGAGCGATGCGTCGCCTCCGGTGATCCACTGATGCGCAACGAAGAGGAGTATCATCAGTACGAGGAGCCACCCCATTCAGTCGAAGTGCGTGGAGCATGAACGCTGGTCATCAGACTGGTCAGATGCGCTACGGAATAGTAACGCTGCTTACTCTTTTCTGTGCATACAACTAAGTCGAGCGGTATCTAGTGACAGAACAAGCTTGAGCTGGATTGAAGCCATCGGTGTTCTCAGAACTACGAGTTCTAAATCGATAACAACAGTCGTCGGGATTTCATGAAGGCAATGGGAGTCGGTGCAGCTTCACTGATGCTGACGGGGAGTGTCTCCGCGAAGCCGGGAAAAAAACAGCCAAACCGGAGACGGGGGAGACAAAAACGGGCCCGAGGTCCAACCGCAATTCATCACAAACGCAACGGGAGTGTTTAGCCCACAGACTGTCAACACTGGTCAATACACCACGCTTCAGAGTACTTGGGGGGTGACCACGCCGACGGTTACCGACTATCATCAGTTCGATGTACTCGTGGAAGCCGATAAGGTCTACAGACCCACGATAACCTCCGGGAACTTCCAGGCGGGGGATATCAAGAAGAACTGGGTATACGCGAGTGATAGTCCAATCGGGCCTGCATACCACTTCCAGGCAAAGACGTGGATAACCGCACCCTTCGGCACAACCGTCTATCTCAACTCGAAGATGAAGGCGAACGCTGCCAGCGGACGAGCAAAGTCGTACACTGGCGCGTACTGGCCGTACCCAGCGTGGGCAACTGCTTGGTTGGACAGCAACTGAATTTGTCCGTACTCAGTCCGCGCCTTCGGGCGACCGAACCTCCGCGAAGTCGACCAGCGAGGTCTCCACACGCTCTTCGGCGTCCGAGAGCGCGTCGAACGGCCGGTCCACCACGAGGTTCCCGGCACGCTGCTTGCCGAGACCGGGAATCGCGGTGAGTTCGTCCATCGACGCCGCGTTGACGTCCAGCGGGTACGGCACCCCCGACACCGAGCGATAGCCGTGGTCGGTGACCGCGAGGTCAAGCGTCTGTCCGAGTTCGTGTTCGCCCGGAATCGCCACGAGCAGGGGGTAGGTCCCCAACTGGCGGCCGAACGTCTTGCCGTCCTGGTGGTACTCCAGGTGGACGTCCGGCAGGCGTGTGCCGGCGGGGGCCACGCGGCGCAGCATCGGCCGGTCGATCTCCTCGCGGACGCGGGTCTTGTACTGCTTGAACAGCTTCTTGTGGTCTTTCGCTATCTGTGACCCCGTCTCGGACATCTCGGTGCCGTCGAACGCCATCACCTGCCGGATGTTGACCCGCCGGAGCATCAGGCCCGCGTCGTACACCCGGTGGAGGAACTGCTCGTTGAGTTCGTAGGTCTCGCGGGTCTCGCCCTTCAGCCCGTGGAGCAGGTTGATGCCGGGCAGGAGTTTCGGGAGTCGTGTAGCCGCGTCTTCCCCGTGTGTGGGGGCCTTCGAGGGGTCTTCACCCGGTCGCCACCCCGCCGCCTCGTTGACGATGCGGACCGCCTCGAAACACTCGTCGGCGGTGACGTTGAGATTGTTCTCCTCCTGGACGACGGGGTCGGCGGATTCGAGGCCGAACGCGGCGGTGTCGCCGGGCGTGTTGTGTTCGGCGATGACCTCGATACCCTCCCGCGAGCGCTCGGGGTACTCCACGACGGTGATGGGGTTCATATTGTCGAGGTGGAGCGTGCCGAGGTCGGGGGCCACCGCCCGAATCCCGCCGTACAACTCGCGTAGAGCGTCGGGGTTCGGAGCCTCGCCGTCCCCACCGTACGCGAGGATGTCGGCCTGTCGACCCAGTCGGAAGTGCCGGACACCACGTTCGTAGAGTGCCTCGACCTCCGAGACGACCGTCTCGGGCGGCCGGAAGGTGGGGTTGCCGTACAGCGGTTCCGTACAGAACGAGCAGCGATACGGACAGCCCCGACTCGTCTCCAACTCGGCGATGAGGTAGTCGGGGTGGTTCGGGTGACTCTCGACGACGAACGCGCCCTGCTTCGCCCAGCGCGTCACCTCCTCGACGTCGCGCATCCGGTTGTTGAACCCTTCGAGGCCGCTCTCGACGAGGTCGAACGCGGCCGCCTCGACGTCGCCCTTGGCGACGAAGTCGTAGTCGAGGTCCTTGCGCTCCATGTCGCTCCCGCCCTCGTTCTGGTCGCCGACGCCGAAGCGGACCGGCCCGCCCATCAGCGTCGTCCCGTCGGCGGTCCACGCCATCCGACGGACCTCGTCGGGTTCGGCGGGCGTGCCGCCGACGTACTTGCCGGGAACGGTCATCCCGCCGATGTAGACCAGCAGGTCGGCCTCCTCGACGTCCTGCCACTTGCCGGGCGTCTCGCGGAGCGCGTCGATGGTGTGGTAGGTGATTCGCTCCTCGGGGACGCCGGCGTCAACGAGCGCGCCGGCGGTGTATCGGGGGTACGTCGAGACGTACGGCGGCACCCCGAAGTGTGCCGGCTCGTCGACGTAGCCGTCCACGAGCGTCACGTCGAGCGTCGCCGGGTCGGTCATGGGCGTCTTACCGGGCCGACGTGGAAAACGATGACGACACTGGATGGTTCGCTCAGTTCGTCTCCGAGAAAAGCAGAGGACGACACCTCGGAAGCCCCCGCGCTCACGACTCGGTACGGCGGGCGCGCTCTTCGGCTCGCTCGTTTCACTCGCTCCCCTGCGGCGCTCGCCCGTCCGCGCCTTCGCCCTGAGCGCGGCCCCTTCCAGTCCCACCCCGCAGACGACGGTCGTGGCAGTCAGTCCAGTTCCATCCCCTCGACGATGTCGAACTGTTCGTCCCCGTCGAACCGGTTCGGGTCGAAGGCGTCGATACCGTCGCCGCCGAGCATCTGGTCGGCCATCCGCTCGGCCATCGCGGGGGCACGCATGAAGCCGTGGCCCTGCCAGCCGGCGGCGACGTAGAGTCCGGGTGCACGCTCACCGAACAGCGGGTGCCCGTCGGGCGTCGCGGTACAGAGGCCCGCCCACGCTCGGTCGACGGGGTAGCTTCGTCCGAACGCGGTTTCGAGGTAGCCGGCGCAGTCGGCGACGAACCAGTCGTCCGCGTCACGGTCCCAGTCGTCCGGGTCACGCTCGATGAGTTCGGTGCCGTCACCAGAATCCCACGGGTTCTGGTTTGCTTGTGAATCGCCGCGCGATTCACAACCGTCCCCGACGAGGAGACCACCTTCACGCGGCCGGAGGTAGTAGCCGCCCGACGCGTCGTAGCACATCGGTGCGCGGTCGGTGATGGGGTCCGCCTCGGTGACGAGTGCCTGCACGCGGTAGGGTTTGAGCGGAATCGGGTGGCCGGCGTCGGCGAGCACCTGCCGAGAGTGTGCGCCCGCGGCGACGAGGACGGCGTCGAAGTCCTCGTGGCCGTCGTCCGTCTCGACCGTCGGCCCGCCCTCGCCCGGCAGGAGTCGGGCGGTCGTCCCCTCTCGAACCTCGACACCCGCCTCGCGCGCTTCGTCGGCCATCGCCGCCGTGTACGCGCCGGGGTCGGTGTAACCGGCGTTCCGGGCGACCGCAGCCACCAGCACGTCGTCGGTTCGGAGGTCCGGGAACTCCCCGCCGAGGGTCGTCGGGTCGACCAGCGAGACGTCCCGGTCGTGGTCGCGCATCCGGGCGACGCCCTCGCGGATGGCCTCCGCACGTCGCTCGTCGCCCTCCCGGACGAGGATGACGTAGGGGCAGTCGACGAACTCGAACGCGCCCGTCCCGGAGAACTCGCGGAAGCGGTCGAGCGCACGCTCCCCGAGTTCGGCGTCGATACGGTCGGCGTAGGCGTCGTAACAGACACCCGCCGCCCGGCCGCTCGCACCGTCGGCGACGGCTCCGCGCTCGTACAGCGTCGCGCTCGCCCCGCGTACGGCGAGGTCGTGGGCGGTCGTGACGCCGACCGCGCCACCACCGACGACGGCGACCTCGACGGCGCGTTCGACCTCGACGGCACCGACGGGCGTGACCGCGCTCGCACCCTCGCTCATCGGTGGGGTTCGGCGAGCAGGTCCTCGAAGGGCCGGTCGGCCAGCCAGTCCACGAAGGCGTCGAGTTCGGCGACGCTCTCCTCGAACATGTCCTCGCCGAGCATCGCCGACCCCTCGGCGGGGTGGCCGACCGCGCCGCTCTCGGTGAAGTCCGCGGTGTCGAACCCGATAGACGCGCCGTGAACGCGCTTGCCCCACGACTCGGTACCGTCCTGCTCGGCCTCGACGAGCCGCTCCTCGTCGACGAGGGCCGGTGCGAGGTGCTGGACCATGCTCGTCTCGTGCTGGTCGGCGTGGCCGATGACGTAGTTCGCCGCGTCCCACCAGTGCCACGGCGCGCAGAACGCCGTCTCCTCGGCTCTGAGGGTGCGGGCCGCCCGCTCCAGCGCGGGCTTGTTCCCGCCGTGGCCGTTGACGACCGCGACCTTCCGGACGCCGTGGCCCGCGAGGCTCTCGACGGTCTCTCGGACGAACCGCTCGAACGTCTCGTCGCTGACCGAGAGCGTCCCGTGGAACTGCCGGTGGTGGTCGCTGACGCCGACGGCGAGCGTCGGGAGGACCGTCGCGTTCGGGTTGTCGAGGGCCCCGGCGATGCGGTCGGCGACGAGGTGGTCCGTCGACAGCGGGAGGTGCGGGCCGTGCTGTTCGGTCGACCCGACGGGGAGGACGCCGACCGAGACGTCGTCCAGCGCGTCGGCGAACGACCGTGTCGTGTGGTCTGCGAGCGACATACGCGCCGATGGCGAGGGAGCCACTTAACTGCCCGAGCAGTGGCGTCGTCCGACACACCGTGATGGTTGGTTACAATACTGAGGCTCTCGGCCTGTCACGAACGGTCACGGCGGGAAGACCGTTCAGACGTAGATGTAGCCCTCCACCGGGTGGTACTCGCGGTCGGGGTCGAACCCGTCCCGACTCGCCCGACAGGTCGCGGACGCTGCGAGCACCGCGTCGAGGGCGTCCCCGCCCTCGTCGTCCAGCGCCGCGTCCCGGACCGACTCGCTCAGGGTGAGCATCTCGGGGAGTCCGTCGAGGATGCGCTCGCGGCGTTCGCGGTACTCCTCGCGGTCGGCGGCGCTGGCGTCCTTGTAGCGCTCGCTGGGGAGGTCGAGCGAGCGGAGCGTCGCGGCGGGGTAGACCTCACAGAGTGTCGGTCGGTCGTCGACCTCGGTCTCCCCGTCACGGCCCTGCATCGGTGCGACGACCGCGGCACCGTCGGTGACGAGCGGTCCGAGGACGTCCCGAATCCCGTAGAACGTCTGGTGGGCGACCAGCCAGTGGTACGGCGAGGACGCTCCGACCTGTTCGTCGGTCGTCCGGTCGACGAACGTGCGCTCGCCGTCGGTCCGGTACTCGACGCGCTCGCTACAGACCGCCTGCATGTCCTCGGGGCCGTCGAACTCGCCGGGGAACCAGCGGAGGAACTCCGGCCAGTACTCCGCGTCGTGGACCGCCACCGGGAGACCGAACGAGAAGTCCAGCCCGGCGGCGTCCGCCCGCTGGAGGCGCTCGACGAGTTCGGCGAGTGCCGGCCCGCGCTCGGCCGTGCCTGCGAGGTCCGCCAGCGAGCGACACCGTTCGACGTGGAGGCCGTCGGGTCCGTCATCGTCGGCTTCGAGACGAGCCTCGGCCAGCCACGTCTTCTCGCCGGCCGCCGCCGCGCCGCTGAAGTCGACGCCGTAGATGTCCATACCACACACGAGGCCGCCGTATTGATTAGCGGTCCGGGCGTAGCCCCGTCCATGCCGAAGACGATGGAGGTCAAGTGTACGGAGTCGGAGTGCGAGTTGGACATGTTCGAGCTACACTACACCTACGATATGCCCGACGAGACGGGCATCGAGGACTTCACCTGTCCGTACTGTGGCTCGCGGGACGGACTCGAAGAGATCGTGCTCTGAGCGGGGAACGACTAAGAGCATGACGGGCGAACCTCGACACATGTTCAAGGAGTTGGGCGAGCGCGTCGAGAGTACCGTCCTCGAAGGCATCGGTCGGTCCTCCGCGCGCTGGCAGGAGCGCACCCCGCTGAAGGTCGACCTGTTGGAGAGCGACGAGGCCTTCCTCGCCGTCTTCGACGCCCCCGGCGTCCGCCGTGAGGACGTCGAGGTCCGGTTCGACGAGAACACGCTGTTCGTCCGTATCGACCGCTTCCGGGAGTTCTACGACGACCACGACATGCGTCTCCCCGGTCGCGGCCTCTCACTGGACGGGTCGGTCGACCTGCCGACGGACGCCACCGTCGACGCCCGCGAGGCCGAAGCGACCGTCACCCAGAACGGCACGCTCCGCGTCCGCATCCCGAAGACCGAGACCGGCCGCGAGGTGACCGTCGACGACGAGTCGGTCCCTCACGACACCGACGGCGACTCGACGGAGGAGGGGTCCAGTGACGCGCTCGGTGACACGAGCGTCGACACCGACGACGTGGGCAGCGCCAACGACGCCGAGACGGGACTCGACGAAGAGGAGATTCCCGACGGCCCCGAGGACGACGCGTTCGAGGGACCGGACGACGGCGAGCAGTAGCGAGTCCCCGTCTGCCGGCGAATCGTCGGGGCGTACCGTCGAGAGGACAACGACGAGGAGCAGTCCGCACACCCACACGACCGTTCTCCGCTCTCTGCTCTCTACCCCGCGGCGCTACCGGAACGCGTCGAGGCCACGTGCCGGGTAGCCGACCACCGTCTCGACGCCCGCCTCGTGGAGCCTCTCGACCCGTTCGGCCACCTCGGCGGGCGTCCCCGCCAGCGCGTAGTCCGCACTCGCCGCGAGCAACACCTCCCGAGCGCGGCCCGTCGCCGTCGCGTCCGTCGCACAGCCATCGGGCAGTGCCGCCCGGACGGGACCGCGCCGTGCGACGTACCCACCGAGCGCGTCGAGCAGCGCGTCCTCGTCGTCGGTGAGCACCGTCGGTGCGTACACCGCGAGCGACCCGTCGAACCCCATGCGACGCATCGCGCGGATCTCGCCGACCGTCGAGCGGTCGAGCAGGTCGTACTGGACGGCCTCGTCGGCGACCGAGAGCGCGAGTCGTTCGACGCTCTCGGTGCCGACCCACGGCGTCACGTCGCTCCCGTGCTCGGCGTGCCAGTCCAGCGCGGCCCGCAAGCGGGGGGCGACGGCTCGTGCTCGCTCGGCGTCGTCGAGGTACGCGCCGTTGCCCGCGACGAACGTCAGCGCGACGTTCTCGGGGACCGCCCGGAGCAGCGAGTCGTCGCCCAGCGGGTCGAACCCGTCGGCGCGGACCGGCGCGGTGAGCAGGAGCGTGCGGTCGGCGGCGAGGGCGACGAGCGTCTCCGGGTCCGGCAGGTGGGCACCGCCCTCGTAGTCCAGCGCGAGCGTGTCCACGTCGAGGCGGGCGGCGACCGTGAGGTCGTGTTCGATCGGTTTCAGCGCGAGCGCGTCCAGTCCGGTTCGGGTGTAGGTGTCACTCGTCAACATAGCGTTCGTCGGGTCGAGAAGGCGTGGCTATAGCGAACGCGGAACGCGACCAGCCACGGGTGCGACCATAGACGTGTTCGGGTGTGGGACGGGTAAGAGCGTGTCGCTGTCCGGCAGGAATTGCCTCGGTGGAGTCGTTCAGTTCGAGGTTGATTCCGTTAGAGCAGTCCCGAACAACGCTGAAGCCCTCGCACGGAGGACTCGCTCGAGACCACGAACTCGACCACAGAGCCAGTCATCGAACACTCAAACGGGGAAGTCGGCGTCCGGGTCGACGACCCGGTCCGGTTCGGCGGGCGCACGCCAGTCGGTCGCCAGTTCGAGGAACTGCACGAGCATCCGGCCGGTCGCCCCCCAGACGGTGTAGCCGTCGACGTGGAAGTAGTGGATACGGAACGACCCACGGCGCGGGTCGTCGCGGCGCTCGGACTCGTAGTTCGCCGGGTCGGTCAGGTCCGCGACCGAGAGGATAGCGACCTCGGCGACTTCGCGGCCGTCGGGGACGAACTCCGCGTCCGGGACGCGAGCGACGAACGGTCGCACGGAGTAGTCGGTGATGGTCGGGATGTCGTCGAGTCGTCCCACGACCTCGACGGTCGAGGGGTCGAGCGCCACCTCCTCGTTGGCCTCGCGTAACGCCGTCGCCAGCAGGTCCTCGTCGTCGGGTTCGGCTCCACCGCCCGGAAACGCCATCTGCCCGGCATGCTCCCCGAGGTGGTCGGCACGCTTGACGAACACGACCGCAGGACCGTCGGGTCGGTCGACGACGGGCACCAGCACGGCCGCCTCGCGGCTCGGACCGGTCACGCCGACCGGGTCGTGCGCGGCGAGACGGGAGAGGTCCATACCCCGCAGACGGCGGGCGTCGATTTACGTCCTACGCCCCCCGTGTTGTGTGGTACCACTCCCCGTCTCGTGTCGGGGCAGTCACTCAGTCGGGTCCGGCGTCGTCGAGTCGCTGTCGGACCTCGCGCACGTCGACCGGTCCCCACGCTTCGAGGTCGTAGCTCACGTCGACCAGTCGCTCGACGGTGGACGCGTCCTCGACCCCCTCACCCGGACCGAGTGCCCGTGCTGCCTCCTCGCGGAACCGCTGCTCGGCGGCCCGGGCGACGGCCTCGGTCGGCGGCGTCTCGTGGGTCACGTCGAGGATGTGCGGGAGGTCCGCGGCGTTCTCGGGCAGGGTCGGGAACGCCGCCGGTCCGACCACGAGCAGGCCGTCGTACTCGACGAGGTGGTAGGAGGCGACTGCCTCCTCGACCACGGTGTCGGGCGGGGTGTCGACGCCGCGTTTGAACGCGAGTTCGGCGAGCGCCTTCCGCAACTCGGCGGGCGCGAGCGCCCCGAACAGGTCGACGATACCCGCGAGGTCGTCGGCGTCGACGGCGAGCGTCTCGGTCTCCGACCCCTCCGGCGCTCCCGCCGCCGACTCGTCGTCCCCGTCGCTCTCCTCGCTCATCGCTCGGCCTCCACGTCGACGGTCGTGGCCTCGTGAACGTCGTCCCCCGAGATGGGCGCGTCGCGCCACGCCGGCAGTCGCGCGTCGGTCTCGGGCGCGCGGATGGCTCCCGCGTACTCCGCGACCTGCTGGCGTTCGCCCGCGGTGTCGTACTCGAAGCCGTTGAACGCCGCGTCGGTGGCGTACTGACGAACGAGCGCGTCGGCGGCCTCGCGGTAGGCGTCGGGAAGCGTCCCGAAGTCGACGTCGAGACCGACGTCGGCGAGCGCGTGGAACAGCGCGTCAGCGACCTCCTCGCTCATCGTCCCGAGACCGCTCGGCCCGGAGACGGCGCGGTGGTCGTGCTCGTGGAACCCGAGGTCGACCTGTGCGGTGCCCTCGAAGCCGGCGTGGGCGAACGCGTCGCCGAGCGTGCCGACTTCGAGGCCCCACCCGCGCTGGACGCGCAGGGTCGCCGCGAGGTCCGCCGTCGCGGCGAACTCGCCGGCCAGCGCGTAGCGGAACGCGTCGAGGTAGTCGAGCAACGGCGCGTCGTGGCGCGATTCGAGCGCCCGGACCAGCGGCGTGTAGAACAGCCGAAAGAGCCGTCCGTAGAGTTTCTGGTCCTCGACACGGGCGTAGTAACCCTTCGTGAAGGCGAACCCGCGAGCGAGCGGGAACAGCAGGCGGGCGACGTGTCGCTCGGAGTAGTTCGTCGCGTCGGCGTCGTGGACGACGACGTACTCGCTGTCGCCGGCCAGCGCGACGCCGAGTGCCAGCCAGACGTCCCGGCCCTTCCCGCGCGTGCCGTTCAGGTCGCTCGCGTCGAGCAGGTCGTGAATCCGTGGCCCGTCACACCAGACGACGTCGACGGGCAGCGAGAAGCCGTCGAGCCAGTCGACGACGTCGCCGAGACGGTCGGGACTCGCTCTGAGGGCGACGACGACGCGGGCGGGCGAGAGCCGTTCGAGCGTGCGGAGGACACCCTCGGCGGCGAGGCTGGCGTACTCGCGTTCGGTCATCGGGACGACGACGCAGGCGCGGTCGGTGGGGGCGGTCGGAACCGGGTCCGCGAAGTCGTGGAGCGTCGTGACTCGCTCCTGTACGTACTCCATCGAGGGGACGTGCGGGCGGCGTGAGCAAAAGTCCGGGCGGTTCGACCCGTCGGGGTCGGAGGCTCCTCCGGTCGTCGGTGGGTCAGTCGTCGGTCATCGGGTCCGACCGCGGCGTGCTCGCGGGGCGTTCGCCGCCGACCGCTCGCTCCGGGAGGAGGTCGGCCTGATAGAGCGCGAACAGGATACCCATCGCGCCGAGGACGACCATCGCTGCGCCCGAGACGAGCGGGTCCCACGCGATGCCCGTGTCCAGCAGCGCACCGAACACTACCGACCCGAACGCCTGCGGGAGCATCATCGTCCCGCTGAACACGGCGTAGGTACTCGCACGCTGGTGGTCGGGGGTCGACGAGAGCATGTAGGTGTCGGCCGCGGGGAACAGCATGTGGATGACGAACCCGACGACGGCGCTGACGAGCGCCAGTGCGAAAAAGCCCGAGACGGTCGAGAGCACGAGCAGCGACAGCGCGAACGTCGTCGAGATACCGATGAGAAACGGGACCTTCGGGAGGCGCTCGACGAGGTCACCACCGGCGACGAACGCCGGGATGCCCGCCGCGAACAGCACCGTCAACAGCGTGTTGGCGGCCGGGTCCGACAGCGCCTTCGCCTCTATCATGTACTTGACGTAGAAGTTGAAGACGCCGTTCCAGACGAGGCCGGTGACGGCGACGAACGCGATACCCGAGACGATGAGTTTCCACTGCGTCCTGGCCGCCCCCACAAGGTCGCGGTCGGTCGTCGCGCTCTTCGTCTCCGTCGAGCGGCCCACGACGTAGGTGGCGAGCGTGGCAAGCGCCGAGACGGCCGCGAGCAGGTAGAACGTCGCCCGCCAGTCGGCGACGATGAGGACGGCGACGACGATGGGCGCGGCGAGGACGGCCGCGAACTGGCTGGCCGCGCCGTGGACACCCATGACGCGCCCCACCCGGTCGGGGAACAGCTGGCTCAACAGCGGGTTCGCCGAGAGGAAGTACGCCCCGCTGGCGGTGCCGAGCGCGAACGCACCGATCATCAACGACCCGACCGGCGTGAGCGTCAGCGTCCGGCCGAGCACGTCGACGGAGAACGACGGCGCGAGCGCGGTGAACAGCGAGGAGCCGACGAGGACGACGCCGGAGGCGAGCACCATCGTCTCGCGGGACACCTTCGTCAGCAGGTAGCCGACGGGGAAGCGTGGAATCGCCGACCCGAACCACGTCAGTCCGGCGATGACGCCGAGCGTCGACGCCGACACCCCGAACTCGGCTTCGAGCGGGACGACGAGCGGCGCGAAGACGATGCGCGCGAGGTTGACGAGGAACACCATCGCGCACAACGAGCCGAACAACTGGCGACGAGACACGGAACAGAGTATCAACTGCGCGTGTTCAAAGCTTGCGGAACAGTCAGTCTCTGTCGTGGTGTGCCGTGGCTTGGATGTGGGGTTGTGAACTGTGACAACTGTCGTGGGATACTGGCTGCGGTTACCTCGAAAGCCCCGAGACGCTCGTGAACCGAGACGACGTAAGCACAGGAGCGAGCGCTAGCGAGCGAAGCGCGCAGCGAGTCGCCCGAGTCCTCGCACCGGGGGCTTTCGAGGTGGTCTCGACTCTACTCCACTCACAGTACCCAGAGAAACGGACACCTGCTAGCGGACGGCGCTTTTTTTACCCCCCTTCCCCCACAGCAGGCTATGGAATCAGTTCGGAAGGGCCTGCGCGCAGGCGACATCGAGAAGGACACCTACGAGCGGTTGGTCTGTGCGGCCTGTAGCGAACAGCTCGACACGAAGTCCGACCCCGACGAGATAGGGAAGGTGCGACGCTGTCCGGAGTGTGGCACCGAGTGGCGACAGCTCGGTTGAGTCGGCCGACGCGTCCCACCCCCGCTACTCGAACGTCTCGTCGAACGCGTTCGCGCCCATCGGCTCGAACGTCCCCGCCGCCACGTTCTCGTCCAGATGTTCGACCGAACTCGCCCCGACCAGCGACGACGTCACGCCGGGAGCAGAGCGCGCGAAGTTGATCGCTCGCTGGGCGGGCGTGTCGCCCGCGAGTCTCGACGCGACGGCGTCCGGAATCGACCCCGCCTGCGCCAGCTCTCCCTGTGCGATGGAGGCGCTCGTGAACACGTTCAGTCCCGACTCGTGGGCGAACCGGAGCGCGCTCTGTGGCCCGTCGACGGAGTCGTGGGGCGCCACGGTGAACGCGTCGGCCATGTGGACGTTGAACGGCAACTGGACCGCCCGGAAGTGCGTCGCCTCCGTCCCGGCCGCGTCCGAGGCCGCCCGCGCCCGGTCGACCAGTTCCGACAGCGAGAGGTGTAACTCGTGGTCCGCGGACACCCGCAACGCCTGCCACGTCGCCACGCCGTAGTGGTTCAGGTCGCCAGCGGCCGCCCGCTCTTCGAGCCGTGTGAACGTCGCCTCCAGCTGGTCGTACACCGCCTCGCGCGAGCGCTTGCCCAACTGTGTCTCCGGGTTGTGGACGTAGTAGCAGTCGACAGTGTCGAGGCCGAGGTTCGACAGCGAGCGACTCAGCTGGTCGTCGATGAACTCGGGGGCGATGCAGTGGACGCCGCGGGCGAACTGGTCGGCGTCGGCGATGCCCGAGTCGAGGTACTCCTCGCGGACGTACGCACCGGGGTCGTCCGGGCGCACGGCGTCGAAGCCGACGAAGCCGCCCTTCGTCGCCACCATCACGGCGTCCCTGTCGACGTGACTCTCGGCGAGGGCCTTCCCGACGACGCGCTCGGAGCGCTGGTTGCGGTAGTTGATGGCCGTGTCGACGACGTTGCTGCCGTGTTCGAGCGCCCGCTTGACCGTCGTCTCGTAGCGCTCGTCGACCGCGTCCGTCGGGTCGCCGAGGTAGGTCCCGAGACCGACGCTCGACACGACGCCCTCGCCGAACCGCCGGAAGTACGTCCGGGCGAACTCGGGGTGCTCGTTGCGATACGCCCACGTCGCCTCCTTCGTCACCATACCCGGCCTACTGGCTCGGCGGGCTTCAGTGGTCCGCGACGGGGACCGGTCCCGAACGACGGCGCGAACCGCGGGGCGTTCAGTCCGTCGACCCGAGGTCCGCTCGGTCGGCCTCGACGGCCGCTCGATACCCCTCGCGGTAAGTCGGGTAGGCGAACTCGTAGCCGAGTTCGTGCAGACGGTCGTTCGAGCAGCGCTTGCTCGTCCGCAGACGGCGCTCGGCGGCCGCCGAGAGGTCGCCCGCGTCGAGTCGCTCCTCGACGGTCCGTTTCTCCGGCGGTTCGACGCCACACTCGTCGGCCAGCCAGTCGGCCAGCGACCAGCGGTCGACCGGTTCGTCGTCCACCGCGAGCACCACGTCGTCGTCCGGGTCGGTGTCGAGGACGAACTCGACGACTCCGGCCGCATCGTCGCGGTGGAGCATGTTGAGGTAGCCCTGCGTTACCGGTCCCTCGACGTACCGTTCGAGGCGGTAGCGGTCGGGGCCGTACAGGCCCGCGAACCGGACGACGGTACCGTCGATGCCGTGCTCGGGCGCGTCCTCGCGGGCGACACGCTCGGCCTCGACGAGCACCTCGGCCTTCTCGGTCTGCGGGTCGAGCGGCGTCCCCTCGTCGACCCACTCGCCGTCGTGGTCGCCGTAGACGCTCGTCGAGGAGGTGTAGACGAGTCGCTCGGGCGGCGAGGGGCGCTCGGCGAAGTGCTCGACGACGGTTCGGAGGCCGTCGACGTACACCTCGCGGGCCGCCTCCGCGCCACGGCCACCGGAGGAGGCGGCGAACACGAGGGCGTCGCAGTCCGGCACCACGGAGAGTTCGGTGTCGTCGGTGACGTCCGCACGGACGGCGCTCGCGCCGGTCGCCTCGATGGCGGCGATACCGGCGTCCGAGCGGCGAACGCCGGTGACGTCGTGGTCGGGGTGGAGACGGCGACACAGTTCGACGCCGACGTAGCCCGCGCCGAGGACGACGACCCTCATCGTTTGCGCGTCTCGATGGCGTGGTGGATGCGAGCGTACTCCCCCAGCGAGACCGGGAAGCGCCCCTCTATCATCTGTTGGATCTCCTTGGGTTCGAGTTCCGCACCGACGTCGCTCGACAGCGTCTCCACGTCGACGACGGCCATCGACATCCCCATCATCAGCGCGTCGAGCGCCTCGGCCCGGATGGCGTCGGCGTCGGGCGTCTCGGCGTCGAGGGCGAGGACGGCCGCGGCCTCCTCCAGCGTCACCTCGACGTCCTCCTCGGCCGCCAGCGCGTCGACCGTCCTCCGCGGGACGCCGGCGTCGCTGGCGACGGTCCCGGCTCCGAGCGCGTCGATGGTCTCGCGCAGGCGGTCCTCGTAGCTCGTTCGGAGTTCCGCGACGGAGAGCGCGGCCGGGTCGTCGACCGTGTCCTGGATCATCACCCCACCGTAGCAGGTGCGCGTTCAAGTGCGTTTACGTGTCGCCGGACGGGCGTGGCGAGACCGGCCTCACTCGTAACCCGGCGACGACTCGCTCTGCTGGCCGTCCGCGTCGGCGACGCCGCGTCTTCCGGGCGGGACGACGACCACGACCGTCGTCGACGCCTCGAACGACAGCTTCGGTGCGTTCCCCAACCGCTCGGACTCCCCGTCGTCGTCCACGTCGAGACCGACCGACGACCCATCACGCACGTAGACCGTGTCGCGCGCGGCGCGGCGCGACCTGACGGTGAGCCGTTCGTACGTCCCCTCGACCGAGACGGACCAGCCGTTCAGGGTCGCGTACCAGTAGCCGGGGACCGGAGCCACCGGAATCCCCATCGGCACGTCGTCGAGCGTCCGGTTGAGGTACCGCTGGGTCGTCCGGTCGACCGCCTCCTCGCCAGTCCGCGTCGCCACCTCCTCGATGCCTCGCTGGAGGGCCGCCCGGTTCGCATCGGAGACGCCACGAACGGCCGACTGCGGCGGACGAGCCGCGTCCTCGACGAGCGCCTCGCGGGCCGTCGTCCGGAGCACTGCGGCGAGTCGACGGCGTTCGGACTCGGCGTCCGCCGCCGTCGCCGCGACACGCTCGGCGGCCGACCCGTTCGCGAGCGCGAGCGCCCGGTCCGCAGGCGTCTGCCAGTGACCGAGGCCCGCGTCGACGACGCCACGACAGTCGGTCGTCGTCTCGCACGCACCCTCTGCCCGGAGTTCGCCGGCGAGTCGGTCACGGACGAACGCGACGCTGTCGCGTACTTCCCCGCGAAGCGCCTCACGGTCGGCGTCGGAGCGCGGCGACCCGTCGGGGCGGTGACGGCCGGCACGGAGCGTCCCGGCCGCGGCGCGCAACGAGACACGCTCCGGACCGGCGACGAGACGCGAGACCCAGCCTCCGGTGTCGCCGTAGGGGACGGTCACCCAGTTGACGTTCCGCGTGTCGAGCGGCGTGACCTCCCCCGGTCCGTCGCCGAAGTCCGCCCGCGGGCGGGGCGTCACGTCGAGGTACGTCGGTGCGGTGTCGACGGTGACGGCGAGCGGCCCCCGAGCCTCGGCCGTCTCGCTACTGCCCTCACCCGACGCGGCCGCGTCCAGCGACTCCTGGACCCGACCGAGCGAACTGTCGTGCTCGCCGAGCGTCTCGTTCAGGGTCGCTCGGCGCTCCCGGTGGGCGGCCGCCCGCGTGTCCAGTTCCGCGAGCACCGCGTCGAGGTACGCACGACGCGCCGCGACGCGAGCCTTCCCGGCGACGCCGTCGTAGGTTGCCGGCGCGTCGAGCAGGGTCGCTCGCTTCGCGCGAATCCGGGCGGCGAGGCGGGCCGGCGGGGAGACGGCGTAGGTCCCCACGTCGGCCTGCGAGAGCGTCACCGAGACGGTCCGCACCTCCCGGTCGAGGCGGGCGAGGTCGGCCCGAAGCCACTCGCGGAGTTCGGCGGGACGCTCGCCCGTCAGTCGCCGTGACGACGTGTCGATGTCGCCGGCGACCGCCCGACGGGCGAGCGCGTCGTGGCCGCCACGGTCGACGACGAGACGGTCGGTCGCACGTGCCGGAACTCCCCGGAGGTTCGGACCGCCGCGCACGCCGGCCCGTTCGTAGACGCCCGCGACGCCACGCCGGGCGACACGACTCTCGGGGGAATGGCGACCGACGACGGCGAGGCCGACGCGGTACGTCTCGACACGAACCGTGGTGGTCGTCTCGGTCCGGTCGCCGCGTCGCCAGCGCGTCGTCGTCACCGTCCGGACGGTGACGCGGCGTTCTGCTCGCTCGAAGGCCGTCCAGCCGGCAGGGGCCGAGGCCGCCGGCGCGTCGACGTCGTCGCCACGCCCCACCGACCGGTCGGTCCGGGTCGTCGCACCCACCCGCGTCCAGTTCCCGTCCGGTCGTGCGTCGCGGTCGACGGTCGTCTCGGGGGGCGAGACGGCACTCACCACGCGGGCGTCGACGGCGTAAGTTCGGCGGCCGACCGCGTCGAGCGTCTCCCCGGCCGCCGCCGTGAGCGCGGCGTCGGCCGCGACGTCCGGCGAGACGGTCGTCGTCTCCTCGCGTGGGTCGTCGAGACGGCGGAGTCCCCGTTCGCCCCGTTCGAGCGTCTCGTCGACGAGCGGTCCGGGTATCGACCCCGGTGTGAGGTCGGTCGCTAATGCGTTCCCCCAGGCGAGGCGCGATTCGTGGGCCGCTTCGGGGTCGGTCGTCCCGAATGTCTCGCGCTGGACGCCGAGAGCGGCGTCGTTGGCCGCGAGCGCGACGTGGTCGGTGCCGACCACGTTGGCGACGGGCGCACCCTGATACTGTGCGGCCCCGCGAACCCACGCCAGCGCGTACATCCCGGCGGTGAACCGGCGCTCGAACCCCGGTTCGGTGAGGCCGGCGTCGAGTCGCCGTTCGAACCGCTCGGCCCGGTCGTGGAGTTCGAGGGCCGGCACGGCGACGGTCAGCGTCGGCGCGATGCGCTTCTCACCGATGGTTCGCTCCCCGTCGACCGCTCGGACGCTGATACCCTCGATGCGGACTCGGAGGGCGGTTCCGTTCGGCCCGGCCCGCGAGAGGTGGACGCGGCGCTTGGCGGCACGGAGGTCGGCCGGCGAGTCGACCGCCGGGAGCGACGCCCTCGCTCGCACGTCGCCGGTGCTCGCGGAGACGGCTCCGAGTCGCTCGCGGACGAGGAGGTAGATCCGGACGCGAAGCGCGTCCTCGAACGGCTCCGACTCGTTCAGTACGTCCCCGTAGGGTGTGTTCGCCGGCTGAGTGATGGGGTCACGCGCCGCCCGTCGCGCGGCGTCGGTCACGGCCGTCCGGAGGACGGTCTGTGTCGTCGCCGTCGCCTCACGCATCGCGCGGTCGACCGCCGGTTCGGTCGGGTCGGACGTGCCCGTGAGCTGTGTCGTCGCCACCGTCGCGCTCGTGACGAGCAGGAGGACGCCGAGGAGGGCGAACGGGACTCGGCCACGGGTGTCGTCGGCCAGCCGCATCACCACGTCACCACCACGAGTCGGACCGTACCGGGCCGCTCGCGGACGGCGTCGGCGGCGACCGACGGCGTCTCGAACCGCGCTCGCATGTCGGCCGCGAGTCGAGTCGCCAGGGCATCGACGAGTCGGGCACGTGCCGTCGCGGCCGACCCGTCGCCGAGCGGCCCGCGAACGTCCGCGCCGGTGACCGCCGCGAACCGACGGTATCGAGCGGCGGTCCGGTCGCGGACCGCGGGGTCGGCGAGGTTCGAGCGCGCCGCGCCGGGCGGGAACGACCGGTCGACGAACCGCTCGGCGACGAGCGTGGCGAGTGGCCGGTAGCCGTCGGCCGCCGCCGCGTCGAGGCGCGCGTCGGTGACGGCCACTCCGCTCGGGACGGTGACCGTCTCGACGTCCGTCCGCACGTCGCGTGGCGGCGGTGACCCGACGGCGACACGGCCGGCCAGCGAGGCGTTCGAGTACGGCTCCCACCGGGCGACGAGGTGGACGTCGGGCGTCGGTCGCGTCGCCCGGACCCGACTCCGGACTCGCCGTGGGAGCGCCCCAGGTAGTAGCCGGCGGTCGTCGAGCGTCGCGTTCGCCAGCGCCGCTCGCGCGAGGAGTCCGGCGGGGGTTCCGTGCGCACGCCGTCTCTCGTCGCCCGCCGTCGCGGCGACCGGAACCGAGAGGGTCGTCGTCGTCAGCGTCTCGGCGGTCGACTCGGCTCGCGGCGGCGGCGACGGTGACGACGACGGCACGACGACGAGCGTCCCGACGGCCGCCGACACCAGCACGAGGAAGACCAGCGTGTCGGCGACGGTGCTGACGGCTCTCACGACCAGACCACCACGACGAGCCGACAGGGCCGAACCACACCCGGCGCGACGCGGACGCTCACCGGTTCGCGGGCGCGAGACGCTCCGACAGGCGGCGGCGCGCCGGTGGTCCACGCCCGCTCGCGGCAGGCGAGTGTCGCGTTGAACCGGTAGCCGTCGGTGACGGCGGAGAGTCGAGGCGGGGCCGCGACGCCGGCCGGCGCGACCCGGTCTCGAACCCGGTCTGCGACCTGCTCGGCCGGCCCGTCGTCGTCGGTCGACACGCCGGCGAGCGCACCGTCGAGGACACCCGCGTACAGCGAGAGGGCAGCACAGACGACCGCCAGCGCGACGAGCGCGGCGACCGGTTCGACCTGCCCGCGGCCACGGCCGACGGGTGCGTCACGTCCCGACGAGCGTGACATCGACCTCACCCCACGAGATGTGGCGGGCGTGCAGTTCGCTCGTCGTCGTGACGACGGGCGCTCGCTGGCGGGCGCGTTCGACCGCCCGGCGGAGTGTGGCCGGCGAGTCGAACACCGACTCGGGCGCGACCCCGGCGACGACGGCCGCGAGCGACGAGTCGGCGGCCACCGGGACGACCGGACCGAACTCGAACGTGGCGTGAGCACAGGCGTCCCCGCGACACCGGTCGAGGCCGTGCGGTCGGAGTTCGACCCGCGAGCGGGTCCGGAACGATACGGTCGCGGACGCGTCGTACGACGAGGACGCCACCTCGTCGACGGTGCTGGCCGGCTCCGTCGCGTCGGGAGCACCGGTCGGGAGGCCGACGACGACGCCGAACAGCGCGAGGCTGGCGACGGTCAGGCCGGTCCAGACCGGGAGGAGGTCGGTCGGAGCGTCGGTTGGCATGGCCGGCACTGGTCGCCTCCCCCTACTTGAACCTCCGGACGGACGACCGCTCCGAGACCGGCGGAGGCGTGGTGAGGAGCGCGACGGAGGCGAGCGGACCGCCGAGTCACACCATCGCTCCGGCGACGAGGTACGACCCGAGGTAGAGGACCGTCGCCACGGGGAGCACGAGACCGACACGGTAGCCGATGTGCGCCCGGTCACCGCCGTGTTCGAGCGCCGTCGCCAGCGCGGTCAGCAACGCCGCGAGCGACAGGACGTACGCACCGACCGCGAGCGCGAGGCCGTCGACCGGGATGCCGCTTCCGGCGGCCACAGTCGTGGTGGCGGCCGAGGGCGAGAGGCCACCGGCCGGAGACGGCGAGTGGCTCGTCCCGGACACTGCACCGAGTCCGGTCGTCCCCCCGGCACCGGAGACGCGACCACCCATCGACGCCGCGAGCGCGACGGTGACGCCACCGACGAGCGGGCCGAACACCGCGGCGGTGTTGGTCAGGGTGCCCGTCACCCGCCGGAGCTCCCGACGAGCGTCGCGTTCGACCGTGTGGAGGCGTTCGACGTGGTCGGCGACGACGACGAGCGCGTCGCCGGCCGGTGCGCCCTCGCGGGCGGCGACGACCAGCAACCCAAGCGTCCCGTCGACACGAGCGCTCGGGACCGTCGACAGCGCACCGTGCTCACCGTACAGCGCCTCGCCGACGCCGACACGGAGCGTCCGCTGGCGGCGGGCCGTGTCGGCCAGCACGTCACCGATGGGGCCAGACACCTCCGCCGAGACCGTCTCGATGGCCGCCTCGACGGCCCGGCCCTCGCCGACCCGTCGACCCACGAGCGCTAGCGCGTCGGGCAGACCCTCCTCGACCGCTCGGGTCCGGGTCCGCACCGCGACGGCCGGACGGAACCAGCCGACGAGCGCGAGACCGACACCGGTTCCGAGAGCCGCGAGCGGGGCCATCCACGACGCGAGGAGGCGAGCCACGAGCAGCCAGGCGAGCGCGGCGAGGAGCGTCGCCGCGACCACGACCGGCCACCGTCGCTCGGGGAGGTCGGGGTGGTCGGCGGGGACCGGTGTCGCCGGGAACGTCGCCGGACGACGCAGGAGGAGCCAGCCGCTCGCTACCGCTATCGTCGCCGGCAGCGCGACGTCGTAGAGCGCCACGACCACGGGGAGCGTGAGACCCAGGCCGGCGACGCGGGCCGCCGGGAGCACCGCCACCAGCGCCAGCGGCAGGAGGACGCCGAAGGCGTACAGCGCCGTCACCGGCCCGTGGAGCGCCGCGGCGGCCGCCGCCGTTCGGTCGCCGGCCCCGTCGAGGATGGCTCGCATCGCCCGGTCGAGCGTCCGACTCCGGTCGCCGGCGGGCGCACGACCCGCGGCCTCGACGAGCGACGCGGCGCGACGGAGGGCCGGGAACCGCTCGCCCCACCGGTCGCCCCACGCACCCAGGCCCGACGCGGGCGTCCCGCGGGCACGCCGGACGTGTTCGGCGAGCGACCGGGCGAGCGGGCCGTCGTCGGCGCTCGCGGCGAACGCGGCCGCCCGCTCGACGGTCGGTTCGAGGCGCATCCGCAGGACGGCACGGGAGACGAGAACCGGCGCGGCACCCAGCGCCGCCTCCTCGCGGGCCGACGTCAGCACGTGCGGAAGCCGACGGAGGCCGTACCAGCACGCGGCCGTCCCCGCGACACCGAGCGGTGCGACCCACGGTGCGAGAATCGCCAGCCCCAGCGTCACGAGCCCTCCGACGAGCGCCGCCGCGTCGCTCGTCCGACGGACCGTCGCCGGGGAGAGAGACCACCCGAGGACGACCATCGCGTCGGCCAGGGCGTCGGTGTCGTCCGTCCCGGTGTCGAGGCCTCCGAGGAGTCGTGACGCGGCGTCGTCGAGAGCGGCCCCGACCGTCGAGACGAGGGCCGCGAACGGTCCCGTCATCGGCCGCGCCGTCGGGCGTGAGCCGCGACGACGTGTTCCGGCGCGAGGTCACCGGCCGTGACCGTCCGGTCGAGCCACCGTCGGCGAGCGTCGAGGGCGTCGCGCACGTCGGCGTAGGACTCGGTCGGTCGCGCGAGGCCCGCCAGAAACCGGCTGTTCCCACGGGCGATGCGGTCGCTGGCGACGAGGTCGGCACCCGCTCGCTCGAACAGTGTGGCGAAGTCACCGGCGCAGGTCACCTCCTCGATGCGGGCCACGCGCCGGCCCGTCTCGACACGTTCGCAGGTCACGAGCAGGTCCGTCGCGGCGAACGCACCGTCGTCGACCCCGTGCTCGCGGAGACGGTCACCGACGCCTGCCGCCCCCTCCCCGTGGACGGTGCCGAGGACCGCACCGTCGTTCGACCCGACGCGCATCGCCTCGAACAGCGACGGCGCTTCCTCGCCGCGGACTTCGCCGACGACGAGCGCCCCCTCACCGAGACGGAGCGCGGTCCGCAACGCCTCGCTCGGGCCGAGTCCCTCCTCGTCGACCCGGAGGCGCTGGACGTCGTGACCGTGACGCTGGAGCGCGTCGACGGGGAGTTCCGGCGTGTCCTCGATGGCCACCGTCCGCATCGCCGCCGGTAGCTCGAAACAGAGCGCACCGAGGAGGGTGGTCTTCCCCGCCCCGCGCCCGCCGGCGACCAGCGTGGCCGCACCGCGCTCGACCGCCAGCGAACAGAGTGCGGCCGCGTCGGGTGGGAGGGTGTCGCCGTCGACGAGGCCGGGGAGCGTCCACGCCTCGCGGTCGTGGGCACGGAACGCGAACGCGACGCCGTCGCTGACGGGGTCGGTGACGCCCGCGACGCGGACTCGACGGTCGCCCGCTCGGGTCGTCGCGTCGAGCGTCGGCGAGGCGCGGGAGAACGCCCGACCGCTCGCCCGGCGGAACCGCGAGGCGAGCGTCTCGACGCCGCGCTCGGTGAGCCGAACGTTCGTCCGCATCGGTTCGCCGTCGGCGTGGACCCGGAGCGTCCCCTCGGCGGCCGGTGCGGTGACGAACACGTCCGAGCAGGCGGGGTCGGCGAACAGGTCGTCGAGGACGCCGTTGCCCCGCGTGTGTTTCCGGAGGACGCGACGGAGCGTCTCGGCGTCACCGGCAGTTCCGTCGCTGCCGGTGGGGGCCGCCTCGGTGACCGTGCGGACCGCACGAGCGGGTGCGCGTTCGCCGCCGGCGACACGTCCGGCGGCGAGTCGTTCAGCGGCGCGTGCGAGCGTCGACAGTGCCGCGCCGTCGAGACCGAGTTCGACCGGTTCGAGGTGGTAGGTCCGGAGGTCGTCGCCGGGTCGCTCGTAGACGCGAGCGACGGCCCCGGTCGACAGTTCCCGGTGGTCGACGAGGGTCGCACCGGGCGGGAGGTCCCGCGCGATGCGGGACCGAGCGACCGTCGGCCCGACGAACGGACGGAGTGCGTCGCCCTCGTCGGTGGCTCGCGCCGCCAGTTCCGCGAGTCCGGTCTCGGCGGCGATATCGGCGACTGGACCGGCACGCCCGGTCGCCTGTCGGGCGACGGCCAGGGGGTCGCGGCCGACACGGCCGGCGAGGGACTCGTCGTGGACCGCCGCCAGCGCGGCGAACCGGCCAGCGGCGACGAGGAGGGCGGCAGCGTCGGTCTCGTAGGCACGCTCGACACCGTCGGCGCGGGTGACGACTCGGTCGACGTCCCGGTCTCGCAGTGCTCGGACGACGGTCGCTCGACAGGCGGGGGCGGCGGCGAGTCGACCGTCGCCGGGGCAGTCGGTCGCGTCGACGAGCAGACGGTCCGTCTCGAACGCCGGGACGCAGCGACACGCCGGGTCGGTGTCGCCACGGAGGTGGTCGAGCAGTGACATGGGGGCGCTGGTCGCCCGTTCTCACTTCAACCCTCGCCGGACGACCACGACCGGGCGGCCGTCGCGCACCCGGTGGGTGAACACCAGCCGCGCCGATCCGGAGACGACGAGCGGCCCGTCCGGGACGGCGAGGTGTGGGGCGCGCTCGACGTGCCAGGGGCCGTCGCCGACGCGCCAGGCGAGTTCGCCGTCGTCGACCCGCAGGCTGCCGGCGCGTGCCCCCCAACCGCGCGTCGGGAGGTCGAGGCTGACGACCGTCCGTGCGGCCGGCCCGACGGCCGTCACGTCGCTCGTCGCTCGGAGACGCGCCCCCGCCGTCCGGAGGTGGTCGGTCGCGGCGTCGAGGCTCGCGGCGGTCCGGTCGGTCCGCGCCTCCTCGACTGCGGGCACCGAGACGGCCAGTAGTGCGACCGAGACGACGACGGCGAGGACGACTCGGAGCGCCATCTCAGAGCGTCTCGGTGACGCGAGCGAGGATGCCCGTCGGGCCGTCGTCGGCCGGCGTGGTGTCGGACGCGTCGGTCCTCTCGGTGGACGCGTCGACCGGCTCCGGGTCGGGAATCACGCGCCCCGTCGGGGCGAACAGGTCTCCGAGGGCGTCGTCGGGACCGTCCGGGCCGGTCGGCGTCGGTGGAGCGACCGACGAGGTGTCTCGACCCTGTCGGGTGTGGTCGGCGTCGGCCGGTCGGTCGAGGCCGTCGACGACGCCACGGAGCGCGTCGACGGACGCGCGCAGGGCTTCGAGGTCCGCTTCGAGTGCCTCGACCCGTTCGGTGGTGACCCGTGGAGTCCGGAGGGTGGCGTCGTCGCGTGGGTGGCCCTCGGGGTCGGTGTCGTCGGTCAGTGCACGCTCGATGGCGGCGACGCGGTCGGCCAGCGAGCGGTCGGCGGTGGGTGAGCGGTCGGTCACGGCCGTCGCTGGTCGCGGTCTGGTACTTGAACGCTCGGGCGTGAGAAGCGAGTGCGCGTTCGGTCGCCGTCCCGACGCGGTGGTGGGCGAGACCGGGTGGTGGCAGGGGTCGAGTTCAGGCGCGGGTGAGGCTGGACCCGTCGAACGTGGTGCGGTCGTACTCCAGGTCCATCAGGTCGAGGATGGTCGGGGCGATGTCGAGCAGGTCGGCGTCACCGACGTTCACGTTCTCGTCGTCGACGAACAGACAGGCGTTGTCGAAGCTGTGCATGCCGTTGCGCGGACCGGTCGTGAACACGTCCTCGGTGTGTTTGAACCCGGCTTTGAGGTCGTAGCCGTGGTTCGGAACGACGACGAGGTCCGGGGCGATGTCGTCGTGGTCACCGCGGAACGCCTCCTCCTTGGTGACGACACGGTCGGCGACCGTCTCGCCGTCCGGTCCTTCCATCGCTTCGAGTTCCGCCTTGAGTTCGTCGCGGACGGTCTCGTAGTCCTCCTCGGCGACGCTTCCGCGCGGTTCGCGGCCCTCGAGGTTGATGTAGAACCGACCGGGGATGAACGCGTAGGCGCGGGAGTCCTCGGCGATGTCGGCCAGCGAGTCGTGGTCGTCCCCTTCGAAGCTGAGCCAGCCGTTCTGCTGGAGCCACGCGTTGAAGTGGACCTCGTAGTCGAGGCTGGTGAATCCGTGGTCGCTGGCGACGACCATCGTCACGTCGTCGGGCAACTGCTCGCGGAGGTTCCCGAGGTGCTCGTCGACGCGCTTGTAGAACTCGACGAACAGTTCCTTCTGGTCGGTGTCGTCCTCGTAGTCCTTGAACAGGAAGTGGTTGACCCGGTCGGTCGTCATGAAGACGCCGAAAAAGAGGTTCCAGTCGTCCTCCTCGATGTAGTGGCTGAACGCCTCGTAGCGAGCGTCGAGCGTCTCGTAGGCGTCCTCGATGAACTCGCTCTTGTCCTCCTGGTGGCCGAGTTTCGAGTTCATGTCGATGCGATAGCCGCCGGCTTCGAGCGTCTCGCGCAGTTCGTCGGGGTAGGCGGCCTTCTCGACGCTGGGTGAGAGGAAGCCGCTGACCATCCGCTGGACGTCGCGCTGGGGCGGGAACGTGACGGGCACGTTCATCACCGTCGCCTCGCGGCCCGCGTCGGTCACGCGGTCCCAGAGACGGGTCGCCTGCACGTCGCGTCCCATCGGGACGTACGTGTCGTACGAGCCGTTCTCGCGGTCCTGAAAGCCGTACACCCCCGTCTCGCCGGGGTTGACGCCGGTCGTCAGGGAGGGCCAGCAGGCGCTGGACTCCGGCGGGACGATGCTGTCGATGGCACCGGCGGTCCCCTCGCTGGCGATAGCCGAGAGGTTCGGGAACGTCTCGGGGTTCTCGCTGACGAGGCTGTAGGGGACACCGTCGATACCGAAGAAGGCAACGCGGGGGCCCTCACCGCCGCGAAGCCGGTCGAACAATCCCATGGTACGCCTACCACGACTAGGATACAAGAAGCTACCCCTCTCCCGTGCGGGCTGTCAACGACCGACAGCGCCGGACTGACGGCAGTCGATGGGGGAGACCGTCGACGCTACTCGGCGCGGACGGCGTCCGCCGACTCGGAGTCGTCTTCGAGGTCGGCGGTCGACTCGCTGGGCCGCTCGAAGTTCTCCGGGACGACGGTCCGATGGTTCATGCCGAACGAACGGGCGCTCATAACGGTAACACCTACCGCATCTACGGACTAATAATTACCCATAATCATAACACATGCGTCGCTCGCCGGTAGATTACCGACGAGAATAACGTGGTGGGTGGCCGGAGTGGACGGTCGGTCGGCGTGGACGGCGCGTTCAGCCGAAGTGCTGCTCGTAGAGGTCCTGTGCGTGTTCGATGGCGTCGTGGGCGGCCTGCTTGTCCTCCCAGCCCAGCGTCTCGACCTCCTTGCCCTCCTCCAGGTTCTTGTACGTCGAGAAGAACTCGTCTATCTCGTCGCGGGTCTGTCGCTGGATGTCCTCGAGGTCCTGGACGTGGTCGAAGCGCGGGTCCTCTTCGGGGACGGCGATGACCTTGTCGTCCTGTTCGCCGTCGTCGTCCATCTTCATGAGTGCGACGGGGCGGGCCTCGATGACACAGCCGGGGAACGTCGCGTCCTCGACGAGGACGAGCACGTCGAAGGGGTCCTCGTCGTCGTAGTAGCTCCGCGGGATGAACCCGTAGTCCGAGGGGTAGTGGACGTTCGAGTGGAGCACGCGGTCGAGGACGACGCCGGGGACGTCCTTGTCGTACTCGTACTTGTTGCGCTCGCCTTTCAGACACTCCACGACGGCGTAGATGGTCTCGGGTGCGTTCGGCCCCGTCTCGAGGTCTTCCCAGAGGTTCGTCATCGTCGGATGTGCGCGGATAGGCCAAAAAGTACTTTCGGGACGCCGGCCACAGTACGAACGAGAAATGTATACATCGAGTACTGTCTATAAATAGCGATTCTATCTGTATAATTATGGTTGGAAATCCCCGCCGAGTAAGGCGATATTGTCGAGAAACACGTTGCTGGTTGAGAAGTTTTAAATAGAGGCGTAACCTCCGTTCGCTCATGTCAGAGGCACAGTCAGTAGCAGGCGACCCGGGCATCAGTCGTGAATTGACAGCGTTCCAGCAGAACATCCTCGTCATCCTCGCCGAGGAACCACGGTACGGGCTCGCCATCAAGCGCGAACTCGAAGAGTACTACGACTCCGAAGTCAACCACGGGCGGCTCTACCCGAACCTCGACGACTTGGTCGAACTCGACCTCGTCGAGAAGAGCGAACTCGACAAGCGGACGAACCAGTACGCACTGACCGACGACGGCAAGCAGGCCGTCCTCGACCAGCTCAACTGGGTGTTCACCCGCTACGTCACCGACGAGTCTCGCGCGGACGACCTGCGCGAACTCATCGACGCGATCGAGCAGTAGACAGACCTGACATACGGCACGGGCATTCTTTCGGGCGCTACCGGTCCCGAGCGACGGCCATCGTCTTCTCGACGGACTCCTCGACGAGCGCACGCTGGTCCGCGCTCGGCCAGGCGTTGCGCGGGAAGTACTCCGCGAGGAACTCCGCGCGCATCCGGTCGGTGGCCGCCTCGATGGGTTTGAGGTAGTGGTTACCCATGAAGTCGGCGAACGCCGCCGCGTTGTCGCCGTGGACCTCGCCGTGGTGGTCACGGACCGTGGCGACGATGGCGCGGTTGTGTGCGTCGACGGCGTCCCAGTCGGCGTCGTCGTTCGGTGCTTCGAGCGGAATCTCGACGGCGCGGTCGGTGTCGTCGACGCGTTCGACCCGGACGGACCCGTCCTCGTCGGCCCACTCGGCGGGGTGGAGCACGAGCACGTCGTCGTCACGCTCGCGGGCCAGGAACTCGTGGTCGTCGAGAACCGAGTCGCGCTGGTCGCGTGCGGCCGACGCCTCGCTCGGGTCGGCGGCGTCGCGTGCCAGTCTGGTGAGTCGTTCCGCCTCTTCGGCGACCGGTTCGGGGAGCGTGTCGTCGGCTGACTCCTCGGAGGTCAGGGACTCGGGAGTGGGTGTGTCGTCAGTCATCGAGTGCCTCGTTGGCTAGTTCGTCGGCGCGGTCGTTTATCTCGCGCGGTACGTGGTCGAGGCTCCACTCGTCGAACTCGCGGAGCAGTTCGCGCGCTCGGACCCGCTTCTCTCTCAGTTCGGGGTCGTTCGTGTTCCACGCCCCCTTCACCTGCTTGACGACGAGCTGTGAGTCACCCCGAATCTGGAGGCTGTCGAAGCCGTAGTCGGCGGCGGCTTCGAGCGCGTGGAGCAGCGCCTCGTACTCCGCCTGGTTGTTCGTCGCGCGGCCGATACACTCGCTCCCCTCCGCGGCGATGCCGTCCCCGGTGACGATGACCCACCCCACCGCTGCGGGGCCGGGGTTGCCGCGGGACGCCCCGTCGAAGTAGACGTGCGCCCGGCCGCCACCGCCCTCGATGAGGCCGACGAGTCGGGTGGGGTTGCCGCCCTGAACGACCACCTTGTCGTCGTAGGCGACGGCGGTCGCTCCCTCGTGGTCGGCACGCCACCGTTCGTGGTCGGTGTTACCCTCGTGGACGGCGACCCCCGCGGCCACGAGTCGTTCGTGGGCGTCGTCGGGGTCGCACTCGATGACCGGCATACCTGCCGCTCGCGGCGGTGGCACGAAGTGGGTTGCGGTCGGCGTCCACACCGGAGGTAAACTCGCCCGAAAATCGCGTCACGGAGCGGGGTTACCGATGTGTCGCTCGGAACCCAACTGATGCAAAGATTTAAATAAGGTTCCCGTAATACTATAAAAACGCGATGACACGGCCCACCCGTACTCGGGAGCGTGAGCAGGAGTCAGAATCGGAGCAGGAACAAGAGCGGGTGTGTCCGGAGTGTGGGTCGGACCACCTGGTCAAGTCGACGGATAGAGGCGAGTTGGTGTGTGACGACTGTGGTCTGGTCGTCGAGGAGGAGAAGATAGACCCGGGTCCGGAGTGGCGAGCGTTCAACCACCAGGAACGACAGCAGAAGTCCCGTGTGGGTGCCCCCACCACCCAGACGATGCACGACAAGGGGCTGACGACGACCATCGACTGGAAGGACAAGGACGCCTACGGGCGCTCTATCTCCTCGAAGAAGCGCAGTCAGATGCACCGCCTGCGCAAGTGGCAAGAGCGCATCCGCACGAAAGACGCCGGCGAACGGAACCTCCAGTTCGCGCTCAGCGAGATCGACCGGATGGCCAGCGCACTGGGCGTCCCGCGCTCGGTACGCGAGGTGGCGTCGGTCATCTACCGACGTGCGCTGAGTGAGGACCTCATCCGTGGCCGCTCCATCGAGGGCGTCGCCACGAGCGCACTCTACGCCGCCTGCCGCAAGGAGGGTATCCCGCGCTCGCTCGAAGAGATTTCGGAGGTCTCGCGGGTCGAGCGCAAGGAAATCGGTCGCACCTACCGCTACATCTCTCAGGAACTCTCCCTGGAGATGGAGCCGGTCGACCCCAAGAAGTACGTCCCGCGGTTCTGCTCGGAACTCGAACTGAGCGAGGAGGTGCAGTCGAAGGCCAACGAGATCATCACGACGACGGCCGAGGAAGGCCTGCTGTCGGGGAAGTCCCCGACGGGTTACGCCGCCGCGGCCATCTACGCCGCCTCGCTGCTCTGCAACGAGAAGAAGACCCAGCGCGAGGTCGCAGACGTCGCGCAGGTCACCGAGGTCACCATCCGCAACCGCTATCAAGAACAGATCGAAGCCATGGGCATCCACTCGTAAGGACGCCCCTCACGCCCCCCGAGTCGCTTCGTTTTCGTGGCCGAAACCCTCCCAGCGACGGCGCCCTGCGTGGTTCTGTCCGGCGAGACGTCACACGCCGCGTTCACTTCCACCGCGCTGGCGAGGGGTTCTTAGGCGACTGGCCCGAGGGACGAACGTATGGATCTGGGCGAGTACTTCCACGAGCTAGAGGAGGACGAGGCGGCCAGGAAGCGCCGTCTGGCCCGCGAGAAGTCCTACGAGATAACGGAGTACCTCGCCGACGTGGAGCGACAGTTCGACGAGACGATGCAGGGCGACTCGCTGTTCGGGTCGACGGCCCCCTCCATCTTCGTCGGGCGCTCGTCGTACCCCGACGTCTCGGCGGGCGTGCTCGCACCGGTCGCCGACGCCGACAACGCCGAGGCCTACGAGACCGGTCCCCACTGGTACCGGTCGGGCTACACCATCTCGGACGTCTTCCAGGCACGGACGAACCTGTTGAACTCCAACCAGCGCACCAACGTCCACGTCGCCGACGAGTGGGACGGGTTCACCGGCGTCCAGCGCGAGGTGGCCATCGCCGACCGACCGGTCGACGTGGAGGTCGGTCTGGACGGACCGCTCGACATCGACCTCGACATCGCCATGGAGGACATCTCGACGCCGACGGGGCCGCGAGCGACCGCCGAGTCCGCCGAACTCACCGAGAACCCACACGTCCCCCGTGCCGTCGAGAAGACGCTCTCGGACGACGACTGGCGCGCGGAGGGCGCGATGAACTACCTCTACAACCGCGGGTTCGACGTCTACGACATCAACACCATCCTCTCGGCGGGGGCGCTCGGACAGACCCGCCAGCGGAAACTCGTCCCGACGCGGTGGTCCATCACCGCCGTCGACGACACCGTCGGGGACTTCCTGCGCGGGTCGGTTCGGAACGCGCCGAGCGTCGACGAGACGAAGGTGTGGTACAACGAGTATCTGGGAAATCGGTTCTGGGTCGTCGTCGCCCCTGGCGACTGGGAGTTCGAGTTGGTCGAACTGAAAGCGCCGGGGAGCATCTGGAACTGGAAGGACGGAGACTACCTCGTCGCCGCCGACTACGAGAACTACGAGGGCCGCTCGAACTACGTCGAGGAGACGGCGGGTGCGTACTACGCCGCGCGTCTCGGTGCGCTCGAACACCTCGCGGACGCGGGTCGGCAGGCGAAGGTGCTGGTGCTCCGCCACGTCACCGAGGATTACTGGGGGCCGGCGGGTGTCTGGCAGGTCCGCGAGACGGTCCGCAACGCGTTCTCCGAGGGCGACCCCGGCGTCGCCGAGACGTTCCACGACGCGGTGACGCAGTTGGAACCGCGCCTCCCGGTGTCGATGGCCCGCCTGCGGCGGAACTCGGAGATGGTCGCCGGCCTCCAGTCGAGTCTCGCTGACTGGGGTGTCGGTGGGTGACCCCGACGACGCTCCAGTCCACGGCCACGCTGTTGCAGGTGTCGGGGACGGACCTGGTGGTCGTCGCACTGCTCGCGTTCGCGTGTTTCGGTCTGCCGGGCATCGCAGCGATGCTCTACCTGCAGTATCGGTCCGGCGACTGAAGCGTCGAAAGAGCTTTTCGTGTTCGCTTCAGGTATCCGAAACGATGGTCCCCACAGTCCCGCTGTTCCCCGGCATTCCCGGTGGTATCGAAGTGTTCATCGTCCTGTTGGTCTTCGTCGTGCCGTTGGCGTTGCTCGCACTCGCCGCCGTCGCCGGAATCGGGTTCTTCCGGAGTCGGTCCTCGAACGACGAGGAGGTCGAACGACTCGAACGTCGCGTCGAGGAACTGGAGCGCGAGCGTGACGACGACGGGACCCGTGATGCCGACCGGAGCGGGTGGAACGACGGCCAGAGCTGATTACGCCGAGTCCAGGGTGGCGAACGCTTCGTCGACCATCTCGCCGGTGTCGGCACAGAGGGCGGCCCACTCCCCGGAGTCGGGGGCGATGCCGAGCAGTCGCCCGGCACGCATGATGGAGAGGTGGTACACCTGCTGGACACCCGGTTCCTCCTCCCAGACGACGACGTTACACGGCATCAGGCCGCCCAGTTCCATGCTCATGTCGAGCGCCCGGTCGGCCATCGCCGGGTTGCACGCGCCGAGCACGTAGTACGGGTCGCGGTTCGCGTCGACCTTCTCGTTGAGCAGTTCGGCGGGCGAGAACTCGACGGGAACGCCGAACCCGGCGTCGGCGAACGTCTCCCGGACGTGTTCGACGGCCGCCTCGTGGTCCATTGTGAGTGTTGCACGTTTCTCACCGATGTCCTCCGCGTCGATGGCGCTGGGGTCGATAGGTAACACACTCCCGATACGGGGGCAGAGAGGAAAGTCGTTTGCTCCTCGCGGGTCGCTCGCGCTCGCCCGCTCGGTCGTCCGAGAGCCTCACTCGCAGTCGCTCGTTCGCGTCTCGCTACTCCTCGTCGGACTCGTCCGCTGGCGCGTCCGTGTCGTCGCCGTCGGTGGGCACGTCGTCGGCGTCGGCCGCCCCGTCCGGAGCCTCCTCGTCCGTGTCGTCGGTGTCGTCTTCGCGCTCGCGGGTCGGAACCGCTCCCGTCCCGACGATCCCCTCGACGGTCGTCCGGAGGGACTCGGCGGTCGGGAAGTACGTCTCGTCGGTCTCGTCGAGGACCGACTCGATGGTCCGTGGGCCGTCGGGCGTGCGAATCTCGGTGTCGCCCTCGCGTCGAACGACCTCCGAGTGCTCGATACCGAAGTGGAGGCGCGAACTGATACGCGAGAGCGGTGCGCCGTCGACGGCGGGGCCCTCACCCAGTTCGACGATGGGTCCGTCGTCTTCTTCCGAGGCAGCGGCCTCGCTATCGTCGTCAGCCATGCCCGAATCTGGGACAGGGGGCGGGGTATGCCTTTCGTTTGGGCTTTTGTCGGTGCGCCCCGAACGGCTCGTATGAAGGAGTTCGAGCGGAAGGGGTTGCTCGAACGCGTCGACCGCGAGGGTGCGACGGTCGGGGCGTCGATCCCGGACGAGATCGAGGTGCAGGGCGAGGAGATCGCACTGCGGGAGTTCGTCTTCGAGATCAAACGCAGGGACACCATCCCGCCGGGCGAACGGGAGCGGGTCGATCGAGCGAAGAAGAACCTCCGGCGCGAACGCCTCCAGCGTCGTCAACGCCTCGAAGCGGCCGACATCAGCTACGAGGAGGGCGAGGAACTCGTGGGAGCCATCGTCGGCCTCGACCGGGCGCTCTCGGCGCTGGAGAGCCTCGGCGAGGCGGACGTCGAGCGACAGGCGAAGGCCAGCGACGCCGCCGACCAGAAACGCTGGATGAACTTCCTCCGGCAGGCGCTCGGTCGTGACAGCAGCAACGCGAGGAACCGCCGATGAGCGAGCGGAACGTCCGCAACGACGAACTCGCAGAGCTGTTCGAGGAGTTCGCCGACCTGCTCGAAGCACGGGACGTGGAGTACAAACCGCGCGCCTATCGCCTCGCCGCCGAGAACATCCGGGACTACCCGGAGAACGTCGCCGAGATGGCCCGCGAGGGCGGCGCGGAGCGCGTCGGCGAGATCGACCGCGTGGGCGACGCCATCGCCGCGAAGGTCGTCGAGTACGTCGAGACGGGCGAGATAGCGGAGTTAGAGGAGGCGCGCGCCGAGTTGCCCGTCGACATGGCCGGTCTGACCAGTGTCGAGGGCGTCGGCCCGAAGTCCGTCGCCAGCCTCTACGACGCGCTGGGTATCGAGGACTTAGACGACCTCGAAGAAGCCGCCCGCGAGGAGCGGATACGGGAGATCTCGGGGTTCGGTCCGAAGACCGAACAGAACATCCTCGACAACGTCGACTTCGCCCGGCAGACCCAGCAGCGCCAGTTGCTCGCGGACGCCCGGCCGCTCGCCGAGGACGTCCTCGCGCACGTCGAGACCATCGACGCCGCGAACCGCTGGGAGGTCGCCGGGTCGCTCCGGCGCTGGCGGGCGACCATCGGCGACGTCGACGTCCTCGTCGCCAGCGCCGACCCCGAAGCCGTCGTCTCGGGGTTCACCGACTGGCCCGACGCCGACGACGTCATCGAGGCCGGGACGAACAAGGCGTCGGTCCGGTCGCGGGGCATCCGCGTGGACCTCCGGGTGACCGACCCCGAGGAGTTCGGCGCGGCGCTCCAGTACTTCACCGGGAGCAAGGCCCACAACATCCGCGTCCGTGACCGCGCCATCGACCGCGACCTGAAGGTCAACGAGTACGGCGTGTTCGACGTGTCGGGCGTCGAGGACCCCGGCTCCGGTGAGGGAACCGACGGGTCCCGAACGTCGTCGGACGAGTCCGACGGAAGCCAACGCGTCGGCGAGAAAGTCGCCGGCCACACCGAAGCGGAGCTGTACGACGCCCTCGACCTCCCTCTGATTCCGCCCGAACTCCGCGAGGACCGCGGCGAGGTGCAGGCGGCCGCCGAGGACGCACTACCCGACCTGCTCGAACTCGACCAGATGCGCGGTGACCTGCACTGTCACACGAACTGGTCGGACGGCCGGAACAGCATCGCCGAGATGGTCGCTGGAGCCGAGGAGCGAGGCTACGACTACGTCGCCATCACCGACCACGCGACGGGACCGGGGATGGTCGGCGGCGTCGGCGTCGAGGACGACGACCTCGAAGCCCAACTCGCAGAAGTTCGTGAAGTCGACGACGATGCCGACATCCGCGTCTTCGCCGGCGTCGAGGCCAACGTCGACAGCGAGGGCGAAATCTCGGTCCGGGACTCGCTGCTCGAGGAGTTGGACTGCGTCGTCGCCTCCCCACACGCCGCCCTCGACGGCGACGGCACCGAGCGTCTGATTCGCGCCGCCGAGCACCCGAGCGTGAACGTCGTCGGTCACCCCACCGGTCGCCAGTTGAACCAGCGGCCCGGACTGGACGTCGACTTCGGTGAGCTCGCGGCGGCCGCGGCCGACGCCGGCACCGCCCTCGAAGTCAACGCCAACCCGAACCGTCTCGACCTGCGCGGTGGCGCGGTCAAAGCCGCCATCGACGCGGGGGCGACCATCGCCATCGACACCGACGCACACCGCCCCGAGAGCTTCGACCTGCTTCGCTACGGCGTCCACACCGCCCGTCGCGGGTGGGCCGAGCGCGACGACGTGCTCAACGCGTGGTCGCTCGACGAGGTGGAGTCGTTCCTCGGACTGTAGCCGTGCGCCTCCTGCTCGACACGATGTGTGGCGGCCTGCGCGCCTCCCTCCGAATGTGCGGCCACGACACCGCCTACTCGCTGGACCGGGACTGTGAGGCCGGTGGGGAAGTCCTCGAACTCGTGGAGTCCGAGGACCGCACGCTCGTCACGCGGAACGTCCAGTTGGCCGAGCGTGTCGACGAGTCCATCCTCCTGCGTGAACGCGACGTGGTCGACGAACTCGGGGAACTCCACCGGGCAGGCGTCGACCTGACGCTCGACGAGTCACCGGCGTTCTGTGGGGCCTGCAACGGCTCGCTCGAACGGGTCGGTCCAGCAGAACCGACCGCCGAGGACGCGCCCGACCCCCGGACCGAGGCCGTCTGGCGCTGTGCGGACTGTGGCCAACTGTTCTGGAAGGGGAGTCACTGGGAGCGTGTCGCGGAGACGCTCGAAGCGGTTCGAGACGGGTGAAAAGACGGGTCGGTCGGCTCAGTTGTTGCGCTGCCACTGCGAGCACGGCTCCATGTCGTCCATCAGTTCCTCGTGGACACCGCAGTACGGCTGGAGGCCCTCACCGGTGCGGACGTACCGGAAGTGCGCACACGACCCGCAGTAGCGGTCGGTCGCATCCCGCGGGTCGTCCTCGCCGAGCACCGTCGCCGAGTCCGGCACCGGGTCGGGGCTCCCGGTCGGCGTCGAGACGGTGTCGGTAGCCGTCCCACCGTCCGAGCGGGGACTCGGCGTCGGCGTGGCTCCCGACCCTGCCGTCTGGGTCTCGACCTCACCGTCGGGGTCGTTGCCGAGCAGGCCGACACCACCCATCCCACCGATGGAGCCGAGACCGCCGAGCGACGAGAGTTCCGACCGGTCGACTTCGACGACCCGTGTCTCGCCTTCCTGAGTGATTTCGAGTTTCACCGTGCCGCCGGGGTCGTTGCGGGTCTTGAAGTTCGCCACGCCGACGAACAGACACCAGAAGGTGACGACGGTTCCGAAGAGGTAGACCGCGATGACCGGGAACGCGTAGCTCACATCCGCCAGAATCCAGTTTTCCGGGTAGACGGCACGGAACATGAGGACGCCGACGACGGCGATGGCAGCACCGGCCGTCGCGGCGGCCTTGACGCGGCGACTCGACGGCAGGACAGCGAGGATGCCGACGAACACCGCCGGGACACCGAGCCCCGCGAGTGTGATACCGAGTTCGTGTTCGACCGTCCAGTGGAACCCGAACCACGCACCGCCGAGTTCGGTGGTCGCAAACACCATGCCGCTCAGGACGAGCACCACGCCGACTGCGAACAGCGAAACGCCGAGGTACAGCCGTCGGAGGTTCGCCCCGCCAGCGCCCCCGTTGTATACCTCCGTGAGGCTGGTCATGGGCGGCATTGTCACTCGCCACACAAAGCTCTGCGTCAGACGCTCGTCAGACGGTCGAAGTCGCCGTACTCGTCCGAAGGTCGATACGTCCGTTCGACGAGAACGAGTCGTGACTGGTCCCCACGAGCGACTCCGGTACGCGACGACGCGCACGGCGGGCGTCGTCGCAGTGACTGCTGGATACGTCCACTGGCGGGAGATACCGAAACCGGCGCTCGGCGTCTTCGCGGGGCTGTTCGCCGTCGGCGTCCTGGACGCCATCAAGCGCCTGTTCGACTGGGCGTACGCCCGCCGCGACGACCCGGCCGCGGGAGTGGAACTCCCGGTTCTCGGCGTCGACTCGGTGTACGGACTCTCCTGTGGCACTCACCTCCTCCTTCCACTGCTCGTCGGTGGGGTTCTCCTCGTCTTCGGTGGGTTCTGGGTCGTCGCTGTCGACGGCGACGCCGGGACGGAACGTGCTCCCGACGCCGAAGCCGAACCGGCAGTCGAGTGACGCTCAGTGCCACTCGACGCCGAGGTAGCCCCCGACGACGAACTCCAGGGCGTTGACGAGGTAGTGGGCGACGACGACGGCGAGCAGACTGTTGGTCAGCACGAACACGACCGCGAGGACGAACCCGAGGACGCCCGTCACGAGCATCCCCATCCGCCCCTGTGCACCGTGCCCGAACGCGAACGCTATCGAGGAGACGACGGCGAGGAGCCACGGGGACAGCGCCAGCCCCTCGCCGAACGCGCCGACCAGCGCCGCGCGGAACAGGAGTTCCTCGAAGCCCGCGATGAGCGGGAGCACCGCGAGCAGAAGGAGTCCCCAGCCACCACGCGAGGCCGGCGTGAGCACGTCGCGCAGTGACTCGTCGTACTCGAAGCCGGCGGCGGCCGCGGCCGCTGCGCCCGCGACGTTGACGAGGTAGAGACCGACGCCGACGCCCACACCGACACCGAGCGCCGGCAGGCCCGTCGAGAGCGGGTCCGCGAGGTCGACACCGAGCGCTGGCAGCGGGACGCTCGCGTAGAACGCACCGAACAGGAGGAACGCGCCGAGCACGCCCTGCGAGAGCGCGACGTTGAGGAGCAACGCGGCCGTCGGGAGGTCGGGGTCGCCGAGTCCCGCCACCGTCCGCTCGGCGGGTGACGGCGCGTCGGGATAGCGCCCGACTTCGAGGGGTGCGTACTGTGCGTCGCGGTCGACGGCCGCCGTCACGTCGAGGCCGGGCGTCGACTCGGTGAGCGGGGCCGGACTCGCCGCGTCGGCGTCGGTCTCGTCGGCCCGGTCGGAGCCGACGCTCTGGGAGAGTCGTGCGAGTGTGAGCAACAAGAACAGGACGACGGTCGTCACCGCGACGAACGCCGTCCACTCGGTCATCGGGTGTTACTGCGGGCTCGGGGAGCCACGACCGGGCGACCCGGAGCCGGATTCGAGGGCCTGCCCGGTGATGTTCTTGAGCCGGTCGACCAGCGAGTCCTTCTCGGGTTCGCCGGCCAGCGCCACGTCCAGCACCTCGCTGATGTGGCTGACCGGGATGATCTCGATCTGGTCTTTGAACTCGTCTTCGATCATCACGTCCTGCATGTTCGCCGCCGGGATGATGACGGTGTCCATGCCGGCCTTCGCGGCGGCCTCGATCTTGTGGGTGACCCCGCCGACCGGGAGCACGTCGCCACGGACCGAGAGCGACCCGGTCATCGCCACGGACTGGCTGACCGGGATGTTCTCCAGCGCGCTGATGACCGCGGTGGCCATCGTGACGCTCGCGGAGTCGCCCTGGACGCCCTCGTAGCTCTGGACGTACTGGATGTGGATGTCCTGCTTCGAGATGTCCTCGTCGGAGAACTTCTTGAGGATGGCCGAGACGTTCATCACGGCCTCCTGGGCGATGTCCTGGAGCTTCCCGGTGGCGATGACCTCGCCGGGGCCCTGCGAGGGCGCGACCTCGGCCATGACGGGCATGACCATCCCGGAGTCGCCGCCCATGACCGCGAGGCCGTTGACCCGACCGACGACGTCGCCCTCCGCGACGGTCATGTCGTAGTCCTTGCGGCGCTCGATGTACTGGTCGGCGAGTTGCTGTTCGATGGAGCGACTACGGCGCTTGGCGCGGAGCACGTGGTCGCGCGTCGTGTACTCGGCGTCCTCGGCGCGGGCGATGTCGCCCGCGACACGCACGAGGCCACCGAGATTCCGCAGTTCGAGGGTGAGGTGGCCCTTGCGCTGTGCACGGCGCTGGGCTTCGAGGATGACCTCCTCGACGGCCTCGTTGTCGAAGTGCGGCAGGCGGCCGTCCTTCTCGACCTCCTGGGCGATGAACCGGGCGTACTTCCGGCGCATCTCCGGGGTGTCCTCGATGGTGTCGTCCATGTACACCTCGTACCCGTACCCCTTGATGCGCGAGCGGAGCGCCGGGTGCATGTTCTCCATCGCGTCCATGTTCCCGGCGGCGACCATGACGAAGTCCGTCGGGACGGGTTCGGTCTGGACCATCGCACCCGAGGAGCGCTCGCTCTGCCCGGTGATGGAGAACTCGCCCTCTTGGATGGCCGTCATCAGCTTCTGCTGGGAGCGGATGTCGAGCGTGTTGATCTCGTCGACGAACAGCACGCCCTTGTTCGACTTGTGAATCGCGCCGGCCTCGACGCGGTCGTGGCTCGGCGTCTCCATCCCGCCGGACTGGAACGGGTCGTGACGGACGTCGCCGAGCAGCGCGCCGGCGTGAGCACCCGTCGCGTCCTCGAACGGCGCGGTCTGGTGGTCGGCGTTGTTCACGAGGAGGTTCGGAATCATCGCGTCGCTGCCCCGCGAGGAGTAGCGGAACGCGAGGTAGATGACACCGGCCGCGAGGATGCCGAGGAGGACGGCCCCCTCGACGATGAGTGCGTAGCCGATGACGATGGCGATGATGATCCACATGAGGAAGCTGCGCATCTGGTTGCGCTTGCGGGCCTCCTCCTTGTGGGCCTCGACGATCTGTTCACCTTTCCCTGCGGGAACGGTGCGAATCTTCGGCTCGTTGCCGTCGTCCGGGTTGTGGTAGACGAGGACGTCCTGGAGCTCCTCGCGGGGGAGGAGCTGACTCATCGCCTTGGCGAGCATCGACTTCCCCGTCCCCGGAGAGCCGATCATCATGACGTGGCGGCGCTGTTTGGCCGCCTTCAGGATGATGTCGCGGGCGTGGTCCTGCCCGATGACCTGGTCGACGAGACGGTCGGGGACCTCGATGTCGGCGGTGCTCCCTATCTGGAGTCCACCCAGGAGGTCGTCCGTCGCGTCCTCGTCGACGACCATGTCGGCAGAGACGTCGCGTCCGAGATCAGGCTCGGTTCCCTCCGTGTCTGGCTGGTCGGCCGGAAGTTCGACCTCCCCATCCTCCGAGGGTACCTCGTCTGCGTTGTTGTCGCTCATAGAACCGTTGCTATCACCACAAACGACGGGCCGTCGATTGATATACTTTCTCCCGCTCCAGTCCCGTCCACACAGCCGAAAACGCCCGATTGCGGGCGAATGGGACGATACGTCGCCAACGGGGGTACTCCGGAGTCCTTATTAAACGAGCGCCACAGGGAGGAGTATGCTGCGGGGGTGCTACATCGGCCGCTTCCAGCCCTATCACGACGGTCATCACCGGATGGTCGAGGAGATCGCCGAAGAGGTGGACGAACTCGTGCTCGGTATCGGGAGCGCCGACCTGTCACACACCACACACGACCCGTTCACCGGCGGCGAGCGACTCATGATGATCACGAAGGCCGTCGCGGACCTCGACATCATCTCCTACGCCGTACCGCTCGAGGACCTCAACCGGAACGCCGTCTGGGTCAGCCACGTCGAGAGCATGTCCCCGAAGTTCGACGTCGCCTACTCGAACAATCCGCTCGTGATTCGCCTCTTCGAGGAGGCCGGCACGGAGGTCCGCTCCTCGCCGATGTTCCGGCGCGACGAACTCGAGGGCTCCGAGGTCCGCGAGCGCATCCGGACCGACGGCGACTGGCGCGGCCTCGTCCCCGACGCCGTCGAGGAGGTCGTCGACGAGATAGACGGCGTCGGCCGCCTCCGACAGGTCTCACAGAGCGACTCCAACGGGAACGGGCTCTGACCGGCCCGGACTCAGTCACGGTGCTCCCCGACGGTCTCGATGGCCCGGAGCACCTGCTCCAGCCCCGACGCACGCAACTGCGGCGGGTCAGCGACCAGTTCCTCGCGCGACCAGAACCGGGCGTCCACGGCGTCGTCGCCCGCTTCGAGCGTGCCGGTCGCGTCCGCGACGTCGCCGACGTAGTCGATCGAGACCATCGTCAGTCCGCTCTGGAACCGCAGGAACCCGGTTCCGAGGAGCGTCAGGTCGTCGGGGTGTATCGAGAGGCCGGTCTCCTCGGCGAGTTCACGGGCCGCACCGACGGCCGGTGGTTCCTGATGGTCGAGGTGCCCGCCTGCGAGTGCCCACTCCCCGACGTTCGAGCCACGACCACGTGCGACGAGCAGTGCGCTGTCGCCGTCGACGAGCGTCGCTCGACCCATCGGCACGGGGTTGCGATACAGCGTCCGCTCACAGGAATCGCAGTACGGCAGGTCCCAGCCCTCGTGACTCCGAGCCCCCAGTGACTCGCCACACCACGGGCAGTACTCGGGCGGAGCGCCCTGTATCGTCCACGCCATGTCGGACCGTCCGGGAGCGAGCCGAAAGCGTCCCCGGTTCCGATTGCGTTTAGCCGTTCGCACCCGGACCGTCGAGTATGATTACTCTCGCGTCGGACTTCGGGACGCCCTACCCCGCCGCGATGCGCGGCGTGATTCTCGACCGCTGTGACGCCCGTGTCGTCGACGTCGCTCACGACCTCCCCAGACAGGACGTGCGAGCGAGTGCGTTCTGGTTGCGCGAGACGCTGCCGTGGTTCCCGCCGGCCGTCCACTGCGCCGTCGTCGACCCCGGCGTCGGCACCGACCGGGCGGCGCTCGTCGTCCGCGTCGGCGACCACGCGCTCGTCGGCCCGGACAACGGTCTGCTCTTGCCGCCCGCTCGTGAGATAGCCGAACGAACCGACGCGACGGTCGAGACCTTCGACTGGCACGTCGACGACCCGGCGAGTTCGACGTTCCACGGTCGAGACGTGTTCGCGCCGGCCGCGGCCGCCGTCCACGAGGCCGGTGTCGACGCCATCGGGACGCTCGACGCCGCGACACCGACCGACGAGTTCGTCGACCTGCGGTTTCCCGACCCCGAAATCGCGGCCAGCGCCACCTCCGCGACCGGCGAGGTGCTCGTCGTCGACGGCTTCGGCAACGTCGTGACGAACCTCCCCGGTGACCTGCTCGCCGGCCGCGAACGCGTCCACGTCGGTCCGGTCGACGCGAGCGGTGGCGCGGTCTACCCGGTCACACCCGCGTACGCCCACACCGAGGCCGGCGAACCGCTGGTGACGGTCGGGAGTCACGGCAACGTCGAACTGGCCGTGAATCGGGGGCGTGGTGACGAACTGTTCGGCCTGGCCGTCGGCGACGGCGTCCGGGTGACGGTCGAACGCTGATGGTGGACGCCTTCACCGTGATGAACGCGCTCGGCCTGCTCGCGTTCGCTGCGGCGGGTGCACTCAAGGGTGCGGAGGCGGACCTCGACCTGTTCGGCGTCGTGGTGCTCGGCGTGCTGACGGCGCTCGGTGGCGGGACGCTCCGGGACGTGCTGGTCGGCCGAGTCCCGGCCGCACTCCGGTCGACCGCGGACGTGACCGTCGCGTTCGTCGGCGTGGCCCTCGCCGTCGCGTTCGTCGTCCTCAGCGAGGACGTCCGGGGCCACCCCGCGCTGGTCGTCTCGGACGCCGTCGGACTGGCGGCGTTCGCCGCGACGGGCGCACTCGTCGGCGTCGAGGCCGGTCTCTCGCCGTTCGGCGTCGTCGTGCTGGCGACGCTCACCGGCGTCGGCGGCGGGAGCCTGGCCGACCTGCTGTTGACGCGCGTCCCCGTCGTCCTCCGGGAGGACTTCTACGCGACACCGGCGGCCGTCGGCGGTGCGGGCTTCTGGGCGGCGACGGTGGGGGGTGCTACCTCCGAGCAGGCACTGCTCGGCACCGCCGTCGCCGTGTTCGCGGTACGAATGCTGGCGGTCCGTGGCGACTGGCGACTGCCGACGCTCTCGGCGGTCTGAGCGGCACACGAGGTGACGGCCCAGAGCCGGCCGTCGGGACGTATCCGGCCATGAATGGTCAAGGAGAACGCTGGTACGAGGGGCACGACGAGTCGTGCCCCATGAGCGATGGGAAGTTGGGGCTGAGCGGGGCGACGGCCATCGGTCTCGGCGGGATGATCGGTGGCGGCGTCTTCTCGGTGCTCGGTGTCGTCGCCGCCATCGCCGGGGCCGCGGCGTGGGCGGCGTTCACCGCCTACGGCAGCCTCTCGGGCATCACCTCGTTCGGGTCACTGGCGTTCATCGTCGTCTTCGGCGTCATGAGCTTCATCGCCTTCCAGCGCCGCGACGAGGACGCGATTCGCGGAGCGATTCCCACCCTCGGCGTGCTGGGGACGACCGCCGCGTTCCCGCTGCTCCTCTACCACCTCTACACCGCCGAGCGGGGCACGTTCTACGCCGTCGCGCTCGTCTCCGTCGCCGTGGTCGCCGTCGAACTGCTCTACTTCGAGCGCGACGAACTCGCCGACCTGGTCGCGGAAGCCGAACGGCAGGTCTGAGCGACGGGACTCGGAGAGACGGCCACCGGTCGTGCGTCGGCGGTTCGGTCCCCCTCGGTGAGCCAGTCCGCGACGGCCGTGGCGACACGCTGACGGGCCTCGACGTTCGGAATCGTCCCGTCGGTGTCGGCCTGCCCCGAGTAGACGCCGACCTGCGTGTGGTTCATCCCCTCGACGGCGACGAACCGCGCGTCGTCGGGGACGAGGGCACGCGAACGTTCGACGGCCGCGCGGTTCACGACGCTGTCACGAGTGCCGACGACGGTCAGCACGTCGAGGTCCGTGTCGCGCACGTCGGCCTCACAGTACGCGCCGAGCAGGACGACACCCGCCAGTTCGTCGGCGTTCGCATCCGCGTACCGACAGGCCATCGCCCCGCCCAGCGAGTGGCCGCCGACGTACCACCGGTCGACGTCGGGGTGTGCATCGACGACGGCGCTCGCCGCGTCGACGTCGAGGATGGCGAGGTTCAGCGGCACGTCGACGAGATGCACCGCCATCCCGGCTTCCCGAGCGACGTCACCCGCGAGCGGAACGTACGCTTCGGTCGGGACGAGCGCACCGGGGTAGAGGATCAGACCCTCGGCGGGGTCGCTTCCGGCGGGGCGGACAGTGAGTCCCGAGTCCGTCTCTTCGACCGTGAGCGTCGGGTCGTCTCCGACGGCTTCGATGGCCCGCTCGTCGACCGGGTACGGGACGAGGAAGTAGACCCCGACGCCGGCGGCGACGACGAGCACGGCGACCAGCCAGACGGCGAGGCGTTCCCGATTGCGAGCGAACCACGCGCGAATCACGGCGTCGCTACTCGGCGCGTGGACAAGAATGACGCGGCGCTCGCCGGCGTGTGAAAGAAACGAGGAGTCGGGGTGAGTGCGCGCTGCCTCGCGGTTACACCGCTCGGCTCGGCCGCGGTTCTCGCTCCGCTTCGAACCGCGCTAGTTCGAGGCGATGACGTCGTCGATACGGACGATCATCGTCGCGGCCTCGGTGGCGCTCTCGATGGCCTCGCGCTTGACGGCGGCGGGGTCGACGATGCCCGCTTCGATGGGGTCGCCGATCTCGCCGGCTTCGGGCGTCGTGACGATGCCCGAACGGCCCTCGCTCTCGAACGTCGAGCGGAGTTCGACGAGTGCGTCGATGGGGTCCATGCCGGCGTTCGCGGCGAGCGTGCGCGGCAGGACGTCGAGCGCATCGGCGAACGCCTCGACGGCGAGCTGTTTGCGGCCGGTGATGGAGGCGGCCTCGGTGCGGATGTGGTCGGCGATGGCGATTTCGGTCGCGCCGGCACCGGGGACGACGCCGCCCTTGTCGAGCGCGGCGGTCGTCACGTCGAGCGCGTCGTTGAGTGCGCGTTCGAGTTCGTCGACGACGTGCTCGGTGCCGCCGCGGGCGAAGACGGTGACCGTCTCGGCCTCCGCGCCGCCCTCGACGAACGTCAGTTCGTCGTCGCCGTACTTCTCGACGCGGACGAGGTCGGCGTGGCCGAAGTCCTCGGTGTCGAGGTCCGAGAGCGTGCCGACGCGCTTCGCGCCGGTCGCGCGGGCGATGGACGTCGCCTCGTCGTCGCTGACGGACTCGAAGGCGAGGATGCCCTCGCTGGCGAGGAAGGAGGCGACCCGGTCGTCGATGTCGCCGGTGACGAACGCGACGTCCACGCCGGACTCCTTGAGGCTCTCGGCGTAGCCCCGGAGTTCGTCCTCCTCGGCGGTCAGGGCGGCTTCGAGCTGGTCGATGTCGGTGATGTTGTACTCGGCGTCGATCTCGCCCTCACGGACTTCGAGGTCGAGGTTGAGCACGCCGATGGTGGCGTCCTCGACGCGGCGAGGCATGTTCTCGTGGACGGGTTCGTCGTCGCTGACGACGCCCTCGACGAGGTCGGTCGCGCTGGAACTCGAGCCGACACGGGTGCGGACGGTGACGTTGTCGCGCTGGACCTTCTCGCCGTCGTGGACCTGCCGGATGGCCTTGACGACCGTCTCGGCGAGCGGGCCGGCACCGACGTCGCCGGTGCCCTTCCCGGTCATCGACGAGCGGGCGACCTTCCGGAGCAGGTCGTCGTCGAGTTCCTCGTCGAGTACCTGCCCGTCGATGGCCTCCTGAGCGAGGCGAGCGGCCTCGTGGTAGCCCTCGACGATGGCCGTCGGGTGGACGTCGTCTTCGAGCAGGTCCTCGGCACGGGCGAGCAGTTCGCCCGAGAGCACGGACGCCGTCGTCGTCCCGTCGCCGACCTCCTCCTCCTGGGTCGTGGCGACCTCGACGATCATCTGCGCGGCGGGGTGCTCGATGTCCATCCGTTCGAGGATGGTCGCCCCGTCGTTCGTGATGGTGACGTCACCGGAGTCCGAGACGAGCATCTTGTCCATCCCGCGCGGACCGAGTGTGGTCCGGACGGCGTTGCTCACCGCTTTCCCGGCCGCGATGTTCGAGGACTGAGCGTCCTGTCCCCGAGTTCGCTGGCTGTCCTCCGAGAGGATGAACATCGGCTGACCGCGCATCTGTTGAGCCATAATCAATCGGGACATGGTTTGCGATTCTATATAAAACTGTCGTCGGAGGCGTCGAAAACCGCGTCACGGAACGCCATGCCACGCTACCGCATGACGAGGGTGGTCGTGCTTATCAGTCGCTCGACCCGTCCCGCCGGTCGTAGACGGCGACGGCCCGGTCACCGCGCGTCGAGAGGCCACTCGGGTTCCGGACGGACGAGCGGTCGCGGAACCGAGCGCCGACGCCGTCTTTGAGGCCGACGAGCGCCCCGACGGCCACGTCCGACCCGTTAGCCCACCACTTCGACGGTGAGGACTCGCCGCGGGCGACGTCGGCGAGCGCTCGTCCGCCGTCGCCGAACGCGTGTCTCGTGACCCGCCACGCGGTCGACGGCGTCCCGTAGTTCTTCGTGAGACGGTAAGAGAGCGACCGATACCGCCAGTACCAGTCGCGCTGGTGCTCGCCACCGTCCGCCCGGAGTGAGGGCTGGCGTATCTCGCCCGCCGTCTCCTCGCGGCAGACGGTCATCTTCGGGAGCCACTCCACGTCGTAGCCCGCGGCGGCGAGACGGTGGGCCGCGTCCCGCGCACCGCCGGTCAGCAGGTACTCGTCGAACCCGTCGACGGCGTCGAGCACCTCACGGGCGAACGCGACGTTCCCGCCGGCGAAGTACGTCACCGACCGACCGCCGATGGCCCGGCGTTCGGCGGACTCGGTGCTCACGCCACCTCGGAGCGACCGGTGGACCGGCCCGGTGACGACCGAGGCGAGGTCCGGTCCGTGGCCGCTGGCGCGGTGACCGCCGGCCGTTCCGTCGAGTGACTCGCGGATAGCGTCGCTCCACCCGGCTTCGACGGTGTACGCGTAGTCGAGGAAGGCGATGGCGTCCCCGCTCGCCCGCTCGATGCCGGCGTTCCGGGCGACGTTGACGTTCCGCTCGTCTATCTCGACGAGCACGTCGACGTCCGAACGGTCACGGACCATCCCCGTCGTCCCGTCGACGCTCGGGCCGTTGACGACGAGCGTCTCGGCGTCGGGGGCGTGTGTCCGCAGGGAGTCGAGACAGCGACGCAGGTGCTCCCGGCCGTTGAGCGTCGGAACGACTACCGAGAGCTTCATACCTCTCACAGATGGTCCGGAGTGATAAAAGCGCTACTTGACGCTCGCGTCCCAGTACGACACCGAGGCGAGGCGCTGGCCGACGGTGCTGTCGCCGACGGCGAGGTCCATCCGTCGGAACGGTTCGGCGATGTCGTTCGGAATCGCTCGGTAGAAGCCGTAGGGGAGCAGGAAGTCGTGTTCCTCGTGTCGGAGTCGAAGCCCCGCCCCGTGGAGCAGTCTGAGCACCTCGCTCTCGGCGTAGAGCCGCGACCCCATCGGGAGCGCCCAGTTGTAGATGGAGCGCGTCGAGAGACTGTTGAACGTGTCGAAGAACACCTGGTCCTTCGAGACACGGCACATCTCCGAGAGGAACGAGGCGGGGGTGTCCGCGAGGTGGAAGAAGCGCATGGCGAACACCGCGTCGAAGTAGTCGTCGGGGAACGGCAGGCGGGCGGCGTCGCCACGCATGAACTGGAGGTGGTCGGCGACCCCGGCACGCTTCGCTTTCTCCCGGCCCTGCTGGAGCATCTCTTCGGAGATGTCCAGACCGGTGATGTCCGCGCCGCGTTCGGCGAGCATCACGGTGAACCGACCGGTTCCGCAGGCGATTTCGAGGACACGCTTGTCGTCGAGGGGTGACAGCGCGTCGAGGACGGCGCGCTTCTCGCGGTCGTCGATGAGTCGGCCACCGCGGGAGAACCGCTTGTCGTCGTACTCCTCGGCCACCTCGTCGGCCTGATACCACTCCTGGCCCTTCACTACGTGCACCAACCTCGGCGGTCCATAAAACGGTACTGGATTGTCGGATTCGACGACCGGTCAGGAGGTCACTACCTCGTCGGTCGAGATACGGAGGATCACTCGCGGATGCTCCTCCCCGTCGCGGTTCGGGTACTCCTCGACGTCGAAGTACCGCTGGGCGAGGGCGTCGATGTGTTCGTCGGCCCCCGCCTCGACCATCTCGACGACCTCCCCCCGGACCGAGACGAACCGATAGGGGTCGTCCGGGTCGACCATGCTGACCCCCACCTTCGGGTCGCGCTGGACGTTCTTCTCCTTTCGCCGCCGTCGTTCGGTGTTGACGAGGAGGTGGCCCGACTCGGCGTCGTAGTCGACCCACACCGGCGTCACCTGCGGCGTGCCGTCGGGCATCAGCGTGGCGAAGTGTGCGAACGTCTGCTTCTCGAAGAGGTCGTGGAACGCCTCCGGGATTGCCATGACCCGTCTACACACCCCCGGAGCAAAGCCGTTCGGTCGAGCGCGACCCCCCGAGAGTCACCGCCAAGCGGCGTGACAGCCGAGCAGTATATAAGGTCGTATGGATTCCTTACAGAGTTGGTATTGTACTGATTCCCCTATAGCGAAGCTTTACACGGCAGATTGCCCCTCGTCGTGGTATGAGCACGCACGCGGAGGAGCGGGTTGCCGAAGAGCAGGTCGCGGAAGAAGAGGAGAGCCCGTTCACGGACACCGACTTCAGGGACCGACTGCAGGAACTCCCACCGAGCGCGAAGCTGGTGGCGAAGGTTCTGGAAGGAGAAGCACCGCTCTCGCAGGGCGAACTCGCCTCCGAGTCGCTGCTGCCGGACCGGACGGTTCGGTACGCGCTGAACCGACTCGCGGAGGCCGACCTCGTCGAGTCCCGCTACAGCTTCCGCGACGCGCGCAAGCAGGTCTACTTCCTCTCGGCGTAACGCCGTCCGCCGTCTTTACTTCGGAGCCACACCCACACCGAGCCATGCCGATTCGGAGCTTCGGCGGGCCACACGCCATCGACGTCGAGACGGCCGCCCCCGAGGGGGCGACGAACTGCTACGTCGTCGACGACGAGGCGGCCCTGCTCGTCGACCCCGCCGGACGCGACGAGGGTCTGGAGACCCTACTCCAGGACGCGGGCGTCGACGTCGGACACGTCGCCGTCACCCACCACCACCCGGACCACGTCGGCGCGGTGGCGTGGGTGGCCGAGGCCACCGACGCCACCGTCTGGTGTCGGACCGGCCGCGAACGGGCGTTCGAGGGCGCGACGGGGGTCGCTGCCGACCGGACGTTCCACGAGGGGACGCGCATCGAGACGGGCAACGGGGCGGTGACCGTCCTCGACACCCCAGGCCACGCCCCCGAACACGTCGCGTTCTCGTTTTCCGACCCCGAGGGGGCCGGCGAGGCGGTGCTCTCCGGTGACCTCGCCGTCGCCGAGGGAAGCGTCGTCGTCGGTGCCCCCGAGGGCGACCTGCGAGCGTACCTCACCTCGCTCCGGCGACTCCACGCCCGACACCCCGACCGACTCCTCCCCGGTCACGGCCCGGTCGTCGGGACACCGCGCGAGACGCTGCGACGCCTCCTCGGTCACCGTCTCGACCGCGAGGAGCGCGTCCTGACCGCCGTCGGGTCGGGAGCGAGGACCGTCGGCGAGGTGACCGACGCCGCCTACGAGAAGGACGTCTCGCACGTCCGGAGTCTGGCGGAGGCGACGGTTCGCGCCCATCTGGAGAAACTCGCCGTCGAAGCCCGCGTCGTGTTCGACGGCGAGCGAGCGACACCCACCTGAGTCACACGGCGTCTCGCGCGAACGTCGGCCTTTTGCCCGGTCACCACGGAGCGGACCCATGGAGTCACTGGAGTCGGAACTCGACCGGGCGCGTACCCTCTCGGTGAGCGACCTCGCCGACGCCATCGAGTCCATCGGCTTCGAGTGCACCCGCTGTGGGGCGTGCTGCAAGGGCTACGACGACGAGGACGGCGAACACGAACCCCACACCGCGACCGTGTTCCCCGAGGAGGTACGGACGCTGACGGACGCGGCCGACGACGGGGACGAGTCGGGCGACTCGGGAGGCACTGGGACGACGTCGGACTCCAGCGCGGACACGTCACGGGAGTCACGGCACGACGGGGGCACGCCGGACCCTCGTCCAGGGGACGAACGAGCGTGGCGCGACGTCGCTCGCCCGATGCCCTACGGCCTCCACGAGGGACCGGACGGTCCCGAGGGCGAGACGTTCGAGTGGGCGCTCCAGACCGACGGCTGTGGGGACTGTACGTTCTACGCCGAGGGCGACGACGGCCGCGGAGCCTGCACGGTCCACGAGTCGCGGCCGCTCATCTGCAGGACCTACCCGTTCAGCGTCGCGCTCGCGGGGACGAGTCAGCCGATGGGCGAGGTGGTCGAGAGCGTCGCGCTCCCGGCGCGACGAGAGGTCGACGACCCCGACGAACCGGACGGCGTCGTCCGCGCACACGAGTGTGAGGGACTCGGCCGTGACATCTCGCGGGCCGACGCCGAGGAACTGGCGGCCGCACTGCAGGAGCGAGCGGTCCGGGAACTGGAGGAGGCCATCGCCGTTCGGGACAACTACGAGACGGTCGACCGCAGTCCGGGCGACGTCGTCGTCCACGACTCCGAGGGCGCGAAACGGCCCGACGGCACCCCGTGGTAAGTTCTTTGTTCCTCGACGGTGAGGGTTCGCCCGAAGCTCTATGGAAATCTCAGAGAAGCTCCTGTGTCTGTTTAGTGCGGACGTCTCTACGGAGGGCGACCGCTATATCGTCGAGGTGCCGCGGCGCGAAATCGAGACCGGGTCGGTCGACCCCGACGAGACCTACCGGGTCGCACTCATCGCCACGAGCGAGGGGACGACCGAAGAGGAGACGGCGAGTGCGACGACCGCACCCGGCGAACCGCAACCGCCCGTCGAGATCGGCGAGGTTCGCTACGTCGAGGTCGAGGACCTGGGCAAGCAGGGCGACGGCATCGCACGCGTCGAACGCGGCTACGTCATCATCGTCCCCGACGCCGAGGTCGGCGAGCGAGTGAAAATAGAGGTGACGGAGGTCAAGTCGAACTTCGCGGTCGGCGAAATCATCGAGTGACGCGACCGCTCGTCTACTGGCGGGCACGCTCGTCCTGTAAACTCCGACCAAACGGTATCCACAGCGGTTCTCACGACGACGCTCGACGAGACGCTCACCGCGACCGACCGGTCGCGTAAGGAGAGCCTAGCTCCGACGCCCGACCGCCGGGCCGGCGGAGCGCTTCCCCGGTCGAACGGGTTGCCTCCGTGTACCAGCCAGCGGGGAATCGGCCGTCCGCTGGGGCCGGTTCGAGGCCAGAACCGCACGACAGCGCCGTGTTAACCCACCGTACCAAACTCCCTTTACGTCACTGGTGCTTCGGGTGGAACATGAGCACGAGCGCGACGACGACCACGACGATGAGCGAGAAACAGCGGCGCATCGCCCGATTCCTGGAGGAGAACGCCGCCACGAAGACGTACTTCAAATCGCGGCTCATCGGCGACGAACTCGACATGAGTGCGAAGGAGGTCGGGGCGAACATGCGTGCGGTCCGGGACGCCAGCACGCTCACCATCGAGAAGTGGGGCTACTCCTCGGGGACGACCTGGAAGGTCACGGCGTAGCACTGCGGCAAGCGGCGACGACAGGTGGCGAGAACGAGCGACGCGCTCACGGGTCGTAGGTGAACAGCGACGCGGCGTCGTCGGCCAGCGCCTTCGTGGCGTCGTCGAAGGAGTCGGCGTAGCGAACGAGCAGCGTGAGGAGGAGTTCGGGCTGTTCGACGCTGTAGCCGCCCTCACGGTCCAGCAGCCCTGCGGTTTCGAGTTCCTTCGCGTACTTGCTCACGGTCGGCCGCGAGACGTCGAGCGTCGCCGCAAGGTCGCTGCCCGTCGCCGTCGGATCGCGCAACAGCGCGACGAGCATTCCACGTGGCGTGTCACGGCGCAGGTAGCCCAGCGCCCGTTTCTCGAACGTCGAGAACCGACCCGCGGAGACGTAGCGGCGGTACTCGCCGTCCTTGAACGACTCGACCCCACCGGCGTCGACGAGTCGGCGGAGGTGGTGTTGGGTCTCGCCGGTCCCCAGCGACAGGTCGTCACGGATCTTCGAGAAGTGTGCGCCGGGGGTGGTGGAGAGGTAGCCGGCGATGGCGTCGCGTGCGGGGCTCTCCGTTCCGGAACTGTCCGCGAGTCGAGCGAGTGGCCCCGCGGCCCCGAGCGCGGCGAACCGTCTCAGGGTCGCACGCTTCTCCTCGTCCACTCCCGTTCCTGACTCGCCGGTCACGGTAACTCCTTGTAGAGACGACAGTAAAACCGCTTCGGCCCGAGACTACTCCGACTCGGGTTCGGGTTCGCGCTCGGTGTCGGCCGACTCCGTGGCTTCCGACGCGTCTGCGCCGTCCGAGGCACCGTTCGTTCCGGAGTCGTCGGGCGAGTCCATCGCGGGGCCGCCCATCTCCGAGTCCATCTCCTGGATGACCTCGTCGGGGTCCTTGATGTCGGCGGTGTCCTCGCCGGACTTGATGGCCTGAGCCTCCTGTTCCATCTGCTCGACGTCCATCTCGGCGGCGTCGTCGATCTGGCCGAGGATCTCCTCGATGTCGTCGAGACCCAGCATCTCGCGGGTCTCCTCGTCGAAGTTCAGGCTGTCGAGGGAGGTCCCGTTGGTGGCCGTCGCCACGTCGCTCCCGGAGAGGTGCTTGCCGTAGCGCCCCACGAGCGAGGTGAGTTCCTGCGGGAGGACGAACGTCGTCGACTCGCTGGTCCCGATGTCGCTGAGCGTCTCCATGCCCTTCTCGATGATGGCCCGCTCGCCCATCGACTCGGCGGACTTCGCACGGAGGACGGTCGAGATGGCGTCACCCTGTGCTTCGAGGATCTGGGACTGCTTCTCACCCTGTGCGCGGATGATGTTCGACTGCTTCTCACCCTCCGCGGTCTCGACGGCGGAGCGGCGTTCACCCTGCGCTTCGAGGATCATCGCACGGCGACGGCGCTCGGCGGAGGTCTGTTGCTCCATCGCCTGCTGGACGTCGGCGCTCGGGTTGACCTCACGCACCTCGACGGACTCGACGCGGACCCCCCACTCGTCGGTGGGTTCGTCGAGTTCCTTGCGGATGCGGGCGTTGATCTCCTGGCGCTTGTTGAGCGTGTCGTCGAGTTCCATGTCACCCAGGACGGCACGGAGGGTGGTCTGGGCGAGGTTGGAGACGGCGCGCTTGTAGTCGTCGACTTCGAGGAACGCCTTCTTGGCGTCCATCACCTTGATGTAGACGACGGCGTCGGCGGTCACGGGCGAGTTGTCGCGCGTGATGGCCTCCTGTCGGGGGACGTCGAGCGTCTGGGTCCGCATGTCGAACGCGTACGTTCGGGAGACGAACGGCCAGACGAAGTTGATACCCGGTTCGAGCAGGCGCTGGTACTCACCGAAGCGCGTGTAGGCACGCTTCTCGGTCGCCTGGACGATTTCGATGGCGCTGTACACCGCCGCGATGGCGATGAGCAACACCACGAGCCCCACGAACGTGAGGACCACACTCGCGCCTTGCAGCGGTACGACGGGGAACATACCTTGAGGTTTGGTGAGCGGTGTCAAAAACGTTCGCACTGTCAGGTCGCTCTCGGGACGTATCGACAGCCGTCAGGCGGTCTCGCGTTCCTCGTCGCGTTCGGAGCTCTCCGAGTCGCCCCCGGTAGTTCCTTTCTGCTCGCGGTCACGTCGAAGCTGGCGGTCGATTGAGTCCTCGACGGCGTCGACCGGTTCGACGGTGATGACGTTCCCCCCACCGGGGTCGACGACCATCACCTCCGTCCCCTCGGGAATCTCGCCCTCCATCGACCGGGCGCGGTAGTAGGGGTTGAACCCGCCCGCGTCGAGTTTCACCTCGCCGTCGCTGGTGGAGACGCGCTCGGTCACGCGACCCGTCGTCCCCTTCAGCGAGTCCGAATCGCGGGTCCGACTCGACCCGCCGCTCCCGTAGACGTCGTACTCCCGGAACGCGTAGAACGTCGCCGCGCCCGCGACGAGCATCGAGAGCGTCATCGCCAGCAGACCGACCAGCCCCGCTCCGAAGACGAGGCCGACCAGCCCCGCGACCAGGAGCGCGACACCCAGGACGACGAACTGTGCGCCGGGAGCGACGGCCTCCGCCACGATGAGGCCCGTCCCGGCGAGCAACAGCAACACCGGGACGGAGAGACCGAATATCTCGCCGAGCTGGAGGACTTCCATAGGCTACCCTACGGACGGTTCCCGATTAACGCTTCGCCCGGTGGTGCGTGCGGTCACATGCTGACGCCTCGCCCGGTGGTGCGTGCGGTCACGTGCTGACGTCTCGGTCAGGGACGGCAGTCGGTGTCCCGGTGACCGCCCGTGTCTCTCAGACGACGAGCAGCGCGAAGATGCCGACCATCGTCACGGCCCCGACCAGCACGAAGAAGGCGTTCTCGGCGGTGACCGGTTGCGGTTCGGGGTCGGCGAACGCGCCGTCGTTGCGCCCGAGGACGCCCTCGCCCTCCGACTCGCCGTCGGCCGTCGAGTCGCGGCGTTCGTCGGCCGTCGACGCCTCCGGTCCGACCTCGTCGGTGCTGAACCGCCACTCGTCGTCGTCGCTCATGGGACGTACTACGACGCCACGTCGAAAAAGCTGTCCGCTCGGTCACGTGCTCGGCAAGGGCGGTGTGACGACCCGTCCTACCGAATCTTCGTCCCCAGCGGCGCGTCGCCGTGGGTCGTCAGCAGGTCGGCCTCCTCGCCCGCGGCCAGAACCATCCCGTTGGACTCGGTGCCGAACAGTTCGGCCTTCTCCATGTTGGCGACGAGCACCACGCGCGTCCCCGGCAACGACTCGGCGTCGTGGAGTTGGCGCAGGCCGGCGACGACCTGTCGGGTCTCGACACCGATGTCGACCTCCAGTCTGAGGAGTTCGTCCGCGCCCTCGATGGGTTCGGCCGAGACGATTTCACCGACGCGCAGGTCGAGCGCCTGGAAGTCGCCGAAGCCGATGCGCTCGTCGGCGAGTGCCTCGACGTCGGTGTGGACGTCGACCGTCTCGGCGGCGTTGGCGGTGTCGTCGGTCTCGTCTCGGCCCGCGGCCTCCTCCTCGGCGGCCTCGGTCCGCTCGGCGAGTTTCTCGTTGAGTTCCTCGACACGCTCGTCTTCGACCTTCTCGAACAGTTCCGTGGGGGCGTCGAAGGTGGCGGGCGGCGCGGTCAGTGCGTCGTCGAGCGTCGCGTCGGCGACACTCCCCGCCTCGTTCAACTGCGCCCAGACGCGGTCGGCCGCGGCGGGGGCGATAGGCTGGAACAGCACGGCGATGGCCTTCACGAGCTGGACGCAGTCGCGGATGACCTGTGCGGCCTCCTCGGGTGACTCGTCGGTGAGCTTCCACGGCTCGTTGCGCTGGATGTACTCGTTGCCGAAGCGTGCGAGGTCGGTGACGGCGAGGCCGACCTTGCGGACGGAGTAGTCGTTGACGCCCGCCGCGAAGTCGTCGACGGCCGACTCGATGCGGTGGCGCACGTCGTCGCTGACCTCGGCCTCCGGCGTCCCCTCGTAGTTGCGCTGTGCGAACAGCAGCGAGCGGTAGACGAAGTTGCCGACGGTGCCGACGAGGTCGGAGTTGACCCGCTCTTGGAACTGCTCCCACGAGAAGTCGAGGTCCTGCTGGAACCCGCTCTGGGTGGCGAGGTAGTACCGCAGGGCGTCGGGGTCGAACCCCTCGTCGAGGTACTCGCGCGCCCACACCGCGCGGTTCCGGGAGGTCGAGAACCCGTCGCCCGCGAGCGTGACGAACCCGCTGGCCATGACGGCACGCGGTTCGTTGTAGTCGACGCCGTGGAGCATCGCCGGCCAGAACACGGTGTGGTGCTGGATGATGTCGGGGCCGATGACGTGGACGATTTCACCGGCGTCCGTCCACACCTGTTCCCAGTCGTACGTCTCGCGGCCGACCCGCTCGGAGTAGTCCTTCGTCGAGGCGACGTACTCGATGGGTGCGTCGACCCAGACGTACAACACGAGGTCGGTCCCCTCCTCCGGGTAGTCGATACCCCAGTCCATGTCGCGGGTGATACACCAGTCCTGCAGTTCGCCCTCTATCCACTCGCGGGGCTGGTTGCGGGCGTTCGAGGTGCCTTCGAGGCGGTCGATGAACTCCTGGAGGTACTCCTGGAACGCCGATAGTTCGAAGAACTTGTGTGTGCGTTCGCGGTACTCGGCCGGGTTGCCCGTGACGACGCTCGTCGGGTCTTCGACCTCGCCGGGTTCGAGGTGTCGCCCACAGCCCTCGTCGCACTCGTCGCCACGGGCCTTCTCGCCGCAGTACGGGCAGGTCCCCTCGACGTACCGGTCGGGGAGCGGTTGCTCCTCGGTGGGGTCCCACGCGACGAGGATCTCCTTCTCGTAGACGTAGCCCCGGTCGTCGAGCGTGCGCACGATCTCCTGGGTGAGTTCGACGTTCGACCGTTCTCGGGTGTGACCGTAGTTCTGGAAGTCGACGTTGAACCCCGCGAACGTCTCCTCGTACTGTTCGTGATAGCGCAGCGCGAACTCCTCGGGGTCGACGCCCTCCTGTTCGGCGTTGACCGCGATGGGCGTCCCGTGCATGTCCGACCCGCAGACGTAGGCGGTCTGCTGGCCGAGACGGCGGAGCGCGCGGGCGTAGATGTCCGCGCCGATGTTGCCTCGGAGGTGGCCGATGTGCAGGTCGCCGTTGGCGTAGGGCAACCCGCAGGTGACCACCGCCGGGTCGTCGGTCGGGAAGGTGTCGTGACTCATACGTGCGATGCCTCCTGGACGGGCCTAAAGCCCGCCGATTTCGGGTGTTGGTGTGTCGTGATACGCATCGTTCCGGGTGAACTGCGAGACGGTCTGCCGACGGTACGAGAAAGGTGCGGCGGGTTCACGCCACCGAACGACCGTATGAGGGTCCAGCGTGACGATTCACCGACGCAGCGACGGCTCCATCCGCATCGAGCGAGTTCGAGAGAGCCGTGCTGTGGGCACGGTCGTACCGAGTCGACGGACGGACAAAAGTCGGTCGGCGGCGGTCACTGGAGGAACTCGCCGCCGTGAGCGACGATGTCGACGCCCGCGGCGTAGAGGAGGATGGTGACGAGCAGGCGACCGACGCTGCCGACGAACGTCGCGGCGGCGAACTTCGGGTAGTCCTCCTCCAACACCGTGAACGCGTAGATGGAGAGCGTATCGGGGAAGAAGGGCACCGACAGCGCCACTGCGAGGCCGATATAGCCCCACTTCCGGGCGATTTCGACGGTACGACGTTCGGACCACGCGACCACGTCGAACCGCGAACGCTGGAGGGCGCGGGTGATGGGGCCGTACTCCTTGGCCTCGTTGCCGATCTTCAGTGCGACGACGCTGCCGGCGGCCTTCCCGAGGCCGCTGACGAGCATGATGATGGCGTAGGTCCCCCACGTGCCGAGACCGAGGTCCAGCGGTGCGGCGAGGACCACCTCGCTCGGTAACGGCAGGACGATGGCGATGAGGAAGGAGTAGACGGCGATGATGAGTAGCCCTGCCGGACCGGTCGCGGTCTCCACGGCTACCTGCAGTGCGTCGAGCAGACCGCTCTGGAGCGCCTGAAACACCGTGGCGAGCAGGGCGACGAGGTTCACACTTCCGTCTTCGGGGGTTCGGCTGTAAGCCTTACGTGAAACAGGCGTAGCCTCACCGCCGCCGACCGGCTACGTGTGTTACCCCGACCGGCGAACCGCCACCGAAGAGCTACCCGAGACGGTCCAGGTCGGCGAGGACGGACGTGAGCGCCCCGCGCGTGACGTGGGGCATGACGACGACACGCGCCTCGCCCGACCCGGTCTTCGAGAGTCGCCACCCGGCCTCCCGAAGCGTCCCGATGGTCGCCTCGGGGAGGGCGGCGGCCACCAGCGGGAGGGTCGGGTCGACCACGTCGTAGCCGCGTTCCCGGAGTTCGTCGGCGAACCACTCGGCGAGGGCCTGTGCGCGTTCGTACTCCGTGCGGTAGCCGTCGGCCCACAGTTCGCGCATCGCGGCGACGGCGCTGGCGACGCCCGCCCCCGAACGGGTACCCGTCAGCGTCACCTGCCCCGTCGATTCGAGGTACGGTGTGTCGACGGCGAGCGTGTCGAACAGTGCCGACGAGCGAGCGAGCAGGCCGCCGGCGGGGATAGCCGCCTGCCCGAGTTTGTGCGGGTCGATGGTCATCGTGTCGACGGCGGCATCGGCGAAGTCCCACGCGTACTCGGTGAACGGCAGGGCGAACCCGCCCCACGCGGCGTCGACGTGGAACAGCGCGTCGGCCTCCTCGGCCAGCGCCGCGAGGTCCGGGATGGGGTCGACGCGGCCGTACTCCGTCGACCCGGCGACGCCGACGACGCCCACCGTATCCGCGTCGACGAGGGCGGCCATCGCGTCGAGGTCCGCGCGGTAGTCCTCGTCCAGTGGTGCGCGTCGCAACTCGACACTCAGCAGGTCCGCCGCTTTGCTGAACGAGAAGTGGGCGTGGTCGGGGACGACGACGTTCGGCCGGTCGACGGCGTCGCGCGTGCGGTTCCGGGCGATGCGAATCGCCTGGATGTTCGCCTCGGTGCCGCCGGAGGTGACGTAGCCCGTCGGGTCGGGGAGACGCGTGACCTCGCCGAGCAGGTCGACGGCCTCGCGTTCGAGGTCCGCGACCGTCCCGTAGGTGCCGGGGTCGCCGGGGTTCGTCGCCAGGAATCGTTCCGCCGCCGCACGCGCCGCTGGATGGGGTTCGGTGCACATCGACGACAGCACCCGCGCGAACTCCTGCGGTTCCGGCCGCTGCATTACCTCTCCGTACCGGGTACGCTCGTTTATCCGTTGCGTTGTCGGACCGTCAGGTCGGCGTACTCGTCTGTACCGGTTCCTCCGTCGGCGTCGCCGCCGCCAGTGCCCGCGCGGCCCACTCCGGTTGCTCGAACTCGACGCCGCCCTGCCGGACGACCTCGTACGTGATCGCGAGGTCCCGGCGCTCGCCACGGAGGTCGTACGTCGCCGACAGTTCGAGCGACCGGACGACCCCGGACTCGCTCACGACGACCGTCGCATCGTACTCCTCGTAGTCGCTCGACCCACGGACGAACAGGTCCGAGTCGTTCTCGACGGCCAACTCGTCGGCGGTGAGCGTCACGAGCGTCGTCCCGTTTCGCGTCGTCGTCTCCTGGACGGTGAAGTTGCCCGATTCGAGGTACGCTCGGAGCGAGCGCTGGGAGACGAGACTGGAGACCGGTTCGGACTCCCCGACGCTCGGCGGCCGGACCACCTCGTCGCCCTGGAGCGCCCGGAACACGCGCACCGAGTCGTTACCCCAGGCCTGAAGCCGGAAGCCGGTCGCGGAGTCCGTCTGCTGGTAGCGGTACGGACTGCCCCCCTCGCCCGCGACCACCTGCTGGACGATAGCCGTCCGGGCGACCTGCGAGGAGTTCGGCCCCGTCGGGACGACGACGCTCGCGTTCTGGACGCGCCGGGTCTCGAAACTGCTCGCCGTGAGTGCTTCCGCGTGTGCGGTGGCGAGCGCCTCCGCGTCGACGAGTCGACCGTCCTCGACACCGGGGACCGCCACGTCACCGGCCGTTCCGGTCGGCGAGCCGTCGGTCGGGACGGGAGACGGTGATTCACCGGGGGCGGTGGTCGGCGACTGCTCGCCACCGCCGGGGAGCGAACACCCGGCGGTGACGAGCAACAGCGCCACCACGAGGGCAGGGAGGGCGCGTCGGAAGCCTCTGAGTCGCATGTCCTGTCGTGTGGCGGGCGAGCGCAAAAACTCGGGGGGTTTCGAGCCGGCCGGAAGGTGGAGACGTCCGCAGGGCGGGGGCGGCGGTGTCCGCCACGCCGATCGGCAGCGTTACCGAACCGAGTCCAGCAGCAACTGCTGTTCGACGCGCTTGACCTCGTGTTGGACGTCGCGGACCGCGTCGATGTTCGCCGAGATGGAGGAGATGCCGGCGTTGACGAGGTAGCGAATCATCTTGGGCTTCGACCCCGCCTGCCCGCAGATGCTCGTGTTGACGCCGTGTTCGCGGCAAGTAGCGATGGTCTCGCCGATGAGTTTCAGCACGCCGGGGTGGAGTTCGTCGAACCGGTCGGCGACGTTGCCGTTGTTCCGGTCGACGGCGAGCGTGTACTGCGTCAGGTCGTTCGTCCCGAAGGAGGCGAAGTCGATACCCGCCTCGGCCATCTCCTCGACGCAGAGCGCGCTTGCGGGCGTCTCTATCATGACGCCCCACGAGCGCTTCTCGGGGTCGATGCCGGCCTGCTCCATCAGGTTCCGCGCCTGAATCACGTCCTCGGCGTCGTTGACGAGCGGGAACATGACCTCGACGTTGTCGTAGCCCATGTCGTAGAGACGGCGGAACGCCTCCAGTTCGTGGGCGAACACGTCGGGCGTGTCGAGCGAGCGGCGAATCCCGCGGTAGCCGAGCATCGGGTTGTGCTCTTTGGGTTCGTCCTCGCCGCCCTGCAACTGGCGGAACTCGTCGGTCGGCGCGTCGAGCGTGCGGACCCGGACCGGTCGCGGGTAGAACTCGTCGGCGACGGTCTGGATGCCGTCGACGATCTCCTCGACGTACTCGTCGGCCCCGTGGTCGCGGATGTAGCGTTCGGGCGTCTTGTTCGTCGAGAGGATCATGTGCTCGACGCGGAGCAGGCCGACGCCGTCCGCGCCCGTCACGGCCGCGCGGTGGGCCGCTTCGGGGATGGAGACGTTGACCTTCACCTCCGTCGCCGTCATCGGCTTGACGGGGTTCTGCGGGCGCACGTCGTCGAGCGGGTCGGCCTCCTCCTCCTTGGAGGCGACCTTGCCGCTGCGAATCGTACCCTTGTCGCCGTCGAGCGTGATGACCTGGCCGTCGTCGAGCTGGCTGGTCGCGCTGGACGTGCCGACGACCGCGGGCACACCGAGTTCACGCGAGACGATGGCGGCGTGGGAGGTCATCCCCCCTTCGTCGGTGATGATGCCCGCCGCGCGCTTCATCGCGGGGACCATGTCGGGCGTCGTCATCTCGGTGACGATGATGTCGCCCTCGCCGACCTTGTCGAGTTCGTCGAGTTTGTCGACGATGCGGACGGGCCCGGAGGCGATGCCGGGACTCGCACCGAGACCCTTCAGGATGACCTCGTTGTCGTCCTCCGCTTCCATCTGCACCCCGCTCCCGTCGGTGGCGCTCGCCGCGGCGCTCCCGCCGGACCCGGAGATGGTCGTGATGGGCCGGGACTGGAGCATGTAGACCTCGCCCTCGAAGACCGCCCACTCGACGTCCTGCGGGGTGCCGTAGTGGTCCTCGACCTGTCGGCCGAGTTCGACGAGGCGCTCTATCTCGCTCTCGTCGAGCACCTGCTGGTTGCGCATGTCGTCGGGGGACCGGACGCTCGACGGTCTCGCCCGTCTCGGCGTCTTTCTCCATCAGGATCTTCTTGTCGGCGACGGTGACCTCCTCGACGGTGGCCGTCTCGCGCTCGACGACGTAGTTGTCCGGCGAGACGGAACCGCTGACGACGGCCTCGCCGAGACCCCACGCCGCCTCGATGATGATCTCCGGGTCGCCCGTCGAGGGGTGAGAGGTGAACATCACGCCCGACTTCTCGGCGTCGACCATCCGCTGGACGACGACGGCGATGTCGACGATGTCGTGGTCGAACCCCTGCTCCTCGCGGTAGTAGATGGCACGCTGGGTGAACAGCGACGCCCAGCACTCCTTGACGCGCTGGACGAGGTCCTCGCGGGTGATGTTGAGGAACGTCTCCTGTTGCCCGGCGAAACTCGCGTCGGGCAGGTCCTCGGCGGTCGCCGACGAGCGGACCGCGACGAACGCCTTCCCGTCGCCCAGGTCGTCGTAGGCGTCGAGGATGCCCTGTCGCATCTCCTCGGGGATGTCGGTCTCGAGGATGAGTTCTTCGGCGCGTTTCGACGCCTGCGCCAGCGCCTTCGAGTCGTCGCTGTCGACGTCGACGGCCGCGAACAGTTCCTCGTCGATACCGGTCTCCTCGATGAACGACCGATACGTCCCCGCCGTCACCACGAATCCGGGAGGGACGGGGAGGCCCGCGCCCGTCAACTCGCCGAGCGACGCACCTTTTCCACCGACGGCAGCGAGGTCGTCGGACCCCACATCGTCGAGCCAGAGTACAGCCATTGCGTATCGGGTCCGTCTACGGAATCGTTAAAGAACCTTCCGAACCTCCCAACCGTTTCCCAACCCGTAACGCCGTGGTAGCAGTTCGCTACTCGTCGAAATCACATAGTACACCGAAGTACGTAACGCCGTAGTTCGGAGCGGCGTGGGCGGTTAGGCGACGACGATGTCCTCGTCGTCGGCGTCGGGTATCGCCAACTCGCCGTCGAGCGACACGACCGCCCGACCACCGACGCGAATCTCCTCGGCGGCCCGGACGCGAATCCGCCCCGGCCGGTCGAGGAAGTGCCCCTGTTCGTAGACGAGGTCCGCGTAGGAGTCCAGCGCGTCGTGTGCGCGGAGGTACGCCGTCACCGCGCCGCTGGCGGTTCCGGTACAGGGGTCCTCGGGCACGCCCGCGCCGGGCGCGAACATGCGTCCGTGGAGCGTGGCGTCCGGGTCGATGGTATCGAACGTGAACGCGTAGACGCCCGTCGCGTCCACCTCCTCACAGAGCGCCTCGACGGCGGCCATGTCCGGGTCGGCTCCCCCGAGTTCGTCGAGATAGGTGACCGGCACACAGAGGAAGCCCAGACCCGTCGACGCCCACCCGAGCGGTAGGTCCGCTTCGAGGTCGGTCAGCGCGTCGAGGTCGACGCCCACTGCGGCCGCCACCTCCTCGTAGCTCACGTCCACGTCGTGGGCCTCCGGTGGGGCCTGCGTCATCCACACGCTCCCGTCGGCCGCCACCTCGACGTCGAGGACGCCGACGTTCGTCGAGAGCGTGTGCGTGCCGGCGTCGATGGCCTCGGCCTGGTGGAGGAAGGCGTGGCTGGCGATGGTCGCGTGACCACAGAGGTCGACCTCCGTCTCGGGGGTGAAGTAGCGAATCCGGCGGTCGGCCTCCTCGCTGTCGGTGAGGAAGGCCGTCTCGCTGGCGTGCAGTTCGCGTGCGACCGCCTGCATCTGGTCGGCGTCGAGGCCGTCGGCGTCGGGGACCAGTCCGGCGGCGTTGCCGGTGAGGGCGTCGGTCGTGAACGCGTCGACGATGAGTGCGCGTCGGGTGTCCATACCGCCCCCATCGGTTGGCGGCGGTTTCAATGGCGGGGCCGGTGGGCCGGCGGAGTCGCTGTACCGACGAGTCACCGGGAGAGCGGCCGCGAGCGTCGGCGGGGCCGACGGGCGTGCCGTCAGTCGTGGACGACGACCTCCCCGCTCCCCGTGTCGATGACGTGGACCGAGTGGGGGTCGTCCTCGTAGGTCGTCAGTGCCGCGTGGGTCCGTGCGTCGTCCTCTGCCAGCGCGAACGCCGACCGAGCGGTGGCCGACCGGACGATTCGCGCCCAGTCACACGTCTCACAGTACACCCACGACCGTCCGGTTCCCCCGAGTTCCTGCTCGTTGCTACCAGTAGTCATGGTAGACGACCACATCCGAGGAGTCTTGTCGTTCACGTCTACACGTGTAGACCCGACGGACGGGCGTCTGCCACTCGTCGGCCGCGTGTCGGACGGTCGCTGCCCGACCGGTGACCGGTGTGTGCCGGAGCGAGGGTTTTGGTCGCGCGGCCCCTCTCGAACACATGAGCGACGCCGTCCCGCCCGAGGCCGAACGACGACTGACCGGGGAACCGGAGACCGCCCACCTCGCGACGTGCGTCGACGGACGACCGCACGTCGCGCCGCTGTGGTTCCACTACGCCGACGGTGTTGTCGAACTCGTCACGAGCGGTCGGAAACTCGACAACCTGCGGGCGAACCCGAAGGTGTCGCTAGCGGTCGAACGCTCGACCGACGGCGTGCCGAAGTGGACGGTGACGCTGTTCGGCACGGCGACGGTCGTCGAGGACCCGGCGAAGACCCGCGAGGCCAACCACCGCATCAACCGCCGATACGGCGTCCCCGAGGACGCCTGGGAGGACGAGAACACCCTCGTCCGTATCGACGTCGGGTCGGCCAGCTATCGGACGTACTGAGCCGGGAGCGGGCCGCGGACGACGGCCGTGTTCGTCTGCCACACGCCGCGACGCCGCCTGTAAACCCTTATGGTCGGGCGCGGGCGACAGTCGAGCGGAATGAGCGACCTCCCGGACGATTTCAAGTGTACGATCACCAACTGGGACTACATCTACGACCTCTGCCGAGAGGTGAGCGAGGAGGTCAAACGCGCGGAGTTCGAACCGGAAGTGGTCGTCGCCCTCGCGCGTGGCGGCTGGTTCGCGGGGCGCTGTCTCTGTGATTTCCTCGGCCTCGACGACCTGGCGAGCCTGAAGATGGAACACTACGTCGGCACCGCCCAGAAGTCGGGCGAACCGACCGTCCGCTACCCGATGCCCGAAGGGAGCGTCGAAGGGAAGAACGTCCTCATCATCGACGACATCGCCGACACCGGTGGCTCCATCGAGCGCGCCGAGGAGTACGTCGGCGAGCGCAACCCCGGCGAGGTCCGCACCGCCACGCTCCAACTGCTCCAGACCAGCGAGTTCGAACCGGACTTCATCGGCGAGCGCCTCGAAGAGTGGACGTGGATGGTCTACCCGTGGAACTTCATCGAGGACATGACCGACGTCGTCTCGGGCGTGATGGACCGCGACGACGACGGCCCCTACACCCAGGAGGACGTCCGCCACCTGCTCAACGAGTACCACCAGGTCGAGCGCATCGAGATGGAGATCGCCCAGCCCGGCCGGATGAACGAGGTCCTCTTGGAGATGGAGCGACGCGGCGTCCTCACCTCCTCGGGCGGCGGCTGGGAACTGGCCGACTGAGGCGCACGCCACGCCGCGGGGGCCGAGCGCTCGTGAACCGTCGACCGGCGCGTTTACGCCGCGAGCACTCGACGCTCACCCATGGAGTCGGACGACCCGGGAGGGACTGGCGACGCGTCCCTGTCGCCGGTGGGGGTCGAGACCCGTCTGTGGGCGTACTGGAAGATGAGCCGACCGTCACAGCTCCTGCTGGTGCTCGTCGTCTACGCGCTCGGCGCGAACGTCGCGCTGGCGACCGGCGCGACCCTCGACTGGCTCGCGCTCGCCGTCGGTACGGGCGCACTGCTCGGCGTCGCCGCGAGCGTCCACTACGCCAACGAGTACGCCGATTACGAGACCGACGCGGTCACCGACCGAACACCGTTCTCCGGCGGGAGCGGCGCACTCGCCCGAACCGGCCTCTCACGAGCGGTCGCGCTCCGGGCGGGTCTCGGTTCGCTCGCGGTGGGCGGCGTCGTGGCGGCCGTCGGTCTGCTCGGGGGCGTCCTCACGCCACCCGCGTTCGCGTCGCTGGCCGTCATCGCCGTCTTCGGGTGGCAGTACTCCGTCGGACCACTCGAACTCGCGTGGCGCGGGTGGGGCGAACTCGACAACGCCGTGCTGGGCGGCCTCGTGCTCCCCGGATACGGGACGGCCGTCCTCGGTGGACCGGTCGGGTTCACGCTGCTGGTCTGTCTCCCGCTCGCCCTGCTCGTGTTCGCCAACCTGCTGGCGACGCAGTGGCCCGACCGCCGCGCCGACGCGAGCGTCGGAAAGCGGACGCTCGTGACGCGACTCCCGGCCCCTCGGCTCAGAGCGCTGTACGTCGCCGTCGTCGTGAGCGCGTTCGGCAGCCTCCTGCTCCTCACGAGAGGGCCGCTCCCGACGCTCGTCGCCGGTGCGAGCCTGCTCGTCGTCCCGCTATCGGTGTGGGGGGCGGCCGGCTACACCGAACGGGAGGTGCCGTTCCCCAGCGTGGCCGCGATGGTCGCGCTCGTCGCCGTCCAGCTACTCGCGTGGAGCCTCGTCTGAACCCGGTTCGGACGCGAACCGGTCGAGCGCGAGCGACCAGTCGTACGACCGATACCGGATTCGGGGGGTCGCGTCCGCGGGAATCACCCCGTAGCGACGGAGCAGGCCGAGGACACCCGCTCGCCCGCCGAAGTCGCCGCGATACCAGAGCAGGAGTCGTGGCACGCGAACCACGCCCGCGTCGGCGTCGTACTCGGCCTCGCCGTCGAGATAGCCCGCCGTCGCGGTGTCGAGTTGCTCGTCGACGGCCTCGTGGTCGTACGCGAGGATGGGCGGACAGCTCTCGGCCCCGCAGTTGACCGCGAAGTGGATGCGCGGGTCGCGCTCGTCGACGCGGTGGGTGCGCTCGAACCCGTCGGCCCGTCGCGGGAGGTAGCCCAGCCCCAGCGAGTGCATCGAACGGCGGAGGATTCCGTGTTCGACGTCGTCCAGACTCAGGTCGTGGCCCGCGCATGCGACCACTGGCGCACCGAAGAAGCGTCGGCGGTCCTCGTACTGCTCGGGCGCAGCCGCGAGGACGAGTTGGACGTGGGCGTTGTAGACGTTCAGCCAGAACGCGAGGCGTCGGTCGTCCGTGTCGAGCGCCGCCGCCAGCCCGTCGGGGTCCAGGTCCCGAAGCGCGCGCTCGTGAGCGGTCGTCGGTTCGTCGTAGCGAACCGCCCGGAGGAAGTCGGCGGCGAGTGCGAGCGGGTCGTCCGTGACCGTCGCGGCGAGGGGGGCGTCGCTCATACGGGGTAGTCACGCGCCGAGGCCATGGTCGTTTTCCGTAGTGTTTAACCGGCGCACGAGGGAGCAACGGGTATGATAGGGTTCATCGGAGGCAGTGGGATCTACGACGCGCTCGACCTGGAGAACGTCCGCGAGGAGGACGTCACGACGCCCTTCGGCGACCCGAGCGCACCCGTCACGGTCGGCGAGATGGCCGGCACGGAGGTCGCCTTCCTCCCGCGCCACGGTCGCAACCACCAGTACAACCCGACGAACGCCCCCTACCGCGCCAACATCCACGCGCTGAAGCAGTTGGGCGTCGAGCGAATCCTCGCCAGCAACGCCGTCGGGAGTCTCCGCGAGGACCTGCCGCCACAGGCACTCCTCGTCCCCGACCAGATTTTCGACCGCACCAGCCACCGGCCGTACTCGTTCTTCGGCGAGGGGATGGTCGTCCACATGGGGTTCGCGGACCCGTACTGCCCGCACATGGTCGACCACCTCGCCGAGTCGGCGGGGACGGCGACCGAGGAGGGAGCCGAGAAGGGCGGCACCTACGTCTGCATCGAAGGTCCGCAGTACTCGACGCGTGCCGAGAGCGAGTTCTTCCGCGCACAGGGCTGGGACGTCGTCGGCATGACCGCCATCCCCGAGGCGAAACTCGCCCGCGAAGCCGAGATGTGCTACGCGACCATCACCGGCATCACCGACTACGACGTCTGGAAACAGGACGCCGAGGTCACGCTCGACGAGGTGCTGGAGAACGCCGCCGCCAACGAGACGGCCATCAAGCGGGTCATCGACCACGCTATCGAACACCTGCCCGACGAACGCGACTGTGACTGTGGGCACGCGCTCGAAGGCACCATCAACACGCCCAGCGAGGAGATCCCCGAGGCGACCAAACAGCAGGTCGACCTGCTCGCCGGCGAGTACCTGTAGGAGGAGTCGCCCGCTCCCCTCGTCGCGGTTCTACGCGAGTTCGAGGAGTGCGTCGTGGTCGACGCGCTCCTCGTCGCTCGTCAGGGACTCGCGTGCTCCGTCTCCCTCCCGGCAGTTCTCACAGTAGACGTTGACACCCCAGTCACCGGTCGACAGCGGAACCCCGAACGCGAACGTCCGCTCGGCGAAGCGGCGTTTCTCACCCACCTCGACGTGGCCGCCACACTCGTCACAGGTCTCGTCGCGGGCGACGGCGTACTCCACCTCCCGTTTCGTCCCGAACGTCGTCACGGGGTGTGTGCGAGCGCCGTTCGCGGCCCACAGGAGGAGGATGGTCGCGAACAGCGACGCGACGACGAAGAGCGGCGGGGCGTCCAGCGCACGCGGAAGCGCCACCGAGAGGACGACGGCACCGACGGCGAGTGCGAGGTCGACGAGGAAGAGCAACTTCTCACCGAGGCTGTCGGCGAACGTGGAGGGGCGGTCGGACATACGAACCGGTTACTGTAACAGAACGAAAACGCTTGCGGAGGTCAGTCCGCGATGGCTTCGGCGGGCGCGTCGGTCGCCGCCGGGTCCCGAATCCAGAGGTCGCCGAACAGTTCGTCCTGTTCGAGGCGAATCTGCTTGCGGTGCGCGAGGAACAGCAGTGCGAGGAACGTCTCGACGCGTGCGCCGCCGGCGTCCTGAATCTCGGCGAACAGCACCTCGTCGCGCCCGGCGTCGTACTGCTCGCGCAGATCACGGTAGACGTGCTGGATGGTCGTCTCCATGTCCTCTTGATGAGCAGTGCCGGTGACGTCGTCCGCGGTCGGTTCGTCGTCCAGTCGCAGGTCGTCGGCCGTGTGGTAGTCGAGGGTCTGCGTTCCCCTGCGAAAACCCTTCGGTGAGTCGCTGGTGTCGTACGTTCGGGACTCCTTCCACCACGACCCGCGCTCGGCTTCCCGCAACTCACGCACGAGTTCGTCGAGCGTCTCGGGCATCCCACGGGCGCGCTTGCGTTCGAGGCGGCGGTCCATCTCGCGGTCCAGCGCGTCGAACGGGTCCGGTCGCCAGTCCTCGTCGGCGTCCGCGGGTGGCGCGTCCCACGGCTCCTCCCACGGTTCCGGCTCCTCGGGTTCGTCCGGTTCCATCAGCGCGTCGGACTTCATCCGCAGGAGGACGCTCGCGTAGAACAACGCGCGCCCCCCGGTCCGGATGTCCGGGTCGTCGATGGCGTCGAGGAACGCGTCGGTGACGGCGACGATGTCGATGTCCCACGGCTCGATTTCGCCACGGTCGGCGAGTTGCACGAGCAGTTCGACCGGTTCGACCGCCTCGCCCTCGTCGTCGGTCGGGAGGTCTTCGGGGGCGTCGACGGGGCGTTCGGAGTCCTCGTCGCCGCCCTCGTCGACACCGAACAGCGCCGCCGCGTCGTCGGTGCCGTTCTCACGCTCGTGCTTTCGCTCGTCGTGACCCGCGATGTTCAGCGAGACGCCGTCGGCGACCTCCTGTCCACCGTCGGTGTAGAACGCCTCGCGGTCTTCTCGGTCGCGTTCAGCCTCGTCGCCTCGTTCAATCATCCGCCGGCACCCCCTGCCCGCTCAGGTCGATACCAGTGACGGCGCTCACGTTGTCGTCCATCATCGTCACGCCGATGGCGCGCTCGGAGCGTTCGAGCAGCGCCGAGCGGTGCGAGACGACGATGAACTGCGCGTCGTCGGCCAGCGCGTCGACCATCTCGCCGACGGCCTCGGCGTTGGCGGCGTCGAGGAACGCGTCGACCTCGTCCAGCGCGTAGAACGGGGCCGGGTTGTGGCGCTGGATGGCGAAGATGAACGCCAGCGCGGTCAGCGACTTCTCCCCACCGCTCATCGCGTCGAGGCGCTGGACCGGCTTGTCTCTCGGCTGAGCCTTCATCGTCAGGCCGCCCTCGAACGGGTCGGTCTCGTCTTCGAGGACGAGCGTCCCCGACCCGCTGGAGAGGCGCTCGAAGATGTCCTCGAAGTGCTCGCGGATGGCCTCGTAGGACTCCATGAACGTCGCCTTCTTCTTCGCCTCGAACCCCTCGATGCGCTCGACGATACCGTCTCGCTCCTCGACGAGCGTCTCGCGTTTCTCTTCGAGGTCCGCGAGGTCCTCGGCGACGGCGTCGTACTCGTCGATGGCGAGCATGTTGACCGGTTCGAGCGCCTCCATCTCGACGTCGAGACGGGCGATTTCGGCCTCGACGGTGTCGTGGTCGGGGACGTCCTCGGGGTCGTAGTCGCCGACCTGCGCGGCGAGTTCGTCGACCTCCCACTCCAGTCGGTCACGCTTCTCTCGGGCGTTGTCGAGACGCGACTCGACACGACCGAGTTTCTCCTTCGCGGCGTCGCGTTCCTCCCTCGCCTCCCGGAGGTCCGCTTTCAGGTCGTCGCGTTCTTCTTTGAGGTCGGTCAACTCCGCTTCGAGGTCGGCGACCTGCTCGTGTTTCTCCTCCAGAACCTCGTTCTGGTCCTCGATTTCGGACTCCAGTTCGACGACCCGTTCTTCGGCCTCTGCCTTCCGGTTCTGAGCCGACTCGATGTCGTCGTGGAGGTCCTCGATGGCCTCCTCGGCGTACTGCTTCTCCAGCTGGAGTTCGTTGAGGCGACCGTCGAGGTCGTCGGTCTCCTCGTCGAGCGTCGCTATCTCCTCGCGGATGGCCTCCGCTCGCTCGGTGAGTTCCGCCACCTCGGAGTCGCGGAGTTCGGCTTCGAGGTCCGCGATGTCGGACTCGATGGCCTCGATGGTCTCGTCCTGCTCGGCGATGTCCGCTTCGAGGTCGTCCATCCGCTCGGAGACCTCCTCGCGGTCCTCGTCGATGGCGTCGAGTTCGCCCTCCTTGCGCTCGACGGTGTCCCGAATCTCCTCGATTCGTCCCTCCGTCTTCTCCATCTCGGTCTCGACGTCGCGGACCTTGTCGGCGGCGTTGGCCTGTCGGTCCCGAGCGTCGTCGAGTCGAGATTCGACGTCACGCAACTCCTCGCGGACGGACTGGCGTTTCTCCTCCAACTCGTTGATGCGCTTGGCGACGCGTTCGAGTTGTCCCGCACCGGACGAAAAGGAGTACCGAGAGCCCGAACGCGACCCACCGGTCATCGCCCCGCTCTTCTCGACGAGGTCCCCGTCGACGGTGACCATCCGGAACTTGCCCATCAGGTCGCGGGCGGTCGCCATGTCCTCGACGACGAGCGTGTCGCCCACGACGTACGAGAAGACGTCCGCGTACATCGGGTCGAAGTCGACGAGGTTGTACACGAAGTCCACGACGCCGTCCTCGCTGGGGAGCGAGGGGAGCGAGCGTCCGTGCATCTTCGACATCGGGAGGAACGTCGCCCGACCCGCGTTCCGGGACTTCAGGAACTCGATACAGCGCTGGCCGACGCCGTCGTCCTCCACGACGACGTTGGCGAGTCGACCGCCGGCCGCGGTCTCACAGGCCGTCGCGTACTGCGGTGAGACACCACCGAGTTGGCCCACGGTGCCGTGGACCCCCTGTTTGTCGGCGTTGAGGACGGTCGTGACGGCCCGTCCGTACGACGAGTCGCCCGACTCACCCGCCTTCGCTTCGAGTTCGGCGTACTCCGCCTGGGCGGCGCTGACCTCGTCGTCGACCGAATCGAGGTCGTCCTGTAGCTCGTACTTCTCGGCGCGCAGGTCGTCGACGACCGACTCGATGGTCGTCTTGTTCTTCCGCGCCTTCTCCAACTCCGCTTCGAGGTCCGCGATGTCGGCTTCGAGGTCCGGAATCTCGCTCTCGAGGTCCGCTATCTCCTCGCGCAGGTCGCGCTGTTCGTTGGTGCGCCGACGCGCCTCGTCGAGCAGGCGGTCCTGCTCGCGCTGGAGTTCGTTCTTCTCGACTTTCGCCTCCTCCAGTCGGTCGCGTGCGTCCGCGAGGTCGGTCTTCAGCTGTTCGTACTCGTCGTCGACGGCGGCGATGTCCGCCTCGACCGATTCGAGTTCGGCCTGCTTCTCCTGTCTGTCGGCCTTGAGCGACGCTTTCTCGACCTTGACGTTGCGGACCTTCGCGTGCAGGTCGTCGACCCGTTCCTGTTTGCGGTCGACCTTCACGAACGCCTGTCGCCGCTTGTTCTCGGCGTCCTTGATGCGTTCGCGGGCGCTCTCCATCTGGTCTTCGAGCCGGGATATCTCGCCTTTGACCTCCTCTATCTCGCGTTTGACCCGCAACTGCTCGTCCTCGCCCGTCCGCTCGATTTCGGCGTTCAGGTCTTCGAGGTCCTCCTCCAGACGGACGACGGTACCTTGCTTCTCGTCGAGTTCGCGCTGGCGGTCGGCGAGTGTCTCTTCGTCGCGTTCGATCTTCGACTCGGTCCGCTCCAACTCGGCGCGCTTGTCTTCGAGTTCCGCCGCCTTGAGGTAGCCCTCGTACTCCTCGCGTTCCTCCTTGAGGTCCTGGTACTGGAGGGCGGTCTCGCGTTCGTCTTCGAGTTGGTGGAGGCGCTCTTGTTTCTCCTCGATGCGGAGGTCCGCCTCGTCGACGCGCTCTTCGACCGTCTCCAGTTCCTCCATCGCGTCCGCTTTCCGGGCGTCGAACTCCGCGACGCCCGCGATCTCGTCGATGATCTCTCGACGAGAGCCGGGGGTCATGTTGATGATTTCGGTCACGTCGCCCTGCATCACGACGTTGTAGCCCTCCGGGGCGACTCCGGCCTGTGCGAGCAGGTCCTGGATGTCCGAGAGGTTGACCGAGCGACCGTTGAGGTAGTAGTACGAGTAGTAGTTGTCCTCGGTCTGCTTGACCCGGCGCTTGATGACGATCTCGTCGGTGTCACCGACGCTGTCCGTTCCCGCCGCAGTCGTCACCTGCGACCGGGTGAGCGTCCCGTCGCCGTTGTCGAGGACGACTTCGACGGCCGCCTCGCGCTCGCCGGAGAACTCCGTCCCGTCGTCGTCGGGGTTGTAGATGAGGTCGGTGAGTTTCTCCGCGCGGATACCCGACGTGCGGGCGAGACCCAGCGCGAACAGCACCGAGTCGATGATGTTGGACTTGCCCGAGCCGTTCGGGCCGCTGATGGTGGTGAAGTCCTCGTAGAACGGTATCCGCGTCTTCCGGCCGAAGCTCTTGAAGTCGTCGAGGACGAGCTCTTTGATGTGCATGGGGGGCGCTCGTGTGCGAACCCCGTTACGCGACGATGATTTCGTCGGTGTCGGAGTCCGTACTTTCCTCCTCGTTCTCCTGGGTGGACTTGGACGTGTCGGATTCGTCGTCCGCGTCCTCACGGGTCGGCTTCCCCTCGATGATGTCCATCTCCGGGTCGACGGCGTCTTCGAGCGCACGGAGTCGTTCCTTGCACTCGACGAGTTCGTCGGTCAGTCCCGTGACGGACGCTTCGAGTTGTTTGACGCGCGCTTCCAGGTCCTCCACCCGATTCCCACTGGTCATATCTACTCTCGACTGTCCCAGACGTATAAACCTGCGTCAGACAATGACACCGTCCCGCGACACTCACCGCCCGCGGACGGTCGGCCACCGTCGGGTGGAACGACCGACGGTCTCCCGACCGCTCGGGCGGTCTGCCGCTGGCGACAACACTTCACTGGCCGCCCCCGTAGCGGTCGTATGCGCACGGAGACCGTCCCCGGCGACTCCGAGTACGTCGACACCGGCGCGGTTCGACTACACGTCCGGACGGCGGGTCCGGCCGACGGCCCACCGGTCGTCCTCCTCCACGGCTTCCCCGAGTTCTGGTACGGCTGGCACCGCCAACTGGACGCGCTGGCCGAGGCGGGCTACCGCGTGCTCGTCCCGGACCAGCGTGGCTACAACCTCTCGGACCGGCCCGCCACGCACGAAGCGTACCGCGTCGACAACCTCGCCGACGACGTCCGGGGCGTGCTGGACGCGACGGGTCACGACGAAGCGGCCATCGTCGGCCACGACTGGGGCGCGATGGTCGCGTGGGTGTTCGCACAGGAGCACCCCGAACGCGTCGAACGACTGGGCATCCTGAACGTTCCCCACCCGGCCGCGTTCGGCGAGACGTTGCGCGGGAACTGGGAGCAGGTGTTCCGCTCGTGGTACGCCGGGTTCTTCCAGGTGCCACGGCTCCCCGAGGCGGCGATGCGCGCGCGGGACTACCGCCTGCTGGAGCGAGCGCTGACCGGGAGCGCCCGACCGGGCACGTTCACCGACGACGACCTGCGCCGGTATCGGACCGCGTGGGGCCGGACGGGGGCGCTGACGGGCATGTTGAACTGGTATCGCGCCAACGGCCTCGGCAGCGGGCTGTTCGACCGGGACGAGCGTATCGAACCGGAGACGCTGATCCTGTGGGGCACCGACGACGTGGCGCTAGTCGAGGAGAACGCCGAGCGCAGTCTGTCGTTCTGTGCGGACGGGACGCTCGAACGGTTCGAGGCGTCCCACTGGCTCCAGCACGAACGGAGCGAGGAGGTCTCGGAGCGTCTGGTCGCGTTTCTGAGCTAGCAGCGAGAGACGGCGAAACTGGTTCGAGATGCGCTCGGCGGGACGTCCGTCGCGGCCTCCGAGGTCACGAACTCCTGCGCCACAGCAGCGAAACGACACCGAACCCACGCCGGTCCCGATACGCTTTACCCCACCGAAGAAGAACCCCTCGCCAATCAATGACCGCGCAGACGACCCAGTCGCGGGACCTCGCCGTCGTCATCGGACTGGAGGTCCACGTCCAGTTGGAGACGGCCACCAAACTGTTCTGTGGCTGTTCGACGGACACCGCCGACGCCGACCCGAACACCCACACCTGCCCGACCTGCCTCGGTCTACCGGGGGCGCTCCCGGTCGTCAACGAGGCCGCAGTGGAGGCCGCCGTCAAGGTCGGCAAGGCGCTGGACGCCGACATCCCCGAGGAGACCCGGTTCCACCGGAAGAACTACTACTACCCCGACCTCCCCAAGAACTTCCAGATCACGCAGTACGACGAACCCATCTGCCAGCAGGGGAGCCTCGAGATCTCCGTCGCCGACGAAGAGCGCGGCATCGGCATCGAACGCGCCCACCTCGAAGAGGACCCCGGCAGCCTGAGACACGAGGGCGGGGCCATCGACCGCGCGGAGTACACGATGGTCGACTACAACCGCGCCGGGATGCCGCTGATGGAAGTCGTCACCGACCCGGACTTCCGCTCGCCCGAGGAGGTCCGCGCGTTCCTCGAGAAACTGGAGGAGGTCCTGGAGTATCTCGGCGTGTTCGACGCCGAACGTGACGGCTCGCTGCGTATCGACGCGAACCTCTCGGTGGTGCCCGCCGAGGAGGTGGCCGACGACGGCACCATCCCGACGGACGTCCTCGCCGACGCCAATCGCACCGAGGTGAAGAACATCTCCAGTCACAAGGGGGCCGCGAAGGCGCTCAGCTACGAGGAGACCCGCCAGAAGAACGCCGTCCGTCGCGGGCGCGCGGTCGAACAGGAGACGCGCCACTGGGACGAGGGGCGGGGGATTACCGTCTCGATGCGGTCGAAAGAGGAGGAGAAGGACTACCGCTACTTCGCGGAGGCGGACCTCCCGCCGATGCGCGTCTCGGGGTGGAAAGCGGAGATCTCGATTCCGGAACTCCCCGACGCCCGGCGCGAGCGGTTCCGAACGGAGTACGACCTCTCGACGGAGGAGGCGTCGAAGCTCACCTCCACGAAGCAGGTGGCGGACTTCTACGAGGAGTTGACCGACGAGTTCGACGCCGCGTTCGCCGCGCGGTGGGTCGTCGACCGCCTGCTCGGGGAGTTGAACTACCGCGACCGCACGCTCGACAGCGTGGACCGCGAGGCGTTCGTCCGCCTGCTCGAACTGGTCGATTCGGACGACATCACCGTCAAGAACGCCGAGGAGGTCGTCCTGCGCGAGATGCTCGACGAGGGCCGGACCCCCGACGAAGTGGTCGACGCGGAGGGACTGGGCAAGACCTCGGGAGACGCCGTCGAGGAGGCCGTCGAGGAGGCCATCGCGGCGAACCCCGACGCCGTCGAGGACTACCACGACGGCGAAGGTGGCGCGCTCAACTTCCTCGTCGGACAGGTTATGGGGGCGACCGGCGGCAGCGCCGACCCCGGAACGGTCAACGAACTCCTCCGGTCGAAACTCGACGACTGACCGCTGCCACCGACCACCCCGACCACGGACACGCGTCCCGGTCGTTACGAGACGGACAGCACTGTCACGATACGTACATCAGCGGCCAACACTGCCCATCGGGGAGCCGCAGATATTTGTACCAAGAGGATTTATGAAGAGCAATGTCAGGGCTGTTGCCTACTAGCACGGATGCCAGCTCTGAGCAGGAGGGGGACCCCCGGATGTTCTGGCTCGACGGCGAGGACACCGGCGAACTACTCTCCTCGCTCTCTTCGGATACGGCCCGTGCTATCTTGATGTCCCTGCACGAGGACCCCGCGACGGCCTCGGAGGTGGCCGGTCGCGTCGACACCTCGTTGCAGAACGCCCGTCACCACCTCACCAACCTCCAGGAGGCCGGCCTCGTCCGCGTCGCAGACACCCGGTACTCCCAGAAGGGCCGCGAGATGAACGTCTACGCGCCCAGCGAGGAGCCACTGGTTGTCTTCGTCGGCAACGAGGAGCGCAAGACGAGCTTCCTCGACTCGCTGAAGGGACTGGTCGCCGCCGTCGGCATCCTCGGGATGGTGAGCTACGTCGTCCAGCAACTCGTCGTCACCGACGCCGTCCAGTCGGAGGTGTTCCCACGGATGGCCGACGGTGCGACGGGCGTGACCGGCGGGCCGCTCCTGGCCCCGCCCGGTCTCGTCTTCTTCGCGGGAGGCCTGCTGGTGCTCGGGTTGCTGCTCGTGTATCGTCGCTGGCAACGCGTGAGCACGCCGACGGTCTGACGCGCGATGATTCCTCGTCGCGTGGTGGTGGTCGCGGTGGTCTGTGCGCTGGTACTCACACCGGTCACACACGTTCCGACCCCGACGAACGACCACGTGACGGACTTCGACGCCGGAATCCAGTCGGAGCTCCTCGAACAGCGCCAGCCGGAGCCACCGACCGTCGCGTCACGAGCCAACGTCGTCTTACGGTTGAAAGGAACCGCCGACCTCCCCGGTAGCGTCGCCGTCGACGTCGACCGGAGCTACACACGCGAGGGCGACCGTATCGTCGAGGGGTCGATGGCCTACGAGAACATCCGACAGTTGACGCGGGACCCACGTATCACGTCGGTCAGCATCACCGGAGCGAGCGTCGAAGCCGACGACAGCGTCTCGTCCGGCGTCCGAGCCATCGGCGCGGACGCTCTCCACGAGGCGGGTGTCGTCGGCGAGAACGTCACCGTCGGCGTCATCGACAGCGACTTCCGGGTGAGCCACCCGGCCATCGCCGGGCACGACACGACCTACCGCTCGTTCGGGGGCGGCGGTGACTGGCGACACGGAACCGCCGTCGCCGGCGTCGTCGCCGACACCGCCCCCGGCGTCGACCTCCGGTTGGCGGCCGTCGGCCCGAGTAGTTCCCCCGAGGAGTACCGGGCGGCCGTCGACTGGCTGCTCGCTGGCGGCGCGGACGTCGTCGTCGACTCCGGGAGCTACTACGCCCAGCCCGGTGACGGGAGCGGGACGCTCGCACGTATCGCTACCAACGCCTCCGAGGACGCGGTGTTCGTCACGAGCGCGGGCAACCACGCCAACCGCTACTGGGCGGGCAACTACACCGGTGGCGACTGGGTGAACTTCACCGACACCGGCAGCCTCGACGACGCCGGCAACTACCTCAACGACGGCGAACCGTTCGCCGGCACCGTCGACGTCTCCGTCCGCTGGGACGGCTGGCCGACCACCGATAGCGACTTCGACGTCCATCTCTACCGGCACGTCCCGAACGGCCGTGACGTGACGGTGGCGAAGGCCACCGACCACGACGGCCAACCGTTCGAGCACCTCTCGAAGACGGTTCCACGCGGCCGCTACTACGTCGCCATCCACGCCAAGAACGTGAGTGCGGACCACCGCGTCGAACTGTTCGCCAGCCACTCGCTGGCCAACCGCTCGGCCGGTGGGACGACCGCACCCGCGAGCGCCGCGGGCGTCGTCTCCGTCGGCGCGATTCACGACGGGACGCTCCAGCCGTTCAGCGCCCAGACGAACGTCGACCTCGTCGCCCCCGACGACGTGACGCTCTCCGGGGCGACCATCGACGGCGGCACCTCCTTCGCCGCGCCCTACGTCGCGGGGATGGCCGCGCTGGTGACCGGCGCGAACCCCGACCTGAACGCGACGGAGGTCCGCGAGCGACTGTACGCGAACGCGACCGACTTCGGCGAGACGGGCGTCGACGACGCGTCCGGCTACGGCGTGGTGTCGGCGGGCGGCGTCCTGACGGCGAGCAACACGACGGTGGCGGGCGGCGTGGCCGAGGAGACGGACGGCGCGACGACGACACGAGCGACGACCCAGAGACCGGCCGACCGGGACGGCTGAGGTCAGGCGTCGAGTCGTTCACGGACCGGCGGCCCGTCGTCCGCGGGCCGTGCTCGCGGGTCGACCCGGAGGAGGACGAGCAGGACGACCAGCGCCAGCGTCTCGGTGAGTTTCGAGACGCCTTCGAGCGGGTCCTGTGTCAGGTGTTCCCACGTGCTGTTCACGACGGCCGTGAAGCCGGTGCCGTGACTGTGGCCGAAGTTCGGCGCGGCGACGTTGTGGTAGACGAACCAGCCGAGCAGTTGCGCGAGCATGAAGCCGACGCCGAGCAGGTAGAGCGTCCGCCGGGAGACGAGGTCGACGCGGAACGCGACGATACCGGCACCCGTCCCGAGAATCGAGAGCACCATCAGCGCCGTCGCCAGTCGCGGGAACACGCCCGAGGCGGCGACGGCGACGACGTTCGCCCAGATGGAGTCGAGGTGGACCACCGCGTCGAGCACCACCAGTTGCAGGAGTACGAGGTGGGTGGCGTAGAGCAGATCGTCGTCCATACCCGCCCTCGGCGCTACGGGAATAAGTGACTGTCAGTTTCCGGCCGGCACGGCGGGCGACGGGCGGTGTCGGGAGTCGTCGACCCGTCCTCGTGACCCGCCACACACGTCCCGCGCCCGCGTGAGGGCGGGCGAGTGAGCGCACCCGTACACGCCGCACACGCGCGCAGTGGTGCGGTTTTCGCGGCGAAAACGTTACGTAGTGGGTCGGCTTACCGACGCCAATGACCGACAGAGGTGGGTGTCCGTGGAACTGATCATCACCGAGAAGGACAACGCGGCCCGTCGCATCGCCGAGATTCTCAGCGAGGGCGGCGCGAGCGTGGACCGACGCAACGGCGTTCCGGTGTACGAGTGGGGCGGCAAGCGCTGTATCGGCCTGTCGGGGCACGTCGTCGGCGTCGACTTCCCGCCGGAGTACAACGACTGGCGGGACGTCCGACCCGTCGAACTCGTCGACGCACGGGTCGTCAAGACCGAAACCCAGGAGAACATCGTCGCGGCGCTGCGCTCGCTGGCCCGCGAGGCCGACAGCGCCATCATCGCCACCGACTACGACCGCGAGGGCGAACTCATCGGGAAGGAGGCGTACGAACTCGTCACCGACGAGAACGAGATACCCATCTCGCGGGTCCGGTTCTCCTCCATCACCGACCGCGAGGTCACGAACGCCTTCGCCAACCCCGAGGACCTCGACTTCGACCTCGCGGCCTCGGGCGAGGCGCGCCAGATAATCGACCTGATGTGGGGCGCGGCGCTCACACGGTTCCTCTCGCTGTCGGCGAAACAGCTGGGCAGCGACTTCATCTCCGTCGGCCGGGTCCAGTCGCCGACGCTGAAGCTCATCGTCGACCGCGAACGCGAGATCGAGGCGTTCGACCCCGAGGACTACTGGGAGCTGTTCGCCGACCTCGCCAGCGACCACGACGACGAACCGTTCGAGGCGCAGTACTTCCTCTACGACGATGAGGACAACGAACAGGAACGCGTCTGGAACGAACCCGACGCCGACGCCGCCTTCGAGCAGTTGCAGACCGCGAGCGACGCGACGGTCGAGTCCGTCAACCGCCGGACCCGAACGGACGACCCGCCCGCGCCGTTCAACACGACCCAGTACATCCGGGCCGCCGGCTCCATCGGCTACTCGGCCCAGCGCGCGATGAGCATCGCCGAGGACCTCTACACGGCCGGCTACATCACCTACCCCCGGACGGACAACACCGTCTACCCCGACGACCTGGACGAACGCGAACTCCTCGAACGGTTCGCCGAGCACGCGCGGTTCGGCGACGACGCCGAGTCGCTGCTCGACCGCGAGGACATCGAACCGACCAGCGGCGAAAAGGAGACGACCGACCACCCGCCCATCCACCCGACCGGCGAGTTCCCGACCGACATCTCCGACGACGAGTGGGACGTCTACGACCTCGTCGTCCGGCGGTTCTTCGCCACCTGTGCCGAACCCGCGGAGTGGGCACACCTGAAGGTCGTCGCGGACGCTTCGGGATGCTTGCTCAAAGCGAACGGCAAGCGCCTCGTCGAGGAGGGCTACCACGCGGTCTACCCCTATCACTCGACGACGGAGAACTACGTGCCCGCCGTCGAGGAGGGCGAGACGCTCGCCGTCACCGACCCGCGCCAGGAGGCCAAGCAGACCCAGCCACCCCGTCGCCGCGGGCAGTCGCGCATCATCGAGACGATGGAGAAGATGGGTATCGGGACGAAGGCGACCCGCCACGGGACGCTCCAGAAACTCTACGACCGGGGGTACATCGAGAACGACCCGCCGCGGCCGACGAAACTGGCGATGGGCGTCGTCGAGGCCGCAGAGCGGTTCGCGGACCTCGTCGTCAGCGAGGAGATGACCGCACAACTGGAGTCGGACATGAGCGCCATCGCCGACGGTGAAGCGACCCTCGACGAGGTGACCGACGAGTCCCGCGCCATCCTCAAGCGCGTGTTCGCGGACCTCCACGAGTCACGCGACGAGGTCGGTGAACACCTCCGGAAGGCGCTGAAGGCCGACAAACTGCTCGGACCGTGTCCGGAGTGTGGCGAGGACGTACTGGTGCGGCGTTCGCGCTACGGGTCGTACTTCGTCGGCTGTGACGGCTACCCCGACTGCGAGTACACGCTGCCACTCCCCTCCAACGGCGAACCGATGGTGCTCGACGAGGCCTGCGAGGAGCACGGCCTCCACGAGGTGAAGATGCTCGCCGGCCGGGACACCTACACCCACGGCTGCCCGCTCTGTCGGGCCGAGGAGGCCGACGACGCCGAGGACCGTATCATCGGCGAGTGTCCCGACTGCGGTTCGGAGGAGGGCGGAGAGTTGGCCATCAAGACGCTGCGCTCGGGGTCGCGGCTCGTCGGCTGTGTCCGCTACCCGGAGTGTGAGTACTCACTGCCGCTGCCCCGCAAGGGCGACATCGAGGTGACCGACGACTACTGCGAGGAACACGACCTGCCGGAACTCGTCGTCCACAACGACGGGGACGACCCGTGGGAACTGGGCTGTCCCATCTGTAACTTCGCGGAGTACCAGGAGCGCACCGCGATGCGGAACATCGAGGACCTGGACGGTGTGGGCGCGAAGACGGCCGAGAAACTCGCGGCGGCGGGCATCGAGAGCCTGGACGACCTGCGTACCGCGGAACCCGACGACGTGGCCGGCGAGGTACAGGGCGTCAGCGCCGACCGAATCCGCGAGTGGCAGTCCCAGGCGGCGACCTGAGACGACGAGCCGAGGGCGGCGTGTGTCGGTCGGAGTCAGTTGGGGTTAGGAGCGTAGTCGAACCCGGAGTCGTTCTCGGCGACGGTGACGAAGATACGCTCGACGACCGCCCACTCCTGTCGGACCCGCTCGGAGGGGAGGTAGACCGCACCGTAGTCCTCGCCGCCGACCGTCACGATGCCGTTGTCCTGGAGGACGTCGAGGTGGTGTCTGACGGTCTTGTAGTCGAGGTCGAGCCGTTCTGCGAGTCGGTTGGCGTTCTGTGGGCGGTCGTGAATCGCCCTGAGGATGCGTGCGCGATTCGTCCCGCCGCGAGTACCGGTCAACACGTACCAGAGCGCAGCCTCCATACTACACCCCGAGGAGCGCGGACGGTAAAACGGGGGCGTGTCGTTGCAGCGGTTAGCGGCAACCATCGCCGTGTAGGCCGTGCGATACAGTTCGATAGTGAACGTCCGCGGTCAGACCAGCGTTCCGACCTTCTCGCGGGCCGCGTCGACGTAACCGCGGCTTAGCTGTCCGGCCAGGCCCGTCCAGTCGAGGTCCAGCCAGGTCTCGGCGACACGGTCACCTTCGTAGCGGTGGCGACCCCAGCCGTCGACGCTGAGTTCCGTCCCGCTCGGCGGGAGGGGGCCGACCCAGCCGTCGTGGGTCGCCTCGAACGTCCACTCGGTCTCGACCAGGTCCTCGGTGGAGTCGAGACGGTGGATGTCGAACCGGATGTCGGGGAACGCTCGGAGGAACAGACCGGCGACACGCCGGTACCCGGTTCGCGTGACCGACCCGACGACGGGGAACCCGTGCCCCCGGTACTCGGGCAGGTAGAGGTCGGGGATGACGCTGGGGTCCTGGTCGTGCCAGACCTCCTGGAAATCGCGGCGACTGACGCGCTCGATGTCGGGCGACACGTCGACGGGGGCGTCGGCGGGCCGACCCTCGGCGTCGGAGCAGCGGGACATGTCACCGCGTCCACCGGGCCGTAGTATATCTCTCGGGGGAATCAGTGTAGCCCCCACAACCAGCCGTGCTATACACATAGCCCCTCCAGCTGGTCGTGTCGAAGCCGTTTTGTCCGGCCGTTCGGTCCACCGAGTATGAACCCGTGGACCGAGTGGGACCACATCGTGAAGGTCGACCCCGACAAGACGCTCTACGAGGACGAGACGTTCGAGGACGTCGTGGCGACCGGTACCGACGCCATCTCCGTCGGCGGGACGCTGGGGATGACCGAGGAGAAGATGGCCGAGTACGTCCGAGGCTGTATCGAGGCGACGCGAGCACACGACGTCCCCGTCTTCATCGAACCGTCCAGTGCGGGCGTCGTCGTTCATCCCGACGGGTTGGAGGGATACCTCATCCCCATCGTCTTCAACGCCGGCGACATCGCGTGGATGACGGGCGTCCACAAGGAGTGGGCGCGAATCGACGACGACATCGACTGGGCACACACTCACACCGAGGCGTACATCGTCATGAACGAGGAGGCGTCGGTAGCGGAGTACACGCAGGCGGACTGTGACCTCGCCCCGGACGACGTCGCCGCCTACGCCGAAATCGCCGAGCAGATGTTCGGTCAGGACATCGTCTACGTGGAGTACTCGGGGACCCTCGGCGACACCGACGTCGTCGGGGCGGCCCACGACGCCCTCGACGACGCCACCCTGTTCTACGGTGGGGGCGTCCACGACTACGACTCGGCACACACGATGGGCCAGCACTCGGACGTCGTCGTGGTCGGTGACCTCGTCCACGACGCTGGCTGTGCGGCCGTGAGAGAGACTGTCGAGGGTGCAAACGACGCGAGAAACTAACCCGTCATTATATACTCCTTGCTCACGCAGGGCTGATATGAGTCTCATCGCCGCCCACCGAGTCCAGTCGCCGACGCTGGCGATGGCCGAGACGCTCGCGGCGAGCGACGTGCAGTTGTCACTCGAACGGACGACAGCCACCTCGACCGACCGGTCACGGCTCCACTTCTGGGCGAACGGCGCGGACCTCGACGCCTTCGAGACGAACCTGCGGGCCGACGACACCGTCGCCGACTTCGTCCGCCTCGACGAGGTGACCGACGAACGGCTGTACAGCGCCGCCGTCGACACGACTGCGACGCTCTCCGCCGTCGACGAGGAGTTCGACGCGATCTCCCTCAGCGTCCAGTACACCGACGGCTGGTGGCACACCGAGTCACGGTTCCCCGACGAGGACAGCCTCGACCGGTATCGGACGTGGCTCACCGACCGCGACGCGGACATCGAAGTCGAGAACGTCTACGTCGAGGACGTCTCCGACCGCGGGCCGAACCTCACGCGCCGCCAGCGCGAGACGGTCCTCCTCGCCTACGAGGAAGGGTTCTTCGAGGTCCCGCGACAGGCGACGCTGACGGACCTCGCCGTCGAGTTCGACGTGAGCGAACAGGCCATCAGCCAGCGCCTCCGCCGGGCGTACTCACGACTCGTCGCCGGGAGCTACGGGAAGTAAATCCGACCCACTTTAGCCGCTCGACCGACAGGCTGGCGTATGGACGACCGAACGTACACAGCGGACGCCGAACCGGGCGACCACGTCACCGTCGCCGGCTGGGCACACGAGATCCGCGACCTCGGTGGTATCGCCTTCCTCATCGTCCGCGACAAGACCGGCAAGATACAGGTCAAGTTCGCCAAAGACGAGATGGACGAGGACCTCGTCGAGACGGGCACGAACGTCTCGCGCGAGTCCGTCGTGCAGGTGACCGGGAGTGTAGAGGAGGAGCCGCGCGCCCCCACGGGCGTCGAAATCGTCCCGGAGAGCGTCGAAGTCGTCGCTCCCGCCGACCCCGAACTCCCCCTCGACCCCTCCGGGAAGGTCGACGCCGAACTCCCGACGCGCCTCGACAACCGCACCCTCGACCTCCGGCGCGACGAGGCGAAGGCCATCTTCGAGATTCGCGCGACGGTCCTCGCGGCCGTTCGGGACTACTTCCGCTCGCAGAACGCGACCGAGATCAACACCCCGAAGATCGTCGCCACCGGCACCGAAGGGGGCACGGAGCTGTTCCCCATCACGTACTTCGGGCAGGAGGCGTTCATGAACCAGTCGCCACAGCTGTTCAAACAGCTGATGGTCGGCTCCGGGCTGGAGCGCGTCTTCGAGATCGGCCCCATCTTCCGCGCCGAGGAGCACAACACGCCACGACACCTCAACGAGGCTACCTCCATCGACTTCGAGAGCGCGTTCATCGACCACCAGGGCGCGATGGACGTCTGCGAGGGCGCGCTGAAGGCGGCCTACGAGGCCGTCGCCGAGGAGTGCGCCGACGAACTGGAGACGCTCGGGCTGGCCGAGGCGTTCGAGGTGCCCGAGGAGGCGTTCCCGCGCCTCTCCTACGAGGAGGCCATCGAGCGCGTCAACGCGACGGGCGACCTCGACGAGCAACTGGTGTTCGGCGACGACCTCTCGACGGAAGCCGAGAAGGCACTCGGCCGCGACGTCGGCGGCCACTACTTCATCACCGACTGGCCCAGCGAGGTCAAGCCGTTCTACATCAAGGACCACGACGACGACCCGGACCTCTCGACGGGCTTCGACATGATGCACCCGAACATGGAACTCGTCTCGGGGGGCCAGCGTGAACACCGCCACGACGAACTCGTCGCCGGCTTCGAACAGCAGGGGCTCGACCCCGACGCGTTCGAGTACTACACGAAGATGTTCCGCTACGGTATGCCGCCCCACGCCGGGTTCGGTCTCGGCGGCGAACGACTCGTCATGACGATGCTCGGCCTCGACAACATCCGGGAGGCTGTGTTGTTCCCACGCGACCGCCAGCGGTTGTCGCCGTAGGCGACTCCGCAACCGTCGCGTGGAAACAGGGAGCAGCTCTGCTGCGACCGTGTTCCCGAGGGACCGGCAGCGGCTGAACCCGTAGGCGACGGTGGCTCCGGGACGGTTCGTCGCGGACCGTCTACTCGGTCTTCGTCTTCACGGTGCCCGGGGCCGGCCGCTGGCGGGCCTCCTCGCTCTGGTCGGGGTCGACCGTGACCGGAGCGAGCGTGCGACCATCGCGTTCTTCGGCGTTCGGGGGCTGGGCTCGTTCTACTACCTCGCGTACGCACTGAACCACGCGCCGTTTCCCGACGCCGACCTGCTCTGGGCGGTCGTCGGCTTCACCGTCCTCGTCTCGGTCGTCGTCCACGGCGTCACCGCGACACCGGTCGTCGAGCGACTCGGTCGGTAGCCGGGACGCTGTCGGCCCGTACCCACCGACCGCGCCCACGGAGACGGTCGGAACCCGTCGACCGCCGAGTGCCGGTTCCGGTGAGAGGGCTCCGAACCGCCGCGTTTTTCAGCGCGACCGACGCCCGGTAGCGTGTGGACCGGAAGTCGAGCGTCGTCGCCCGCTACTACGCGTACATGGCGCTGTCGACGCTGGGCTTCCTCATCCCGGTCTGGGTCGTCCTGCTCGACGACGCCCGCGGGTTCACCTACACGCAGATTTCGGTGCTGGACGTCGTGTTCTTCGGCACCATCCTCGTCGCCGAACTCCCGACGGGCTACCTGGGTGACCGCATCGGCCGGCGGAACGCGCTGGCGATCAGTTCCGTCGCCATCGGTCTCGCGGCGACGGCGTTCGGCGTCGCCGAGTCGTTCGAGTCGTTCCTCGTCGTCTACGTCGTCTGGGGCGTCGCCCAGACGTTCCGGACGGGCAACGACAGCGCGTGGCTCTACGACGCGCTCGTCCGATACGGCGAACCGGAGTCGTTCACTCGCGTCCGTGGTCGAGGATTGGCCGTCTTCCTGGCGACGAACGCCGTGACGAGCGTCGCCGGCGGCTACCTCTACGCGATGGACCCGACGTACCCGTTCTACGCGACCGGCGTCGTCAACGTCCTCGGTGGTGTCGTCGTGGCGACGCTCCCCGAGGCGGTCGTCGACGACGCCGACCGGTTCACGCTCCGGGAGGCACGGGTCGCCCTCTCACGGCTGGCCGCACCCTCGCTTCGAGGCTTCCTCGTCTACGCCGCGCTGTTCTACGCCGTCGGGTGGAGCGTCGACCTGTTCGTCCAGCCTATCAGCCTCGACGCCGGCCTCGACGCGGTCGAGTTGGGCTACCTCTACGCCCTGCTCGTCGGGGCCTCGGCGCTGGCGAGCAACTACGCCGGCGTGCTCGCCGAGCGGGTGGGTGTCGCCAGACTGCTCCACGGCGCACCGGTCGTCCTCGGCGTCGCGTTCGTCGTGCTGGGCCTCTCGCCGCTGGCGGCGGTGCCCGTCTTCCTCCTGATGCGGGTGCTGCTGAACGTCACGACGCCCGTCGCGGAGGGCTACCTCAACGACCGGACGCCGTCGCTCGGGCGGGCGACCGTGCTGTCGGCGTTCTCGATGGCCGTCTCGCTCGCCTCCATCCCGGTGAAACTGGCCAGTGGGCCGCTCGCGGACGCCACGACGCTGTTCGTCACCATCGGTGCGCTGGGAGTCCTCCTCCTCGTCGGGTCGGCGGTCGTCTTCGCGGTCGGTCGGCCCGTCGAGGACGGCGTCCCGGCACGGGTCGTCGAGTCGGACTGACGCCGAACGACGTCGACATCCCGACGCTCCCACGGAGACGGAGTGTAACGTTGAAGTGCGCGACGGGCCGACTCCGGAGCGATGACAGCCCGCGCGTTCGTCCCCGGCCACGTCACCGGCTTCTTCAGCGTCCACGCCCACGACGACCCGGTCGTCGCCGGGTCTCGGGGCGCGGGCCTCGCCCTCTCCGACGGCGTCACGGTCACGGTCGACCCGGTCGAGACGGTGGGCGACGGTGGCGTCGTCCTCGACGGTGACTCCGTCGAGATGCCCGCCGTGACCGGCGTCGTCGAGCGCCTCGGGACCGACGCTCGCGTCGTCGCCGAAACCGACCTCCCCATCAGCGCCGGCTTCGGCGTCTCCGGAGCGTGTGCGCTCGGGACGGCACTCGCCCTCGACGCCGCGACGGCGGGGGGCCACACCGAACGCGAACTCGTCGCCGTCGCCCACGCCAGCGAAGTCGAGGCCGGGACCGGTCTCGGCGACGTGGTCGGACAGGCCCGCGGCGGGATGCCGATTCGCCTCGACCCCGGCGCGCCGCCACGAGGCTACCTCGACGGCCTCCCCGCACGCCCCGACGTGGAGTACGTCACCTTCGGCGGCCTCGACACCGCCGAAGTGATCGGTGGGGACACCGAGACGCTCTCTCGGGCCGGTGAGGAGGCGCTCGAAACGCTCCGTACGTCACCCACGGTCGAGACGTTCATGCGTGCCTGCCGGCGGTTCTCGCGTGAAGCGGGGCTACAGACCGACGAGGTTCGCGCGGCTATCGAGGACGTGCAGTCCGTCGGCGGCGAGGCGGCGATGGCGATGCTCGGCCAGACGGTGTTCGCCCTCGATGATGGGTTGTCGCGGGCGGGCTACGACGCCCGGTCGTGTCGGGTGACCGCGGGCGCGACGCTGGTCGGGGAGTAGTCCCCGACACGGTCGGCGAGTGCCAACACTGATGAGAACACTCACCAACGAGATGCCATGTCCCTCGTCGGTCGCTGGCTCCTCCGCCTCGAGACGGGAGCGACACTGCTCGCCGTCGCCGTGCTGGCAGCCCTCCCGTTGCTCGCGGGACTCGCTATCGCGGGCTATCCGTTCTACACGGTGTTCGGTGTCCTCCTGTTGATTCTCGCCGGCAACGTCGGGTGGTTCCCCGTCGAGGCCGTCCTCCCCGTGACGGCGCTGCTCACTCTCGCCGCGGTGGCCGTGACGGTCCGCCTCGCGGCACGGCGTTACGACCTCGAAACGCTGCAGGTGTTCGGCACCGGTGACCTCGTCACGACGCCGGCGACGCCGGAACACCGGCCGCGACTCTGCGAGACGGTCCGGTCGGTCGCCCAGCGACTCGACCACCCGGAACCCGAGGTGCTGGTCGCAGGCCCCGACGCCCCGTCCGCGATGACCGTCGGTCTCCGACCCCGGCAGACGACGCTCGCCGTCTCGACGGCGACCCTCGACGCGCTCGACGCGGCGGAGCTGGAGACCGTCGTCGCCCACGAACTCGCACACGCCGCCAACTACGATTCGGTCGCCAAGACGCTCCTCGTCGCCCCGAACCGGCTGTTCGGGACGCTCGGTATCGTGGCGTTTCAGCTCACACACCTCCTCGCTCCGCTCGCTCTCCCGTACTACGTCGCGTTCGTGGCCGTCTCCAGCGAGTTCTCCCGGACCCGCGAACGGGCCGCCGACCGCGCCGCCGCGCGCGTCACCGGCAACCCCGCGGCGCTCGCCACCGCCCTCGAAACGCTCGGGCCGGACGGTAGCGAGCGGCCGGCCCCCGACGCCAGAGTCGCAGCCATCGACGCCCTCTCGATCGTCCCGGCGAGCGACGAGTACGCGATTCGGACCGACTGGGACCGCCGGCCGCTGGTCTGGTCGGTCCAGAGGCCGATTCGCAAGTGGTGGGCGGCGCTCGGCGCGAAACACCCACGGACCGAGGCGCGCCTCGACGCGCTCCGCGAACTCGAACGCGAACAGGAACGGGCGTGACTGCACGCACGACACAACACACCGTTTTTCTCCCGACCCGCCAACCCACAGGCATGAGCGATATCGCTGTCCCGGAGAGCCACCCCCGGTACGAGTCCCTCCTGACGCGCCACCGCATCGAGGCGGGCGTCGAGAAGGGCATCACGAGCCAGCAGGGACTCATCGCACAGGGTCGCGGCGAGGCGTTCGACTACCTGCTCGGCGAGCGGACCATCGAGAGCGCCGACGTGGCGGCCCGTGTCGCCGCCGCTCACCTCCTGCTCGCCGAACACCCCGTCCTCTCGGTCAACGGTAACGTCGCGGCGCTCTGTCCGGGCGAACTCGTCGAACTCGCCGACGTCGTGGGGGCCGACCTCGAAGTCAACCTGTTCAACCGGACCGACGAGCGGATGCGTGCTATCGTCGACCACCTCCGCGAACACGGCGCGACGGACGTGAGAGGTCTGACCGCCGACGGGCGTATCCCCGGTATCGACCACGAACGGGCGAAGGTCGACGCCGAGGGTATCGGGGCCGCCGACGTCGTGCTGGTCCCGCTGGAGGACGGTGACCGGGCGGAGGCGCTCGGCGCGATGGGGACGGTGGAACTCGTCGTCGACCTCAACCCACTCTCGCGGTCCGCACAGGTCGCCACCGTCCCCATCGTCGACAACGTGATTCGCGCGGTGCCGAACGTGACCCGCCACGCCCGGGACCTGACCGACGCGAGCGAGGCGGACCTGCGGGCCATCGTCGAGGCGTTCGACGCCGAGGCGACGCTCGACGCCGCCGAACGGGCGATTCGGGACGGGACCGAACGGGAGGCGTAGTCCGATTCTTCGCCGCCACGCGTGGCGGCACGAAAGACACTTGCTGTCCTCGAAGTGAGAGGGGACAATGACAGAGACAGGTTCGACCACGACGGGGGCCGACCGGTGACCGTACCACGACGCGTGCTCGTCGACCGAGGCGATGCGGACAGCCGTATCGGCACCAACCACCTGCTGGCGGCCGTCGACGAGTCACACTCCAGTATCGGGGCGTGGGAAGACGGTCAGCGTGACCGTAATCGGGACCTCTTCACCCTCGGCTGAGAGGACCGCCCGCTCCTCCCGTATCGGACACTGTCACCGTAGTCGGGGAGTACCGCAACCGATAAACACTGGGTTGTACTACCCAGTAGTATGTCACAGTTCGACGGATTCAGTCCGGTAGACGAGGCCGACGTGACCCGCGCCATCGCACGGTCGTGGTCCGAAGCGTTCGAGCAGCGTATCGACACCGACGTCATCGTGGTCGGTGGCGGGCCCTCGGGACTCGTCACGGCGGCGGAACTCGCACGACGAGACGTCGACGTCACCGTCGTCGAGAAGAACAACTACCTCGGCGGGGGGTTCTGGCTCGGTGGGTTCCTGATGAACAAGGTCACCGTCCGCGCACCGGCGCACACCGTCCTCGACGAACTCGGCGTCCCGTACGACGCCGTCGAGGACGTCGATGGGTTGTACGTCGCCAGCGGCCCCCACGCCTGCTCGGCGCTCGTCGAGCACGCCTGTGGGGCGGGTGCGACGATACAGAACATGACCGAGTTCACCGACGTCGTCGTCCGGGAGGGAGACCGGGTCGGCGGTATCGTGATGAACTGGACGCCGGTCCACGCGCTCCCACGGGAGCTGACCTGTGTCGACCCCGTCGCCGTCGAGTCGGACGTGGTCGTCGACGCGACGGGCCACGAGGCGCTGGTCGTCTCCAAACTCGACGAACGGGGGGCGCTCGACGCGCCCGGCGTCGCCGCGGCCCGCGACCGAGGCACGGTGATGGACGCCACCGCAGACGACGAGTACGGTGCGCCCGGTCACGACTCGCCGGGCCACGGGTCGATGCACGTCGCCGAGAGCGAGGACGCGGTGGTCGAGCGCACCGGTCGGGTCCACGACGGCGTCGTCGCTACGGGGATGGCCGTCGCCACCACCCACGGCCTCCCGCGGATGGGACCGACGTTCGGCGCGATGCTCCTCTCGGGGAAGGTCGGGGCACAGGCCGTCATCGACGAACTCGGCGTCACCGTCGACCCCGTCGAGACGACGCCCGCACCCGCCGACGACTGACGGAGCGGTCGCTGACCGGGTCGCGTCGAGAGGAAGGACGCGGAGACGCGCCTCAGTTCGACTCGTCGAACAGGTCGTCGACCGCAGTTCGGGCCGCGAGTACGGCGTCCTCGGCGACCTGTTCGTCGTCGCCGGGCGCGTCGAGGTAGACGTCGACCTCCAGTACGCCCTCGGCGAAGTGGACGGTCACGTCGACGTCACGGACCTCACTCTGCTTGTAACGGTCGAAGACGACGCCCTCCGCGGCGTCGCTGGCCGTCTGGACGACCGTCTCGTCGCTCGGTTCACCGTCGGTGACGTCGGATGCCATCGCTCAGTCGCCGCCGGGACCGCCCATACCGGGGCCGCCGGGACCCTGCGGGCCGCCCGCGCCGCCGCCCTGAAGCATCTCCTGCAGTTCCTGCTGGAGTTCCTCGAAGCGCTCCTGGACGCGCTCTTCCTGCTTGTTCAGCGTCTCGACGCGAACCTCCAGGCTGTCGACCTTCTCTTCGAGGGACTCCTGGGCCTCGCCGTACTCCGTCTCGACGAGCAGTTCGCCGACCTGCTGGTACATCGTCGTCTCCTCGTCGATGTTCTCCAACTGGTCGAGTGCGGCCTCGGACTCCGAGAGCGTCGACTCGGACTGCTGTTTCTGCATCGCCACGTTCTGGGCGGTCTCCTGCAGGTCCTGCAGTTCCTCGATCTTCTCCTGTGCCTCGGGCGGCAGATTTCCTTGCATGTCCGGTCAGTCGCCTCCCAGCCTGAAAAAGGCCCGCTATTCGGTTCGTCGACGGAACGACACGATTCCGAGCGGTTCGACGGGGTGAGCAGGGCGAACCCGCACGCGACTCACACAGGGAGAGACGGTCCACCGGCCCCGGAGATTCGGCCGGCGACGGCGCGAATCACGACTCGTTGGCTCCGGAGCTACGCTCCGAGACATCGCACGACGACGTCTTGCTAGCTGCCGAGCTACGCTCGGCAACCTCCACCAGCGTACACCACGTGTTCAGCCCTGCCCGAAGCGCGACGAGGTCCTCGGCGACGACGTCGACGGTGAGCGTCGCCCCCGTCCGCGAGAGGGTCGCGCTGGTGCGGTCGCCGTCGATGTCGTCGACCTCCTGGCGGACGCTCCGTTCGACGACGCGGGCGCTCTCGGCGTCGGGGTACGAGAACGTGAGAACGACACCGTGGGGCGAAGCCGCGTGCCCGCTGGCACGCTCGTCTGACACGACTCTACTCGACCTGGACTTCCTTCACGTCGCGGCTGCGCTCCTTGAGGAGCACGCGGTGGCCGCAGTACGGACAGCGGACGCCACCGTACTCGTCCAGTTGGACGTCACGCTTGCATCGGGAACATTTGTAGCTCATAGCTGGAGTGTGGGTCGAAGGGGTTACTCGCTGTCGGACAGCGCGGCGCGAATCGAGCGGCGGACCTGACGGCCACCGGGCGTCTCGGGACGGTACGTACCGCCGGCGAACGTGTAGTCACAGCGGCCGCACACCCAGATACCCGTCCCCTTGCGGTCGACGGTGGGCGACCCGCAGTCGGGGCAGGTGTGGTCGTCGTGCATGTCCGACTCGATCTCCGCGACGCGACGGCGGGCGACGCGGCCGTAGCGGGCACCGAAGCGACCGGCGGAGCCCACGGTTCCTTTCTTCTTGGCCATGATACGAGTCGCTACCTTCGACAGGGGTATAAATCCGTTGAGTCGCCGCTAGGAACGGTCGCTTTCGTGTGAGACTGTGTCGCGGGTGTGGACGAAGCGAGACGGGACGACAGCCCGAAAGCCCCCGATGCGACGACTCGGGCGACTCGCTGCGCGCTTCAGTCGCTCGTTACACTCGCTCCTTCCAGTGCTTACTTCGTCGGCCGTCGCTCTCACACCGGCCCCGTTCAGTCACCCGCGTGGTTCGTGGAGGCGAGCGTCGGGTGGTGGTTCAGTCGTCCTGCAGTCCCTCGTCGTGGAGGGCCTGGTCGAGGTCCGCGCGGATGCGCTCGCCCGTCTCGCGGTCACCGGCGGTGGTGACGATGCGGTTCTCCTGGACGCTGGAGCCGTCACGGATGAGCAGTCGGACGTTGCCGTGTTCGTCGGCACGGGTCGCCTTGGCACGAACGCCCGACCGCGACCCCGAACCACCGGCGTCGATGGGGCCGGGGATGACCTTCTTGACGTGCGGGTGGGCAGCGACCGTCTCGACGGCGCGGCGGCCCGCCCGATTCCCGATGAGCGTGCTGTGAGCACCGCCCAACTTCTCGTGTGGAGCCTTGTCGACGGTTTCGAGCGCGGGTTCACCGCGCCGTTCGACGACTGCCTCGACGGGGTCCTCGCCGTCGACGCGGTAGAAGGGGTAGTGCGCCTGCGCCCGGACCGACGAGAGCACCGTGCGGTCGCCCGTGGCGTACACCTCTTCGGGGCGCTTGCGGTGAATCTCGTCGGCGACGAGACCCGCGAAGTTGCGCAGTTCGGTGCCTTCGAGGTCACCCGTCTCCGGGGTCGTCGTGACGGTCCGGTCCGAGACCACCGCGTCGTCGCGGAGGGCGACGACGCGTGCTCGGTCACGGGAGAGGTCGAGGACGACGGTGTCGGCGTTGGCCGTCCGACAGACCAGACAGAAGTCGCCCGGTCTGTCGAGGTCGCTGGCGCACTGCCGACAGGTCATTGTCGGACGGTAGAGCGAGCGCCGAATAAGGGGGACGGTTTCCACGAACCGTCACGAACGACCACGGGAGAGACTCAGGCGAGCGTCTCGGGGTCGGCCTTCAGGAACTCACGGAGCACGACCGTCGCGTACGACCCCGAGGGGAGGTCGAACGTGAACCGGAGCGCGTTCTCGGAGGCGACGGACTCGATTTCGAGGTCGCTTCGCAGGCGAATCGCTCGCCGCGTGCCCTCGGACTCGAAGCCGTGGGGGTTGTCGAAGTCGGCCGGGTCGAGGCCGGCCTCGTCGAGCACCGACCGTTCGAGTTCGCCCGGGTCGCCGTCGCCGAGTTCCGTCTCGGTACCGACCAGCGGCGCGGTGACGAACGCCCGGCCACGCTCGCAGTGACGGGTGACGGTCCGAACGCGCGTCTCGTCGACACGCTGGAGGCGGTCGGTGTCCGGTCGGCCCTCCTCGTCGGTGAAACAGACCACGTCGCCCGCGACGGGGCGGTCGAACGGCAGTCCCCGCTCCAGTCGGACGGAGCAGATGCGGTTGAACAGATAGGACTGCGCCGCGTGGACGAACAGTCGCTGGAGGTTCGACGGCGCGGTTTCGAGGGCTTCGCGGAAGTCGTCGGGCGAGTCGTCGCCCTCGACGAGGCGGTGACACATCGCCCGTTCGTAGCCCAGTCGCTTCGGCAGGCGGTCGAGCGCCCCCTGCCAGTCGCGGGTCTCCTCGACGTAGCGACGGGCCTCTCGTGTCGAGTCGGGTTCGCGCTCGCTCGGATTGCCGACGTAGGCCACGACCGCGCCCTCGTAGTCCTCGCGGACGATGGCCAGGCCCACCTCGTGGGTGACGGGGCGTTTCGACCCGAAGCGCTGGTGGCCGAAGTAGTTCGGGACGCAGACCGACGTCGCCAGCGGGAGCGAGTCGTCGACACCCGACACGGTGTTCGAGTCGGCGGTGTCGGCGTCACAGAACGCCGCGAGTTCGGCGGCGACGGTCGACGCCCGCTCGGGTCGCTCCACGTCGCGGACGACGAGTTCGAACTCGTTGCCTCGCAGGTCGCCGAACAGGACCGGTCGCCCGGTCCGGCCGAGCACCTCGACGGCGGCGTTCCTCAGGTCGGGCAGGTCGTTCTCGTCGGTGTCGACCGAGAACAGCTGTGTCGTGACGGCGCGCTTGTCCTTCGTCCCCGCCCACGAGACGCGCTCGCGGCTCATCCCCAGTCTGTCGGAGAGCGCCGACGCGAAGTCGTTGGTGTCCCAGCCGTGGAGCGTCGCGCGGAAGACGAGGTGGCCGTACGAACCGGGGTCGGCGTCGACCGGTTCGACGTCGACGGCCTCCAGTTCCCGGACCCGGAAGTCCTCGGGGCGAGCGCGGAGCCGGCCGCCGATGCCGGCCGCGTCGCTGACGTAGGACGCCATCCCGACCGCCTGCTCGACGGGGTGGCCCGGCCGCGTCATCGGGCCTCCGTCGCGTCGAACGGCGTCTCAGCGTTCGTAGTCGTGGTCATACCCGGCGTAGACGTGGGGTCGGTAAGGGGTTGTCCATCGTCGGAGACCGCTCGTATCAACCCACCGCGAGGATGCGTACTCTCTGCCGATTCCGACGCGCCTTTTCTACCGACGCTCCGAGGTGAGAGCGATGGACCTGTTCACGCCCCTGACGCTGCGGGGTACGGAGATTCGGAACCGCGTGATGGTGTCGCCGATGTGCCAGTACTCCTGTGCGCTCGACGGCCTGGCGACCGACTGGCACCTCGTCCACCTCGGTCAGCGGGCCTCGGGCGGCGCGGGCGTCGTGATGACCGAGGCGGCCGCCGTCAACCCGGAGGGCCGTATCTCGCCACACGACCTCGGCATCTGGAGCCAGGAGCACGCGAACGCGCTCGCTCCCACCACCCAGTTCGTCCGTGGGCAGGGCGCGACCCCGGCCATCCAACTCGCCCACGCCGGCCGGAAGGCGTCGACCCACCGCCCGTTCGCCGACGAGTCCGGCCCGGTCCACGGCGAGCACGGCTGGACGCCCGTCGGCCCGACCGACGAACCCTACCCCCACGACGACCCGCTCGACGTGGAGGCGCTCGACCAGGACGGTATCGAGGGGGTCGTCGACGACTTCCGGACGGCCGCCGAACTGTCGCTGGACGCCGGCTTCGAAATCGCCGAGGTCCACGGCGCGCACGGCTACCTGCTCCACGAGTTCTACTCCCCGGTGACGAACACCCGCGAGGACGACTACGGCGGCGACTTCACCGGACGCACCCGACTGATTCGGGAGGTGACCGCCGCCGTCCGCGAGGTCTGGCCCGACGACAAGCCCGTCTTCGTCCGCCTGTCGGCGACCGACTGGCTGCCGGACCGCGAGTCGTGGACCGTCGACGACACGGTTCGACTCTCTCGTGACCTCGAAGCGGCCGGCGCGGACCTCGTCGACGTGAGCGGGGGCGGTATCCACTCCGACCAGCAGGTGCCGGGGACCGGCGCACACTACCAGGTGCCCTACGCCGAACGTGTCAAACACGAAGCCGAGGTCGCCTCGGGCGCGGTCGGGAAGATAACGACGCCGCAGGGAGCCGACGAGGTCATCCGCAACGAGCGGGCCGACCTCGCCATCCTCGCTCGGGAACACATCAACGACCCGTACTTCACGCTCCACGCGGGCGAGGAACTGGGCCGGATGGACGCCGTCGACGTGCCCGACCAGTACGAGAGGGGCTTCCCCTCGTCGTAGTCGAGGACGGGTCGGTCGACTACAGCAGCGAGAGGTCGCCGGTCACCTTGTCGACCATCGCGTCGTTCGCGGGGCCGACCGCGAGCGTCGTGACGGTGCCGGGGTCCAGTTGCGTGTGGCCGGCGTCGCGGACGACGGCGTGTGGAAGCCCCTCGCGGCGGGCCTGCTCTGCGAGTTCGAACACCTCGGACTCGCCGCTGGCCTCGAGGACGATCTTCTTCTGCCCGCCGGACTTCCACTCGCGCTGGGCGTCGGGACCGGCGTTCTCGTAGGCAGAGAGCGAGGCGTGGGCGACCTGTGCGGCGAGTTTGCCGGTGCCCATCCCGATGTCCGTACGGGCGACGATGGCCTGTTTCATACCCCACGCTGGGTGAGACGGCCAAAGCGCTGACGACTCGTCGGGAGCGAGGGGAAGAGCTATGCCGCAGTTGTCGAACACCCAACCATGCTCGGTCCCCTCCGCCGACCCGACAGCTACTTCCAGCGTCACACGCCCGGTCTCCGTCTCAGGCGGGCGATGACCGTCGCCCTCCTCGTCGCCCTCGTCGCCACCGCGACCATCGGCGTCTTCGGCTACACGCTCGCCGAACGGGCCGGCGACACGACGGTGACCGTCGACAACGAGAACCGGCCCGACGAGTGGGTCTGTGAACAGCACGGCGACGACCCCGACTCGCCGTTCGCCGACGGCTGTGACCAGCCGGCAGAACGCGAGGTCCGTGCGAGTTCGCTCGTCTGGGACGCCGTCGAGGGGCAGCTCCCGCTCGTCTTCTTCGCCTCGCTTTCCGGGTGGTTCTTCGGCGGCGTCGGGATGCACCTGCTGACCGCACTGGCCGGCGGCGAGGGCTCGTTCGGCGACTCGCTGGCCGTCGCAGGGTGGGCACAGGCCGCGACCCTGCCGCAGTTCGTCGTACTCGGCGTCGTGTTCTTCACGTTCGCCAGCGGGTTCGACTTCGGCGGCGGGGAGGCCGCCCTGCGCTCGCAGGTGGCGACGCTCCGGAGCGACCTCCAGCACCCGCTGGTCGTCCTCGGTGCGGTGGTGACGACGGTGTGGCAGGCCGCCGTCTACTACCACGGGATGCGCCACGCCCGGAACGTGAGTTCTGACGCCGCGCTCGGTATCGCCGTCGTCGTCGGACTGCTCTCGCTGGCCGGGACGGTGCTCTGAAGCGTCGAGTGCGCCACCGGTCGGTCACGGCGGGGCCCCGGGACGGGAACGCCGACGCGCCCGACTGACCGAGGGGTTTTACCCCCTGTCGGTCGCTCGTTCCGGCATGATACTGTCGGACGTGGACATCCTCGAACGACTGAACGACGGTACACTGGTCGTCGAACCGTTAGACGACGTCGACCTCCAGGTCCAACCCGCGAGCGTCGACGTACGACTCGGGCGAACGTTCCTGGAGTTCCAGCGTGCGAACATCCCGTGTATCCACCCCAACCGCGAGACGGAGGTCGACGACTACGTCACCGAGACGACCGTCGAGGAGGGCGGCGAGTTCATCCTCCACCCCGGCGACTTCGTCCTCGGGACGACCCACGAACGCGTCGAGGTGCCGCCGGACCTCGTCGCGCAGGTCGAAGGTCGCTCGTCGCTCGGGCGACTGGCCGTCGTCGTCCACGCGACGGCGGGGTTCATCGACCCCGGCTTCCGGGGCCACGTCACGCTCGAACTCTCCAACCTGGGAACCGCTCCGGTCGCGCTCTCGCCGGGGATGCGCGTCTCACAACTCGTCTTCACCGAGTTGAGCACGCCCGCTGCACGCCCCTACGGCAGCGAGCGTGGCTCGAAGTACCAGGACCAGGCCGGCCCGCAGGCCTCCCGGATTCGAGGCGACAGGGAGTTCGGAGGCGACCAATGAGTGTGAGAGACGACCACCCGAAGGGAGTCCGACCATGAAGTTCATCGAAGAGGTGGTCGTCGACCAGTTCCTGCCGACGTTCCGCTCGATGCTCGCCGAGGACCTCCGTGGCCGGGGCCTCACACAGCGCGAGGTGGCGACGCTGCTCGGCATCTCACAGAGCGCCGTCTCGAAGTACGCCCACGGCGACGTCGAGCGAAACGAGCGGGTGCTGGCGGACCAGCGCGTCCAGTCGCTGGTCGAACGTCTCGGCGCGGGACTCGCCAGCGAGGAGACGACCCCCGTGCAGGCGCTCGCGGAGGCGGAGGTGCTCGTCCGGCAACTCGAACGCGGTGACCTGCTGGCGACGCTCCACGAGGAGGCGATGCCCGAACTCGCCGCCTACGACGGCGAGTTCTCGATTCACGACGCCGACAGCGACCTCCGGGCCGCCGAACGCGCGCTCTCGTCGGTCCGCCGTGGGCTTCGCGTCCTGGAGAACACCAGCGGGTTCGCCGGCCTCATCCCCGCCGTCGGGTCGAACCTCGTGATGTGTCTCCCCGACGCGACGGGTATCGACGACGTCGCCGGCGTCCCCGGTCGCATCCTCGACGTGAAGGGGCGGGCGACGGTCCCCGGCGACCCCGAGTTCGGCGTCAGCGAACACGTCGCTCGCGTGCTGCTGGCCACCCGTGCAGGCGGGTCGGACGCACGCGCCGCGCTCAACGTCCACTACGACGAGTCGGTGCTCGAGGGGTTGAACGAACAGGGACTCACCGCCGTCGGGTTCGACCCCGAGGCCCCGCTCGACGACGCCATCGCGGCGGCGCTGGCCGACGTCCCGGACGTCGACGCCCTCTACCAGTCGGGCGCGTTCGGCATCGAACCGGTCGTCTACGTCCTCGCGAACGACGCGGCGACGGCGGCCCAGCGAGTCAGGAGGCTGGTGTGAGCGACCGCGACCCCGTCCAGGAGTTCTACGGCCGGTACGCCGCGCTGTACGACGCCATCGCAACCGCCCCTGGCGTCACACGCTGGCGAGCGAGCGCCGGCGACGCCCTCGACCTCGGACCGGGCGACACCGTCGTCGAGATGGGCTGTGGGACCGGCGCGAACCTGCCCCACCTCCGTGAGCGCGTCGGCCCCGAGGGTCGCGTCGTCGGACTCGACCTCACGCGCCCGCTGCTGGTGCGAGCACGCGAACGCGTCGAGCGCCACGGATGGGAGAACGTCGCCGTCGTACAGGCGGACGCGACTGCACCGCCGGTCGCCCGGACCGACGCGATACTCGGGTCGTTCGTCGTCGGGCTGCTCCCCGACCCCGCGGCGGCCGTCGCCGACTGGTGCTCCCTGACCGACGGCCGCATCGCGCTGCTCGACGGGACGAGCAGTTCGCACCCGTTCGGCGCGTTCGCCAACCCCCTGTTCGGTGCGTTCGTCGGTGCCGGTGCTCCCGCGGACTCGCTCGGCGAGTCCGTTCGGCAGGCACTCGCGGGGGGAGACGCCCGCGAGGGGTTGGACGAGAAGGTCGCTGCTGCCCGCGAGGAACTCACCGCACGGTCGAGCGACCGCAGGTACGACGAGCACGCAGCGGGGTTCGTCAGCGTTCTGAGTGGCGACGTCGGCTGACCGTTCACGAGGCTCGTGGCCGTTCCCGGCCGCCGTGGACTCGACGACGGTCCACCCGGCCTCAAGCGGCGTCACGGAACCCTTAACCGAGCGGACGCAGACGAGCGACCATGCGCCGCCTCCTCCCGCTTCTCCTCGCAGTGCTGGTCGTGCTGGCTGGCTGCAACGGCATCGGTCTCCCGGGGTCGGGAGACGAACCGGGTCTCGATACGAACACGACGGAGACACCGATGGCGACGCCGGGGACGCCGGGTGAGAACGTCACCGGCGAGTCGGTGAAAGCCGAGGCACTCGCCGCTATCGAGGCCGTCGAGACCTACCGCCTTCGGGCGAACCAGACGACGCGCTACGCCGAACTAAACCGCACCGTCAACTCGACGGTGAACGGGACGTTCGACCGGACGGTCCGGAACGCCAGTCTCGTCCAGAACCTGACGGCGAGGAGTCTCGCGTTCTCCGTCGAGACGTACGTCGACGGGGCCAGCGAGACCCGCTATCAGTACAGTCGCATCTACGAACAGGAGTACGACTCCCGGTGGATCAGGACCGACCTCTCGGGCAACTTCTCGGCGACGTGGGAGCAGTACGACACCCTCTCGCGCCAGCGAGCGCTACTCGAAGCCTCGAACGTCACCCTCGACGGCATCGAGCGCGTGAACGGAACCGACGTCTACGTCCTGACCGCCACCACCAACCGGAGCGAGTACGAGGCGCTCGGCATCGGAACGGGCGGTGCGGCCAACGTCTCGACCGTTTCGGCGACGTTCTACGTAGGTGTCGAGGACGACCGACTCGTCCGTTCGACGGTGAACGTCTCGGGGACCGAACGGGCGAGCGGGCGGACGCTGACGTTCGAGCGGACGACCGACCTCCGGTTCGACGGCTACGGCGAACCGGTAGACATCCAGCTACCGGCCGGCGCGAGCGACGCCGTGACGGTGGCCTCGCCGAACGGAACCGTCGCGTAGTCACTGGGCGCTTCTCCGACGGGGTCGGCCGACGAGCAGGCGACGCGCTGGAAGCGGCGTGGCCGTGCGTCGCGCGCCGTGGGGCCGAATCCACGGGTGAGGGGTTCCTCTCGGGCGACCACGCCGTGCTGGTCAGACGATGGCGAGGCTGGCCGCGTTCCGGTACTTGAACGTGCGGCGTCGGTCGCGGGGCGGACCGAACAGTGCGTGGTACCGCGAGCGAACGGAGTTCCCGCGAACGAAGCGAGCGGGAGCACGGAAGACGAGCGGAGCGAGTCCTCCGGAGTGAGCGAGCGGGCTGACGAGCGACCAACGGGAGCGAGGAGGCTTTTGCCAGCGAGCCGAGTGCGACCGCGAGACACTGCCGAGCGTGTCGCACTCTGGCGAGCGCAGCAAAAGGTGGTTCAGAAGAACTGGAACAGGTCGTCCCGGCCGGCGTCGTGGAGGTGGGTGCGGACGGCGTCGGTCAGCGGCGTGATGGACCCCCGTTTCGCCGTGATGGGGGCGACGGTGTCCTGCCACTGCTTCCAGGGCGGGTAGAGACCGAGGCGGTCACACACCTCGTCGAGGCGGTCGTCGCGGTCGTCGACCTTGTCCATCTTGTTGACGGCGACGACACAGGGGATGCCGAGGTCCTCGAACAGGTAGAACAGTTCGACGACGTGGGGAATCTCGTCGGGGCCGGAGTGACGGTCGATGATGTCGACGACGCTCTTGCCGTCGACGACGACGACGCCCACGAGGATGCTGTCGGCGTGCTCCTCCAGGTAGTGGACGATGTTCGTCTTGATCGCCTCGCGGTGGTCGGCCTCGACGCCCTCCATGAACCCGAAACCGGGGAGGTCAGTCAACACGAAGTCGTGGGACGACCAGTCGTAGTGGTTCGGCGAGCGCGTGACGCCCGGCTTCCCACCGGTCGAGAACTGCTTGCCCGTGAGTTCCCGCATCAGCGTCGACTTCCCGACGTTGGACCGACCGACCAACACCACCTCCGCGCCCCGCTCGGGGCGACCCTCGAACATACCCGTCGTACCCCGTCAGCGCCGATAAGTGCGGCGGGACACGCCTTTGTCACGGCCGCACGTCCCGTCGGTATGGAGAAACAGGCCATCCGCGAACGGGTCTGGGACACGCTGGAGGCGGAGGGTATCGCCCGGTTCCCCTTCCCGCCACACGGGCGTATCCCGAACTTCGACGGCGCGCCGGCGGCGGCCGAGCGACTCGCCGACCTGCCGGCGTGGCGCGAGGCGACGGCCATCAAGGCGAACCCCGACGCGCCACAGTTACCGGCGAGACGCGCAGCACTCCGCGAGGGCAAGACCGTCTACATGGCCGTCCCGCGACTGCGCGAGGAGGAGTGTTTCGTCGAACTCGAACCCGCCGAACTGGCCGATACCGACGCCGCCGCCACCGTCGGCGGGATGGACGACTACGGTGTGCGTGTCTCTCCCGACGAGATGCCGCGGGTCGACCTGGTGCTCTCGGGGAGCGTCGCCGTCACCGAGGCGGGCGAGCGTATCGGGAAGGGCGAGGGCTACTCGGACCTGGAGTTCGCCGTGTTGGGGGAACTGGGCCTCGTCGACGAGTCGACGACGGTGGTGACGACGGTCCACGAGCGACAGGTCGTCGACGACGCGGTCGAGACGGGCGACCACGACGTGCCCCTCGACGTCGTCGTCACCCCCGAGCGGACGCTCCGGACCGACGCGGCCGGACGTCCCGACGGCATCGACTGGTCGCTGCTGGACGAGGAGCGAGTCGAGGAGATACCGGTGTTGCAGCGATTCAGCGAGTAGCACGGCGAGCGGACGAGTCGCCGCCCGACGCCAGCAGCGACCGGACGGCCGCGCGGTAGCGGTCGGGGTCGAAGTCGAGCGTCGTCTCCCGGCTGAGTTCGCGTGTCTCGCCCTCCGGCCCCTCGACGGTCCGGGTGGCCGTTCGGGTCACCGTCTCGTCGGGGTAGACACTGCCGAGGACGTACAGCGTCCCCGTGTCGACCTTCCAGAGGGCGAGGAGGCCCGCGACCGAGAGGTCGAACGCCGGGACGCGAATCGGCCCCATTCGTGGCGTGTCCGGTTCGTCGTACGAGAGGGCCGGAACCGCCATCGACCCGCCGACGTCGTAGGTCCGCTGGACGCCGGTGAGGGCCTCGGCGAGCGCCGTCCGTTCGTAGGTCGGGTTCGAGACCCCCCGTTCGGCGAGCTGTGTCTCGACGGCCGGGAGGATTCGTGCCTCCAGTCGGTCGACGGTCAGCGCGGCGTTGACGTAGCTCTCGACGTCGACCCGGGTGAGCGAGGCGAGGACGACCGGCCGGTCGAACGCGCCGCGGGTCCGGTCGGCGACGCGCTCACGAGCGGGCGTGTAGGAGAACAGCGTCGTGTAGACGGCCGCGGTCACGTCGACGCCGTATCGGCCCTCCGAGAACGTCTCCGCCGTCTCGTCGAGGACCGTCCACTCGTCGGCGTCGGCCCCGTCGAGTCGAGGCTGACCGTCGTCGGTGCTCGGGAACCCCGGCGCTCCCGCCGCGACACCGTCGTCGTACAGCGTGAGCCCCGTCGCTCCACCGACGCCGACGACGCCGCACAGCCCGAGGAACCGTCGTCGTTTCATGGCTGACACTCACCGATTCGATAATATAACGTTTGCCGCTACTATCGAAGCGTCGGCGGGGGACACCGGCGACGACCGCAAGGACCGCACGAGCGGGCACAGTGGCAGGAGCGACCCGTAGCTATAACGCATCGCCGGGAGTCGAACACGAGCGTGCGACTCGTTCAGGTGGGTGTTCCGGAGGGACGGCGGGCGGTGGTGCTCGGCGTGTTGGACGACGAGGACGTCGAGTACGTCGTCAGCGACGAGACGGGCAGCCACGACTACGAGGCCATCGTCGCGTTCCCGCTCCCGACGAACGCCGTCGAGAACGTGCTCGCGTCGCTCCGTGACGTTGGCGTCGACGAGAGCGCCTACACCGTCGTCACGGAGGCCGAGACGGTCGTCTCCCACCGCTTCGACGCGCTCGAAGCGGAGTACGCCGACGCGGGGAACGGCGACCGTATCGCCCGCGAGGAGCTCCGTTCGAAGGCCGAGGGGCTCGCCAGCACGTTCAGCACCTACGTCGTGATGACCGTCGTCAGTGCCGTCATCGCCACGGCCGGCCTCCTGCTCGACTCTCCCGCGACGGTGGTCGGGAGCATGGTCATCGCCCCGCTCATCGGCCCGGCGATGGCGACGGCCGTCGGGACCGTCATCGACGACGAGGAACTGTTCGTCCGTGGGGTGAAGTTCCAGGTGCTCGGCGTCCTGCTGTCGGTCGGTGCGGCCGCCGTCTTCGCGTGGGTGACCCAGTTCACCGGTATCGTCCCGCCGTCGCTCGACCCGACCAGCCTCGGGCAGGTCCGCGAGCGGCTCGCCCCCGACGCGCTGTCGCTCGCCGTCGCCCTCGGTGCGGGCGTGGCCGGCGTCGTCAGCCTCACGACCGGCGTCTCCACGGCGCTGGTCGGCGTCATGATCGCCGTCGCGCTCATCCCGCCGGCGGCGACGGTCGGTATCGCCATCGCGTACGGCCTCCCGAGCGCGGCCATCAGTTCGAGCGTGCTGACGCTCGTCAACCTGCTCTCGATCAACCTGGCGGCGCTCCTCGTGCTCTGGTACAGCGGCTACCGCCCCGAGCGGTTCTTCCAGCGCGACCACGCACGCAGCGCGACGCTGAAGCGACTGGCCGCACTCGGCATCGCCATCGCGCTCCTCTCGGTGTTCCTCGGTGGCGTCACCTACGACAGCTACACCACCGCGACCGACGAGCAGGCGATTCGAGACGCGGTGAGCGGAGTCGTCAACGAGAGTTCGGACGTGACGCTACTGGAGACACAGATCGAACTGGAGAACCGGAACGTGCTGTTCACCGAACCGGAGCGCATCGTCGTCACCATCGGCGCGCCGCCGGGCGACCGACCGCCGGGGCTGGCGAGTCGGGTCGACCGGGCCGTCGACGAGGCCGCCGGCCGGGACGTCGAGGTACAGATTCGCTACGTCGAGGTCGAGACGGCCCGACTCGGGAGAGCCCCGTCGCCGGCAGCGGGAGACGGGCCGTCTCCCGCTCGTCGACTCGCTCAGCCGTCGTAGGGGAGTTCTATCTCGTAGTCGATGGCGGCGACGGCGGCGTCGACCGTCTCGTCGACGCCCTCGCCGGTCTCCGCGCTCAGGTAGCAGTCGGCCTCGACGTCACGCGAGCGGTCGGCCTTCGAGCAGACCGTCAGGACGGGCACGGCCGCGAACTGCGCTTCGAGTTCGTCGCGCAGCGCGAGTTGCGTTTCGAGCGGGTAGCCACACTCCTCGCTCGGGTCGACGAACACGAGGATGGCGTCGGCCGCGTGTTCGACGGCGCTCACGGCCTGTCGCTCGATGCCGTTTCGCTCCTCGGCCGGCCGGTCGAGGAGCCCCGGCGTGTCGACGAGCTGGTACCGGATGTGGTCGCGTTCGACGTGGCCGACGTGGACCTGCGTCGTCGTGAACGGGTAGGAGTCGATGTCGTTGCGGGCGTTCGTCGCCGCGTTGACGAACGTCGACTTCCCGACGTTGGGGTAGCCCGCGATGACGATGGTCGGTTCGTCGGGACGGATGTCGGGGATGTCCCGCAGGACGTCGCGGGCCTCCCCGAGCGCCAGCAGGTCGTCACCGACGGACTCGGTGATGCTGGCGAGACGGGCGAACGCCTGCTTGCGGTGTTTCTTCGCGGTGTCGGGGTCGGTGTTCCGCACCTTCGAGTGGTACTCGTCGCGGATCTTCTCGGCCTGCCGGCCCGCCCACATCACCTGCGAGAGGTGCTTGCGGAGGCCGTCGACGCCGCCGGGGCAGTCGCCGTGGGGTTCGATCATCGCGTCGGCCAAATCGCGGTAGAACGGCGAGACCACGTCGAAGTCGGGCCACGACGTCGTGACGTTCTGGAGGTTGTCCGAGACGATGTTCGACGCCGTCTGAAGCATCGACTGCTGGGCTTCCAGCCCGGATTTCGCGTGGCCCGCTCGGGCCGCCCGCGAGAACGCCTTGTCGATGAGTTCCTCCGCACGCGGCGTGGTGGGGAGGTCTTCGTAGGTCATACCACCCGTATCGGACGCGCGGTGAAAAGCACGTTCCTCCCGTCCTCGGCGTGCCAACGGGACACTCACCGGAGCCGCGCCACCACCCTCATCCGCCTCGGCGACCTACGGCGACCATGGTCAACTGGACAGCGGTCGTCGTCGGCTTCCTCGTCGAGGTGGTCGTCGGTACGATCGGTCTCGCCGTGCCGGTGCTGGGACAGCTCACCGCGGCTCTCCTCGGGGGGGTCGTCGCGGGCTACATGGTCGGCGGGAGCCTCGGCAACGGCGCGTGGCACGGCCTGCTCGCCGGTGCGTTCGGTGGCCTCGTCATCGCGCTCGTCGTGGGCGTTCTCGGGAGCGTCGCGCTCTCGGTCGGCGTCGGCCCGCCCGGCTTCCTCGCCGGACTCGGGGCGACGGCGCTGTTCGTCGCGTTCTGGCTGCTCGTCTCGGTCCCGAGCGCCGTCGGCGGTGTCGTCGGTGCGGCGGTGGCCTGAACTGCCGGCACGACCCTCCCGAACCCGCCGGAGGTGCGAACGACCCGAGAGTGGCAAAATCACCGTTCAGAGGCGATAGTTCCGGAAAATCAGGTAAGCACGCGACATCGTTTATCTCCTCTGCTAACCACCTAGCAGACGTTATGGTAGAGACTAACTGGCGTGCGGTGGGCGTCGGCTTCGTCGTCATCGCCGTCCTCGGCATCGTCGGCGCGTACGTGGAACAGCTCGCGGTGTTCGGCACCGTCCTCGGGAGCATCGTCGGCGGGTTCACCGCGGGCTACTTCGCCCGGATGGGCACCGGTAACGGCGCGTGGAACGGCCTGCTCGCGGGCGCTATCGGGGCGCTCGTCCTCGTCGCCGTCCTCGTGGTGCTGGGACTGGCGGTTTCGGTCGTCGAACTCTCGCTCGGCGGCGTGTTCGCAACCGTCGGTATCGCGCTCGCGGCGGTCATGCTAGCGCTGTTCGCCGCGATTCCCGCGGCCATCGGCGGCGCTATCGGCGGTATGATGACCCGCGAGGACCGCGTCGAGAGCGGCCGTCCGGCGGCCTGATTCGCCCTTTTTCCGACCGCCTGCGACGACCAGTAGCTGTTTGCACGTTCCGCGTCTCCCTGCAGTATGGCACGCATCGACTCGGAGACGCTGTTACCGAACGACCACGTCGAACAGCTCGCGCTCTCGGGAGAGGTCACCCAGATACACCGCGGGAACCCCTACGCCGAGGCGGGCGACACGTTCGACGTCGACGGGACCACCTTCGAGGTGGTGGAGGTGACCCACCGGACGCTCGGAGACCTGACCGACGAGGACGCACGCGCGGAGGGCTCCGAGGACGTAGACGCGTACAGAGAACGCCTCGAACACGCCCACAGCGACGGGTTCGAGTGGGACGACGACGCCGACGTGGTGAGACACCGCTTCGAGCGCCGGGACTGAGCGCCGGGGTGGGGAGACGACCGTCGGGCGACGGCGAACCGGGTCGTTCAGCGGCGTTCGGCGAGTTCCGCCCGCAGGTCGTCGAGCGTCATCCCCTTCATCGAGAGCAACACGAGCAGGTGGTAGACGACGTCCGCGGCCTCGTGAGCCAACTCCTCGTGGTCGTCGTCTTTCGCCGCGAGGATGACCTCCGTGGTCTCCTCGCCCAGCTTTTCGAGGACGAGGTTCTCGCCTTTCTCGTCGGTGAACAGCGTCGTCGTGTAGGAGTCGGCGGGGAGCGTCTCCTTGCGGTCCTCGATGACCGCGAACAGGTCGTCCAGCACGTCGGCGTCCGTGGCGTCCGCGTCGGCGGCCTCCTCGCTCACAGGTAGTACTCTCCCTCCTCCTCGGCGTCCATCTCGGCGCGGATGACGTCCCGGATGTCGTCGAGTTCGGCGTAGCGATCCGGGTCGTCGCTCGCCCGCTCGAACACCTCGGGAGCGACCGTGACCGGACAGTTCGTCCGGGAGGCCAGCGCCAGCGCGTCGCTCGGGCGGGCGTCGACGGTGACGTCGTTCCGGGGCGTGTTGAGGTGGAGGTCCGCGAGGAACGTCCCCTCGTCGAGGTGTGCGACGTGGACCCGGTCGACCCGGCAACCCAACTCCTCGACGACGTCGAGGAGCAGGTCGTGTGTCAGCGGACGACCGAAGTCCGCGGCGTCCATCCCGCGGGCGATGCTCGTCGCCTCCTCGAAGCCGACGAAGATGGGAAGGACATCGGTCTCCCCTTCGACGTCGAGGAGGACGACCGGCGCGGGACCGCGTTCCGTGCCGGCGACCCGCACCGACTCGATGGCTGCCTTCATGTCCGAGACTCGGAGACGGTGACGGATAACACTGCTCACTCTCGACCCGGGCGTGCTGGGTTACGCCAGCACCGACTCGAAGAACGCCAGGTCGTGGACGCGTGGGTCGTTGGTCAGTTCGGGGTGGAACGAGGTGGCGACGACCGACCCCTGCCGGACGGCGACCGGCCGGTCGTCCCACGAGGCCAGCACCGTCACCGCCTCGTCGACCTCGTCGATGACCGGAGCGCGGATGAACACCGCCGGGAACGGTTCGTCGAGGCCCTCGACGTCGAGCGGGGCCTCGAAGGAGTCGACCTGCCGACCGAACGCGTTGCGGTCGACGGTGACGTCCAGTACGTCGAGCGTCGCCACACGGTCGTCTTTGGCGTCGGTCGAGGCGACGATGAGACCCGCACACGTCGCCAACAGGGGCTTGCCGGCGGCGACGTGGTCGCGTATCTCCTCGTCGATTCCGTCGGCAGCGAGATGCCGGGAGATGGTCGTCGACTCGCCACCGGGCAACAGGAGGACGTCGCACTCCGGGACGACACCGGCCGTCCGAATCTCGCGGACCTCGGCGGGGTCGTCGTGAGCGGCGGCGGCCCGACGGATGGCGTCGGCGTGTTCCGAGACGTCGCCCTGGACCGCGACGACGCCGGCTACGAGGGTCATGTTCGACACAAGGTGCGTTCCGGGCAAAAGCTTCGCGGGACGCGTCGCTCCGCGACCAATCGGGGAATCGGGAGGACGCGTGGTCGGGGGTTACGCGACGGCCGAGAGGACCATCACGAGGAGGCCGAACATCGCACCGAACGCGACGACCGTCTTCGGGTCGATACGTGGCGCGTTGCGGTCCTCGGAGTCGAAGTACCGGACCAGTCCGGCACTGGACATCAGTCCGCCGCTGTTGCTTCCGCTCATACCGCAGGCTGAGCGACGCGCCCTCCTAAACGTTTCGTCACCGTAACGAGCCTCGGCCCGCGGACGCGACGCCACGACCCGCACTCAGCGGGGCAGTTGGCGCGAGATTCGCCCACAGTGGAAACTCTTATTCGGAACCGACGGCAATTTCATGCTACAGATGACGGTGACTCTCAAGGACTTCTACGCCGACTGGTGTGGCCCGTGTAAGACCCAGGACCCCATCCTGGAGGACATTCAGGAGGACTGGGGCGACCGCTTCCAGGTCGAGAAGGTGAACGTCGACGAGGAACAGGACGTCGCCAACGAGTACCAGGTCCGTTCGCTCCCGACGCTCATCGTCGAGAACGACGACGGCGTCGTCGAGCGCTTCGTCGGCGTCACCCAGCGCGAGGACATCGAGGGCGCGCTCGAATCGGCCGGCGCGTAACGACGGTTCGCTCCTTCGAGTCGACGGCAGGCACGGAGCGTCGCGTGCTCGCTACCTGAACTGCACGCCCAGGTCGTGCATCCCGTCGTTGTTCGACGCGACGTTGATGAGCAACGGCGTCAGCGCCTCCACCTCGCTCGCGTTGGCGAGGCCACCGACGTCGAGCGCTCTGAGCCCCTCGATCTCCTCGGTCAGCATCGAGACGATGTCCTTCGCGTCGGGGTCGTCGCCGAAGACGAGGACGTCCCAGTCGAGGTCGGCGTCCAGATTAGCGAGTTTCCCGGCCGCGAGGTTGTGGAACGCACCGACGAGCGAGACGTCGTCGGGGGCGGCCCCGGCGGCCAGCGCGGCGACGCTCCCGGCGCTCGGGGCGTTGTAGTGGAACCCGTCGTCGTCGCGTCTCATCCCGACGGCGGGCGTCACGAGCACGTCGTCACTGTCGAGGCGGTCGGCGATGGCCTCGACGGTGTCGACGAGGTGGTAGGCCGGGACGGCGAGCACGACGACGTCGGCGCGGTCGGCCGCCATCGCGTTGTCGAACCCCTGTATCGTGCAGTCGACGCCACGGCTCGACAGTTCGGTCTCGTACTCTTCGGCCTTCTCGCGGGCGCGGTCGGGGTCCCGAGAGCCGACGAGCACCTCGTGGTCGGTGTGGTACGCCCACCGGAGCGCGAGTCCCTCGCCGACGTCACCCGTGCCGCCACAGAGCGCGATTCGCATGGTCGACCCTCGCACGTGCGGCGATTAAGCGTTGTGTGCTCAGGCGTCCGACGAGCCACGAACGGTGTGGCGGAGAACGGTCGCACCGCCGAAGTACGCCAGCCACGACGCGACGGCGAACCCGACGACGATGACGAGCGCAGAGACCAGTGGAGCGGTCCCCGGCGTCTCGAACAGGTCGAGGAGGGGTCGAACGGTCCAACCACCGAGCAGGCCCACGCGAGAAACGACCCCCAGAACCACCACGCGCTGTTCTCGGTCGGGTGCGCACCGAGTCGGCCCCAGCCGCCACGGGTGAGCCAGAAGGCGACGACGAGTGCGAGGCCCGTCGCGGGGAGAAGGTAGTAGAGCTGTGTGTACGGGTCGGGCGGACCCAGATGCACCGCGAGTGCCTGTGCGAGCGCGACCGACCCCGCGGCAGTCCAGCAGTACGAGCGGAGGGACGACCGAGTCACGAGCAGAGATGTCTCCCTCCGGGCGTGAACGTTTCGCCGAGCCTCAGCGACCGACCGACCGCTGGAGCGTCACGGCTCCGCCGCGATACGCCAGCCACGTCCCGAGCGTGGTGGCCACCCCGTAGCCGACGAGACGGACCACGGTTCCGGTCGGGTCGGTGAGCGGCCGAGCGAGGACGCCGGCGAGGACGGCGACGACGAACCACGACGCGCCGAACACTCTGAGGGAGTACGGCGTCGTCCGAAGACCGAGTCGGCTCCAACCGCCACCGCGTGCCAGCCACGCGGTGAGGAGCGTGGCGAAGACGAGCGCCGGAAGCAGGTAGTAGAGCTGTGTCACCGCGTCCGGTGGGGCGAGCGCCGTCGCGGCGGCCGCGAGCGAGAACGGCGGCAGGGCGGCGTGTGCGAGGCTCGGCGGTCCGTCGTCGTCGGCCATGGCTCGTCGTTCGCTCGGCGTGGCAAAACTCGCCCGGTGTCACTCCAGCAGGTCGGGCAGGTCGTCGACCGTCCCGACGACGGCGTCGGCCTCGACGCGCTCGAACGCCTCACGACCCGATTCGCCGGTCAGGCCACCCGTGAGGACGCCGACACCGAAGTACGTCCGGTCGTCGACCTCGCGGGCGTTGTGGACCGTCTCGACGTCGTCGAGGGTGTCGCCAGCGAACGCGAGACGCTCGGCGTCGAGACGCCCGGCGAGGCCGACGAGACCCTCCGGGTCGGGTTTCCCGGCGACCGGCGAGTCCATCGTCACGACGTGCTCGTCGGGGAGTTCGAGGCCGACACGGTCGAGCGCGATTGCGGCCTCCCGTTCGGGGCGCCCCGTGACGACGCCGACGGCGTAACGCTCGGTCAGCGTCTCGACGGTCCCGGACGAGGCGAGTACCGTCTCGTCGTGGACGAACCCCTCCGTCTCGACTGCGGGGTCGTCGCCTTCCAACTCGCGGTACAGGTCGCTCCCGAGGTACAACTGCTGGAACGTGTCGGTCAGCGCGTCGGGGTCCCACGCCGCGTGGACCCGCTCGCGGGCGTCGGGGTCGAGCGCGTCGGCGACGACGGTGTGGGCACCGTCCAGTCCGCCACCGCTGGCCGCGATAGCCTCGGTGAACCGCTCCAGCGAGTAGTCGTACCCCTCGCGGGACGCGAGGAGGTAGAGCGCGGCGGCGTGGGTCAACTCCCAGTCGTCGTTGAACCCCCCGGCGTTCTTGAACGACTGGACGCCCTCGCGGTCGATGGTCTCGCCGTAGGTTCGGTCGAGGGTTTCGACGATGGCGCGCCGGTAGGAGTTCGCCACGTCGACCAACACGCCGTCGATGTCGAGAACGATGGTGTCGACTTGCATAGGGTAGGGAGGGTCAGGGGAGCGGGGACCGACGAGCGCGAAACAGCGTCTCACCGGGCAGTGTCTCGGGAATCGTCGGAACCGACGGCCCGTCACCGCCGAGCGTCGTGAACAGGAAGGCCGCGTCGACGCGCCGCGCGAGGTCCCAGGCCGGACGGTGGAGCTCCGGCGGTAGGTTCAACGCGTAGATGACGTCGGCGTCGCGGTACACCGACTCGTCCGGGTCGGTCACGTCGTCGCGAACGAACCGGACCCCGTCGGGAACCGGCCGGTCGTGGACGTCGGTGGCGGTCACCGACGCTCGCTCGGCGAGCGCCGCCGCCACGTCGGAGCGATTCCCGACTCCGACCTCGACGAGGCGCTCGTACCGAGCGAGGCGGTCGACGAGCGCGTCACGGGTGGCCGGTCTCACAGACGATACCACTGCGACGCCACTACTTCAGTCGTCCGATGGCTCCCGGTCGGTCCGGGTCACTGCACTCCGGCGACGCGCGGAGACGCCCGTGTCGTGTGGGTTCGGGGCCGTCAGAATCTGATACGTCACGCCCGCGCGTCGGGAGGCTTATAGCCGGGCACTCCATACCCGATTCCATGCACGTTGACATCGTGCCGGTCGGTGACGTCCCCGCCGTCGTCAAACGCGAGGCGTCCTCCGGGCTCCGGTCGGTCTACGATTGCGATGTCACCGTCCACGCCGCCCAGCCCGTGCCGGACACGTCGTACGACCCCAACCGTGGGCAGTACCGGGCCGAGGAGTTCATCGAACTGGCTGGTCGCATCGGGGACGGAGACAAGAACATCGCCATCACGCCGAACGACCTGTTCTACCGACGACGCAACTACGTCTTCGGGCTGGCGTATCTGGACGGCGCGGGCAGCGTCATCTCGACGTACCGACTTCAGACCTCCTCGGACGGCGGGTTCGCACAGAAGTCCGCCGGCGAGGTGTTCTCCGACCGCGTCCGCAAGGAGGTCGTCCACGAGATCGGTCACACGCTCGGGCTGGAACACTGCGACAACAAGCGCTGTGTGATGAACTTCTCGCCGACCGTGCGCGAAGTCGACATGAAAGAGCAGAACCTCTGTGGCACCTGCTCGCGGCTCGTCCACTAAGACCGTTTTCTTCGTCGAGTATCCTCGCTCATCCCTTCGGGATTCGCTGCGGGTACCGCTCCTCGAAAACCCTCTACGAAAAAGGCCGCTCGCTCGTTCGCCGCTTCGCGGCTCACTCGCTCGCGGTACAGCAACCTCGTACTACCGCACAGCACCGCCCCGCAGCAGCACCGTAGACCGCTACTGCTCGGCGAACCGTTCGGCGTAGGCGCTCTGTGGGTCCTCGGTCTCGGTGCTCAGGACGCGCTCGACGTACTTCGCCAGCACGTCGACTTCGAGGTGGACCGGGTCGCCCACCTGCTTCTCCGAGAGCGTCGTGAGGTCGTACGTCGCGGGGATGATCGCCACCTCGAAGCCGTCGTCGTCGAGGGAAGCGACGGTCAGCGAGATGCCGTCGACGGTGATAGAGCCCTTCTCGACGACGTACTTCTCGAGACTCTCGGGCAGTGAGAAGCCAAAGCGCCAGTCGTCGCCCTCGCGGTCGACACTGGTGACGGTGGCGGTACCGTCGACGTGTCCCTGGACGACGTGGCCGTCGAAGCGACCGTCGGCGGCCATCGCCCGTTCGAGGTTCACTTCGTCACCGACGGCGACGCTCCCCAGATACGTTCGGTCGACCGTCTCGCGGGCGAGGAACACCGAGAACGTGCCGGCGTCGTGGTCGGTCGACTCGACGGTGAGACACGTGCCGCTGACACTGACCGACTGGCCGTGTGTGAGGTCGGCCGCGAACGAACTGGCGACGGTGAGGCGACGCCCGCCCTCGTCGGTCTCCGTGGCGACGACTTCCGCGGTCTCCTCGACGATTCCCGTGAACATACCCGTGGTAGGCGACACCGCGTGCAAAACGTTCCGCTTCGTCGGCGGTAATCGGCAACATAATCTGGGAAGTGCCCACGACGAGAGAGTCCCGGCGACCGCCGACATCGGTTATGTTCGTTGACATCCCACGTACTGCTGGTGCATACTTCGTGAGTGCAACGACCCCAGAAACCGACCGAACGATGACGAACTCGACTCCGTTCGGTTCCGGGCGGACGATGGTGGCGACGGGAGTCGTCGTGAGCCTCCTCGGACTGCTCGCCATCGTCTTCCCGTTCGTGACCGGCGTGTCCATCTCGGTACTGCTCGGCGCGCTCCTCGTCGTGGGCGCGCTGTTCCACGTCGCCCACGCGTTCAGCGCCGGTGGCGTCGGTGGCTTCGCGTTGCAGGTCGTTCTCGCGGCCGTCTACGCCATCGGCGGCATCGCGCTACTCGCCAACCCGGTGCTCGGACTCGTCGGCCTGACCCTGCTGCTCGTCGGGTACTTCGTCGCCGACGGCGTCGTCGAGATACTGCTCGGTGTCAGACTCCGCGGCGAGGCCGGCGGCACGTGGTTCGTCGTCAGCGGCGTCCTCTCGCTGCTCGTCGCCGGCCTGCTGTGGATCGGCTTCCCGAGCACAGCCGTCTGGGCCGTCGGCCTCCTGTTCGGTATCAACCTCCTCTCGTCGGGCATCGCTCTGGTGTTCGTCGGGCGACGGGGCACCCGAACCGACACCGAACGGGCGACCGCAGTCTGAGACCGACGAGCGTTCTTTTTCCGCCGACCGGCCACGAGCGGCCGCCATCGCATCGCTACCGACCGTCCGCGAGTGAGGCTTATCCACACACATGACATACGAGCGCCATGCGACTCGTCCAAGTCCTCATCCCGAACGGGACCCGAGGAGCGGTCCTCGACGTGCTCGACGGGGAAGGCATCGACTACGCGGTCTGGGAGGAGACCGGTCGCGGCGACTTCGAGGCGCTCCTCTCCTTTCCCATCCCGGAGAGCGGCGTCGAACCGATCCTCGAAGAACTCGAGGTGGCGGGTCTCAACGAGAACGCCTACACCATCGTCATGGCGACGGAGACGGTCATCTCTCAGCGTGCGAGCAGACTGGAGAAGCGCTACAGTGGGCTACGAATCTCCCGAGAGGAACTCGTCGCTCGGGCCGAGGACCTCGCTCCGGCAGGTTCGACGTACGTCGCCTTCCTCGTTCTGAGTACCATCATCGCCACCGCCGGACTCCTCCTCGACTCCGCGGCGACCATCATCGGCGCGATGGTCGTCGCCCCGCTGATGGGACCGGCCATCACCGCGAGCGTCGGGACCGTCCTCGGTAACGAACGACTCGCCTCGCGGGGGGTGACGTTCCAGGTCGCCGGCCTCGCGCTGGCCATCGCCGTCGGCGCAGTGATGGGGTGGCTCCTGAAGGACACGTTCTTGCTCCCGCCGGAACTCGACATCCGCGACATCCCACAGGTCGCCGAACGCACCAGTCCGACGTTCCTCTCGCTGTTCCTCGCACTCGGGTCGGGTATCGCCGGGGCCATCAGCGTGATGCGCAACGCCGGGTCGGCGCTCGTCGGCGTCGCCATCGCCGTCGCGCTCATCCCGCCCGCCGCCACCGCGGGCCTCGGCATCGCGTGGGGGTTCGACGGTGTCGCCCTGGCCGCCGGGACGCTCGTCCTCGTCAACCTGCTGGCCATCAACCTCTCGGCGCTCGTCCTGTTCTACCTCGCGGGCTACCGACCCGTCGACGACCCGTCGTTCGACCAGCGTGCCATCCGGCGGAACGTCCTCAGACGCCTCGGCGGTATCGTCGCCGGGATGCTCCTCCTCTCGGTGGTCCTCGGCGCGGTCACCGTCGGCGAGTTCCTCACCAACGACGTCGAACTCACGCTCCAGTCCGAGGCACAGGCGATGCTCGACGAACCGGAGTACGAGGGGCTGAACTACGAGGGCACCACGACGGAGTTCGACTTCGTGAAGTACGCGACCGACGGGAGCTACGAGATGGAGATACTCGTCGGCGTCGAGGAGGGAGCGACCGTCCCGCCGGACCTCGCCCAGCGTATCGACGACCGACTGACCGAGGCGGCGGGCATCGACGACCTCAGCGTCCGTGTCGGGTTCCTCGACGAGCAGGTCTCGGACTGACCTGCGACGCCGACTCCGCGACGTTTTTCCCCGCCACCGTCGTTCGCCGTGACATGGCTCGCGGTATCATCGGCACCGTCCAACTCGTCGTCACCCTCGTGTTCGCCATCCCCGTCGGACTGTTCGGCGTCACGAAACTCGTCGCCGGCGACGTACTGTTCGGTGGCGTCGTCCTCGCCGTCGCCGTCGGGATGGTGCTCGTCGAGGAGTACCTGACGACACCACAGGACGTGCCGAGCATGGCCGCCGAGAAGGTCGTCGGGTCCGTCGTCGAGGACCCGGACGCCGACGAGGAGTAGCGCGGTTCGGACCGAGCGAAGCGAGGGAGAACCGCGCACGGAACGGCGGTCGTGCCCGCTCCGAGCGCTCCGAGCGCTCACTCCGTGTCGTGGATACGGACCGTCATGACGGGGACGTCGGCCGCCCGGACCACTTTCTCCGTGACGCTCCCGAGCAGGTAGCGTTCGAGACCCCCCCCGACCGTGGGTCGCCATGACGACGAGGTCGACGTCCTGGCGGTCGACGTAGTCGAGAATGGTCCGCCACGGCGTCCCCTGCTCGACGTCGGTGACGGCGGTGACCCCGCGCTCGTCGGCCCGTTCGGCGATGGCCTCGACCGCCCCCTTGCCGACCTGCGTGAGCGCGTCGACGACGTCCGTCCCGACGAGCGTGACGCTGTCGCGTTGGGTGTCCGCGACGAACAGGACGTGCAGCGTCGCGTCGTGGGCCACCGCAAGGCCGAGTGCGTACTCCAGCGCCTCCCCCTCACCGTCACTGCCGGCCGTCGGAAACAGGATGCGGTCGAACATGACGTCGACGTGTACCACACGACAGCTGATAAACAGAACGGCCGTCGGGCGGTTCGACGGGGGGACGGTCGCGCTACTGGACTGCGGGCGGTTCCTGCGCCTCGGTCATCAGGTCGTCCAGGTCGCGGCCGGTCAACTCGTTGTGGAGCAGGACGTCGATAGGCAGGGTCGGCGCGCCGTCGATGAGGTTCTCCAGCAGGACGAGACGCTCACGGGCGCGGGACATCCCGACGTAGAACACCCGGCGCTCGTTGTCGGTGAGACAGGGGACGGGGTTGGTCGACTCCGCGAACGCCGCTGCACCCTCGGGGTTCTCGTCCTCGATGGTCGCCGCCATCTGCTCGACGACCTTCTCGGTGAGGTCGGTACCGACGAAGACGTGGTCGGCCTCACGGCCCTTCGCGGAGTGGATGGTCCCCACACGGACCCGCGAGCGGTCGACGTCCTGGTAGTCACCCGAGACGTACGCCTTCAGCGAGCGCTTCTGGTAGTTGGTGACCTTCCGGACCATGTCCGCCGCGGAGGCACGGTCGGGGGCGAACGGCGCGTAGTCCTTGATGAACGACTCGTCGACGGTCATCTCGGTGAGGTCCTCGACGTTCTGACGCTCCTGTAACTCGTCGATGGCGTCGAACAGGTCGTCGCGTTCGCCGGTGCCGAACGCGGCGGAGTCGAGCATCTCGGCGAGTCGACGGGCCTGCAACCCGTTGATGTCCTCGCCGTCTTCCATACGCTCGATGGCCTCGACGTAGTCCGTAAACCGGTCCGTCCACATCCGCTGGTCGGTGAGCGCCTGGAACGGGATGCCGTAGGAGATGAACTCGTCCATGAACTGGAACATCTGGTAGCGCGCCCGGAACAGGAGCATCACGTCGCCCTCTTCGTCCTGTTCGATGGTCGCACGGATGTTCCGCACGAGGTCGTACATCGAGGGGCTCGAGACGGCCTCGACGCGCCCGCCCTCCTTGCGCGGCAGGAAGTCCTTCTCCTGGCGCTCGGTGACGTGGTCGATCTCGCGGTTGACGACGTTCAGGATGCGCGAGGGGAGCCGATAGGAGGTGTCGAGGATGACGTCCTCGCCGACCTCGTTGAGCAGGAGATGGGGGTCCGCGCCCTGCCACGCGTAGACGACCTGGTCGTCGTCGCCGGCGATGAGCACCTTCTCCATGTGGGGTTTCCACTCCTCGTAGACCTGGTACTGGAGCGTCGTGATGTCCTGGAACTCGTCGATGACGAGGTAGTCGACGTTCGGCAGCAGCGAGCGCTGCTTGACGCGTTCGAGCATGTCCGCGAAGCCGACGAGACCGTTGTCACCCTTGTACTTGCGCCACGCTCGGATAGCCTCCGGCACGTCGAGCCGCTCGTCCGAGGAGGGCCACGTCGGGGTGTACTTGTTGCCCGTCTGAGCGTTGGGGTCGACGTCCGGCGGGAGGCGCACCTCGTCGACGTTCCACTGGAACGGGACGTCGTACCAGTCGGCGACGTCGCGGCGGGTCCGCTGGAGCCACTGACTGGTGGCGATGAGCTTGTTCCCCATCGTCGTCGAACGCGAGGACCGACGGCGAGAGGCCTCGTACTCGTCTTCGAACTCCAGCCCGTAGTCCTCACAGAACTCCTTCTTGTCCTTCTCGCCGACGACGTCGCCACGCGAGAGGTTGAGCAGTTCGTAGGCCTTCGCGTGCATCGTGGCGACGTTGCCACGGAGCGCCCGTGGGCTACAGTCGAGTCGTTCTGCGAGTCGTTCGCGGATTTCGGCCGCCGCAGCGCGGGTGTAGGAGACGACGAGGATATCGTTGACGTCGACGTCCTCGTCCAGAAGCGTATCGACACGGTCGAGGAGCGCCGTCGTCTTCCCGCACCCCGGACCGCCGAACAGCCGGGTAACCTGCGTGTCCGTCATTGAACGTGGATAGAAGCGCTGCCGTATAAGTGACGTGGCTTGGAGGACGGAACCAGAGCGCCGAACGAACCCGTCGCTCGGCAGGACGGGAACGCGAGAGAACCGCGGGGGGTCCGCCTCAGTTCGGCGTCCACCCACAGACGCTGCACTCGGTGGCGGCCACGTCGTGGAGCCCCATACACTCCGGGCACTGTTTCTTGTTGTACGCTTGGTCCCAACTCGGCGCTTCAGTCCGGTGCCCACGCTGCTCCAAGAACTCGTCGAACACGTCGCCGTTGGTCGCCATACAGGTATGATATAGCACACCACGATAATAAATCTGTCCTCGCCTCTCGTCGGGTGCGAACGATCGCGTCGCCAGCGTCGACGACCGAGACCGCCACACGCCGGTGTTCCCGACGAGTACGGCCGGCTCAGGCGAGGAAGAAGACGAGGACGCTGACCGCCGTGACGCCGATGACGAACGCGGCGGCGAGCGCCCCACCCATCGAGATCATCGCGTTGGCGTGGGAGGCGAGCGTCTCGGTGCGGTCGTTGCCGAACACCGTCACACGGGCCTGCTCGCTGGCCATCCCGCCGACGACCGGTTCGAGGTCCGCGACCGCCCGGTCGACGAGGCCGACGACGAGCGCCTCCAGTTCCTCGTGGTCGATGGCCGCGCCGACCTGATTGTCCGCCTCGATAGTGTTGACGATGTGTGTGTCGGTGGTCATCACCTCCGCCGCGTCGACGTGGCTGGTGATGGCGTCGACCAGCGTGTCACGGAGTCCCGGCTCCATGTTGTTGCCGTCGACCAGAACGTACGCCGTCCGCTGCTCGCCGGCCTCGACGACGGCGACACGGACACCGAGCGGCCCGATGCCGTCCGTCGGCGTCCAGTCGGTCCGGTCCCAGGCCACACCGAGTCGGAGGCGCTGTCGCGGAGCGTCCCCCAACTCGATACCGACCGTCCGGGCCGCCCCGAGCATGTCGAACGAGCGTTGACTACCCGGCGTGACGTGGCCGAGGTCCGGTCCGGAGAGGCCGTTGTTGGAGTTGTGAGCGTCGACGACCATCGCCTCGCGCAGGCCGCCCGCGCGAGCCTCGGCGGCCGCCGACAGACCGACGGCGTAGTCCACGTCGTCGGCGTAGTTCGGGGCGTAGCTCGTGACGAGCAGGGCGTCGTCACCGAACGCCTGTGCGAGGACGCCCACCTCCCCGCGTGTGACCTGCTGGCTCGCGGTGGCGCGTTCGGCGTACTCGACGCGCTCGGCCGCCCGGTTCGCGGCGTCGATGACGGTGTCGACCTCTCGCTCGGTGACGAGGTTGAAGTCGTGGCCGGCGGTGGCGTGGGGCGGAAACCCCAGCCCTTCGGTCGAGGCGGCGACCCGCTGTGGAAGGTTCCCACCACCGATTTCGCCCATCGGACCGGGGTGGATCATCGGGAGGACGAATCGCGCTTTCTCGGTGCCCCGCGTGCCGTCCTCGGTGGTCCGGCGAAACGAGAGGACGGTGACGGGGACGACGGCCTCCTCGCCCAACTGCTCGAAGAAGTCCTCCAGTTCGCGTGAGCCTTCGGCGATGTGGCCGATGAACCCCCGGATGAACTCCAGAACGCTGACGCCGAGACTCCGCTTCCAGGGCTGGTCGATGATGACGAGAAACAGCCACGTCGACGCGGCGTAGAGCGCACAGATGACGGCGAGGACGACGAAGTCGCCCGGCACGAACGCCGAGAACGCCTCGGGGGCCTGTTCGGGCCGCGAGAGGTACGACCGCGTCAGCGGGCCGCCGATTTCGAGGTAGGTCATCGTCCCGCTGTAGACGAACAGCAGGAGGCCGCCGGCGAGCGTCTGGATGCTCGCGGGGACGACGGCCCACAGGAGTCGGTGCCCCGAGACGGCCATCGAGACGAACAGGCGGACGGCGAAGATGCTGGCGAGGGCGACGAGCAACACGTCGAAGACGAACCCCTGTCCGAGCGGCGGCAAGAGGGGGAGCGGGTCCGAGACGACGACGACGACGGCGGCGAGCGTCAGCAGGCCCACGGTGACGAGTTCACAGAACAGCGCGAGCAACGACGCTCTGTTCGGCGTCAACTGTCCGTCGAGTCGCCGGTCGACCCAGGGGGTGAGGACGCTCGCCGCGAGCGTCGGGATGCCGATGAAGAAGACGCCCTGCCAGGCGTCCTCGAGCAGGAACCGCGAGTCGAAGGCGGCGACGCCGGTGACGGCGGCGATGAGCAACGCGAACCCGACGCTCGCGTACCATCGTGGTGCACGGAAGATGAACCGCGAGAGCGCCGCGAGGTCACCCTGCGTCGCCGTCATCCGCGACCGCCCCCTGAGACCGTCATCTACTCACAGAGCGCGACGAAGTTCTCGAAGACCTCCTGTCCCCGTTCCGTGTGTGCGACCTCCGGGTGCCACTGGACGCCGTAGAGGTCACGGTCGGGGTCGCTCATGGCCTCGACACCGCAGACGTCGCTCTCGGCCGTTCGGGAGAACCCCTCGGGGACCTCGACCACCTCGTCGGCGTGACTCGCCCAGACGCGAGTCTCGGGGGCGAGCGACCCGACCAGCGGGTCCGCCTCGTCGAGGATGTCGACGGTGACGTCGGCGTAGCCGCCGTACTCGCCCGATTCGACCCGACCGCCGAGGGCGTCGGCCATCGCCTGCATCCCGAGACAGATACCGAACACCGGGACGCCGTGCTCGAGGTACTCCGTGCTGTTGCCGGTCCGGTCCATGTCGGGGCCCCCCGAGAGGACGATGCCGTCGGCGTCGACGTCGGCGGGTGGCGTCTCGTTGTCGACGATGGCCACCTCGACGCCGACGTCACGAAGCGCGCGGCCTTCGAGGTGGGTGAACTGCCCGTGGTTGTCCACCACGACGATGCGCGTCATTGTCCGAGATACGACGGTGAGGCGATAAAAACCCCCCTGAACCCGGACCGACAGGACCCCCGCTCGTCGTGGGCGAGCGACGAGGCGTGTACGCCGGCGAGAGAGTGCCTGCGAGAGCAGGACGTACGTTTATATGCACAGGTTCGATACGTATCTTGTCTGCTCAACTACGCCGCATCGTGCGGTTCGGCGTCAGCTGAAAAGAGCCACTTCGATTCAATTCAATTCAATGCCCACGAACGAACACCGGACACGAGCGGTCGAGTCCCTCGAGTCCCTCGGCCTTCGAGAGTACGAGGCGAGATGTTTCGTCGCACTCGTCCAACTCTCCGAAGGGACGGCCAAGGAGGTGAGTAAGGTAGCGAGCGTTCCACGCTCTCGCGTCTACGACTCCCTCGAGAAACTCCAGAACCGGGGCCTCGTCGACATCCGCGAGTCCAACCCACGAAAGTATCGCGGCGTCTCGGTCGACACCGCCATCCAGACGCTCGAGAACGAGTTCACCAACCACCTCGAAACCGCCGGTGAGAACCTCACGGAACTCCAGGTGTCGCCGCACAACGGCGACAACGAGTTCTGGACCGTCTCGGGACGCGAGAACGTCACCGAACGCGGGAACGAACTCGTCGACCGCGCGGAGCGCGAGGTGGTCGTCGTGCTCCCCGAGGACGACCACGTCGTCGACATCTCGCTGGCGTGGATCCAGCGTGCGCTCGACGCCGGGGTCACGACGCTCGTCGACGCCCCGACGCCTGCGGTCCGACACCGCGTCGAGTCGGAGGTACCCGGCGCACAGGTGTTCGTCTCGACCCGCGAGGACGGGACGACGCTCGGTCGGACGCTGCTCGTCGACGACCACGCCGTCCTGTTGAGCGTCATCGACGAACCGCTCCCGACCGTCCAGGAGGAGACCGCCGTCGTGAGCGACGGTGGCGTCGGGACGCGCATCGCCTCGCTCGTCGAGGACGTCTCGAAGGTCCGCCGGAACGAGTTGGTCGCGGAGAGCACGACAGCGGTCGACGCCGCCGACGACGACTGAACTACCGGCGACTCGCAAGCACCGGCATCCCACAGTGTAGTTCTATCGACAACAGCCACCCACAGCGGTCAGTCTCGGAACCGGTCGGCCGCCGACTCGAAGCCGAGTTCGTCGAGTTCCCGCGAGCGCCGCGCCTCGCGGTCGGCGAGTGCCTCGGGCGTCGGGGTCGCGTCGTCGTCGATACGGGCGAACGAGTCGTGGACCTTCGCGTGACACCACCGACAGAGGAAGACGGTTATCTCGTGGGTCACCTCGCCGTCCTCGTCGCCGCGATACGACAGGTGGTGCTCTTCGAGCAGCGGTCGGTCCCCGTCGTGGGCCATCCGAACCTCCTCGAGTCCGCACCGAACGCACTCGCGTGACCGGTTCGTACACCGGAACTGTGGGCAGTCGGCCCACCCCCAGTCCGGGCCGTCGTCCGCGACGACCGGACAGACGTAGTCGTGGTCGCGGAGCGCGCGGAAGAACTTCGAGTTCGAGTCGGCGTGCTCGAACGCGTAGCGACACTTCCCGTCGTCGGTGACGTGGTCACACCGCTCGACGTAGTCGTACGGGTCGTCCACGCCGACGGCGGTGCCGAGCGGCGTCTTCTCCATGTCGGTGACTGCGGCCGCGTCGGTTTCAACCTTGCTGGCCGCTCCGGACGAACCGCTCGGTTCTTGGTCCCGCTGGCACAGTGGCGACCATGCGCGTCGTCCACCAGTCGGGTCGGGTCCTCGCCAGCGACGTCGAGACGGCCGACGGCCCCCTCGCACAGGGTCGGGGGCTGATGTTCCGCCGCTCGGTTCCGGAGGACTACGCGCTCGTCTTCCGGTTCGGAAGCCAGCGACGGCGCGGCCTCCACATGCTGTTCGTCCCGTTCCCTATCGACGCCTGCTGGACGTGTGACGGCGTCGTCCAGCAGGTGACGACGCTCCGCTCGTGGGTCGGCTACGGGCGGGCGCTCGCCGACACCGTGGTCGAAGCGCCCGCCGGCGCGTTCGACGGCGTCGAGGCCGGAGACCGGGTCCGTGTCGAGGAGTGACCGGCCCCGACCGGAGCGGCCGCTCGGCGGCGTGAGATAACGGAGGTGACTGTCGGTCGGTGGCGCTCACCACCGGGTGCCCTGCCCGGTCGTTCGAGGGGTCAGTCGTCGCCGACGGCCTTGGCGTCGGCCGGTTCCGCTGCAGCAGGCGTGATCTCGTACAGGTTCTGTCGAGCGTCGGCGAAGTAGACGTCCTCGTCGACGGCCTCGATGCCTTCGAGTCGTTCGAGTGCGTAGCGGACGGTTCGGGCCGAGAGCATCGACTCCTCGACGATACCCTTCTGGGTCAGCGGCCCGTTGTACTGGAGCACTTTATAGACGAGTTTCGCGCTCGGCGGCAGGTCGGAAAGTCCCTCGGCGGAAGAGTCGCTCATTTCGATATAAATAGACACGTGGACAGCGCATAAAGATTGACCCGGGCGTCGGAATTCGGATACGTCGGGCACGAACGGACCGAACGGCTTTTGCGGCCGCACCGACCAGATTCTCTCATGGCTACCGACACGGTCGAACGCTTCGATGCCCACGTGAGGGGCATCACCGTGACGGCGCTGTCCGCCCTGCTGGGCATCGCCGCCGCCTTCGGGTCGTACGTCACGACGTCCGGCCCGACCGAGACGGCGGTCGTCTTCGCCCTCGTCGCGGCTATCGCCGTCCAGTTCCCGGTGCTCCAGTTCACCGGCATCAAAACGGACTTCTCCGCGAAGGACTACCTCTACGTCGCGTTCATGACGTTCGCGCTCTGGTTCGTCACGCTGACCATCCTCTTCACCGCGGGCGTCACCCTGTAATGGCCGACGACAGCATCGCGGTCGTCGACCTCGACAGGTGCCAGCCCGACCGCTGTAACTACGAGTGCGCCAACTACTGCCCGCCCAACCGGACGGGCAAGGAGTGCATCGTCACGCGCGAGGAGCGCCACGGCGACGACACTTACGAGGGCGACCCCGACCAGGTGTCTATCTCCGAGGACATCTGTCTGGGCGAGTCCTGTGGTATCTGCGTCGTCAAGTGCCCGTTCGACGCGCTAGAGATCATCAACCTCCCGCAGGAACTCGACGAGGAACCGGTCCACCGCTACGGCGAGAACGCCTTCGCGCTCTACGGCCTCCCGGCCCCACAGGACGGGCAGGTGACGGGCATCCTCGGACCGAACGGTATCGGGAAGACCACCGCCGTCCGCATCCTCGCCGACGAGATAACGCCCAATCTCGGCGACCCCAGCGTCGACCCCGACTGGGACGCGGTCATCGACGAGTACCGGGGGACAGAGCTCCAGAACTACCTCGAGGGCGTGCAGGCCGACGACGTCACCGTCGCGCGCAAACCACAGTACGTCGACAAGATTCCGGATCAGTTCGACGGCAACACCCGCCAACTGCTCGAATCGGTCGACGAACGCGGCGTGATGGCGGACCTGGTCGAGCGGCTCTCCATCGGCCCGGTCGTCGACCAGGCCATCGACACGCTCTCCGGGGGAGAGCTCCAGCGAGTCGCGCTCGCGGCCACGCTCGCGCGTGACGCCGACTTCTACTTCCTCGACGAGATCACCCCCTATCTGGACATCGGCCAGCGCGTCACCGCCGCGCGTCTCATCCGAGAACTCGCCGAGGACGGCGACCGGTCGATGCTCGTCGTCGAACACGACTTGGCGGTGCTCGACCTGCTGGCCGACTCGCTCAACGTCGCCTACGGTGAACCCGGCGCGTTCGGTGTCATCACGCCACCGAAGTCGACGCGCCAGGGCATCAACCAGTACCTCTCGGGCTACCTCGAGAACGAGAACATGCGCATCCGCCCGGAGGCCATCGAGTTCGAGCGCCACGCGCCACGCTCGTCGTACCAAGGCGAAGCGCTGGCCACCTATCCGGACCTCACGATGTCCTACGGTGAAGACGAGTTCACCCTCGACGTCGAGGCCGGCGAGATCCGGGAGAACGAGGTGCTCGGCGTCGTCGGCCCGAACGGGATCGGGAAGTCGACGTTCGCCAAACTGCTGGCGGGCCGTCTCGAACCGACCGAGGGCGAACTGGACACCCGACTGGACATCTCGTACAAGCCGCAGTACGTCGACATCGACCAGCCGATGCGTGTCGACGCGTTCCTCGCGTCCATCACCGACCAGTTCGGCTCCTCGTACTGGGAGACCGAAATCGCCAACCCGCTCCAGTTGGGCCAGATCATGGAGCAGAACCTCACCGACCTCTCCGGCGGGGAGCGCCAGCGGGTGGCCATCGCGGCGTGTCTCTCGAAGGACGCCGACCTCTACCTGCTCGACGAACCCTCGGCCCACCTCGACGTCGAACAGCGGGTGCTCGCCACCCGCGCCATCCGTCGGTACACCGAGAACCACGACGCGACGGCGATGGTCATCGACCACGACATCTACATGATCGACCTGCTGTCGGACCGCCTGATGGTGTTCGACGGCGAACCCGCCGTCCGCGGCGAGACCTCCCCTCCAGTGGGGATGCGCGAGGGGATGAACCGGTTCCTCTCCAATCTGGACATCACGTTCCGCCGGGACCAGCGCACCAGTCGCCCGCGTATCAACAAGCCGGGCAGCCAGCTCGACCGCGAACAGAAGAACGCCGGCGAGTACTACTACGCGCCGGCGGACGACGACGAGGAGTAGGGAGACGCTCGCGGTGCGAGCGTCTCAAAAAACCGAACGGGGAGCGGTAGCGACCCGTGAGGAGTAGGGAGATTCGGACCGAGCGAAGCGAGTGAGAATCTCCGACCCCCGAGCGGTGACCAGCGGGAACCGCGAGGAGTAGCGTGGTTCGGAGTTCCCGCGAGTGAGACGAACGGGAGCACGGAAGACGAGCAGAGCGAGTCTTCCGGAGCGCGAGACCCACGGGATTCCGAACGGCGAACAGTGTGAGCCGTGAGGAGTAGGGAGATTCGGACCGAGCGAAGCGAGTGAGAGTCCCCGAGAGCCGTCTCGGGGCATCCACCGCACGCTTTTGTCGGCCGCCGTCCTCGGGGTCGACGTGCACGACTACCACGTCCACTCGAACTACTCGGACGGCTCGTTTCTCTGGCGGATGTGTCGCGCCGCCGAGGAGGCCGGACTGGACGGGTTGGGGTTCGCCGACCACTGCAACGTCTCCGCTCGCACCCCCCAACAGCGCGAGAAGCACGTCTTCGGGTTCACCCTCGACAGGACGTACGAACAGCGGCGGGCCGGCATCGAGGCCATCGAGGACGAGTTCGACCTCCGGGTCTACGACGCCGTCGAGATGGACTACCTCCCCGACGAGGAGGCCCGTATCGCCGACTTCCTCGACACCGCAGACTTCGACTACGCCATCGGGAGCGTCCACACCATCGACGACCGGAACGTCCAGTCGGGAGCGCCGTTCCGGGAGATGAGCGAGAGCGAGCGGCGTGACGTGGTCGACGACTACTACGACACGCTCGTCGCCCTCGTCGAGTCGGAACTGTTCGAGGTGGCCGCCCACCCGGACCTGCTGGAACGGACCGCCGCTCTGCGCGGGTTCGCCACCGACGACCACTACGAGCGGGTCGCCGAGGCGTTCGCCGCGTCCCGAACCGTCCCCGAGATAAACGCCGGGCGCGTCCTGCGTGAGTACGGCGAGCTCCACCCCGCACCGCGGTTCTTCGAGGTGCTCCGGGAGTACGACGTCGGGTTCACGCTCGGAACCGACTCGCACGTCCCGGAGGAGGTCGGTGAACGCGCCGACGAACTCACCATCCTCTGTGAGGAGACGGGCCTCGACCCGGTCGACCTGGACGTCTGAACGGGGACCGTGAGCTCTATCCGTCGAACTCGGTTCGGTCGACGCCGATGCGTTCGGAGCGTTCCGCGTCGCTGAGGACGTCCCGGTACGCTCTCGTGTACGCCTTGATCTTCCGGTAGAGCAGGTAGCCGAAGAACCCCTGGAAGACGACGACGAACCCGAAGTAGCCCACGAGCTGCGGGACGGCGAGCGCGTCGAGGATACCGGGGAGTGCGACCGTCGCCAGCGAGTTGTACGTCGCGTGGATGAGCGCGGCGATGATGATACCCTTGGCGATGATAGGACCGGCGTTCTCGCGGTTGAACTTCGCCAGGCCGAGGTAGTAGCCGGCGAACGCGGAGTAGACGACGTGGCCGGGACCGGCGAGCGAACGGACCGCCGTGGTCGCACTGGCCTGTGCGAGCGCCTGTTCGGGGGCACCGAGCGCGAGCGACTCGCCCGCCGAGCGCTGGATGTAGATGGCGTTCTCGACGAACGCGAAGCCGAGGCCGGCGACGGCACCGTACACCGCGCCGTCGACGACGGCGTCGAAGCGGTCGCTCCGGAACGCGAAGAACCGGACGGCGAGTATCTTCACCGTCTCCTCGATGGGGCCGACGACGAGGAAGAAGAAGACGACCGAGCCAGCGAGTGCGAGGACCGAGTCCTCCTGACCGCCGGCACTGACACCGAGCAGGCCGCCGAAGACGCCGTTGACGATGGCGGCGAAGCTAGCGAAGACGATGGCGAGGAAGAACGTCACCACGACGAGTGTCAGCGGTTCGCCGCTGGTGATGTCCGCTCGGTAGACGTAGACGGCGAGTGCGAGCGCCGGCACCGCCGACAGCAGCGTCAGACCGAGGATGACGGGGCTCGCGAGCGCTCCGGCCGCACCGATGACGACCGTGAACAGCAGTGCCAGCAGCACGAGCAGCCACTTGCCGGCGGCGACCGCGACGCGATAGAAGCCGACGGCGACCCGATCGAGCGACGAGCGTGGCTCCCACGTGGCGATGTCATAGAGGTCGCGTGAACGGTCGGCCCGGGCTTCGACCGGGTCACGTTTTGGCATAGCGGCAGTGACGAGGGCCAGCCTTCTAACTCTACGCCCCACGGCGTGTTCGTTGGCTTTTCGAGTGCTGGCGTCGAACCGGTGGCATGCACTTCGACAGTCGGACCCAGCAGGCCCTCCGGGACGCGGGCCTCTCGACCGACGAGATTCGCACCGCCGACGAACGCGTCAAGGCACTCACTCGGGAGGACGCCGACGCCCTCGTCGCGTTCTTCGAGGGGAACGAGACGGTCTACTCGGACATGGACCTCGCACACAGCGCCGGCGGCGTGGTCGAACACACCGTCGACCACCTCGACTGCTACACCCACGCCGACAGCATCCGCGGCTACCTGAAGTTCGAGACGTGGGGCGTCCCGGTCGAGGGAGGGCGACCGCTCGACGACGGCCTCGTCGAGTTGACGCTCGGTCCCACGGTGAACACCCGGACGAAGTTCGCCGCCGACCGCGACGGCCTATGACCGTCCGCGTCCGGGGTATCTACACCACCGCGCTCACACGACTGCTCCACGACGACGTCGGCGTCGTCCAGGCCTCCGAACCCATCCGGGAGCGCTTCGACGCGACGTTCCCGGTCGAACCCGCCGGAGCGACCGTGAGGACGACCGACGACCGACAGGGCGTCGGCGTCTCGGGCGGGTCGGAAGCCGTCGCGTCGGTCGTTCGACGCCTCGAATCGGTGGGCGTCGACACGCTGACGTGGCCCGACTCGACCCCCGAAAGCGCGGTGTTCGACGCGCGGGTGGCGGAGACGAACCGGAGCGGCGCGGTCCTCGACCTGGGCGAGACGCAGGGCTGGCTGCCGTTCTCGAACGTGGACGACGAGGTGGACGCGGGCGAGAGCCTCCGTGTACAGGTCCACGAGGCGACCGCTCCGTGGAGCGACGACCGGCCGGTCTGTACGACCGGCCTCACCGTCGAGGGCGAACTCGCCAGGCTCGTCCGCGGCGAGGGCGGCGGGACCACGGGCGGCGTCGAACTCGCCTCCCTGTTGCCGACGGACCCCCGCGACGGCTGGACGATTCGGTGGGACGGCCGGGCCGACGAGGCGGACCTCGACGCGCTGACGGCGACCGTCGAGCGCCTCAACGAGCGAGCCGCGGTCCTCGATGCACTCCCGGAAGCGACCGAAGACGCGGCCCCCGCTCGGTTGACCGACGGTCGGGCGACGACGTGGGTCTGGTTCGGCCGCGAGTCCCGGTTCGCCCTCGACGACCTGCGCCGCGAGGTGACGCCGACGATGGCCGGCCACCACCGCGCGAAGGCCGCGACGAACGCCGCGAGCGCCGCCGTCGACTTCGCGGAGGCGGTCTGTGCCGACGCCGACGGGGGCGGTGAGTTCCCGTTCGCCGCGCTCACCCGACAGTTCGGTCCCCGCGAGGGCGACGGACTGGCGCTCGGCCACGGCAAGCCGTCGGGCCGACTCATCCTCCTCGGACGCGGCGAGGTGACCGAGTACGACCCGGTCGGGAGGCTGACGCTCGAACGCGGGATGACGCCGGGCGGCACCTACGACGCGCTGGGTGTCGAACGGCGGGCCGGCGACGTGGCCGTCACGAAGCTTCAGGAGGGTCGGTGGTGGTACCCGACCGTCTACCGCGGCAGCGACGGCGAGCGTCGCGGGACGTACGTCAACGTCTGTACGCCGGTCGAACTGTTCCCCGACGTGGCCCGCTACGTCGACCTGCACGTCGACGTGGTGAAACACGCCGACGGTCGGGTCGAGCGGGTCGACGACGACGAACTGGACGAGGCGGTGGCCGCGGGCGAGGTCCCCGAACCGCTCGCCGAGAAGGCCCGCGCGGTGGCGAGCGCCGTCGAGAGCGCACTGCGCTGAGTTCGCTCACCCCTCGTCGTCTCGCTTTCCGAGCAGTCGCCACGCGGCGAGACCGGTTCCCGCGATTCCGGCGACGACGCCGAATCCGGGGCCGAAGCCCGACGATTCGTCGGTCGTCTCCGCCCCGGTGGTGGTAACCGTCTCGGACGAGTACGTCGGCGGCGGCGGATAGGGCGTTACGGAGCCGTCGTCCGTCGTTCCGTCGTCCGTCGCCACCGGCGTCTGCGTCCGCGTCGACTGCTCGTCGGCGGGCGCGTCGGGGAAGACCACGAGCCCCTCGAACTGTCCGGGATTGCTCCGGTGGTTCTCGGCGGCCCCGACGAACGTCTCGCCGGGCGTGAGCGCCTGTGCGGTCCAGAAGCTCATCGCCTCGCGGTCGGCCCACTCCCGCAGGACGCCGGGACGGGCGGGGTCGCTCACGTCGAACACCTTCACGCCGCCGCGGTACCAGGAGGTGTAGAGACGGTCCCCCGCGAAGTCGAAGTTGTGCGAGGTGGTCCAGACGCCGCCGAGCGTCGGGTCGTCGGACGGTGGTGGGGTGATGGTCGACAGTTCCCGCGGACTCGCCGGGTCGGAGATGTCGTAGAGCGTGACGCCGCCCGGCCCGCCGACGGCGTCGTCGGGGTCGACGTCCCACGACTCGACGCCCACGCCGAGCAGCGAGGCGTCGTCGTTCACGGCGACGTAGTGGCTGTTGCCCGGTGGCTGGTAGTTCTCGGCCTGCGCCTCCCCCTGGGAGAGTCCGCTGAGGTCGGCGGGGTCGTACGGGCCGACACGCGAGACGACCGACGGCGAGGCGGGGTCGCTCACGTCGAGCAGCCACGTCCCGGCGTCCCAGTACGCGAGGTAGGCGACGCCGTCCTGGACGTACAGGTCGTGGAGCGGTCGGAGGCCGGTGAAGACGTCACCCCACGCCGGGTCCGCGTCGACCGGCGACCAGCGACCGAGTTCCTCGCCGCCCTCGACGTCGATGGCGACGAGTTCGTTCTCGCTCTCCGTGCCGTTCGCGTAGTTGTTCGGCCGGTAGGCGACGCCGTCCGCGAGGAAGACGTTGTGGTTCGCCGACTCGGTCTCGTAGACGCCGACCCGTTCGGGGCTGGCGGGGTCGGCCACGTCGTAGAGGACCAGCGCGTTCACCGCGTCCTGCCGGCCGTTCGCGGGGCCGGCGACGAGCAGGCGGTCGTCCTCGACCTTGACGTCCCACACCTGCTGGAGCGGGCCGTTCTCGCGGCCCGTGAGGAGACCCCGCTCCTCGGCGAGCAGCGAGGGAGAGGCCGGGTCGCTCACGTCGACGGTGGCGAACCCGTCCGTGACGGCGAGATACGCCACGTCACCCGAGACGACGGCTTCGGTGGTGCCGTCGACGGCGAGGCGGCCGAGCGGACCGTAGTCGTCCTGTGCTGGCGTCGCCACGGCGACGTCGGCGAGCGTAGAGAGGGCGGGAAGCGTCGCCACAGCGCCGAGCGACCGGAGGACGGTGCGACGACTGTGACCGTCGGAGGACTCCATGCTCGGTGTCGGCAGTCGTCCCGTGTATCAGTTGTGGTCGTGAGACTGCCAGGTTCGAGAGCGACACGGGAGCGTCGAGGAGTGCCTCAGGAGTGACGGCGGCGCTCGCCCGTCCCGCCGGTGAGTGCGCTGGCGAGCGCTCCCTTGACGACCACCTCGTCGCCGAGCGTCGTCAGTTCGACGTCGGGGACGTTGACGAGCAGGTGGTCGTCGAGGCGCTCGCGGATGGGGTCGAGGATGGTGTCGGGGTTGTGCAGCGCGACGGACCCGCCGAGGTAGACGACGATGGGGGCGTAGGCGTGGCAGACGTTCGCGATGCCCTGCGTGTTCCAGTCGGCGACCCGTTCGAGCGTGCGGTGAGCCAGCGGGTCGGTCTGGTCCGCGAAGACGTCCTCGGCGCGCAGGTCGGCCATCGGGAGGTCAGTCGAGATGTCCTCGCGTTCGGCGAGGTGCTGGGCGTACCGGGGGATGTTGTTGCCCGAGCAGTACGCCTCCCAGTGCCCCGGCGAGCCACAGCCACAGGTCATGTGGCCGTGCGGGTCGAGCGTCATGTGTCCCACCTCGCCGGCGTTGCCGTCCCAGCCGTTGAGGACGTTGCCGTCGACGGCGACGCCCGCCCCGATACCGGTCGACATCGTGAGGTAGACCACGTCGTCGGGAGTTCGTGGGCCGTAGAACCGTTCGCCGATGAGTCCGGCGATGGTGTCGTTGTGGAGGAACACGTCCTCGCTGTCGACGAGGTTCTCGACCGGCCCGGTCAGGGGGATGCGGTCGATGCTGTCCGGGAGGTTCGCCGGCTGTTCGACCGTGCCCGCCGCGAGGTCGAGCGGCCCGATGGAGGCGATGCCCGCCGCGGTGATGCGGTGGGGCTGGACGTCCGCGTCCGAACACGCCTCCCGAATCGTGGCGAGGACGGCTTCGGTGACCGCGATACCCGACGGTCCGGTGGGTGTCGAACGTCGTGCGCTGCCGACCACCTCCCCCTGGGCGTCGGCGACGACGCTGCGGACGTTCGTCGCCCCCAGGTCGACGCCCACGTAGTAGGCCATTGTCCCTACCACCAACGTCACACCAGATAAATCCTCCACACATTACCTCGGTTCCGGGTAAACGTTTCAGCGAGCGACCCGGCAGAACGGACCGTGTGGTCCGTCGTGAGACTCCGGACCCGCCCGCCGCAACCGTCGTCGCTTTGCCGTGAACGCCCGGACGTTCGGTATGATTCGACCCGACCTCGACGGGCGCGTGGCGCTCGTCACCGGGAGTGCGAAGGGACTGGGCGCGGCGCTCACCGACTCGCTGGCCGAGTGCGGTGCGGACGTGGCCGTCCACTACAACACGAGCGACGACGAAGCACGGGAGGTGGCCGCGACGGCCCGTCGACACGGCGTCGAGACGGCCGTCGTCGGCGGTGACGTCACCGACCCCGAGAGCGTCGACGACCTGTTCGCCGCCGTCGAGGCCGACCTCGGGAGCGTCGACGTGCTGGTCAACAACGTCGGCGCGTTCGCCCCCTCCCACTGGGAGGCCATCGAGTGGGACCGCTGGCAGACGGTCGTGGCGACGAACTTCGACGGGACCGTCCTCTGCTCGAAGCGCGCGCTCGGCCCGATGCGCGAGGCCGAGTGGGGCCGTATCGTCAACGTCGGCTACGCCTCCGCGGAGAAGGGTCTCGTGGACCCGAAGAACTTCCCGTACTTCGTGGCGAAAGCCGGCGTCCTGATGTTCACGCGGATGCTCGCCGCCGATACGCAGGACGACGGCGTCACCGTCAACGCCGTCTCACCGTACGTCGTCGAGAACTCCGACGAGTTCCCCGACGACGCGCCACGCGGCCGGTGGGCGACCTACGACGACCTCGCGCAGGCGGTGCGGTTCTTCTGTGACGAGGACTCCGAGTACATCTCCGGGGAGAACGTCGAAGTCGACGGTGGATGGCTCCCCGAGGACGTGTGAGACCGAAGCCGTGAGCGAGGAGAGCATCGACCTACCGCGTCGGCGACTCAGGCCGTCTCCTTCGGTTCGGACTGCTCGCCGGCGCGTTTGAGAATCTGCGGGACGACGGTGACTTCGAGCGCCGCCATCACGACGACGACGTACCGGGCCGTTCCATCGAGGAACTGGAACGCGACGAACAGGAGGACGGCGGCGCTCAGCAGGCCCATCCCGTAGTGCACGACGGGCTTCTGGAGGGGGTTGCTCATACACGAGACGGTTCGAGAGGAGTGACTTATCTGTTGGCATGTCGAACCTCCGGCGAACCGTCGCCCGAAGCCGAGGCCCGGAGAGACGGTGCGGTCACGCCGCCTGTTCGGCGACGGAGCCGCGTGCGGCGCTGATGGCGTCACGTCCACCGAGCGCGAGCGTCGCCAGTCCGCCGACGGGGAGCGGTGCCCAGAACGTCGCGGTCCGGTAGAGGAGGACGGCCGCCGACGCCGGGGGCACCGCGACGCCCGCGAACGAGACGAGGAGGCCGATGAGCGCCGCTTCGACGCCCGCGGTGCCGCCGGGCGAGGGGACGAGCGTCCCGACGCCGGCCAGCGGGAGGACGCCGAGGACGAGCGGGAAGGCGACGGCGGTTCCGACGGCGTCGAGTGCCAGCCAGAGGCAGGCCGCGGCGGCGACCTGTCCGACGGCGACGAACAGGACGACGCTGGCGAGGCGGCGAGGCGAGCGGGCGACGAGTTCGACGGACTCGACGACCCGTTCGACGCGGTCGGTGACGGCCGCCGTCGAGGGCGGCGTCTTCGAGGGGACGACCCGGCAGACGAGGCGGACCGGGACCGCGACGACGCGACCGGCGACACCGACGAGGCGGTCGCGCACCTGCCACGCGCCGCCCGCGAGGACGGCGATGACCGGGAGCGCCAGGAGCATGCGCGGGTCGGCACGGACGCTGCCGCCGAGACCGGCGAGGGCGAGCGAGAGGCCGACGACGCTCACCACGGCGTCGACGGTGACGACGGCGGCGAGACTCTCCTCGTAGCCCGTGTCGGTCGCCGAGGAGACGAGCAGGCCGCTGACGGGGCCGGCGGCGGCCTTCCCGAACGGGGCGAGACAGCCGACGAACGTCGTCGCCAGGAAGACACCGATAGCCCGAAGCCGCCCGACGCGGGTTCCGAGCACGTCGAGGACGCCACGGAGCGCGATTCCCCGGCAGGCGAAGGCGACGAACGCCAGTGCGAGCATCGTGCCGACGGTCCGCACGTCGACGCCCGACGGGAGCGAGACGGGGCCGGCGCTCGCCAGCACGACCGCTGCGAGTGCGACGACCCCGACCGCCGCGAGTCGCTTGCCACCGACACCACCGAACCGGTTCTCCAACGTCCTCATGACTGTCAGATGGTCCGAAAGCCGTCGGCTAAGTGGCGGTGGCAACAAGCGTAGCCCCGGCGTATCAGGGGGCTACGTGCGTGCCCTGAAGCGCTCGACGGCGTCCGGGACGCGGCGTCGGACGAGCGCGTAACCCGCCCCGGCGACGAGCGAGGCGAGGACGACCCACCGGACCGTTCCCGTCGTGACGGTCCAGAGGCCGCCGGCGAGCAGTGCCGCCACGAGGAGGTCCTCGGGGGCACCGTCGTACCGGACCCACCGCCTGGCGACGAGCCACTCGCTCGTCGCGTGGCAGTAGACCGCCCGGTCGCTCGTGCGCTCCCAGCCACGCCACCCCGCGTCACCCTCGGCCCAGTCGAGCAGTGGGTGGAGCGCGGCCGCGACACAGAACGTGGCCAGTGCGACCGACCAGGAGGCGGTGACGAGGACGGCCAGCACGACCGCGGGGAGAGCGACGACCCACCCGTAGACGGGGAAGTGAAGCGTCCTGCGGTGGGTGCCGACCACGGCGTCGAGGTCCGGCGCGAGGCCGCCGAGCGCTCCGGCGACGAACGCGGACGTCGTGTGGGCCGGGGCGACGACGAGCGACACGCTGCCGACGGCGAGACCCACCAGCAGGTGTGTCGGAGCCATCATCGGGTAGTGAGAGGAGTGCCGTCGGGATAATCTCCGCGACGCCGCTCACTCGTCGTCCGAGACACCCCGACTGAACGCCGCGCCGAGCGCCGCCCCGATGGCGACGCCGATGGGCAACCAGAGTCCGACATCGTCCGTAGCGACACCGAGCGCCACGCCGATACCGACACCGAGGGCGATACCGACACCGATACCCTGCGCGTTCATCTCGTTCGACTCGCCGTCCGCGTGGTCGTCGCCACCGGATTCGGTCGCCATGCGCTCACTCGCGGAGACGAGGGCATAACTGTATCCGTCGGTCGACTACCGGGAGTCGGCGTCCCCCCGGTCGACCCGGAGGTAGGAGGTGCCGTTGCGGTAGTTGTAGCACTCGACGGCGAACGCGAGGACGCTGAGGACCGCGAACACCGCCGACAGTGGGCCGAACGCCGCGAACGACGGGTCGTACCCACTGGCGACGAAGAGGAGGCCGAAGACGACCACGGCGTGAGCGGCCGACGCGAGGTCGTACAGCGGGTGTTCGCGGACGGTGTCGAACACCCCGGTGAGCATGAAACCGACCGACAGTACGACCAGAGCGACGAGGACCGGTGTCGGCGAATCCGTCACGGAGAGGAGTGAGACGGCACCGAGACAGAACACGAGGGCGAGACCCCCGTGGACAGGACTGATACGGTCGCGGGTGGGGAGGGACGGAGACACGACGCGACGTCGTCACCGAGAGATATAAAATCCCCGCGAGGGCCTACACTGGCGACACCGACCCCGCTCAGTTCCCTTCGAGCGCGTCGATGGCGCAGGCGGCGGCGACGATGGCCTCACGCGGGGCGTCGCCCGTGTCGCCGACGGTCACGTCGTAGACGTCGCGGAGGGAGAAGCGCTCCTTGATGGTGCCCATCGACCGCCCGTCGGGACCGCTGATGGAGTAGGTGTGCGGGAGCAGACCGGCGATGTCCGAGAGGGACTTCAGCGCCATGACCACCGTGCTCTCGGACTCGATGCGTGCCCACGGGTCGCCCTCTGGCGACCGGATGGTGTAGTTGTGTTTGAAGAAGGTGAACTCCTTCTCGACGACGGCGAACGTGTCGCCGGTTCGCTCGTCGACGAGGGCGTAGCTCCCGGCGATGTCGAGGACGTTCTTCGCTTTCAGGCGGAACAGCGTCTCCCCGTCGGGCGTCGTGAACGGGAAGTCCTCTTTCATCTTGAACAGCTTCTGTTTCCCCTTGAGGACGGTCTCTCCGGACCCGTCCTCGACGGCGTACTTGTTGCGAATCAGGCTCTGTCTGATGACGTAGTGGTCGTCGGTCAGGTCGATGCCACCGATGACGTCCTGTTGGCTCATGGACGACGGTACTCGCGTAGTCCCTATCAAGTCACCGACCGAGACAGTCGGTCGTCGGGACGACACGACAGGGCACAGAACCGCCCGATTCCGGCCGGGGACTCCGGTCCGGGGACTGTCAGCCGTCGAGTACGATTCCGTGACCGACAGGGTTTCAGGCGGCCCGCACCTGGCGCACGTAATGAAAGAGAACATCGAGGTCCGGGGGGCCGAAGAGCACAACCTCAAGGACGTCGACGTGACCATCCCGCGCGAGGCGTTCACCGTCGTCACCGGACTCTCCGGGTCGGGGAAGTCCTCGCTCGCCTTCGAGACCATCTACGCCGAAGGCCAGCGCCGCTACATCGAGTCGCTCTCCGCCTACGCCCGCAACTTCCTGGGCCAGATGGACAAACCACAGGTCGAGTCCGTCGACGGTCTCTCCCCCGCCATCTCCATCGACCAGAAGAACGCCGCGAACAACCCACGGTCGACGGTGGGGACCGTCACCGAACTCCACGACTACCTCCGGCTGCTGTACGCCCGCGTCGGGACGCCGCACTGCCCCGAGTGTGGCCGCGAAGTCGGCGAGCAGAGCGCCCAGAACATGGTCCGGCGCATCCTCCAGTTGCCCGAGGGGACGAAGGCGAAGATCGCCGCACCGGTCGTCCGCGACCAGAAGGGCGCGTTCGCGGACCTGTTCGACGACCTCGTGGCGGAGGGCTACGCCCGCGTCGAGGTCGATGGCGAGGAGTACGACCTCACCACGGAACGCCCCGAACTGGACGAGAACTACTTCCACACCGTCGACGTGGTCGTCGACCGCGTCAAAATCGGCCCCGAGGCCCGCTCCCGTATCACCGACAGCGTCGAGACGGCGCTGGAGGAGGCCGAGGGCGCACTCAAACTCATCGTCCCGGACCCACCCGAGAACGTCGACATCGGCGGCGAGAAGACCCGTTCGACGGGCGACCTCGCCGGAACGGGCGAGGCGGACGACGAGGACGCGGAAGCCGACGCTACGGAGCGACTCGTCGTCACCTTCTCCGAGGACCTCGCGTGTACCCACTGCGGCATCGACCTGCCCGAAATCGAGACGCGGTCGTTCTCGTTCAACTCCCCGCACGGGGCGTGTCCCGCCTGTGAGGGTATCGGCGAGACGAAGGAGGTCGACGAAGCACTCGTCGTGCAGGACCCCTCGAAACCGCTGAAGGACGTGTTCGAACCGTGGAGCTACTCGCGGTCGTACTACCAGACGCGACTCGACTCCGTCGCGGCGCACTTCGACGTCTCGCTGTCGACGCCGTTCGAGCAGTTGGACGAGTCCGTCCAGCAGGCGTTCCTCTACGGCACGAACGAGAAGGTCGTCTTCGAGCGCCGGACGAAGAACGGCACTCGGCGGAAGGAGAAACGCTTCGAGGGCGTCGTCCCGAACCTCGACCGGCGCTACGTCGAGACGGACTCGAAGGGCACCCGCGAGCACATCGAGGAGTACATGGCGACGACGCGGTGTCCCGCCTGTGACGGCACCCGCCTGAAGGCCGAGTCGCGGGCCGTGCTGGTCGACGGCACCGCCATCACCGAGGTCAACCGCCAGTCCATCGGCGACGCGCTGGCGCACTTCGAGGGGATGGAAGACGGGATGAGCGACCGCGACCGGACCATCGCCGAGGAGATCCTGAAGGAGATCCGCGCCCGACTCGGGTTCATGACCGAGGTCGGTCTGGAGTATCTGACGCTGGACCGCGAAGCCTCGACGCTCTCGGGCGGCGAGAGCCAGCGCATCCGACTGGCGACGCAGGTCGGCTCCGGACTCGTGGGCGTGCTGTACGTCCTCGACGAACCCTCTATCGGCCTCCACCAGCGCGACAACGACCGCCTGCTCAACACCCTCGAAGGCCTGCGTGACCTCGGGAACACGCTCATCGTCGTCGAACACGACGAGGAGACGATGTGGCGGGCGGACAACGTCATCGACATGGGGCCGGGCCCGGGCAAGCGTGGTGGCGAGATCGTCGCCAACGGCCCCGTCCAGGAGGTGATGGACACCGACGACTCCATCACGGGCGACTACCTCGCGGGTCGCAAGCAGATTCCCGTCCCCGACGACCGCCGCGAGGCCTCGGACTTCCTGACGGTCAAGGGCGCACGCCAGCACAACCTGCGTGACCTGGACATCGAGGTCCCGCTCGGAAACTTCACCGCCGTCACGGGCGTCTCGGGGTCGGGAAAGTCGACGTTCCTCCACGACATCCTCTACAAGGGCCTCGTCAAGCGGATGAACGGCACCGACGTCCGCCCCGGCGAGCACGACGACATCGAGGGCATCGACGAGGTGGAGACGGTTCGCCTCATCGACCAGTCGCCCATCGGTCGGACGCCTCGCTCCAATCCGGCCACCTACACCGGCGTGTTCGACCACATCCGTGAACTGTTCGCCTCCACGAAACTCGCCAAACAGCGCGGCTACGAGCGCGGCCGGTTCTCGTTCAACGTCAAGGGCGGTCGCTGTGAGGCGTGTGGTGGACAGGGGACCGTCAAAATCGAGATGAACTTCCTCTCGGACGTCTACGTCCCCTGCGAGGAGTGTGACGGCAAGCGCTACAACGACGAGACGCTCGACGTCACCTACAAGGGCGCGACCATCTCCGAAGTGCTCGACATGAGCGTCGAGGAGGCGTACGACTTCTTCGAGGCGAATTCGCAAATCGAGCGCCGCCTCCAACTCCTGAAGGACGTGGGGCTGGACTACATGCGCCTCGGCCAGCCCTCGACCACGCTCTCGGGTGGGGAGGCCCAGCGCATCAAACTCGCCGAGGAACTCGGGAAGAAAGACACCGGCGAGACGCTCTACCTGCTCGACGAACCGACGACGGGCCTGCACAGCCACGACGAGCGCAAACTCATCGAGGTGCTCCAGCGCCTGACCGACCGCGGCAACACCGTCGTCGTCGTCGAACACGAACTCGACCTCGTGAAGAACGCCGACCACATCATCGACCTCGGCCCGGAAGGCGGGGAGAACGGCGGCGCAATCGTCGCCCAGGGCACGCCCGAAGCGGTCGCCCGGAACGACGACTCGTACACCGGCCAGTACCTCCGTGACCACCTGCCGAGGGTGGAGTTGGAGGGGCCACGGTCGCAGCGCGAACGCGAGCGTCGGGCCGAACCGCCCGCCGCGGACGACGACTGATCACTCGGGCGTCGGGGCCGTCGGAACGACGGTCCTGACTATCGCTTCTCTGACGAGCAGTTCTGTGGCGACGACCGCCAGCACCACAGTCAAGAGCGACGGGAGGTGCGTCACGTAGTCGGGAAACGGCGTGAGGCTGTCCAGCGAACGCGCGAACCAGCCGTCCGTTGGGAGTTCTCCGGCGGCACTCATACGCCACGCCTCGACGATAGCCCACCCCGTCCACCCGACGAGGACCAGGAGGGGTGTGACGACGCGGTGGCGAAAGAAGCCACCAGCCACGCAGGTTCCGAGGGCCACCAGTCCCGGACCGATTACCACCCACGTGAGAGCGGCGGGGAGGAACCCGATAGACGATGGACCGCGAGCGAGCAGGTCGAGGCCGACGCCAGTCCCGAGGAGTACGACACCGCCTGCCAGCGAGAACACGCCGCGGCGGGTCAGGAGGAACTCGCGCAGGTCCGAGGAGCGAACCGTCGCTTCGAGCGTGGCGAGGGCGACACCAATAGCGAGAGTCCACAGTGCCATCGCCTCGGAGTCGAAGAACGAACTCGGAGAGGAGAGTCCGACGAGGAAGAGCGTGAGCGCGCCGACGATGGCAGTGGTCACGCGAAGGCCGCGCTCGTAGGTTACAGCCAACAGCGCACCGAGTTCGGCTGTCGCGAGCGCGAGCAGGAGGAAGTGCTCGGTCGCCCCGACCGCGACACTCGTGTTGACGTTACCACCGAGAACGACGTCAAGAGCGCGGAGCACCAGAGGAACCGAAACGGCACCGAGCAGCATCCGCCAGCGAAGCTTCATTGCATCGACCACCACGAACGGCAGTATGTGTCTTCGGGTGAACACAACCGCACCGACACACCCCTTTTCCCCACCCGTCGCCTGCTAGCACGCATGACGCTGTACGCCACGCTCCGCACCGCCTTGCTCGTCGTCCGCGACGAACGCGAGGCCCCGACCGTCGAGCGACGACTGGCCGACTACGACCTCGAATGCGTCTGTGCCCATCCCGACGCTCCCGACACGGTGCTCGTCGGGACGTTCGACGACGGTCTCTTTCGCTCGACGGACGGCGCCGACTCCTTCGAGCGAGTCGCTCCCGAGATGGAGTCGCGCGTGATGAGCCTCGCCGTGAACCCCCACGACCCCGATGAGTGGTGGGCCGGAACCGAACCCTCTCGCGTCTACCACTCCACAGACGCAGGCGTGACGTGGACCGAGAACCCCGGCCTCACGGACCTGCCGAGCGCCGAGGACTGGTACTTCCCGCCGCGACCGGACACCCACCACATCCGGTGGCTGGCGGTGGACCCGAGCGACACCGACCACCTCTACGTCGGTATCGAGGCGGGAGCGCTCGTCCAGTCCCACGACCGCGGCGAGACGTGGGCAGACCGTGTCGATGGTTCGCGGCGGGACAACCACTCGCTGGCGACCCACCCGGACGCACCCGAGCGTGTCTGGTCGGCCGCGGGCGACGGCTACGCCGAGAGTCACGACCACGGCGAGACGTGGGACTACCCACAGGAGGGACTCGGCCACCGCTACGTCTGGTCGGTAGCCGTCGACCCCGGCGACCCCGAGACGGTGCTGGTCTCCGCCGCGAGCGGTGCGCGGTCGGCCCACTCCCTGCCCGCCGAGTCGTACGTCTACCGCCGCGACGGTGACGGGGCGTGGGAGCAGGCGATGGACGGACTTCCGGAACCCGACGGGCTGATTCGGGCGGTGCTCGAACCCGGCGAGGACGGGGAGTGTTTCGCGCTGACCAACCGTGGCGTCTTCCGGTCGACGGACTTCGGCGGGTCGTGGGCGGCACTCGACGTGCCGTGGGACGAGTCGTTCGAGTCACAGACGGGTCGAGGACTGGTCGCGGTCTGAGTCGGCCGGTCGGCAGGGCCTCACTCGGCGGCCTCACCGATGCGGAGCGGACGTGGCGGGGAGATGCCCGACTGCTCTCGGAGGACGTACTCCAGTGCGCCGACGACCGAGACGACGGCGAGCACGGCGACCCACCCGACGAGATACGCCGTGAGCGGCGTGAGCGCCGCCGCGGAGACCGCGCCGGAGTCCGCTCTGGCGAGTTCGTCGAGGACGGTCGTCGCCGAGGAGACGACCGAGAGCGACCCGACGAGCAGCACGGGCGTCACCAGTCGAGACCGGTAGAGGAGGTACGTCGGAACCGCGCCGAGCACGAACCCGCCGAGCGCCGTCCAGGCGAGAGTCACGGGGCCGAGGCCGCCGAACAGCACCTGAACCGTGCCATCGCCGTTCATCGAGGAGAGGACGGCGGTCCGTAGCGCCACCACCACGACTGCGTGGATGGCTCCGACACGCGCCGCCCACCGGAGCGGTCGAGGCGACACCGAGCGACGGACGGCAGCCCTGTACCTGACGACGGACTCGACGAGAACCGCCACCGAACCGCCGGCCGAGACGAGGGAGGCGGCCGCGTTGAACGAGAACACCGTCCGGTACGCCGGGCCGCCGGCGAACAGGCCCGTCACCGCAGCGAGCACGAGGACGGTCCCCGCCGCGTACACACCGACCCACACGTCGTTGCGGAGCGCGACAACGCTCCCGCCGCCGAACGCGGCCAGCGGGAGCGTCAACCAGGCGAGGCCGAGCGGTGACGCGTCTCCGGTGAACACCTCGGCGAGCGGCGACGGGTCGTAGCCGAGGGCGACGAGCAACGCGACCACGGCGAGGGGCGTCAGGAGGGCCCCCGTGAGCGGGTGGCGGACGGCGGGGCGCATACCGAAGACCTGTCAGCCAGTGGAATAGCTCTTGGGGAGCGAACCGAGAAGATATTTGGGCGGGCGTGTCGGAGAACCGTCAATGCACGACTTCGTCGTCGTCGGTGCGGGACCCGCCGGGGCGCGTTTCGCCCGCCAGGCGGCCGACCGCGGCCGCGACGTCCTCGTCCTCGAACAGGGCGAGATCGGCCGCCCGCTGGCGTGTTCGGGCCACGTCAGCCTCGACGTCTGGGAGTTCCTCCCCGAGAGCGCACGCGAGGACCTGTTCCAGAACGACATCTACGGCGCTCGCTTCCACGTCGGCGGCCCCGAGTCCGCCGGCGAGCCGTTCTACAAACGCGAGGTCATCTCGAACGCCATCGACCGCGTCGGCCTCGACAAGGCCCTCGCACGGGCGGCGAGCGACGCGGGCGCGGACGTTCGGGACGAACACACCGTCACGGACGTCGGCGAGCGGCGGAGCCACGTCGAGGTCACGGCGACCGGACCGGACGGCGTCGAGACCCACGAGGCGCGGATGGTCGTCGGCGCGGACGGGCCACGCTCGCGCGTGCGCGAAGCGTGTGGGCTGCCCGAACCACGCGAGTTCCTCCACGGGGTCCTCGGGTTCGACGAGGCCCCCGACGCTCAGGACTACGTCGACGTCCACCTCACCGTCCCCCGGTTCTTCGCGTGGCGCATCCCGCGTGGCGACGACGGTGTCGAGTACGGCCTCGCGGCCAGACCCGGCGACGACGTCTCGGGGCGGTTCGACCGACTCTGCGAGGAGTACGACGTCACGCTCGACCGGCGCTGTTCGGGGTTCATCCCCATCGGCCCGCCACGGCGGGTGACGGGACGTCGGAGCCTGCTCGTGGGCGACGCCGCCGGCCAGACGAAGCCGTTCACCGGCGGCGGCATCCTCTACGGGATGCGTGCCGCGGACCACGCCGCCCGCGAGGTGGACCCCGCGACTCCGGGAACGCTCGGCGACTACGAGCGGACGTGGCGTTCGGAGCTCCGCAACGAGATCCGACTGGGACACGCGGTGCGGGCGGCGTACTCGCTGCCGAAGTCCGTCCAGAAGGCGGGGCTGTGGGCGCTGTCGGGCGAAATCGCGGTCCACATGGACGAACCCTCCTCGCTGTTCACTCGTGACGGACTGCGAACGCTGGTCGGGCGGTAAGCGGCGATCTCTTCGGGACGACACCGGAGCAGTCGCTCGCGGTGTAGCGGTCGAAAAACGGAGATGGTCGGTTCTCGCGTCGGACTCAGTCGTTCGAGGAGTCGTAGCCCAGTGCCGCGGCGACGTCGAGCAGGCCCGCGCCGCTCTCGTTGTCGCCGAGACCGAGGTCCTCGGCGGTGTTGAGCAGCGTGCTGCGCGCCTGGTCGTTCGAGGCACCGTCGGCCATCAACTGTGCGGCGGCACCGGCGACGTGTGGCGTCGCCATCGAGGTGCCCGAGAACGTGTCGTACGCGCCGCCGGGAACGGTCGAGTTGATGTTCGACCCCGGTGCGGCGATGTCGACTTCGGGACCGGTCGAGGAGAAGCCCGACAGGTCGTCCGTGGAGTCCGTCGACCCGACGGCGAGCGTCTCGGGGTACGCCGCAGGGAAGCCGACGCAGTCCGAACACGGTCCGGAGTTGCCCGCCGCGGCGACGACGAGGACGCCGTTGTTGGTCGCGTACTGGCAGGCGTCGCGGAGTGTCTGGGTGCCCGAGGAGCCGCCGAGGCTCATGCTGGCGACGTCCCAGCCCTGGTCGGCGACGTACTCGACACCGGCCGCGATGTCGGAGAACGACCCCGACCCGCGCTTGCCGAGCACCTTCACCGCGTGGAGCGTCGCTTCGGTGGAGACGCCGACGACGCCTTCGGCGTTGTCGACGGCACCGGCCGTCCCCGCACAGTGAGTGCCGTGGTCGTTGTCGTCGTCCCAGTCCTCGGCGAAGTTGCCCTTCGCACGGGTGAACGCGCGGCCGGCCCCGAGGTTGTCGACGAGGTCCGGGTGGTTCGAGTCGATACCCGTGTCGAGGATAGCGAGGTCCGCACCCGCGCCCGTCGACCCGTTGGCGTGGGCCACTTCGGCGTCCACGCGGTCGATACCCCACGGCAGGGTCTGTGCTGCGGTCGTTCCCCCGCCACCGCCGGGTTTGCCCTGGAGCGCGTGCATCGTCCCGTCTTCCTCGACGTAGCGGACGTCACGGCGCTTGCGGAGCTGTTCGATGGCCTTGTCGGAGAACCGGCCGGCGACGGCCTGTCCGATGTCGCCGAAGTCGAGCGTCCGCCCGACGGCCTCGGCCTTGCCCTTCGCGTTGTCGGCCGCCGCCTTCGACTTCGTCCCGACGATTCGTCTCGGTGCACGCCCGCCGCTCGCGTTCGCGGCCCCAACGAGCAGTGTACCAGCAGTACCCGCCGCCGCCCCCTTCAGGAAGCGCCGCCGTGTCGTGTTATCTTCTCCCATGCGGTTCGCTACGAAGTCCCATCCGTATAATAGATTTTCGATTCATCATCATTGTTTGAACTCCGATATGTAGATAATCGAATAGTGACACGGTCGACAATTCACGTCCGACGCAAGAATTATGCCGGCATCGGTCCCCTTTCAGGGCATATGGGTCTCATGGACAAGCTCATCGGTGGGCGTGGCACGCGCAGCACCGACGAGTACGTCGAACTCGACGTCGACGACTTCGAGACGGAGTCGGCGGCGTCGGCGACGAGCATTCACATCGCCAAAATCGGGGACAAGCAGGACATCATCGCCATCAAGGACGCCGTCTACGACGGCGACATCGTCGTCGCCGACATCACCCGGCACACGACGAGCGACCGGACGATGGAGCATATCTCCGACGAGTTGAAACAGGTCGCCCGCGAGGTCGGTGGCGACATCGTCCAGAAGGACGACGACCAGCTCATCATCACGCCGACGGGCGTCAAGATCAGCCGCGAGAAGCTGACGCGGTAGCCGCCCGTCCTGCGACAGCAGTCGCTCTCCACTCCGTTCGGTTTCGAGAACCCGCGAGTGACGTCGCCTCAGAAGTCGGGGGAGTCGTCCTCGACGGCGCGTTTCAGTGATTCGCGCCGACTCTTGGCGTCGCGGCCGGTCGCTTCGAGGAGGAACTCGTTTTTCGCCGACACCGCCTCGCCGGCCGATTCGAGGTCTTCGGGCGAGAGTTCCGCGGGGTCGCGCTCGATGAAGTCGACCGCGAGTTTGTCCTTCTTGCCGGAGTACGAGACGGCACCCGCGACGATGCGTTCGAAGACGGGGTTCGACGGTTCACCGACGACGTAGAGGTCACTTCCCTTGAATTCCTCCGTCTCGGTGATGGGGCCGAAGTAGTCCTCGACGCTCCCCTTGAGGTCAGGCATTCGGTCTTCGAGGTGCTCGCCACGACGCATCTTGTACTCGCGCATGTGCAGTGGGTAGACGAGGGAGGGTTTAGGGGTTCCGTTCAGTGACGAGATAGCCCGCCCGACAGTCGGGACAGGCGTCCCCACGGCGCAGGGAGACGGCCGTGACGGGACTCCGGAACTCGCAGTTCGGACACGACAGCACGGCGTCGCTGTCGGCAGCGGCGGTCTCCTCGAACGCCGGGCCGTCGTCGCCGTCGTGGTCGCCGTCCTCGACCACGGCGTCGCCGTCGTGACCGTTCGTCCCCATCACTTCGGCGACCGTCGGGCCGTCGTCGTCCTCGTCCCTGTCGGGGTCGTCGAGCAGGCGGTCGGGGTCCCACGGCTGGTACCGCTGACGTCGTGGGAGGGCCACTCCCCGTACTCACGCTCCTCGGGCGAGTCGGTGAGGATGACCGCGTCGTCGGAGCTCTCGGCGTCCCGACCGTCGGTCGAGGTCCGCTCGGCACCGTCGTCGGCCTCCGCCGGTTGCTCGCTCGCCGCGGGAGTCTCGGTGACGTCCTCCGCTTCGGTGGTGGCTACCCCGTCGGCCACCGTCGCGTCGTCCGGCGTGGCGGTCGTGTCGTCCAGACCGCCGACGTCGCTCGGACCGTCGTTCTCGACGAGTTCGGCCCCTTCGTCGGGGACCGGGTCGTCGGCCGTCCCCTCGTCGGGACTGGTCGTCCCCGCCTCGGGGCCGACGTCGGGCGTCGTCGGCGTCCCGTCGCGGGCCGGTGTCGTCGTCTCCGTGTCCGCTCCGGGCGCGAAGAGTTCCGCGTCGTCCGCGTCGTCCGTGTCGGTGTCGAGCGGTGGTGCGTCGACGATGCTCGTCACCTCGGTGTTCTCCGAGAGGGTTCGCTCGGCACCACAGCGGTCGCAGACCGCGACCTCCCGGACCTGGGTGACCACCTCACTGCCGCGCTCCTCGCGGTCACGGACGACCTCGTAGTCGTCGAAGGCGTGCCCGAGGAGCGAACACGTAAGCGCCATTGGGTTTGTCTACCGCGTTCGACACATAAGCCTACTCCTTAGCCGCCCTCCCGACCGCCACAGGTTAAGACGGCCGCCGTGTTACCCCGTCGTATGCGCGCCAAACGGGAGTTCAGGGACCGCGACCGAACCGAGGTGTCGGTCCTGGATGCCCTCGTCGAGCGTGGCGAAGGGATGACCGTCTTCGAGTTGCGGACCCGCGTCGACGTCGAAATCGACGCGCTGGAGGAGGCACTGGGGAGTCTGAAAGACGACGGTCTCATCACGACGACCCGCGAGGACGGCCGTCTCGTCATCCGCCCCGCCGACCGCGTCGTCCCGGACGCCGACGAGGGAGACGACGACGGGACGTCCGTGGTCGACCGCGTCTTCGACCGACTCGGGCTCTGAGTCCCCTCGACGACCGGAATCCGGTCGGCCGCTCGTCCCGACTCGCCGGACCGGTGGCGTCTTACTTCGAGGCGGTCAACACACGCTCATGACCGTCATCGAGGAGTTCCACGCCGACCACGGGGCGACGTTCCGGTCGGTCGGGGGCCGCCGTGTCGTCGAGGACTACGGCCGACCCGAGCGGACCCACCGTGCGGTCCGCAACGGCGTCGGCGTCTGTGAGATGGGCTACGGCGTCGTCGAAGTGAGCGGCGAGGACCGCGTCGACTTCGTGGACAACGCCGTCTCCAACCGCGTATCGAGCGAGGACGGCCGCGGCGTCTACGCCCTCCTGCTCGACCCACAGGGCCGCATCACGACGGACCTCTACGTCTACACCACCGCCGACCGGTTGCTCGTCTTCTGTCCGCCCGAGCGGGCCGACCCCCTCGCCGAGCAGTGGCGCGAGAACACGTTCATCCAGGACGTCTCGATTCGCGTCGCCACGAGCGACTTCGGCGTCTTCGGCGTCCACGGCCCCTACGCCACCGAGAAGATAGCGTCCGTCCTGAACCACGCCGGCGCGCCCGAACCCGCGCTGACGTTCGTCCGCGGGTCAATGGGCGACGCGGGCGTCACCGTCGTCGCGGGCGACGGCCTCACCGGCGAGGACGGCTACGAGGTCATCTGTGCGGCCGACGCCGCCCACGAGGTGTTCGAGACGCTCGTCCTCCGGGGGAACAACGCCGCCCCCTTCGGCTACCGGACCTGGGAGACGCTCACTCTCGAAGCCGGGACGCCGCTGTTCGACACCGAACTCGCCGGACGTATCCCGAACGTCGCGGGCGTGCGCAACGCGCTGGACTTCGAGAAGGGCTGTTACGTCGGCCAGGAGGTCGTCTCGAAGGTCGAGAACGTCGGGCAGCCCTCGAAACGGCTGGTCGGTCTCGCACCCGAGTCCGTGCCCGAGGCGGGCGACACCGTCTTCGCCGGCGACGAACGGGTCGGTGAGGTCACCAGAGCGGCCACGGGGCCGAGTTACGAGACACCGGTCGCGCTCGCGTACGTCGACTTCGACGCGACGAGCGACGTGACGGCTGTGGGGGTGCTGGACGACGAGGGGACCGAGGAACCGGTTCCCGCCGACGTCGTCGCCCTCCCGTTCGTCGAGGGCAGCGTGCAGTCGGCCCGGCTTCCGACCTATCCCGAGTCGTGAGGTCGGCCCGGTCGACGGTCGGCCGTCGGGGCGGACGACAGGAAGGTGCGTTCCCGTGACAGTCGCGAAGTAACGAATAGTCGAGGTGAACGGTGGCGAGGCGAGCCTCGCAGTCGCTGCGATGGCTTCTCAGCGGGCGAGTCCGGGGAGAAGGGATATACCCCTCCGCACCGAATAATGTCAACAATGAAACGGACGGTCGTAGCGGTAGCGCTGGTGATGGTGGTCGTGCTCGCGGGCTGTAGTGCCGTCAACATCAACCGGCCGGCGGACGAGGCGTCGAACGTGACTACCACCGACGCGGCCGGTGGACCGGGGGCACCGACCGAGGACGGGGAGAACGCGATGGACGAGACCACGGCCACCGAGAGCGGCGACGAGCAGGCCGCGGCGGGTGAGACGACGGCCGTGACCGACGAGGCGTCGACGGCCGACCCGACGCCGACGCCCGAGGTGAACCGTCTCGAACTCACGAACGACGGCGAGCGGGAGTACGTCGTCTCCGTGACGGTGACGAAAGGCCCCATCGAGGCGGTGAAACTCGACCGGTCGGACGGGTCGACCGACATCGTCGTCCTCGACGACCGGACGCTCGACGAGGTGCTCACGTTCGACACCCTCGACGTTCGACCCATCGAGGTCGTCCGCGCCACCGAGGAGTACGACGTCGACGCCGGCGCGTCGTTCACCCGTTCGCTCCCCGGCGAGGAGCGTCGCTACGTCCTCGTCGAGGTCCGCGAGGAGGGTGAGGACGGCGTCGTCGTCGGAGGAGCCGTCCTCTCCTGTGCGGCCGACGCGTCCGTCGACGAACTCGCGGTCACTGCCGACGGCGAGGACGTGACAGTCCAGGGGGAGTGCGTCGCCTGAGAGCCGCGAACGAGAGGGGAGAGAGCCGACCGCGAGAACGGGGCGAGGCCGTCGCTCAGAACGTCTGGGCGTAGAGGTCGTCACCGACGTGGTGGAGCGACTCGACGACCTTCCCCGAGTCACCGACGAGGTCACCGCCCGCTTCGAGCGCGCGACCGACCGCGAGCACCTTCCCGTGGGTCTCTTCTGCGATGACCACGAGGTCGCCCGCTTCGATGGCGTCGTCGGCCTCGACGATGCCCGGCCGCATCACGTCCGCACCGCCCGAGACGAACGACACCGCGCCCGCGTCGACGGTGACGACGCGCTTCTCGGGCGGGAACTCGTTCGCGCCGCGAACGGTGAGGAACGGTTCGTCGCCGTCCGCGCCGTAGTACGCGATCAGCGGTTCGCCGTCGACCAGCACGAGGTCGGTCGGGGCCGCCTCGAACTCGACGTGTTCGAAGGAGTCCCCGACGAGATCGACGCCGAGGCCGTCGGCCAGCGTCTCCGTGATACGCCGTATCTCGTCGCTCCGGAGGTGATGTCGGGACTTCACCTGCATACTCGCACCTCGCGGCCGGTCGGCATAAACCGCCCGACACGTCCTGCGACGAGGCGGCGACCGGCCCAGGTCGTGTGCTCGACGGCCGCTGTCGCCCGTGTGGCGACGTGTTTGGGGTGGTGACAGTCGGTCGGTGAGCGAAAAGCGATAAGCCCCGGGGCACGTAGTGACACACGAAATGTGGGGCTGGCGAAAGCGCGGCACCGACCGCGTCGACTGTGTCGCCTGTGGAGCCACCGTGGACCGTCCGTCCGCCCGCGAGTACGACAAGGAGGGCGACCGCTGGTCGCGTACCGACAAGGAGTTCGAGCACCTCTGCAAGCCGTGTTACCGTGACCTCTGTCACCAGCCACGGACCGAACTGGAAGCGCTCCTCGTCGACATCGAGCGGGCCGGGCGCACGAGCCAGGAGGAGTTCCTCCGGCGCTACGAGGAACAGGTCGTCGAGCGATACGGGTCGCTCGAACCGAAGTAGGGAGGTGAAGTGAGTCGCCTCCGTTTTCCAGCTCGTCGACTGAGTCACAGCGAAGGGTGACACCACCCCGAAAGCCCTTGCTGGACACGGTTGAGACGACACCACTTCGAAAGCCCTCGGACGCTACGGCCACCTGACTCGCTGCGCGCCTCGCTTCGCTCGGTGCTTGCGTCGGCACGCGGCCGTACCGCCCTCGCCCACGTGAGACTCGCGTCGCTCGTCTCACTGGTTCTCGTTCGCTCGCTGAGGCTCACTCACGAGAACCTTCAGTCCGCCGAGGCCAGCGACCGCACCGCACCTACCCGACTCCGTCGGCCGCGCCTGAACGCGCGGCCAGCCGTTGCGGTCACGGTGGCCGGGAGTGCGTGCCGAACGACAGTGAGGCCGCGCGACTCGCACGAGACTCGTTGCACTCGTCTCGCTGGCTCCCGCTCGCGTGGCTCGCGGGAACGGGGAAGGGCAGGACCGCCGGTCCCTGGTGGACTGAAAGGGCGAACCGCGAGGGCGAAGCATGGTGACGTAAGCACTGGAGCGAGTGAAGCGAGCGAAGCGCGCAACGAATCACGCGAGTCCCGCGAGCGAAGCGAGTGGGGCGACGGAAGTCGAGCTGTGCGGGACCTTCGGTCCCGCCGGAAACCGGCGACTCTGTCGCCGGTGGCGAAGCGAGTCTTCCGGTAGTCGTCGCGGTGAGGGCTTTCGAGGTCTGGACAACACCACCAACTCCAGAGAGGGCTTTCGAGATGGTCACGCTGGCAGTGTCCGTCCCGAAACTCGGAAAACGTCCGACGAAACCTAGCCCCGACACGCCTAACTTCGCGCTCTCGTTACACGCCCTATGAGCGACAACGAGCAGGAATCCGACGACGAGAAGCGAGCGGCGCAGTCGGCGGCCGGCACGGCGGAGGGTCAGGGACCGGTCGAGATCGACGAGGAACTCGCTCGCCACCTCTCGAACAAACGCGAGGACCTCTTCGAGAAGTTCGAGATTCGAGACGGCTTCCCCCAGGCCGTCCTCGACGAGGCCGAAGCCCGCACCGAAGACGTCGAGGCGGAGATCCGGACCGAACTGGACGACCGGAAGGACCTCCGGGACCTGACGACGTGGACGACCGACCCCATCGACGCCCAGGACTTCGACGACGCCATCTCCATCGAGCGCACCGAGGACGGCTACCGCCTGTGGGTCCACATCGCCGACGTGAGCCACTACGTCCACCCCGGCAGCGAGATGTGGGCCGAGGCCGTCGAGCGCGGAAACACGGTCTACCTCCCCGCCTACACCATCCACATGCTACCGCCGGTGCTCGCCGAGACGGTCTGTTCGCTCGTCCCCAACGAGGACCGACTGGCCCACACCGTCGAGATGGAGTTGGACGGCGAGACACTCAGCTACGAGTCCATCGACATCTACAAGTCGGTCATCCACTCCGACGAGCGCCTCACCTACTCGCAGGCCGAGGAGCGCCTCGACGACGAGGACGCACCGCTCCACGAGGAGTGTTCGCTGGTGTACGAGGTCGCAGACCGGATGCACGAACAGCGCAAGGAGGACGGCTCGCTCGTCCTCAACCCCTCCAGGGACCGCGCGCACACCATCATCGAGGAGTGCATGCTGAAGGCGAACAAGGCCGTCACGCACGTCCTGATGTTCCAGCGCGGCGTCGAGGCGATGTACCGCGTCCACCCCCAGCCCTCTCCCGACGAGTGGGACAAGGCGCTCCGCGAGATACAGGAACTCGACAGCGTCTCCATCCCCGGCGACTCGTGGGACGACCCCCGGAAGGCCGTCAACGCGACGCTCGAACAGGCTCCCGGTCGTCAGTTGCGGAAGATTCAGCGCGCCGTGATGCGCGTCATGCCCCGAGCGAAGTACATGAACGACCCGTTCGGGGGCCACCACGCGCTCAACTTCGAGATTTACGGCCACTTCACGTCGCCCATCCGGCGGCTCTCGGACCTCGTCAACCACTGGATCGTCCACGAGAACGACGTTCCCGAGGACCTGCTGGAGCTCTGTGACCGCGCCAGCGAGAAGCAGAAACGCGCCGAACGCTGTGAACGCGAGTACAAGCAGTTCCTCTCGGAGGTGGGCCTCGACGCCTACGCGGTCAACAACCGCGGACTGGTGGTCGTGGAGGAAGACGAGGACGACGAAGCGGCCTCGGATGACCGAGCGGAAAGCGAGTCGGACCACGAGGACGAGGGGGGCGACGAACTCGAAGCCGAGGAGTAGTCGACGACCCGTCCGAACAGTCTCGAAATCCGAACCGGTCCATTTTGCCCGCGAGAGCGGGTCAGGAAACCGAATCGTCGCCACGCTTTTGCGCGGTCGGCGGGTATAGTCGGTATTCGATGACCCGTCGCTCGGCCCCCGTCGCACTCGCGCTCTCGCTGGTTCTCGTCCTCTCGCTCGGTGCCGGCGTCTCCCTCGTCGCAGACGCACAGGAGGTCCCCTCCGCTCGACTGACCATCACCGACGCGACGGTGACGCCCGCCCAACCCACGGTGGGTGCCCCCACGACCGTCGAGGCGACCGTCTCGCTCTCCGGTGGGAGTCCCTCGCCCGTCTCGCTGAACCGGGTCGCCCTCGTCGACGACGGGGAGACCCTCGCCGTCGCACGGACCCTCGGTGCGCTCTCACAGGGCGGGACGCTCACCGTCCCGCTGACGACGACGTTCGAGGAATCGGGCCAGCGTGACCTCGAACTCGTCGTCGTCGGGGAGAACGCGACCGGCACGGAGGTCAGGGCGACCCGTCCGCTGACCGTCGTCGTCGAGGACGCCGCACCGCTCGTCAGCCTCCAGTCCGGGTCGGCCGTCGCCGGAAGCGCAACCGAGATCCCCGTCGAGGTGGCGAACCCGACGACCGAAGCCATCCGGAACGTCGTCGTGGACGTGCAGGCCGGCGACGCCGCGGGGCGGGCGACGGTCGCCAGTCTCGCTGGCGGCGCGACCCGGACGGTCAACGTCACCGTGACGCCCGACTCGACCGGCGACCTGCCCGTCGACGCGACGGTGAGTTACACGACGGCGGTCGGAAGCCGTGCGGAGACGACTGCAAGCGGCACGCTCGCCGTCGAGGAACTCCGGGAGGACGTCGGCGTCCGCGTCGAGCGGCCGAGTCAGGCCCAGCAGGGGCAGGGCGGTGGTGGCGGTCTCCAAGAACAGCTCGGGAGTCTCGTCGGCGGGAACCCCTCGGCGGCCGGCGGTGGCGCGACCCAACAGGCCGACGGTGAGAGCGGCGAGTCGCCCTCGCAGGTCGCCGTCACGGTGACGAACTTCGGGAACGCGCCGTTGCGCGACGTGGTCGTGCAGTCCTCGGTCGACGGGTCGTCGCTGGAGCGCTACGCCGTCGGGACGCTCGCGCCCGGCACGAGCGAGTCGGTGACCGTCGACCTCTCGCGGGTACCCGGCGGGACCGTCGAGTTCGAGACGACGTACACGGTCGGTGGCGACTCCGGCAGCGAGACCGCCAGCTACGACCACCGCCCGCAGACCGGCGCGATTCGGGTGACGGGCGTCAACCTCACCGCGACCGACGGCGTCCTCCGTATCGAGGGGAACGCCGGCAACACCGGTGACGCGACCGTCTCGGGCGTCGTCGTCAGCGTCGGCGAGTCAGAGTACGTCTCGCCGGCGTACCCACAGCGTGACTACTTCGTCGGGAGCGTCTCGGGCAGCGAGTTCGCCCCGTTCGAACTCACCGCGGACGTCGACCTTGCGAACGCGAGCACCGTTCCCGTCGACGTCACCTACACCGTGAACGGCGTCGAACGGACCGAGCGTGTCGACCTCCCGGTCGACGGCGTCGAGGACGGCGACGACGGCGGGTCGGAGTTCCCGCTCGGTCTCGCCGGCGGCCTCGCCGTCGTGTTGCTCGTGAGCGCCGCCGTCGCCATCGCGGTCCGCCTCCGATGAGCGACGCCGACCCCACTCCCGACGAATCGGACGCGAACGGGGCCGACGCCACCGGGACGGCCGAGAGCGAGCACGACGGATACGAGCGCGAGCGACCCTGTACGGACTGTGTCGTCGAGTTGCGCGGCGTCACCAAGGAGTACCGCTCGGCCAGCGAGACGGTCGTGGCGCTCGACGACGTCGACTTCACCGTCCGGCCCGGCGAGTTCGTCGCCGTCGTCGGCCCCTCCGGGTCCGGGAAGTCGACGATGCTCAACGTGCTCGGGCTACTCGACGTGCCCACCCGCGGCGAGCAGTACCTCCAGGGCGGCGACGTCACCGACCTGAGCGACGAAGAGCAGACCGACGCCCGCAAGCGCGCCATCGGGTTCGTCTTCCAGGACTTCCACCTCATCCCGACGCTGACCGCCACCGAGAACGTCGAACTGCCGACGCTGTTCGACGGCGAAATCGCCGGAACGACCGGCCGACGCGCCGCGCCGAACGGTGGCACTGGGACGGAGGCGACCGATGGGCACGACACGGACGGCGCGGACGAGGACCCCGAAGCCCGCGCACGTGACCTGCTCTCCCGCGTCGGACTGGGCGAACGCCTCGACCACGACCCGACACAGCTCTCGGGCGGGCAGAAACAGCGCGTCGCCATCGCTCGGGCGCTCGTCAACCGACCGGCGCTCGTCCTCGCGGACGAACCGACGGGCAACCTCGACCGCGAGACGGGCACGACGATTCTGGAGGAGTTCCGCCGTATCTGCGAGGACGGCGTCGCGGTGGTCGCGGTCACCCACGACGACCTGGTGACGGAGTTCGCCGACCGCACCGTCGAACTCGTCGACGGCGTCCTCCGGGAGCGAGCACCGAGCGAGAGCGACGAGTCGAGCAGCGTCGGCTTCACCGCGAGCGCCGACGGCGGTCGTGAGGACGCCGACGAACGCGACGAGGCGACCGACCGATGACCCGACTCCCGTCGGTGCTGATGGCGCGGCGGAACCTCTCGCGCAACCGCCTCCGGTCGGGGCTGGCGGCGCTCGGTATCGTCATCGGCGTGTTCGCCATCGCCACGCTGGGTATCTTCGGGACGGTCCTCCAGCTCTCGGCGACGAACGAACTCGGCGGCATCGGCAACCAGGTCATCGTCTCGCCGAACGCCGACACCGGCAGCGACGTGCTCACCTCCCGCGACGTCCGCGAGATACGCCGCGCGGCGAGCGGCCGGGGGACCGTCGTCCCGCTGGTCACCGACGGCGGGGTGGTCTCGACCGGTGGCAGCCAGACGTTCGCGCAACTCTACGGCACCGAGCAGCCACGCGCACTGTTCGAGGCCCAGTCCGGTCCCCTCCCGGCGGTCCACCGACAGGGAGCTATCGTCGGGTCGGACGTCGCCGAGACGCTCGGGCTCACGGTGGGGAGCGTCGTCGACATCGAGGGCAACCGCTACCGCGTCGTCTCCATCCTTGCCGAGAGCGACACCATCACGCCCATCCAGCCGGACAACGCCGTCGTCCTCCCGCCCGGCGAGTTCGTCCAGAGCCAGCCCAATCAGGTCGTCGTACAGGCCGAGTCGGGGAGCGCGGCCACCGCGACGGCGACCGAGATTCGCCAGTCGCTCAACGCCCGCACGGAGCGTGTCTCGGTGTTCGAGCTCTCCTCCATCCTCACCACCATCGCGGAGTTCTTCGCCCTGCTCAACGCCTTCCTCCTGGGGCTGGCCTCCATCTCGCTGGTCGTCGCCGGCGTCTCCATCTTCAACGTGATGCTGATGAGCACCACCGAGCGCCGCCAGGAAATCGGTGTGCTCCGGGCAGTGGGGGTCAGCAAGGAGGACGTCCTCAGAACGCTGCTCGTGGAGGCGGCGCTCCTCGGTGCAATCGGTGGCCTGCTCGGGGCGCTCCTCAGCGGCGCTGTCGCCATCGGACTGGCCGCGTTCGTCGAACAGATATCCTACGACGTGGTGTTCGTCCCCCGAAACGGCGCGTTCCTCGTCGGCGGGTTCGTCTTCGGTATCGTCGTGAGTCTGGTCAGTGGTCTCTATCCGGCGTGGAAAGCGGCCAGCGAACGGCCCGTGGAGGCACTGCGGGATTAACAGTCCAAATAACGCACATAGCGCCGTGTGACTGGATTTGCCTGCTATACGAAATTGCCGACAATCTGCAATAGAAATCCGGTGGCCAGCAAGACGAATCCCAATACCCTCACAGCGGCCTCTCTCCTGTCCGCGCGCTCCTTGATTGACCTGCGTACCATTCTGTAGTCTACGTCGCTACCAAAGTCCTTCCCGAGCGCAATCTGTTCGTTCTGATTCTCAACGTCAGTGAACACGTAAACTGATTCAAAGCCGTACCGTGACATCGTGTGCATCCCGACTCGAAGCGCCCACGCTGAATCTGAAAATTCTACACCGTAGAATTCTTCAAGGAGTTGCAAGATATCTTCGAATCCCGGTTGGTCGTTTCTTAGCCCATTGCCTTCCATCTCGCGCAATCCTTTGCGAACTCGTTCAGACCACAGTGCTTGCCTGACTCGGGGGATATCAGGGAGTGCGATTACGCCTGCTCCTATTATATCAATTGCCAAGCCAGCCACGACAAGCGGACCTGAGGCGACTTCCATTTCTCAGTTAATTTGAGAGGGGACTATTAACAGTGCCTTTGGTTAGAAATTCACGAATGAAGTAGATGGCAAAGAACTCTAATCATCAGCCTCGAGGCAAGTGTTGATTCTTCTGATATTTCCCAGTTTCACGACAAATCGCCACAAACTCGCCGGGACTCCCGCGAGCGAGTGCAACGAGCGAGGGGGAGTCAGGCGAGTCCACTGACCGAAGTGAACGTAGTGAACGAAGGGAAGTGGACTCGCCGGGATTTGAACCCGGGGCCTCTTCCTTGCGAAGGAAGCGATCTGCCACTGATCTACGAGCCCGCGCTTTGGAGTATCGCCGTCGCGTACTTGTAGCTTCTGTTTCGGTGAGGCGTGTGCGGGCCGCTCGCAGGCGGTTCGGGCGACGGAGCCGTCGCTCGTCGGCGTGCTGAAAGAGAGAGAATCGAGAAGAGCGTCAGTCCTCGAGGACGATCTCGATGCTGACGTCGTTGGGCACCTGGACGCGCATCAGCTGGCGCAGCGCCCGCTCGTCCGCATCGATGTCGATGAGGCGCTTGTGGACGCGCATCTCCCAGTGTTCCCACGTCGCCGTCCCCTCACCATCGGGGGACTTGCGGGTGGGGACTTCGAGTCGCTTGGTCGGGAGTGGGACCGGACCCGACAGAGCGACACCCGTCTTGTCCGCGATGTCGCGGACGTCGTCACAGATGTCGTCGAGGTCGTCGGGGCTGGTACCCGCGAGTCGGACGCGTGCCTGCTGCATCTTATCGCTCGTCGACGCTCAGGACCTTGCCGGCGGCGATGGTCTGACCCATGTCGCGGATGGCGAAGCTCCCGAGTTCGGGGATCTCGCTCGACGGCTCGATGCTGAGCGGCTTCTGCGGCCGGATGGTGACGACTGCGGCGTCACCGGACTGGATGAAGTCCGGGTTCTCCTCGGCGACCTCACCCGACGCCGGGTCGAGCTTCTGGTCGATGGACTCGATGGTACACGCGACCTGCGAGGTGTGCGCGTGGAACACCGGCGTGTAGCCGGCCGTGATGACGCTCGGGTGCTGCATCACGACGATCTGGGCCTGGAACGTCTCGGCGACCGTCGGTGGGTCGTCTGCGGGACCGCAGACGTCACCGCGGCGGATGTCGTCCTTGCCGATGCCGCGGACGTTGAACCCGACGTTGTCACCGGGTTCGGCCTGCGGGACCTCCTCGTGGTGCATCTCGATGGTCTTGACTTCGCCACCGACGTCCGAGGGCTGGAACGAGACGTTCGAGCCGATGTCGAGCGTACCGGTCTCGACACGGCCGACCGGAACCGTACCGATGCCCGAGATGGTGTAGACGTCCTGGATGGGGAGACGCAGCGGCGCGTCCGTCGGAACCTGGGGCTCCGGCAGGTCGTTGAGCGCTTCGAGGAGCGTCGGGCCGTCGTACCACGACGTGTTCTCGGAGGCTTCCGAGACGTTGTCACCCTCGAACGCCGAGGTGGGGACGAACGTGGCGTCCTCGGAGCGGAAGCGGACCTGCTTGAGGAGCTGGCCGACCTCCTCTTTGACGTCCTCGTAGGTGTCCTCCTTGTAGTCGACGAGGTCCATCTTGTTGACCGCGATGATGAGTTCGTCGATGCCCAGGGTGCGGGCGAGGAAGACGTGCTCCTGGGTCTGGGGGGCGACACCGTCGTCTGCGGCGACGACGAGGACGGCGTTGTCCGCCTGGGACGCGCCCGTGATCATGTTCTTCACGAAGTCCTTGTGACCGGGGCAGTCCACGATGGTGAAGTGGTAGCTGTCGGTCTCGAACTTCTGGTGGGCGATGTCGATGGTGACCCCGCGCTCGCGCTCCTCGGCGAGGTTGTCCATGACGTAGGCGAACTCGAAGCCACCCTTGCCCTTCTCTTCGGCTTCTTCGCGGTGCTGCTCGATGACGTGCTCGGGGACGGACCCTGTCTCGAACAGGAGTCGCCCGACCATCGTACTCTTCCCGTGGTCGACGTGGCCGATGACGGCCAGGTTCTGGTGCGGTTTGTCTGCCATGTATTGGTCCACGCGCAGATGCGCTGTGGCGAAATCTTTTGCCTGAACCGGATAAAACCATTTCGATACCCGTTGCAGCCCACCCCGTCGCCGTCGTGCGGTTTGGCACGTACTACCACGGACCGCAGGGGGTGCGTTTTTGTTCCCGTATCAGTGAACGTCTCGGCTATATAGCAGTTTCGCCGGCCGTCACGCGTCGTCCGGCCGCGACAGTCGTCCCACGTCGGCGAGGACGGCGGTGGCCGTCTCGGGGCCGCCGGCACCCCGTCCCGAGATGTTCAGTCGCCCCGCGTGGTCGGTCTCTATCTGGACGATGTTGCGCGTCCCGGAGACCGCGAGCGTCCCGTGTTCGGGGACGAGACGCGGTCCGACTCGAATCACACCGTCCTCGACGCTCCCGATGAGGCGGACGGTCATGCCGTCCTCGGCGGCCAGCGAGAGCGACTCGGTCGGGAGACCGTCGATGCCCTCGACCTCCGCGTCCGCCAGCGAGTAGCCACCGCCGTAGAGCACGTTGGCGAGGATGACACACTTCAGCGCGGCGTCGGTTCCCTCCACGTCGAAGGAGGGGTCGGCCTCCGCCACCCCGAGGTCCTGGGCCTCGGCGAGGACGTGTTCGTAGTCCAGTCCCTCGGCGGCCATCCGCGTCAGGACGAAGTTGGCCGTCCCGTTGAGCACGCCGCGGACGGCCGTCACGTGGGCCGGCCCGAGGTCGTCGATGGTCGTCACGGCGGGAATCGCGCCGCCGACGGTCGCCTCGAACAGCACGCGCCCGGCACTGTCGTGTTCGACCGCTCGCAGGTCGTCGTACCGTTCGGCGACCGGCCCCTTGTTCGCCAGCACGACGTGTCGGTCGTGTTCGAGCGCCGCCACCGCGTGACCGTAGCCCGGTTCGGCGTCGCCGAGCGTCGTCGGCGTCGCCTCCACGAGCACGTCGTAGTCGGCGTCGAGCGCCGCCTCGGGCGCGTCGTCACCGACCACGTCCTCCTCGGACTTGCGCGCGAGCACGCTGTCGGGGGCGAGCGTCTCGTCGTTCGGGGCGACCACCGACGACGAGGAGTCCGCGACGGCCACCACGTCGTGACCGTACGACGCCGCGAGGTCCACGACGGCGCGTCCGACCACGCCGGCCCCGACGACGGCGAGTCTCACGGCGACACCTCCACGAGGGGTTCGACGACGGTGAGTTCCTTCTCGGCGGCCACCTCGCGGAGCGCGTCGAGCACCTCGCGGCCGGTTCCGGCCTCCGCGTCGAGGCGGACCCGCGCGCTCGTCACGCTGTCGCCCTCCTCGCGGGCGAGGCGCAGCGAGAAGTCCGCGACGGTCGCACTCGTCGCACGTTCGAGCTGTGAGAGCGTATCCGAGAGGTCCGTGTCGACGAGGTGACCGACGAGGACGACGGTCAACTGCTCGCCGTAGCGGTCCGCACCCGCACGGACGACGTTGACGCCGTTCTCGCGGAGGGCGTCGACGATGCGCTCGAAGCGCTCGGGCGTCGCTTCGAGGTCCACCTCGACGGGGATGTGGCCACGCGGTGTCAGATGGCCGCGCTCGTGGAACACCGACAGCAGGTTCCCGCCGTTCTCGGCGATGGGTCGGAGCGCGTTCAACAGCTCTCCCGGCTGGTCGACCAGTTCGAGGCGGACCGTGTACGCACGGTCGGTGTCGCTCACCGGACCGTCGAGCGCGCTGCCCGGTTCCTCGCTCATCGGTCGGCCCTCGTGCTACTCATACCTCGTGGGGAGCGTTCGCCCGGGGAAAAGCGTTCAGTCGGTGCCACCATTTACCGCGTCTCCGACGTCGAGCGTCCACACGCCGTCGGACGCCCACTCAGGGCAACACGCGGTCGTACAGGTCGTCGATGTACTCGTTGTACTCCACGCCACGCTCGGGGGAACTCCCGAACGGGTTCCGCGAGAAGTAGTACAGACACGACAGCACGAGGGCGACGGTGAACCCCGTCTGCCCCACGATGGGGAGGAGGACGAACGTCACGATACCGGCGAGCAGGCCCGCCACGAGGAGGTCCAGCAGCTGGTGTGCGAGAGCCATACGGCGTGCTACGACGTCGAGCGACATGGACCGTTCGTCACACTACCGAGAGCGCGGCGGCCGCTCGCCGGGGTGAGAGTGCCGTCGAGTGACGAAGTCGCGCGTCCCCCGGTCAGTCGAGGTTGATGTCGGCGGAGTCCGCTCGCGGGAACGTCACTTCGAGGATGCCGTTGTTGAACGTCGCTTTCGCACCGTGTTCGTCCACGCGCGTCGGGAGGCGGAGGCGCTCTTCGTACTGTCGACGGTCGCTCGCGGCCCCGATGGTCAGCGTCCGTCCGTCGCACTTGATGTCGATTCCCTCCTTCTCGACGCCCGGAAGGTCGGCGACGACGTAGACGTGCTCGTCGTCCTCTTCGGTGGTGATGTGCACGTCGTCGCCGAACCCGGCGTCCGCCGCGGTGTGGACGTCCACCCCCATGTCCGCTCCGATCATGTCGTCCATCATCCGACTGAGTTCACGGAAGATGTCGTCGAAGGGGTCGCGGTCGTCCCTGTCACGAGGTCCCATGCCCACTAGGAAGAATCTCCAACACATGAACTTTCTGTGTACACCTGTCGTGAACGAGCGAGTCCTCGCAGTGACAGCTTCGGCGACGAGACGATCGGTGACGACGGCCGACGAGAGCGGTCGGCGGGCGAGGCCGTCTCAGAACCCGATGCCCATCGCCTCGTCCGTGCGGGCCATCGACTCGTCGCGGTCGGCCGCGCCGAGGACGGCACGGACGGCGTCGACGTTCTCCGGGACCACGTCGGACTCCTGGTGGATGGCCTGGAACAGGTAGAGGTCGTCCCCTTCCATCGAGATAGACTCGTCCCAGATGCAGTTCTCCCAGATGTCCGCGCGCGGTCGGCCGTGGTCCATGGCGAACTCCTTCAGCTTCCCAGCGCCGTCGATGGCGTACTTCTCGGGGACGAGGAACAGACGCGACTCCGCACCCAGCAGGTCGCGGACCTCCTCGGCCGTGGGAACCTCCTCTAACTGGACGTTGACGGAGTGAGTGTGCATCAGCGTCGCCGGCACCTTTATCCCGAGCGTGTCGATACTCAGACTCGGGAAGATAGTGTTGACGTCCGGGCCGTGGTGGCTCGGCAGGGTGACCGGGTTCGGCAGGATGTCGTTGATGGGTCCGCGACCGGTCTGACCCGGGTCGCCGCCACGGCGGACGAGCGTGACGCGGGCCTTCTGTACCCCGTACTCCTCTTGCAGGGGCGCGAGCAGACGCGAGAGGCCGGTCGTGTTACACGAGACGACGCGGACGTGGTCCGCGCCCTCGGCCTCCTGGTAGTTCCCGCGAGCGTTGAACGAGACGTCGACGAGGTCGGCGTCCTCCCCACCCTGGTAGAGCGCTGGCGTGTCGTACTCCTCGTACAGCGCCTTGTTCTCCGCGCCGATACCCGAGGGACAGGCGTCGACGATTACGTCGCTGGCTTCGACGAGTTCCTCGACGCCCCCGGCGACGTCGATGCCCGCCTCCTCGAACAGCGGGAGGCGGTCCTCGATGGCGGCGTACAGCGGGTAGCCCTTCGAAACCGCCGTCTCGGCCTCGAAGTTCGGGCGCGTCTTGGCGACGCCGACCAGCTCCATGTCCGGTTGGGCGGCGACGGCGTCCGCGACGCGCTTCCCGATGGTGCCGTAGCCGTTGATGCCCACTCGTATCATGGTCGAAGGTGCCCCGTCGCGGCTCATAACTATTCCGTGGCTACCACCCTCAAAGCGCCGAGATTCACTCGGAGTCGAGTCAATACCGGCAGCCACTGGCGGGGCGACGGGCGCGTGCTCCGCCGGCCGAAGACGGGAGACAGGACCGATGTGAGAAGGACTAACTCCGACGGTCGGCAATCCCCAGCCATGAGCGACCTCACAGCCCCCGCGAGGACGGCTATCGAACAGTGCATGGCGCTCGGGGCCGACGAGTCCTGTCTCGTCGTCACCGACGAGAGACGCCAACCCATCGGCGAGGCGCTGTACGACGCCGCCAGCGCCGTCGCGGACGACGTGAGCATCGTCCGCTACCCGGTCGGCGAGCAACACGGCGAGGAGCCACCGGCCGCCGTCGCGGCCGCGATGCGCGAGGCCGACGTCTTCCTCGCACCGACCTCGAAGAGCCTGAGCCACACCCGCGCCCGGTCGGCGGCCTGCGCGGCGGGCGCACGCGGTGCGACGCTCCCAGGCATCACCGAGGAGGTGTTCACGACGGGGTTAGACACCGACTACGACGCCATCGAGCGCCACACGCGCGAGACCTACGAGCAGGTCGCCGACGCCGAGGAGGTCCGCGTCACCGCCCCCAACGGGACGGATATCACGTTCCACCCCGGCGACCGGGAGTGGATGCAGGACACCGGCATCGTCCACGAGGCCGGCCAGTTCTCGAACCTCCCGGCGGGAGAGACGTTCGTCAGCCCGGAGTCCGTCGAGGGGACGTACGTCGTCGACGGGACGATGATGCCCTACGGCCGTCTCGACGGCCGCGAACTGCGCTTCGAGGTCGAAGACGGCTACGTCACCGACATCTCCGACGACGAGGTCCGCCAGCAGGTCGAGACCGGTGCGGAACAGGTCGGCCGGGACGCGTACAACCTCGCGGAACTCGGTATCGGGACGAACGTCGCCGTGACGGAACTGGTAGGCTCCGTCCTACTCGACGAGAAGGCGGCGGGCACGGTCCACATCGCTATCGGCGACGACGCGGGCATCGGCGGCGACACCGACGCACCGCTCCACCTCGACGGCATCGTCCGGAATCCGACCGTCTACGCCGATGGAGACGAAATCGACCTTCCGACCCCGAACTGAGTCGAGTCACCGGCCCGACGGGCGAATCCCACGAACCGTCGTGTGACCGCGTCCTTTTACGTCCCGACCGGGAAACCGGAGTATGAGCGAACCCACACAGCAGGTCGCCGTGTCCTGCCCGGCCTGTTCGCCGGACCTCGAAACCGTCCACGAGGTGCTCGCGCCGGGCGACACGCTGACCGTCCGCTGTACGGAGTGCGACCACACGCACAAGACCCGTATCGAAGAGGAGGAGGAGGTCGAACGCACCGTCATCGTCTCGCAGGACGGCGAGTCGTTCAAGACCCACGTCAACGCCCCGCCGACCGAGCGGGTCGCCGTCGGCGAGGAGTTCATCGTCGACGCCCCCGAGGCGCTGCTGACCGTCCGCATCACGAGCCTCGACCTCGGGAACGAACAGCGCGCGGAGTCCGCACCCGTAGAGGACGTCGAGACGTTCTGGACCCGCGCCGTGGACAACGTCACCGTCCCCGTCACGCTGAACCCGAAAGACGGCACCCACGACGGGACCCGGAGTGTGGACTTCCTCCTGCCGGGCGACCACGAGTTCGTCGTCGGCGAGATGGTCGAGTTGGGCGACGAGGAGTTCACCGTCAAGTCCATCCGACTCCGCTCGGACGCCGTCGGGCCGGGCACCGACATGGACCAACTACGCTACGACGGCGACGACGCCATCGCCAAGGACATCAAGCGCGTCTACGGCGACGACGAGACCAGCGACGCCTGGTCGGCCTGGTAACCCGGTCGCATGAGTGACCACGGGAGCGACCCCGACGCGGACGACGGCGACGACCGGAACGACGAGCGAAACCGACTCGTCGACGCGCTCCGTGACAGCGGGCGCATCCAGCGCGAGTCGGTGCTCGAAGCGATGCGCCGCGTTCCCCGCCACCGGTTCGTCCCCGAGGACCGGCGGGGACAGGCGTACACCGACCGACCCCTGCCCATCGGCGAGGACCAGACCGTCAGCGCCCCGCACATGGTCGCCATCATGGCCGACCACCTCGCGCTGTCGCCGGGTGACCGCGTGCTCGAAGTCGGGACTGGCTGTGGCTACCACGCCGCCGTCACCGCCGAACTCGTCGGCGACGAGCACGTCTACAGCGTCGAGTACCACGAGAGCCTGGCGAACCGCGCCCGCGACACGCTGTCGCTGCTCGGCTACGACGTCCACGTCCGCACCGGCGACGGCCGCGAGGGGTGGGCCGACCACGCCCCGTACGACGCCGTCTACGCGACGTGCGCCCCCGCCGAACTGCCCGACGCGCTGGTCGACCAGCTCGCACCCGGCGGGCGACTCGTCGCACCGGTCGGCGAGGCGGTTCAGGAACTCGTCGTCCTCGACAAGAACGAGGACGGCACGGTGTCCCGCCGGACGGAGGGTCGTGTCCGGTTCGTCCCGATGCAGGGCTGACCGGAGCGACCACGCCACCACGCCACCACGCCGCGGCGACTCGGACAGGGTTTTCTCGCTGGCCGCGGAACGCCGAGTCATGCCGACACGGGACCTCGGGACCGACGAGTACCGCGAACGTCTGCTGTGTCACGCCGCCCGTCGGACCGGCGTCCTCGACGCGCTGGCGACGACGACGGGAACCGCCGAGGGCGTGGCCGAGGAGACGGGGATCGACCCGCACGCCGCCGACCTGCTCGTCGAGGCGCTGGCCGACCGGGGGTTCCTGAAGGACGTCGGCGGCGAGTACCAGCCCACGAACCGGATGCTCGGTATCCTGACGAAGACCGACGTGCGCTCCATCGGTCGGCTCTCACACGACCTGGACCGCCTCGACGCGTGGCTGGCGTTCCCCGGGACCGCCCGTGGCGAGTCCCCACCGCGCTCCGAACACCGGACACGCAACGAACTGGGCGCACGTGCGGCCCGTCCCGAGGCGCAGGTCCGTGGGGCCGTCACGGCGATGCTCCGCGAGGCACCCGACGCCGAGTCCGTCGTGCTGGTCGGTGACGCGCCCGGACCCCACGCCGTCGAGGTGGCCGCCCGCCGACGCGAGGTGACGCTCGTCGACACGCCCGAACGGGTCGACGCGTCACGGGCCGGACTCGAACACGAGTCGGTGACGCTCCGGGGGGGAGACCCGGCAGACTCGGGATGCTCGCTCCCCGAAGCGGACCTCGTGGCGGGCGTCGGCGTCCTGTACCGACTGGACGAGGGCGGGGCGACCACGGTCCTGCGGAACGCTCGGGCGGCCGCTCCGACGTGTGTCTTCGTCGAACCCGTCGCCGAAACGGGCGACGACGGGTACGCCACGCTCGCGGCGCTCGACGCCTTCGCCCGTGAAGGGACGGCGAGCGTCCACGACCGGGCCGGTGTCGTCTCGCTGGTCGAGGAATCCGGGTACGGCGAGGCGACGGTCGTCGATATTCCGGGGCTCGACGACCGGGCGGTCGTCGGTCGATAGCCGCTCGATATTTACCGCTCGAACCCCGAATCCGGCCATGGAACCGGACGTCCTCCGCGAGGACATGGTCGACAGCCTCGAATACGAGGCGAAAGGCGTCGTGCGAAGCGACGCCGTCGGCCTCGCCATGCGCGACGTCCCCCGCCACGAGTTCGTCGGCGACGAGGACAGCGCGTACGCCGACCGCGCCCACGAACACCACGGAACGACGGTCCTCGCCCCGAGTACGGCCGCTCGGCTCCTCGAAGCGCTCGCGCCCGACGAGGGCGACAGCGTCCTCGTCGTCGGCGCGGGCGTCGGCTACACGACGGCCGTCGTCGCCGAAATCGCCGGCGCGGCGAACGTCCACGCAATCGACATCACTCGACCGCTGGTGTACGAGGCCCGGAGCAACCTCGAATCGGCCGGCTACGGCGAGGTGCTCGTCGACAAGCGAAACGGGATGCACGGGCTCCCCGAGTACGCCCCCTACGACTGCGTCCTCCTGGAAGCGGCCGCTATCGAACCGCCGCGGGCGCTCGTGAATCAGCTCGCCGACGACGGCCGACTCGTGATGCCCCAGGGTGGCGGCAGTCAGTCGCTCGTCACCGTCGGCCCCGGCAGTCGCGTCCTCGAACGCCACGGCCCCGTCCTGTTCAAACCGATGCTCGTCGAGGGCGAGCAGGCCGACACCGTCGAACGGAACCGCACCCTCCGAGAGGACCGCGAACACGCCCAGCGCGGTGCCTCGCGGCGACACGGCTGGGAACACGAGTGGCTCGACTGGGACGAGCGACTCCAGGGCCGGCGGTAGTCACTCGTCGCCGTCCGGCCACCGTTTCTCGTTCAGCGTTCCGCGACGACCAGCAGTTTCGTGTTCGCTCGCCGGTCGACGAACTCGCTTCCCGCGGGCGGTTTCACCTCGAAGACGACGGTCCCGTCGGCCTGGTTCGGACCGAGCGTCGGCGCGAGGTCGAACGTGGCCGTCCCGTCCGCGTCGGTCTCCGCGGTGGCGATACCGTCGAGGCGGGCGGTGTCGGCCTTGGCGACGACCGTCGCACCGGCCACCGGGCGACCCTCCGGAGTGACGACGCGGACGTCGACCGTCTGGTCGCCGGGCGTGACCACCTCGGGTTCCGGTTGTGTGTCGAGTTCGGTGACGGCGAGTCCCGACACCCCCGAGAGCATCTGCATCATCACGCTGAGCGAGGCGACGCCGACGACCAGCGCGATGACCAGTCGGATGGGCAACCCCTCGATGGCGCGTTCGTCCTCGCGGAGGTCAGCGAACTGTTCGTGGACGGCGTCCGTGTCGAACCGGTCGAACATGGGCCGGCGTGGTCCCGTCACGGTACTTGAACGTTCGGAGAGCGAGCGGCGGCCCGGCCGCCGACCGACGGCCGGAAGCGACGGGGGTCGCCGAGGGTTGAAACCGGAGGCCGCGACCAGCACCCGCCATGCACGTTCTCGGTTCGACGGACGGTCTCGGCCCGGTCGGCCACCTCGGTGCGTACCGCGCCCGCGACGGCAGTCCCGGTGAGGAGGTGGGTGTCGACCTCGGCGGTCCACACGCCGCGCTCGTCGTCGGCAAACGCGGATCGGGGAAGTCCTACACGCTCGGCGTCCTCGCCGAAGAGGCGGCCCGGACCGACGGCGTCGCGCCGATACTCGTCGACCCGATGGGCGCGTTCGACACGCTCGCCGACGCCCCCGACGAGGTTCCGGCGCGGGTCGTCGAGCCACGGGTCGGGGCCGACGCGCTCGACCCGCGGGCGTGGTGTTCGCTGCTCGGACTGGACCCGACGGGCGCGGTCGGTGCGCTCGTCTGGCGCGTGGCGAGCGAGACGACGACGCTCGCCGGGATGGTCGACGCCGTCGGCGAGCAGGACGCCCCGGATGCGGTCCGGGTAGCCGCCGAGAACCACCTCGCGCTCGCACGGTCGTGGGACGTCTTCGACGGCGCGACGCCCGACCTCGCCGGACCGAAAGCGACCGTGCTCGACTGTTCGGGGCTTCCCGACGCGGCGACGAACGCGGTCTGTCTCGCCGTCGCCAGTCGGTGTTATCGAGGGCGACTCGACGGGACGGTCGACCGACTCCCGTGGCTGTTCGTCGACGAGGCGCACGTCGCCTTCGAGGGCGTCGCGGCGAGCGCCCTTCGCCGACTGCTCACGCGTGGGCGGGCCCCAGGTGTGAGCCTCGTCTGTGCGACCCAGCGCCCCAGCGCCCTCCCGGACGTCGCCGTCTCGCAGTCCGACCTCGTCGTGATGCACCGACTGACGGGGCGGGCGGACCTCGCCGCGTTCCGCGAGACGCGGCCGACGTACGTCGGCGACGACTTCGAGGCACGGATGCCAGAGCGACCGGGCGACGCGATGGTCGTCGACGACGCGACGGAGGGCGTCCACGCGATTCGCGTCAGGGAGCGACTGACCCCTCACGGCGGTGCCAGCCCACGAGTCGACGTTGCGACGAGCGACGACGAGCCCGGACACGAGTACGGAGACGACGCGAACGCGGACGGCACCGACCCGAAAGGGTAGTAGGAGCCGCCCGACTATCCGGAGGCGATGGAACGAGGTCGGGCGCTCGCGCTGGTCGCCGGCGGGGCGTTCGTGGGCGCGGTCTGTCGCTATCTCCTCGCGCTCACGGTTCCCGAGACGGCGGCGTGGCTCCCCGGCCGCCTCCCGTGGGGGACGCTCGCCGCCAACGTACTCGGGGCGTTCGCGCTGGGTGCGCTCACCGCCCGCGAGCGGTCGCCGGCCGTCTCGCTGACGCTCGGAACGGGGTTCTGCTCGTCGTTCACCACCTACAGCACGTTCGCCGTCGAGACGGCGGGACTCCGGCCGACCGCGGCAGCGGCCTACGTCGGGGCGACCTACGGCGTCGGAATGGCGGCCGTCGTCGCCGGCCGGACCGTCGGGAACCGAGGACGGTCCGGCGAGGGGAGTCCGTGACCGTGGTCGACGCGAGCGTGCTCCCCGCGTCCGCCCTCGTCGGCGTGGGTGGGGTCGTCGGCGCACTCGCCCGCTACGCGGTCGGCGAGCGGGTCGAACGCGACTACCTCGACACCCTCCTCGTCAACGTCCTCGGGAGCTTCCTGCTCGGCGTGTTGCTCGCCGTCCCACGGGACGGGACGACCGTCCTGCTCGTCGGCGTCGGCGGCTGTGGTGCGTTCACGACGTTCTCGGCGGCGGCCGTCGAGACGGTCGACCTCGCGGCGACGGGACGGCGACGAGCACTCCTCGCGCTCGGTGCGATGGTCGGGGGGTGTCTGCTCGCCGCCGGCGCTGGCGCGGCGGTCGGTGGCGGCCTCTGACCGGCCGGTGGTACCGCGACGGAGGTGTGGCGACGACGAGGGGACCGGTCGGCGAAGCGGACCGTTCGCCACGGGGGTCACACGCGAGAGCGTGAGGGATTATGGTCCAGTGGGTCGAAGCCGAGTCCCGTGACTACGACTGCAACCCCGCTACGAATCGCGTCCATCGGTGCCGGCGGTTGGGGAACCGTCGTCGCCCGGCAGATACTCGCCGACGACCGAGCGACGCTCGTCGCCCTCGCGGACGTCAGCGCCGACAGTCGCTCGCGGGCGGGTGCGGCGCTCGGCGTCCCGGCGGAGATGCGCTTCGAGGACACCGAGCGGATGCTCGACACCGTGGACCTCGACGCCGTCGTCGTGACGACACCCCACGCACTCCACCACGAGCACGTCTCGCTCGCCATGGACCGCGGCCTCCACGTCTACTGTGAGAAACCGTTCACCACGAGCGTCGCGGACGCACGAGACCTGCTCGACCGGGCGGAGACCCGCGGGCCGGTGACGATGGTCGGGTTCCAGCGCCACCACGAACAGCCCTACCTCGCCGCCCGCGAACGAATCCACGAGGCGACCCCGCGGCTCGTCACCGCCGAGATAACCCAGGACTGGTACGAGAACTTCCACGACACCTGGCGGGCGAACCCCGACCTCAGCGGCGGCGGCCAGCTCTACGACACCGGCAGCCACCTCGTCGACATCGTCCTCTGGTTCACCGACTCGCCACCGACGTCGGCCAGCGCCGAGATGGTGTTCGCCGACGACGCGGAACGCGTCGACGTCCACGCGCTGCTCACGATTCGGTTCGAGAACGGAGCCGTCGCCAACCTCACCGTCTCGGGCGACACGGCAGCCGTCCGCGAACACGTCCACGTCTGGACCGACGACGGCGCGACGTACATCGACGGTCGGGGCTGGCACGAACGGACGCTCCACGAGGTCGACGCCGAGAACACGACCACGACGCCGATGCTGGACGACGAGGGCTCACGCGGGAAGATAGAGGCGTTCGTCGACGCCGTCGCCGACGGCACCGAACCGCCGGTGACGGCCCGCCACGGCTACTACGTCACCGCCGTCCTCGAAGCGGCCTACGAGTCCGCCCGCGACGGTGGCCGCCGGGTACGCATCGACGGCGACGACTGAACGCGACACGGCGGGACGGAACGCGACGGAACGAACCGCGTCGCCTCGGAATCCGGCGACGACCGACCCGACCCCAAGCTATCACTCCCCGGCGCGCGTGGTCGACCCATGTCGATTCCCGACACCGACCACGAGCAGTACGTCGAACGCGCCATCGAACTCGCCCGCGAGGCCGGCGACCGCGGCGACGGTCCCTACGGGGCGGTTCTCGTCCGTGACGACGAGGTGGTGCTGGAGGAGACCAACCGCGAGGCGAGCGACGACGACCTCGCACTCCACCCCGAACTGACGCTCGCACGCCGCGCCGGCAGCGAGATGAGCGCCGACGAACGCGAGCGCACCGTGATGTACACCAGCACCGAACCCTGTCCGATGTGCGCGGCCGGTATCGCGTACGCCGGCCTCGGTGGTGTCGTCTACAGCGTCTCCGGACAGGTGACCGCCGAAACGTTCGACGGCCCGCCGGGGATCCCGTGTGAGGAGGTGTTCGAACGACTGGACAGAGAGATTCCGGTCGAACGCGAAGTGCTGGAGGCCGACGGGTTGGCGGTCCACGAACGGTATCGGTGAGCGGAGTGCCACTCGAGCGTCGGTGACTCACGGGAGAAGGACGTCACAGCGAGTCGCCGGACCGTCACGGCCCGTCTCGTGGAATCGGCCCGTCGAACTCGTACTCACTTGCCCAGTTGATGGCCGGATGGTCGATTTCGGCTTCGAACCGGAGTTCCATCTTCTGCGTCGTCGCGTCCTCGATCGGAATCCAGTACAGCACCGAGGTGGGTGGATAGCGAACCGCGAACGCGTCGACACGACCCTGGTACGTCCTCTCGTCGTACTCGCCGTCGCGAGTGGTCTGTGAGTGGGTGTTGAACCGTATCGTGTCCGTCTTGTTCTGCCAAGCGGTCTTGCACTGGACCCTGTAGAACCGGTCGTCCCCCTCCACGACGAGGTCGTACGGGTCGTTGTCCCCGAACGGAACGCTAACCGAGTACCCACTGGCCATCAGGCGAGCTAAAACGGTCGCTTCGGTCGTATCCCCGACGTCCTTACTGTTCATATTGGACCAGACTCACCGGGTGCGTACAATCAGCGCACCGGTTTGGAACCACCGAGCAGCGGTGCCGCTCATCGCGTTGAAATCAGAGAAGCGCCCGAGGCGGGATTTGAACCCGCGTCACAACCGTGACAGGGTTGTATGATGGGCCACTACACCACCCGGGCACCCTGTACTCACTCGTAACCCGGAGATACATTTAAGACTTTCCAAACGTTCGCTCCTGTACCTGTGGTAGCGCCCGACAGAGGGACAGATTAACGTTCCCTCGTGGCGAAGGAAGAGGCAGTGCCTGACGGCACGGCGACAGCCGTGCTTCCCGTGGATAGTAAGCGTTTTGTCCCCCGGCCGAATAACCCGCTGTAGTATCTCGTGATAGCTTTCTCCACCGTCAGGAACACATGGTAGACGCAAGCCAACACAATCTCGTTCCCGAGCACACCATCGTCGAGGAGGAGGAACTCGAAGGGGTGCTGGACGAGTACAACATCGACCGCACAGACCTGCCGAAAATCAAGCGCCGCGACCCACCGCTCCGCGAACTGGACGTGGAGGTAGGTGACGTCATCCGTATCGACCGCGAATCACGAACAGCAGAGCGAGCCGTCGTCTATCGACTGGTTATAGAATGAACAGGGCAGACCGCCGCACCATCTCTCGACAGTACTTCTCGCGTGACCGCCTCGCAGAACACCACTTCCGGTCGTTCAACGCGTTCCTCGAACGGGGGATGCAGGAGGTCGTCGACGAGAAAGAGACCATCGACACCGACATCGGCGACAAGGAGGGGCAAGAACCCGTCTTCGTCGAACTCGGTGACGTCCGTGTCACGACGCCGCGCGTGCGTGAGGCGGACGGCAGTGAGGAACTGCTGTACCCACAGGAGGCACGCCTCCGGAACATCACGTACGCCGCGCCGGTGTTCATGGAGATGACCATCATCCGTGGGGGGAAAGAAGAAGAAGAGCACGTCGTCGACACCGCCGAGACGAAGGTGGGCCGGATGCCCATCATGGTCGGCTCCTCGAAGTGCAACATCCACGGCTTCTCCGACGAGGAACTCGTCGAGATCGGTGAGGACCCCGCCGACCCCGGTGGCTACTTCATCGTCAACGGCTCCGAGCGCGTGCTGATGACCTCGGAGGACCTCGCACCGAACAAGATCCTCGCCGAACACGACACGAAGTACGGCGACGACATCCAGGTCGCCAAGACGTTCAGTCAGCGTCGTGGCTACCGCGCGCTCGTGCTCTGTGAGCGCAACCGCGAGGGGCTGCTCGAAGTGTCGTTCCCCTCCGTCTCGGGGAGCATCAACTTCGTCACGCTCGTGCGTGCGCTCGGGGTGGAGTCCGACGAGGAGATCGTCCACCGCGTCAGCGACGACCCCGAAATCGTGAAGTTCATGCTGGAGAACCTGGAGGCCGCCGAGGTCCAGTCGACCCCGGAGGCTATCGAGACGCTCGGGAAACGCGTCGCGTCGGGCCAGGGGAAGAACTACCAGCTGAAACGCGCCAACTACGTCATCGACCGGTACCTCCTGCCGCACCTCCACGAGGACGGCATCGACGAGGAGGAGGTCCGCCTCAACAAGGCGTTCTACCTCTGTCGGATGGCCGAGGCGTGTTTCGAACTCGCGCTCGGGCGGCGCGACGCCGACGACAAGGACCACTACGCCAACAAGCGCCTGAAGGTCAGCGGTGACCTGATGCGTGACCTGTTCCGCACCGCGCTGAACAAGCTGGCACGCGACGTGAAGTACCAGCTCGAACGCGCGAACATGCGCAACCGGAACCTCTCGGTCTCGACGGTCTCCGTTCGGACGTGCTCACCGAGCGCCTCGAACACCCCATCGCCACGGGCAACTGGGTCGGTGGGCGCTCGGGCGTGAGTCAGCTCGTCGACCGGACGGACTTCATGGGAGTTCTCTCTCACCTGCGACGCCTGCGCTCGCCGCTGAGTCGCTCGCAGCCCCACTTCGAGGCCCGCGACCTGCACGCGACCCAGTGGGGTCGCATCTGTCCCTCGGAGACGCCGGAGGGACCGAACTGTGGGCTCGTCAAGAACTTCGCGCAGGCGATGGAGCTCAGTCAGGACGTCGCCGACGAGCGGGGTCTGAAACGGGAGCTCTCGGCGATGGGCGTCGAGGGCATCCCGGGTATCGAGACGTTCGACCAGCAGCCAGCAGACGACTAACATGAGCCAGTCACGAGAAGCGAAAGTCTACGTCAACGGAAGCCTGGTCGGGACGCACCCCGACCCGAACAAGCTCGCGAGCGACATCCGTCAGGCGCGCCGTCGCGGCGACGTCAGCCAGATGGTCAACGTCTCCGTGCGCGAGCGCACGGGCGAGGTCATCGTCAACGCCGACGCCGGCCGTGCCCGTCGCCCCCTCATCGTCGTCGAGGACGGCGAACCGCGCGTCGACGAGGAGGACATCGAGGCGCTCGACGCCGACCAGATAACGTTCGAGGACTTCGTCGAGACCGGAGCCATCGAGTTCATCGACGCCGAGGAGGAGGAGGACATCTACGTCGCGGTCGACGAGGATGAGGTCAGCGAGGACCACACCCACCTCGAGATCGACCCGCAGCTCATCTTCGGTATCGGTGCCGGGATGATTCCGTACCCCGAACACAACGCCTCGCCCCGCATCACGATGGGGTCGGGGATGGTCAAACAGTCGCTCGGGCTGCCGAGCGCGAACTACCGCATCCGGCCGGACACCCGGCAGCACCTGCTGCACTACCCACAGCTCTCGATGGTCAAGACCCAGACCACCGAACAGATCGGGTACGACGACCGGCCGGCCGCACAGAACTTCACCGTCGCGGTGATGAGCTACGAGGGGTTCAACATCGAGGACGCGCTCGTCATGAACAAGGCGTCGGTCGAGCGTGCGCTCGCTCGTTCTCACTTCTTCCGGACCTACGAGGGCGAGGAACGGCGTTACCCTGGCGGGCAGGAGGACCGCTTCGAGATTCCCTCCGACGAGGTCCGTGGCGCACGCGGCGAGGACGCGTACACGCACCTCGACGAGGACGGCCTCGTCAACCCCGAGACGGTGGTCGACGAGAACGACGTCCTGCTCGGGAAGACGAGTCCCCCGAGATTCCTCGAAGAGCCCGACGACATGGGCGGGCTGTCGCCCCAGAAGCGCCGTGAGACGAGCGTCACGATGCGCTCGGGCGAGGACGGCGTCGTCGACACGGTGACGCTGATGGAGGGCGAGGACGGCTCGAAGCTCTCGAAGGTCTCGGTGCGCGACCAGCGCATCCCCGAACTCGGGGACAAGTTCGCGTCCCGACACGGTCAGAAGGGGGTCGTGGGCCACCTCGCTCCACAGGAGGACATGCCGTTCACCCAGGAGGGGATGGTTCCGGACCTCATCCTCAACCCGCACGCGCTGCCGTCGCGGATGACGGTGGGGCACGTCCTGGAGATGCTCGGCGGGAAGGTCGGCGCGCTCGAAGGGCGACGCGTCGACGGGACCGCCTTCCAGGGCGAGGACGAGGAGGAACTGCGCAGCGCGCTGGAGGAGAAGGGCTTCGACTCCGCGGGCAAGGAGGTCATGTACTCCGGTATCACCGGCGAGCGCATCGAGGCCGAGATCTTCGTCGGCGTCATCTTCTACCAGAAGCTGTACCACATGGTCTCGAACAAGATTCACGCGCGGTCGCGCGGGCCGGTGCAGGTGCTGACCCGTCAGCCCACCGAGGGGCGTGCGCGTGAGGGTGGACTGCGTGTCGGGGAGATGGAGCGCGACGTGCTCATCGGGCACGGCGCGGCGATGGCGCTCAAAGAGCGCCTCCTCGACGAGTCCGACCGCGAGTACATCGATATCTGTGGCAACTGTGGGATGACCGCCGTCGAGAACGTCGAGCAACGGCGCATCTACTGTCCGAACTGCGAGGAGGAGACGGACATCCACCGCGTCGAGATGAGCTACGCGTTCAAACTGCTGCTCGACGAGATGAAGGCGCTGGGCATCGCCCCGCGAATCGAACTGGAGGACGCAGTCTAACATGAGTGTCAATTCCTCACCCAAGGAGATCGGGTCTCTCAGCTTCGGGCTGATGAACCCCGAGGAGTACCGCGACATGTCGGCCACGAAGGTCATCACGGCCGACACCTACGACGACGACGGGTTCCCCATCGACATGGGGCTGATGGACCCGCGACTGGGCGTCATCGACCCCGGTCTGGAGTGCAAGACCTGCGGCAAGCACAGCGGGTCGTGTAACGGGCACTTCGGCCACATCGAACTGGCCGCCCCCGTCATCCACGTCGGGTTCTCGAAGCTCATCCGCCGTCTGCTGCGCGGGACGTGCCGCGAGTGTTCGCGGCTCTGTCTCGACGAGGACGAGCGCGAGGAGTTCCGGAACAACCTCGAACGGACGCGCCAGCTCGGCGACGACCTCAACGACGTCACCAAGGCCGCCATCCGGCAGGCCAGAAAGAAAAAGCGCTGTCCGTACTGCGGGGAGAAGCAGTACGACATCAACCACGAGAAGCCGACCACGTACTACGAGGTCCAGGACGTGCTCGCGGCGGACTACACCGACCGCATCGCCGCGGCGATGGAGGGCCGTCCCGTCGGTGACGAGGAGGAAGGTGACGTCGACCGGGAGGCGCAGTCGCCCTCGGACGTCGCCGACCAGACGGGTATCGACGCCTCGCGTATCAGCGAGATCCTCTCCGGTGAGTTCCGGCCGCGACCGGACGACCGCAAGGCCCTGGAGAAGGCGCTGAACGTCGACCTCACCGAGGAGGACATGAACAAGCTGATGCCCTCGGACATCCGCGACTGGTTCGAGAACATCCCCGACGAGGACATCCGCGTGCTGGGTATCAGCGCCGAGAAGTCCCGCCCCGAGTGGATGATTCTGACCGTCCTGCCCGTGCCGCCGGTGACGGCCCGTCCCTCCATCACGCTGGACAACGGCCAGCGGTCGGAGGACGACCTGACCCACAAGCTCGTGGACATCATCCGCATCAACCAGCGGTTCATGGAGAACCGCGAGGCGGGTGCGCCACAGCTCATCATCGAGGACCTGTGGGAACTGCTCCAGTACCACGTGACGACGTTCATGGACAACGAGATTTCGGGCACGCCGCCCGCCCGTCACCGCTCCGGCCGTCCGCTCAAGACCCTCAGCCAGCGGCTGAAGGGCAAAGAGGGACGCTTCCGTGGCTCGCTCTCCGGGAAACGCGTCAACTTCTCGGCGCGAACCGTCATCTCGCCGGACCCGACGCTGTCGCTCAACGAGGTCGGTGTCCCCGACCGTGTCGCGACCGAGATGACCCAGACGATGAACGTCACCGAGCGTAACATCGCGGAGGCCCGCCGCTACGTCCAGAACGGCCCCGAGGGTCACCCCGGCGCGAACTACGTCAAGCGGCCGGACGGGCGTCGGCTGAAGGTGACCGAGAAGAACTGCGAGGAACTGTCCGAGAAGGTCGAGGCCGGCTGGGAGGTCAACCGCCACCTCGTCGACGGCGACATCGTCATCTTCAATCGACAGCCGTCGCTCCACCGGATGTCCATCATGGCCCACGAGGTCGTGGTGATGCCGTACAAGACGTTCCGACTCAACACCGTCGTCTGTCCGCCGTACAACGCCGACTTCGACGGCGACGAGATGAACATGCACGCCCTCCAGAACGAGGAGGCCCGTGCGGAGGCGCGCGTCCTGATGCGCGTCCAAGAGCAGATCCTCTCGCCGAAGATGGGCGAGAACATCATCGGGGCGATTCAGGACCACATCAGCGGGACGTACCTGCTGACCAACGAGAACCCGAACTTCAACGAGACGCAGGCGCTCGACCTGCTCCGTGCGACGCGGGTCGACGAACTGCCCGAACCGGACGGCGAGAACGACGACGGGATTCCGTTCTGGACCGGTCGGACCATCTTCTCGGAACTGCTGCCGCCGGGACTCGAACTGGAGTTCTCCTCCTCGACGGGCGACACCGTCCGTATCGTGGACGGCGAACTGGTCGAGGGGACCGTCGACGAGGACGCCGTCGGTGCGTTCGGCGGCGAGGTCGTCGACACCATCTGCAAGCAGTACTCGACGACGCGCGCGCGGATGTTCATCAACGAGGTGGCGACGCTGGCGATGCGTGCCATCATGCACTTCGGGTTCTCGGTGGGTATCGACGACGAGTCGGTGCCCGGCGAGGCCGAAGAGCAGATCGGCGAGGCCATCGACAACGCCTACGAGCGTGTCGCGGAACTCATCGAGACGTTCGAGAACGGCGACCTCGAATCGCTGCCGGGGCGAACCGTCGACGAGACCCTGGAGATGAAGATCATGCAGACGCTCGGGAAGGCCCGTGACTCCGCCGGTGACATCGCCGACGAGTTCCTCGAGGACGACAACCCGGCGGTCATCATGGCTCGCTCGGGTGCGCGTGGGTCGATGCTCAACCTCACGCAGATGGCTGGCTGTGTCGGCCAGCAGGCAGTGCGCGGCGAGCGCATCAACCGTGGCTACGAGGACCGCACGCTGAGCCACTTCCCGCGCGACGACCTCTCGGCGGACGCTCACGGGTTCGTCGAGTCGTCGTACCGCTCCGGTCTCAGCCCGCGTGAGTTCTTCTTCCACGCGATGGGTGGGCGCGAAGGACTGGTCGACACGGCAGTCCGGACCTCGAAGTCCGGCTACCTCCAGCGGCGTCTCATCAACGCGCTCTCCGAGTTGGAGACGCAGTACGACGGGACGGTGCGGGACACCAGCGACACCATCGTACAGTTCGAGTTCGGCGAGGACGGGACCTCTCCCGTCAAGGTCTCGTCGGACGACGACAACGACATCGACGTCGACGGCATCGCCGACGCCGTCCTCGAAGCCGAGTTCGGCGACGAGGGTGAGGAGTTCCTCACCGACACACAGACCAACCTCTCCGAACAGATGGACAGCTTCATCGCAGGTGACGACTGATGGCAGCGACTGACGACATCGAGACGGTCGTGGAGGGCTCGGACCTCCCGCGACGGCTGAAGGACAAGGTGTACGCCGTCCTCGACGAGAAGGACATCACGGACAGTGAGACGGCCATCGAGGTGGCCGAAGCGGTCGAGGAGCGCTACCTCGATACGCGGGTCGACCCGCTCGACCCCGTCGGGACCGTCTCCGCACAGTCCATCGGTGAGCCGGGGACGCAGATGACGATGAACACGTTCCACTACGCGGGCGTCGCGGAGATCGACGTCACGCAGGGGCTTCCCCGCCTCATCGAGCTGGTGGACGCCCGGAAGACGCCGGACACCCCGACGATGAAGGTGTTCGTCGACCCCGAGTACGTCGAGACCCGGATGGAAGAGACCGGCGAGGAGTACACCGAACGCGACGCGGCCCACGAGGTCGTCTGGCAGATCGAGGCGACACGCATCCTCGCGCTCGGTGACGTCTCGACGAACGTCGCGGACATGCTCGTCCGCATCGACCTCAACGGGGAGACGCTCCAAGAGCGCTGGCCGACGGCGGGAACGACCGCCGAGATCACCGGCGAGATCGCCGAGACCATCGAGTCGAAACTCGACGTCGACGCCGTCGAACCCGACGACGCGACCATCGAGTTCGGCCCCGACGAACCGTCCTATCGTGGCCTGCTCCAGCTGGTCGAAGAGCTCCGCGAGATCGTCTTCAAGGGGCTGGGCGACGTCTCCCGCGTCGTCATCCGCAAGGAGCAGACCGAGGACCCCGACACCGACGACGAGGAGTTCGTCCTCTACACCGAGGGGAGCGCCTTCGGCAAGGTACTGGACATCGAGGGCGTCGACGGCTCGCGGACGACGTGTAACAACATCCACGAGATATACCGCCAACTGGGCGTCGAAGCCGCCCGCGAGACCATCATCAACGAGACGATGAACACGCTCGAAGAACAGGGGCTGGGTAACGTCAACATCCGTCACCTGATGCTGGTCGCGGACATGATGACGAACCCCGGTACCATCGAGTCCATCGGTCGGCACGGCATCTCCGGCAACAAGGACTCGGTGCTCGCGCGTGCGGCGTTCGAGGTGACGGTCAACCACCTGCTCGACGCCGCCATCCACGGCGAAGTCGACGACTTAGACGGCGTGACGGAGAACGTCATCGTCGGCAAGCCCATCAAACTGGGCACCGGCGACGTGACGCTGCGGATGGGGTCGCGGACGGAATCGGAGAGCGCCGACTGAGATGCGTGTCACGCTGTCGGACGAGGCGTTGCGCTACATCACGCTGTTCGAAGACGAGACGGACGTGTCGGCCCGCGACTGTCTGGTCGACGACGAACGACTGGTGTTCGTCGTCCCACCCGGCGAGATGGGAAAGGCCATCGGGCCGGACGGCCGGCACGTCAAGCGTGTCGAACGGCAGGTCGGCCGCCGTGTCGAACTCGTCGAGGACGCCGACACGCCCGAGGCGTTCGTCGCCAACGCGTTCGCGCCGGCAGCGGTCTACCACGTCACCATCAGTGAGAACGACGACCGCGTGGCGTACGTCGAGGTGGCCGACGAGGACCGCGGCGTCGCCATCGGGACGGACGGTCGGACCATCGACCGTGCCCGGACGCTCGCCGAACGGCACTACGACGTGGACGACGTCGAACTGACGTAGTCGGGCGACAGCACGCGGGTCGGACACCTCTTCGAGTCGAGGACGGGAGAACGGTGAGCGGCGTCGGTCGGGAGCGATACGGTCGGTCGTGTCGGGGTCAGCGCCGGACGCGGCGGACGAGCGCCAGCACGCCTGCGAGCACCGTCAGGAGGATGGTGATCAGCCCGAGGCAGAGGAAGATCGCGATGATGACCTGGATCATCTCGCTGTCGCCGATGAGCGGGACGATCAGGATGTCGATACCGAAGCCGATAGCGAACATAGCGACGACGAAGCCGACCGCTCGGGCGAGCAGCGACGACCCGAGCGAGGACGATGGGGATTGCTGTGCCGGGCGTTCGCGCTCTCCGGCGGCACCCTCGGACGATGCGTTTGCCATGTTCGGCCGATACAGTATCGAAGTACAAGAGGGTTCGGAGACGACACGGGCGCGACGCCTCCCGGTCCGAGCGAGTTGCGCCGCGGCCGGAATCCGCCGTCGCGTTCGTGAATACCCCGCACACGGCGGCGAAAAGGGAGCCTTAAGTAGCTCGGGTAGGTACTTCGCTCCACTATGGCGAACGGCAAGTACGCCGCGCGGAAGCTTCAGAAGGACCGCCAGAACCGACGGTGGTCCGACTCGAAGTACGCGCGTCGCGCTCGCGGGCTGGGCAAGAAGTCCGACCCGCTCGAAGGGGCCCCACAGGGCCGCGGTATCGTACTGGAGAAGGTGGGCATCGAGGCGAAACAGCCCAACTCGGCCATCCGGAAGTGCGTCCGAGTCCAGCTCATCAAGAACGGGAAGCAGGTCACCGCGTTCTGTCCCGGTGACGGTGCCATCTCGTTCATCGACGAACACGACGAGGTCACCATCGCCGGTATCGGCGGGGCGAAAGGTCGTGCGATGGGCGACCTCTCCGGTGTCAACTACAAGGTCGAGAAGGTCAACGGCGTCTCGATGATCGAACTCGTCCGCGGGAACGCGGAGAAGCCGGTGCGATAATGAGCGAGGAAGAAGCTCCCGAACCCGACGCACCCGCTGGCACCGACGACGAGGAGTCGTCGGTCGACGCGCTGCTGTTCACGAAGTGGGACGTCTCGGACATCGTCTACTCCGACCCCTCGACGGAACGCTACATCACCGTGACACCCATCGCCCACACGATGGGTCGCCACGCGAACAAGCAGTTCAAGAAGAGCGAGATCAGCATCGTCGAGCGACTCATCAACCGCCTGATGCAGACCGACGAGAACACGGGCAGCAAGCAGAAGACGACCCAGATCGTCCGCGACGCTCTCGACATCGTCCACGAGCAGACCGACGAGAACCCGGTCCAGGTGCTCGTCGGGGCCGTCGAGAACTCCGGGCCGCGTGAGGAGACCGTCCGCCTCAAGTACGGTGGCATCTCCGTCCCGAAGGCCGTCGACGTCGCTCCCCAGCGCCGCGTCGACCAGGCGCTGAAGTTCATCGCGCAGGGTACTCAGAGCGGGTCGTACAAGACGAAGACGTCGGCCGCCGAGGCGCTCGCACGCACCCTCATCGGCGCGGCCGACTACGACGTGCAGGCCTACCCCATCAACCAGAAAGAGGAGAAAGAGCGCGTCGCCGCCGCCGCTCGCTAACGCGGACTCTCGATTTCTCTCGTCTTCCGACCGCCCAGTCGCTTCGCCGTCGGTCGGTTTCTCGCGGCGACGAACCCCGCGTGACTGGCCGCCGTCCGCACGCCTATCAGTCCTGCCCTCGTAGAGCGAGCTATGACCGACCTACGCCGTGCCGTCCTCGACGAGGCGGGCAGTCGGAGCAAGTACCTCACCGCGACGGAGTTCCTCGCACTGGTCGAGCGTGGACACCCGACCGACCGACCGGGCGTCGCCCGCGAGACGTACGACGCCTACGTGACGCAGTTGAGCGAGGAGACGCCGACCGTCGACGCGGAGGGGCTGCGCACGAACCTCGACGACGCGACCACCGACGGCGACGAGTGGGCGGGCGACGAGACGGTCTATCCCGTCGACGACGACCGTATCAGCCTCTATCCCGCGTCGTGGCACGACCGACTCGGCGGCGAGTCCGACCCACGGACCTACCTCCGACTGTTCTCGGAGACGAACGCGTTCGAGCAGGGCGTCCCCGAGTCGACGCTGCTGGACGCGATGGTCACCGTCGGCGGCACCGACCGGGAGACGGCGAAGGGGAACCTCGAAGCGCTGCGCGAGGACGGCGAAGTGGTCGAGGACGCCGACCAGCACCCGGACGCGAACGTCTACCTCGCCGAGGAGCGCGAGGACCTCGCGGAAGGGAAGGACGTCCAGTAGTTCGGCCAGACAGCGCCACGGCGACGAGGGGTCACGTCCAGACGTCGCGGTAGTCACCGACGAACCGCTCGAACGACCGTGGTCGTCGCCCCAGCAGTTCTTCGACGCCGTCGCCGACCCGGCCGGTCAGACCGAGTCGAGTCGGTGCGTAGACGCCACACATCGCCAGCGTCAGCCCCGTCGGGACGCCACGAGCACGCATCTCTCCGACGAACGTCGGGAACGACGGGTTCGTGTACTCGACGTCGAACCCGAGTACCTGCGAGAACGTGCGGGCGGCCTCGTGGAAGTCGAGCGCGAACGGGCCGGTCAGGTCGAGCGTCCGGCGACCACCCGCGTCGAGGAGCGTCCGGGCACCGACGGCGGCCACGTCGCGGGCGTCGACCATCGCCACGCGGCCGTCTCCGGCCGGGACGACGAGTTCGCCGCCACGGACGTCGGCGGCGTGGACCGCCGCGAGGTTCTGCATGAAGTAGGCGGCCCGGAGGAACGCGTAGTCGAGCGACGACGACTCGACGCGCCGCTCGATGCGGCGGTGGGGGAGTATCGGGACGCGGTCGGCACCCAGTACCGAGAGGACGGTGACGCGCTGGACGCCCGCTCGCTCCATCGCGTCGATGGCGGGGAACAGGTCGCGTTCGACCCGACCCATCGCCGGTGGACGGACGAGGAACACACCGTCACAGTCGGCGAACGCGCCGTAGCTGGTGGGGTCGGTGAAGTCGAAGCGGACGGGAGTCGCGGCGTCGGGGCCGTCGTAGCGGTCGGGCGACCGTGTGCCCGCGCGAACCTCGTGGTCGGCGTCGGCGAGCAGTTCGCGGACGACCCCGCGACCGGTCGTGCCGGTCGCGCCGGTGACGAGAAACCCCATCAGTTGGTGACGTTCGGCAGGTCGCCCACGTAGGTACCGTCCTCGACACAGTCCAGCAGGAACGTCGCGAGGTCCTCGCGGGGGAGACGCTCACGAGCACCCAGTCGGAGGTAGCCCGCCGCGTACTCGCCGGTAGCGGCGTCCTCGGTGAGTCGGGGCGGGCGGACGATAGTCCAGCGCAGGTCGCTGTCGGCGACCGCTTTCGCGTGCGTGCTGGCGTCGGCCAGCACGTCACGAGCGACGAGTTTCATCACGGCGTTCATCGCCCGCCCGCCGAGCGACGGGTCGTCACGGTCGGTCCGGACACCCGCGCCGGTGAGCGTGACGTAGCGGTCGACGCCGTGGTCGCGCATCGCAGCCATCACGTTCCGCCCCGCGACGGTCAGCAGGTCGTCCGGTGTCTCGTCGGACTGGCCGAGGACGCTGACGACGGCGTCGACGGGGTCGCCACCGGGGGCGACGGCCTCTGCGACGTTCGTCCCGGTGTAGGCGTCGCCCTCGACGACGGTGAGGTGCTCGTGGTCGACGTCGAGTCCCGAGGCGTCGCGGACGAACGCGACGACGTCGACCCCACGGCCGAGCGCCTGCTCGACGAGCGGTCGGCCGGTGCGACCGGTCGCGCCGAAGACGGCGATGGTTGTCGTGTCTGTCACGGTGAACGAGAGGCGACCTGTGAGCTTATACTATCGACTTCGAGGGATCGTAGTGAGGTGGCAGCAGGGTGACGACGCTATTACTCCCGCATTCGTACCGGCACCTGTGAGAGGAACCGACGGCGACGGCGAGACCGACGTGGGGGCGGGCGACGACCGACCGTAGCCGACCCTCAGTCGGCGGCCGTCCCGCCCGCTGGCCCACTCGAATCGACGGCGTAGGCACGGGTCACGTCGACGAGCGCCTTCCGGTACTCGCTCTCGTCGGGGTCGTCGGCGAGCGAGGCGAACCGCGATTTGAACTGCTCGACGCTGACGCCGGGTGCGTCGCTACCGGCGGCCGCCGCCAGGTCGTAGAGGCGGTGGTCGGGGGCGACCAGACCGTGGCGCTCGACGAGTGCGAGCGCGAACGCCGCGTTGACGGCGGTGATGTCGGGGTCGGCGGCGGGGGTGAGTCGTCGCCACGCCTGTGGGGCCTCGGCGGGGCGCTCGGCGAGCGCCGTCGCCAGACTGGATTCGAGGAACGCCACCAGTTTGTCCGCGGGGCCGACGTCGAGCGTGATGTCGTCGGCGTAGATGTCCTTCATGTGGTTGGCGATCTGATAGCAGTGGGTGAGCTTCCGCTGCTCGACGCTCCGGCCCGCGAGCGCGAGGTAGAGCGCCTCCTCCATCGACTGGTGGTGAGAGGGATGGGACTGCTCGTAGCGGTGCATGTGGGCGTACTCGTGGAGGGCGAGTTCACGCGCCATGGCGCTGGAAGCCGCGGAGGCGGAGATGTTCAGCACGTGGTGGTCGGCGTAGTGGCCGGTGTAGGTCCGCTCGTCCGGGTCGGTCCGGACGCGCACGTCGACCGGCAGCGAGAGGTCGTACTCGGTCTCGAAGAGGTCTCGGGCGGAGAGGAAGGGGTCGGTGGGACCACGGCTCAGCACTCGAACATCCATGCTGTTCGTTACCACGCTCCCGCGACGTATGACTCTTGTGCGCCCGTGTTTCGACTCGGGTGACGGCCGGTCGACGAACGAACCGCACCGACGCGTCGTCGGCGAGCGAGGCGTCGTGACCGGCGAGACACTTACAACGACGCACCACCCACGGGATGGTGTGAACAGGTCGTCGGTCGCCATCGCGCTCTCGGGGGCGCTCGCGGCGGGCGCGCTGCTGTTCGCGTGCGCCGGCCTCGTCGAGCCCCTCTTCTGGCCCGCCGCCGCGGCGAGCGGTGCGTCGAGCTACGTCCTCTGGGGCTACGGCCGACGACGCATCCTCGCCATGGCCTACGGACCGACCGAGACCGACGCCGACACACGACACGACGACCGGCGAGTCACCGCCGAGGACTGGCACCGCGGCGGCTTCGAGTACCGCCCCGGCGACCCCTCGCCGAGCGACGACGAGTGGGACGACTGGGAGTGGCAGGGCGCGTTCTGGCGCGAGGACGCGGCCGACGATCGGACGGGAGCGACCGACTGGACGACCGGCGGCGGGTGGACCGGTGGTGACTGGACCGACGCGGACGAGGAGCCGAACTGGTGGGGCGGGTGGGCCGAGGAGACCGGTGACACCGGCAGAGGGCGGGGACGGACGGGTCGGCGGCCGGGCGCCACCGATGGTCGGACGAGCGGTCGGCGAGGTGACCGCACGACGGGCCGTCGCCAGCGTCAGCGACAGGTCTCACGCCCCCGTGAGGAGGCGGCGACGGTCCTCGGGGTAGCCCTCGACGCGCCGCCGGAGACGGTCCGCGAGGCGTTCCGACGACGGGCCAAGGAGACCCACCCCGACTGCGGCGGCGACGAGGAGTCGTTCCGCCGCGTTCGGTGGGCCTACGAGCAACTGCGCGAGTGACCGCGACGAGCACGGAGCTCGACCGCCAAACGCCCCTGTATGTGGGGTATTCTCACGATATTCGAGTGATTCCGTGGAGACCGAAACACTACCCTTTTCACTACGCTATCGGTAGAACACCCTAATGGGCCGACGTAAGAAAATCGTACAGGAGTGTGAGAAGCTGATGGACAAGCCGGACCAGATCCGGAACATCGCCATCGCCGCTCACGTCGACCACGGAAAAACGACACTTTCGGACAACCTCCTCGCGGGTGCCGGGATGATTTCGGACGAGACCGCCGGCCAGCAGCTCGCGATGGACACGAAAGACGACGAGCAGGAACGCGGTATCACCATCGACGCGGCGAACGTCTCGATGACCCACGAGTACGAGGACCGCAACCACCTCATCAACCTCATCGACACGCCGGGCCACGTCGACTTCGGTGGGGACGTCACCCGGGCGATGCGCGCCGTCGACGGTGCGCTCGTGGTGGTCGACGCCGTCGAGGGCGCGATGCCCCAGACCGAGACGGTGCTCCGTCAGGCGCTCCGCGAGGGCGTCAAGCCCGCGCTGTTCATCAACAAGGTCGACCGCCTCATCTCCGAGCTGCAGGAAGGCCCCCAGGAGATGCAAGAGCGGCTTCTGAAGGTCATCCGCAACGTCAACGAACTCATCCGCGGGATGACCGAGGACATGGACGACGTCGACGACTGGACGGTCAGCGTCGAGGAAGGCACCGTCGGCTTCGGGTCGGCCCTCTACAAGTGGGGCGTCTCGATGCCGTCGATGCAGGCGACCGGTCTCGACTTCGGCGACATCATCGACATGGAGCGCAACGACCAGCGCCAGGAGCTCCACGAGAAGACGCCGCTGTCGGACGTCGTGCTCGACATGGTCTGTGAGCACTTCCCGGACCCGCTGGACGCCCAGCCCCGTCGTATCCCGCGTATCTGGCGCGGTGACGACACGCTGGACGTCGCAGAGCAGATGCGCCTCGTCGACGACGACGGCGAAGTCGTCCTGATGGTCACCGACATCGGTATCGACCCGCACGCGGGCGAAGTCGCCTCCGGTCGTGTGTTCTCCGGCGGCCTCGAGAAGGGCCAGGAGCTCTACGTCTCGGGGACCGCGGGCAAGAACCGCGTCCAGTCCGTCGGTATCTACATGGGTGGCGAGCGCGAGGAGGTCGAGCGCGTCCCGGCCGGCAACATCGCGGCCGTCACCGGTCTGCGCGACGCCATCGCCGGGTCGACCGTCTCCTCCATCGAGATGACGCCGTTCGAGTCCATCGAGCACATCTCGGAGCCGGTCATCACGAAGTCCGTGGAGGCGAAGAACATGGACGACCTGCCGAAGCTCATCGAGACGCTCCGACGGGTCTCGAAGGAGGACCCGACCATCCAGATCACCATCAACGAGGACACCGGGGAGCACCTCATCTCCGGGCAGGGTGAGCTGCATCTGGAGGTCCAGACCCAGCGTATCGAGAGCGAACAGGGTATTCCGGTCATCACCGGTGAGCCCATCGTCGTCTTCCGCGAGCAGCCGACGGGTGCGTGTGAGACCGTCGAAGGCATCTCGCCGAACCGCCACAACCGGTTCTACATCACCATCGAGCCGCTCAGCGACGAGCTCGTCGAGACCATCCAGCTCGGCGAAGCGTCGATGGACATGCCCGAACTGGAGCGCCGCGAGGCACTCCAGGAGGCCGGCATGGACAAGGACACGTCCCAGAACGTCGAGCACATCTACGGGACGAACATCCTCATCGACGACACGAAGGGGATTCAGCACCTCAACGAGACGATGGAGCTCGTCATCGAGGGCCTCGAAGAGGCGCTCGACGACGGTCCCCTCGCCGCCGAACCGGTTCAGGGGTCGCTCATCCGTCTGCACGACGCCCGGCTCCACGAGGACGCCATCCACCGCGGTCCGGCACAGGTCATCCCCGCGGTCCGCAACGCGGTCCACCGTGGCCTCATCGCCGCCCGCGTGAAGCTCCTCGAACCCATCCAGAACGTGCGTATCGACGTGCCCAACGAGCACATGGGCGCAGCCTCCGGCGAGATTCAGGGTCGCCGTGGCCGCGTCGACGACATGTACCAGGAGGGTGACCTCATGGTCGTGGAGGGTATCGCACCCGTCGACGAGATGATCGGGTTCTCCTCGGACATCCGCTCGGCCACCGAGGGCCGCGCGTCGTGGAACACCGAGAACGCCGGCTTCCAGGTCATGGCCAACAGCCTCCAGGAGGAGACGATGAAGGAGATCCGCGAGCGCAAGGGGATGAAGCTCGAACTGCCCGAGGGCGTCGACTACTTCTAACGACCTTTTTACGCCTCGGGTGGCGCTTCGCGCCACCTCTCGGCGCAAAAACGTCGATGAAAAAGGCCGGACACTCGTTCCACTCGCGTCCGGTGAACCGCGCCTCCGGCGCGGCCGTTTACTCTCTCCCATCTCTGCTCTCCGCGAACCGAGCAGCGGTCGCTCTGAGTCGGCCGGACATTCAAGTACCAGTACGCGACCAGTCCCAGCCATGCGCTGAGCGTCGCCACGGGGCGTAGTGCGGGAGTCCGGAGTCGCGTTCCGTGGCAGAAATCGGTGACGGCTGTTCGCTATCGAATCGGGGAGCGGAGCGTCGAGATGCGGGCGTTCTCCTTCAACGCGATGCCCGGTTCGGGGACCGTCAGCGGTAGCGCCGGTAGTTCGGTGACGAACAGCGTCGGGTGGGTCGCGCCGCGTTCGACGAGTTCCGTTCGGGGCTGGAGGGAGAACGTCGTGTTCTCGGCGTCGAGCCTCTCGTTGTGTTCGACGAGATACGTCCCGGCGTCGAGATTCCACCAGCCGTAGTCGTCGTCACCGTCGCGGGACTCGGTGTCGATGGGCGTCGTCTCGGCAGCGGCGAGTTCGTCGCCGCCGAAGTCGACGGCCCCGCCCTCGTCGAGACGGTGGACCGTCGCCAGCGTCAGGTCGACGACACCGTCGTCGACCTGCGTCTCCTCGTGGACGAACCCGCTCAGGAACGTCGCCGCATCGTCGGTCATACCACCGATTCTCGTGGAGGTGCGAAAAGTGTGGGGTCGGTAGAATCGCCGAACAGTGGAGCGCCATCGCCACCGAGCGGCCAGTCAGAACCCGTCTTCGAACCAGAACACGCCATCACGCTGAACCACCTCGCCGTCGACCTCCATACGTGAGTCCTCGCTCACGTCGGTGATCAGGTCGGCGTGGACCGCCGACTCGTTGGCCTCGTCCTCGTGGCCCTCCGGGAAGTTCGACCCGTACGCACGGCCGAGTGCGAGGTGGACGGTGTCGCCCATCTTCTCGTCGAACAGGATGTTGTCGGTGAACCGGTCGATACCGCGGTTCATGCCGATGCCGAGTTCGCCGAGACGGCGGGCACCGTCGTCGGTCTCGACGATTTCGGTCAGCACCGACTCGTTCTGCCCCGCCGAGTAGTCGACGACCACGCCGTCCTCGAAGGTGAGGTGGACGTCCCGGACACGCTGGCCGTTGAGCGTCATCGGCACGTCGAACAGCACCTCACCCTCCGTGGCGTGGGGCGCGGTGAACACCTCACCCGAAGGGAGGTTGTGCGAGTCGTAGGCGACGCTCGCGGCGGAGTTGACCGCGACGCGGTTCTCGATGGACATCGTGAGGTCGGTGTCCGCCGTGACGAGGCGGACGTCGCTCCCCTCGTCGAGCACGTCCTTGACGAGCGCCATCCGCTCGGCGAGGTCCTCCCAGTCCCGGACGATGGCGTCGTAGGCGAACTGCTGGTACTCCTCGAACGCCATCCCGGCCTGCTGGGCGAGCGAGCGGTTGGGGTGGACCGTCGACACCCAGTCGGTGTTCATCCGTGCCTCGCGGACCGCCTGCTCCGCACGAGCGGCCTGCTGACGGGTCTCGCTCGGGACGTCGGCAGTGGCGCTGGTGTTCCGTCCGCCACGAAGCGAGAGGACGACGTCGGCGTTCTCGTAGAGCGCGAGTTCGTGGTCGGCCGCCTCGAACGCACCGTCGTGAGCCAATCGGTAGGCACGAGTCAGTTCGCCAGAGCTGTAGGTGAAGACGGGGGTTGCGCCCTTCTCGCCCAACTGTTCGGCGACGGCGACGCCCAACTCGTGGGCGTCCATCCCGACGCTGACGACGACGTCGTCGCCCGCTTCGACGCGGGCGCTCCACTCGACCAGAGTCCGTGCGTGCTCCCTGATTCGCTCGTCCATAGCGGACCCACGCGAGAGTCCGGGTAAACATCCCCGATTCGTCTCACTGCGTGGGCGGGCCGACCGCCCGGATGGTCTCGACGAGTTCACGCGAGACCGTCGCGACGAGCTGGTCGAGCGTGACGACGCCGACGAGTCGACGGGCGTCGTCGACGACCGTCGCCCGCCGTGACGCGGTGCGGTGCATCGACTGGAGGACGTCGCGGACGCAGGCGTCGGTGTGGACCACGGCGAACGCCTCGTCCATCAGGTCGGCAGCGTCGAGTGCGGTCACGTCGAAGGCGTCGGTGAGCGAGAGCGCCAACTCGCGGTCGGTGACGACCCCGACCGGCCGTGACTGCTCGGTGACGACGACACAGCGGACGTTTTCGGCGAGCATCCGCTCGGCGAGCGTCGGAACGGGCGTCGAGGGGGAGACGGAGACGACCGCACCGCTCGTCAGTTCGCCGAGAGCCATGTAGTGTCACGTCTACACCACCCTGCCATGTGAAAGGCGGGGGTGGTCGTTCTCAGCGTCGAAACGGTCTCAGCCCGTGTAGATGAGGACCGTCGCGTCGTCGAGTTCGAGGACGTCGACCTCCTCGCCGCTGGCGGCCTGCTGTTCCTCTTCGACCTCGAAGGCGTCGGCGTCGAGGACGACCACCTCACCGCCGACGTCGAGTTCGACCTCGCCGCTGGTCTCCTGCTGGGCCTTCAGCGCCGCCGGGTCGGCCGCTTCGAGCGCACCGATGACCGCACCCGCCTCGTCGCGGAACTTCGGCCCGATGCTGGCGTGGTCGGGGTCAACGCCCACCGGGACGAGTTCGACGTTCGGCCGACCCGATTCGAGGTAGACCGGCGCGTTGACCGCACTGGAGAGGTCGTAGGTGTCGAGCGCGCTCTCCTCGTCGGTGGTGTCGGCGAACACCTCGATACGGTCGAGTTCGGCGTTGAGCGCCATCCCCTGTTCGGACTTCCACGAGCGAATCTCGCTGGCGATATCCGCGACGAGCTGGCCGCGCTCGACGGCCGCCTCGTCGAACTCGGGCAGGTCGGGCCACTCGGCGGCGTGGACGCTCCCCTCGATGCCGGGGAGCGCGTCGTAGGCCTCGTCGGCCAGGAACGGCGCGAACGGCGCGAGCATCCGGAGCGACGACGACAGCGCGGTGAGGAGCGCGTGCCGGGCGGCGTTGCGTTCGCCGGGCCGACCCTCGTAGAGGCGGCCCTTGACGAGTTCGAGGTAGTCGTCGGCCAGGTCGTGCCAGACGAACTCCCGGAGTTCGCGCAGGGCGGTGTCGTAGCGGTACTCGGCCATCGCCTCGTCGTACCGCTCGGCGACGTCCGCCGCGCGGCCGAGAATCCAGCGGTCGGCGTCGCGGTACGCCGGGTCCGAGACGTCGACCGTCCGCTCGTCTACGTGGCCTGCCGCGAACTTCGTGATGTTCCACACCTTCGTGTTGAACCGCGAGGCCGAGGTGGCCTCTTTCGGTTGGAACTGCACGTCGGCACCTGGCTGACCGCCCAGTGCGAGCGCCTGTCGGACGGCGTCCGCGCCGTACTCGTCGATGGCCTCCTCGGGCGTGACGACGTTGCCACGGGACTTGGACATCTTGTTGCCGTCGGGGCCGAACACCATCCCGTTGACGAGGACGGTGTCCCACGGCCGCTCGCCGGTGAGTTCGCCGGTGCGGAGGAGCGTGTAGAACGCCCACGTCCGGATGATGTCGTGGCCCTGTGGACGCAGTGCGACCGGTTCGAACTCGTCTCTGGCGGTCTCCTCGGGCCAGCCACGGAGGTGGAGCGGCGTGATGGAGGAGTCCATCCACGTGTCCATGACGTCCGTCTCGCCGTGCCAGTTCTCGCCGTCACACTCCGGGCACGCGCCGACGGCCGGGGGCGTCTCGGTCGGTTCGACGGGCAGTTCCTCGACGCCCGCGACGTGCCAGTGCCCACAGTCCACACACTCCCAGGCGGGGATGGGCGTGGCGAACACGCGCTGGCGGGAGATGACCCAGTCCCAGGTCATCCCCTCGGCCCACTCCTCGAGGCGGGCGTACATGTGGTCGGGAATCCACTCGACCTCTTGTGCTTTCTCGACGATGGCCTCCTGGTCGATGCGGACGAACCACTGTTCCTTCGAGAGGATCTCGATGGGCGTATCACAGCGCCAGCAGACGCCGACGGCCTGCTCGGTCCGTTCGTGGTCGACGAGGTGGCCCGCGTCGTCCAGCGCGTCGGCGACGTTCTCCTTCGCGTCGGCGATAGTCTGGCCCTCGAACTCCCCGGCGAGGTCGTTGAGGTGGCCGTCCTCGGTGAGGACCGAGCGGAGGTCCAGGTCGTGGCGACTCCACCAGTCGACGTCCTGTTTGTCCCCGAACGTACAGATCATCACCGCGCCGGTGCCGAACATCGCCGTCGACGTCCTCGTCGCAGGAGGTCGACCTCCTGGCCGAACAGCGGCACCTCGAAGGTGTCGCCCACGCGCCCTCGTAGCGCTCGTCGTCGGGGGTCGACGGCGACGGCGACACACGCCGCGAGCAGTTCGGGGCGGGTCGTGGCGATCTCGATGGGGTCGTTCTCGACGCCGTCGAACGCGACCTGGTACAGCGTCCCCGTCCGGTCTTCCTTC
>NZ_WSZK01000024.1 GCF_009791395.1 Halomarina oriensis
AAAAGTCCCGTGTCGGTGCGCCGACGACGAACATGATGCACGACAAGGGGCTCTCGACGAACATCGACTGGCGCGACAAGGACGCCTACGGCAACTCCCTCGGGAGCCGTCAGCGCGCGAAGATGCAGCGCCTCCGGAAGTGGAACGAGCGCTTCCGCACGCGCGACTCCAAGGAGCGCAACCTCAAGCAGGCGCTCGGGGAGATCGACCGCATGGCCTCGGCGCTCGGCCTCCCCGAGAACGTTCGGGAGACCGCCAGCGTCATCTACCGCCGGGCGCTCGACGAGAACCTCCTGCCGGGCCGGTCCATCGAAGGCGTCGCCACCTCGGCGGTGTACGCCGCCGCGCGACAGGCCGGCGTCCCGCGCAGCCTCGACGAAATCGCGGACGTGAGCCGCGTCGAGAAGTCCGAAATCGCCCGCACCTACCGCTACGTCGTCCGCGAGCTCGGTCTCGAAGTGAAACCCGCCGACCCCGAGAGCTACGTGCCGCGGTTCGCCAGCGCGCTGGGCCTCTCCGACGAGGCGGAGAACCGTGCGCGTCAGCTCCTGCGCAACGCCAAGGAGAAGGGCGTCCACTCCGGGAAGTCGCCGGTCGGCCTCGCCGCGGCCGCCGTCTACGCCGCCGCGCTCCTGACCAACGAGAAGACGACGCAGGCCGCCGTCAGCGAGGTCGCCGACATCTCCGAGGTCACCATCCGCAACCGCTACCACGAACTGCTCGAAGCCGAGCAGGACATCCCGCTGTAAGCCGGTTCGCGCACTACGACGACACCCCTCGATTCTCCCGCCGTCTCGACCGTCTCGCGTCCCGACCCGGTCGGGGCGGGCCCCTCTCTCCGCGTCCTTCGTGACCGCAAGGCACTAGGTCGTCGACGTCGACTCCCGACCATGCAGACCGACCACGAGGTCCACGTCGCCGACGCACGGACGCTGCCGCTCGCCGACGACTCCGTGGACCTCGTGGTCACCTCGCCGCCCTACCCGATGATCGAGATGTGGGACGACCTCTTCTGTGCCCTCAACCCGACGGTCGAGGAAGCGCTCGCCGACGCCGACGGCGAGCGTGCGTTCGACCTGATGCACGAGGCGCTCGACGCGGTGTGGGGCGAACTCGCTCGTGTCCTCGCGCCCGGCGGTGTCGCCTGCGTCAACGTCGGCGACGCCACCCGCACGCTGGAGGAGTTCGCGCTCTACCCCAACGGCGCGGAACTCGCCGGCCGACTCCGGGACCAGGGTCTCACGCAGTTACCGGGCATCCGCTGGCGAAAACCGACCAACAGCGGGACGAAGTTCATGGGATCGGGGATGCTCCCACCGAACGCCTACCCGACGCTCGAACACGAGCAGATTCTCCTCTTTCGCAACGGTGGCCCCCGAACGCTCGAACCGAAGGCCGACGACCGTTACGAGGCGGCGTACTTCTGGGAGGAGCGCAACCAGTGGTTCTCGGACCTCTGGACGTTCACCGGCACCGACCAGCGGCTCTCCGAGCAGGCCCGCGAGCGCTCGGCGGCCTACCCGCTCGAACTCCCCCTGCGACTGATTCGGATGTTCTCGACGTACGGCGACCGGGTGTTCGACCCGTTCTGGGGGACCGGAACGACGGCGCTGGCGGCGATGGTCGCCGGTCGGGACTCCGTCGGCGTGGAACTCGACGCGGGACTCGTCGACGCGTTCGTCGACCGTTTGGCCGACCTCCCCGAACGGACCCGCGAGCGGGCGACCGACCGACTGGAACGTCACGCCGCGTTCGCCGCCGACCACGAGACCAACTACGAGGCCGAACACTACGACTTCGGCGTCGTGACGAAACAGGAGCGGCGCGTCCGACTGTACGCCGTCGACGGCGTCACCGAGGCCGACGGCGGGGTCACCACCGACCCGGTCGTGGGGGCGACCGAAGGGGGCGTGACCGACGCCGGAGCGGCCGAGGGGACGGCCGCGACGCGACGCTGGACCTGTGAACACAGCCCGGTCGAGTTTTGAAGGTCGGCCCGGAACGACGGGTATGAACTTCGACGACTTCGTCCTCGCGGCGAGCACGGCCGACCTCGGCGAGGAACCCGCCGCCCGCGACCACGCCGACGCCGTCGAGTTCCGCATGGACGCCGCGAGCGACCCGCTGGGTGCGCTCGACGACTACGACGGGACGCTCCCGATTCTCGCGACCAACCGGGTCGAGTGGGAGGGTGGTGAGGCCCCGGACGACGAGGACCGACTCGTCGAACTGGCCGTGGCGGCCGAACACCCCTCGGTCGAGGCCGTCGACGTGGAACTCGCGGCCGTCGTCGGGGCACGGAACGACGACGCGCTCTGGGCGGTCGCTCACGCCCGCGAACACGGTGCGTCGGTCGTCGTCTCGATACACGACTTCGAGGAGACGCCGTCGCGGGCGGAGTGCGCTCGACTCCTCGACCAGGCCCACGAGTTCGGAGACGTGGCGAAACTCGCGGTCACCGCCGAGTCGCGCGAGGACGTGCTTCGCCTGCTCGCGCTGACGAACGCGCAGACCGCGGCCGGAGAGCGGGTTGCGACGATGGCGATGGGTGCGGTGGGTCGTCACTCGCGGGCGGTCGCACCCGTCTACGGGTCGTGTCTCGGGTACGCACCCGTCGCCGCCGAGCGTGCGACCGCCCCCGGCCAGTACGACCTCGGGACGCTCCGTGGCCTCGTCGACCGCCTCCGGTGACCGGCGACCGGCGAACCGGGAGGGGCCGTACGGGCGGGTACTGCCCCTCGAACCCCCTCTCGTCGCGGGATACGCCACTACAAAATACTCTTGTGCGTCCGGTGTCGAATTCCGGACGATGAGCACGCGTCGACCGTGGCTCGCGGCCATGCTCGCGTTCGTCTACCCCGGACTCGGGCACGTCTACCTCCGGGAGTGGCTACGGGCGTTGCTCTGGTTTCTCCTCTCGGTATCGACGTACTTCCTCGTCTTCGGCGACACCGGCCTCGACGCCGAGAGCCTCGAAGCGGCGATAGACGCCGTCCTCATGGCCCAGGAGGGGCTACCGCTGTGGACCGTCGCGTTGCTGTACTCGGTGACGCTGTTCAGCACGGTAGACGCGTACTGGCTGGCGACCCGCGGTGCCGACGCGCCGACCGCCCGCACCGCCGCTCGCGGGGCGGACGGGGAGGCGAGCGAGGGCGCCACGGAGCGCTGTCCGAACTGTCGTCGCCGCGTCGAGGACGACTACGACTTCTGTCCGTGGTGTGCGGCCGAGCGCTGAGTCGCCGGGACGGCGGCGCTACTGGAACATCCGGAGCGGCTGAGCCTGTGAACTCTCGTCGCCCTCGGCCTGTTGCATCCGTTCTGCCAGTCGTTCGCGGGCCTCGCGGATGTCCTCGGCCTGGTCGACCAGGTCGTCGGTGTCGACCTCCACGTCGGCCAGCGGTTCGACGCCGTACTCCAGGACCGACCGCGCGGCCTCGGGGTCGGGGAACTGCTTGCTCGCCTCGGCGATGAGGCCGACGCTCGTGACGCCCTGGTCGCTCGCCTCGGCGAGCAGTGCCCCCGTCGGGCCGCTGACGAGGCCGCCCTCCGGTGGCGGGACGATGCCGGCCTCGTCGAGCAGGGAGAGGCCGTCGCCGGTCGCCACGCCGTAGAGGTCCGGGACGTCGGCGTCCTTCTCGCTCGGGAGGCCCGTGACGTACAGCGGCGTGACGTCGTTCGACACCACCCAGTCGGTGACGCACTCGGCGAACCCCTCGGTCGTCTGTGGGGAGACCGGGATGTCGCTCTGGAGGACGACCAGCGACCCGTCCTCGGTGGCGTACAGTCGAACCGGCGGCATGAGTTCGGAGGAGTCCGCGCGATAGACGGTCACCTGCGGGAGGCCGTTACAGCGGACCGCCCCGTAGTACTCCATGTCGAGCGAGGAGACGAGGTGGTCGGCGGCGATCTTCCCGACCAGGCCGAGGCCGGGCAGGCCCTCGACCAGCGCCGGCGAGTCCAGCTCGATGTCGCTGTGGACGGTGATACGTGCCATGTCTCCTCATCGCTCGGTAGCGGGTTAACGCTATGCCTCTCCCGTGTTCGGTGGTCTATCGCGTCGTCACGTTCCGGTCGGGGGGCCGGATGGAAACGCACAAACGCGGCCACCGGGTACGCGGCGTATGGTTCTGGAGCGTTACGACCCGCTCGTCGACGACGTCGACGCCTTCCGGGCGGCCTGCGAGCGGCCGCTCCCCTCGGTGGTCCGCGTCAACACCGTCAAGACCACCGTCGACCGCGCGATGGCCGCCCTCGACGCCGACGGGCACGGCTACGACCGACTCGACTGGCTGCCCGAACTCCTGCGTCTCGACTCGGACTCGCCGGGCACGTCCTGGCCGTACTTCCACGGCTGGCTCTACGGACAGGAGGAGGTCAGCGCCCTCCCCGCGCTGGTCTGTGACCCGCAACCGGGCGAGCGCGTCCTCGACCCGTGTGCGGCCCCCGGAAGCAAGACGACGCAACTCGCGGCGATGATGGACGACACGGGTACGCTCGTCGCCAACGACAACAACCTCGGGCGACTCTCGGCGCTGCGCTCGAACGCCGAACGCTGTGGCGTCACCAACCTCGTCGTCACCAACCAGGACGCCCGCAACCTCTCGCTCAAGCCGTTCACGGCCGACGAGAGCGACGAACAACCTCCCTTCGACCGGGCGCTCGTCGACGTCCCCTGCTCGTGTGAGGGCACGGTTCGGAAGAACCCCGACGCCCTCGACGACTGGTCGGTGGGTCACCTCGAGCAGATAGCGGGCGTCCAGCGCGACATCCTCCGGCGGGCCGTCCAGACGACGCGCGAAGGCGGCACCGTCGTCTACTCGACGTGTACGTTCGCACCCGAGGAGAACGAGGCCGTCCTCGACCACGTCCTGCGCGAGGAACCGGTCGAACTCGTGGAGTTCGACGTGCCACTGGAGACGCGACCCGGCGTCACCGAGTGGAACGGCGAGGCGTACGCCCCGAGCGTCGAACGCGCAAAGCGTGTCTGGCCACACCTCAACGACACGGGCGGGTTCTTCTGTGCGAAACTGGAGGTGACCGCATGAGCGGCGAGGACTTCGCGGCGTACGACGACCCGAGCGACGGCGAGGACCTGAGGGAGAACCGGAGTCACGTCTTCGAGCGACTGCCCGAGACCAGCGCCGACCGGACCGTCGGGGGCCGCCCCTCCCGCGAGGCGGTGGTCGACTTCTGGGCCGACCGCTTCGGCGTCCCCCGCGAGACGTTCGACGGCTACACCTTCTGGGAGAAGGGGTCGGGGAAGCTCTGGGCGTACGCGGGCGACGCCCCGGACGGCATCGACGTGGAGGCGCTCGGGATGGTGTTCCTCCGGGTCAGACAGGACCACTGGAAACCCACGACGGACGCCGTCCAGCGGTTCGCCGGCAGGGCGACGGAGAACGTCGTCCACCTCGACGACGAGCAGGCGAGGCGGTTCGTCGCCGGCGAGGACCAGGAACTGGAGTGGGACGGCGACTGGGGCTATCTCGTCGTCAGCCACGACGTCGCCGGCGCGGCCGAACCCATCGGTGTCGGCCTCTATCTCCACGGCGAACTCCGCTCGCAGGTCCCGAAGGGTCGGCGCCGCGACATCGACTGACCGACGCGGTCAACGAGCGGCCGGCCTGTCCGCGCCTCGTTCTTCTGCAGTCTCGTCGGTGACGTAGCGAACGTGCTGGCCACGGCGCAGGTACGCCCAGCGTCGCCGTTCGCCCCGACCGTTGGTCCTCGGGTCCTCGGCGTTCGCGCCGGCGAGTTCGACGCCCGAGAACGCCGGCGGGAGACCCATCGCCGTGAAAAAGTCCGGCGTGTCCTGCAACTGGTAGTGGAGGTGTGGCTCCGTCGAGTTCCCCGAGTTGCCACAGCGACCGACCTGCTGGCCCACCTCGACCCGCTCGCCCGGTTCGACGCAGACGCTCCCCTCCTGGAGGTGTGCGAGCAGGCTGTACTCGCCGTCGTGGTCGACGACGACGTGGTTGCCCCGGACGTCCCAGGTCCGCCACTCGGTCCACCCGGTGCCGGGACTGGGGTGGTCGCGCAGACCGTCCTTGACGGCGACGACGGTGCCCCCGGCGGGCGCGAGGACGGGTTCGCCGTAGGCGTAGTAGTCCTCCAGCCAGATGCCGTCCGCCGAGTGGGTTCGCCCCAGGTCGTCCGTGAGGAGGAAGTCGTAGGCGTAGCGCTGGGCGAGCAGTTCCCAGGAGTGGGCGGTGGCCTTCGTGACGCCGCCGTTGACGACGGTCCACTCGCCGTCGAACGGCGGGCGGAGCGCGACGGTCTGGTCTGTCGACTCCGGCGTCGGGAGACGGCCGCGATAGCGCGCCAGTGGCACGAACTGCCCGAACAGTTGGGCGAGACTGGCGACGAACCCCCACGGCGTCAGGCCGAACAGTAGCTGTGAGACGAGAAACCGGGCGTTCGTCCCCGCGTCGTACGACTCCATCCCGTGGTCGCCGTCGTCCGAGCGCAAGAACGGCAGGAACGCGAGCAGGAAGCACACCCCGAACAGTCGGAGCCACTCGGGGCCGACCCCGATCATCGGGAGGACCATCAGGAAGCCGAGGACGGCAAGCCACGACACGTCGAACCCACGGAACGCCATCGGTTCCGGATATGTCGAGGGAGGAAAAGAAGCTGTCGCGAGCGACCGGTCACTTCTCGCGGAGCGTGCCCCCCGAGAGGCCGGCCCACTCGACGCGGTAACCGAGCCGCGAGAGCGTCGCGCTCGCGTCGTCGATGCCCACCTCGTCGAGCACCGACTCGGCCTCGGCGAGGGCCATCCCCGCCTCGAGACGCGCCGCGAGGTCGTCGAGCACGGCGGGGCGAACGAGCGTCCGCCCGACGCGCTCGTGTTCGGGGAACCGCTTGTCCTCGACGGCGTCCTCGCTGACGCCGTGGGCGGCGGCCAGCGCCGCGATGGTCGTCACGTCCGACTCGGGTCGTAGTTCGTCGGGGAGGGCGGCCGCGCTCTCGGCGACGAGGTCGGTCTCGTAGTCACGGAGCGCGTCGCGGACGTCCTTGACCCGGACGGTCCCGCGGTAGGGAATCGCGCGGTGGTCGAGCAGTGCGAGGTCGTCGGCGACGCCGAGCGACTCGTCGACGGCGACGAGCAGTTCGACGTCCTCCAGGTCGGCCAGCCGCGACAGCTTCTTCTCGACGTACTCGGGCGTCCAGAAGCCCATTATCTCGAAGAAGACGCGGAACGGCGCGTGGTCGTAGTCGAACGCGAAGTCAGGGATGACGACGTGTGCACCCGATTCGAGCGGTTCGGGCTCCCGGACGAGCGTCCAGTCGAGGTCCAGCGAACGAAACCGGGTGGCGAAGTCGGCCTCGACACCGCTGTCGAAACCGGGTTCGGCGACCGGGTCGGTGTCCGGCACCGAGAGGTCGGCCGCGTCGAGCGAGAGGGTGCGTTCGGTCCCCCGGTCGTCGACGGTCGCCTCCAACTGCCAGTCCTCGACCTTCACGAGCGTCCGGAGCAGGCGGGCGAACCGGGTCCCGTAGCGCCGCGAGGCGTGGAACAGAGCGTCCGGACCGGTGACGACGACCTCCCGTCCGTCGTCGGTCCGCCGAATCTCGTACATGAGTCGCAGGCGTTTGACCGCCGAGACGAACGCCTTGGGGTCGGCCGTCCGCACGCGAACCTCGGTGGCGTCGAACAGCGCTGTCTGGGCCAGCGAGAGGTCGTACTGACGGCGCAGTTCGTCGGGCGTCCAGCGCGGGTCGAACGCGACGAGGACCTGCCGTCGCTCGCGGTCCGCGTACAGCGACGACGCCACGCGTTCGGCGGTCGTCCCCAGTCGCTCGGCGGCGGCGGCGAGCGTCGCCTCCCGGTCGGTCTCGGTGACCACCACGCGGTCCGCCGCGAGGTCGAACGTCGTCGCCCGAGCACGTTCGGGGTCGACCGCCGCCCGCGTCTCGAACGTCGCTTCCCGGTCGAGGAGGCTGGCGAACCCACGGACCAGTTTGAAGTCCGACGCCTCGCCTTCGAGGTCGGTCAGCGCCGTGTCGAGGTCGGCCCGTGACTCGCCGACGTGGCCCTGGTAGACACCGAGGACGCGCGCCGCGAGTCGCTCGTCGTCCGCGTCGGTGAACTGCGGCCGGTACCCTCCACCGCGGCGACTGACACGGAGGAGGTCTTTGGTCAGCACGTCCGTCGGTCGGTCGAGTGAGCGGAAAGTGACTTCGGTCGCGGCGCTCCGGGGCGAGGAGTCGTGCGCGAAAACCGCCGACAGGGGTGGACGGGTGTGTGCCTCTGACGTACCCGGATAATACCCGATGCAGGTGTGACGCTTCGTGCGCTAGTAGCGCAGTAGTACGATGGCGATACAGTGCAATGTACTGTCGGGTGTCTCACATGCTTCTTTATAACCACTTCACCGCTGGCCACCGAGAACCGCCTCGACGAGGGAGGCCGTGCCGCGTCGGAGTCGGCGACCGACAGCCGTCGAGGAGATGTCGAGCGTGCCCGCGATGTCCTCCAGGTTCGCCGTCCGGGGGTCGTCGAAGTAGCCGGCCTCGTAGGCGGCGAGCAGCGCCTCGCGCTGTGGGTCGGTGAGTCCCGCCCCGCCCCAGTCGCTCGGTCCGTCGGCGCGATACAACTGCTTGACGTCGAACGTCACGCCGTTCTCCTTGCAGAACTCCCGCATCGCCACCAGCGTGTCGCGGTCGGGGAACTGATAGCGGCCGTGCCACGCGCCGTCCTGACAGTAGGCACTGAGCATCGCGCCGCCGCGTCTGGTGAGTTCGGGGACGACGAGGAGGTCCGGCGTCGGGACGACCCGGTACAGTCGGTCACCGTCGCCCTCCGCGACGACGACGGGGTCGGTCACCGAGGGGTCGTCGGCCAGCGCGGCGTCGAACGCCTCGAAGTCCTCACACTGGACGGCGTAGAACAGGTACGGGATGTCCCGGTCGGTCGCCGCGTGGTATCGCGTCTCGATGACCGCACCGGGAACTGCACTGCTCGCCGTGTAGAACATCTGTTCCGGGCTCGCTTTCCGTATCTCGGCGATGAGGCTGTCGTCGGGCATGCGTCGAACGGCGAGCGGGCACTCGCCCTTTCTGGCTGTTCTGACTCGGTGGCTCAAGTAGATGTCGGCCGCCGGCGCTCGGCGTGTCCGGCCCGCTCGGAGCTACTCAGCGCCGCCGAGCGGCGACACGCTCCTCGGCGGTCTCGCGGGTGACGATCTCGTACAGCACCGCTCGCCCCGCTCGGGTGGCCGGGACGGCCGCCGTGGTCGACGCCTCGCCGTCGGCGTCCTCGGCCGCCGCCCGTTTCGGTCTGAGCACGCGCCCGAGTCGCTGGGTGAACTCGCGTTCGCTCCCGGACCCCGAGAGGACGACGGCGACGTTCGCGTCTGGGACGTCGACCCCTTCGTCGAGGACGTTCGCGGCGACGACCCGCGAGTACGTCCCCTCGCGGAACCGTCGGAGCACGTCGCGTCGCTCGGCCGCGCCCGTCTCGTGGGTGATGGCCGGAATCAGGAAGCGCTCGGAGAGGCGGTAGACGAGGTCCGTCGAGGCCGTGAAGACGATGACGCGGTCCTCGCGGTGGCGGTCGAGGATGGCTTCGAGTTCGTCGACCTTCGCGTCGGCGTGCATCATCACGTCGCGGGCGCGTTGCTTCGCCAGCAGCGCCTCGCGTGCACGCGGGTCGGTCCCCGAGCGCACGACGAGTTTCTGGTAGTCACTGCCCGAGCGCAACTGGATGTTCGACCGTTTCAGGTAGTCGGTGAACGTCCCCTGAGCGGTCTCGTAGCGCTCACGTTCGGCCTCGTTCAACTCGACCGAGATGCGCTTGATGTCGTAGGCCGCGAGATGTTCGCCCGCCAGGTCGTCGACGGCCACGTCGTAGACCTTCGGCCCGACGAGGTCCGCGACGACCTCGTGTGCGCCGTCCGGGCGCTCGAACGTCGCGGTCAGGCCCATCCGGGCGGGAGCGGCGAGCAGGCGGGCGATGTCACGGTAGCCCTCGCCGCCGAGGTGGTGGACCTCGTCGAAGACGACGAAGCCGAACCGGTCACCCACTTCGTCCGCTCGCAGGTACGCCGAGTCGTACGTCGAGACGGTCAGCGGGCCGAACTCCTGGACGCCACCGCCGAACTGGCCCACCTCGCAGTCGAACTCCGTCTCCAGTTCCCGTCGCCACTGCTCCAGTAAGTCGATGGTCGGGACGACGACGAGCGTCGGCACTCCGAGCGCGGCGATTGCCGCGACGGCGACGACCGTCTTGCCGCTCCCGGTCGGCAGTTCGAGGACGCCCCGGTTCCCGTTTTCCTGCCACGCGTCGAGCGCCGCCCGCTGGTAGTCGCGGAGTTCGTAGCTCGTCGTCAGGTCGAGCGCGGGCGTGTCGAGGACGCCGTCCTCGTAGTCGACGCCACGCTCGTCGAGCGCGTCCCGCAGGTCGGCGTAGCGGTAGCCCGGTGCGCGGGCCGTCTTCGTCCGCGGGTCGGACTCGACCCACGGGCGGTCGAGGTCGGCCGGTGGGTCGGTCACGCGGACCGTCCCCTCCTCGAACGAGAGCCGTGTCACACCCCGCATAGCGAGTGCGCCGCCATGTGGATTCCGGTCGGGTTAAACGCCCGCCGGTCGTCGGTTCGACCATGACCGACGAGACGCCGGAGACGGACGCCGAGCGTGCGACGGACGAGGCCGACCCGGAGTCCGCGGAGTCGAGTGCGGACGCGGACGACGCGCCCTCCGAGGAGACCACGGGCGCCGGCCACGCGACGAGCGAGGCCGACACGGTCCCCGAGGAACTCGTCGAACGCGTCCGCGAGTCCGACGCCGAGACCATCGCTCGGGAGATTTCCGGACTCCGTGCCCGCGCGGAGGAGGCCGAGGCGCGACTCGACGAGGCCGACGAGGAGCACGCGGACCTCCGCGACCAGCTCAAGCGCAAGCAGGCGGACTTCCAGAACTTCAAGAAGCGCATGGAGAAACGTCAGGCCGAAGAACAGAAACGCGCGACCGAGGACCTCGTCACGCGCATCGTCGACGTTCGGGACAACCTGAAACGCGGCCTCGACCAGGAGGGCGACATCCGCGAGGGCGTCGAGTCGACGCTCCGGCAGTTCGACGACGTGCTCGACGCCGAGAACGTCGAGGAGATATCGCCCGAACCGGGCGACGACGTGGACCCACAGCGCCACGAGGTGCTGATGCGCGTCGACAGCGAGCGTCCCGAGGGAACCGTCGCGCAGGTCCACCGACCGGGCTACGAGATGGCCGAGAAGGTCATCCGGGCCGCGCAGGTGACGGTCAGCCAGGGCGACGGCGAGCAGTAGGCGGGGTCGGGCCTGCGGCAGTCTCCGACCTCCGAGCGGTGAACGGAGCGACCCGCGAGGAGTGACGCTGTGTCGTCGCCGTTCTCCACCGACTGGTCCGGAACTTCTGTATAAAACTTCGCAGGCGGGTCGAGCGGTGGGTGACGAAAACCGCACGACTGCGGCCGATTCGTACGAGAGTGTGTGACGCCCTATTCAGCAAGCTTTACCAGTCCGACGCCGGTATGGGAGGGTAATGGCGAGCAACAAGATTCTCGGTATCGACCTCGGTACCACCAACTCCGCGTTCGCGGTGATGGAAGGTGGCGACCCCGAAATCATCGTCAACGGTGAAGGCGACCGGACGACACCCTCCGTCGTCGCGTTCACCGACGAGGAGCGCCTCGTCGGCAAACCCGCGAAGAACCAGGCCATCCAGAACCCGGAGCGCACCATCTCCTCGATCAAGCGCCACATGGGCGAACAGGGCTACACCGTCGAGGTCGACGGTGAGGACTACACGCCCGAGGAGATCTCGGCGATGATCCTCCAGAAGATCAAGCGCGACGCCGAGGAGTATCTCGGCGACGAGGTGGAGAAGGCCGTCATCACCGTCCCCGCGTACTTCAACGACAAGCAGCGGCAGGCGACCAAGGACGCCGGCGAAATCGCCGGCTTCGAGGTCGAGCGCATCGTCAACGAACCGACCGCCGCGTCGATGGCCTACGGGCTCGACGACGACTCCGACCAGACCGTCCTCGTCTACGACCTCGGGGGCGGGACGTTCGACGTCTCCCTCCTCGACCTGGGTGGGGGCGTCTACGAGGTCGTCGCCACGAACGGGGACAACGACCTCGGGGGCGACGACTGGGACCACGCCATCATCGACCACCTCGCCGAGGAGTTCGAGGCCGAACACGGCGTCGACCTCCGCGAGGACCGACAGGCGCTCCAGCGACTCAAAGACGCCGCCGAGGAGGCGAAGATAGAGCTGTCGAGTCGGAAGGAGACGACCATCAACCTCCCGTTCATCGCGGCGACCGACGCCGGTCCGCTGAACCTGGAGACGAAGCTCACCCGCGCGAAGTTCGAGTCGCTCACCAGCGACCTCGTCGAGCGCACCGTCGAACCGACCGAACAGGCGCTCTCGGACGCTGGCTACTCGAAGTCCGACATCGACGAGGTCATCCTCGTCGGTGGGTCGACGCGGATGCCGCAGGTCCAAGAACAGGTCGAGGAGCTCACCGGCCAGTCGCCGAAGAAGAACGTCAACCCCGACGAAGTCGTCGCGCTCGGTGCGGCGATTCAGGGCGGCGTCCTCGGCGGCGAGGTCGACGACATCGTCCTGCTGGACGTGACGCCCCTCTCGCTCGGTATCGAGGTCAAAGGCGGCCTCTTCGAGCGACTCATCGAGAAGAACACGACCATCCCGACCGAGGAGGGCAAGATATTCACCACCGCGGCGGACAACCAGACCAACGTCCAGGTCCGCGTGTTCCAGGGTGAACGCGAGATGGCCGAGCAGAACGAACTGCTCGGCGAGTTCCAGTTGGCCGGGATTCCCCCGGCCCCTGCAGGCACGCCGCAGATCGAGGTGACGTTCAACATCGACGAGAACGGCATCGTCAACGTCGAGGCCGAGGACAAGGGCTCTGGCAACGCCGAGTCCATCACCATCGAGGGCGGCGCGGGCCTCTCCGACGACGAAATCGACCGGATGCAGCAGGAAGCCGAAGAGCACGCCGAGGAGGACAAGGAACGCCGTGAGCGCATCGAGGCGCGCAACGACGCCGAGAGCTCCGTCCAGCGTGCCGAGACCCTGCTGGAGGAGAACGAGGAGAACGTCTCCGACGACCTCCAGGCGGACATCGAGGCCGCCATCGAGGACGTGGAGGCGACGCTGGAGGACGAGGACGCCTCGACCGAGGAACTCGAAGACGCCACCGAGGCGCTGGCCTCCGAACTCCAGGAGATCGGCAAGCAGATGTACGACCAGCAGCAGGCCGCCGCGGGCGGTGCCGGTCCGGGCGGCGCTGGTCCCGGTGCGGGCGCTGGTGCGGCAGGCGCGGGTCCCGGCGAAGCGGGTGCCGGTCCCGGTGCCGGACAGGAGTCGGAGTACGTCGACGCCGACTTCGAGGACGTCGACGACGAGGACGGCGACGACAACGACGACGAGTAACCGAGCGACTCTCTACGGCTCTTCTGCGGGTTTCGATTCGGTCGGTGAGTCGTGCGTATTGGTAGCCTTCGAGAGGTCCACCGTCGTCTCGAACGTCGCAGGGACTGCCCGAGTCGGTGTCTCTTCGGTGTCGTCGAGTAAGCTGCCACACCCAGCGAGCGGGAGGGTGGCGACCACCGAAAGGAGGGCACGGCGCTGCACACGCTCGCTGGTGGGAACCGAGCGAAAACTCTTCGCGTGAGGGTCGCAGGTGGCCGTCCTACTTACCGCCCGACGAACTCGGCGTCTTCCTTCCCGAAGAACGCGGCGTAGCCACGCTCGTAGTCCTCGGTCTGTGTGGCGCTGGCGATGGTATCCGTCTCGGCGGCCATCTGGCCCGGTAGGTCACGGCCGTAGCTCTCGACGAGGAGGCGCTTGGTCGCGCCGAACGCCTTCGTCGGGCCACTGGCGAGTCGGTCGGCCATCGCCGCGAGTCGGTCGTCGAACTCCTCGCTCGGGACGGACTCGGTGACGAGGCCCAGCGAGACGGCGTAGTCGGCGTCGATGGGTTCGTCCATCAGGATTAGCTCTTTCGCGCGGCGGAGGCCGACGAGTCGCGGGAGCCAGAACGTCGACCCGCCGTCACCGGTCAGGCCGATGCGGCCGTAGGCGAACTCCAGTCGCGCGTCGTCGGCCATCACGACGGCGTCGCCCGCGAGCGCCATCGAGAAGCCGGCACCGGCGGCGACGCCGTTGACGCCCACGACCACGGGTTTCGGGGCCTGATGCAGTGCGAGGACGGAATCGTGGAGCGTCGACGCCAGCGAGCGGAGGTTCGACGCGTCGCGCTCGTCGCCGTCGAACAGCGCGAGGTCCGCACCCGCACAGAAGACGCCGTCGGTGCCCCGGAGCGTGATACATCGCACGGACTCGTCGTCCGCGAGGCGGGTCGTCGCGTCGACGAGTTCGTCGGCCATCGTCGGGTTGAGCGAGTTGAAGTTGCTCGTCGAGGCGAGCGTGAGGTGGGCGACACCCTCGGCGACGGTCAGTTCGAGGTTCTCGTAGTCGTCGTCGGCCATGTCCATGGGTTACAACGCAGTTGCGATAAAACAACTGGGATGGTTCGTCCGTTCGGGGGTGACACGCACGGAACTTTATAGGTGGACTCCCGAACGGTCACGCATATGCGACAACTCGACGTGACCGACGAGCAACTACAGTACCTCGAACGCGTTCGTGCGACCCTCGAAACCGAGTATCTCGGCCCGTACGGACAGGTCGGCATCCTCGACGCCCTCCAGTACCTCATCGACGTCCACGAGGCGGCCGACCCCGACATGCCCTCGACGGACGCGGCGGTGGTCGACGCGGCCACGCCGGTCGTCGCCGGGGAGAACCGACCGTCGCAGGTCGCCGACGTTCCGGCCGAGGCGGCCGTCACGGCCGACTCGGCGTCGTCGAACGGCACACCACCGGCCGACACCGACGAGACGGCGGACACGACCGCTCCCGAGGCCGACGTCGGATCGGACGACGGGGAGGCGACGGCCCCGGCGAGCCACGACGCGAGCGACGACTCGGAGACCACCGAGGGGACGGGACGGACAGCAGAGCGCGGCGACGAGAGCGAGGACACGACCGACGGCGGGGACGAGGGCGGCAGTTCTCCGCCGACGCCGTCGGGCGGGAACGACCGACTGCAGGCGATGATGAACCTCCTCGACACACACGGTAACAAGTGGCGGGAGGGCGACGGCGAGGCGCGCTACGAGGTGGACCTCCCGAACGGGTCGGTGGAGACGGTCCAGACGCGCGACGACGTGCGCGCGGTCCTGTTCAAGAACTACCGTTGACACGTCTCACGGTCGCTTCGTCTCCTCACCGAGCGTATCGGTGGCGTGTCTCTCCGCCCCGTCGTCTGTGGCTTCGCCGTCCCCTACGAGTTCACCTACCCGCAGGTCCTCCTGCAGGCGGTGAGCGTCGTCGGGACGCTCGTCTACGAACCTGCCCGCTGCTCCTCCCGTATCCCTCCTCTCGCCTACGACTCGCTTCCGACCGAGCCACCCGTCTCCCCACCATCGCGGAGGCGCTCCATCCGCGCGCCCAGCGAGCGGGTCTGCTGGAGCAGGTTCGTGACCGTGCTCCGGTCGCGCGACGCCCCCTGTTCGTCGAGCAGCCACTGCATCGTCTCGTGGACGGTCCCGGTCCCGACCTGTGCGTCCGTCGCGGCGTCCGCGCGGTACGTCAGTCGACCGGCGACCCACGCGAGGAGGACGACGACGGCGACGCCACCGAGAAAGGGGCCCCAGACGCTCGTTTCGAGGGTCGCCGCGGTCCGGGCGAGCGCACCGTTCACCATCGAGACGCCGAGTGCAGCCAGGCCAGCGAGGAGCGCGAACTTGACCGCCTGCTGGCCGCGTCGCGCTCGGTTGGTCTCGATGCCGACCAGCACGGCCAGTCGCTCGTCGTCGGTGACGTCGAGCAGGTGCCGCGAGACGAACAGGTGACGTCGTCCACGAACGCCGGTGACGTTCACGAGCAGGTTCTCCGTCCCCTCGGTGTCGACGACGTGGACGCCTCGGGGGTCGAAGGCCACCCTCTCACAGGCCCGTCGAAGTCGAGTCGCCTCGTCGTCGGTCGGGTCGCGTGGTGAGAGCGACAGGCGCGTCGTGTACGGCGTGACGGCGTGTAGCAGGGCGAAGGCGACGAAGACGACCACCGGTGCCCACCCGCCGATGCCCGTCGTCGCCACGATACCGAACGCCCCGATCACCGCGAACACGAGCACACCGGCGAAGAACTGGCGCGCGACCCGAACCGCGTTACCGGCCAGCGAGAGGTCGAGGTCACGTCCTTCCCGAACGGCCGGGAGCATCACGAGATAGCAGCCGAGAGCCGTCGTCGCCGTCGCCGCCCCGAGTACGAGCGTCCCGCCGAACACCGCCACCGGCCAGAGTGGGTCGGTGAGGAGGGCGTTCAGCCCTGCCGTGACGAGGTCGTACGCACCGAACAGGTACAGTCCAGCGCCTTCGACGCCGGCGACGACGACGAGCGTCCGACTGCCGAGTCGTGAGACGCGCTCTTCGGCGTTCTCGGCACGTATCGCCCACCGACTCAGGAGCCACGAGAGACCGGCGAAGGCGGCCGTCGACCCGAGGTACCAGAGGGCGAGCGTCGGGAGGGAACTAGTCATCGATTCGGACTATCCGCGAGCGAACAAATGCTTTCGGAGGGGACGGACCGCGCCTCGGGTCGTTCACTCCACCTCGTGGAGTCGTTCTCCTCGGTGGAGACGGGTGGCGATAGAGAACGTCTGTTCGGCCGAGCGCCGGGTCGGGAAGTGCGCGGCCATGTAGCGAGCGGGTGCTATCAGGGCGAGTCGCTTCTCCATCTCGTCGGTCGTCGGGTCGGCAACCAGCGCGTCGAACCGCTGGAACCCCGCCTCGACGTTCTGGAGCGTGTGGAACCCCGCGTCCTCCCGGAGGAGGCCACGCCCGAGCGTCCGCTTCAGGTCCGCCGGGTCGCCGCCCGCGTCGAAGTGCTCGCTGACGAGGTTCGCGGCGCGGTTGACCTGTCCCTGCTCGTCGAAACACGTCAGAACGTCCTCGCGGACGTCGACCGGGTCACGCTCGCTCTCGCCCGGCGACGGGACGGGGGCGCGTGGCTGGTTGAGGAACCGGTCGAGATAGACCGACATCGCGGCGTCGAGACAGCCCCGGTAGAGTTCGGTGGCGTCAGTCTTGGCCGTCGCGCGGTGGACGGCGTTCGCGTAGGTGAGCGTGTGGTGGACGGTGTTCCAGTCCGAGAACTCGTTGTTCGTGGCGAAGTACGCCACCCGTCGGGAGGCGGCGCGCGCGACCGCATCAGAGAGCTGCTCGGTCGTCGCTCCCGCCCGAATCGCGTCGGTGAGCGTGTCGACGATTAGCTCAGGGTCGTCTTCGAGGAGCGTCTCGACGAATCCCTCGGGGTGGGTCCACTCCTTGCCTGCGCCCGCCGCGACGAGGTCCGGGAGCAGGTCGTGGGCGTCGAAGACGAGGTCGGCGATGTCGACGGGTTGTCGCCACGAGGAGCGTTCCTCCGAGCGCGTCGCCCCCGTGAGTTGTTCGAGCGTCGAGGCGAGCGCGGCGTCGGCGTGGTCCTCCCAGCCCACGTGTTCGAGCGTCTCGAACGCCTTGTTGAGGAAGTCCAGCGTGTGGCCGTTGTTGAGATAGAGGCTGTCGGTCGCGGCGGTGAACAGGAGGTCCGCGACGTCCTCGCGCGGGAGGGTGCCGATGGCGGTCAGGAGGACGCGCTCGGCACCGTCGCGGTCACGCACCTCGACGCAGTTGCGGAACCACGCTTTCAGCCGCGACTTCGAGAGGTCGCGGTTGTCGAAGGCGTACTGCTGGAATCGCGGGGGTTCGCCCGCCGTCTCGTCGGCCACTTCGCGGACGCCCATGAACATCGCACGGCGCTTGTCGCGGTCGCCCACTTCGTCGTAGAGGTTCGCCATGCAGCCGAGCGTGGTGAGGCCGCGGCCCCACCCCATCTCGCGGTAGCGCGTCCCGAAGTTGACGGCCGTCTCGACGGGCGTGTCGAAGCCCCCTCCTTCGCTGTCCAGTCCGATGATGGCCTTCGCCATGACGAGCGAGAGGTTCTCGTGGAGACCGTCGGCCAGTCGATTCCGCCAGTGGGTCGCCGGGTCGACGTCCGAGGACGGGTCCGGGTCGAGGTAGACGCCGTCCTCGCGCAGTTCGACGGGAAACGTCTGGACGTCGTCGGCCCAGATGTCGAACGTGTCGCCCTGCTCCAGTTCGAAGCGGGCGTGGTGCCAGTGACAGGTGAGGATACCGTCCTCGATGGAGCCACGGCTCAGGGGGAAACCCATGTGGGGACAGCGGTTGTCGACGGCGAACACCTCGCCCTCGTGGTGGAACAGGGCGATGGCCTGGCCGTCCTCGCTGACGACGGCCTGTCCGTCGGCTTCGAGCGTCTCGCGGTCGGCGACGCGGACGAATCGGTCGTCGGAGGTGGTGGCGTCGGGGTCTGTTGCCATGGATCGACGTGTGATAGCGAACGGCAAGTAGGTTCGCTGAAACCCGTTTTGGTACGCGATCCGACACGTGGCCGAGGCGGGCCGTTCAAGTGGCTCAACGGACAACGCATGGGCAACGAATGAGCGAGGACTTCTACGAGGTGCTCGGCGTCTCCCGCGACGCGGACGCCGACGAGATCAAGCAGTCGTACCGGAAGAAGGCCGCCGAGTACCATCCGGACGTGAGCGACGACCCGAACGCCGAGGAGAAGTTCAAGCAGGTCAAGAAGGCCAAGGAGGTGCTCACGGACGAGGACGCCCGTGCGGCCTACGACCGGATGGGCCACGAGCAGTTCGAACAGGCCGAGAAGCGTGGCTTCGACGCCAGCGAGAACGGACAGGACCCGTTCGGCGGGATGGGCGGGATGGGTGGCGGTCAGGGAAGCCCGTTCGACGACATCTTCGAGCAGTTCTTCGGCGGCGGGCGTGGCCGTGGCCAGCAGGGCCCCCGGCCGGGACGTGACCTCCAGACGGGCCTGACCATCGACCTCGAAGACGCCTACTTCGGCACCGCCCGGCAGATGACCGTCACCCGCCCCGAGCGCTGTGATGACTGTGGCGGCCACGGCCATCCCGAGGACGCCGAGGCCCGGACCTGCCCGGGGTGTGAGGGCCGCGGCCAGCAGGTCCGCGTCCAGCAGACGCCGCTCGGTCGGGTCCAGCAGACGACCACCTGCCCGCAGTGTGAGGGCGAGGGAGAACTCTACAGCGAGACGTGTGACTCCTGTGACGGCGAGGGCGTCGTGATGGAGGAGTCGACGCTGACCGTCGAAGTGCCCGAAGGCATCCGCGACGGCCAGACCCTGCGGATGGACGGGGAGGGCGCACCGGGCGAACCGGGCGCTCGTGACGGCGACCTGCTGGTCGAAATCGCGGTCGAGGCCGACGAGCGCTTCGAGCGCGACGGTGACGACCTCCACATCACCCACCCCATCTCGTTCCCACAGGCCGTCTTCGGCGACGACCTGCGCGTCGAGACGCTCGACGGGACCGTCTCGCTCGACCTGCCACGGGGCACCCAGAGCGGCGAGACGTTCCGCCTGCGCGGGAAGGGGATGCCCCGCCTCCAGCGTCGCGGTCAGGGCGACCTGTTCGTCCGCGTGCAGGTCGTGACTCCCGAGAACGTGAACGAAGAACAGCGCGACGCCCTCGAAGCGTTCGCCGAGGCTGGCGGCGAGGATATCGACGTCAAGGAGGGCTTCTTCGAGAAGATCAAACGCTCGCTGTAGCGCCTCGCCGCGCCGCCTCGCTACGTCCCGCGCCCCGCCTGTCCCGTCGTCTCCAGTCTGTCCTCGTACTTCGCCAGCGCCGTCGCCAGTGCGTCGTCGGCGTCGATGCCCGTCTCCTCACAGAGCGCGAGCAGGCAGAACAGCGCGTCACCCACCTCGTCTTCTTCGACGTCGGCAGCCGTCGGGTCGTCGCCGTACCCCGTCGACGTGTTGACGTTCTTGGCGAGTTCGCCGACCTCCGAGACGAGGTCGAGCAGTCGGTACGCGGGCGTGGTGTGCAGGTCGTTGGCGTCGAGGAACGACGCGACACGGTGCTGGTCGGTCACATGTCACTCGCCAGACCGGCGTCGCCTGAAGCTATCGATGTCGTCTCGCTCGTCAGTTCGTGCTCGGTTCGTCGGCCGGTGCGACGACGACGTCGACCTCGGTGGTCGCCTCGTCGCCACAGACCGGGACGCCCGTCTCGTCGAGGAGGTCGACGACGAGGTGGACGGTGAGCGTCCGGACGCGGGACTGCGTCGCTCGTGGCGCTGGCTCGAAGTCGACGGCGTCGAGCGACGTGTTCCGGACCACGTCGTGAGACCGGTCGAACTCCAGCGTCGTCTCCCCGCGACGGAGTCCGTCGAACGGGAGAAGTTCCGTGGCGACGGGGTCCATCGACACCTCGTCGTCCAGAGTGACCATCAACGTCGCTCCGACCTCCGACGGTGCGTCCTCGAAGCCGTCCCACGCGCAGTCGACGCGTGGTCTGAGTTCGAGAGCGGCCAACCAGCCGTCACCCTGCGTGACGGTCAGGTCGCTCTCGCCGAGAGACGCGTCGTCGAGTTCGACGACCGGTTCGGTCACCGTCTCGATGTGCGTCCGTTCTGTCGTCTGTGTCGTCTCCACCGACGCCCCCCGCTCGTCGCTCTTCTCGAACTGTTCCTGTGAGGCCATCGTTCTCTGTTAGAAGACTATCCGACTTAAATTAATACCACGTTTCAGAACCGTTTTTGTCGACTACCGAGCGACTCGGTACCGAGCCTCGACCGGTCCGGGATCTCTCCTCGCTACGGTGGAAGAAACGCCCGACGGCGTGAGGGTTCAGTGACGGTCTGACCCACACTGTTGCACCCATCGTCGGCGGTAAGCGGTTGCTAATCCCGCGTTCGTCGCTGATTTAGCCTCCTCGCTCGAACCCGTCTCATGGACGTGCTCGGTGACCTCGTCGCGCGCCCGCGCCGGAGCGACGACAGGGCACTCGTCGTTCCCTCGCTCGGCCGGACCTACGACTACCGCCGGTTCTGCACGACCGCCTGGAAGGTCGGAAACTTCCTGCGTCACCTGGGAGTCCGCTCGGGACGCGGGGTCGCGCTGGTCGGCGTCGACGCCCCCGAACCGGTGCTGTCGTTCTACGGGGCCGCACTGCTGGGCGCGCCGGTCACCTTCGACCCACCGACCGACGAACCCGTCGACGCCCGTGCGCTGGTCGTCCCGTTCGACCGGGTCGAGGAGTACGAGGCCCCACCCGGCACACAGCGTGTCGCGTTCGGGGACGCCCCCGACGACCCGACCGTCGCGTACTTCGAACGCGACGTGTGGAGCGAGAACCCGACCGAACCCCCGGACCGTGTCGCGCCGCGGGACGTGCTCCTGCGTACCGACGACGGAGCGTACAGCCACGCCACCGTGCTCGACGCCGCTGGCCGGGTCGTGGACGAGTGGGGCCTGACCGCGTCGGACACCGTCGCGGTCCGTGCGCCGTTCTCTCGTCCCGGCACCGTCGCGGCGGGTCTCGTCGCGCCGCTACTCGCCGGCGGGTCGATACTCCTCCCCGACGACGAGACGGTCGGTGACCGCGCGGTGAGCGACGGCGATGCGCCCGAGTCGAGCGTCGTCGCTCCGGGGTCGGTGCTGCCGTAATCGCTCGGTCGGTCGACGGTCCGACGCCGTCGGATGATTCCCTCGCTCGTCCTGCTGTACGCTGTGAAAAAGTGTTATGTCGGCTGAAGTATCACTGTCGTTTCCCTTCGGGGTGACCGAACACATGACACGACTACCCGACCCGATGGACGGTATCTCTCGACGCCGACTGCTCCGCAACACGGCCCTGCTGGGCACGGCGACGATGCTGGGCGTCGGCACCGCTGCCAGTCAGACGAGCTACTCGTTCCCGAGTACGAACGCGAACAATCGAGCGAACGGGTTCCCGTACGTCGAACTGGTCGAGGACGGAAACTGCGAGGTGACGCTCCGGTTCGTCAACGGGACGAACTCCCTTGCGTACTTCGAGTACCGAATCGACGGCGTGACGCCGGCCGCCGCGACGTCTCCCCACCCTGTCGTCACTGGGAGCGTCATCTACCCCGGTGTCAGTGTCGATGGCCGCGGCGACCCCGCTCCCGTCGTCGCCACCGAGACGCTCGCGGCGGCCGAACTGGTCGAAGTCCGACTCGCCCTCGGCGGCGAACGTGACTGGGACTTCGACTGGACGCCGTTCGCGGTCGACTGCGACGCCGAGACGAAAGCGGACTGCAAGAACGGTGGCTGGGAGACGTTCGGGTTCCGCAACCAGGGCCAGTGTCTCCGGTACGTCAACACCGGGAAAGACAGCCGACCGGAGTGACCGTGAGCGCCCACGACGGGCGAACCTCACCGGTTTCCGATCATCCGGTCCGTCAGACGGTTACCGTGCGTCCTCGACGTTCTCCAGGGCCTCGGGATTCTCGATGGAACTCATGTCGCCGAGGTCCTCGCCAGTGTAGGCGGCCTGGATGGCCCGCCGGATGATCTTCCCCGACTGCGTCTTCGGGAACTCGTCGACGAACAGCACCTCGCGTGGGCGAAACGGCTTGCCCAGTTCCGCGCCGACCTGCTCGCGCAGTTCGTCGCGCAGGCGCTCGCTCTCCTCGTAGCCCGCGTCCAGGATGACGTAGGCGACGACGGCGGTTCCGGTGGTGTCGTCGGGCGCACCGATGGCGGCGGCCTGGTTGACCGACTCGTGGTCGATGAGTGCGCCCTCGACCTCCGCGGGACCGACCTTCCGTCCGGCCACGTTGAGCGCGTCGTCCGCGCGGCCGTGGAGGAACCAGAACCCGTCCTCGTCTTGCTGTGCCCAGTCGCCGTGGTCCCACATCGGCGGGTCCTCGAAGCTGCTCCAGTAGGTGTTCAGGTAGCGCTCGTCGCCCTCCCACAGCGACTTCGTCATCGACGGACTGGAGTCACGCGCGACGAGGAACCCGCGTTCGTGGTCGTCCGCGACCGACTCGCCCTCGGCGTTCACGATGTCGACGTTCATCCCGAGGCCGGGTTTCCCGAGCGTACACGGCTTGAGCGGCATCCCCGGCAACGGCATGAGGAAACAGCCACAGATCTCGGTGCCACCGGAGATGTTGATGATGGGTGTCTCGCCGTTGCCGACGTGCTCGTAGAACCACATCCAGGACTCGGGGTCCCACGGTTCGCCCGTGCTTCCGAGCATCCGGAGCGAGGAGAGGTCGTAGCCCTCCAGCCACTCGTCACCCTGTTTGCGGAGCGCCCGAATCGCGGTGGGGGAGATGCCGAACACCGAGAGGTCGTGGCGGTCGATCATCTCCCAGAAACGGTCGGGTTCGGGGTAGTCCGGTGCGCCCTCGTACATGAACACCGTGCCGCCGAACGTGTGGTTGCCGATGAGCGTCCACGGTCCCATCATCCAGCCGATGTCCGAGACCCAGAAGAAGCGGTCCGAGTCCTGGTGGTCGAAGCCGAAGTACAGCTCCTTCGCACACTGCATCTGGACGCCCGCGTGGGTGTGGACGATGCCCTTCGGTTTCCCCGTCGTCCCCGACGAGTAGAGCAGCATCGACTCCTGGCCCGAGTCGAGGGACTTCGTGTCGTACTCGTCGTCCTGTGTCTCGACGGCGTCGGCCCACCACTGGTCACGCGAGTCGTCGAACGGAATCGTCACGTCGCCGCTGTCCGACCGGGAACCTAATCGGTCGAAGACGACCGTGTGTTCGACGTGGCCCGCCTCCGCGATGGCCTCGTCGGCGGTGTCTTTCAGCACGACGTTCGACCCGCGTCGGAGGAAGCCGTCGCCCGTGAACAGCACCGAGCACTCCGAGTCGGCGATGCGGGTCGCGGTGGCGTCGACGCCGAACCCGGAGAAGATGGGAACGGCGACGGCACCGACCTTGAAACAGCCGTAGAGGATGGAGACGACTTCGGGCACCATCGGCATGTAGAGGCCGACGGTGTCGCCGGTGCCGACGCCGACCGATTCGAGGTAGTTGGCGACTCTGTCGGTCTGGCGGCGGAGTTCGTGGTAGGTGACCTCCCGGACCTCCCCGTCCTCGCCCTCCCAGATGGTGGCGACGGTGTTGCGTCGCTCGCTGTCGACGGCGGCGTGGCGGTCGACGGTGTTGTGCGCGACGTTGAGTTCGCCGCCGACGTACCAGTCGGTGAACTGCGGCCCGTCCGTCGTGTCCCGGAGTTCGTCGTACTCCTCGTAGAACTCGACACCGAGGTAGTCGGGGAGGCGGTCCCAGAACCACTCGACGTCCTGCGAGCGCTCGACGAGTTCGTCGTAGTCCTCGATACCGTGGTCCTGCATGAACTCGTAGACGTTCGTCGACTCGACCGTCTCCCGGTCGGGGTCGTACACCACTTCGTCGAGGTCCGGTAGGCTGCTCATGTCCCGCAGTGCTCCGCCCGACGACAAGTAACTTGTCTCGGCCCGAGGCCCGCCGTCGTCGCTCGGCCGGTCGATTCCGACGGCGGAGAACGTTTTTGCCGTTGCCGAGACAACCGTCCCGCATGTACCTCAGGGACGCGAAAAACCGAGAGGAGGTGTGGCTGCTCGACCACATCGAGGCGATGGGGCTCGACGGGCAGTCGTTTCGGTCCCGTGACTACGTGGTCGCCGTCGACGAGGAGTCGAACGTCAAGGCGGGGTTCGGTCGGTTCCGCATCCACACGCCGGACGACGAGGACGCGACCGAGACCTGTGAACTGACGAGCATCGGCGTCCTCGACGGGTGGCGCGGCCAGGGCGTCGGTGCCCACGTCGTCGAACGACTCGTGACGACGGCCACGAACCAGGGGTTCGAGGACGTCTACGCGCTGACCGACCGGCCCAACTACCTCTCGCAGTTCGGCTTCCGGGCGGTCGAACGCGAGCACCTCCCGGAGGTCCTCCGTGAGCGTCTCGACGAGAAACGCGAGACGACGACGCCCGAGGCCATCGGGATGCACCTCGACACGGAGCGGTTCCGGATGCCCGAACGCCTGCGCGAGCGGTTCAAGGTCGCCGCCGAACAGCACGACCCGGAACCGGACCCCGACGCCGAGGAGTTCGGCATCGACCCGGACGAGGCGACCTACAAGTACGACACGGGGCGCTGAGGGCCCGGACGAGCGTCTCTACGTGTACGACCGGGACCGCTCACCGACGACGCGCGCGGTGAGGTCCGCCAGCGTGTCACGCTTCAGGAGGGCGAACCCGAGGAAGATGGCGGCGAATCCCGTCGCCGTCGCCACGTCGACGAACTCCCCGAGCACCAGCCAACTCATCAGCGCGGCGACGACGGGTTCGAGGTAGCCGATGAGGTTGAGTTCGGTCGGACCGACGCGGTCCAGCAACTCGAAGTAGAGCAGGAACGCGACGACCCCCGAGACGAGTGTCAGGTAGAGGAACGACGCCACGGCGGTCGGCGTGAGGTGGACCTGTGCGAGCGTCTCGCCGCGGGCCGCGCCCGCGACGTGGAGCATCGCCGCACCCAGTACCATCGCCCAGCCCTCCATCGTGGCGATGGGGAGGTCGGTGTCGAACGGCCGGGTCAGGACGGCCCCGAGCGCGAAGCTGGCACCGCCGAAGAACACCAGCGCGATGCCCGTCGCGCTTGACCCCAGCGCGCCGGGGTCGGGGTTCGCCACGAGGACGACGCCGACGAAGCCGAACGCTAGTCCCAGCACGCCGAGGCCCTCGATACGACCCTCCCGGAGGACGAGCGCCGCGAACGCGACGGTCAGGACCGGAGAGAGCGAGACGATGACGGCAGCGATGGCTCCGGAGACGTAGAGTTCGCCCAGATAGAGCAGACCGTGGTAGCCCGCGATGATGAACGCGCCCGCGACGAGCGTGACCGCCCACTCGTCGCGGCCACGGGGCCGCCAGCGGTCGGTGGTGTACGCCGCGTAGCCGAGCACGACGAGCCCGGCGAGGTCGTAGCGCAGCGCCGCGAACAGCATCGGCGGGACGTGGTGGAGACCCACCTCGATGGCGACGAACGACGTCCCCCAGAAAGTGGCGAGCAGTACGAACAGGAACGGTGTACTTGGAAGAATCTTCCAAAGAGTATCGCGGACCATTGGTTTCTACTCCAATCTCACTGACGCCCGTAGTTAAACCCTTCTACAACAGATTTAGTATAGGTAGAAGGATTATGTAGTATACGATCTGATAGTTGTAGTCGATGCGTCGAAAACGATGTGAAACTGAACCGGGGTTGATTCAGACGTCGTCGGCTGGCGTACTCCCGGTGGTTAGTTGGTCCCTCGTGACGAGCGAGGGGCATGGACGAGCGCGACGTGCGCCTGCTGCGGGCCATCGCCGACCTCGGGACCGGGAGCCCCGAGGCACTTCACGAGGAGACTGACATCCCGGTGTCGACGATTCACTACCGGCTGAACAACCTGCGCGACGAGGGCGTCATCACGAACGACCTCTACGACCTCGACCTCGAAGCGGTCGGTCTGGGGGTGACGGTGTTCGTCGAAATCCTCGCGGACCTCGACGAGCGGGACGTGGTCGAGAGCGACATCCTCGCTATCGAGGGTGTCACACAGCTGTTCTCGACGATGGGCGAGACGGACTTCATCGCCATCGCTCGTCTCCCCGACGCCGACCAGGTGGGGCGACTCATCGACGACTTCGAGCACGTCCCACGGGTCGAGCGAACCAACTCGACGTTCGTCATCGACGCCATCCACGAGGACGCCCGCGCGCTGGGGTCCTACGAGTTGGAGACGCTGCTGGACGCGCTGGTCGACGAGTAGCGCGGTTCGAACGACAGTGAGAACCGCGGAGCAGCGAACGGTGAACGGAGTGAGCCGTGAGTAGGGAGATTCGAACGACAGTGAGAACCACGGAGAGCGAACGGCGTGGGTGAGCGACGAGCGGTCGTCGCTCCAGCGCCGCCGCCACCGAGGAGACAACGGTATAGTGGCCCGGCGTGAGTCGGTAGGTATGTTCGACGAGGACGACCTTCGCGCCATCCGTGAAGGACGTGAGGAGTGGGAAGCGGAGACCCTCGGCCCGACTCTCGACCGGTTCGGCGAGCGCAAGGAGACGTTCACGACGGACACGGAGGGCCACGAGGTCGACCGCCTGTACACCCCGAACGACGTCGCCGAGAAGGAGTACGACGAGGACCTCGGCTTCCCCGGCGAGGAACCGTTCACGCGCGGGCCGTACCCGACGATGTACCGCGGGCGACTCTGGACGATGCGCCAGTACGCCGGCTTCGGTACCGCCGAGGAGACCAACGAGCGGTTCCGGTATCTCATCGACAACGGCTCGTCGGGGCTGTCGATGGCGTTCGACCTGCCGACCCAGATGGGGTACGATTCGGACGACGCGATGGCCGCCGGCGAGGTGGGGAAGTCGGGCGTCGCCATCGACTCGCTCGACGACATGGAGACCGTCTTCGACGGCATCCCGCTCGACGAGGTGTCGACGAGCATGACCATCAACGCCCCCGCGAGCGTGCTGCTAGCGATGTACGTCGCGGTGGGCGACGAGCAGGGTGTCGACCGCGAGGAACTGCGCGGGACCATCCAGAACGACATCCTGAAAGAGTACGCCGCGCGCAACACGTTCATCTTCCCGCCCGGACCGTCGATGCGCGTCATCACGGACATCTTCGAGTTCTGCGCGGAGGAGGTGCCGAACTTCAACACCATCTCCATCTCGGGGTACCACATCCGGGAGGCCGGGTCGACCGCGGCACAGGAGGTCGCGTTCACGCTCGCCGACGGCATCGAGTACGTCGAGTCGGCCATCGAGGCCGGTCAGGACGTCGACGACTTCGCGCCACAGCTCTCGTTCTTCTTCGCGTCGTACAACAACATCCTGGAGGAGGTGGCGAAGTTCCGGGCCGCCCGCCGTCTCTGGGCCCGTATCATGAAAGAACGGTTCGGCGCGGAGGACCCCAAATCCCTCCAGTTGAAGTTCCACACCCAGACCGCGGGGTCGACGCTCACCGCCCAGCAGATAGAGAACAACGTCGTCCGCGTGGCCTATCAGGCGCTCGCGGCCGTCCTCGGCGGCACCCAGAGCCTCCACACCAACGGGAAAGACGAGGCGCTGAGCCTCCCGACCGAGGAGTCCGTCCGCACGGCGCTCCGCACCCAGCAGATTCTGGCCCACGAGTCGGGCGCGGCGGACACCATCGACCCGCTCGCGGGCAGCTACTACGTCGAGTCGCTGACCGACGAACTGGAGGCCGAGGCCGAGGCGCTCATCGACGACATCGACGACCGCGGCGGGATGCGCCAGGCCATCGAGGACCAGTGGGTCCAGCGCCAGATTCAGGACGTCGCCTTCGAGCGCCAGCGCGAAATCGAGGAAGAAGAGCGCGTCATCGTCGGCGTCAACCGCTTCGAGAGCGAGGAGGAGGTCGACGAGGACGACCTCGCGGAGGTCGACGAGGAGGACGAACAGCGGCAACTCGAACGCCTCGACACGATGCGCGACGGGCGCGACGACGCGGCCGCCGAGGAGCGTCTCGACGCCCTGCGCGGGGCCTGTGAGGACGGCGAGAACGTGATGCCGTACATCGTCGACGCGGTGAAGGCGTACGCGACGACGGGCGAGATCTGCGACGCGATGCGCGACGTCTTCGGCGAACATCGGAGCGCCTGAACGGGTCGCGCCCGCTCGCTCCGAGAACTCGTGGTCGTCTCTCCCCTCGCCGCCGCGTTCTTCGTCCTCGCCCGTCAGTCGTCCTCTGGAGTCACGCGCGAGCGGCGCGCGGCCTCTTTGTCCGCGCGGGCCCGTTCGCGGACGGTGTCGAGATCGAACGTCTCGCCGTAGCCGGCGTAGCTCAGTCCCAGGATGGTCACCAGCGCGGCGGCCGTCGCGGGGACGGCGGATTCGAGGGTTCCCTCACCGAACAGTGCCGGTTCGCCGAGGACGAACGCCCAGACGACGAACACGACACCGCCGACGACGAACCCCGGGAGGCCGGCCTCCCGTGTCGTCCCGCTCCACAGCATGCTGACGATGCCCGCGAACAGCACCGACATGATGCCCATCCCGAGGGTGTTGATGGCGATGATGTCGATGCCGCTGTACGCTATCGTCGCGGCGAGGAGACCGAACCCGAGGATGGTCGCGCGTGTCACCCCCACGAGGTGAGCGTCCGAGAGGTCCTCCTGCCCCCCTCGCAGTGGGACGTAGAGGTCGTTGACGAACGTCGTCGCACCGGCGAGCAGGAAGGAGTCGGCCCCGCTCATGACCGACCCGACGGCCGCCGCCAGCAGGAGGCCGGCGACGACGGGCGGGAGCGTGTTCGCCAGCGTCCACGCGAACGCCATCGAAGATTCGATCTGCGCACCCTGTGCGCTGGCGATCATCCCGGCGGTGGCGGTGAGGATGCCGTACCCCGTGATGACCGCGCCCGCCATGAACGTCCCGAGGATGGCGACGCGCTTGCTGCGTGCCGACCACGTGCGCTGGAGCATCTGCTGTTGGGCACCGGCGACGGTGAGGTACATCAGGTACCACGAGCCGATCTGTATCAACCCGACGCCGAACCAGTTGGTGTGACCCGATGGGACGTTCGCGGCGATGGTCCCGACACCGCCCGCGTTCGACACCGCGATCGGGATGGCGACGAACATCCCGACGATGATGAGGACGCCGTGGAGGGTGTCCGCGTACGCGACCGACCCCATCCCGCCGTACAACGTGATGGCGATGAAGACGACCACGCTCGCCCAGAACGCGATTCCCAACGGGATGTCGGTGACGGTGGCGATGATCGAGGCCATCCCGATGGTCTGGCCGGTCGTCAGCGCCACCTGCCCGACGACGGTGAACAGCGCCGCGAAGTACTTCGTGTAGTCGCCGAACACCCGGCCCAGCAGTTCCGGGACACTGACGACGTCGAACGCGTAGAGAAAGCCGATGAGGACGGTGATGCTCATCCACGCGAGTCCCTGTGCCATCGCGTACCACTGCGCACTGATGCCCGCCGTGAACGCGCGCTGGGCCACCCCCATCGTGAGGCCGCCTCCCGCGAACGTGGCGAAGTAGGTCATCATGTAGACGGGGAGGCCGAGGTCCCGGCCCGCGAGCGTGAACTCGACGTACCCGGACCCCGCACCGCGGCCGCCCCACCACGCGACGAGGAGAGTGGCGACGGCGTACCCTGCCATCGTCAGGATTAGCGGGTCGGTCAGCGTCGCCATCGACCGCCCCGAAGCTCTGCAGTGCGATACGAAGCCGCGTCGAAACGTCCCGTCGTGCGTCTCATTTGCGCTATCCGAACTGGCAGGGTTCGAGACAAGTATCGGATGCTTGCTTATCATCGGTCGACCGGTCCGGGGAACCGGGAACCTTTCTACGACGCCCGCCGCAGTCCGGGTATGCAGTTCCACCACGCGGGTATCGCCACGACCGACGCGGACGCGCTGGCGTCGCTGTTCTCGACGCTGTTCGAGACGCGCGTCGTCCACGAGGAGATGTTCGGGGAGTTGTACGTTCGGTTTCTCGACGTCGGGAACGGCTACTTCGAACTCCTCGAACCGACCGGGGAGGGAACCATCCAGCGCTACCTCGACGATAACGGGTCTGGCATCCACCACCTCGCCCTCGAAACGCAGAACATGCCCCGGACGCTCCAGCGTGCGCGCGACGCCGGTGTCGAACTCATCGACGAGGAGCCTCGCCCCGGCGCGTGGGGCCACGAGGTGGCGTTCTGTCACCCCGCATCGACGGGCGGCGTCCTCGTCGAGTTCGTCGCCGAGCACTGACATCCGACGACATCTATAGCGCTCTATATCAACCACGAAACATAAACGAAAGATAGTAGTGGGTAATCCTCGGACGGTCGACTGTCAATGCGACGACGTACCTTCCTGACGGCGCTCGGCGCGACGGGCGCGGCAACGCTCGGCGCGACCACCGTTCCGACCGCGTTCGCACAGTCCGCGGACGTCATCCAGCCGCTGATGTTCGATTCGACGGCGAGCATCCTGGACGCGGACGGCGAACCGCTGACCGACGACTCGGTCGTAGCGATGTGGGCCGAACCGACGGCGTTCAACGTCAACGAGGACGGGAACGCGAACGACGGCTTCGTCGAGTACCCCGACGGGACGCCGATTCCGCTCGTCACGAGTGCGGGCGGTGTCGTCGGCTTCGGCGCACCCATCGGACAGAACGATACGAACTTCAACTACGGCAACGAGGAGTTCCTCCTCAACGTCCTCGACGCCGAGACCGGCGGGTCGGGCACCATCGCGTTCGACTTCGGCCACGACCAGTTCTACGGCCCGTGGAGGTTCGAGGCGTTCCTCGGCTACGCCGAAGACAACGGCTACGACGTGAACTGGACGGAGACGCTCGCGGCGGACCTGCCCGACGCCGACGTCGCCGTCGTCACCTCGCCGAGCGAGGCGTTCACCGCCGCCGAACTCGACGCCGTCGCGTCGTTCGTCGACGACGGCGGCACGCTCCTGCTGTTCGACCAGTCCGACTTCCGGAACTTCGACGCGACGGACAACAGCAACGAGATAGCGGCCGCCGTCGACGCACCGTTCCGGTTCAACGACGACCAGGTGCTCGACGCCGAGAACAACGTCGGCCCCGACTTCATCCCGGTCACTTCGAACTTCAACACCACCGCGTTCGACTACTTCACCGACCGCGACGGACTCGGCTTCGAACTCGACCGCGAGGCGACCTACGCCGTCGACGTCGTCGAGGTCACCGACGGCGACACCGTCGACGTCGAGTTCGAGGGCGGGCAGGAGGAGGCCATCCGCGTCCTCGGCATCGACACGCCCGAGAAGCCCAGCGCCGCGTTCGCCGAGCGCACCCAGGAGTGGGAGGGCATCGAGTCGCTCGACTACCTCCAGGAGCAGGGCCTCGCCGCGACCGAGTACGCGCAGGGTGAACTCACCCCCGGTGACACGGTCGACCTCACCTTCGACGAGAACGAACCCGTCCGCGACGAGTTCGGCCGCGTACTGGGCTACCTCACCTACGACGCCGACGATTCGGGGTCGCGTGACACGCTCTACAACCGCCAGGTCGTCGCCGACGGCTTCGCCCGCGTCTACGACTCCGGACTGGGCCGCCACGACGCACTCCTCGCCGCGGAGTTCGAGGCCCGTGCCGCCCGGAAGGGTCTCTGGGCCGGCAGCGAACTGCCCGCGCCCGAGATTCGCAACGACGACGTCGAGTCGCTGTTCTTCCCGCGTGCGGCGAGCGTCGAGAGTTCGACGGGGCGTCTCGACAAGCGCGTCCCCGTCCGGTCGAGCGAGTCCGCCTCGACGCCGAACGCACCGCTCGTCGGTATCGACCAGCACGCCCGCGTGGCGATGGTCGGGTCGCCGTTCGTCGACGAGTCCTACGAGGCCGAAGAGGACTACCCGGTCGACACCAGCGAGTACGGTAACTTCGCGTTCCTCACCAATCTCGCCGACCGGCTTTCGGCCCGCGAGGGCGTGCCCGTCATCGACGGCGGTCACGGTCAGTTCGGTGCGGGCTACGCGCTCTCGGCGGAGGACGCCGCCTACTACAAGCGGTACCTCGAAGGCGTCGGCCTCGGTCTGCAGGGCGTCAACGATATCGACGAGGGGTTCGGCGCGGAACTGCTCTCGCGGGCCAGCGTCTACGTGCTCACCGCGCCCGCCGAACCGCTCTCGGAGGCCGAACTCGCCGCGCTCCAGTCGTTCCGCGACGACGGCGGCGCGGTGCTCCTGCTCGGCGGTGACGTGCCACAGAGCGCCCGCGAGAACCTCAACGCCGTCGCGGAGGCGCTCTGTACGGACCTCCGTCTCGGCGCGGCCGTCACGGACGCGACGAACAACGTCAACGAGGACCCCTCGGTCGTCACGACCTCGGCGTTCGACACCTGGTTCCGCCTGTTCGACGCCTACGACGCCCAGACCGAGTACAAGGGCGCACGCGGCGGCCCCGGCGTACCCGGTTGCCAGGGCCGACGCAACGGCGCGAGCAACGGGAACGGCAACGCCAACGGGAAGGGCAAGAAGAAGGGCCACGGCAAGCGGTAAGCGACCCGTCCGGCCCGCTCTCGGTCACCGAACGCGTCGTTCGCCGAACCACTCCTTCGCTTTCGGTTCGGTCGCAGGGTGCAATCGCTCGGGAGCCTCGCCGAACCACGCCGCACCGTGGAGTTCGCCCGGTTGGATTCGAATCTCGCCCCCGGCGTAGTCGGCGTCGAAGAAGACGTACAGCATGTGGTTCACCCGGTCGTCGTCGGGGTCGGTGCAGTGGCGTTCGACGCGTTCGAGGCGAAAGAGGTCCGTCACCTCGCAGTCGACATCCGTCTCCTCTCGGACCTCGCGGACGGCCGCCTCCTCGAACGTTTCGTCGTCCTCCTGCCCACCACCGGGGACGCCCCACCCGTTGTCAGCGCGACCGAGAATCAGCAGCGCGCGTTCTTCGTCGCTGTCTGGAGACGCCGCCTCGGGCATCGACTGGGTGAGCGCGGCGAACTGCTCGGCCGTGCGTGTCACCCAGCAGTACGCGCCGCCGATGTAGCCCGCGCGGGACTGTTCGGCGAACTCGTCGAACTCCTCCGGCGACGACTTCCACCGTTTCTCGACCAGTTCGACGCCGTCACGGCCGTACTCCTCCAGCAGTCGCTCGCGTCGCCGTTCGACCTCTTCGCGGTTGATGTGGGTCACGGGGTTCTGAGCCGAGTCCGTGACGCGGCCTCAGTCTTCCGAAAGTCGCTCGACGGCCGTCTCGGCCTCGGTCACGAGTCGCCCGACCACCGCGCTGGCCGACGGGACGTCCTCGATAGCGCCGACGCCCTGTCCGGCGTAGAGCGCCATCGCTTCGACGTCGCCCTCCGTCGCGGACAGCGGTGGGTCGTCGTCGTAGCGTTCGACGTCGTACTCGCCGACGCGAGCGACCACCTCACCCTCGTTCGGCCGCTCTCCGCGGGGTGAGCGTCCCGCCGCCTCCCACTCCTCGACCGTCGAGTTCCGCAGCACGCGGTGGTCCCGGCCGGGCCACCCACCGTCGAAACAGTCGGTTCGGACCGTCTCGGTCCCGTCCGCGTCGAGCAGTCGGTCACGGTAGGCCGGGTGGCTCAGCGCCTCGGCCGTGGCGACGAACCGCGTCCCGAGGTACGCGCCGTCGGCCCCGAGCGCCAGTGCGGCGGCGACGCCCCGACCGTCGACGATACCACCCGCCGCGAGGACGGGGACGTCCACCGCGTCGACGACCCGTGGGACGAGCGCCAGCGTCGACGTCTCGCTGTCGAGGTGGCCGCCCGCCTCCGCACCCTGTGCGACGACGGCGTCGACGCCAGCCTCGGCCGCAGACCGGGCGTCCGCGGGCGTCCCGACCATCGTGACCGCCAGCGCTCCGGCCTCGTGCACTCGCTCGACGTACGGGGCTGGGTCGCCGAAGGAGAACGCGACGACCGGCGCACCGGCGTCGAGACACGCCGCGAGCTGCTCGTCGGTCGGATACCGCGTCGTCGCGTCGTCGAGGACGAGGTTGACCGCGAACGGTGCGTCGGTCGAGGAACGCGTCTCCTCGATGGCGCGTTCGGTCGCCTCGGGCGAGTGCCACGTCACGGCGAGACTCCCGAGGCCTCCCGCCGACGAGACGGTCGCCGCGAGGTCGGGGCAGGTGACGCTCCCGACGGGGGCCTGTGCGACCGGGTGGGCCACGCCGAAGGCGTCGGTGAATCGGGTGCTGAGAGTCATGGCTCTCCGTTCACGAACGGCCGACAAAAGGGTACGTCCGGAACGCCGCGGTGTCGCTACTCCGGGGCCGGGCCGAACGACTCCACCTTCGCGGCGTCGGTGTCGAAGCCGTTCTCGGCCAGCGCCTCGCTCGCCGCGGCCACGAAGTCGGCGAAGCCGTAGACGAACGCCGACTCGTCGCCGGCCGTGGTCTCGGCGAGCGCACGCGTCAGGTTCTCACCGGTCGAGACGATGGTGACCGTCGCGCCCGCATCGGCGAGCGTCGAGAGGCGCTCTTCGTGAAGCGGGTCGTCGTCCTGGTAGACGACGGTGGCGTCGTTGCCCTCCGCGAGCGCCCGTTCGCCGATGCCGACGGCCGCGCCGACGCCGGGGCCGCCCGCGAGGACGAGCGCGTGGGGTTCGCCGTCGTAGTGGGCGTCGCCGAACGGCCCGGCGACGGTGACGGTGTCTTCGACCGAGAGCGAGGCGAGTCGCTTGCCGACGACGCTCTCGGGGTCGTAGGTGAGCGTGACTTCGAGGGTCCGCCCGGTGTCGGGCGAGGAGAGGGTGTAGAACCGCGACTCGATGTCGTCGTCCACCTCGACGCCGACGCGGATGAACTGTCCCGGTTGGGCCGAGAAGCCCTCGGGGGTCTCCAGTTCGAGTGCGATGGCGTCCGGTCCGGCGGGATGAACGGCGGCCACTGCGGCCTCTGTCTGGTCCATACTCCTCTGTGCGTTCGTCCGATTAACAGGTGTGTCGGTCCGGGAACGTGGACACGTGCCTGCGGTATTCAGAAGCCTTTTGCGGTGTCGCGGGGTAGCCACGCGGTACGTATGCCTGCGGACCTCAATTGGGCCATCGGCGGCGAAGCCGGCGATGGTATCGACTCGACTGGGAAGATCTTCGCCCAGGCGCTCTCCCGTGCGGGTCGCCACGTCTTCACCTCGAAGGACTTCGCGTCCCGAATCCGTGGCGGGTACACTGCCTACAAGATTCGGACGAGCGTCGACCGCGTCGAGAGCGTCGTCGACCGACTGGACATCCTCATCGCGCTGACCCAGCGCACCGTCGAGGAGAACATGGACGAACTCCACGAGGGGTCCGTTATCATCTACGACGGCGAGCGCACCACGATGCAGGACCTCGAGATACCCGACGAGATGGTCGGTCTCGACGTCCCGCTGAAGTCGCTCGGCGAGGAAGCCGGCGGTGCCATCATGCGCAACATCGTCGCGCTGGGCGCAGCCTGTGAGGCGACGAACTTCGACGTCGCTTTCCTCGACGAGTCCCTCCAGAAGCGCTTCGGCGCGAAAGGCGAGTCCATCGTCGAGAACAACAAGAAGGCCGCGCGACTCGGCCAGGAGTACGTTGAGGAGCACTTCGACCACGACTTCGACTACGACCTCGACACGACCGACGAGGACTACGTCCTGCTCAACGGCGACGAGGCCATCGGCATGGGGGCGCTCGCCGCTGGCTGTCGGTTCTACGCCGGCTACCCCATCACCCCCGCGACGAACGTGATGGAGTACCTGACGGGCCGTATCGAGGAGTTCGGCGGCGGCGTCGTCCAGGCCGAAGACGAACTGTCGGCCATCAACATGGCGCTGGGTGCGGCACGCGCCGGTGCCCGCTCGATGACCGCCACCTCGGGGCCGGGTATCGACCTGATGACCGAGACGTTCGGGCTGGTGGCGACGACGGAGACGCCGCTGGTCATCGTCGACGTGATGCGCTCGGGGCCGTCGACCGGGATGCCGACGAAGCAGGAACAGGGCGACCTGAACATGCTGCTGTACGGCGGGCACGGCGAGATTCCGCGGTTCGTCGTCGCGCCGACGACCGTCTCGGAGTGCTTCTGGAAGACCGTCGAGGCGTTCAACTACGCCGAGAAGTACCAGACGCCGGTCTACCTCGTCGCCGACCTGGCGATGGCGGTGACCGAACAGACGTTCCCGCCCGAAGAGTTCGACATGGACGCCGTCGAGGTCGACCGCGGTAACCTCGTCTCGGACGACGCCATCGACGAGTGGCAGAACGAGAAGGGGCAGTTCCAGCCCCACCTCGCCACCGAGGACGGCATCTCGCCGCGTGCGTTCCCCGGCCAGGCCGGCGGCGCACACATGACGACCGGCCTCGAACACGACGCCCTCGGGCGCCGGACCGAGGAGGAGGAGGTCCGCCTCGAACAGGTCGACAAGCGCACCCGGAAGGTCGAGACGGCCAAGCAGAACGAGAACTGGGACTACCGTGAGTTCGGCGACAGCGACTCCGAGAAGCTCGTCATCTCGTGGGGGTCGAACGAGGGGCCGATGCGTGAGGCGATGGAGTTCCTCGAAGAAGACGGCGTGAACGTCCGGTTCATCTCCGTCCCGTACATGTTCCCGCGTCCGGACCTCACCGAGGAGGTCGAGGCCGCAGACGAGGTCATCGTCGTCGAGTGTAACGCGACGGGGCAGTTCGCCGACGTCGTCGAACACGACACCCTTACCCGCGTCACGCGCGTCAACAAGTACAACGGTGTTCGCTTCAAGGCCGACGAGTTGGCCGAGGAAATCAAGGCGGCGCTCGCGGAGAGCACGGAGGTGACAGCATGAGTTCGGACGTTCGATTCACAGACTTCAAGAGCGACAAACAACCGACGTGGTGTCCCGGCTGCGGCGACTTCGGGACGATGAACGGCATGATGAAGGCGCTGGCGAACACGGGCAACCACCCCGACGACACGTTCGTCGTCGCCGGTATCGGCTGTTCGGGCAAGATCGGGACGTACATGCACAGCTACGCGCTGCACGGCGTCCACGGTCGCGCCCTGCCGGTCGGCATCGGCGTGAAGACAGCCAACCCGAACCTCGAAGTGATGGTCGCCGGCGGCGACGGCGACGGCTACTCCATCGGTGCGGGCCACTTCGTCCACGCCGTCCGCCGGAACGTCGACATGACGTACGTCGTCATGGACAACCGCATCTACGGGCTGACCAAGGGGCAGTTCTCGCCGACCAGCCGCGAGGACTTCGAGACGTCGACGAGTCCCGACGGCACCCACCAGCAGCCGGTCAACCCGCTCGCGCTGGCGCTCGCCTCGGGCGCGACGTTCATCGCCCAGTCGTTCTCCTCGGACGCCCAGCGTCACGCCCAGATCGTCCAGGAGGCCATCGAACACGACGGGTTCGGCTACGTCAACGTCTACTCGCCGTGTGTCACGTTCAACGACGTCGACACCTACGACTACTTCCGCGACTCGCTCGTGGACCTCGGCGAGGACGAGGACTACGACAACAACGACTTCGACCAGGCCAAAGAGGTCATCCTCGACTCCGAGAAGGAGTACCAGGGCGTCATCTACCAGGACGAGGACTCCGTCCCGTACGGCGAGCGCATGGGCTTCACCGAGGACATGTCCCGGATTCCCGACGGCGCCCCCGAGAACGCGATGGACCTGGTCCGCGAGTTCTACTGAGGCCGTCACTCCGTTCTCACGGCCGCGTCGTACCGCAGTCACGCGCCGACGCCACCCCCCCGTTCGTCCCTCCCGAGCGACTGCTCACGGGCCTCCGACACTCCCGACACTCGGCGACGAGGAGTCACGGTACCACCGGTCCGAGTCGGGTCGTGCCCCCGCACGCCCGTGTGTAAATTGAAGATCAGGTCGTGGGACCAACAACAAACATTCACCAATAAATTAATATTGCTACGATACTGTTCTCTTTCAATGACTGATTCTGGACTGAATCGTCGGCAGTTCGTCAAGTTGGGGGCGGGGCTCGGAATCGCAGGCGCGCTACCCTGGGCCATCGCAACGGCCTCGAAGCCATCGCCCGAACTGGAGAAGTTCGTGCAGCCGATGCCGATTCCGGAGGTGCGTGCCCCCGACGGGAAGTACCGTGGCAAGGACTACTACGAGATTCCGATGCTGGAAGTCGAGAAGCAGGTCCACCCGGACCTGCCAGCGACGACGATGTGGGGCTTCGACGGCGAGGTGCCGGGGCCGGTCATCCGTGCACGGCAGAACGAGCGCATCCACGTTCGCTACGACAACAGCGGCCTCCCCGACGAGCACATGTTCGAGGTCGACGAGTTCGTCCACGGCACCACGCCCGAGGACTACACGGACCACGACGGCCCCGTGCCGGAGGTCCGAACGTCGGTCCACCAGCACGGACTCAACGTCGAACGCGTGAGCGACGGGCAGGCCCGCCAGTGGGAGTCCCCCGACGGGACGAAGGGGCCACAGCCGGCGAAGGAGGTCCACGAACTGCGCAACAGGCAAGACCGCATGACGGCGACCTACCACGACCACGCGCTCGGTGTCAGTCGTCTCAACAACTACGCGGGGCTCCACGGCTTCTACCAGATCGCGGGGAAGAAGGAGTCGAAGCTGAACCTCCCGAGCGGCGACTACGACGTCCCCATCATGCTGGAGGACAAGTCGTTCGACGAGGACGGCTCGTTTCGGTACCCCGACTCGTTCGTCGCCAACTTCGCCGGTGACACCGCGTTCGTCAACGGCGCGGTGTTCCCCTACATGGAGGTCGAACCGCGCAAGTACCGCTTCCGTCTGGTCAACCAGGCCAACGGCCGCACGTTCGGCATGGCGCTCCAGAGCGAGGACGGTCACGGCGGGCCGGCGATGTACCAGATCGCTCCCGACCACGGCTTCCTCGAAGAGGTCGTCGAGGTCGGCCACCACGGCGACCTGGAGTCACTCGTCCTCTCGCCGTTCGAGCGTGCGGAGGTCGTCGTCGACTTCTCCGAGTACGCCGGCGAGACCATCACCATGACCAACGACGCCGCCTTCCCGTACATGGGGCCGGGCGGTGGCCACGGTGGTCACGGCGACATGGACGGTATGGACATGGGTGGTAACGACTCCATGGACATGGGTGGTAACGACTCCATGGACATGGGTGGTAACGACTCCATGGACATGGGTGGTAACGACTCCATGGACATGGGTGACGACTCCATGGACATGGGTGACGACTCCATGGACATGGGTGACGACTCGATGGGCACGAACGACAGCGGCGGGATGGAGATGGGCGGTGACGGCCACGGCGGGATGGAGATGGGTGGCGACGAGGAGTACCCACAGATTCCCGAGGTCATGCAGTTCCGCGTCGCCGACTCGGTCAGCGACCCCGACACCAGCGCCGACCCGACGACGCTGGACCTGCCGGGTGGTCCCGCTCACGACGAGCAGGCCGCCGTCGAGACCCGCGAGATGACGCTCGGTATGCGGATGGTGATGGACGAACCGGACCTCCACGTCCTCAACGGCAAGGCCTCCTACGAGGGCGGCGACATCGCCCGCCCGAAACTCGGGACGACCGAAGTCTGGGAACTGGAGAACACCGGCCACCACTCCCACCCCATCCACATGCACCTCGTCACCTTCGACATCGTCGGACGCGGGCACCACGGGATGGAAGCGCCGGCACCGAACGAGCGCGGGCCGAAGGACATCGTCCGCGTCGATCCCGGCGAGACGGTTCGCATCGTCGTGAGGTTCGACAACTACGCCGGCAAGTACCCGTGGCACTGCCACGTCCTCGAACACGAGGAGCACGCCATGATGCGCCAGTTCGAAGTCGTCGGTGACGAGGAAGACGACGAGGGGGCGGACGGCGACGAGGCCGAGAACGACGGCCGCGGGCGGGGCCGTGGCGACGACGAGAACGACGACTGACACTCACGACGGCTGACGGGCGGCCACCACCGCTCGCCGACGCTCCCTCCCGTTTCGGCCGGCTCTGCCGGCGGATAGCTCCCGTTCCGACCGACGGGACTGTCTCCTCAACCGAACGAACTGTAACGAAATCCTGATACTGGTCGGTCGCACAACCGAAACGCATGACAGGGGTGGAACCGGAGTCTCACAGTATGACCGAACGCGAGAACGACCACTTCGATGTCGTCATCGCTGGGGCGGGGCCGGCCGGGGGGCAGTGTGCCCGTGACCTCGCCGCGCGTGGCTACGACGTCCTCCTCCTCGAAACCGAGGCCGAAGCGGAGTTCCCACGACAGAGCAACAAGTCGACCGCCGGAACGTTCCCGTCGATGATGGCGGGCTTCGGCGTCCCCGACCGTCTCGTCGAGAAGTTCACCGACAGCGTCGTCGTGGAGGCACCGAACAGCCACTACAAACAGACCCAGCCCGGCGCGGTACTCGACTTCGTCGCGTTCAAACGGTGGCTCGTCGAGGAGGCCCGCGAGAACGGTGCGGAGGTCCGCTTCGAGTCCCGCGTCAACGCACCCATCGTCGAGGACGGCCGCGTCGTCGGCGTGACGTACGCCGGGAGCGAGGAGGTGTACGGCGACGTCGTCGTCGACGCTACGGGGCCGAGTGCGCCGCTGGCGAAGAAACTCGACGTTGTCGACCTCCACCGCGAGAACCAGGCTATCGGCATCGACTACAAACTCGAAGGGCTGGACCTCGACCACGAGGACTACGCGGACCTGAACGGCGCGATGATGCTCCGCCTCGACCACGACATCGCCCCTGGTGGCTACTCCTGGATATTCCACACCGGCGGCGACACCGCGAAGGTCGGCGTCTGTTACATCCAGAACGAGCGCCACGACGAACTCGCCCGCGACGGGATGCGCATCGACGACTACCTCGAGCACTGGCGCGAGACCGACCCCCGGTTCGCGGACGCCGAACCCGTCGAAGACGCACACATCCTCCGTGGCTCCGCGCACATCCAGATGCCCGGTCGACTGAGCACGGACGGCTTCATGGCCGTCGGTGACACCGTCCCGACCATCGACCCGCTCTGGGGGGAGGGTATCCACCAGTGCATGAAGTCGGGTCGGGCCGCGGCCATCACCGCCGACCACTGTCTGACGCTGGAGACGCCCGACACCTCCGCCGACCGAATCGGTGTCTACGACGAACTCTGGCACGAGCGTGTCGCGCCGAACATGGCGACGCGACTGTTCATGACGGAACTGCTCTACCTCGTCCCCAACGAGCGCTACGACGGGTTCATCCGCAAACTCGACGAGCTACCCAACGACGTCCTGTCGAGCGCGAACGGCGGGAGCTGGCTCTCGCTCGCCCGCCTCCTCGAACCACAGGACCTCCGGTATCTCGCCAAACTGGCCCGGAACCGAATCACCGACCCGCACCGACGCTGGAACCCGCTGTCGTAACCGCTCCGTGAAGCGGACGTACTCCGTCGAACGACCGGACGAAGCGACGGTCGGGCCGGAGTCGTCCGGAGATAGGTTTATGCTCGAAGATTCCGAGCGGACAGTATTGGACGATGGTAGTACCCGGAGAGACGATAGGCCATGATCGTTGAGTTCGTTATCCAGCAACCGACCCTGCTCGACGCGCTCCGCAGCGTGCCGTCGATGCGAGTGGAGTGGGAGCAGACCGATACGACCGCCAACAGAGAGGTGCTCCAGGTGTTCTGGGCCATCGGCGACGACTTCGAGGCGTTCGAGACCGCTCTGCACGGCGACCCCACCGTGACCGCCCCCCGCTGTCTGACCGAGTTCAGTGACAGGCGGCTGTATCAGGTCGAACAGGTCGGTGAGGGCCGCGCACAGAGCATCTACCCGGCCATCGTCGAGGTCGGTGGTGTCATCCAGCGGTGTACGGCGACGAGCGAAGGGTGGGAGCTACAGGTACGGTTCCCCGACAACGACGCGCTCTCACACGTCCACGACATCTGTGCGCGTCACGACCTCGACTTCCGACTCCGCAGGAAGTACGAGGAAGCCTCGGACACGACCAGGTCGGACACCTTCGGGCTGACCGAGAAGCAACATCAGATGCTCACGCAGGCCGTCGAACAGGGCTACTACGAGGTGCCACGGAAGATCGGCCTCGACCAGCTCGGGTCGGAACTCGGTATCTCTCACCAGGCGGCCTCGGAACGGCTTCGCCGGGCGGTCACGATTCTGACGGAGAACGCGCTGTCGCTGGAGCGAGATGACCGTCCCGACGAGGGAGTCGACACGCAGGCCGCCGAGTAGACCGCTGTGGTCGGGCGAGTACTCAGCCGCTAGCCACCGCCGTGATGAGCGCTTCGTAGCGGACGTCCTCGGTGGCCGTCGTCGCCCACCCACCGCGGGGGTCGACCCCGTTCCGGGCGGCGTCTTCGACGAGTTGTGCGATTCGCTGTTCGAACTCGGCGCGCGTGCTGACAGGCTGTGTGTTCGTGGTCATGTCGAGTACCTCTGCGAGGGCGGCCACCAGCGGTGTGCTGTCGCTACCGGTGTCTCTGGTGTACCGGCGTCTCGCACCTGTCGATAGACGAGCGGGCTTCAAACCGTCACTGCCTGATACTGCCACCGACGGAACTGGACCCCGGAGGCGATAGCCGCCCCCTTCCCGAAACCGGGCGGTCGGGAACGGTTCATGCCACCGAAACATTCATGATTCGATGTTTCTACTGACTTTGTGTCTGTTGGCGTCGTCTGGAAGGTCGTTCACAGGTGAAGCAGCGATGGTCGCCTTGGCCTGTCGGATTGCCCCAGTCGGCCGCCAACGGACACACCGTCCTCGACAGGTCGATACCGACGGGAGTGAGTCTCTACTGCCCTACGAGCCGGGTGGGGTAGCCGCGTGTGCTCGTCGACGAGCGTACCCGGTCGGCTCCTCGGTACACACGGGCCGGCCCGCGGACGGTGGCGGTAAGGATGTGGCCTTTCGCAACCGCTAATCGGGAGACGCCCCTCAGAACGAGATGTATGAGCCAACAGCCGTCGCTCTCTCCGGAGGACGTGCCGCTCGCCAAGCAGATGCCGATGCTCGGCCTCGGAACGTGGGAGAACGACGACCCGGACCAGTGTGCGGAGTCGGTCGAGACCGCACTGGGACAGGGCTACCGCCACGTCGACACCGCACAGGCCTACGGCAACGAGGAGGCGGTCGGCGAGGGCCTCGAGAACGCCCACGTCGACCGGGAGGACGTCTTCCTCGCCACGAAGGTGTGGAAGAGCAACCTGGCGTCCGACGACGTGGTGCAGACGACGAAGCAGTCGATGCACGAACTCGGCGTCGACACGCTCGACCTGCTGTACGTCCACTGGCCGGCCGGCGAGTACGACCCCGAGGACACGCTGGGCGCGTTCGACGAACTGGTCGCGGACGGGACAATCGACCGCATCGGCGTGAGCAACTTCGAGCCCCATCACCTGGAAACCGCCCAGGAGGTCACCGACGCGCCCATCTTCGCCAACCAGGTCGAGATGCACCCACTGCTCCAGCAGGAGGACCTCCGTGCGTACGCCGACGAGGAGGACGTCGAACTCGTCGCGTACTCGCCGCTCGCCCGCGGGAAGGTGATGGAGGTCGAGGAGCTACAGGACGTCGCCGAGAAACACGACGTCTCGCCCGCCCAGGTGAGTCTCGCGTGGCTGCGCGAGAAGGGCGTGACGACCATCCCGAAAGCGACCGGTCCCGAGCACATCCGTGACAACTTCGCGTCGCTGGCGCTCGACCTCGACGCCGAGGACATCGCAGCCATCGACGACATCGACCGCGAGGAACGGCAGGTCAACCCGGGTTTCGGACCGGATAACTGGTGACCGGGCGACGGTCGACCGCCTGACGGCGACCGCTCTCTCGGACCGTCGACGGCTACGACGGACCGCGTTCCCCTCTGCCACCCGAATACTCGTAGACGGAACATTCACAACGGCTGGCTTCTCAGGGAGCGCATGGTCGTCGAGCGCGAGCAGTACGGGGTGGTCAGCGGCGTCAGAGCGGACGTCGCTCAGCTCCACGAACACTGGATGGCAGTCGTCTTCCCGCGAGTACAGCAGACCCACAGCGTGGTCGGACAGTGGCGACCCGACGGGGCACTCAAACAGGGCCTGTTCTACGTCTGGGGGCTGTTCGGTGCGCTCGCACTCCTCGTCACGTACCCGTTCCTGCTGTTCGGGTTCGGGACGCGATTTTTCGTCCGTCGGGTCGATTCGACCGCGACGCGACTCGGCGCTATCGGCGTCGTCGCTCTCACGGCAGTCGCCTGGGGCCTGCTGACGGCGTTCGTCTGGGTCCAGGAGACCTTCTCGGCGGAAGCGTTCGTCGCCGTCGCCGCCGCGAGCGTCGTCGCCGTCGTCAGTGCCGGTCTCGCCGCGCTGTTCACCCGCGTCGGGGGCCGTGTGACGACGGTTCTGCTCGCGTACCCCGCGGCGATGAACGCGCTGTTCCTCCCGCCCGTCGTCGCGGCGCTGTACTCCCCGACGCTGGCCGGTGCGGTGCTGACCGGGAGCGAGTCGTTCGCCGTCTGGCTGCTCGACAACGTGCTGGTCGTCGGTGACGTCAACGCGTTCCTCCGCTCGCAGTTCAGTCTCGAAGGCGGGGCGTACGTCGCCATGTGGTTCGCCATCGCCGTCCCGGTCGGCTGGCTCCTCGGTCTCCTCGTGACGCTCGCGGACGTGGTCCGGCCGAAACCCGACTCGAAGTCCTCGAACGCCTGACGCCGGCCGCCCGCACGGCTCTCGCTCCTCGGCGTCGAACACGGCGAGTACCGCGCGACGCCCCGAACCGGCCGGGCAGAAGATTCTTCTTCTCGCTGGCGTGACTGTCGAGCGATGCGACTGCCCTCCCCCACACGGCCCGCGGCCCTCGTGGGTCTGTCCGTCGCGGCCGTCTTCGCGCTGGGACTCGCCGCCACCGTGTCCGGTTCCGGCGTGTTCGGGTCGTACCGCTGGCCGGTCGGATACTTCATCGGGATGCTCGTCTCGCTCACGCTCGGTGTCGTCGTCGTCCACCTCGCGCCCGACTACGTCGAGCGTATCACCGACGAACTCGGTGACCGTCCCGGCGAGTTCTTCGTCTACGGTCTGGTCTCGTTCGCCGTGTTCGTCGTCCTCGCGTTCGTGTTGGGCATCGCTGCCGTCGGTATTCTCGGGTTCGGCCTCCTCGTTCCGCTCGCCGTTGTCGTCGTCGTCGTCGCCCACGCCGTCGTCTCGACCGGTCTCGGCGGCGTACTGCGCCCCCCCCGACGGGAGCCTCCTCGGTGACTACCTCGTCGGTGCGGGCGTCGTCCTCGCCGTCTCACAGATACCGCTCGTCGGTGGTGTCCTGACCCTCGTCGTGACCTGTCTCGGAACCGGGGCGGTACTCGGGTCGTGGTCCGACCGCCGTTGACCACCTCGCCGCCGTTCCCGACCCCGGTCGCTCGTCCGGACGTGGACGTCGAGTCCCGCGGCGCTGTGACTCCGGTCGAGGGAACCCTGCAACGCGTCGGCGCTCCGGAGTGCGCCGACGGGAGCGCACGTCCCGCATCGGAGCGGCCTCCGAGTAGCGCCGCTCGAATCGGTACCGAGCGGACACGGTCGCGCCAGTTCGGACGTGACCCCGTCTGAAAGATGAAATCGCTGTTTCGTCGCCGTGAGCGACGGGTTCGTCCGGTGTTACTGTCGGACGACGTTCGCTGCGCGAGGCCCCTTCGGTGAGGACTCGATGTCGAACTCGACCTCCGTCCCTTCCGTGAGGTCCTCGCCACCGACGTCCTCCATGTGGAAGAAGACGTCTTCGTCGTCGTCGAGGTCGCCGTCGTCAGTCGAAATGAAACCGTAGCCGCCAGTGTCGTTGAAGAAATCAACTTTGCCGTTTGCCATTACGGACGAACGTAGAGGCAGGCGGGGGATAACCCTTCCGAGAGTCGAGTTACCGTGCCCCCGGTTTCGGACGCACGGGGGACGGCTATCGAATCGGTGGGGGCTGTGTCGTCTGCCGGGACTCGCGGTGACAGAAGGGTGACGGGTCGCTTAGCGACGTCGCTTCCGAACCAGCGTGAACCGAAACCGCACACCGAGTGCCGGGGTCGTCGGACGGAGCGCGCGGCTCTCACAGCAGCGGGGCATCGACACGACTAACGGACGGGAACGTCGGCCCACTGTATGGTACGTGAAATCGACGACTCGACACGGATCGTCGAGTCGGAGGTCGGAGCGTCGATGCTCCGTGAGTACGTGACCGTCCACGACTCTACGGTCGGGGACGACTGTGGCATCTACGAGCGGACGTCGGTCAAGAAGTGCCACGTAGGCGACAGCGTGGAGATAAACGCCGGCTGTTACGTCGAGAACGCCGAAATCGGTGACGAGGTGCAGGTCGGGCCGAACTGCAGCGTCGTCGGGGTCACGCACGATCTCGGCGAAGACGGGATGGAACTCCGAAACGACGTGTTCGAGCGCATCGTTCTCCACGAGGGGGCGTTCGTCGGCGCGGGCGCTGTGATCGCTCCTGGCGTCGAAATCGGACCGAACGCAGTCGTCGCGGCCGGTGCCGTCGTCACTACGGACATCGACGAACGACACGTCGTCGTCGGGTCGCCACCGACACAGGACGTCACCCACCTCCGTGAGTGGCTGTAAGCTCCACTCGTACGGCTCCTCTCCGTCGGCGTCCCTGCCGATGCACTCGCGGCACGCGGCGACACTCGGCCCGCGCGCTCCGTCGCCGCCGACCGGCCGTCAGTACTTGGGTTCGGCCCCGGTCGTCGCGTAGATGTCGTCCATGATGCGGTCACGGCGAATCTTCCAGGCGGGGAACCGTTCGGGCGAGTCCGGATAGCGCTCGTAGTGGGCGAGCAGGCGGTCGGCCAGTCGCTTCGTCCTGTAGAAGTCGACCATCGTCTCCCAGTGGCCACGCGCCTTCCAGAGCGTCTTCGCGGCGAGCGCCGGCGAGACGCTCGAACTCCCCGAGTAGAGCGCCTCGGAGAGCTGTTGGCCGGGGAGGGAGGCGAGGAGACTCATCAGGTCGTCGAGGTCGTAGGCCGTCGAGAAGACGTTGTAGACGTCGAGGGCGGCGTAGCGGCCGCCGAAGTGGTCCATCACGCGCTCGTTGTAGCGCCAGAGGCGCTCTTCGGAGTGGTCGTCGTGCTCGATGGCCTCGATGGCCTGCTCGGCGGCGTACTGACCGGCGTAGGCCGCGCCCGCGATGCCCCCGCCCGTGGTGGGGTTGACGTGGGCGGCGGAGTCGCCCGCGGCGATGTAGCCCGGTGCGACCGCCGAGTCGTACGTCCGGCGGGTCGGGAGGGCCGCGCCGAGTTTGTCCTTCACGGTGGCGTTCTCGAACTCGGGGCGCTGGCGGAGGTCGTCGCGCAGGTCGCCGACGAGCTTCATCGGCTCCTCGTTCATCTGGAAGCCGAGGCCGACGTTGATCTCGGTTGGGGTACGCGGGAAGTACCAGAGGTAGCCCGCCGCGCGCTTGGTCGGTTTGAACACGAGCGCGTCCGACCACTCGACGGGCTCGTCCACCTCGACGATCTCTCGATACGCCGAGGAGAACTGCGAGTACCGGACGTTCGTATCGAACGTCGCCCCCGAGAAGTCGGTCTTGTCCTGCAGGATGGACAGGGCCCCCGCACCGTCGACGAGCACTTCGGACTCGTAGGTGACCCGTTCACCCTTGTGGACACCCGTGACGCCGGTGACGCGGCCGTCGTCGGCCTGCGTGACGTCCTGGACGACGGTGTCGTAGTGGAACTCGACACCCGCGTCCTCCGCCCCCTCGATGAGCAGGCGGCCGTACTTCAGGCGGTCGATGACCGCGATTTCGCCGGGGACCGGGATGTCGAGGACGACGTCCTCGGAGGGAATCTCGAACTGGCCGTGGTCGACCTCGGTGTTGGTGAACGACGGTTCGATGTGGGACTTCGGGATGGCGTCCGGGAAGTTCGCCGCCCCCTTCAGCGCGTCGCCACAGGCGATGTGGCCCGCTTCCTCGGCCGTCTTCCGCTCGACGATGACGACGTCGTAGCCCGCCTTGGCGACCGTCGCGGCGGCGTAACAGCCCGCGGTCCCCGCCCCGACGACGGCGACGTCGTACTCGTGGGTGGTCATGTACGTGAGTGACCGGCCCGTGGCAAAACGGTTACTGATGCGGCCGTCGTCCGACCGGGGTCACGAGCGTCCAACAAGAGTTTTGCCACGGTTCGACCAAGCCGTGGGCATGACCGAGTACACCGTGGAGTTCGTCGGCACCGGCGAGACCATCACCTGTTCGGACAAACAGACCATCCTCAGTCGCTGTCTCGAGGAGGGAATCGCCCAGGAGTACTCCTGTCGCGTCGGGATGTGTCTGGCGTGCTCGGCCGAGATCGTCGACGGCGAGGTCGAACAGCAGGTCGCCGCCGCCCGCGGCCTGACCGAGGAGGAAGCCGAGACGTACGCGCTGACGTGCATGGCTCGGCCCGCGTCGGACCTGAAACTCGACCGCGGGAAGTACCCGCCGAGCATCGAGAACGACACCGAGGAGCCAGCGGCGGCCGACGACTGAGAACCCACCGTCGCTCACTCCCCGAGGTCACCGTGGAACTCCTCGGTCGTGAGCCGGCGGGGATGGTCCGAGTACGACCCGAGCACGTCCTCGCTGGCGACGGCCTCGCGGTACTCGCGGTAGGCGTGGTAGGTGGTCGTCCCGTCTCGCACCGTCTCGGTTCCGCGTGAGCCACCGAACACGGCCCAGTCGGTCTCTTTCTCGTGGTTGAACCAGAGGGCCATCCGGACGTCGCTCGCCTCGAAGTACGCGAAGACGTCACGGATCCACCGCCCCTTCCTCGTGGGGTCGGCCGTGCCGTCGAGCACCGACGAACTGCCGTACTCCGAGACGACGACCGGGTTGTCGGTGATGGCCCGAACCGCGTCGAGCGTGGGGCCGTAGATTTGCTCGGGGGGTGCCCACCCGCCCCACTTCGGGAAGTTGTAGCCGTGGACGCCACACCAGTCGACGTAGTCGTCGCCGGGGTAGAACGCGGCGAGCGGTTCCGCGCTCCGCCCGACGTGGTTGACCGCCCACACCCACTGGACGTGCTCGTCGGTCAGGCCTCGCGCCATCACGATGTCGTGGACCCGGCGGTACATCGCCACGTAGTCGGCGGCCGTCGTCCCGCCGGCAGAGGTGTCCCACGGCACCCAGTCGCCGTTCATCTCGGGGGCGAAGTTGAGGTAGAGTCGCCGTTCGGGACCGGATTCGGGCCGACACCAGCGGCCGAACACGGACGCCCAGCGCTCGAACAGTCGGTCGTGTCTCCCGGCGGCGATGTCCTGAGGGACCGTCGCGGGGGTGTCCTCCTGCCCCGCCACGAACGGTTGCCAGATGACGTGCGGGACGCTCCCGTGGTCCCAGATGGGCGTCAGCACCGACTCCCCCAGTGCGAGCAGTTCGCCGTCCGAGCGTCCGACGTCGAGGAAGAGGCCGACGACGGCGTTGTCCTTCCCCTGCCAGCGTTCGAGCGCGGTCAGTCGTTTTCCGGTCCGCGTCTCGGGAGTCACACCGAGCAGGAGTCGCCCGGTCCGCGTCTCGACGGACTGCGGGGTCGCCTCGGGCGGCGTCTCGGCCGTCGGCGACGGCTCCTCGGTCGGTGTCGGCGTCGTCGTCGGAACCTGCCGTCGCTCCCTCACGGCGTCGTCCTCGCTCGTCAGCAGTCGGTACAGTTCGGTGCCACCGAGCGCGACACCGAGTGTACCACCACTCAGTCCGAGGAACGTCCGCCGGTTCATACGCTTCCGATATGCTGTGAAGATTATTGTTATAGTATCGATAGCGACCGCTTCGGCGTCCGTTAAGCCTCGAAATGGGACGTTTAACTCGCTCTGGCGGCTGAATCTTCGTTTCGAGCTGTCTCGGGGGAAAGTATCGACAGACAGAAAAAAACGCTGTACGTGACTAACAAAGGCTGCGGAGAGTCATCCTTCCCTCGTCGATGAACATCTGGCAGTCGTTTCGGGGGGGAGGGGGAGAGCCGAAAGCGCGAGCGAGCGACCGCCAGCGCGGTGTGCTCACGCTCTGTATCGTGTTGCTGGCGAGTTCGCTGCTCACCGGGTGGGTCCTCCTGCCGGGGTGGATGGTCGTCGCGTGTGCGTCCGTCACGGTGGTGTTCGGTGCGGCACTCGTCGCCGCCGAACGCCGGCACTCACTGGTCGACCGGCTGTTCGGCGTCCGGGTGCGGGTCCCCGGCTGGGTCTGGCTCTCCGTCGTGACGGGTGGCGCTCTCACGCTCGGTCTCGCGGAGTGGGGCGTCCTGACGGGTCGGACGCTCGCCTGGGTCGGACTCATCGCCATCGCGGCCGCCGTCACCCTCTCGACGCTCGCCCCGCTGGTCGGGGTGATGCGGATGTCGGTGTCGGCACCGCTCTGGCTGGTCGCGGTCGGCGTCGGCGCGGCCGCGAGTTTCGCGCTCGTCGTCCGGACGACCGGCACCGTCAGTTCCGCGCTGTTCCTCACCGCGTTCGTGGTGTTCTTCACGTACCTCTGGTTCGTCGTCCCGCTCGCGGTCTACCGTCAGTCGGTCGACCGGGCCGTGACCGTCGCCCCCGAGTCGCTCCCGACGATGAGCGTCGTCGTCCCCGCGTACAACGAGGCCGGCTACGTCGGTCGCTGTATCGACCGAATCCTCGCCGCGGACTACCCCGCGGAGCGACTCGATGTGCTCGTCGTCGACGACGGGAGTACCGACGACACGCTCGTCGAGGCGACCGCTCGCGTCGGCCCACGCGTCGCGGTCTACTCCAAGCCCAACGGTGGGAAACACGCCGCGCTGAACGACGGTCTCGACCGGACGACCGGGGACGTCGTCGTCGTCGTCGACGCCGACAGCTTCGTCGACGCGGGGGCGTTCCGGGCGGTCGCCGCCAGTTTCGCCAGCGGCGAGCGCATCGGTGCCGTCGCCAGCGACGTCCGCGTCGTCAACCGGAAGAACGGCATCAGCCGCCTCCAGACGCTGGAGTACGTCCTCGGTATCAACACGTTCAGACGCGCGTTCGACTTCTTCGGTGCCGTGCCCGTCGTTCCCGGCTGTCTCGGGGCGTTCCGCCGTGAGGCGCTCCGCGACGCGGGCGGCTACGACGGCGACACGCTCACCGAGGACTTCGACGTCACCATCAAGGTGCTCAAAGCCGGGTGGACCGTGCGCCACACCGCTGCCAGAGTGTGGACCGAGGCTCCCTACTCGCTCCGTGACCTCTACCGCCAGCGCCTCCGCTGGAACCGCGGGAACGTCGAGGTGCTGTGGAAACACCGGGACGTGCTGCTCGACGACGACGCCCGCTTCCTCCACCGTCTCGTCTTCCCGTTCCGCCTCGGGTCGATGCTGCTCGCACCGGTCGTCGCGGTCGCGGTCGTCGTCGCCGTCGCCGTGAGCCTCGTGCAGGGCGACGTCGCGTCGGTCGCGGGGATGCTCGCGTACTTCACCATCGTCGGCGTGCTCCTGGCGACGCTCGCGGTCCGTATGGAAGGCGAGAGCGTCCGCCTCGTCCCGTACTCGGTCCCGCTCATCGTGCTGTTCCCGCTGTTCCAGGCGGTCGTCATCGCGGTCAGCATCGCCTCCGCGCTCCTCAGCACCGACCGGTCGTGGGCGAACGTCCAGCGCATGGCACAGGACCCGGCCGTCGAACGACACTGACCGCTGCCTCCCGACTCGAACGTGTCGGTTCGAGCGAGTCGTGTCCCCGGCCTCCCGACGAAAGTGCCGATATTCGATGCAACGACGCTCCTGGTGAGCGAAACTACCTTTCCGACACGTTAAATATCTCATTCGAGTGACTAACAATACCATCGAAGAGTGTTCCTCCGTGTATGACCCGCCAGCGAGGCCCACGAGAGGACCAGCACGACGACATCCGTCCCGAGTGGGGTAACTGGTCGGTCGGTCGCGCGAGCGCGTGGTCGGTGCTCGGTGCCGTCGTCGTCCTCCTGCTCGCTGGCGTTGCGACGGGCGGGGTGGGGATACCGGACGGCGTCCTGGGTGACGCCGGGTCGTCGCCGGCCGCCGGACCGGGAGCGGTCCCGACCCACGGCACGGAGGACGTCGACGGCCCGGCCGAACGGGCCGTCACGACGACTCCAGAGACGCCACCCGAGTGGCACGAGTACGACGCCGTCGTCGTCTTCCGGAACGACGACATCCAGCCGTACTACCGGACCGAGACGATGGTCGCCGTCGACCGCATCTTCGTCGAGGAAGGCATCCCGGTGACGCTGGGCGTCGTCCCACAGGTCGGCAACGGGGCACCCATCACCGACACCGACCTCTGTCCGTACCTCCGGTCGCTCGAACGCGACCACCCCGGTCAGTTCGAGATGGCACTGCACGGCTACACCCACGAACAGCGCACCGACTTCTACGGCGGAAGCGAGTTCGGTGGCCTCGACCCGGCGACTCAGCGGGCGTACATCGACAGCGGCACGCGGACACTGACCGAGTGTGTCGGTGAGCGGCCGACGACGTTCGTGCCACCGATGGACACGTACGATGGCGCGACGGTGGACGCGCTCCGCGCGGCGAACTACACCGTCGTCTCCGGTGGTGGCTCGTTCACCGCCCAGTACTACGACGAGACCGAACCGTTCGAGCGTGACGGCCTCCTCCACGTCCCGAACGACGGCGGGTTCGTCGCCAACTGGTCGACCGGGGCGTTCCACGACGCCGATACGCTCGAACGGCGCTACGACTGGGCGGTCGAGGACGGCGAAATCTACGTCCAGATGCTCCACTACCAGGACTTCACGACCGAGGAACGCCGGGCACAGCTCCGGGCGTACATCCAGTACGTCAAGGCCTCCGGTGACGTGCGGTTCATGACGCTCGGCGAACTGGACGAGCACACCCGGAACGGAACTATCGAGAAGACCGAGGACGGCTGGCGCGTCTACGAGTGAGTCGAGGGGCGGTGTCGGCGACCCGACGTCGGGTCGCCCGACCGTCGGGGTCACCGAAGCCAGTCCTCCGGACGGGTCGACGTCGACATCCCGCCCTCCGCACCGGGGCGCGTCCGTCGTCGTCCCGTTAGGTTCGTCCCCGTCGCTCCGTGGCTCCGGTCCCGCTCAGTCGTCGTCGGAGGCGGCCGGCGCGGGAGCCTCGGCGTTGTGCTCGCGTGCGTGTTCGCGCATGCGCTCGGAGAGGCCGGGGACGTCCGCCTCGCTCACCTCCCCCTCGCTCTCTATCTCGTCGAGCGAGCGCGGGAACTTCCGCAGGCGGTCGTGGATGCCGATGCCGGCCTTCGCGCCCTCGCCCATGGCGACGGGAATCTGGTTGTGGCCGGGGGTCAGATCGCCCACCGCGGAGACGCCCTCGACGCTCGTGTGGCCGTGGTCGTCGACGGCGACGGTGCCGTCGTCGTTCAGGTCCAGATCCAACTGGTCGGCGAGGTCCGAGTTGTAGTCCGACCCGTACATCGGGAAGCCACCGCGGTACTCCCGGCGCGTCCCGTCCGCGAAGACGAACGCTTCGAGCCAGCCGTCCTCGCCCTTCTCGACGGACTCGACGTCCTCGTGAACCACGTCGACGGGGTGGGCGTCGAGCTGTTTCTGCGTGTCCTCGCTCCACTCCGGGTCGTCGCCGCGGGTGAGCAGGTCCACCTCGTCGGTGAAGTTGAGCATGATCATCGCCACCGTCGCGGCGGAGTCGCCCGTGCCCATCACGAACACCGGCTGGTCGACGAACATGTAGGCGTCACAGTGGAGACACCAGTGGAGTCCACGCCCGGTCCGGGGCAGGGGTGGGTCGGGGCGAACGTCGTTGAACCCCGTGGCGAGGACGACGTGGTCGACGGTCACGTCGGTGTCGCCACCGGAGACCGAAAAGCGGCCGTCGTCGGCCCGCTCGATGGTGTCGACGGTGTCGCGGACGTACTCCGCGCCGTAGCCCTGAATCTGCTCGACGGCCGTCTGGAGGAACTCGTTGCCGCTGACGTCCTCGGTGACGCCGATGACGTTGTGGGTGTCGAGCATCATCGCCGCCCGCCCCCCACCGCGGTTGATGACCACCGTGTCGTGGCCGAGTCGTGTCGTGTAGAGCGCCGTCGTCAGTCCCGCCGGGCCACCGCCGACCACTGCAACCTGGTACTCGTCGGTCATTGCCGGTGGTTCGAGGGCCAGCCTCATAACCGATTAGTCGGGCGTGCACGGCCGGCACCACCTCGCGATGGTGGCCGTGGGGGCGACCGGGTGTGGGTTCGGGCCGCCGCTGGCGAAAGGCGTTTCCACGAGCGGACGAATCCTCTGGTATGAGCTTCGACCCCACACCGTCGCTGAGCGAGGAGGAGGTCCGGGAGGACGTCGAGTCGACCATCGCCGACAACGACGTCGTCCTGTTCATGAAGGGGACGCCGCTGATGCCCCAGTGTGGCTACTCGCGGCGCGCGCTCGGTCTCATCCAGCAACACCGCGAGGACGTCGCCACGGTGGACGTCCTGGACGCACTCGACCACTACCGCGCCGCGCTGAACGACCGGAGTGGCTGGGAGACGATTCCTCAGACGTACGTCGACGGGGAGTTCGTGGGCGGGAGCGACATCCTCGCAGAACTCGACGAACGTGGCGAACTCGGCGAGACCCTCCACGGATAACCGCCCCTCGTCACGGAGTGACAAAAAGGGCAGAAAATATAAGCCTCAAATCCCTAGAGTAGGGTGACCAGTTCCGGTCGCGGGGAGGGACTCGCCCCGGTTAGCTCGTGCCACATCCATGACCAGCCACGTATACAGCCTTCACTCGACGCTCGAACTGCCACTCGAAGACGTACACGACTTCTTCGAGGACCCAGACCTGCCCGCTGAAATCGCCGACGTCGAGATTACTCGACGGAACAACACGCTCATCGTCAGCGCCGTCGCTGCCGAGGACAACATCAGCAAGTACACACCCACCGCACAGCTCAAAGCCAGCGTCACGGAGAACCGCATCTACCTCGACGAGGAGGAAGAGGAGGAGGACTCCGGGCCGTTCAGTTCCGGCCCCTCCGGCGGCCCCCAGTGGGGGGCGTTCGGCCAGCAAGAAGAGGAGATGGAGCGCCCATCCGAACTCGTCGAGTACGCCTGCTTCAAAGGTGACCGCGAGACGGTGCTCCAGAACACCGCGCTCCAGTACCCGATGTTCGAGGTGCTCTGTGCGCTCGCGCTCGAATGTGAGAAAGGCGCGTTGACGGCCATCACGGCCCACGACGACGAACTCCAGGCGACACGCATCGTCGACGGCGAGGAACGCGCTGCCCGCCTCGAAGTCGTCGAGGACCCGCGAGAGAACGGTGCTGGCAACGGCATCAACTGGCGGGACAACAAGTTCATCAGCTGAACACGGTTCCTTCTTCGAGCGCACCCGCCTCCGACCGGAGAGCTCCACACCGAGACGGGTGCTACTCCCCCACAGATGCCTCGCAGTGGCTGCGAAACTGTCGCGCGGGCTGTCGGAGGCCACAAGCCCTTTTACGGAAGTAATAATATGTAATTACGAGATGGCAGACGACTTCCCCGACTATCTGGACGTCGACTACAGCGACGGCGAAGGCGAGTCCCCCGAGGACTACCCGACGCTCGAAGACAAGATCGAGAAGGCCATCGATGTGACGCGCATCGGCCTCGAGCAGTACGAGAACCCCGCCATCATGTGGACCGGTGGGAAGGACTCGACGCTCACCCTCTACTTCGTCAAGGAGGTCGCCGAGCAGTTCGACATGGAGATGCCCCCGGCCATCTTCATCGACCACTACCAGCACTTCGACGAACTCCACGACTTCGTCGACCACTGGGCCGAGGAGTGGGACCTCGACGTCGTCTACGCGCAGAACACGGACGTCGGCGAGTACGTCGAGGCCAACGGCCTCACGCCGGGCGACGACATCCCCATCGACGAACTCAACGAGCAGAACCAGCACCACGTGCGTAACCTGCTCGAGTACGAGGAAGACAGCTTCCCGTTCCTGCTCGACACCTACGTCGGCAACCACCTACTGAAGACCGTCGCGCTCAACAACGCGCTCGAAGAGTACGACGTCGACGGCATCCTCTCGGGCATCCGCTGGGACGAACAGGAGGCCCGCGCCGACGAGACGTTCTTCTCGCCGCGCCACGACCCGGACGTCTACCCACCCCACGACCGCATCCAGTCCATCCTCCAGTTCGACGAGGCCGCCGTCTGGGAGGCGTTCTGGAACTTCGTCGTCCCCGAGACGGTCGAGGGCTACCCCGCGGGTCACGTCCCACAGGACTACGACGACCTGCCCAACGACCTCACCCACGAGGACATCCCCGTCTCACCGAAGTACTTCGCCGGCTTCCGCTCGCTGGGGAGTGAAGTGTCGACCGACAAGTCCGCCGAGGAGCCCGCGTGGCTCCAGGACCTCGAAGGTACCACCGAGCGCGCGGGCCGCGCCCAGGACAAGGAGGACCTGATGGAGCGCCTGCGCGACCTCGGCTACATGTAACACGACCTTTTCGCTCCACGAGCCAGGGTGCGCAGCGACCCTGACAGGGTAAAAGCTCTCCCAGTGTCCGAAGGACCTGGGAGCCGTGAGACGCGAAGCGTCTCACAATGCGA
>NZ_WSZK01000025.1 GCF_009791395.1 Halomarina oriensis
CTCTACCTTTACATGTAAGTTCGCGCGGCGTGCGCCTGCCACGAATCGCCCGGGAAAGAGAGCCCGACCGTTCAGTCGTCCGGCGCGCGCGGCGACCCCCCGAGAGGTCGATGTCGCCGTCGTCGAGGGCGGCCTCGACCTGCCGGGTCGCCGTGACCATGTTCTCCATCTTGCCGTAGGCGACCGTCCGAGGCAGGAGTTTCAGCCCGCAGTCCGGCGAGACGGTCAGTTGTTCGGGGGGGACGACTTCGAAGCCCTGCTGGATGTTCTCGACGACGTCCTCGACGGGTTCGACCTCGGCGGTGTGAGCGTCGACGACTCCCAGCGCCAGGTCCGCGGTGAACTCGTGTTCGGTGAAGACGTCTATCTGGTCGTAGTCGCCGTTGCAGAGTTCCACGTCGAACTCGTCGATAGGGAAGTCGAGAATCTCCGGGTAGATACGCGAGTAGTCGCCGTAACAGACGTGCAGGCCGATGCGCACGTCGTCGGGGATGCCCTCGGTGATGTACTCCAGACACTCGCCGACGATGGCGTGGTCGTCGGGCGTCGTGGCGAGTGCGGGTTCGTCTATCTGGACGTAGCGTGCGCCCGCCTCCACGAGTTTCTCCACCTCGGTGTTGACGAGTTCGGCCAGCGCGAACGCGAGTTCGGCCTCGTCGTCGTAGTGCTCGTTGAACGACCAGTTCGCCAGCGTGTACGGCCCGGTGATGGGGACCTTGACCGGGCGCTGGGCGACGTCGTCGGTGAACGCGAACTCGTCGACCAGCCACGTCTCGTCGTACTCGACTTCGTCGACCACGCTGGGTTTGTCGAAGTAGTTGTGTCCCCACACCTTGACCGGGCCGTGGAACTCGTAGCCCGCGATACGGTGGGCGAAGTACTCGACCATCTCGTTGCGCCGCATCTCGCCGTCGACGACGGCGTCGAGGCCCGCTCGCTCGTGTTCGTGGGTGATGAGCCGCGAGGCGTCGTCTTTCGCCTCCTGCCAGTTGTCCTCGTCGAAGTCGACGTCGATGTCGAAACTGCCGCGCGGTTCGTCGCTGGCGCGGTCGGCCGCCTTGACCTCCAACTCGCCGTGGTGGAGGTCACGGGCGCGGTTGAGCCACTTCGGCTTCGGATAGCTCCCCACGACGGTCGTGAGGATGAAGTGGTCGTTCGGGTGGTCGGCCGGGCGGAACTGCTCGCGGTTGGCTGCTGGGTTTCGTGTCATTGGGTCACCTCCTCGGTGCGGGTCAGCGCACCCAGTGCATCGAGTTTCGCCTCGAACCGCTCGGTCGGCAGGTAGAACGTCTCGGTGTTCGGCAGGACGAACGCCCGGTCGAACGTCGCGGCGGGGGTGTTCTCGTCGACCCACTCCACGCGCTGGCGGAGCAGGTCCGGCTGTTCGACGCTCGTGTTCTGCCCGTCGACGAACCCCAGCGCCACCGAGTCGGTCGTCCCGTACTCGTTGATGTTGTAGAGGTTGTCCTCGTGGTCGCTGACGAAGTCGTAGCCCACTGCGTCCACGTCGGCGTCGAGCAGGTGTGCGTGCGTCTTCTCGCTCAGCGCACCGTAGAACGGGTAGACGACGCTCTCTGCGTCGGACGCCCCGACGACGCGGTCGATGGCCTCGCTGGCACGTTCGTCCTCGCCGTCTTCGGGGGGTTCCTCCACCAGCGACGGTTCGAGGACGAGCAGGGTCGCGTGGTCGGGGAACTGCTCGACTTCGCCGACGAGGAACTCGGTGATGGCGTCGAGGAACCCCTCGCCGTAGTGGTCGTCGGTGGCGAGGTCCGCGAGCGTGTACGGGCCGGGAACCACGGCCTGTAACTGGTCGCCCGGAACCTCGGCGGCCTCTAGGTCCGCCGCGAGGTCACCGGTCGGCGAGAGGTCGCCCGTCACGACCGGTTCGCGGTAGAAGTTGTTGTTGTCGTAGTAGCGGACGATACCCTGCGTCTCGACGTTCTCGGCGACGGCCAGCGGGTGCGCGAGGACGTCGTCCCACCGGAGTTGCCCCTCGACGATGCGGTCCAGTCCGGCCGCCTGCTGTCGGTCCACGACCTCCGCGCGTGCCCGGTCGTACTGCTCGACCACGGCCGGCGGTTCGTCACCGCTGACCAGGTCGTCCTTCTGGTGGCCCTTGAGGTCCGCCAACTCCGACTTCGCCCAGTCGGGCAGCGGGAACAGCCCCGTCGTCGTCGCAACGAGTTCGGTCATCACCCGCCGCTACGAAACGACCGGTGATAATATTTTCCTGTTGGCGCTATTCCCAACAGTTATTCAGCGTGGGCGAGTTCGAGGACGACCAGTCGCTCGAACGGGAACGACTCCTCGGCGACTTCTCGGGCCGCAAGCCCGTTCTCGGCCGCTCGCGCGGTGACGGCCCCGACGTCCGTCAGCGAGGAGACGAGCAGGAACGCCCGGCCGTCGGGAGCGAGCACCCGTGGTAGGTCGTCGAGGAACGGGTCGATGGCCCGCCGGCCGTCCGGCCCTCCCGACAGCGCGTACTCCATCCAGTCGTCCCACTCGGCGTCCGGGTCGGTCGGGAGGTACGGCGGGTTGAACGTGACGGCGTCGAACGGGCCGGTCAGGCCGTCGAGCAGGTTCGACCGGACGACGCCGACGCCGTGGTCTCGGGCCTCCCGGACCGCGAGCGGACTGATGTCCACGCCGAGCACGTCGAGACCGGTCTGCTCGCCGACGTGTGCGGCGACGTACCCCGACCCGGTTCCGACGTCCACGACACGGGCGTCGCCGGGGAGCGCCGCGAGTTCCTCGGCGGCCGTCTCCGCGAGCAGGTGGGAGTCCTCCGCCGGTTGGTAGACCTGCTCGGTGGCCGTCTCGCGGTCGACCATCAGTCGCCACCTCCGGTCGCCTGTTCGCGTTCGCGCACCGATGTGTCGACGTCGGCCTCGAACGTCGCCTCCGGGCGCGTCGAGAGGACGCGCTGTGGGAACGGAATCCCGACGCCCTCGGCCTCGAAGCGGGTCTTGACGGCCTCGACGACCACGCTCTTGGCCTGCCAGTAGCGGGCCGCACTCGGGTTCTGAATCCAGAACCGGAGTTCGAGCACGACCGCACTGTCCCCGAACCGCGTCACGACCGCACGGGGACCGGGCGTCTCCATCAGTTCGTCGAGGTCACGCATCGCCTCCTCGGCGAGCGAGACGGCCTCCTCGACGTCCGTCTCGTAGTCGACGCCCACCTCCAGCGAGACGCGCAGGCGACCCATCCGCGAGCGGTTGACGATGTCGTTCGAGGTGACCTCGTCGTTCGGGATGATGACGTACTCGTCGTCGAACGTCCGCAGCGTCGTGTTGAACAGGCTCACGTCCCGAACGATACCCTCGCGCTCGGACATCTCGACCCAGTCGCCGATCTCGAAGGGCCGGGAGAACAGCAGGACGAAGCCCGCGAACACCGCACCGAGCGTCTGACGGGCCGCGAGGCCGAGGACGACACCCAGTGCCCCCGCGCTGAGCACGAGGTCACGCGGGTTGACGCCCGCGAGTGCCAGCAAGACGAGGATCGTCAACAGATAGATGGCGAGTTGCGCGACGTGGTAGAACGCTTCCTGTCGGTGTCCCGTAATGTAATCACCGTCGCGTTCGACCAGCAGCGTCTTGCTGATTCGGGTGAGCGTGTAGGCGACTACGACGCTCAACCCCGCGACGATGACCCGGGCCCACGCCTTCCCGGCATCGACGCTCGGGAGGTCGAGGTTGTCGAGGAACTGACCGTTCGCGTCCCACGTCGTCAGCAGGAACCAGCCGGTGAGAACGGTCGCGACGGTGAACAGGATAGACTGGGTGGCGTCGGCGGACTCGGCACTGAGACGCCGCTCTAGCGGGTCGCCGAGACGGAGTATCAGCTTCCCGACGAACAGGAGCGCCGCCAGCGCCAGCAACGTGACGAGAACGTCGTTCACCTGCCCATCGAGGACGCCACCGCTCTGCATCAGCGTGGCTCCCCGTACTCCCACGCGAGTGCGGCGAGTGCGGCGAAGTCCGCGGGCGAGAGGTCACCCGCCCGCGCGCTCAACAGGTCTTCGTCCGCTCGCTCGACCACCGCGTCCGCGTCGTCCAGTTCCGAGATGTGCGCCGTGTTGCGAATCGCGTTGCGGACCGTCTTCCGACGCTGGGTGAAGACGGCGGTGACGAACTGCAAGAAGAACTGGGCGTTCGGGACGTCGTAGTCGGGAGCACGCGGCGTCACGCGGACGACGCTACTCTCGACGGCCGGTGCGGGCGAGAACGCCTCTTTCGGGACCGGTTCGACCACCGCCACGTCGGCGTAGTGGCCCGCCGTCACCGACAGGCGGCCGTACTCCGAGGTGCCGGGGTCGGCGGCCATCCGCTCGGCGAACTCCCGCTGGAACATCAGCACCATCGGGACACCGAGCGGCAGGAGGCGGAAGGTAATCTCCGAGGAGACGCTGTAGGGCAGGTTCGAGACGCTCGCGGTCACGTCGTCGGGCAGGTCCACTTCGAGCGCGTCGCCTTCGAGGATGGACAACCGCCCCTCGTCGATGTCGTCGGCGAACTCCTCGCGGAGGAACCCCGCGAACATCGGGTCGCGTTCGACGACGGTCACCCGACCGTCCGCCGGGGCGCTCGCCAGCAGGCGGTCGGTCAGCACGCCCGGTCCGCCGCCGACTTCGAGGACGTGGCTCCGGTCGGCCCCCTCGGGGAGGTACTCCGGGATGCGGTCGACGACCCGGTCGTCGACGAGGAAGTGCTGGTCGTGGTTCGGGTCGCCACGCGCCCCCGCTCGACGGATGAGTGCATCGGGGTCGCGTGTCCCCGCCGTGACCGGTCGCTCGCTCATTGGCGCGACGTAGTTCGGCGGGACGCAAAAAGGCGTTTCATCGTCCTCGGCGGTGCTCGCTACTGGACGAACGAACGGTACTTCAACTCGTCTTCGCGCAGTTCTTCGAGGATGCGCTCGACGACGGTCTCCTTGGGGTCGTGGAGCCCCGAGACCCGCTCGTCGAGGTCCTCGAAGCTCTCGAAGGGACGACGCTTGCGCTCGTCGAGGATGGTGTCCCTGAGCTTCTTCCCGATACCCGGCAGGAGGTTCAACTGGTGGAGACGCAGCGTGATGGGCTGAGCCTCGTTGTAGTGGTCGACGAACCGCCGTTCGTCCTCGTCGACGATCTCCTGGACGGCGTACTCGAGTTCCGAGCGCGCCCCCCCCGGAGAGTTCCTCGTGGTCGACGCGCGAGACCGTCACCACGCCCTCGCCGTGGACGTCGATGCGGTCGCCAAACGAGATGTCGACGTCCGGTTCGAGGACGCACTCGTAGAGACCGAAGTTCTCGACACCGAGTGCGTACGCGAGTGGCGACTTCTGCGAGCGGGGACGGTCGTCGTCGGCCCGTCCGTGTGGGAGGAAATCGAGGACGACCGCGACCGACCCACTGTCGGTACTGGACATACCACCGACAACGGGGAGGAGCTATTTAAGCGTACGTCGGATGCGTGCCCACTGGCACGATGAGTGCGTGCCCGCTGGCACGGTGGGTGCGTCGACTGGCCCGCTCCGAACGCGGGCCCGAGGAGACGTCGGTGGCTCAGACGTACTTCTTGACGACGTTGAGGAGGTCGTCGAGTTCGTCGCCCGACAGCGAGTAGCGCTGCTGGGCGTAGACCGACCGCATCTCGTTGCGCGTCCGCGGGAGCAGGTCGGCGATCTTGAACGCGATGGACTCGCTGACCTTCTCGTGTTCCTGCAACTCCTCGACGAGCGCACGCGAGTCCTCGGCGTCGAGTTCGGCGAACCGGTTGACGTGCTCGATGGCGCGCGCGAGTTCGTAGCGCATCTCACGCTCCTCGTCGAGGGCTCGCTCGTCCTCGATGTCGGCGAGTAGCTCCTTGACCTCGGAGGTCGTGAGATACTCCTCGTCGACGATTTCCTTGAATATCGTCATTCCTACTCCTGCTGGCGCGTCAGGTGCGCGGCGCGGGCGATGAGCGTCTTGTCCTTCCCGCCGTCGTTGATCTGCACCTTGAACGCGCGTCCCTGCTGGCCGACGACCGTCCCGGTGTGGCCGTTGAACCGCGGGTGGAATCGCCCTTCGGGGGTCGAGGGGTCGATCTTGAGGTGGACCTTCTCGCCCTCCTCGTACTGCTGGATGGCACGCTGGGGCGGCGACGTACCGCGCTGGCGTGGGTCGTTCGACAGCTTCTGACGGGTGCCGTGGTAAGGGCCGTTAGAACTCGGCATTTGCCGAGGATACCAACACGACGGACATAAAAGATGCGTTCCTCGCTCACCGACGTGGGTCGTTGCCACGCTTTCGGCGTCGTCGTGCGACCAGCCACGCGACGACCAGCACACCCAACAGCACGAACCGGTCGTACAGGAGGTGGTAGAGCGGGTGTGCGTGCGGGTGGAACCGCTCACGTCGCAACACCACCACCTCCTCGAAGACGGCCATGACCACCGGGTCGGTCGGGTAGGGTTCCCGGTAGACCCGACGGGCGGTCCACGGGAGCGACCACTTCGCGGGGACGAACTCCGGTGGAATCCCGTCGCCCTCCCGAGTGACCGTCACCCGCCGCCCGACCGGAAGCTCACGGAGGCGGTCGAGTTCGGCCGGCGAGACGACGGGCGATGCCGCGCGCATACGTACTGCAACCGCGGACGAGGGTTTCACTCCGTTGGTTGCGGAGGATTCGGCCGGCCGCCGGCCGCGACGCTCGGCGGATCGGCGGCCCCTCGAAAATCGACGCGCGGTCGTTCAGATACGGCCCATCTGGTCGACGTCGACGCTCTCGACGCCGTCGACGTCGGCGAACGACTCCTCGACGGCCTCCGTCCCGCCGGCCTCGTCGGGGATGATGACCGTCGGCAGCAGGGCGACGAGACCGAACGCGACGTCCTCACGGTCGGTGCGCGATATCTTCGCCCCCTCGGGCAGCGAGTCCTCCAGTCGCTCCTGGAGGTCGTCGAGGTCGACGTCGGGGCTGTTCGGCATGACCTTGAGACGGGCGGCGACCTTTCCCATGATTACGGCCCCGTGAACCCGCAGTCCGGGCACTGGTAGAGGTTGCTCTGCTTGCGGCACTTCGAGCAGCGGTAGATCTGCTGTCCGCAGTCGGGGCACTTGAACGCGGCCGCGGTCGTCCCGGAGATGTTGATCCCGCAGGAGACGCATTTGCGCTTCTGGCGCTGTTCCTGACTCATACCTCACGTCACCGGCCGACGCGGTTTAATCCTTGCCAAACCGCCGGGAGCGTGCGATTGTGACACACGCCCGCCGAAATCCTCGTTCTCCCGAGGGCGGCCTCAGACGCGCTCGAACTTCGTCCCGTAGCGCGTGACGCCCTCCTGTGTGTAGAGTCGGCGGAGAACGCCCCGAACCTCGTCATCCACGTCCACCTCACCGACGGTCTGTCCGGGGAGGCTCACCGCTCCGTCGCCGTCGGCCGCCGCGAACCGGACCACGACGACGCCGAACGCGCCACCGCGCTTCTGCTGGGGGGCGAACTCCGGCGGCGCACCGCCCTGCCCGATGCGTGTCGCCGCCTCGACGGTGCCTATCTCCGCTAGGCGCGTCTCCTCGTACTCGACCAGTTCACGACAGTCCGGACACGCGCCCTCCGGTGGGAACGCGAGCGCCCCACAGTCGGGACAGCGCCCGGCGACGAGTCGGTGACGCTGCGGGAGCGAGCGGTTCCACGTCGGCATCGTGACGTACGCCGCACCGGTGCCGGCCGCGTCGTCGCTCAGTTCCCCTCGGAGACGGAGTGCGTGGGCGTAGTCCACCTCGTCGCCCGCGTCGAGTGCGAGCGACGTGGGCAGGTCTCCCGATGCCTCGACTCGAAGCACGTCCGCGCCGCCCCCGCCGACGCCGACACAGAGGACCGCCTCGTGACCGGCCGCGAGTGCGCGGGCGAGCGCGAGCGGTGCGCCCGCCGCCCCGAGGTCACCCAGGTCGTGGACGACCGCACAGGCCCGGATGGCGTCGCTCTCCACCCCGAGTGCACCCGCCGCGCGGTAGGGCCGTTTCCCGTCCGGTGCGGTGATGGCGACGGCGTCGGCGTCCGCCGTCGTGACCGCCTCGCTCGCGGCCGCGACGGGACCGGTGAACGCCGAGCGGTCGTAGCCCGTGACGCCGAGACCGTCGATGCGGTCGCTCCCCGCCTCGCGGAAGCGCACGCCCGGTGCGGGTTCGGCGTGGGTCGCGTGGTCGACGACGCTCGCGGGTCCGTCCGCGCCGATCACGAACGCCGCCGCGCCCGCCCCCGCCGCGTGGCCCCGGTCGTCGTCCGGTTCGCCCCGTGGGCAGTCCGCGACGACGGCGAGGCCCGACTCGGGGGCGTCGAGCAGGGCCGCCGTCCCGGCGCGGGCGTCACCCGTGTAGAGTCGGAGCGTGGCGTCCTCGCGCAGGTCGAGCATCGAGGCGAGACGTGCGAGCAGGTCGCCCTCGGCCATCGGTGGGGTCGTCGTGGCGAACCCGAGCCAGTCGAGTTCGTCGGGGGCGACGTCGCCTGCGTCGAGTGCCCGCTTCGCCGCCGCGACGCCCATCGTCAGCGCGTCCTCGTCGGCCGCCGGTATCGCCGTGGACTCGATGCCCGAGGGTGAACTGCCCCACGCCTCGGCGATGGCGTCTGCGGAGAGTCGCCGAGCAGGGGCGTACCCACCGACGGCGCGGATGGTGGGTCGGGTCATCGTGCCTCACCTCCGTCCTCACTCGCTCGCGGGCGTGGCCCGCTCGCGTCCCCCGAGGAGCGTGGCTCCTCGCGTTCCAAGAGGTGGACGACGGCCGCACCACCGCTCCCGCCGACGTTGTGCGTCAACCCGATACGTGCGCCCTCGACCTGTCGCTCGCCGGCGGTGCCCGACAGCTGGTGGAACGCCTCCGAGAGTTGGCCGGTCCCGGTCGCGCCGATGGGGTGACCCTTCGACTTCAGGCCGCCCGAGGGGTTGACGGGCAGTTCGCCGTCCAGTTTCGTCGCCCCGGACTCGACGTACGGGCCTGCTTCGCCCGGTTCGCAGAACCCCAAATCCTCGTAGGCCAGCAGTTCCGCGATGGCGAAGCAGTCGTGGACCTCCGCGAAGTCGACGTCCTCGGGCCCCATCCCGGCCTCGGCGTAGGCCGTCTCGGCGGCCTGCTGGCTCGCGGGGACGGCGGTGTAGGTGTCGCGCTGGAACAGGCCGACGGAGTCGGCGGCCGCGCCGACGCCCGCGACCCGGATTCGCTCGTCGGTGAACTCCTCGACGACGTCCTCGCTGACGACGAGGACGCAGGCCGCGCCGTCGGTGGTCGGACAGCAGTGGAACAGCGTGAGCGGGTCGGCGACGGTGGGTGCGTTCGTCGCCTGTTCGAGCGAGCACTCGAAGCGCAGGTGCGCGTGGGGGTTCTTCGCGCCGTTGGCGTGGTTCTTGACGGCGACGTGACTCAGGTGCTCTGTCGTGGTGTCGTACTCGGCCATGTGCGCGCTGGCCATCTGGGCGTAGACGCCGGAGAACGTCGTCCCGGAGAGGCGTTCCCACTCCGTCTCGCCGGAGACGCCCAGCCAGAACCGGACGGCGTCGTTCGAGACGTCGGTCATCACCTCGACGCCGCCCGCGAGGACGACGTCGGCGCTCCCCGCACGAATCGCGTTGACCGCCTGTCTGACGGCACTTCCGCCGGCAGCACAGGCGTTCTCGACGCGGGTGACCGGGATGCCGTCGAGGCCGACGTGGTCGGCGACGGCCGGCCCCGGCAGGCCGAGTTGGCGGCCGCCGACGCCGAGCGTCCCGACGTAGGCTTCGTCGATGGCCGAGCGGTCGAGTCCTGCAGGGACGCTGTCACGGGCGGCCTCGAACGCCGTGGCGAACAGCGACCGGTAGGTCTCGTCGGGGAACGAACCGAAGTCTGACTGGCCCGCCCCGACGACGTAGGCTTCGGGCATACGCGACACTCAGTTCGCGGCCTCTTGACGGTGCGGGTCACGACAGTTCCCGACGACTCCCGACACGGTGTCGGCCGACGGGTGACGACGGGGAGCGGAATCGATTTGCCGTCGCCGCCCGTCGACTGCGCCATGCGACGACGCGAGGCGCTGTTCCGTGTGGGAACCGCCCTCACGCCTCCGGTCGCCGGGGTGCTCGCCGGCTGTCAGCGGACGAGCGGTGCCGACCCGGCACCGGCCGTCACCCCCGCGGCCGTCCCCACCGACGCCGCCGTCGACTCCGAGTCGAGAGCCCCTCGACGCCGTACCGTCGTCCGGTCGCTCTACGCGCCGACGATAGACCGTGTCCGGCGGATGGACCGAATCGAGCACACGACGGTCGGCTACGGTGACGACACCGACCGCCACACGCTGACGGTCCTCAACGAGAGTGCGACCCGGTGGAACCTCACGCTTCGTCTCCGACGCGAGGGGACGGCCGGCACGCTCCTGCTGGTCGACCTCACGCTCCCGCCACGGACGTACCGGGTCTACGAGTTGACGCCGGCCGCCCGGTACCGAGTTCGCGTCGAGAGCGACGCCGGCGGCGCACTCGACGACGCGCTGGCCGACGAGTTCTCCGTCGGTGCGGACTGGTTCGAGCGCGACCACGCGGTGACCGTCGCTGGCATCACGCTCGACGGCTACTGGAGCGGGACGCTCCTCAATCGGGCACTCGCGGAGGAGTTCGCCGCGGAATGAACGACGACGCGTGGGACGAGGACGGTCCGTTCGCGCTCGGCCGGCGGGCCGACCACCCGTTCGTCCGCGTCGGCCCGCCGGCCCGCGACGTCGAGGCGTCGCCACTGGTCGTCGTCACCGGCCTCAACGACCCGCTACTCCGGGTGACGGACACGCTCTGGTTCGCGGGGTGTGTCGCCTCGCTCGGCGTCCGACTGCGTCACCGGGGCTACCCCGGCCCCGTCTACCTCACGAGTCGTCCGGCGGGTCTCCCGGCGGGTCACACGACCCGTGCGATGGGCGCTGACCTCGCGCGGTTCCTGGCGGGGTTCGACCGCCCGGCGAACCTCCTCGGCGTCTCGATGGGTGGGTTCGTCGCCCACCACTGTGCCGTGGACTTCCCCGACCGTGTCGAGCGACTCGTCCTCGGCCTCGCGGCCGCACGGCTCTCGGCCCACGGCCGCGCTCGGGTGGAACGGTGGCGCGAGTGGGCTGCTCGTGGGGAGTGGGGGCGCATCTATCGCGCCGGCTGTGACGCCGTAGCCGTCGGCCCGCTCCGAGTGGCGATGCGCGCGGCGACCTACCCGTACGACCGACTGACCGGCTACCCGCCCGCTGGCCTCGACTTCGACGTCTCGGCCGTGGCCTGTCTCGGCCACGACGCGAGCGAGCGCGTCCCGCCGGTCCCGACGCTCGTCGTGGGCGGGACCGAGGACCCGTTTTTCACCGCGGCCGAGTTCGAGCGGACCGCACGACCGCTCGGCGCACCGTTCGAGCGACTCGACGGACTGGGTCACGAGGCGGTCGTCTGTGCGGGCGAGCGGTTCGACCGGCCGGTGCTCTCGTTTCTGACCGGGCCGGCACGGACGGGCCGGCCGTCGAAACGACAGCGATAATCGTGCGCCGGTCGGAGTTCGAGCGATTCCAGCGACGATGGCCACCGCCAGCCCGGTCCGGAGCGTGCCCACATGAGAGACGCCAGAGCCGTCGTGCTCGCCGTCGTCGCCAGCACGTTCTTCGTCGGGTTCGGTGGCGGGGTGGTCTTCCCCATCCTCCCGAACCTCGGCGCACTGCTCGGCATCTCGCCGTTTCTCGTCGGCCTCATCCTGAGCGCCAACCGGTTCACCAGACTCGTCGCCAACGGACCGGCCGGTGCGCTCGTCGACCGTATCGGCACGCGATGGCCGTTCGTCGTCGGCCTGTTCGTCGAGAGCGTCGCCACACTGGGGTACGTCGTCGCCATCGACGCCTCGCTTCCCGAGGTGTGGTTCCTCCTCGCTCGCGTGCTGTGGGGTGTCGGGAGCGCGCTGGTGTTCGCCACCGCCTACACCATCGCCGCGGACGTGAGCGACGGCAGGTCTCGCGGGACGAGCATGGGCATCGTCCGCGGGGGCATCACGCTCGGCTTCCCCGCCGGTCTGGTCCTCGGTGGTGTCGTCAGCGACCTCTACTCCGTCTCGACGGCGTTCGTCGTCGCCGCCGCGTTCGCCTTCCTCGCCAGCGGTCTGGCCTACGCGCTCGTCCCCGAGACGCACGTCTCGGAGCCACGCGGCGGCGTCAAGCCGTGGGACCTCGACACGACGCTGCCGACGCTCACCGCCGGCCTCGTCAACTTCGGCCTCTACTTCGCGTATCTCGGTGCGCTGTTCTCGACGCTCGTCCTCTTCCTCGGCGAGACGGGCATCTCCGTCTGGGGCTACGGCCCGCAGGGGATGTCCGGGCTCCTGATGGCAGTGACGGTGCTCTCCGCCTCGGGGTTCATGGTGCTCGGCGGAAGCGTCAGCGACCGCTACGGGAGTCGAAACCCCGTCCTGTTGGCCTTCCTCGCCGTCTCGTTCGTCGGCTTCCTCGCGCTGGCGCTCGCGGACTCGCTCGCCACGCTAATCGTCGCCTGCGTCCTCGTCGGCGCGGGACAGGGCGGCACCAGCGGGCCGCTCGTCGCCCTGCTCGCCGACCTCACCCCCGACGAGCGCATGGGCCGGGCGATGGGCACGAACAACGTTCTCGGTGACCTCGGGGGCGGACTCGGCCCGATGGTGTCCCTGCCGCTCGTCGAGACGGTCGGGTTCGGGCCGCTGTACGCCGCCTGTGCGGTCGTCCCGGTGCTCGCCGGCCTGGCGCTGCTCGCCGGGACCTACGCCCAGACCGGCCGGTTCGACCCGAAGACCCCCGCCGCGAGCGAGACGGCCGACGACTGAGTCCCCGTCACCGGGGAGCGCGGCCACGGCCGGTCACCCCCGGACGCCACGCACTTGCCCCCACCGCCCGAACGAACCGCCGTGAGCGAGGGCCACGAGAACGCCGGCTGGCGACGACTGTTCGGCGGGGACGACCTGACCTTCGGGACCGGGTTCCCGCTGACGGGGACACGCGAGTCCCGACCCGACGTCGACGAGGAGATGCGACTGGCCGCCCACGCCGAGGACCTGGGGTTCGACGCGCTCTGGGCGCGTGACGTGCCACTGTACTGGCCACGGTTCGGCGACGCGGGCCAGACGTTCGACCCGTGGACGTGGCTGAGTCACGTCGCCGCCCACACCGACGAGGTGGCGCTCGGCACGGCGAGTGTCGTCCTTCCCCTTCGCCACCCGCTCCACGTCGCCAAGAGCGCCGCGTCGCTCGACCACCTCTCCGGCGGTCGGCTCGTCCTCGGCGTCGCGACGGGCGACCGCGACCCGGAGTTCGACGCGTTCGGCCTCGACCACGAAGCTCGTGGCGCACGCTTCCGCGAGGCGGTCGACTGCCTCCGGACGGTCTGGAGCGAGGAGTTCCCCGCGGCGAGCGGCGAGTGGGGCGAACTCGACGGTGACCTCGACCTCGTGCCGAAACCGACGACGGAGACGGTTCCCCTCCTGCCGACCGGTCGCTCCCGCCAGTCGATGGAGTGGCTCGGCGACCACGGGGACGGCTGGCTGTTCTACCACCTCCCCGACGACACGCTCGACTCCTACCTCGACCGATGGCGCGAGGCGGCCGGCGAGAAACCGTACGCGATGGTCGTCCGCACGGAACTGGCCGACGACCCCGCGGCCGACCCGGAACCGCGTCACCAGGGCTATCGCGCCGGCAGCGAGTGGTTCGTCGACTACTTCCGACGGCTGGAGGAGATGGGCGTCGACCACGTCCTCGTCGGTGCCGACGGGGACGACCCAGAGCGAGGACTGACGCGACTGGCAGAGACCGTCGTCGAGCGGGTGTAGACGGGGCCGGTCGGTCCGACGACCACTCCCCGTATCGGGACGGCTATACGACGCCGGGCGGTAGCGCCCCCATGAGCGACACCGAGGACGCGTGGTTCGCCGGCCTCGCCCCCGACGACATCGAGGAGGCGACCGCACGAGTCCGCGACGGGACGGGCGACACCCCTCGTGAGTGGCCGACGCTGGCCGTCGAAGCGGGGTACGCCACCGACACCGACGACTACTACCAGCGCCTCCACGAGGCGACGCTGGCGGCGACCCGTGGGGCCGTCCGAGAGGCCGAGACGGCCGACGACCGCCAACTGGTCCACGCCGTGCGCTCGATGGACGACACCGAGCGCGTCGCCAACGAACTCGCCGAGCGCCTCTCGGAGTGGGCGGGAACGCGCTTCGAGGACGCCGGAACGGGCGTCGACGCGGCCCGTCCCCTCGCGGAACGCGACCCGACCGGTCCCGCCGAGGCGCGTATCGTCTCGCTCGCACGGCGGGTGGTCGACCTCACCGACGAGCGCGACGACCTGCGGGCGTTCGTCGAGCGCACCGCACCCGACGTCGCCCCGAACCTCTCGGCGATGGCCGGTCCCGTGCTCGCCGCGCGTCTCGTCGCGCTCGCGGGGGGTCTCGAACCGCTGGCGAAGAAGCCCTCGGGGACGGTGCAGGTGCTCGGTGCGGAGGACGCGCTGTTCGCCCACCTCCGGGGTCGCGCGTCCTCTCCCAAACACGGCGTCATCTACGTCCACGACTACGTCCGGAACACCGACCCCGACGAGCGCGGGTCGGCGGCCCGCGCGCTCGCCGGGAAACTCTCTATCGCCGCCCGCGTCGACCACTACTCGGGGGACCTGCGGCCCGAACTACAGTCGGACCTCGACGACCGTATCGCCACGATTCGCGCCCGGACGGGCGACCCCGCGCCGGGGGCCGGTGGCCCGGAAGGCACCCCAGAACCGGGAGGTGACGACGCGTGACTCCGGAACTGCCCGACGGCGTCGAACGCCGCCCGTTCGACGAGCGTGAGCGCCTCGCCACGCGCGGTGACCCGGTGTACGGCGAACCGACCGACGGCGACTGGCGCGTCTGGGACGCCGGCCGGTCGAAACTCGGCGCGATGCTCTCGGTCGGGATGGACACCGGTCTCGACGGCGGCGAGACGGTGCTGTACCTCGGCGCTGCGTCGGGGACCACCGTCAGTCACGTCGCGGACTTCGCCGGGCCGACCTACGCCGTCGAGTTCGCACCACGACCGACGCGGGACCTGCTTCCCGTCGCCGAAGCCCGCGAGAACCTCTTTCCACTGCTCAAGGACGCCCGGAAGCCCGAGACGTACGCCCACGTCGTCGAACCGGTCGACGTACTGGTCCAGGACGTGGCGACCCGCGGGCAGGCGGAGGTGGCGAACCGCAATCGGCAGTTCCTCCGGGAGGACGGCCGACTGCTCGCCGTCGTGAAGGCCCGTTCCGAGGACGTGACGGCCGACCCCGAAGACGTGTTCGACGAGTTCCTCGACGCGCTCTCGGGCTACGAGGTGCTGGAGACGGCCACGCTGGATCCGTACCACGAGGACCACCTCGCGGTGGTCGCGCGACCGACCCGGTAGACGGTCGGGGACGGCCCCGGCGGACGCGAACGTAGGGGTCTCACGCTCGTGTCCGCAACACTTTAGCGCGGCATCGTCTACGCTCCGGTGAATGAATCGCCGCTCGTTCCTCGCCGCCCTCAGCCTCACCGCGCCCTCCGCCGTCGCTGGCTGCCTCGCCCCCGGCCGTACGGAAGACGCCCACCCCACGAACACGACGCCGGAACCACTCGAAGCCGAGATCAGCGTGCTGCAGTCCGGTGTCACGACTCGGAACGGGTCGTTCTCCGTCGTCGAGTACGGCGGCACCCTCACTGTCGTCCACCAGGCCACGGGCGAGGTGGTCGTGGAACGGACGTTCCAGTCCGAGCTATCGATGGGTACGCCGGACGAAGACGGCGTGCAGACGGGGTTCGGGAGCGGTGGCGGCTTCTACCACCCCACGGTGACGCCCAACGACACCTACGTCGTGACGGTCACCGTCGAGAACGCCTCCGAACGGTACGAGTGGACACCACGGGGACCGTACGGGCTCTCGGTCCGCACCACGCCCGACCGGGTGACGTTCGAGGAGGGGCGAAAGACCTTCCGACCGATTCCGACGCCGACACCGACACCGAGCGACTGACTCGGGCCGGCCCGTCGGAGGCCCGGCAGCCGCCCGTTCCCGTAGTTTCTTGCGGTGTCGCTGCGACACTGCCGCACACGGTCTCACGACCGAGTCCCCGACGATGAACGTCGAACAACTCACGTCCGACGCAGAGACGGCCGACACGCCGTTCCGACTGGAGAACAGCTACACTCTCGAAATCGACGTCGACGGGTCGCTCCTGGCGAAAGCCGGGGCGATGATCGCGTACGACGGCGACCTCGACTTCACCGGGAAGGCCTCTGCCGAAGGCGGCATCACGGGCTTCCTGAAGGAGGCGGCCTCCGGCGAGGGGACGCCCATCATGACCGTCGAGGGGCAGGGGAGCCTCTACCTCGCCGACCGCGGGAAGAAGGTCCAGGTGCTCGACCTGGAAGCGGACGACGCCATCACCGTCAACGGCGAGGACGTGCTGGCGTTCGAGGAGTCGCTGTCCTACCGCATCGACCGCATCGACAGCCTCGCCGGCGCGTTCGCGGGCGGCCTGACGAACGTCTACCTCGAAGGGCCGGGGGCGGTCGCGCTCACGACCCACGGCGACCCCGTCGTCCTCGAACCCCCCGTCTCCACCGACCCCAGTGCGACCGTCGCGTGGAGCGGTGTCTCGCCCGACGTCGAGGTCAACCGGAGCCTCTCGGACATGGTCGGTCAGGAGTCCGGCGAGCGCTACCAGATGCGCTTCGAGGGCGACAGCGGCGTCGTCGTCGTCCAGCCGTACGAGGAACACGGCGGCGCGTAGGCGACGGGAGCACCGGCGAGCCACCGCGCACCGACGCTATCGCCGTCCCGAACACGTTTTTCTCCTCGGCTATCGTACCCCGACACATGAGCCTCGACGTCTCGCCGCCCGACCCGCCCGCCCTCGAACCGGCGTTCGACCCCGACGAATACGAGGACGCCGACGTGATGGGCGAGGACTACCGCCGCGAGGAACTCGACGAGTACCTCCACGACGGCGCGTGGGAACGGGCGTTCGGCGAGTGGGCCGAGCACACCGACCTCGGCGAGACGGAGTGGGCCATCGTCGAGGACCTCCACCTGGTTCGGGAGTTCGACTTCTTCTGGGACGACTTCGCCGACCGGGTGGGCTACCACGCTCCCGGCCTCCCCGAGGACTGGCGCGAGCGCGACCTGCACCCGAAACTCGACTCGTGGGCACGCGTCTCGGGCATCAACGCCGCGCTGACCGAACTCGGTGGCGTCGTCTCGGACGTGCTCAAAGCGGAGTACATCGAGTGGGAATCCGAGTTCGAAGCGCCCGACGACCTGCCGGATTTCTGAACGGTGAGCGGGCCAAGAGGTATGGTCCGTGGCGGCCCAGTCGGGGTATGAGTTGGACCGACCGTCTCGTCGGCGCGCGGATGGCCCAAGACCGGGAGTTCGGTGACCGGGTCGCCGAGTCGTCGCTCTCCCACCAGGAGTGGAACCTCGTCATGACCGCCACGGAGTTCCGCATCGAGGACGTCGACGACCCCGAGCAGGCGCGACTGGTCGGCGACACCTCGAAGCTCCCGTCGGTGGTGCCCGAGATGGACCGTATCGCCAGCGAACAGCCCGACGCACAGCGCGAGCAGTCCTCCGGTGGGATGTTCGGCTCCATCAAGAGCGCCCTCGGGATGGGCGGCGGTGGCGGGAGCGACGACGCAGAACGCACCGCGGCCGCCGAGGAACTCGTCGACGAGTACACGACACAGCTCCAGAACCGCCTCGAAGCGAACGGCCGCTGGGAGGAGATTCGGCAGGTCGCCGCCGAGGAACGGGACCGGAAGTGAGTCGTCGACGCTGACGAACGCCGCGGCATGGCCACACAGGACTGGCTGCTCGTCGGGATGCTGCTCGCTATCGTCGGTGGGTCGCTCTACGTCGGAAACGCGGTGAACGGGCACGCGGGCGACAGTGGTCTCCTACTAATCGGCGGACTCGTCGTCGGATTGGGCGGCTACGCAATCGCCCGACCGAACGCGTCGGCCGCGCGGGACTGAGCAACCGACTCAGAGCCGTTCGACGACCGCTTCCGTCACGTCCTCGGTCGCCGCTTCTCCACCGAGGTCGGGCGTCCGCGGCCCGTCGCTGAGGACGCCCTCGACCGCGTCGCGCACCCGCCGACCGGCCTCGTCCTCGCCGAGCCACTCCAGCATGAGCGCCGCCGAGAGCATCGTCGCGGCGGGGTTGGCGACGCCCTGTCCGGCGATGTCCGGGGCGCTCCCGTGGACCGGTTCGAACAGCGCGTTGTCGGTCCCGACGTTCGCGCTCGGGAGGAGGCCGAGGCCGCCGACCAGTCCCGCCGCGAGGTCGCTCAGCAGGTCGCCAGCGAGGTTCGGACAGAGCACCACGTCGAAGTCGGCGGGGCGCTGGACGAGGTGCATCGCCAGCGCGTCCATCAGTAGTTCGTCGTACTCCGCACCACGTTCGTCGCCCACTGCGCGCACCGAGTCGAGGAACTGCCCGTCGGTGACGCGCATCACGTTCGCCTTGTGTGCGACGGTCACGTCGGCACCGCGCTGCTCGGCGTAGTCGAAGCCGAACGCGGCGATACGTCGGGAGGCGTCGTCGGTGACGACGCGGGTGAGCGTCGTCACGCCCTCGGTTATCTCGTCCTCGATGCCGGTGTAGACGCCCTCGGTGTTCTCGCGGACGAACACGAGGTCCGTCTCCGGCTGGAGTGCGTCCACGCCGGGATAGGCCCGTACGGGCCGGACGTTGGCGAAGCTCCCGACGGTCTCGCGCAGCGGGAGGATGACGTCCGCGGCGCTCTCGCCGGCCGCGCCGAACAGCGTCGCGTCGGCGCTCTCGACGCCCTGGCTCGTCACCTCGGGGAGCGCCTCGCCCGCCTCGGCGAGCGTCCCGTCGCCCGCCTCGTACTCGGTGAACGAGAACGGCACGTCGAGCGATTCGAGCACCCGCACCGTCGCAGGGGTCACCTCCCGTCCGACGCCGTCACCGGGGACGACGGCGATGTCGTAGCTCATGATGCGTCGAGGTACGGCAGGCTGTTCGCCGTCTCGGCGATACGCTCGGGCACGGCGGCGAGCTGTGCCGTCGTGTCCCACTGCCCGTTCACGAGGGCGTGGTGCTGGGTGTCGTCGACGTCGGCCTCGACCCTCCGACCGTCGTAGGCGACCGTCTCCGCGGCCACGTCGACGGCGACGTCGGCGTCCGGGTTCGCCTCGACGAACGACTGGAGGGCCTCGATGGCTTCGCCGTCCATCGTCACCGTCGGGACGCCGAGTGCGAGGCAGTTGCCCGCGAATATCTCGGCGAAGCTCTCGCCGACGACGGCGTCGATACCCCAGCGCTGGAGCGCCTGCGGGGCGTGCTCGCGCGAGGAGCCACAGCCGAAGTTCGAGTTCACGACGAGCACCGACGCCCGCCGGTGTTCGGGGTCGTTGAACGGGTGGTCGGTCTCCACCTCCTCGGTACCGTGGTCGGTCTCGACCTCCTCGAACCGCTGGTCGAAGAAGGCGAACTCGCCCAGCCCTTCGAAGGTGAGCACCTTCAGGAACCGCGCGGGGAGTATCTGGTCGGTGTCGATGTCGTCGCCCCGGACGGCGATACCGGTCCCCGAGACGTGCTCGACGGGGTCGGTGGCGGTCGTCTCGGTCTCGCCGTCGGCCGCGTCACTGCTCATCGCGTCACCTCCGCGGGGTCGTCGGTATCCGTCCCGACCAGTGACAGCTCACGTACGTCGGTCACCTCGCCGGTGACTGCCGCCGCGGCGACCATCCGGGGGCTCATCAGCAGCGTCCGGCCCTCCTTCGAGCCCTGCCGACCCACGAAGTTCCGGTTCGACGAGGAGGCACACACCTCGTCGCCGACGAGCTGGTCGTCGTTCATCCCGAGACACATCGAACAGCCGGGGGCACGCCACTCGAAGCCGGCGTCCCGGAACACGTCGTCGAGCCCCTCCGCCTCGGCGTTCGCGGCGACGCGCTGGCTGCCGGGGACGACGAGCGCGCGCACGTCGCCGTGGACCGCCCGGCCACGGACGACGCGAGCGGCGTCGCGCAGGTCCGCGAGGCGGGCGTTGGTGCAGGACCCGAGGAACGCGACGTCGACGGGGTAGCCCTGCATCGACTCGCCGGGCGTGACGCCGGTGTGTGCCTGTGCGCGCCGCGCGACGTCGCGCTGTCCCTCGGGGAGCGAGTCCGGGTCCGGGACGGGGTCGGTGACGCCGACGCTCTGTCCCGGCGTCGTCCCCCACGTCACGGCCGGTTCGATGGCGCTCCCGTCGATGGTCACCACGTCGTCGTACTCGGCGTCCGGACCCGAGCGGATGGACTCCCAGTACTCACGGAGTTCCTCGAACCGCTCCGGGTCGTCACGGAAGGCGTCCGTCTCGCGGAGCCATGCGTCGGTCGTCTCGTCGGGGTTCACGTAGCCCGCCCGCGCACCCCCCTCGATGGACATGTTACAGACGGTCATCCGTCCCTCCATGTCCATCGCCTCGACGACGGGGCCGCCGTACTCGTAGACGTAGCCGACGCCGCCGTCGGTGCCGAGTTCGCGGATGATGGTCAGTATCACGTCCTTCGCGGTGACCCCTTCGTCGAGTTCGCCGGTCACCTCGATGCGCCTGACCCGCTTTTTCTCCATGGCGATGGTCTGTGTGGCCAGTACGTCCCGAATCTGTGAGGTACCGATACCGAACGCCAGCGCGCCGAACGCGCCGTGAGTCGCGGTGTGCGAGTCCCCGCAGACGACGGTCATCCCCGGTTGCGTGAGCCCCTGTTCGGGGCCGACGACGTGGACGATGCCCTGCCGTCCGGTGTCGGGGTGGTCGAACGCGATGGCCGAGTCGCCGACGTTGCGCTCCAGTTCGCTCATCATCGACTCCGCGGCGTCGTCGCCGTAGGGCCGCGAGCGGTCGTCCGTCGGGACGATGTGGTCGGCCGTCGCGTGGGTCAGGTCCGGTCGTGCGACCTCCAGTCCGCGCTCTTCGAGCATCCCGAACGCCTGTGGACTCGTCACCTCGTGGACGAGGTGGAGACCGACGAACAGCTGGTCCTGTCCCGAGGGGAGCGTTCGGACGCGGTGGCGCTCCCACACGTCGTCGTACAGTGTGTGCTGGCTCATGGTGTGGTTGTACGCGCCGCAGTCATACCTGTTCGTCGGCGTCGTCCGACTGCTCCTCGTCGTGTTCGCCGCCGCGTTCGTGGACCCCGTTCGCGTCGGCGGCGTCCCGCGGTGGCGTGTGTTCGACGTCGGAGAGTGTCTCGTCGTCCGCCTCGGTAGGCTCGCCCTCCTCGACCCGTTCGGTCCCGCCGTCGGCGGCGACCGTCGGGCCACGGTGGTAGACCATCGCGTCACCGAAGCGCTCGCCGGTCCGTGGGTTGGTGTGGGAGAGGTCGCCGAGTGTCGGTCGGTGGCGCGCTCGATGCTCGTCGTCTCGTCGGCCGTCTCGTGTCGTGTGTTCGGTCATGGTCAGTCGTTGGCTGGTGCCGGTGGCGCGTCGGCCTCCTCGTTCCCGTCGTTCGTCCCGCCGTTCTCGCCCCACGCGAACAGCGCGCGGAGTTCCGCGCCCACGTCCTCGATGTCGTGGTTCTTCTCGGCGGTACGGCGCTGGGTGTAGGCCGGCCGCCCGGCCTGGTTCTCGGTGATCCACTCGCGGGCGAACTCGCCGTTCTGGACCTCTTCGAGGACCTGCTCCATCCGCTCGCGGGCGTGGTCGTCGACGACCACCTCCCCGCGAGTGAGGCCGCCGTACTCGGCGGTGTCGCTCACCGAGTCCCACATCTCGCCGAGGCCGCCCTCGTAGAGCAGGTCGACGATGAGCTTCAGTTCGTTCATGCACTCGAAGTACGCCATCTCGCGGCTGTAGCCGGCGTCGACGAGCGTCTCGTAACCCGCCTTGATGAGTTCCGTGACGCCGCCACAGAGCACCGCCTGCTCGCCGAACAGGTCGGTCTCGGTCTCCTCGCGGAACGTCGTCTCGACCACACCGGCACGAGTACAGCCGATGGCTTGCGCGTACGCGAGTCCCTCGTCGCGGGCGTCACCGGTCGCATCCCGGTAGATGGCGAGCAGACCGGGCGTCCCCTCGCCGGCCTCGAAGTTCCGGCGCACGAGGTGGCCCGGCGACTTGGGGGCGACCATCGACACGTCGACGTTCTCGGGGGGCTCTATCTGCCCGTAGTGGACGTTGAACCCGTGTGCGAACAGCAGGGTGTCGCCGTCGTCGAGGTGCGGTTCGATGTCGGCGAACACGGCCGGCTGGACGGTGTCGGGGACGAGCATCGCCACGAGGTCGGCCTCGTCGGCGGCCTCGGTGGGCGTCGCTACCCGGAGGCCGTCGTCTTCGGCCGCGGCGCGTGACGAGGACCCCTCGCGCAGGCCCACGACCACGTCGATATCGCTGTCCGCGAGGTTGAGCGCGTGGGCGTGGCCCTGGCTCCCGTAGCCGAGGACGGCCACGGTCTTCTCCTCGATGTGCTCGTCCGATGCGTCGTCGTCGTAGTAGATGTGGTTGTCAGTCATCGTCGGTGTTGCCGTCTGTCGAAGTCGTCTTCACGGGGCCGCTCACGGGTCGCACTCGTCGCCGGCAGCAGTGTTGCCGACTCCCTGCGAGAGTTCCGCGCTCGCGCTCCCCGTTCGTATCCGTGCGGTTCTCGGTCACTGTGCTCCCTCCGAACCGCGCTGTTTCTCGTAGCGCTCCTGTTCGTCCGGGGTCGTCCACGTCGCGCCACGGGCCAGCGCGGTGTGGCCGGTGCGGGCGAGTTCACGGATGCCGAACTGCGCGAACGCGTCGATGGCGTCGTCGATGGTCTGCTCGTCGCCCGTTATCTCGACCGTGATGGTCCGTGGCCCGGCGTCGAGGGTCGTCCCGTCGTACATCTCGGTGACGGCCCGCACGTCGCCCGGCCGGTCGCCGTGGACCTTCAGGACGACCAGTTCTCGGCGCACCTCGTCGTCGTCCAACTCGCCGACGGAGATGACGGGGCGCAGTTTCGCCAACTGGCGTTCGACCTGCCGGACGCCGGGTTCGGGTTCGTCGATGACGAGCGTGATGCGCGCCGTCTCGGGGTTGGTCGTCGACCCCACGGTGAGCGACTCGATGTTGAACTGCCGGCGACTCACCAGTCCCGACACCTCCGCGAGGACGCCCGGTTCGTGGCGCACGAGCGCCGAGATGGTCGTCCGTCGCGGTTCGTGGGTCGCTTCGGCCTGCGGGTCGATGCGGATACCCTGTGAGGAGCGCCGTCCGGCGGGCCGGTCACGCTGCTCGGGGTGCTGACCGGTCGCCCTGGGGGCCGTGTTCGGCCGTTCGGGAGACCCCTGCTGGCTCATAGCTGGTCCTCCGAGAGGGCGAACTGGCAGTTGTCGCCGCCGCTGGGCACCATCGGGTAGACGTTCTCCGCGGGGTCGACGTGCGCGTCGACGACGCTCGGACCGTCGTACTCGATGGCCGCCCGGAGCGTGTCGGCGGTGTCGTCGTACTCGCTCAGCGTGAACCCCTTCGCGCCGAACGCTTCGGCGAGCGACGCGAAGTCGGGCACCCACGGGTACTCCGAGGCCATCCGGCGGCCCTCGAAGAAGGCGTCCTGCCACTGCCGGACCATCCCGATGGCCTCGTTGTTCAGCACGACGACGGTGATGTCGAGGTTCTCGCGGACCGCGACGGCGAGTTCCTGTAGCGTCATGAGGAAGCTCCCGTCGCCGTCGAAACACACGACGTCGCGGTCCGGGGCGGCCACCTTCGCGCCGATGGCGGCCGGCAGACCGTAGCCCATCGTCCCGAGGCCGTGTGAGGAGATGTAGGTCCGTGGCTCGGTGTACGTCCAGAACTGCGCGGCCCACATCTGGTGCTGGCCGACGCCCGTCGTGACGAGCGTGTCGTCGGGCGTCAGTTCGTCCGTCGCCTCCACGACGAACTGCGGTTTGAGCGGTTCGTCGTCGGGCGTGGCGTACGTCAGCGGGTACTCCGCCTTCCAGTCGGTGCAGGACTGCCGCCACTCCTCGTAGTCGTCCGGGGACCGTCCCGCCGTCTCGAAGGCGTCGGGCAGCGCCGCGTCGAGCTGGTCGAGGACGGTCCCCGCGTCGCCGACCAGCGGGTAATCGGCGTGGACGTTCTTCGAAATCTCTGCAGGGTCGATGTCGACGTGGACGACCTCCGCGTCGGGCGCGAACGTCTCGATACCGCCGGTGAGGCGGTCGTCGAAGCGCGTCCCGACGGCGAGCAGGCAGTCGGTGTGGCTGATGGCCATGTTGGCGTAGCCCGTTCCGTGCATCCCGGCCCACGACAGCGAGAGGTCCTCGTCCTCCGGGAACGTCCCGATGCCGGGCATCGTCGTCGTGACGGGGATACCGAACTCGGTGGCGAACGCACGCAGTTCCGCGCTCGCGTCACCCTTCGTCACACCGCCGCCCGAGAGAATCAGTGGCCGGTCGGCCTCGGCGAGCGCTCGTGCGGCCCGCGCGACGCTTTCCTCGTCGGCCGCGGGCGGGTCCTCGGTCACCGGCTCGTCGGCCGGTTGTGGTCGCCGGGTCGTCTCGCCCGTCGTCACGTCCTTCGGCAGGTCGACGAGCGTCGGGCCGGGGCGACCGCTCGCCGCGATGGCGAGCGCCTCGCCGACCGTCGCGCCGACGGTGTCGGCCTCGCCGGCGAAGAAGTTCGTCTTCGTGATGGGACGCGTGACGCCGACGGTGTCGGTCTCCTGGAACGCGTCGTTGCCGACGAACTCGGTCGGCACCTGCCCCGTCAGCGCGACCATCGGGTCGGAGTCCATGTTCGCGTCCGCGATGCCGGTGACGAGGTTCGTCGCCCCCGGTCCGGAGGTGGCCATGCAGACCCCCGGTCGGCCGGTCACCTGCCCGTAGGCGTCGGCGGCGTGGGCCGCCCCCTGCTCGTGGGCCATCGTGACGTGGTACGGGTCGGCGTCGTACAGCGCGTCGTAGACGGGCATGATGGCCCCGCCCTGCACGCCGAAGACGTGTTCGACGCCCGCCGCTTCGAGGGCGGCGACCGTTGCCTGTGCGCCCGTAGGCCGGGCCCCGACCGCAGTGTCGGCCGGTTCGTCATCGCCGGTCGAGTCCGTGGGTTCGGTGGACGTCGTCTCGGCGGCCTCGGCGTCGGTCGGTGGCTCCCGTTCCGTCGCCGCGGTGGTCTCTCCGGGTGGCTCCGTCGCCTCCCCGTCTGTGCGTCGTCGATACCGTTGTTCGTTGGATGTGCTCGTGCGCTCGCTCATTGCTCGCTGTCGTGTGTCGTGCTGGTCGCTCGGTCGGAGTACGGTGCGGACGTGGTCTGAGGAGAGGGTGCAGTAGGGGCTAGACCCCTACAATAATCACGAGCGCGACGCTCACCGCGGGCGAGTCGGTGCCCCGAGTGTGCGTCATTACCGTGCCCTACGAGCGCACGGTGATAACCGTTTGTAGGCGGGCAAGTTTCGCCGGCCGCGCGACGAGTCGGCGTGAGCCGTCGCTCGCCGGACGTGCGAACCGTCTCGCGGGCCATCAGCGCGTCCCCTCCGTGACCGTCTCGCGGGCGCGGTCGACGCCGACCGACTCGGCGAACTCGACGAACCGCTCGTCGGTGACGCGCTCTTTGGCCGCGCCGCAGTCCTTGACCTTCCGGGTGACCGCGTGGACCTGCTCGTCGGTCGGGTCGTAACCGACCTCGCGCAGGCGTTCGCGGACCGAGTGGGTCCCGGTGTGTTTGCCCATCACCAGTTCGCGTTCCGCGCCGACCATCTCGGGGGTCATGACGCCGGGTTCGAACGTCGCGGCGTTCTCGATGACGCCCGCGGCGTGGATGCCCGACTCGTGCGCGAACGCGTTCGCGCCGACGACCGGCTTGTTCGCCGGCACCGGTACGGCGCTCTTCTCCTCGACCATCCGGGCCAACTCGGTGATACGCGTCGTGTCGATACCGGTGTCGACGCCGTGGATGGACTCGACGGCCATCACGACTTCCTCGAAGGCGGCGTTGCCCGCCCGCTCGCCGATGCCGTTGACCGACACCTGCGCCTGGGCCGCGCCCGCCTCGAAGCCCGCCAGCGCGTTCGCGCTGGCGAGGCCGAAGTCGTCGTGCGTGTGGACGTCGATGCGTGCGTCGGTCCACTCCGTGAACTGCTCGACGAGCGTGGCGAACCGCGCCGGTGTGGCCACCCCACAGGTGTCCGGGATGTTCACCCAGTCGACGCCCGCCTCGGTGACGGTCCCGACGACCTCCCGCAGGAAGTCGGGGGCCGTCCGGGTGGCGTCCATCGGCGAGAACATCACCTCGGCACCCGCTTCGCGGACGCGCTCGACGGCGTCCACGGAGCGTTCGACCACCTCCTCGCGCGTGGCGTGCATCGAGTCCGCCAGTTGGACGTCGCTGGTCGACGCGAAGACGTGGACGACGTCGACGTTCGCGTCGAGCGCCGCCTCCACGTCCGCGTCGACCACGCGGGCCAACCCGCAGACGTCCGTGTTCCCCGATGCACTCTCGGCGATGTCGCGTACCGCGGCGAACTCGGCGTCGGAGTTCACCGGGAACCCCGCCTCGACGACGTGGACGCCCATCGCGTCCAGTAGCGCCGCTATGTCGCGCTTGTCGTCGTACGAGAACGAGGTGCGTGGCGACTGCTCGCCGTCTCGCAGCGTGGTGTCGAAAATCCGTGCGGCTCCGAACTCAGCAGAAGTTCTCAGCGTACCGTCGAAGAACTCGACCCGCCGGGGTCTCCGACGTATCCTCCGTCGTGTGTGACATTGCATCCCTCGCAAACGACCGACCAGTAATAAGGGTTGCTCCGGCGGCGAACCTTACACTCGTCCAGAAATCGGCACGAGTCGGGAGAATCGCAACCCGGCGCGGCCTAATACGTCCTTGGTGGACCTGAAGGCGTATCCACGTCTCCCGTGTGGTACGGCAGCGCGGTCGGTGCAGGGCTTGCCGGGAGTCGACGCCGAGTCGGCCAGTCGGTGTCCATCAGCGGCTCGCGCGCACCGCACTCGGACACCTCGGCGGCCCACGGTGGCCGAGTCACGACCGGCCGGTCCCGCAGAAGGGTGCAACACCTGCCCCACTGTGGGGGTTCAAGAGCACGCGGGCGGTGAGGGTTCGTATGAGTGGCGATAGCACAGACGGTGGCGGGAGCGAGAAGCGTCTCCGAAGCGCCGAGGTGACACAGGGGCCGGAACGAGCACCCCACCGGGCGATGTTCCGGGCGATGGGGTACGACGACGCGGACTTCGACGCGCCGATGGTCGGCCTCGCCAACCCCGCGGCCGACATCACGCCGTGTAACGTCCACCTCGACGACGTGGCCGACGCGGCCTACGACGCGGTGGACGAGGCCGGCGGGATGCCCATCGAGTTCGGCACCATCACCATCTCCGACGCCATCTCGATGGGAACGGAGGGGATGAAGGCCTCCCTCGTCTCGCGGGAGGTCATCGCGGACTCGGTCGAACTGGTCTCGTTCGGCGAGCGGATGGACGCGCTGGTGACCCTCGCTGGCTGTGACAAGAACCTCCCCGGCATGATGATGGCGGCCATCCGGACGGACCTGCCGTCGGTGTTCCTCTACGGGGGGTCCATCCTCCCCGGCGAGCACGAGGGTCGTGAGGTGACGGTCCAGAACGTCTTCGAGGGCGTCGGCACGTACGCTTCGGGCGAGATGAGCCGTGAGGAACTCGACGACCTCGAACGCAGCGCCTGTCCCGGCGCTGGCTCCTGTGGCGGGATGTTCACCGCGAACACGATGGCGTCCATCTCGGAGGCGCTCGGGTTCGCACCGCTCGGGAGCGCCTCGCCCCCCGCCGAGAGCGAGGAGCGACTCGACACCGCCCGTCGCGCTGGCGAACTCGTACTGGAGTGCGTCGAGGAAGGCCGCACCCCCTCCGAAATCCTCTCGACGTCCTCGTTCGAGAACGCCATCGCGCTCCAGGTGGCGATGGGCGGGTCGACCAACGCCGTCCTCCACCTGCTCGCACTGGCGGCGGAGGCCGGCGTCGACCTCTCCATCGAGACGTTCGACGAGATATCGCGGACGACGCCGAAGATAGCGAACCTCCAACCCGGCGGCTCTCGGGTGATGAAGGACCTCCACGACGTCGGGGGCGTCCCCGTCGTCTTGAAGCGCCTGCTCGACGCGGACCTGATCGACGGCGAGGCGATGACCGTCACCGGGCGGACCATCGCGGAGGAACTGGACCATCTGGGACTCGACGGGTCCGAGGGGTCGGACGCGGACTTCCTCCGGCCCGTCTCCGACCCCTTCAGCGAACAGGGTGCGATTCGTATCCTGACGGGCAACCTCGCGCCCGACGGTGCGGTGCTGAAGGTGACGGGGAAGGGCGACCTGCGCCACGAGGGACCGGTCAGAGTGTTCGAGCGCGAGGAGGCGGCGATGCGCTACGTCCAGGAGGGTCACCTCGAGAGCGGCGACGTGCTGTGTATCCGCAACGAGGGGCCACGCGGCGGGCCGGGGATGCGCGAGATGCTCGGCGTCACCGCCGCCGTCGCGGGCCAGGACCACGCCGAGGACGTCGCGCTGTTCACCGACGGCCGGTTCTCGGGGGCGACGCGGGGCTTCTCCATCGGGCACGTCGCCCCCGAGGCGTTCGTCGGCGGTCCAATCGGCCTGCTCGAAGACGGCGACGTCGTGACCATCGACGTGGACGCCCGAGAGCTATCGGTCGACCTCGATGACGAGCGACTCGCGGAGCGACGTGAGGCGTGGGAGCGACCGGAGCCGAACTACACGAACGGCGTGCTGGCGAAGTACGCGGCGACGTTCGGATCCGCCGCGGAGGGCGCGGTGACGAATCCGGGCGTGCGCGACGACTAGAACCTCGGCGGCGACCTCCGACGCGACGACTAGAACCCCGGCGGTACGACCCGAAGTTCGTGCCACCGGTCGGTGGGGCTTCCCCTCAGGACCGGTCGGTCGCACGGAGGACGATGGTTCGGTCGGTGTGGACCTCTACTTCGTAGCCGCAGTACGTGAATCGGAGGTAGCCGTACGGGGCCTCCTCGGCGACCGGGCGGCGGTAGAGTCGTTCGAGCGCGTCCACGTCGATGGCCTCACCGAGCAGTTCGTCGACCTCCTCGATGGCACAGTCGTCCGTCTCCGCGACGGCCTCGACGATAGCGGTGCCGAGGTGGACGTCGCTGCCGGCCCGTTCCCGGTACGAGACCGAATCTTCCACCGTCGGCGCCGTATCGTCTCTCGACATACAACTACATTGCGACACGTCATGTCATAGCTACATTAATGCTTCCAATAAAATTGACCCAAACAAACATGACCCAAATACAGTGTCGGAAGGCGACGGTTCCGGCCGAGACCGCTCGGCGTTTCCGAGGAGTCGCCGTCACCGGGTGTCCGGAGGCCTCTGGCGGCAGGCGTGGGGGCCGTGTCGCCGTCCCGAACCGAGTCAGGAGTCGTCAGTGTGGGGCCGTCTCAAGGTCGTCTCGTGTCCGCTGGCGGACTCGTGTACCTCACTGAACCCCTCTGCGAGGGACCGGTTCGGGGCCTCGGCCCGGAAATCGCAGTCGAGGCACCGAACGACCCACCGGTCTGTGACCATCGATACGTACCAGTGGTTCGATACATATAGAGTTTCGGAACAGTATTGCAATCAAATATGTATGTGTGCCCGGTACGGCTCAGGGGGACTCGGACGGGTATCCGGTGAGGACAGTGGGGTGGGTGGGACCGACGTCGGTCGAACGAGCGCAGCTTTTTACCCCCGCCCGCGAACCGACAGGCATGGGCAACTTCGAACTCGACCTCGGCGCGGTCGAGCGCGAGATCTCCGACGACGAGGCGGCCAGCGGCGAGATCGTCCTCGGTATCCTCGACGGCGAGACGGGAGCGGCGGAGTGGCAGCGACTCGTCCGCAACGGCGCGGTGCTGGTACTCTCGGTCGACGGCGAACTCCGCGAACTCGCCGCCGGGTTCGCCCGCGACGTCCGCGACATGGGCGGGCACCTCGTCCACTTCCGGGGGTTCCTCATCGTCTCGCCACCCGGCGTCCTCATCGACACCGACCGACTGGACTGAGTGGGTCGCCTACGGCCCCGGCCTGAGCGTCCCGACCTGTTCGCCACAGTCCGTACAGCGCAGTCGATAGACGCGCCGGCCGTCCTCGACGGCTTCTTCGTGGGTTCGGTCCGTCGTCTCGCCACAGGCCGGACACTCCTCCTCGACGGTCGTGTCGTCGCTACGCTTCGGTGCGCCAGTGGCGACGACGACGGCGGGGTCCGGACCGACCGCGACCCCCTTCTGTGGTGAGTCGGGTTCGACGAAGAACGCCGTCCCGGCATCGACCCGGTACTCACGGTCGGGCGTCTCGAAGGCGACGGTTCCCGAAATCACGTAGAACAGTTCCTCGTGGTCGGGGTGACGGTGGTAGCCCCACGGCAACTGCTCACCGGGGTCGGCAGTGAGGACGTTGAAGCCGAACGCGGTCGCATCCACCGCTTCGTCGACCTCCTTCTTGTGGCGGGTCGGGTTCGGCGCGTCGGGCAACTCGTCGACACGGACGTGCTCGTAGCCCATGGGGCCCCCGAAGCGTGCGAGACGTAAATCGGTCGGCCCGGCCCTGGCTCACTCCTCCACGAGCGTGACGTAGTGGCCGTCGGGGTCACGAACCCGGAGCCCGTCCTCCACGGGGCGGACGTCGACGGCGAGCGAACGCACTCGCTCGGCGGTGGCGGTCGGGTCCGCGACACCGACACCCAGGTCGACGTGCACCCCACCACGCGCGTCGGCGATGCCGAGGTGCGGTTCCCACAGTTCGAGGTCGAACGGGCCGGCGGTGAGGCGGACTCGGCGGCGGTTCGCTCCCTCGTCGACCACCTCGAACCCGAGGTCGGTGTAGAACGCCACCGCTCGGTCGAGGTCCTCGACTTCGAGGACCACCTCGAAGACGCCGGTGAGGGCGTCGGCCGACGCTCCGCCCGACCCGCCCGTCGTCTCCGACCCGCCGGCCGACTCCCGTTCGACCTGTCCGATTTCGACGCAGTTGCCCGACGGATCGTAGAAGTACAGCGAGCGCGCCTCGCCGAAGCGGTGCTCTTCGAGGTCGAACCGCGAGGAGAGCCGTTCGTACCACTCGTCGTACCGGTCGAACGGCGTCGAGAAGGCGTAGTGGGTGTGGACGCCGCCGCGAGGGACGCCCGTCGGCCGGCGGAACACGAGCGTCGTCTCGCCGACCGAACAGCGGAGTTCGTCCCCGGTCCGCTCGGTCCGGAGGTCGAGGTGCGCGTCGTAGAACTCGCCCATCCGGTCGAGGTACTTCGCTTCGAGTGCGAGCCAGCGGAGCGACAGCATACTCCCAGGTCGGTCCGCGCGGTAATAACTGCCGACCTCGTCCGACCGTCCAGCGTTCTGTCTCGTCGTCACCGTTTATACGCCGAGCGACCGTGTGTCGACGTATGCCGATGAAAGGCTCTGGCACACCGACGCTCGCCGAGATAGACCGCTCAGCGGGCGGTGTCGGGTGGCTCGCGTTCCCCGACGAGGACATGCAACGAGCGAGTCACGCGCTGGCGACCGAGGAGGGCGTCTACCTGGTCGACCCCGTCGACGCCGACGGACTCGACGACCTCCTGGCCGAGTTCGGGGACGTCGCCGGCTGTGTCGTCCTGCTCGACCGACACAACCGCGACGCCGACACCATCGCCCGTCGCCACGACGTCCCCGTCTACCGGCCGCGGTGGATGGACTCCATCGACTCGAACTACCGGGCCACGGTCGAGGACCTCGGGTCGGAACTCGGGACGACCGGCTACGAGGTCCACGAACTCTACGACACCCCCGTCTGGCGGGAGGCGTACCTCTATCACCCCGACGAGCGCACGCTGGTCGTCCCGGAAGCGCTCGGGACGGCGACGTACTTCAGGGCCGGCGACGAGCGGGTCGGCGTCCACCCGATGCTGCGGATGACGCCACCGCGTGACCTCGCCCGGTTCGACGTCGAGCGACTGCGCGTCGGCCACGGAGCCGGCGTTACGGACCGGGCTTCGAACGCCGTCCGCGACGCCATCGAGGGCTCCCGACGCCGCGCGCCGAAGGCGTATCTCGGCGCGCTCCGCGGCATGCTCGACTGAGGCGAAGCCTTTTCGTTCGCACATCGATAGGTTCCGGTATCTATGTCAGGGGCACCGTGTCGGCGGAGGACCACACCGTGACGTTCGTGCGAATCGAACGCGGCCCGGACGGGCAGCTCCGCGTCCGGGACCGTATCGAGCGTCGTCGCTGTGACCTCTTCGCCGACCGACCGGTGACGCCTCGTCCGGTCGCTGACGAGCACTTCGCCGCACCGGTCGACACCGCCGTCTCCGTCGACGTCGCCGAACTCTCCTACCCGGAGGTCGTCGAGACCTACGTCAGAGACGAGACGGGAGCCGTCGTCCACGGGATGCGGCACTTCGAGACCCACGACCTCCCCGCCGGCGAGTACAGCGTCGAACTCTGCTCGCCCATCAAGCTCTACCTCCGGGTCGAGGGGCCGCTCACCATCGACGCCGACGGCAACCGGACCTCGCTCACGTTCGGCCGTGACGTCGAGGTACTGCTCGGTGCCCGGTCGTACCACGAACGGCCCGCGACGACCATCACGACCACGACGGACCCACACGACGTGATGGCCGCCGTCTCCCACCTCGGGTCGGCGTTGAAGACGACCTCCCCCGAACGGTCGTTTCCGACGCTCAGAGGCCACCCGCCCGGCATCCAACTCGGCGACGAACTGTCGATTCCCGACGGACTGGACAGGCCGGACTCCGGGGTCACCATCGAGGTGCCACCGACGCTCGACGCCGTCTACCCGGTGACGCCGCTGGCGTACTACCTCGCTGCCTCGGTCGAACCGGGCGACGACCCACGACTCGTCGCCGACGAGTTCGAGTACGCGCTGGACGGCCCGAACGGGTTCGAGTCGACCGTCGAACGCGTCCTGAAGCAGGTGCTGTTTCTCGACTGCGTCGTGCGGACCGAGGGGTACTACCCGGTCGAACTCCAGGAGCGGAAGATGGTCGAATCCGCGCTGCCGTTCGACCTCTCGGCGGTGTACGACCGACCGCTCGCCGAACAGCTTCGGGAGTACCTCGCGGTCCCCTACGACACGCTCGAACCACACATGCCGACGTGGAAGCTGACCAGCCACGTGGAACCGGTCGCCGCGAACCTGGAGACGCTCCCGTTCCTCCTCGACGACCTCTCGCTCATCCGGACGCCGGACGCTCGGGAGGTGACGCCCGCCGAAGCACAGTCGACGGCTATCGACTCGTTCATGCGAGAGCGCACGACCCGGTCGTTCTCTTCGCCACCGACCCCACGACTCGTCCGTCCCGAACCGACGGACTCGCTCGAACAGGCGTGGGTCGGCCCGGACGTTCCGGTCGGCGCGAGCAAGGTGACCGCCGCCGCGTTCCGGAACCGACTCCGGCAGGAACCGACGGAGGGGGACCTCTCGCTGGCCGTCATCTGCAACGACGACACGATGCTCGACGAACACGAGACGGCCAGCGACGTCTACGGCTCACGGGACTCGCTCCCGTTCGACGTCACCGTCCACCGTGACCTGACGACGGACCGACTCGCCGAGGTGTTCGCCGCCGACGTCGACTTCCTCCACTACATCGGCCACATCGACGACGCGGGCTTTCGCTGTCCCGACGGCCACCTCGACGCCACGACGCTGGACGACGTCGGCGTCGACGCGTTCTTCCTCAACGCCTGTACGTCCTACCAGCAGGGGATGGCGCTCATCGACGCCGGTGCCGTCGGGGGCATCGTCACCGTCGCAGACGTGGTCAACACCGGTGCGACCGCCGTCGGTCGGATGCTAACCCGGATGCTCAACGCCGGGTTCCCGCTCCAGGCCGCACTCAGCGTCGCTAGCGACGAGAGCCTCTTCGGCGCGCAGTACCTCGTCGTCGGGGACGGGAACACCGAAATCGCGCAGTCGGAGGCCGGTTCGACGTCGATAATGTACTTCGAGAATCGGCCGGACGGAGGGGGCGACCGCGAGACGTACGAGGTGTCGTTCCAGTTCTACCCGAACCGGCTCTACGGGATGGGGAGTCTCGGAACGCCGGTGCTGGAGGGGTACACCGACAGCATCCTCGCCGGGAACGAGACGCCGACGTACTCGGCGAGCGGACGAGACATCCGCTCGCTGCTCGATATCAGTTCCTGCCCGGTCAGAGTCGACGACGAGTGGAGATGGAGCGAAGAGCTCCCCCGAGACTGGTTCTAAGGGCCGTTGTTCGCCGCTATCGTGGACATCTCCACGCCGATAGTGCCCGCGGCCATCGTGCCGGCGAAGGCGTACTCCATCAGTTTCGGGTGCGACTCGAGGAACGATTTGAGCTGTTTGCTCTCCATCGTGTCAGTTCGGTTGTGTTCGACGTTGATAAATATATTGTAACAGTCTTTACATCAGAAAACCACCACCTCGTCCGCGGCCGACGCGCTCATGGCGGTCCGAAGCGTGGGTACGGCGTGGTCTACATCACGACTGGGCTCGTCGAACTGTTGCTCTCGATGGCCGGCGACCGTGACCCGCAGGTGGTGACCGTCGGGTTGACCGTCACGGACGCCGAGGCACTCGACGTGGACCTCGATCCCGACACGCCCGTGTTCACGCACTTCTACCACCCCGACGCGGGCGGGTCGGTCCGTGCGGTGTTCGGGATGGACCTCGCCAGTCCGCGCACTCAGGGGCGGTTCGTCTCCCATCCCGACGGTAACGACCGCCTCAAGCGGACCGACGACCTCCACGAGGTCGTGTTCGTCGGAGTCCCGCCGTGGGAGGAGCTTCGAGCGTTCGACCGGTCGGGGACGCGCCTCCCCGTCGACGTCGTCGACGCGGTGCCACCGTCCGAATCGGTCGCCTGACCGGTCGTCGCTACTGCAGGTAGCCGAGGTCCCGCAACTGGTTGGCTATCTCCTCGAACTCCGCTTCGCTCAACTGCCCCTCGCGCTGGTGCTGGATGACGATACTCCGCAACAGGAACCGAACGAGGTCGCTCGTCGAGGAGAAACTGGTGCCTTCGATGGTCTCCTCGACGCGCACGGCGAGGTCCTTCGGAATCGAGACGGTCGTGTACTCGGTCATAACCACTCCACAGCACGAAGCCGCTTATCGGTTTGTGGTCGGCTGGCACCAGCTTTTTCTGTCGGGAGCCGCCACGTTCACGTGGAACCGAAATTACACACTGTGCGTTCGAACCGACCTGGTTCGGACCGACCTCTGGTCCTTCCTACAGACGGACCGCATCACACGGTTCACACGCGTTCCGTCACCATGCTCGCAACGAACGCCGACAGCGAAGCTGTCACGACACCGACGACCGACGAAGCGCTCGCGCTACTCACCGACGTCCACCGCCGTCGAGTGCTGGTCTCGTTGCTCGACGACGACATCGTCGACCCGGAGACGACACTGCTCGGTGACGACTGTCCGGCCGTCGAACTCCACCACGTCCACCTCCCGAAACTGGACGAGGCGGACGTCGTCGACTGGGACCGAGACGGTGGGTTCGTCCACCGCGGGGACCGCTACGAGTCGATTCGGCCGCTCCTCGAACTGCTCGCGGAGAACCCCGGCCACCTCCCGCCGAACTGGTTGTGACGGACGCGGCCGACGCCAGCGACGACGTGCCGGTCGAACTGACGGCCTCGTTCGACCCCTCCGCCGACCGGCCGAGCGTCGCCGTCGTCCGAGCGGTCGCGGTCGCTACCAACGCATCGCCGACGACGATGACCCCGCTCGCGGCCACGCTGGACCCGGACGCGCTCGACGCCGTCTTCCGAGAGACGGCCGAGACGACGGTTCGGTTTCGCTACGGCGGGTTCCGGGTCGTCGTCACGGGGAGCGGGACCGTCCGACTCTCCGCCGAGCAGTGAGAGTCAGTCGCAGGGTTTTCGGTCCTGTCGACGTTAGTGGGGCGTAATGAGAGCACGGCCACCGACGGACGACATCGACGACGAGCCGGACAACGTCGCGTTCGGTATCGCGGCCCTCGACGCCCGCCTCGACCGGTCGGACCTCGCCTTCCCGGCGGACACCGCGGCCGTCCGTGAGGCGGTCGGCGACGTCGCCGTCCCCTACGACGCCTCTGGACGGACGATGACGGTGGGGGAGGCGCTCGCGGACGTTCCCGACCAGGAGTTCTCGAACGAACAGGCGCTGCTCAACGCGCTCCACCCGGTGTTCGAGGAGGCCCGCCTGACGAACCGGACGGGGCTGGTCGGACGACTCCGGTCGCTCGTCCCGTTCTGACCGGCCGCAGTCCGTCGTCCGGTTACGCCGGGGCGCTCAGTCCTCGGCGCGGAGTTCCCGTTCTTCCGTCTCGTCGAGGGCGTCGTACGACCGTGCGGTCGGCTGGCCGCGGGTACGGTCGTCCTGTAGCCGGTCGGCGACCGCCTCCAGACGGTGGGTCTGCTCGCGGTTGACCGCGACGATCATGTCCGAGAGGACGGCGAACATCAGTAGTTGTGCGCCCAGCAGGATGGCGACGCCGGCGACGACGGCGTAGACCTGGTGGGAGATGCCGACGACCCACCACTCGTAGCCGACCCACGCGCCGATGCCGACGCCGACGAGCGCACTGATGACACCGACGCTCCCGAAGTAGAACAGCGGGTTGTTGAGTTTCGCCAGACTGTACAGCGCGAAGATGATGCGGCCGCCGTCCTTGACCGGGTGGAGGTTCGTGTCGGAGTCGTCCGGACGCGGGTGGTAGGAGACGGGGACGACGGCGGTCCGGACGCCGTGTTTGACGCACTCGACGGCGAGTTCGGTCTCGATGGTGAACCCGTCGGATTCGAGTTCGATGCGGCGAATCGAGTCGAGCGTGAACGCGCGGTAGCCACTGAGGATGTCCCCGAGGTTCCGGCCGTGGATGGTGGCGAACGCGCTGTTGATGACCCGGTTGCCGAACTGGTTGAGGCGGGGCATCGCGCCGTCGTGCATGTCGGCGAACCGGTCGCCGATGACGTGGTCGGCCCGGCCCTCGAACAGCGGTTCGAGCATCTTCGGGGCGTCCGCCGGGTCGTAGGTCATGTCGCCGTCGAGCATCAGCACGTACGGCACGTCGACGTAGTCGAACGCCTCGCGGACGGCCTGACCTTTCCCCTCGCCGCTCTGTTCGATGACCCGTGCACCACGCTCGCGGGCGAGGTCCCTGGTGCCGTCGGTCGACCCACCGTCGACGACGAGGACGTTCTCGAACCCCTGCTCGACGAACCCGTCGATGACGGGGCCGATGGTCTCGGCCTCGTCGAGCGTCGGGACGAGTACGCACACGTCGGTGTTGGTCATCTCGTTGCGAGAAATCGTCCGTACGCGCTGAAAAAGCTGCCGGCCGGCGCTCACCGACCGACCGCCCGCTCGACGTACGACGCGTGGTCGCCGAACCACGAGTCGACCGTCTCGGGGTCCCGGTAGGCGACGCGCACGCTCTCGTGACTCGGTCGGAGTTCCCCGTCGACGACGACACAGCGATAGAGGAGCGTCACCGCCCCGTGTGGCCCGTACGCCGGCGCGTCGATGTACGGTGCGGCGACCAGATCGGTCGGTCGCACGACGAGGCCCGTCTCCTCTTCGACCTCCCGACGGACCGTCTCTTCTCTTCGGGGGTCTCGCCGGACGCGGCGTGACCGCCCGGCAGCGCCCACGCGCCGCTCTCGGGTCGCTCGATGAGCAGGACTCGCCCGTCGTCGTCGGTGACGACGGCCGTCGCGCCGACCTTCGGCGTCACGTGACCGAACTCCTCGGCGGTGAGGCGGTCACGCACCTCGTCGGCAGGGAGGTCCAGACCGCGGGCGTACGCCTCGCTCACGACGTGGAGGATGCGCTCGTAGCGCTCACGGTCGTAGTGGTCGTGTGGGTCGTCGCCGTAGGTGAGGCCGTTGCGCGCGACGATCTGGAGTTCGTCGAGGAGGGCGAGAAGCGGACGGGGTGACCGGTCGGCCATCCCCGTCAGTCGTCGTCGGTGGCCGCGGCAGCACGCTGCTCCGAGAGGTGGTCCATGATTTCGGCACAGCCACACCCGTCCTCGACGCCCTCGAGATGCGCCCGGTCTTCGTCAGCCGTCTTCGTAGTGTCGCTCATGGTTACTCGCTATCTGAGTAACTCAGGTCCGACGTATAAATCTCTTCGGGTGTCGGTCGGAGGAGCGGAGGGGCAGACAGCCCTGCTCCTGCCGGGTCGACCGCGAAGACGGCCGAATCGGCCCCTGAGCACCGCCGTCCGGACCGACGGGGCTCCTCGCCTCGTGTGAGGACGGTCGCTCTCCGGGGACGACGCTGCTCGCCGTCGCCCGCGTCACCGGCGGTTTTACCACCCAGTACGGGACAGTCCCAGTATGAGCGAGACGGACGTCTTCGAGCGCCTCGGCCTGACCGAGTACGAGCAGACCGCACTCATCGAGCTGCTGACGCTCGGTCGGACGACCGCTCCGAACCTCGCCGAGGCGACCGGTATCCCGAAGGCACGTGTCTACGGCGTCCTGGACTCGCTGGCCGACCAGGGCTACGTCAAGATCATCCCCGGCCGACCGAAACACTACCAGCCCCACGACCCCGCAGCCATCCTCGACCGGGCCGAGGAGAACCGCCGGCAGGAACTCGAATCGTTCGTCCAGGCCGTCGAGACCGAACGCGAGTCGTTTCTCGCCGAGTTCCAGCCACGGTTCGAGGCGGCCGGCGAGGACATCACCGCCACCGAGGAACTGTTCCACGTCGTCGACGTGGGCGACCCCTCCGAACGCGAGACGCGCCGCATCTACCGCGAGGCGGGCGACCGGGTCTGTATCCTCTCGAAGGGGTTCGAGTACTTCCACACCATCGAACCGGCGCTGACCGCCGCGCTCGAACGTGACGTCACGGTGGAGGTGCTCCTCCTCCACCCCGACCGGCTGTCGAGCGACGAGCGCGAGCGACAGGGGACGGTCGTCGAACGACTCACCGACCACGACGTCGCGGTCCGGTTCTCGACGGAACAGCTCCCGTGGCGGGGGACGTTCGCGGACCCGACGTTCTCCTACGAGGGCGGCGAGGCCATCCTGCTCGTTCAGGAGGACGACGTCCCCAACCACCTCCGACAGGCGGCCATCACCGAGAACGGCGCGTTCGTCGCCGGCCTCGGTCGCTTCTTCGACCTGACGTGGGAGTACGAGAGCGAGGGCGTCGAGACGGTCGAAGAGTGACTCGCCGCCCGTGGCTGGTCACTCCCCGTCCCAGTAGTCCACGTCGTCGGCGAGTCGGTAGTAGCCGTGGAGACTCCGCTCGCCCCGTCGCCCCGGCGGCGCACCGACGAAGACGCCGAACTTCCCCGAGTCGGGGTAGACCGCGACGTCCGGGTCGTTCATCGTCGACAGCAACAGGTAGCGGAGCGGTTCGTCGCCGTCGTTGACGACCTTGTGCCCACCGGACTCGTCGGCCGGGAACGCGGCGTAGTCGCCCGCAGCGACGGTGTGCGTCTCGCCGTCGAGTCTGAGCGTCCCCTCGCCGGAGAGGACGTACAGCGCCTCCTCGTTGGCGGTGTGGTAGTGGTACGGCCACGCCCCGTCGCCGGGCGCGAGTTCGAACAGGCTACAGCCCAGATCACGCCCGTCGGCGGCCGCTCCGAGCTGCTTTCGTCGGAACCGCGCGTTCCCTTCGTCGAGGTCGGTCCAGTCGAGGTCGTCCTCGTTCACGACACCCATGGCTGGTGCTCGCCGACGAGCGAGTTAGTCCTGTGGTGACGGTGGGCGGTCGCTCAGCGCCACTTGAGCAGGCCGTAGAGATAGCCCAGCCCCACAGCACCGGTCAGCACGAACAGCATCACCAACTGGAGCAGTTTGGCCGTCGAGAACTCCTCGACGAGTCCGCGCACGCGCGACGGGACGAACCGGAACAGCAGGTCGGCGAGGAACTCGTCTTCCTCTCCGGTCGACTCGGGGACGAACACCTCCATCCCGCGTTTCGAGTAGCCCTGCCAGAACGCCCGCTTGACGAGCCACGCGGGGTCGGTCCGGTAGTCGAATATCTTGTGTGCCACCTCCGCATCGGGGTTGTACTCGACGCCGACGCCGTACCGCTCGCGGAGGCGGGCACAGAGTTCCGTCTCGCCGCCTTGGAGGTGTCTGTCGCCCTTCCGGCCGCCGACGTTCGTGTCGAATCCGCCCAACTCCTCGAACACGTCCGCGCGAAACGAGATGTTGGAGCCGAACGTGTTGCGGACCTCACCCGGCGTCTCGGCGAACCCGCGGTGGGTGACGCCGACGAGCCAGTAGAACTCCGCCGGGAGGAACGCGGGTTCACCGGCGACCCACTTCGGGACCATCCTGCCGCCCGCGGCGAGCACCTCGTTTTCGCCACCGTCGACCGCACTCGACCACGGCCAGAGGCTGCCCTCGTAGACGGCGACGAGTTCGGTGAGCCAGTCCTCGGCGACGAGTGCGTCGTCGTCGACGAACGCCACGACGTCGCCGGTGGCGAGGGCCGCACCGACGTTCCGGACCGTGAGCAGCCCCGAGTTCGGTTCGTGGCGGTGAACGACCACCTCGTCGTGGTCGCCGAAGTCGTCGACTGCCCGTTCGTAGACGGCCTCGCTCCCGTCGCTGACGACGACCACTTCCCGGTCCCGGTAGTCGCTGGCGAGGACGCTCTCGACCGCCTCTCGCAGGTCCGGGTACCGCTTCGTGGCGTGTGTACAGACGACGACCGAGACTCGCATAGAGGCCCCTGCATCGTCCCGTGGGAAGGTGTTTTCCATTCACCCCGACACGAGGTCAAAAGGCTTATGCGGGTTTTGCCGTTCTGACAACCAATGAGTCAGCCAACGGAGCGTGAGGACGGGCTGACGTTCGACGCGGACTCCGTCCTCGGCCGTGTCCGGGAGCTGTATCACATCCCTGCGGTCGCCCTGCTTCTCGCGTTCATGCTGTGGAACCGGGTGAAGACGTGGGAGAACTTCTCGTCGAACGGCGAGTTCCTGTTCCGGGGGAACGACGCCTGGTACCACCTCCGACAGACGAGTTACACGGTCCAGAACTTCCCGTTCACCATGCCGTTCGACCCGTGGACGAACTTCCCGACCGGCACCGCCTCCGGCCAGTTCGGGACGCTGTTCGACCAACTGGTCGCACTCGGTGCGCTCGTCCTCGGCCTGTTCATGCCCCAGGACCAGGCGACGACGATGGCCCTCCTGTTCGCCCCCGCCGTCCTCGGGACGCTCGTCGCCATCCCGGCGTACTTCATCGCCCGCCGCTTCGGCGGCAAACTCGGTGGGGTCATCGCCGTCCTCGTCCTGGCGCTGACGCCCGGCGCGTTCCTGTTCCGAAGTCTCGTCGGCTTCTCGGACCACCACATCGCCGAAGTGCTGTTCCAGGTCCTCGCCGTCCTCGGCGTGATGGTCGCGGTCAGCGTCGCCCAGCGTGACCTGCCCGTCTACGAGCAGTTCCGCGCCCGCGAGTGGGGCACGCTCCGTTCGACGGTCGTCTACTCGGTGCTCGCCGGGGTCGCCCTCGGACTGTACGTCTGGGTGTGGCCGCCCGCCGTGTTCTTCGTCTCCGTGCTCGGCCTGTTCTTCCTCGTCCACGCCGTCTTCGTCTTCCTCAAGGGCCACAGCCCCGAACACGTCGCTATCGCGGGGATCGTCATGTCCCTCGTGGCCGCCCTCCTCTCGGCGGTGAAGGTCAGCGAGTTCGCCTTCTCGGCCTCGGACTTCTCGCTCCTCCAGCCGGTCGCCTTCCTCGGCCTCGCCGTCGGTCTGGCCGCCATCGTCGGCCTCTCGCGTGCCGTCGAGGGTCGCTCCGACGCCTCGACGGTGTTCCCCGGAGCTATCGTCGGTGCCATCGCGCTCGTCGCACTCGTCGCGTGGCTCGCGGTCCCCGACACGTTCGGCTACTTCGTCGACCAGTTCCTCCGTGTCTACGGACTGGACGCGAACGCACAGGTCCGGACGGTCAACGAGGCTCGCCCCATCCCGCTCGAACAGGCCGGCGAGTTCTTCGCCGCCCGCTACGGCTTCACGTTCTTCGTGGCGGTCGTCGTCGCGGTCGGCGCGCTCGCACTGTACCTCCTCGACGACGACCCGCGTGGCGAGGTGCTGTTGCTGGTCACGTGGTTCGTCCTGATGGTGCTGGCGACGCTGACCCAGAACCGCTTCGAGTACTACCTCGCGGTTCCCGTCGCAACGCTGACGGCGCTCGGTGTCGGCGTCGTGGCGACCCGACTCCAGAGCAGTACGGGCACGGGCGACGGCATCAGCGCCGCGCAGGTCATGGTCGTGTTCACCGTCGTCCTCGTCGTCGTCGCCCCGTTCGTCGCCGTCTCGGGGCCGCTGACGGAGGGCATCCCGCTCCAGTCCGCACAGTCCGCACAGTCCAACGGGCCCGGCGAGGTCACCCAGTGGGACGGCAGTCTGGAGTGGCTCGCCAACAGCACGCCCGACGAGGGGCAGTACGGCACCGAGAACGCCGACAACGCCCCGATGGAGTACTACGGGACGTTCGAGCGGACCGCGGACTACGAGTACGGTCCGGGGACCTACGGCGTGATGTCGTGGTGGGACTACGGGCACTTCATCACCGTCGAAGGTGACCGCATCCCGAACGCCAACCCGTTCCAGCAGGGCTCGAACGAGGCGGCGAACTTCCTGCTCGCCCAGAACGAGTCGGCCGCGACCGACGTCCTGACTACCGACGGCGACGGCGACGGCGAGGGTGGCCGGTACGTCATGATAGACTGGAAACTCGCGGACCCGCGTTCCCAGAAGTACACCGCGCCGACGGCGTTCGGCGACCACGGTATCAGCGCCTCCGGCCCCGGCGAGAACGCGCTCATCGAGACGCTCACCTACCAGCAGTACTTCCAGGGCACACAGCCCCAGCCCCAGGTCTACATCCGTAACCAGGCGCACTACGACTCGATGCGAACGCGTCTCTACCAGTTCCACGGGAGTGCTGCCTCCCCGCGGACGAACGGGCAGGTCGTCGTCGTCGACTGGCAGCGCGAGGCGTTCACGGTCAACGGGCAGCAGACCCAGCCGTACCCCCAGAACGCGAGCATCAAGCGCTTCCCCACGATGGCCGACGCACAGGAGTACGTCGAGACCGACACCACCGCACAGATCGGTGGACTCCAGGGCGTCCCGACCGAGTACGTGCCCGCACTGGAGCAGTACCGCCTCGTCCACGCCAGCGAGGAGGCCAACCAGGTCGGGCCGTGGGTGAAGACGTTCGAGCGCGTCGACGGTGCGACCATCGAGGGAACCGGCCCCGCGAACGCGACGGTGACCGCCAGCGTCCAGATGCGTATTCCGACGCAGAACGGGACGCAGTTCGAGCGGTTCACCTACTACCAGCAGGTCCAGACCGGCGAGGACGGGTCGTTCACCATGACGGTGCCGTACTCGACGACCGGCTACGACGAGTTCGGGCCGGAGAACGGCCACACGAACGTCAGCGTCCGGTCGACCGGCCAGTACCGCCTCAGCGCGGTCACCCAGGGTGAGGACCTCTCCCGGACCATCTACGGTGCCAACGCCACCGTGACCGAGGGGCAGGTCCTCGGGGAGGACGACGCGGCGACACAGGTGACGCTCGAAGAGGAGCGGACCGTCCAGGCCGGCGGCAACCAGTCGGGCAACGGTACGAACGTGACGGCCTCGCCCGACGGTGGTAACGAGACGACCGGCGACTCGGCGTCGAACGACACGAACGCCTCCGGGAACGGCACGAACACCTCGGGCAACGGGTCGGCGAACGCCTCGACGCTCGCCGCCCCGGAGACGGTCGTCGCACGGGTCGCCTGATGGTCGTCCGCGAGTACCTCGGCATCTACCTCCGGGGCATCGCCATGGGCGCTGCCGACGCGGTGCCGGGCGTCTCGGGGGGGACCATCGCCCTCATCACGGGCATCTACGGTCGGTTGGTGACGGCCATCGCCGACCTCGACCCGCAGGCGCTCGCGCTCCTGCCCGGCGTGACGACGGCCGACGGTCGCACGCGACTGCGCCGACGGCTCATCGAGATGGACGTACCGTTCCTGATGGCGCTCGGTCTCGGCATCGTCACGGCGCTCGTGACGGTCGCACGGGCCGTCGAGTGGGCGTACCACGCCTATCCGGCACTGCTGTTCGCGTTCTTCTTCGGCCTCATCGCCGCGAGCGCCGTCGTGTTGCGCGACCAGATAGACGTAGGTACCTCGTGGCGACTCTTCGCGGGCGTCCTCGGCGTCACGCTCGGCGTCTTCGTCTCGGCGGTAGTCGGGAACGCGCTCCCGAGTACGCTCCCGGTCCTGTTCGTCGTCGGGGCGATCGCCATCTCGGCGATGATCCTGCCGGGCGTCTCCGGGTCGCTCATCCTGCTCCTGTTCGGGCAGTACGTCTACCTCACGGGGACGCTGTCGTCGTTCGTCGATTCGCTCATCGGCGTGGCCCGCGGTGGGAGCGTCGACCCGGTCGTCGAGTACGGCACCGTCGTCGTGACGTTCTGTCTCGGCGCAGTCGTGGGGCTGTTCTCGGTGGCCCACGCCGTCGACTACGCGCTCGAACACTACCGCGAGGCGACGCTGACGTTCCTCGTCGCGCTGATGGTCGGGGCGCTCTACTACCCGGCCGCCGAGGTGGCCGACGAAGTCACCGTCTGGACGCCGACGGCGACGGCCGGCATCCTCGTCGCCGCCGTCGTCGGCGCGGCCGTCGTCCTCGTCGTCGACCACGTCACCGGGGACATCGACCTCGACGGCGACGTGGACGAGCGCCCGGCCCCGACCGTGAAGTGACGACGCTCACGGCGGCGTGACAGTCGGTGCCGCGCCCCTCTCGGAGGGGAACCGTTTTTAACCGCCTGTCCGCTCTCTCCGTGTATGCTCAGCGCCGTGATGGAGGACTACCTGAAGACCATCTACGTCCTCCAGCGTGAGGCGGGTGACGACCCGTCGGCCGAGCGTGTCGCCACCTCCGCCATCGCCGAGCGTCTGGACGTCACCGCGCCGACGGTGACGAGCATGCTCGACAAACTCGCCGAGCGCGGACTGGTCGACCGCGAGAAGTACAAGGGCGTCCGGCTCACGGCCGAGGGTGAGACGGTCGCACTGGAGGTCCTCCGACACCATCGGCTCATCGAGGCGTACCTCGCCGAGGCGCTCGACTACGACTGGACGGACGTCCACGAGGAGGCCGACCGGTTGGAACACCACATCAGCGAGACGTTCGAGGCCCGTATCGCCGAGGTGCTCGGCGACCCGGACGTCGACCCCCACGGCGACCCCATCCCGCGAGCGGACCTCTCGCCGCTGGACGACGCGCCCGGGAACCGACTCGACGAGTGTGCCGTCGGTGACCGCGTCGTCGTCCAGCGGGTCCGCCACCGGACGAGCGACGAACTGCGCTACCTCGCCGACGCCGGCGTGAGTCCGGGAGCGACGCTCGCCGTCGTCGAAGTCGCGCCGTTCGGGATGGTGACCGTCGACGGGCCGAGCGGTCAGCAGAGCCTCCCCGCCGAAGTCGCCCACCTCATCCGGGTGTCGCCCGAGGCCGAAGTCATTCAGGAGTAGTCGGGACTCCTCGGACCGACTGCGAACGGGCGACCGACGCACCGCTCTCGACGGAGACGGTCAGACTCGTGACGACCCCGCCGTCCGAGCAGGTCGCCGCGTCGACAGGGCCGACGCCGAGACAGCCGGGGAGGAGCAGACAGCACGCTACGAGGACCGCGGGGAGCGTTCGAGAATCCACGAGACGGTACTGTCCGTCGAGGAGATGACCCCGGCGGCGCTCGAACTCATCGAAGCCCTTAGTTGTCGTCACGCCCGAGTGGACTCGTGCGAATCGAGAACAGTTTCATCCCCGTTCAGGGCGTCGGGGAGACGACCGAACGCCGTCTGTGGGAGCAGGGCATCACCCACTGGGACGAGTTCGAGCGAGACGCGGTTGGGGAGGTGACCGGCGAGCGCATCGCCTCGTTCATCGACGAGGGGCGAGACCACCTCGCGTCCGGGAACGCGCAGTTCTTCGACGCCGCGTTCCCCAGTCAGCACCGCTGGCGACTCTACGAGGACTTCCGCGAGGGGGCGTGTTTCTTCGACATCGAGACGACCGGCCTCTCCCACCACCGCGACCAGGTGACGACCGTCAGCCTGCTCCACGACGGCGAGGTCCGGACGCTGGTCAACGACCCCGACCCCGTCGTCGGGGAACCGCTCACGCGCGAGACGCTTCGTGAGGCGCTCGACGCGCCGTTGCTCGTCACGTTCAACGGGACGACGTTCGACGTGCCGTTCCTGGAGACGAGTTACGACCTGGACCTCGACGTGCCGCACCTCGACCTGCGCTACGCCTGTGGCCGTGTCGGCCTGTCGGGCGGGCTGAAGGCTATCGAGAAGGACGTCGGTATCGAACGCGACCGACCGGACATCTCCGGGCGCGACGCGGTGCGTCTCTGGCACGAGTACGAAGGTGGGTCCGAGGACTCCCTGGAGACGCTCGTCTCGTACAACCGTGACGACGCGGTCAACCTTCGGACGTTGATGGACGACCTCTCGCGGACGCTCCACGACGACGCCACCGACGGACTGCTCTGAGCGGCGAGAACCGGTCTACTGCAACTCGTCGCGGTCCGACAGCGGCGAGCGGCGGCCGTGTTCGACCGTCGAGACGTCCTGTACCTCGACCTCACCGATGGTCAGCGCCTCCGGGTGGTAGCGGCCGGTTCCCGGCAGATGCGCACCGGTCGGTTCGAGACGGGCGGTGACCAGCGCTTGGGCCGTCCCGTGGACGGTGTGTTCGTCGGGGAACTCCTCGACGGCGTGACCCTGACAGCGGTGGAAGAGCGGTGTCCACTCGCCGTCCATCCGTTCGACCTCCAACTGGAGGACGTCGCCCGCCGCGAGTCCACAGGGTCGGTCGTGGAAACTACAGGTCGCACGCGTCGGCTCCCCGTCGCATCCGACGAACGTCCCCGTCAGGTCTCGACAGAGCGAATCACGCATCGGTGTTCCCTCGCTGTCCCCCAGGCCGTTCCATACCTCGCCTGCATCGGTTGAGGAACATAAACCCGTTGAACGGCCCCCCGTCGCGGGAAGTAGACACGCCTTTCTATCCCGATTCGTCAGTGGGTGACATGTACGGACGGCGTCGAGGTGAGCGGTGAGTGGTCGACCCCGTGAGCGTAGTCGCAGTCGTCGCCGTCGCTGCCGTCGGCGGCGCACTCGGTGCCGCGCTAGGGGGGTATCTCTCCCTCGGCGTCCTCGGCTGTCTCGTCGTCGTCGGTCAACTGCTGGCGTACGCCGACGTGGCGCTTCCGGCGGCCGTGCCGACGCCGCTGGGCTACACCGTCTGGTTCGGCCCGCACGTCCTCTTCGGTGGGGGTGTGGCGGCGGCGGCCTACGCCGTCCGTCGCGGGTACATGGACGAGGGGTACCGCTACCATCCCGCGAAGGACGTCACGACGCCGCTGTCGGCACACCCGAAGGCGCTCGCCGTCGGCGGCGCGTTCGGCGTCCTCGGCGGGGTGTTCGCGTGGGGCTACGCGACCCTCGGTGTCCCGTTCGACCCTATCACGGCCGCCGTCGTCCTCTCTGCGTTCGCCCACCGCGTCCTCCTCGGCTACCCGCTCGTCGGCGAGGTTCGCAGTGGACTCCTCGACATGTCGCCGTACGAGCGTGGCGAGCGTCGGGAACCGATGACCGACGGCGGACGGGTCGTCGAGTCGAACGACCGGCCCGCCGAGTCGTCGAGCGGCGTCCCGAACGTGACCACGCGGTTCGTCGTCGAACCGTTCGCGCCGTGGCAGGCCGACTGGCGGAGCGCCCTCGCACTCGGCGTCGTGGTGGGCCTCCCCGCGTCGGTACTCGCGTCCCTCACCGCGAGCGCACTGCTGGCGTTCGGCCTCGCTGCCGCCGCGCTGCTGGGGTTCGTCGTTCGTGAGGAGGTTCCGGTCTGCTACCACGTCGCGCTCGCGTCGGGCATGGCCGTGCTGGCACTCGGACCCGCGGACGCGACGGCGGCGACGTTCGCCGCGTCGGTGTCCCTCCCGGTGGCCGTCGTCGTCGGAACCGTCGGCGGCGTCGTCGTGGCCGTCTTCGGAGAACTTCTCCAGCGCGTGTTCTACGCCCACGCCGAGACGCACTTCGACGCGCCGTTCGCCGCCGTGTTCCTGTTCGGTCTCTGTCTGGGTCTCCTCGACATCGCCGGTGTCGCCACGCTCCCGTTCTGAAGGGCCGCCTCGTCTCGTTCCGGGGAGTCGTCGCGCCCGTCGCCGCGTCTACTCCGCGACGGGGTTGTAGTTACCGTTGATGTCCCACTCGTGGAGACAGTAAGGGTCACCCTCGACGCCGCCGATGACCCACGACTGTCGGTCGGCGTTCCAGTGGTCCTCGCGGCCACAGCGCTCACACGTCCGTTCGCTGGGCGGGGTGATTCGCACCATACCACCAATCAGCGCACGGAGCAGTATCAATCCGACGCCGGCACGGCCGGCAGTCGGTCGTGGCTCGGGGGTTCGGACGGGCTACGACTATGCGGGTCGCCCGCTTCCACCGACCATGGGCTTTCACACCTACGACCCCGACCGAGCGCCGAACCTCGAAGCGGAGTCCCGATACCGGTTCTGCTCGGCCGAGGAACTGCGCGCGCTGTTCGACCTCGGTGGCGTCGTCGCGGACCTCGGGAGCGGAACCGGCTTCTACACCGACGACGTCGCCCCCCACGTCGAGACGTGTTACGCCGTCGACGTCCAGCGGGAGATGCACGAGTTCTACCGGGAGAAGGGCGTCCCGCAGAACGTCGAACCGGTCGAGGCGGCCGTCGACGACCTGCCGTTCCCCGACGACCACCTCGACGGCGCGTTCTCGACGATGACGTACCACGAGTTCGGGCCCGAGCGACCCGCGGACGGACGGCACGAGCGGACGGAGGCCGCGAGTGGCGAGGGCGCGCTCGCCGAACTCCACCGAGTCCTGAACCCGGACGCTCGCGTCGGTATCGTCGACTGGAGCGCGAACGGGGAGGGCGCAGAGGGCCCGCCCCTCGACGAACGGTTCGCACTCGACGACTGCACGGAGGCGTTCGCCGCCGCCGGATTCACCGTCGAGTTCGCCAGCGAGCGTCAGGAGACGTTCGCCTGCTCGCTCCGACTCGCTCCTTAATCACCTAATACCTCCTCCGACGATACTAGTGTGTTAACACGTAACACGTTTACGTGACGGCTCCAGAGCGTCCGGTATGAGCATGAGCACTGTAGACCCGTACACACCGGGGGAGGCCGTCTTCGAGTGCGTAGACTGTCAGCACCGCACCGCCTCGTCCGAGCACGTCGGTTCGTGCCCGGAGTGTGGTGGCACGATCAAGAACATCGCCGTCGCTCGGGAGTAGCGACGACCCACCTTCTCGGCCGACCCCGTGACCGTCGGTGAGCGACGGTCGTGTGCCCCAACGGTTCGAGGAGCGGTCGTTCAGAACTGGCCGCCGTGGACCGTGATGTCGGCGTGGAGCGACTCCTTGAGCGAGTCGTGGACGTGACAGATCCCCTCGGCGCGTTCGACGATGGCGTCGAACTCCTCGTCCGAGAGGTCCGCTTCGACGTGCATGACGAAGCGAATCGCGGTCAGGTCGTCGTCGTCGTTCAGGTCGGCTTCGACCTCCGTCGTGATCTTCCCGAGGTCGTCGTGGCCCTCCTTGTTCCCGCCGACGCGGAACGCGGGGATGAAACAGGAGGCGTAGTCCGCCGCCAGTACCTGGTTCGGCGTCGGGCCGTCCTCGCCCGTCGCGTCGACGGTCAACTCGAAGTCGCCGACGCGACTGACACTCGTGTACCCCTCTTCGGACGTTGTGGTTGCTTCGACGTCTGCCATTGCGTCCGGACCCTTACGCGGACCGACCAAAAAGATAGGTCGTTCGTGCGTCGGGGGGCCCCTCCGTCCGCCGACCGAACGGACCGGCCCCGGCCGGAAGCCGTGGCCGGTCAGATTCGCTCGTTCGGGTCTACCGTCACGTACCCCGACGAGTAGACACGGACGAGACAGCCCGCGTACCTGAACGCCAGCCTGCACCGTGGAGCGGCCCCCGAATCCGGGCATCTGAGCGCGAACAGCGAGTCGAGTGCGTCCGGGTCGATGCTGTCGTGGACCGTCGGAATCTCCAGTGGCGACTCGCCGAGCGACTCCGCGACAGCGACTACGATGGTCTCACAGACCGACTCCGTTCTCGGGTCGAACCGCATCTGGAGGTCCGACCCGTCGTTCTGCCACGCGTTCTCCGCGAGTGAATGACTGCTCTGGCTACTCATGGTGGATGCGATATCGGCACGCTGCTGGCTCGGCCCCGTCGAAGACGGTGGGTCACACTCCGGAGAGTCGGAGCGCTCACCCATGGACCGAGAGAACCGGCAGCGCTGCCGTTCGATGTGATTATTCAGAGCACAAAAGGTGATAAATGTACTGTCCGTCGGACTCTCTGAATATGCGAACAACCAGCACTGCACGACGGCGACGGGGACGGGCCGCGTCCGACCGTTCGACGACCCGTGTCGTTCAGTTCACTCCAGCGTGAACGACTCGTCGCCGTCGAGGACGTGGACGTCGGCGTGGGTGCCGGTCGCCTCCACCTGTTCGACGAACTCGTCGGTGTCGACTTCGATGGGCGGGAACGTGTCGTAGTGCATCGGGAAGACGTGGTCGACGTCGAGCCACTCCGTGGCGATGGCCGCCTGCCACGGCCCCATCGTGAAGTGGTCGCCGACGGGGAGTGCGGCGGCGTCGGGCTGGAGGTACGGCGCGATGACCTCCTTCATCTCGGTCATCAGGCCGGTGTCGCCGGCGTGGTAGAACGACGTCGCGTCGCTGTCGGGACCGGGCCGTTCGTCGGAGACGACGAAGCCGGCGGGCATCCCGACGTCGTACTCGTAGCCCGTGTTCGCGCCGTTGGTGTGGTCGGCGCGGTGCATCGTCACGAACGCGTCGCCGCACTCGACGGTCCCGCCGAGGTTCATCCCCATCCCGCCGATGTGGTTCTCCAGTCCCATCTCGTCTTCGAGGAACCCACAGAGTTCGGGGACGGCGACGACTGTCGCGTCGGTGAACTCCCCCGCGTGGGCGATGTGGTCCTGGTGGGCGTGGGTGAGCAGCAGGTAGTCCGGGTCGAAGTCCTCGGGACCCATCTCGGTGTTCGGGTTCTCGAAGAACGGATCGATGAGCAGGTCCGTGTCGCCGACGGTGACCGACCACGTCGAGTGGCCGTGCCAGTTCAGTTCCATGACGGTCGGGGCCACTCACGCCTCGGGCTTAACGGTACGCTTGGTGGCAGGACGGTCGGTTTGAACAGGAGTTAACTCGGCGGCCGCGAAGGCGTCCGCATGCGACTCGCACGCTTCCGGGACTCGACGGGGAACGTCCACCGCGGCGAACTGCACGGCGACCTCGACGACGAGGCCGAACTCACAGCGGACGGCGAGACGTTCGACCCCGCCGCCGTCGAACTGCTCGCACCGTGTGAGCCGAGCAAGTTCGTCTGTGTCGGCCGGAACTACGCCGACCACGCCGCCGAGATGGACAACGACGTCCCCGACCGGCCGCTGCTCTTCCTCAAACCACCCAACAGCGTCGCCGCCCACGGGGAGACGGTGACCCTCCCGAGCGGGAAAGAGCGCCTCGACCACGAGGCGGAACTCGCCGTCGTCGTCGGCGAGCGTGCGAAGGGTGTCAGTGCCGACGACGCGATGGAGTACGTCGAGGGATTCACCTGCCTGAACGACCTCTCGAACCGCGACGACCAGAACCGAGAGCAAAACTGGGTCCGCGGGAAGGCGTTCGACCAGTCCGCGCCGGTCGGTCCGGTCGTCGCCACCCCCGACGAGGTGCCCGACGACGCGTTCGTCCGGGCGCGAGTCAACGGCGAGACGCGACAGGACGGCTCTCGAGACCAGTTCGTCTTCTCCGTCCCGGACCTCGTCGAGGAGATAACGACCTACCTGACGCTGGAGCCGGGCGACGTCGTCGCTACCGGGACGCCCGCGGGGGTCGGCCCCCTCGAAGACGGCGACGTGGTCGAAATCGAGGTCGAAGGCGTCGGCACGCTCGAAAACGAGGTTCGGATTCCGTAGTCGGACACACCGACTACGCGGCCGCCTCCGCGTCCTCCTCGTCGAGCAGGAACGGTTCGACCGCGTCGAGCAGGTCGTCGAGCGCGTCGATAGGTGGCGAGTGGCCGCAGTCTTCGAGTTCGACGAGTTCGGCGTTCGGCAGGTCAGCGAGCGTCTCGTCGGCCATCTCACGCGGGATGACGAGGTCACGGTCGCCGTGGACGACGAGCGTCGGGTGCGTTATCTCGCTCGCCAGGCCCGACCCCTCGCCGTAGGCGTTCGTCTCGTCGCTGACGTTGAAGTGCGCCAGCGCGTGGTAGACGTCGACGATGTTACGCTGGGTGAGCATGTCGTCGACGTAGTCCTCGTAGAGGTCGTCTTCGGGCCGTTCGTCGGTGTAGATGAGCTGATTCCAGACCGCTTTGAACGTCTCTCTGTTCTCGGTCTCGTGGGCCTGATAGACCGGTGCGAGCGCGGGCGCGGCGGCTATCTCCTCGCGGGTGGTCATCGGTTCGCCGGTCGGTTGGCCGGTCTCGTCGGTGTGGAACAGCGGGTAGCCACGGGTGCTCACCGAGTCCATCAACACGAGACGCTCGACGCGTTCGGGGTGTTCGGCGGCGAACTGCATCGCCACGCCACCGCCGGTCGACCAGCCCCAGAGGTGGAAGCTGTCGAGGCCGACGGCGTCGGCGAACGGCCCCACGTCGGCGGCGAAGTCCGCCAGCGAGTCGACGGGTGTCTCGTAGCTCGACGCGCCGAACCCGCGCATGTCCATCGCGTAGACGTCGAAGCGCTCGTCGATGGCGTCGAGGACCAGGTCCCAGTGTTTCGAGGAGGTCATGTTGCCGTGGAGGAGGACGAGCGGAACGTCGCCCTCGCGGTGGCGGTAGCCGACGGTCTCGCCGGTCGGGAGGTCGACGGTTCGGACGGGCAGGTCGGAAACGGCTGCGACGGGCATCGATGGATGAGATGACACGACGGGAGAAAACGGTTCGCCCGCGGAGTCGACTCCCCGTCCGATTCCGGATGCCAACGCATAAGTTTAGGTCTACCTAATCCACGACCGATGCGACTGAGTCGTCGGGACGCGCTCGTTGCACTCGGAGCGACGGGGCTGGCGGGCGTCGGGGTGGCCACGGGTGTCCTCCTCGACGACGCCGCGCTCGACGAGGCCACCGACGAGGACCTGCTGCCGACGCTCGTCGGGGCCGCCGAGGTGCTGTATCCGAGCGACGTCGACGGCGTCGAGGCGTTCGTGGCGACGTACTCGCTCGGCCGACTCCGTGGCCGTGAGGCGTACCGCGAGGGCGTCGTGGCGGCCGTTCGAGCGGTCGACGAGGCGGCCCGCGAGTGGTACGACGGCGCGTTCGCGGACCTCGACGCCACGACCCGCGAGTCGATACTGCGCGAGATGGGGACCGACGTGGCAGCGGCCGACCCCGACGGGAGTCGAGCGGAGCGGGTCCGGTACTACGTCGTGAACGAACTGCTGTACGCGTTCTACGCCTCGCCGACTGGCGGGGACCTCGCGGGCATCGAGAACCCACCGGGCTACCCCGGCGGGACGGAGAGCTATCGGCGGGGGCCGGGGCGCGGTCACCCCACCGACTCGTCCCCCGATGGCGGTGATGCCTCGTGAACACGGACGTCTGCATCGTCGGGACCGGGCCGGCCGGGGCACTCGTGGGGTGTCGACTCGCCGAGGCGGGCCACGACGTGGTCCTGTTGGAGGCCGGGCCTCGATTCGACGGCGAGGACGAGGACCGGGTCCGCCGGATGGAGGAGTTCGTCCGCACGGGCGACTGGCGTGGCGTCTGGGAGATGGGCGGGGAGCGCGACGCCTACACCAGCGAGGGGCGACACTACCCGCTGAACCACGCCCGTGTCAAGGGCGTCGGTGGCAGTTCGCTCCACTGGCACGGGATGGTGATGCGCTTTCACGAGTCGGACTTCGAGCGACGAACGCGGGACGGCGTAGGCGTGGACTGGCCCATCGGCTACGACGACCTGCGCCCGTACTACGCCGCCGCCGAGCGCGAACTGGGCGTCGCCGGGGCCGACGACGACCCCCACGGCCCGCCCCGCGAGGAGCCGTACCCGATGCCCGCGTTCCCGCCGTCGTACTCGGACTCGCTGTTCGCGTCGGCCTGCGAGCGTCTGGGTGTGGACATGCACTCGGCCGGAAACGCCCGGAACAGCGAGGGGTACGACGACGCCCCGGCCTGCGTCGGCTACGGCACCTGCAAGCCGGTCTGCCCCTCGCGGGCGAAGTACACCGCCGAGCGCCACGTCGCACGGGCGGAAGCGGCGGGTGCGACCGTCGTCGCCAACGCCCCGGTCCAGCGACTGGCGACCGACGCGAACGGTGAGCGCGTCGTCCGGGTGGTCTACACCGACGACGGGCCGTCCGGAGACGGCGAGGAACGGACCGTCGAGGCCGAGCAGTTCGTCCTCGCGGCGGGGGGCGTCGAGACGCCACGTCTCCTCTTGCTGTCGGCCGACGAGCGCACCCCCGACGGCCTCGCCAACTCCTCGGGCGCGGTCGGGCGGTACTTCATGGACCATCTCTACGCCGGCACGGGCGGCGTCCTCGACGACCCGACCCGGCAGAAGCACGTCGGGTTCAACACCAGCGAGTGCCACCAGTTCTACGACGACCCGACGGCGGGTGCGTCGGGGACCGACGGGTCGGTTCCGGCGACCGACGCCGACTGTGGACCCATCAAACTGGAGTTCGTCAACTACGCCGGCCCCGCGCCGACGGACGTGGCCCTCGACTCCGAGCGGTGGGGCGACGAGTTGCTGACAGCGGTTCGTGAGAGATACGGTCAGTTCGTCGAGGTGGGGGCGCTCGTCGGCCAGTTACCCCGTGCGGAGAACCGCGTCGAACTCGACCCCGACCGGACCGACGACCACGGCAACCCCGTCCCGCGTGTCGTCTGGGACGTCGACGACCGGACCCGGCGAACCGTCGCCCGGGCCAACGAGATTCAGGAGGCGATCCTCGACGAACTCGGCGCGGAGAGACGCTGGCAGGTCGGTCCCGAGGACACCGGCCCCGCGTTCCACCACATGGGGACGACGCGGATGGGCACCGACCCCGAGACGAGCGTCGTCGACCCGAACCTGCGGACCCACGACCACCCCAACTGCTCGGTGGTCTCCTCGTCGGTGTTCCCGACCGGCGGCGCGATGAACCCGACGCTCACCATCGCCGCGCTGGCGTTACGTGCGGCCGACCGACTGGACGCGGCCTTGCGGTAGTCGGTGACACGGCGCGTGGCGTCGCCGCTCTCGTAACGCTTTTCGGGGCTGACTGAATATTCAGTCACCAATGAGTGCGGACACCTCCAGCGACGACTGCGAGGACACCCGCGAGGCCATCATGAAGGCCACCTACCGGGCGCTTCGTGACAACGGCACCGCGGACCTGACCATCCAGAACATCGCCGACGAGTTCGAGAAGTCGAAGTCGCTGCTCTACTACCACTACGAGACGAAAGACGACCTGCTCGTCGAGTTCCTGGGGTGGCTCATCGACCGGAACGCGGAGTTCCTCGACAGCGACGACGTGGAGACGACCGTCGAGTTCGTCGAAGCGATGATCCCTCCCGAAGTCGACGAGGAGCGTGCCGGCTTCCGGGCGGCGTTCGTCCAGATGCGGGCGGAGGCGGCCTCCGACCCCGACTACCGCGAGCAGTTCACGCTCTACGACCGCCTGTTCCGCGAGACGCTCGTCGAACTCATCGAACGGGACATCGAGGCGGGTCGACTCCGTGCGGTGGACGTCGACGCCCTCGCGGACGTACTGCTCTCGACCATCGACGGCGCGATGCTGCGCTACGCGACCACCGACGACGACGTGATGCCGACGACCCGCGAGGGCGTCGACCGTCTGCTCGCCTCCCTCCGAGGCGACGAATGAGCGGGGGCGACGACCGCTCGGTCAACGTCACCGACGGCGACCTCGTCAAGCCGATGCTGTTCCTCTCCGGCCCCATCATCCTCTCGATGCTCCTGCAGGTCGGCTACAACCTCGCGGACAGTTCTGGGTCGGCCGCCTCGGCGAGGACGCGGTGACGGCACTCGGCCTC
>NZ_WSZK01000026.1 GCF_009791395.1 Halomarina oriensis
CCGCGTCGTCGGCGATACCCCACCACGTCTCGCGGTCCAGCACGTCGCCGTCGAGGAAGAGCATCGTGTCGAGGTCCGGACTGACCAGGTGGCCCGATATCTCCACGTCGTCGCCGGTGTTGCCCACCACCGTCGTCTCGGCCACGGGGAACACCTCGTCGGCCCCGGACAGCAGTTTGGGCGTCCCCGTCCCGCCCGCGAGAAACGTCGTCATGAGTCGTCGTTGTGTGGTTGCGGGCTTGTATCTGCCCCTCGACCGGTCGGCCTTGCGACTGCCGGCCATCACGCCTACAGTGGGGGCGGGAGTGTCGCCCGGTATGTCGCTCGAAACCTATCGGCTCGTCGTCGACGAGACGGAGACGACCGACGAGATGACGGTCGACCTCTACGACGAGGACGACCTGCTCGAAGCCTCGACGCGGGTCCCGTACGAGGAGTTCGGTCTGCTCGCCATCCGCGACGAGGACCGACCGGACCCCATCGAACACGAGACGACGGCCGACGTGATGACCGTCTCGCTCGACATCCAGCGCCAGCAGGGAGCCTTCGAGATTCGTGTGCTGGGCGACACCGACGAGCGCCTGCTGACCGAACGCGTCACCGACAGCGACTGGAACCTCGCCGCCGCGGAGTAGGCGTTCGATGTCGGCCGAGCGACCGGCCGACGGAACGGGACGCCTTTGCCCTCGGAGGCGAACGTCGGCGCATGAACACGGTCAAGGACGGCGTCCACGACCACATCGCCCTCGACCCGCTCGCCGAGGCGCTGGTCGATACGCCTGCCTTCCAGCGACTCCGCCACATCAAACAGCTCTCGACGGTCCGACTCGTCTACCCCTCCGCGAACCACACGCGTTTCGAGCACTCGCTGGGCGTCTACCACCTCGCCAGCCAGGCACTCGACTCGCTGGGCGTCCGCGACGAACGAGCACGGCACGTCCGGGCGGCGGCCGTCCTCCACGACATCGGCCACGGGCCGTACGGCCACCAGACCGAGGACGTCATCATGCGCCACACCGGCGAACACCACGACGAGATTCACGACCTGCTCTCGGGAACCGAGGCCGCGGCCGCCCTCCGCGACCACGACTGCTCGCCCGAACGGGTCGCGGATCTCGTCGCGGGTGACGGCGAACTCGGGCAACTCGTCTCGGGTGAACTGGACGTCGACCGGATGGACTACCTCGTCCGGGACGCCCACCACACCGGCGTCCCCTACGGCACCATCGACACCGGCCGACTCGTCCGGCAACTGCGTGTCCGCGACGGTGAACTGGTGCTCGCGGAGGGGAACGTCCAGACCGCCGAGTCGATGCTGCTGGCCCGGTCGCTCATGAACGGCGTCGTCTACCGCCACCACGTCTCGCGTATCGCGGGGGCGATGCTCGAACGCGGGGCCGAGCGCATCGTCGACGGCGGCGTCCCCATCGAGGCGTTCCGGCGGTTCGCCGACCACGACCTGCTGTTCGCGCTCCGTGAGCACGCCCCGACGCTCGGCCGGCGCATCGAGGAGCGCGACCTGTTCAAACGCGCGCTCTGGGTCGGTCAGGAGACGGTCCCCGCCGGTGTCGCGGAGTTCCCACGCGAGTCGATTCGAGAGGCGGAAGCGGACGTGGCGGAGCGAGCGGACGTCCCCGAGGAACAGGTACTGCTCGACGTGCCCTCGCTCCCGTCGATGCGGGAGGCGAACGCACGCGTCGTCGTCGGGGGGGTCGTCCAGCGCCTGGAGACAGCCTCCGAACTGGTCGCGGCGTTGCGAGCGGGCGAGCGGTCACGGTGGCGACTCGGCGTCTACACACCGGGAGAGCACGTCGACGACGTGGCGAGCGCGGCACGGGACGTGCTCGGTATCGCCGAGAAGGACGCGTGAGGGCCGCCGTCGGGTCGGGGAGCGACGTCTCGTCCCCTCGCCGGCCAACCGAGTCAGTGCGGTTCGGCGATGCCCTGTATCCAGACGATGCCGACGTGGATGGCGACGAGCGCCGTCATCAGGAACGGGAACACGAACACGTGCAGGATGTACATCCGCTGCAGTGTCGACTGGCTCAGCGAGAACCCACCGAACAGCAACTGCGCGACCCACTCGCCGACGAGTGGGACGGAGAGGAACAGTTCGACGCCGATCTGTCCGGCCCAGAACGCCAACTGGTCCCACGGCAGCAGGTAGCCGCTGTAGCCGAACAGCAGCAGTAGCGAGAGCAGGACGATCCCGAGGATCCAGTTGAGTTCGCGTGGCTCCTTGTACGCGCCGGTGAAGTAGACCCGCAGCATGTGCAGGAAGACGGCCGCGACCATCACCTGTGCGGACCACCGGTGGACGGACCGAAGCAGGAACCCGAGGTTCAACTCCGTCATGATGAACGTGATGGACTGGTAGGCGACGGTCACGTCACCGTCCACACCGGCCGGTGCGGTCGACGGTGAGTAGTAGAACCCGAGGAGTGCCCCCGAGATGGCCGCGACGACGTACGCGAGTATCGAGAACGACCCGAGGGCGTACAGCGGGTACCAGTACCAGAACTTGTTGTCCAGGTTGTACTGTTCGGTGTGGCTCTTCGGCAACTGGAGGTTCGTCCGGTAGTAGAGCGTCTCCAGCGTCTCGACGTAGTCGACGAGACGGAAGCGCCGGTCGAACCAGAGGAGCACCGTCAGATACCCCCGTTCGACCGGCGAGAGGTCGCGGCTCTTCATCCAGCCGCCGTGGTCGTGGTTCGGTCGCTTCGGCCTCGGGTAGCTCATCGGCCACCCCCCGCTGCTCCCGTGACCCTCGGCTCAGTCCGTCGCATGCGCCTCCTCCGTGGAGCGTGGCTGAGCACGAACGTCCCACGCGGTCCGCCACTCGCACGCGCCGACGAGCGCGAGCCCCCAGAGCACGGACAGCGCCGACCACGTCGTGGGGAGGCCGGAGGTGATGGGGTCGAACACCGACGCCACGGGGAGCGTGACGGCCAGCAGTGCTGCCCCGTAGGCGGCGAACCGACGACCACGGGTCTGGACGGCGGCCAGCGCGGCGAGGCCGAGGACGTTGCGAGTGGTCGACGGCTCCGGTGTCGTGTGTGCGTGTGATACCATGACGGCCAGAGATAGCCCGAACGTCAGCATAATGATATTTAGTGAAACTCTTTCACGCCGTGCAACCCCCCCTGTCGCCCGCCCCCCCAGAGCGAGGAGGGGGAGCGTGAACTTCGGCCCTCTCCGTTTCGAGTCAACCTCCGGACAGGTATTTACCCGCGGACGCTCTACCCCGTGCAGTCATGGGCGACCCGAGTCCACTCGACGACGTGGAGTTCCTCGCCCGGTCGGGCCACCGCGTCGAAGTGCTTCGGACACTCGCCTCGGGACCACGGACACGGCCGGAGGTTCACCGAGAGACGGGCGTCTCACAACCGACGCTCGGCCGCATCCTCGGGTCGTTCGAGGAGCGTCACTGGGTCGAGCGACGGGGGTCGGAGTACACCCTGACACCGTCCGGGACGCTCGTCTGGGAACAGTTCGACGACCTGCTCGACACCGTCGAGACCGCCCAGCGTCTCGCGGACGTGGTCGAGTATCTCCCGACGGACGAACTCGGGTTCGACGTTCGGGAACTCGCCGAGGCGACGATTACGACGCCGGTGCCGGGTGACGGCCTCCGCCACCTGCGGCGACTGGAGGAGGTCGTCTACACGGCCGACGTGGTGCGGAACGTCGCTCCGACCGCGCCGCCCGGCGCACGGGCCGACTTCGAGAACCGGTTCGAGGCGTTCATGCGAAGCGACCAGCAGGTCGAGGCGATCGTCTCGACGGGGGCGCTACGGGTGTCGGCCGACGCCGAGATGATGGGGCGGTTGCGGACGGCCCTCGGAACGAACCGCGTCGACCTCTATCGCTACGACGGGCCGGTGCCGGTCATGCTCGCACTCGTCGACGGCACCGCCGTCCTCGCACCGCTCGACGACGACGGTGTCCCGACGGCGACCATCGAGAGCGACGACGAGGCCGTCCGCGCGTGGGTGGCGTCGAGACTCGACGAGTACCGCGAACGGGCGACGAGAATCTCTCCGGACGACCTGCCGTCGTGAGGAGACGACGGACGGCCTCACGAGAGCGCCGACGGTCGGAGGAGTGCGACGGTTTTTAAGCGAACCCGACCCAACGCCGACCAATGATTTCCATCAAGGACAGCGTCCACGACCACATCGAGGTCGACGGCGTGGCCGAGGCGCTCCTCGACACGCCCATCGTCCAGCGACTCAGGCGCATCCGACAGCTAGGGACCGTTTCGTTCGTCTATCCCTCCGCGAACCACACCCGCTTCGAGCACTCGCTGGGCGTCTACCACCTCGCGGACCGTGCCCTCTCGAACCTCGACATCGAGGGGGCGAACGCCGACCGCATCCGGGCGGCGGCGCTCCTCCACGACACCGGTCACGGCCCGTACTCGCACAACCTCGAAGACCTCATCTACCGCCAGACGGGTCGCTACCACGACGAGATAGACGACCTGCTGACCGAGGGGCAGGTCGGCGAGGTGCTCCGGGAGTACGGCCTCTCGCCGTCGGCCGTCGCGGACCTCGTCCGTGGCGACGGGAAGTACGGGCAGTTGGTCTCGGGGGAACTGGACGTCGACCGGATGGACTACCTCGTCCGGGACGCCCACCACACCGGCGTCCCCTACGGCACCATCGACACCGGCCGACTCGTCCGCGAACTCGACTTCACCGAGGGCGAACTCGTCCTCGGCGAGGGCAACGTCCAGACGGGCGAGTCCCTGTTGCTCGCGCGGGCGCTGATGAACCCGACCGTCTACAGCCACCACGTCGCCCGCATCTCGAAGTCGATGCTGCGTCGGGCGGCCGAGGGCCTGCTCCGGGCGGGGGCGACCGACGCGTGGGAACTGCGACGGATGGACGACCGGGACCTCACCGTGGCTCTCCGCCAGTGCGAGGAAACCGCCGAGTACGCCCGTCGTCTCGACACGCGGGACCTCTACAAACGCGCGGTGTGGGCGGAGTTCGACGCCGTCGACGACGCGCTCATCGACGCCGACCACGACACCATCCGCGAGTACGAACGCGACGTCGCCGACGAGGCCGACGTCGACCCGGAGCACGTCGTCCTCGACATCCCGTCGCGGCCCTCCATCCCCGAGTCGACCAGTCGGGTCGTCGTCAACGGCCAGGTGCGCCGCCTGCGTGACCAGTCGACCCTGGTCCAGGCCGTCCTCCGCGTGCAGGAAGACCAGTGGCGACTCGGCGTCTACGCCCCCCGCGACGTGACCGAGCGGGTCGGTCACGCCGCCGAGCGCGTCCTCGGACTCGACCTCGACGCGCTGGTCAGCGACATCCGTGGCTCGCGCCCCGCGACGCTCGACGAGTTCGAGGGACACTGAGATGCCGGCCAGTCACACACCGGCCGGCGACCCGGACGTGGTGACGACGACGGGCGAGACGGTCCTCGAAGGCACCGTCCTCCGTGGTCGTGAGTTCGACCCCGTCGAGGGGAGAGTCGTCGTCGAAGACGGCGAAATCGTGGCTCTCGAGGAGGACCCCGTCGAGTCGGACGGTATCGTCCTCCCCGCGTTCGTCAACGCCCACACGCACAGCGGTGACTCCATCGCCAAGGAGGCCGGCGGTGGTCTCTCGCTCGAAGCACTCGTCGCGCCGCCCGACGGTCTGAAACACCGCCTCCTGCGTGCGGCCGACGGCGACGAACTGGTCGCCGGGATGGTCCGCTCGCTGCGGTACATGGAGCGCTCGGGGACCGGCGCGTTCCTCGAGTTCCGGGAGGGTGGCGTCGAGGGCGTCGAACGGCTTCGCCGGGCGCTCGACGGCCTCTCGCTCGACGCGACGGTTTACGGTCGCGGTGATAGCGAGGTGCTGGACGTGGCCGACGGCTACGGCGCGAGCGGCGCGAACGACACCGACTTCACCGAGGAACGGGCGGCCGCTCGTGCGGCCAACAAACCGTTCGCCATCCACGCCGGCGAGGTGAACGCCAGTGACATCGACCCGGCGCTCGCGCTCGACCCGAACCTGCTCGTCCACATGGTCCACGCCGACGAGAACCACCTGCGGCGGGTCGCCGACGCCGGGATACCGGTCGCGGTCTGTCCGCGCTCGAACCTCGTCACGGACGTGGGGCTGCCGCCCGTCGAGGACCTGCTGGAGCACACCACCGTCGCGCTCGGGACGGACAACGTCTTCCTGAACGCGCCGTCGATGTTCCGCGAGATGGAGTTCACGGCGAAACTCTACGACGTCTCGGCGACCGAGGTGCTGGCGATGGCGACCCACGCCGGCGCGGACGCGGCGGGGCTGAACTGCGGCGTCGTCGAACCGGGCCGCGACGCGCGACTGCTGGTGCTCGACGGCGACTCGGACAACCTCACCGGCGCACAGGAGGTCGTCCGCGCCGTGGTGCGGCGGGCGGGGACGAGCGACGTCGAGCGGGTCGTGCTCGCGTAGCCGGTCTCCTACTCGTCCGGCTCCGAGACCGGCCGCAGATGCTCGCAGTCGCCCGCGCTCACGCGAACCGTCTCGCCGTCGTCGCGTCGGACGACGAGCGTCCCCGGTCGCTCGACGTCGACCGCCTCGCCGACCACCTCGCCGCCGGGCGTCTCGACACGGACGCGCTGGCCGAGCGTCAGCGCCAGTTCCCGCCACGCCGGGACCACCGCGTCCAGGTCGGCTCGGAGCGCGTCGAACTCCGAGAGCAGGCGCTGGACGAACGCTCGCCGGTCGACGGCCCCTGTCTCCGCGCGGACGCTGGTCGCGCCGTCGGGAAGTCCCTCCGCCGTCACCTCGGCGTTGACGCCGATGCCGACGACCAGCCAGCCCACGCGGTCGGCCTCCCCCTGCATCTCGGTGAGGATGCCCGCGAGTTTGGCGTACCGGGTCTCGTCCCGTGGGGCGACGACGTCGTCGGACTCCGTCCGACTGGCAGTCGTCCCACGGGGGACGACGACGTCGTTCGGCCACTTGATGTGGGCGTCGACGCCCTGTTCGCGGGCGGCACGGGCCGTCGCCACCGCCGCGGCGAGCGTGAACAGCGGTGCGTCCCGAATCGGAACGTCGGGTCGGACGACGAGGCTCAGGTAGACACCACCCGGCGGAGCCTCCCACGAGCGGTCCAGTCGACCGCGAGCACCAGTCTGTGCGTCGGCGACGACGACCACCTCCTCGGCTCCGTCCTCGGCGAGTTCGCGGGCACGGCGGTTCGTGGAGTCGATACTGTCGTGTGACTCGACGGCGAACGGTGCGTCGAGGCCGAGCGACAGCGACAGTTCGTGGAGCGGTGGCATCGCGTCGAGCGTGTAGCCCGCGCCCCCGCTCGTCACCTCGAAGTCGTCCTCCCGGAGCGCCTCGACGTGTTTCCAGACCGCGTTCCGGGAGACGTCGAGGCGCTCGGCGAGGGCGGGACCGGACACCGGTCCGTCGGCCAGCGCGTCGAGCACTCGCAGGCGCGTGTCGTTCATACCGTCGCTTCCGCCGGTCGGGCAATGAGGCTGTTCGTCTGCGGTCCCTGCCGTCCCGTCGTCACGTTCAGCGCCTCGGGGACCCACGCCGGCCGTTCGACTGACGTGTTCCCGACGTCCGCGAACCGGAGTTCGTACGTCCCGGCGACGGGTATCGACGGGCCGCTCGCCGACGCGTTGCCCGTGTACTCGATGCGGAGCAGGCGAATCCGACCGTCCGGTTCGACGACGAGCGTCTGGTTCCACGTCTCGATGCTCGTCAGTCGCTGCGTGAACGTACTGAACAGTGCCGGCACCTCGGCGGTGTGGACGCGGTAGGCCGTCGCGTTCGCCGTCGTCTCGCCCGTACGCATCGACGCGAGCAGGGAGTAGAGCCGTTCGCGGAAGACGGCGTCCCGTGGCGGCGACCCGGCGACGTACTCGACCCCCGCCTCCGACGAGAGTCGGCGGACGGCGACGGTGTCGTTCGTCCACACCTCCTCGACGCCACCGGTCGCGGCGAAGAAAGAGACCGTCCGCTCACCGTAGACGGTCCGCGCGTACGTCTCCCCCGGCGCGTGGCGGACGGTCTGGTCGAACCGACTCATCACCGTGCCGTTCCGGTAGCGGACGACCGACGCCAGTCGTCGGGTGAAACTCCGGGCCTCCAGCGTCTCGGCGTGTCCGTCCGCCACCTCGATGGGGTCGGAGAGACCGTTCCGACCGACTCCGGGCGGCCGGTCGTCCATCGGGTGGTCCGTCGGGACGGCCGCTGGCGTCGGCCCGTCCGGGGCACCGTCGCCACCGGGTGCCGTCACGCCGCCACAGCCAGCGACGACGACGGCGAGGACGAGCAGTGCCGAGTGGCCCGTTCGCATACCGGACGGTCGGCCAACCTGTGAAAAAAGCGTTCCGCCGATGCGACGCTCAGAACGGGACGTCGTCGGGGTCGAAGCCGCGGCCCTCCGCGGAGAACGTGTCGCTCGTCTCCGCCTGGACGCGCTGAATCTCCGGAATCTCGCGCGGGAGTCGCGCTTCGAGCGCCTGAATCGTCATCGGCGAGACGCCACAGCCTTCACACGCGCCGCCGAGCGCGATGGTGACCGACCCTTCTTCGACGTCCAAATCCAGAATCTCGTGGCTTCCGCCGTGGCCCTCTATCTGCGGGAAGTTCCGCATCAGGAACTGGGTGATGCGCTCGCGGAGGTCGTTCTCGTCGACTGCGGAGGCGTCACTACTCATTGTCGAACCCAGGTGCCGACGCGGTTTAGCGTCGGCGGTCGGGCGGTGGTCGGGTGCTGTGCTGGTGCGGTCGGATCTGGTGAGTCGTGCCGTGAGCGAGAGAGCGATAGCGAACGAGCGAGCGGGGTGAGGACCGAACGGAACGCTCGAAGAGCGTGCAGAGAGGGACGAATCCTTCTGGTCCAGCTTTTGCCAAGGAGCCGCTGACGGCCGAAGGCCGTCAGCACGCGACTGCAGCAAAAGGTGGTGGTGACTAATCGATGACGACCAGCACGTCGCCCATGTTGACCGACTCCCCCTCGCCGATGGCGACTTCGGTGACGGTGCCGGAGCGTTCGGCGACGACGTCGTTCTCCATCTTCATCGCTTCGAGGACACAGAGCACGTCGCCCGCGTCCACCTCGTCGCCCTCACTGACCCCGACGGAGAGGATGGTACCCTGCATCTCCGCCGTGACGCTGTTGCCGGCGGCGCTGGACGACGACCCGCCCGAGGAGCCGCCCGAACCGCCCGAGCGCTTCTTGGGCGTGCTGCCGGAGCCACCACCGGACCCGGCGGCCGCGACGGCCAACTCGCCGCGCTCTTCGAGCGACACTTCGAAGCGCTTGCCGTTGACCTCGACGGTGAACTCGCGTTCGACGACGTCCTCGTCGTCCTCGCTCGCGTCCGAGGCCGACCCCCACTTCTCCTGGGCCTCCTCGATACGCGAGGTGTCGAGTTCCTCGTCGAGGTAGTCCGTCGTGTGGGTGCCGGCGACGAACTGCTCGTCGGTGAGCATCAGGCGGTGGAACGGGACGATGGTCGTGACGCCCTCGATGTTGTACTCTTCGAGCGCGCGTTTCGAGCGCGCGATGCACTCCTCGCGGTCCGACCCGTAGACGATGAGTTTGGCGATCATCGAGTCGTAGTCGCCGCCGATGGTGTCACCCTGTCGGAGCGCGTCGTCCATCCGGACGCCGATACCGCCCGGCGGGTCGTACGCCGTCAGTTTACCCGTCGCGGGCGCGAAGTCGTTGGCGGCGTTCTCCGCGTTGATACGGAACTCCATCGCGTGGCCCTCGATGTCGACGTCGTCCTGCGAGAAGTCGAACGCCTCGCCGGCGGCGACCCGAAGCTGCCACTTCACGATGTCGATACCCGTAATCTCCTCGGTGACGGTGTGTTCGACCTGGATGCGGGTGTTGACTTCGAGGAAGAAGAACTCCCCGTCGGCGACGAGGAACTCGACGGTCCCGGCGTTCCGGTAGTCGGCCTCGGCGACACCCTGCCGGGCGGCCTCGCGGATCTCCTCGGCCATCTCCTCGTCGAGTGCGGGCGAGGGGCCCTCCTCGATGACCTTCTGGTGGCGGCGCTGGAGCGAGCAGTCGCGCTCGCCGAGGTGGCGGACGTTGCCCGAGTGGTCGGCGATGACCTGCACCTCGATGTGACGCGGGTGGTCGAGGTAGCGTTCGAGGTAGACGGAGTCGTTGTCGAAGTACGCCTCGCCCTCGCGTTTGGCCGTCTCGAACTGGTCTTCCGCCTCGCTCTCGTCCCAGACGACCTTCATCCCGCGACCACCGCCGCCGCCTTCCGCCTTGATTGCGACGGGGTAGCCGTACTCCTCGCCGAACTGCTTCACTTCCTCGGCGGACTCGGCGGGGTCGGTCGTCCCCGGAACGATGGGGACGTCGGCGGCCTGCATCACCTTGCGCGCCTTCGTCTTCTCGCCCATCTGTTCCATCGACTCGCTGGCCGGGCCGACCCAGGTGACCCCCTCCGTCTCCTCGACGAGGGCGGCGAAGTCGGCGTTCTCCGCGAGGAAGCCGTAGCCGGGGTGGATAGCGTCCGCGCCGGCCTGCTCCGCGGCGTCGACGATAGCCTCCTGGTCGAGGTAGGAGTCCGCGGCGCGCGCCGGGCCGACGTTGTACGCTTCGTCCGCGTACCTGACGTGTCCAGCGTTCTTGTCCGCCTCGGAGTAGACGGCGACGGTCTCTACGCCGAGTTCTTCGCAGGCGCGCATGACGCGCACCGCGATCTCCCCTCGGTTCGCCACGAGTACCTTGTCGAACATTCTTGGAGTCCACTATTCCCAACGGCTACGTGTTTCTATCGGTCCAGGGCGTTCGGCCACGACCGTCACCCCTCCCCACGACCGACCGGGCGGTTCGCCGCCACCGTGTCGTCGGGCGTTATTTGGTCGTCGCCGTCGACCGTCCGAGCGATGCAGGTCATCGGGCATCGTGGCTGTGCCGACCGTGCCCCCGAGAACACGCGACTCGCGGTTCGTCGGGCGGCCTCGCACGTCGACATGGTCGAGATCGACGTCCGGCGCTGTGGCTCCGGCGAACTCGTCGTCGTCCACGACGACCGTCTGCGGCGACTGACCGGCGCGCGCGGCCGGGTCTCCGAGACGCCCTACTCGCGCCTCCGGTCTCTCAGGGTGCTGGGGAGCGAACAGTCCATCCCGCTGCTCGCGGACCTCCTCGCGGACGTCCCCGACGGCGTCGGCGTCAACGTCGAACTGAAACACGCCGGAATGGCCGCCGACCTCCTCGCGGTCCTCGACGGCGTGGACAACGAGGTACTCGTCTCCTCGTTCGAGCGGGCAGCGCTCCGGGAGGTCGGCGAACACGCCGACCTGCCGCTCGCGTTCCTGTTCCACCAGGAACTCAAGCGACTCGGGCGGGACTGGCGACACGGTCTCGCTCGTGCGCGGCACCTCGACTGTGCGGCGGTCCACCCCTCGGTCGGACTGTGTGAGGACGCCCCCGAGCACGTCGCCGCCGCCCGCGACGAGGGGTTCACCGTCAACGTCTGGACGGTCAAACGGTCCGCGACCGCTCGACGACTCCACGAGATGGGCGTCGACGGTCTCATCGTCGACGACTGGGCGGTCGTCTGAGACGCGACACGGCACCGAGGCACGGAAACCGTTACCACGGTGCTCGCCGACCGACCGGTATGGAGGAACACGAGACGGCGGCGGACGCCGCCCGGTCGAGCGGGCGGGTCGTCGCCATCCACGTCGCCCCCGAGTCGGCCGCCCCCGTCGAACCCCGCGACCGGGTCGAGGCCGTCGCGGACCGCGGCCTGCGTGGCGACCGGTACTTCGCGGAGGCGGGGACGTTCTCGCAGTCGGCCAGCGAGACGCCGAAGCACCTGACGCTCATCGAACACGAGGCGCTGGTGGCCGTCGAGGACGACTACGACGTCGCCGTCGCCCCCGGCGAACACCGCCGGAACGTCACCGTCGAGGGCGTCGCGCTGAACCACCTCGTCGGCGAGCGCTTCCGGGTGGGCGACGCCGTCTGTGAGGGTGTCGAACTCTGTGAACCCTGTTCGTACCTCGAGCGGTCCCTGGAGAAACGTGGCATCAGGGAGGCGCTGGTCCACCGCGGTGGCCTGCGCGCTCGCGTCGTCGAGTCCGGCGAGATAGCGACCGGCGACGGCGTCACCTCGGTCTGAACGCCGCCAACGGGGGCGGGAGCGCCCGCAGTCAGAACCGGTCGGAACGGCCCGAGGCCGCCCACGCGTCGCGCGGCGCACTGCTCGGGACACGACGGCGACGCCCACGCCGGCCCGTCGCTTCGAGGCGGCCGGCGTACGCCCAGCGTTCGCCGTCCCACGTCGCCTCGCCGTCGTCGCTCGCGGCGGCCGCGGCGGCCGCCTGCGCACGCAGGTGCGCACGGACGGCGGCGACGATGGCAGCGGCTTCCTCCGCGTCGGCGTCGGCCAGTCCGCCGAGTTCGGCCTCCATGGTCAGAGCGGGATGTTACCGTGTTTCTTCGACGGGGCGTCGACGCGCTTGCTCCGGAGCATCTCCAGGTCGTCGATGAGTCGTCGCCGCGTCGCCGGCGGTTCGAGGACGTCGTCGACGTACCCCCGGTCGGCGGCGGTGTAGGGGTTGGCGAACTCCTCGCGGTACTCGTCGATGAGTTCCTGGCGGCGCGTGTCGGGGTCGTCGGCCTCGTTCAACTCGCCGCGATAGAGGATGTTGACCGCTCCCTGCGGGCCGACGACGGCGATCTCGGCGGTGGGCCACGCGTAGTTGACGTCCGCGCCGATGTGCTTGGAGGCCATCACGCAGTACGCCCCGCCGTAGGCCTTCCGGGTGATGACGGTCATCAGGGGGACGGTGGCCTCGCTGAACGCGTAGAGCAGTTTCGCACCGTGCTTGATGATGCCGTTGTGCTCCTGGTCGGTACCGGGCATGAACCCCGGCACGTCGACGAACGTGACGATGGGGACGTTGAACGCGTCACAGAACCGGACGAAGCGCGCGCCCTTCAGCGAGGCGTCGATGTCGAGCGTCCCCGCGTTGGCGCGTGGCTGGTTGCCGACGACGCCCACCGAGTGCCCGTCGAGGCGGGCGAACCCGACGACCATGTTCCGGGCGTAGCTCTCCTGGACCTCGAAGAAGGAGTCCCGGTCGAGCACGCCGTCGATGACCTCGTGCATGTCGTAGGGCTTCTGTGGACTGTCCGGGACGATGCCGTTCAGTTCCTCGTCGGCCCGGTCGGGGTCGTCCCACGGGTCGACGCGCGGCGGGTCCTCGACGTTGTTCTGTGGCAGGTACGACAGCAGGTGTGCCACGTCGTCGAGCGCCGTCTCCTCGTCGGGTTCCGAGAAGTGTGCGACGCCCGAGGTGCCGGTGTGCGTGCCCGCGCCGCCGAGTTCGTCGAAGCCCACCTCCTCGCCGGTGACCGTCTCGATGACGTCCGGGCCGGTGATGAACATGTGGCTGGTGTCCTCGACCATGAACGTGAAGTCCGTGATGGCCGGTGAGTAGACCGACCCGCCCGCACACGGTCCCATGATGGCCGATATCTGCGGGACGACGCCGCTGGCCTGCTGGTTGCGGTGGAAGACGTCCGCGTAGCCACCGAGGGCGGTCACCCCCTCCTGGATGCGTGCGCCCGCCGAGTCGTTCAGACCGACGATGGGGGCACCGACCTCCATCGCCTTGTCCATCAGTTTGCACTGCTTCTCGGCGAACACCTCGCCGAGCGACCCGCCGAAGACGGTGAAGTCGTGGGCGAAGACGAAGGTGGTTCGCCCGTCCACCTCGCCGTAGCCGGTGACGATGCCGTCGCCGGGTATCTGGCGGTCTTCCATCCCGAACTTCTTCGCCCGGTGGGTCCGCAGTTGGTCGAGTTCCCGGAACGTGCCGTCGTCCAGGAAGTAGTCGATGCGCTCGCGGGCGGTCATCTTGCCCTTGTCGTGCTGGGACTCGATGCGGTCCTCGCCGCCGCCGAGTTCCGCGCGGGCCTTGCGCTCGCGTAACTCCTCGATGCGCTCCTCCATCGTCATTGATTGTCGGTGGTTCTCCGACTCGAAGCAAAAGGATACCGGGAGCGGTCGAACCGGCCGCCCCCCCCCCGCACGGCACCCGCGAGGTGAACGCCTAACCGACAGCCGAGAGGAGCGCCAGACATGTCTGATACGGCCGAGGACGACGGGCGACTGCCGCCACTCGTCGACGTCCGGGACACGCTCGACGACATCGAACGGGAGGCCGACGACGGTGACGACTCCGGGGGGAGAAACGAGGACGGGGACCGCTCCGCTCGGGAGAACGCCGGCGAGGACTGACCGGGAGGGGCACTCGCGTTCCCGCCCGAGCCTACTTCTGTCGGCTGTTTCCGATGAGGAGCGTCTCGCTCACGAGACTGTCCATCCCGCGACGGATGCGTTCGGAGACGGCCTGGTGTGAGAGGTCCAGGTCCTCGCCGATGGCGTCGAGGTTCGTCTCGCGCGGGACCCGGAAGTAGCCCCCTTCACACGCCGCTTCGAGTGCGGCGAACTGCCCCTCGGTGATGCCGTACTGTCCGGCGGGTTCCTCGTCCATCTCGTAGACCTTCCGGATGTCGAAGGTGACGTCGTTCTCCGTACAGTAGTCGTAGGTCTTCGAGAGTTCGTCGTGGGTCGGGTAGAGCAGTCGGAGCGACCAGTGTTCGGCGTCGCTGGCCACCTCCGCGTCGAGCAGAGTCGCGTGCGAGTCCAGCAGCATCTGGAGGACGAGGTGGACGCGGTCGGTCCAGCGCATCCGGTAGAGCCACTCGTCCTCGAGGTCGACGAGCAGTTCCGCCTCCTCGGTCGACGGGTCGTCTTCGAGCGCCGCTTGGACCGCCGCTCGCTCACCACCTCGTCCCCAGATGACGGGGACGACCTCGTCCTCGGCGGACTGGACGATACGCCCACCGTTGAACTCCACGTCGGGCACCGCCGAGAGCGTCTCTTCGAGTGCGAACTCCGCCACGGGAACCCGACCGACGACGACGACAGCCATACTCCGCGGGTCGGAGAGCGGTGGCAAAGCGTTGGGGGTTGCGGAAGCAGGCACGCTCGAACCGCACGGCATTTGCCGTGCCACGTCTACCGTCCCCCGTGGAGAACGTCACCGACCGGACGAACAACCCGTTCGGCATGCGTCCGCCCTGTGAGCAGTACGTCCCCGGGTACGGCGACGCCAACGCCGCCTTCCACGTCGTCGGCGACCACCCCGGCGTCCACGGCGGGGCGTCGCGTCCGGACGGCGGAACGACGACGGCCGAGACGGCCCCGACCGACGAGGACGACGGGACCGGCCTCGACGGCAGCGGCGTCCCGTTCACGAACGACGCCGGAGTGCGCCTCCAGCGGGCGCTCGTCGAGGCCGGACTGCTCGACGAGGCCGGTCCCCGACCGACCGTTCGCGGGACGTTCCTCTCGTACCTGCACATGTGTGTCCCCGACGGGACGCCGACCGAGCGTGAGTACGCCGAGATGGAGCGGTACTTCGACGCCGAGTTGCGTGCCATCGCCGCTCACGTCCTCCTCCCGGTCGGCGAGCGTGCGACGCGCCACGTCCTCTCCGAGTACACCGCGCAGGCCGCCAAGACCGACGACGACGTGGCCGCCCTCCACGGCACCGAGATACGGGGGAGCGGCTTCCTCGTCTACCCCGTCCGCGACCCGAGCGAGTGGGACGACGGCGACGAGGAGCGACTCGTCCAGGCGCTCCGGGCGCTCCAGTCGACTGACTTCCGCCGCGAGGTCGACCTCGGTCGGTTCCTCCCCGGCGAGGACACCTGGCGCGTCCGCTGACGACCCTTCGGCGTGCAGACGGCGCTCCGACTATCGCGTGTGGACGTGGGTCGTGGTGCATCCGCGGTGAGTCGGGCGGAGAGCGACGGGGCGACAGCGGCGACGGGGCGAGCGTCGGTCAGAGCATCGTACCGCCCACGTAGAGCGCCCCCGTCGCCACGCCGGCGACGAGCAGCGAGAAGACCGTCACCTTCGCCGCCGAGACGGTGTCGGCCCGTCGGTTCGCCGACGCGGTCACCCGTCCCGAGTCGCCGCCGGACCCGGTGAAGTCATAGCGGCCGCGGAGGGCGAACCGCACGCAGAACTGCGTCCGTGCCTGAATCGAGAACTCGACGGCCAGCGCCAGCGGCGCGAACGCGCCGAGGACGAGACCCGTCGGTGCGTCGGTGACGACGAGCGCGGCGAGGTAGCCGAGCGTCACGAGCGCCCCGACTGCGGCGTATCGGTAGCGTCTGCGCTGTTCGGTTCGGCCGATGTTGCAGACGCCGGGTCGGTACTCGGTCCGGTCGTCCGAGCGCGAGTCGTCCGCCGTCGCTCGATACCGGGCGCTCGGGGATACCATGTCTTCGAACGTAGGGGGCTGGACGGTTTACGTCACTCGCCACCGGCAGGGCGTCCGGCGCGGGTCGCCGGAGAGTCGGAGCGACGACCGGACCGACGGCGTGGCCCGGCTACAGACCGGGCGGGACGATGAAGTAGTCGCCGGCCTCGGGCGTCAGGAACAGGTCGTAGAAGTTCAGGCCGACGACGACGAGGATGGCGAGCAACACGACGGTCCGGAGGCTCCAGAGCCAGACCATCGGGAGCAGCGTCCCACCGCTCGTCCCCTGTCGGAGTTCGTCGACGGCCTCGCCGCCGAGCTCCCAGCCGACGAACAGCACGACCAGCAGGACGACGACGGGGAGGAACAGCGAGACGCTGATACCGTCGAACCAGGTGAGCCACGCCGTGTCGAGCGCCGAGGGGACGCCGAGCAGGAAGACGACGCCGCCGAGGCCGGCCGCGGTGGGCGCACGCGGCAGCGCGTAGTTGTCCACGAGATACGAGACGACGGCTTCGAGCAGGCTGATGGACGAGGAGATGGCCGCGATGAGGACCGTCCCGAAGAACAGTGCGCCGACGACGCGTGCGGCCAGCCCCGGCAGGTCGACGAGCGCCGTGGTGACGCCGATGAACACCGCACCCGCGCCGCCGCTCCCGCTGACGAGACTCCCCTCGCCGCCGATGGTGATGCCCGCGGCGAACAGCAGCGGGATGACGACGAGGCCCGCGAGGAAGCCGACGAACGAGTTCGAGACGGCGATGGTGAGGCCGTCGGCGGGCAGGCTGTCGTCCTTCGAGAGGTACGACGCGTACGTAATCATCACCGCGAACCCGACCGAGAGGCTGAACAGCGCCTGTCCCGCCGCGGCCGGAACGACCGTCGTCCAGTTCTCGACGACGGTAGCGAAGTCGGGTGAGAGGTAGAACTCGTAGCCCGCGCCCGACCCGGGGAGGGTGAACGCGTAGACGGCCAGCCCGAGCAACAGGACGACGATGCTCGGCACCATGAACTTCGTCGCCAGTTCGATACCGTCCTCGATACCCAGCGCGACGATACCCGCCGTGACGAGCATGAACAGACCGTGGAGCGCGACGGCGTCGAGGCCCGTCGCCGCCACGTCGGTGAAGTACGTCTGTGGCTGGTCGAGGACGACGCCGGAGGCGAAGCCGTAGATGAACCGGAGGACCCACCCCCCGACGACGCTGTAGTACGACAGCGTCCAGAACGAGCCGAGGACGCCGATGGCACCGACGAACGCCCACTGTGGGCGGCCGAGCTTGTTGAACGCCTCGATGGCGTTGATGTTCGCCCGCCGGCCGACGACGAACTCCCCGAGCAGTGCCGGGATGCCGATGACCAGCACTGCGACGAGATAGACGAGGAGGAACGCCGACCCGCCGTTGGTCGCCGTCTGGAACGGGAACCGCCAGATGTTCCCCAACCCGACGGCACTCCCGATAGCCGCGAGGATGAACCCCGCACGCGTCGCCCACGTCTCACGTTCTACCATGTGTGCGGTGTGGCGACTCACGGCCTCACAATAAACGCCACGGTAGTTTCCCGACGACGTTCGTGCCACCGAGGCGACGAGTCGTCCGTATTCCGGCGTGTCGTTCAACTGTCGTGTGATTCACGGCACTGGGTCGGACGGCGAGAAGCGACGGGTGACCCCCGGCCCGTTCAGGGTTCGACGACGAGTTTCCCGAGGAACGACTCCTCCATCACCGTCCGGTGGGCGTCGGCCGTCTCCGCCAGCGGGAACGTCTCTGCGACTTCGGGGACGACCTCACCCGCGACGACGAGGTGGCCCAGTCGGTCGAGAATCGGCCCGTACGCCTCGACGTTGAACATCGACATCACCTGGAAGTCGAGGTCCTTCGACTTCGCCGGCCCCAGCGGGATGCGGGCCTCGTCGCTCGTGTTGCCGATGCCGACGATGCGCGCGCCGTGGGCGGCGACTCGCGCGTCGAGCGGGAAGTACTCGTCCATGAACGTGTCGAGAATCACGTCGGGCGCGCCGGCCTCCGCGATGGCCGATTCGAGGTCCTCGCGGTGGTAGTCGAGGACGACGTCCGCCCCCAGATCCCGGAGGTGGTCGTGGTACTGCTCGCTGGCGGTCGCCACGACCCGTGCGCCCGTCGCCTCGGCGAGTTGGACGGCGACGTGACCGACGCCGCCGCTCGCACCGTGGACCAGACACGTCTCGGCGGGTTCGAGGTCGGCGTACCCGACGAGCGCCCGCCACGCGGTGACGCCGACGAGTGCGACGGCCGCCCCCTCGTTGAACGACACGTCGTCGGGCAGCACCGCGACGTGGTCGACGGGGGCGACGACCTGTTCGGCGTGACTCCCCTGGACGGTCCGGCCGAGGCCGGTTCCGAACACCCGGTCGCCGACCGTGAACGCCTCCACACCGGGACCGACCGCACCGACGACGCCCGCGAGGTCCGACCCGGGAGTCCACGGGAGTTCGGGGACGGGGTACGCGCCGGTCCGGAAGTAGGTGTCGACGGGGTTGACGCCGGCGGCGTGGACGTCGACGAGGACCTCGCCCTGGCCGGGGTCCGGCGGGTCGACGTCGTCGACCTGTAGTACGTCGGGACCACCAGTCTCGTGGTAACGAACTGCGTGCATACCGGGAGGTCGTCGCCCCGTGGCAAAAGCGTAGGTGGCGCGAGTGAGGTCAACAGTTTTTGCCCGAGGGCGACGAGCGTGTCGCATGGCCCCTCCAGTGGACCGACGCTGTCCGGACTGTGGCGTGACGCTCGAATCGATGACGGTGCGGACCGACGATGGGTTCACCGTCCGCGTCGTCTCCGACGAGAACCGCGAGGGACTCCTCGGGAGCCTCGGTGTCAAGGAGAAACACCCCCTCGGTGCGGCGGTCTGCCCGGAGTGCGGACTGGCGCGCATGTACGCCGACCTCGACGACTGACGAGTTCGTCCCCGGACAGGTCCGGAGACGAGTCAGTCGCCCGATAGGTTCACGTCGTTGGGTACCGACTCTCACGACGAGTCGGGGTGTGACGAGCGGCCGCGCCCACCGTCGCGCTTCCGTCGAGGTGCAACATGAGTCAACAGCAGTTACCGGAGGAGTGGTTCGTCAGGGATCGGCGGGTGAACGCGGTTATCGCGTGGTTCTTCACGGTACTGATGGTGCTCGGAACGGTCGTCTACCTCCTGGAGGGACTGTTGGTCGACACGGTACTGGCGGCGGCGACGGCCGCGGTGGCGCTCGTCCCGCCGCTGGTCTACCGGTCGTGGAAGCGGACCGTCCCGTGGTTCTTGCTGTTCGTCGCCACGATACCGGTGGGGGCCGGCGCGTACGGGCCGACGTTCCTCGGGGACGTCGTCGACGGTGTCGGGATAGCGACGCTCGCGTTGCTCGCCATCGTGGCGCTCCAGTCGACGACGGCCCTCAGGATGACGCCCAACGTCGCCGTCGGGTTCGTCGTCGTCACGACGCTCGCGTTCACGGGGTTCTGGGCGCTCGGGTCGGCCGCCTCCGCACGGTTCCTCGGAACGACGTTCCTGGAGACGAACGACGAGTTGATGACCGTCTTCACCGCCGCACTGCTGGCGAGTCTCGTCGCTGGCGGCGTCTTCCGGTGGTACTTCCGCCGGAAACTCCGTGCGACACTGGACGCCGAGGGTATCGAGGGGGTCGCGGCATGAGCGAACGCACCCCCAGCACCGAGGCGGCCCGACGACGTCGGCTCTCACCGGCCCGTGAGAGCGCACTCGTCCGCGTCCTCCAGGTGCTCATCGCCGGGATGTTCCTCGTCGGCCTCCTGACGGGCAACGGCGGCGTCGCGGTCAACGCCGGCGTCGGCTTGCTCGTGACGTTCCTCCCGAACCTGCTGGCACGACGGTTCGACCTGACGCTCGGGGTCGGTCTCGTCCTCTGGATTACGGCGGCGATGTTCCTCCACGCGCTGGGGACGCTGGCGATTCCCGGCATCGACTTCACGCTCTACGCCGGGACCTGGTGGTGGGACCACCTGACCCACGCGATGTCCTCGTCGCTGGTCGCCGGGGCCGCCCTGGCGACGCTGCTGGCACTCCAGCAGTACTCGACGGCCATCCGGTTGCCGCCACGGTTCATGTTCCTCGCCATCCTGCTGTTCGTGATGGCGTTCGGCGTCGTCTGGGAACTGCTGGAGTTCTACATCGGTGTCGTCTCGTCGCTGTTGGGGGCGAACGAGGTGCTCACGCAGTACGGCCTGGGCGACACGGTCCTCGACCTGTTCTACAACACGATGGGCGGACTCGTCGTCGCCGCGCTGGGCGCGTCACGGCTGTCGAGCGTCTCGACGCAGTTGGCCGACCGGATGCGGACACGCTCGTCCGGGCAGTAGCCAAGCGGTTTCTCTCGGATGGTGACGAACCCTGCCAGGAGGTCGTATCGTGCGCTCGTCCCCAGGACCGTCAGCGTTCGGCAGGTCGGTCGACGCCGGTGAACTCGGCGAGGCCGACGACGAACACGCGCCGGCGGTTGCGACCCAGAGGCCGGCCGCGACCACGACGACACTATCCACTTCCGGGGCTCCGTCGAGGAGGTCCAACACCGGGAGTCCCAACAGGTACATCTCGTAGCGTATCGACACGCTCAGGAGCATGAACGCGAGTCCCCGTCCAGGGCCTTCGATGCTGGCCTCGTTCGACAGCGACGGTGAGAACAGTCGTTTTCCCACGACGCCGACGAGGAGGGTGAGCCCCAGTGCGGTGAAGAGCCACCAGGCCGCTGCCGGAGTACCGGCGACGAACAGTACCGCACCGACCGAGAGGAGCGCCACGCCGACCACGAGCGAGAACTCCGAGAACGGCTGTTTCTCGGTCACGGGTCCGGTTGATGGGTTTCGTCATCAGTCTACCGCGGTGGCGAACTCGGGAGCAGGGCCGTCGTGAGGCCACGGGGAGACGCGAACCATACCGGAACCGTCGGGATTTAAGCGGGGTCCGAACGCGCCTACAGGCGATGAAACTCCACGAGTATCAGGCGAAGCAGGTCTTCGCCGACGCGGGGCTTCCGGTACCCGATTCGGAACTCGCCGCGAGCGTCGACGAGGTCGTCGAGGCGGCCGACCGCGTGGGTTACCCGGTCGCCATCAAGGCGCAGGTACAGGTCGGCGGCCGGGGGAAGGCCGGCGGTATCGAACTCGTCGACTCCGAGGAGGAGGCACGCGAGGCCGCAGACCGCATCCTCGGCATGGACCTCAAGGGCCTGCACGTCGACCGCGTGCTCGTCGAGGCGGCCGTCGACTTCGTCAACGAACTCTACGTCGGCGTCACGATGGACCGCAACGAGGGCAAACCGGTCGCCATGGTCTCGACGAAAGGCGGCGTCGACATCGAGTCGGTCGCCGAGGAGACGCCCGAGGCCATCTCGCGCGTCCACGTCGACCCGTCGTTCGGGATGCACCCGTTCCAGGCGCGCAAGGCCGTCTACGACGCCGGCGTCGAGCGCGACGTGGCGATGGACGTCGCGAGCGTCCTGACGACGCTGTATCAGCTCTGGGACGACAAGGACTCGACGGACATCGAGGTCAACCCGGTGATGATCACGAGCGACCGCGAGGTCGTCTGTGCGGACGCCGTGATGAACATCGACGACGACGCGCTGTTCCGCCACGCCGACCTGCGGGAGATGGAAGAGGAGGGCGACACCGCTCAGGACGACCTCGAAGCGAAGGCCGACGAGTACGGCTTCGACTACGTCCGACTCTCGGGCAACACGGGTATCATCGGCAACGGCGCGGGCCTCGTCATGACGACGCTGGACCTCGTCGACTATTATGGAGGAGAGCCCGCCAACTTCCTCGACATCGGGGGCGGCGCGAAGGCGTCCCGTGTCGCGAACGCACTGGACATGGTGTTCTCCGACGAGAACGTCGACAGTGTCGTGTTCAACATCTTCGGCGGCATCACCCGTGGTGACGAGGTGGCGAAGGGTATCAACGAAGCGCTCGAATCGTTCGACGAGATTCCCAAACCCGTCGTCGTCCGTCTCGCCGGGACGAACGCCGAGGAGGGAATGGAGATCCTGAACACCGACCTCGTGACGGTCGAGAAGACGCTGGAGGACGCCGTCCAGCGCGCCGTCGAGTACGCGGACACGGAGGCAGACAAATGAGCATTCTCGTAGACGACGACACGCGCGTAGTGGTACAGGGCATCACCGGTGGGGAAGGCAAGTTCCACACCCAGCAGATGGTCGACTACGGGACGAACGTCGTCGCCGGTGCGGTCCCCGGCAAGGGCGGGCAGGAGGTCGACGGCATCCCGGTCTACGACACGGTCTCGACCGCCGTCGACGAGGAGGACGCCGACGCGAGCGTCGTCTTCGTCCCGCCGGCGTTCGCATCCGACGCAATGTTCGAGGCGCTCGACACGGACCTCGACCTCGTCGTCGCCATCACCGAGGGCGTCCCCCAGCAGGACATGGCGCGGGTCTACAAGCGCCTCTCGGAGACCGACACGCACCTCGTCGGTCCCAACTGCCCCGGTCTCATCACGCCCGGCGAGGCGAAACTCGGCATCCTGCCGGGCAACATCTTCTCGTCGGGCAACGTCGGTCTCGTCTCCCGCTCGGGGACGCTGACCTACCAGGTCGTCGACAGTCTCACCCAGCGCGGTATCGGTCAGACCACCGCCGTCGGTATCGGTGGCGACCCCATCATCGGGACGGACTTCGTCGACGCCCTCGGCCTGTTCGAGGACGACCCCGACACCGACGCCGTCGTGATGTGCGGTGAGATCGGTGGCGAGGACGAGGAGGAGGCCGCCGCGTTCATCGGCGAACACATGGACACGCCCGTCGCCGGCTTCATCGCCGGTCGAACGGCACCCCCCGGAAAGCGCATGGGCCACGCGGGCGCTATCGTCTCCGGCAGCGGAACCGGGACGGCGGAGTCGAAGATTTCGGCACTACAGGACGCGGGCGTCCCCGTCGGCGACACCCCCGAGGAGGTCGCCGACAACGTCGAAGACCTGCTCTGAGCGGGCGTCGCAGCTCTCACGTTCTGCCGTTCTCGCGGGTCGTCACTCGAACGTAATCATCCCCTTCACCACCGCTGGCTCCTGCGCTCGCTGGAACGCATCGTCTACGTCGTCCAGCCCCATCTCGAAGTCGACCAACCCGCCCACGTCCACGGCACCGTCCGCGAGCAGGTCGATGGCGGCCGGGTAGGTGTTCTCGTAGCGGAACGACCCACGCACGTCGAGTTCGTTGTCCACCACGTCCAGCACGTCGAACGGAACCGTCGCCTCGCTGGCGAGGCCGACGAGGACGACGACGCCCCCGCGTCGAACCACGTCGAGCGTCGAGCGAATCGACGGTTCCGCGCCGGAGGCCTCGATTACCACGTCTACCCCCTCACCGTCGGTGCACTCCGTGACGACCGGTTCGAGGTCCGCCTCGGCGACGTTCACGGTGCGGTCGGCCCCACGCTCGTCGGCGAACGCGAGTTTCTCGTCGACGACGTCGGTGACGAGCACGTCCGTCGCACCCGCCGCTCGTGCTGCGGCGAGCACCAGCAGCCCGATAGGACCCGCACCGGCGACGAGGACGGTGTCACCCGTCTCGACCTCACCACGCCGACAGGCGTGGATGCCCACCGAGAGCGGTTCGCAGAGCGCCCCCTCGGTGGTCGAGACGTGGTCGGGCAGTCGGTACGTGAAGTCGGCGGGCCACGCGACGAACTCGGCGAACGCGCCGTCGTGCGGTGGTGTCGCCATGAACGTCACGTCGGGACAGAGGTTGTACTCGCCGCGCTTGCAGTGCGCACAGCGCCGACAGGGGACTCCCGGTTCGAGGGCGACCCGGTCGCCGGCTTCGAGCGAGGTGACGTCGTCGCCCACCGCGACCACCTCACCGGCCGCTTCGTGACCGAGGACGAGCGGTTCCTCGACGACGTAGTCGCCGATGCGGCCGTGTTCGTAGTAGTGGACGTCCGACCCGCAGATGCCGACGTCGCCGATGGCGACGAGCACCTCGTCTACGGCCGGGTCGGGCCGCGGACGGTCTTCGAGTCGGAACTCGTGTGGTTCGGTGAGGACGGCAGCGCGCATGGTCGGGACTCGCGGGCCACCCACAAAAGCCCGAACGTGTTATCACGGCACGCTCTGTCACTGGACCATGACCGTTCTCGACAGGTTCAGACTCGACGGGCAGACGGCCATCGTCACCGGCGGGAACCGCGGTATCGGCCGAGCCATCGCGCAGGCACTCGCCGAGGCGGGCGCGGACATCGTGGTCGCCAACCGGGACGTCGAGTCGGGTGAGGAAACGGCCACCGAAATCGCCGAGGAGACGGGTGTCGAGACGCTCGCCGTCGAGGTGGACGTGGCCGACGAGGAGAGCGTCGAGTCGATGGTCGCCGCCGTCGTCGAGGCGTTCGACAGTATCGACGTACTCGTCAACAACGCGGGTATCGTCGTCCACGAGGCGGCGGAGACGATGACCGTCGAGGAGTGGGACTCGGTGGTCGACGTCAACCTCCGCGGGGCGTTCTGCTGCTCGAAACACGTCGGCCGCGAGATGATAGAGTCGGGCGGTGGGACCATCCTCAGCGTCTCCTCGATGTCGGCGCTCGTCGCCAACTACCCGCAGCGACAGGTCGCGTACAACGCCTCGAAGGGCGGTGTCGAGGCGTTCACGCGCCAACTGGCCTCCGAGTGGGCCGAACACGACATCCGCGTCAACACCGTGGCACCGGGGTACGTCCGGACGGACAACACCGACCAGGCCGACGCGGTGGACCCGAACATCGACGAGGTGTGGAGCGACGAGATGCTGATGGACGACATCGCCGGGCCGGAGGACGTCGCCCCCGTGGCGCTGTTTCTCGTCAGCGACGCCTCGCGGTACATGACGGGGGCGTGTGTCGTCGTCGACGGTGGCTACACCGTTCGGTGAGCGCAGACCGGCGGACGTCCCCACCATCCGTCCCCACCGAAACCACACTACCGAACCCCGACCGAACCAACCCTTATCGCCCGCTGGACCGTCCTTTCTCTATGGACACCCAGCCGCCCGGACCGCCGGAACCGCCGGTGGTGGGCAGCACGTTCGACTACGCGCGTGACCCGTTCCGGTTCATGGACGCGGTCCGTCGCGCGTACCGCGACATCGCCAAATTCCAACTCGGGCCGCTCGATACGTTCATCCTCATGAACCCCGACGACGTCGAGACGGTGCTGATGAACGACGAGGCGGCGTTCCGGAAGGCGGACTTCCAGGACGACGCGCTGACGGGACTGCTGGGCGACGGCCTCCTCCTCTCGACGGGCGACTACTGGGAACAACAGCGGTCTATCGCCCAGCCGGCGTTCAACATGGGCCGCATCGCCAGCCTCGTCGAGACGATGGGCGAGAAGACGACGGACGCCCTCGACGACTGGCCGGTCGAAGAGCCGTTCGACGTCCAACTCCCCCTCGCCCGCCTCACCGTCGACGTCATCGTCGGCGCGATGTTCGGGGTCGACCCCGACGAGGAGACGGTCTACGCCGTCCAGGACAACCTCGAACCGCTGGGAACTCGGTTCGAACCGGACCCGATTCGCTTCCTGACGCCGGCGTGGGTGCCGACGCCGAGCAACCGCGAGTACAACGAGTCGCTGGCGACGCTGGAGGGAATCGTCGAGGACCTCATCGACCGGCGTCGCGCGGGCGACGTCGACGGCGAGGACTTCCTCTCGCGGCTCCTCCGGGCCGAAGCGGCGGGCGACCAGACGACCGAGCAGGTCCGCAACGAGATGATGACGATGCTGCTGGCGGGCCACGACACCACCGCGCTGACGCTCACCTACGCGTTTCACCAGGTCGGCCAGCTCCCGGACGTGCTCGAACGCCTCCACGAGGAGGTCGATTCGGTCCTCGACGAGGGCGAACTGCCGGGGATGAGCGACCTGCGTGACCTCTCGTACACCGAACGGGTACTCAAAGAGACGATGCGCGTCCTGCCGCCGGTCTACACGCTGTTCCGACAGTCGAACGTCGACGTGCGACTGAGCGGGTATCGCGTCCCGGCGGACTCGCTGCTGATGGTCCCCCAGTGGGTGCTCCACCGCCATCCCGACTACTGGGAGGCCCCCGAGAGGTTCGACCCCGAGCGCTGGACGCCCGAACGGGTCCGCGAACGCCACCCCTACGCGTACTTCCCGTTCGGGGCCGGCCCACGGGCGTGCATCGGCCGGCAGTTCTCGCTGGTCGAGGCGAAGATCATCATGAGCCTGATACTGCGGCGCTACTCGCCGGAACTGGTGTCGGACCCCGACCTCGAACTGCGACCGTCGCTCACGATGCACCCGCGAGACCCCGTCGACGTCGTGTTCCACGAGCGCGACTGAGCGGCCGACCGCTCGACGCACCCGTCTCCTCGGCGTTCGCGGTGGTCTCCGCCGAGTGGCGGCCAGTATCTCCGGCAGTTGAGCGACTAAATACGCGGCTGGCGAACCTCTCGAACCGACAATGACCGATTCAGACATCGCCGAGGAAGTCGAAATCGAGGAGATAGAGCGAGGCGGCGGGAAGGTGAAAGGCGTCGTCGGCGCGCTGGGTCTGCTGGCGGTCCTGTTCGTCGTGCTCAAGCTTCGTGGCCGGAGCAAGGGGTCGTCGTCGAGCGACACCGAGGACGCCGTCGAGCGCGTCGACGACGAGGACGAGGACCCCATCGACAGGGTCTCGACGCAGGGCGACGAGGACGACGAGAGCGACGAGGCGCTCGAAGTGCAGACGTCGAGCGCGAGTCGCGTCGCCAGCGACCGACTGGAGGACCTCGACGTCGTCGACTACCTCGCCATCTTCGCCGCGGCGCTCCAGGCCGCGCGCGACGAGTACCGCATCCGAACCGAGCGCTGAGTGGCCGAGCGCGGTCCGTCTCTCTCGCCGTCACACCCGCTTTTCCATCCGAACGTGAGGGATACCAGCGTCCACGAACTCCGTCTCGTCGACTACCTCGTAGCCGAGGCGCTCGTAGAACCCGCGGGCCTGTGTCTGGACGTCGAGGGTGAGCCGTTCGTAGCCACGCTCCCGCGCCAGCGTCTCGACCCGTCTCATCAGTCGGCTTCCCCACCCATCGCCCCGCCGGTCGGCGAGGACGGCGACCCGCTGGACCTTCCCCACCGGGTCGGGGGCCGCCGTCCCGGAGGGGCGCAGTCGGGCCGTCCCGACGGCCGTCTCGCCGTCGTAGGCGACGACGTGGTCGGTGTCGGGGGCGTCGTCGTACTCGTCCAGTTCCAGTTCCTCGGGCACGTCCTGCTCCTCGACGAACACCGCCCGTCGGATGTCGAGGGCCGCCTCGCGGTCGTCGTCGACGACGACCCGCGGACCACGCTCGTCGGTCATGGCGGAGGGTCGGCCGTGCCCCCCGAAAACTCGTCGGATTCGGGCGGCGGCGCGACCGGCAAGGCGTAACTCGTCGGCGACCGAACGACGACCATGACCGGCGAATCGACGGGTGCGGACGACGCGACGGGCGACGGGGGAGCGCCGGTGACGCTGACCGTCGACCACGACGGCGAGACGACGGTGCTGTCGGTCACGCCGGGGACGAACCTCCGCCGGGCGCTACTGGACGCCGGCCGCTCGCCGTACACGTCGGTCACCGAACGCGTCAACTGCGGCGGTCGGGGGCTGTGTGCGACCTGTGGCGTTCGTGTACTCACTCCACGTGCGCCCGAGCACTGGCACGACCGACTGGCCGCCCGCTTTGGCTACCCACGCCTCTCCTGTCAGCTCACCGTCGAGCACGATACCCACGTCCGCATCCCCGAGAAACTGGTGTGGGGTGACCGCGCCCACGACCCACGGGAGTGAGCGGGTCGTCCCAGGGTCCCGTGACACAGCGCGGTGGGGCTCTCTCGCCCGTGTTCGTCCGCTCGTTCACTCCGCGTCCGGGTCGTCCTCCTCGCCGTCGTCGTACTTGTCGAGGACGTCCTCGTACCCCTGGCGCGCGAGTTCGTAGGTCTCCTTGAGGTCGGCGACGGGCGTCTCGCTGGCGTCGACGCGCAGGTCGTCGTAGTACGGCGAGTAGTCCCGTGGCTCGTCCGAGACGACGCGCAACGCCGCGCTCTGGATGGGGAGGTCCTCGCGTCTGTCGCCACCCTCGGCGTGTCCCGCGGCGAGCGCGTCGACGAGGCGCTCGGCGAGCGGTCGCTCGTCGTCGTTCGCGGTGGCCTCGTACGCCTCGGCGACCGCCTCGACGACCGACTCCCCGGTGAGCAGGTTCCCCGCGACCGTGTAGTTCTCCCCGACGTGGTGGCCGTACCAGTCGTTGCACTCCTCGCCGGAGAACGCGAACGTCCCGTCCCGGTCGACGCCGTGGAGCTGTCGCTGTGCACGCCCATCGTCGGCGTCGAGCAGCGCCTCCAGTGCGGCGTCGATAGCGAGTCCGTCGTCGAGGTAGGCGATCCCCTTCCGGCCCAGTCGGACGTTGACGAGACTCTGGGTGGCGATAGCACCGTTCTCGCCGACGAACGGACAGAGCGTTCCGACGCCGGGGAGTCTGGTGGTGACGGCCACGCCGAAGCGCGTGTAGTGGTCGGCCGAGTCCTCCTCGTCGAGCAACGCGGCCGCCTCCCCATCGGCGGGCCGGTACTCCTCTCTGACACAGATGGAAAACGTCACGCACGGACCGAGGGCGGGAGTCCCTATAACTGACTCCGCCGACGGGAGACACGGGACCGAACGCGGCCCGACAGCGCGAGACGGACGCTCCGGCGGTCGCCGCCGTTCGGACCCGAGAGAGGCGCGCGTCGAGCGAACAGGTATCTCTCGCAACCACAGTCATCGTTCGATGAGACTCACTACCGTGTGACTTTTTGTCAACATATTTACAACGGGATGGTGAACCGAACGATTATGCGCCGTAGAAGACCGACTGAGAAGTCGGACAGTTCCCGCGCCCGGGTTGCTCTCCAACGAATCGCTGCTCTCTCCGTAGCCCTGCTCGTCGTCGCCAGCGGCGCGTTCGGGGTCGTCGGCCTCGGCGCGAGTGCCGCGCTCCAGGACGCCGGTAACGACTCGACCAGCGTCCAGTTGGGCCAGGAGTACAGCGACTCGCTGTCGGAGAACGACACGAGAGACGTCTACACGTTCGAGGCGGAACAGGGCGAGTACCTGCGTGTCGGCACGTACAACGGCGCAGCGACCGGCGTCGACATGACCATCCTCGGGCCGTCCGGGCAGGAACTCGAGACGTTCGAGCTCTACCCCGAGTGGATTCTTCGGGGTGCAGAGGCACCCGAGACCGGCGAGTACCGCGTCGTCTTCGAGGGCGGTTCCGCGTACTCCGAAGCGACCCCCGTCGAGTACGACTTCGAGGTGAACGTCGTCGCCCCCGACGACTACGAACCGAACGGCGGAACGGGTTCGGCGGCCACGCTCCAGGAGACGACGACCGTCGACGCCGAACTCGGCGAGGGTGAGGAGGACTGGTACAGCTTCGAGGCCGCGGAAGGGACGGCCATCGTCGCCGACCTCGACCGTGACGAGAACCTCCTCGACAACTCCTACTCGGTCCAGATACTGGACGGGAGCGGCACCGTCCTCGCCGAGACGGAGAGCGTCTGCACGCCCGGTGCCGGGCCGTGCAACCCACAGGGTATCTCGACGACCGCCCCGTCGGACGGCACCTACTACGTCCGTGTCGCTCCCGGCGAGGACGGCATCCGCGGCTACGACGCCTACTCGATGTACACGAGCTTCGAAGCACCGAGCGAGGAGCCACAGCAGGTCGACGACGGTGACCCCAAGGACGCGACGGTCGGTTCGGAGCAGACCGACACGCTCTCGACGGGCGACACCAGCGACACCTACACCTTCGACGTCGAACAGGGGGACTACGTCCGCGTCTCCGCACTCGTCGGCCAACCCGACGTCGTCTCGGCGACCGTCTACGGTCCCGACGGCGAGGAGTTCGCCACCGAGAACGGCGAGTTCGTCGACCCCGAACTGTTCGGTGGACAGGCCGCACAGGGCGGCGAGTACACCGTCGAGTTCACGTACTCCGGCAGCCTGCCGGAAGAGGACGCCCAGGAGTACCGCTTCACCGTCGACACGGCCGCCCCCGACGACTACGAGTCGAACGACCAGACGAGTAGCGCCGCGTCGCTCTCCGGGTCCGCGACCATCGACGCCGTCCTCGGTGAGGGCGACGAGGACTACTACGTCGTCTCCGCCGCCGAAGGCTCGACCATCACCGCCGACGTGGACCGTGGCGTCGGTCGTATCGGCAACTCCTACGACGTCCGCATCCTCACCGCGGACGGCACGGTCCTCGACGAAGTCGAGACGAGCTGCACGCCCGGTGCCGGGCCGTGCGACCCGCCCGAACTCTCGGCCACCGCACCTGCCGACGGCGAGTACTACATCGAAGTGAGCGGCGGTATGACCGGCTTCGACGCCTACTCGCTCGCGGTCAGCGCCGACGCGCCGGTAGAGGACACCGAGACACCCGACGAGACCGAGACACCCGACGACACCACGGACTCACCCGACGAGACGGAGTCTCCCGACGACACGACCGAGTCGCCGGACTCCGGTGACGGAAGTGCATCCGACGGCGACCAGTCCGACGAGTCGGACGACGGCGACACTGGCGGTGCCGACGACGGAACGACCACCCCCGACGAGTCCGACGACAGCGACACCGACGACACCGACGACACCGAGGCGGAAGACGACGACACCGACGAGAGCACCAGCGACGACTCGGACTCGTCGGACGACTCCTCGACGGACGCCGGCGACTCCGAGACGAGCGACGATTCGTCGACCGACGACGGGTCGGAGTCGACCGACGACGGCGACGACTCCACGAACGACGGGTCGACGGACGACTCCAGTCAGTCCGCTGACGATGGTGACGACTCCTCGGCGGGAGGCGACGACACCGACTCGTCCGACGACTCCGATTCCTCGGCCGACGATGGGGGTAGCGACTCCGACTCGGCCAGCGATGGCGGAAGCGACGACTCGGACTCGTCGACCGACGAGAGCGGCGACACGGACCAGTCGACGACCGAACCGAGCGGGTCCGACGACACCGACACGCCGACCGAAGCCGACGACGGCACGTCGACAGACGACGGAACACCGACCGACGACGGAACACCGACCGACGACAGCGAGTCGCCCGTGACCACCACCGACGGTGAGGAGGCCGCCGCCGGGCCGGGCGCACCGGTCAACAACTCCTCCGACGAGGCAGGCATCGTGCAGGGTGGCGAGGAGACGGACTCCTCCAGTGGTTTCGGCCCCGGCTTCGGTGTCGTGGTGGCCGTGGTCGCGCTACTGGCTGTCGCCCTCCTCGCACGCCGCGAGCAGTAACGACCGCTTCGGCTTTTTTGCACTCGGTGAGTAGCGAGACGCACGCACCGCAACGCGAAGACGGCCGAGGCGGACCGTGAACCACGGACCGCTCGCTTCGCTCACGGCCGTTGTGACGCGAGGATGGGTTGGGGCGGATTTGAACCGCCGACTTCCTCCGTGTGAAGGAGGTATCATAACCGGCCTAGATCACCAACCCGCAGTCGTGAAAAATCGGTCGCGGGACTTAACGATTCCCTTGTCCGGTGACCTCAGTACGTCGGTGACTCCTCGGGGACGCCCTCTCGCTTGTTCACGACGCGACCGAAGACGAACAGCGCGTCCGACAGGCGGTTGAGGTACGCGATGGCCTCGGCGTTGACGGGGTCGCTCGCGGCCAACTCCACCGCTCGGCGTTCGGCCCGGCGGACCACCGCTCTGGCGTGGTGGAGTTTCGCGCCCGGTTCGCTCCCGCTGGGGAGGATGAACGACGACAGCGGGTCGAGTTCGTCGTCGTAGCCGTCCATCCACGCCTCCAGTTCGTCGACCGCCGCCTCGCCGATGCGGGGGACGTCGCTGTCGTCGTCCGGGTCCGCGAAGTCCGCCTGGATGATGTGGAGGTGGTTCTGGATGGCTCGGAGGTGCTCGTCGACGTCGTCGTGGCCCGACGGACGGACGACGCCGATGAGCGCGTTGGCCTCGTCGACCGTACCGTAGGCCTCGATGCGTGCGCTGGTCTTCGAGACGCGGGACATGTTCCGGAGGTCGGTCATCCCCTCGTCGCCACGGCCGGTGTAGATCTTCATACGCCGTCCTCACGCGCCATCGACTTATAGCCGACCGCGCTCGGCCGCCCGGCGCGTGCGCCGCTCGGCCGGGGCAGGTGTCGGCGAAAGCGAAGCGTGAAGTGCGACGCGGGAGGAGACGGGAGTATGAGCCTCGAGACCCAACATTACTGCCCGGAGTGCGGTGAAGAACGGACGTTCTGGCGGACGGCGAGCACGCTCGTCCACCTCGGCGAGAAGACGAAGTGGAGCTGTAGCGAGTGTGACTACGGCTTCGTCCGCATCGGTGACATCGAGAGCGACGCCGACGTACAGGCCTGACCGGTATCGACGGGAGAGTTCTCACGACGAGTCGAACGAGTCACGAGCGGTCGCGCCGCCCGGCGAGACGTATCGACCGACGAGAACGAGACTCACGAGCAACGACAGCGTCGAGACCGGAACGAGCACGGAGAACGCCGAGAGGAGGAGTCCCGACGCCTGAACGCCGAGGACGAGCAGCACCGTCGGCCCACAGCACGCCGCCCCCGAGAGCAGACCGGGCACGGCGGCGAGCACGCCGGTCGACGGCGAGAGCCCACACGCGGTCGGTTGGCGGACGGCGAGCGACGACAGCGAGAGGTTGACGCCGACGAGTGCCGCGAGGACGCCACCGACCGCGAGCGTCAGCGGCGCGACGAGCAGTCTCACCGGCCCGGCAGCGAGACCGGCGACCGGTTCGAACCGGAACGCGCCACGGGGGCGGAGCGCTCGTGACAGCGGGTCCGAGACGACCGTCACCCCCCACGTACCGTCACCGGGACCGAGGTGTCCGACGACGACGAGGTACGCGAGGAGGTAGGCGGCGGTGACGACGCCGAACACTGCCACGCCGTCCCGACGAGAGAGCGCGAACGCGACCGCACGGCGAGTGTGACCGACGGTCCGTCGGGACCGCGTGACGACGGTGGCGTCAGGCATGGACCTCCGTCTCGGGGTAGAAACCGACCCACGCGAACCACATCGCGTCGAACGTCGTCGTCGCGGGCAGCGGTACCGCCGACGGGGCGTACGTCCCGTCGGGGCCACGGACCCGACCGTCCGTCCACGAGAACGCTCCGGGGTCGGGTGTGTCCGGACCGGTCCGGTAGAGGTAGCCCGTGTCGAGAGTGGGGTCGGAGACGGCGAGGGACCGGCCGGCCGCGAGGACGCCACGCTCGCGGAGCGTCGCCTTGTGGACGGCGACCGACGGTCGGTCGGTGGCCTCCGACGACGGCCCTCGGGTCACGAGGAACGGCACCTTCGGCTCGAAGCGGTCGTCCTCGTGGAGCGGGGCGAACAGGGTGCCGGAACTCGCGTAGTAGCCGGTCGTCGGGTTGTACCCTCCGTACGGGTCGTCGTCGTAGTTCCGGACGTATCCGGTGTCCGTCGAGAGCACGTCGGTGTCGGGGTACGCCGTTCGCCAGCGACCCCACGTCGTCCAGACGACCGGGAACTGGCGGAGCGAGTCGCCTTCGAGCGGACCGTCGATGGCCGTGGCGACGACCTGGGGCCACCGGCTGTCGGTGGCACGGTCGTACATCACGAGGTTGGAGTTGACGAGGTCCCCGGAGACGCCGAACGACGTGTCGCCGCGCTCGAAGCCGAGTGCGGTCCCCGTCAGCGGGCAGTAGGTGACGCTCACCGGACGCCCGCCGACGGTGTCGTTGACGATCTCGTGCCAGACGAGCACGTCCTGCGGGTACGCGCGGGCGTCGCCATCGATTTCGACCCCGAACACGACGTCGCCGTCGTCGAGGGCCGGGGCCGTCGCGTCGACGAACCGTGGCTCGTCGATGGCCGGAATGCCGTCCTTGCCGGGGCCACCCGAGACGGTGTGTTCGCGGAGCAAGGCAGGGCTGTGAGCGAGTGGGAGCGGGGCGTCCGTCGACGGCGGTCCCGACCCGCCCTCGGACTCGCGTCCGGCACCGAGACAGCCGGCGAGCGCCCCCAGTGCGACTCCGGTCGCCGCGAGGAACGTCCGTCGGTTCATATCCGCCCGGAAGCGGCCCGACGGGTTAACGCTCGACCGGACGTGCGAACGTCTCGCACAGACCGAACGGCGTCGGTATCGGGTGTGTGCCGTCGGGTGACGATGTGTGGACCCGACACACGAGAGTAGAAGACTTATGCTACTCCATGACATACTATCGAATGTCGAACGGTTCGACGACGAAAGACGAATCCCCAACAATGAGCACACGGACGTACGACGAGTCGCGGACGGAATCGACGACGGAACCGGACTGTGTCGCCCTCGAACTGGAAGACGGGCAGGTCATCATCTACGACCCGGAAGCGAACGGAGCGTGGATCCAGTCCGACGTCGCCTACCCTATCGAACGCACGAAGCCACAGGACGCCTGAACGGCTTCGTACCGACCCTTCTCCGTTTTCGGAACCGGTGACGAGCGGTGGCGCTGGTGACGTGTCCCCGCCCGCACGAGGGCCGAAGCGCTAAGCGGGTTCCCGACGGTCCTCTGTTATGACACGTGTCGTCATCATCGGGGCCTACGGGAGCGCCGGGGTCGCCGTCGCGGACGCACTGGCCGACGAACCGGACGTCGAACTCGTCCTCGCGGACAACGGCGACCCCGGCGGCGGCCTCTGTATCCTCCGGGGCTGTATGCCATCGAAGGACGTCTACTCCGCCGCCGCCCACCACTACCAGACGCGCGTCGACGACCGACTCCCCGGTGACCCTCCCGACGTCGACCTCGAACGGGTCGTGGCGACGAAAGACGAACACGTCTCGACGTTCGCGGCCCACCGACGGGCCGCCGTCGACGACCTCGCCGACCGCGAGAACGTCACCTTCCGCCACGAGACGGCGACGCTGACCGGCGAAGGGACGGTCCGAATCGGCGAGGAGACGGTCGACGCGGACTACGTCGTCGTCGCCACCGGTTCGACCGCGAACGTCCCCGACCTCCCCGGACTCGACTCGGTTCCCTACCGGACCAGCGCGGACGTGCTCGACGCGACCGAGTTCGGCGACTCGGCGCTCGTGATGGGCTTTGGCTACATCGGCCTGGAGATGGTGCCGTATCTCTCGGAGGTCGGCGGGATGGACGTCACCGTCGTCGAACACGACGAGCGACCGCTCGACGAGGCTGACGCCCCCTTCGGCGACGAACTGCTCGACATGTACCGCGAGGAGTTCGACGTCGACGTCCTGACGAACGCGTACGAGCAGTCGGTCGCTCCCGTGGGGACCGGCGACACCGACGAGGCGGGAACCGCCGACCCGACGGACGAGGGCGTCCGTCTCACCTACGAACAGGGCGGTGAGGAGCGGCAGGTCGAGGCCGACGAACTGTACCTGTTCACGGGCCGTCGCCCCGCCCTCGACGGACTCGGCCTGGACGCGTGGGGTGTCGGAACCGACGACGAGTGGGTCGGTGCGACGATGCAGGCACGCGACGACGAGCGGGTGTTCGTCGTGGGCGACGCGAACGGCCGTGAACCCATCCTCCACGTCGCCAAGGAACAGGCGCAGGTCGCCGCCGCGAACGTCCTGCGCCACCGTGACGGTGAGTCGCTCGTCGAGTACCACAACACCCACCACCACGTCGTCTTCTCGGGGCTGTCGGTCTACCCCTACGCCCGCGTCGGCCACTCCGAGACGTCGGCGGCCGAAGCGGGTCTCGACGCGTTCAGCGTCACCCGCGAGGCGAGTTCCGACGGCGTCTTCAAGACCAAGGACACACCACGAGGCCTCGCTCGCCTCGTCGTCGGCGAGGACGGGACGGTGCTGGGCTACCAGGGCCTGCACTACCACGCGGACGTGATGGCGAAGACGATGCAGGTGGTCGTCGAGGGAGGCCTCGACGTCCGGACGGTTCCCGACCGCGCCTACCACCCCACGACACCGGAGATCCTGGACGGCCTGTTCCGCGAAGCGAAAGAAGAACTCGACGTACCGGACCCGACCGAACCGATCTGAAGTTCGCGCCGCGCGGTCAGTGGTCGACGTGGCCCGCTTCGACCGGTCGGCGGTCGTCGCCGGGGTCGTCCTCGCTCCCCGTGGCGGTCGTGCCGTCGAGTTCGGCGAGTCGGTCGAGGACGCCGACGAGTTCGCCCGCGTCGGGGTCGCGAGACGGTGCGAGGGAGACCAGTTCGTCGTCGACGAACTCCGCGAGCGCGATTTCGGGGAAGCGAACTTCGGTCCACGACTCGTCGGTGATGGCGCACTCACACTCCACCTCGCGGTAGATGCCGTCGAGCGAGTAGCCGTCGCGCTCCGCCCACCGCTCGATGCGTGCGAGTCGGTCCTGGACGTGCCGACCGTCGGCGGTTCGAGCGGTCGCCGAGGCGTGCCGGATGCGGTCGCCCCAGACGCGCACGTCGTACGCCCCGATGACTCCAGCGTCGAGGAGGTCGTCGAGTCGACGGACGACGGTGTCCTGCTGGCGATGCGTTCCACCCGGTGCGAGCGACCGAACGTACAGTTCGACGCGTCGCTCGCCGCTGTTGGTTGCTCCCATACTGTCCCTACTATGGCGACGAGTTGCATCGAACAAGAACTTTTCTCAGCGTGACGTGACTGACGAGCGAGACGTTATCTCCGTGCGACGCCGACACACGGTGATGACGGACGACTCGAACGAGACGACGGACGAGCACGCGTGTACGGCCTGCGAACGGACGTTCGAGAGCTCTGTGGCCCTCGAGAGACACGTCCACGACGTGGGACTCGTCGACTGAGTGACACCGACCGCCCGAACGCACCGCCCGAACGCGTCGGCCACGTGGTCGGACTACCCGCCGAGCAGTCGGTCGGCGAACGCGCGAATCGACGGCACTTCGAGCGTCGGCTCCCCGTCGAACGGCTCCCACGGCCCGTTCTCGCGGTTCAGCCAGACGCCCTGTAGCCCGGCGTGGGTCGCTCCCTGCACGTCCAGCCACAGCGCGCTCACGTGAGTCAGTTCCTCGGTCGGTTCGCCCACCTGCTCGGCCGCGTACTCGTACAGTTCCGCGGCGGGTTTGAACGTCTCCACTTCGTGAGCGCTGACGACGCCGTCGAGCAGGTCCCCGATACCGGCGTGTTCGACCATCGAGTCGAGCATCTCGGGGTTCCCGTTCGAGACGACGTGACACGGGTAGCCCGCGTCGTGCAGGCGCTCGATGCTCTCGCGGACGTCCTCGAACACGTCGAGTTCGTGGTAGGTGGCGAGGATGTCGTCGCGCTCCGCCTCGCTCACGTCGACGTCGTGGACGTCGAGGGCGTAGGTCAGGGCGTCGCGGTTCATCTCGTAGAACGGCTGGTAGGCGTCGACGTGGTTGGCGACGAGCGTGTACTCCAGCGAGCGCGCACGCCACAGTCGGGAGACGGGCGTCGGGTCGTCGACCCGGTCGGCGAGCGCCTGCTCGACCGAATCGACGTCGACGAGCGTGCTGTAGGAGTCGAACGTGACGGCGCTGACGCGGTCGGCGTCGAACATACGCGGACCACGGAGGCGAGGGGGATAGCTGTGCGGTCCGTCTGGCCCGAATCGCTCGTACCCCACGGGACGAGGCCGCGCGGACACCTCCGTCCTCGTTTCGTCCATCGGTGATTACTTGTCGACTGTCGTGGGAGTCGACGGTATGACCCGGACACGGAACGAGCCGTGGGCGTGGCTGTTCGGCCGGGACCGCCGTGTCACCGACCGGTTCCTCCTCGTGGTCGGAGCCGTGTACCTCGCGGTCGTCCTGTCGTCGCACGGTCTCGGAAGCGCGCCGACCGAACCGTTCCGCTCGTGGCGCTACTCACAGGGCGTGGTCGTCGCCGCAGTCGTCAGCGTGAGCGGACTCCACGGCTATCTCAACGACGGGCTCGTCACGGGCGTCGCACTCGCGTACGTCCTGCTGGTCGGCGTCGGTGCCGCGGGACTGGTTCGTGTCGGCGTCTCCCCCGAGTCGGGAGCGAACGCCTACGTCTACGTGCTGCTGGTTCTGCCGTTCGCGTTCGCGGCGGTGCTCGGGACCGCCGGATTCGTCGTCGGTGCTGGTGGCAGGCGACTCCTGAGGCGGGGTCGGGAGCAATCGCCCCCGTCACGGTGACGACGGCGACCCCGAGAGTGTGTCCGCTCCTCGCCAACCCGAGGGGAGGGTTTTACTCGGGGCGCTCGTCATCCCGACATGGACGTCAGACAGGTCGTCCCACGCGACGCCATCCCGAGCGTCGACGACCCGACCTACGAAGCGACGTACGACGGCGACAGCGACGACGAGGTCATCGTCGTCGAGGGGGCCCCGACTCGCGCGTACCCGGTTCGCTACCTCCACTACCACGAAATCGTCAACAGCGAGGTCGAACGCGACGACGAGCGCGTCCCCATCGCCGTCACGTGGTGTCCGCTCTGTGGCAGTGCCGTCGTCTACGACCGCCGGGTCGAGACCGACGACGGGGTCCGCGAACTCACCTTCGGCGTCTCGGGGAAACTCGCCGACGACGACCTGGTGATGTACGACCGCGAGACGGAGTCGGAGTGGAAACAGTCGCTCGGGACGGCCATCGCCGGGCCACTGGCGGGAACCGACCTCGACGTGCTGCCCGCCGCGCTCGTGTCGTTCGAGCGGTTCGCCGCGGAGTACGCGCTCGACGACGGAGCGGACGTCGGGGACGGCCGCCCACGCGGCGAGGTGCTGGCCCCACCGGGTGGGGCGAGCGAGGCCGCGAGCGACGGCGACGACCCGGCCCCCATCGACTACGACACGGGACCGTACGAGCGCTACTTCGAGGTGGACGGCTTCGGACTGGCCGCCCACCGAGAGACCGGTTCGGGCCGCGAGTGGGGCCGCGAGGACCTGGCACCCAAAGCCGTCGTCCTCGGACTGGAACGCGACGGGGAGGCCCTCGGGTTCTCAGAGGGTCGCGTCGAGACGGCCGGTGGCGTCGTGCAGGCCACCGTCGGCGACGAGTCGGTCGTCGTGTTCGCCAGCGAGGGACTCCACGCGTTCGCGGACCCCGGCTACGCGTTCACGGTCGACGATGACGGTCGGGTCACGGCCGACGGGACGACCTGGAACCCCACGACGGGGGGACGCCGAGGACGGGCGGCGACTGGACCGACTCCCGGCCCGACGGCTGTTCGCGTTCACCTGGCAGGACGACCACGGTGCGGACGCGTTCTGGTCGGGATGAACGGCGTGCGGGGTCGGAGGACGGACCCTGCGTCGCCACGCGCGACGGACCGAGGGAGAGTCCCGCGTTCAGAAGGGGTTGACGTTGTGGTCGCCACAGACCGGGCAGACGGGTCCCTCGGTGGCCTCCGACTCGAACACCTCTCTACACGCCGAGCACTGATAGCGCGGCGTCGGCTCGCTTCCTCTCATGACGCGACTGAGTAGTCCCATGGTGCACCGACAGGTAGGTGACGAGGTGTGATAACGAGCCACGACCGTTGCGGTCGCGTTGCGACGGTTGCGACGGTTTCGGGCCGGGAACCGACCCGTTCCGTGACCGACTGAAGAGGTGACGCGTCGCCGCTACTGCTCGTCCGCGTCCAGCGCCTGCCACGAGAGCCGTGGCGAGCGTGCTGCGGACACCTGGTCGATACGACGTGCGGCGGTGTTCTCGGGTGCGCGTTCGATGGTGTCGACGTCCTCGTTCGCCACGGCGTCGAACGCGGTGGCGAGCTGGTCGAGCGACCGCCGGTTCTCGACTTCGGTCGGTTCGGTCATCAGCGCCTCGGAGACGGCCTCGGGCCACTTCGTCGTCGGCGGGTGGACGCCGTAGTCGAGCATCCGCTTGGCGACGTCGGCGGCGTCCTCGTCGGCGCTGGCGACGAACTCGTGGTGGAACGGCCCGAACGGGATGTCGTAGTCGATCTGTGAGGCGAGGTAGTTGGCGTTGAGGACGGCCTTCGCCGAGGCGTCCGAGAGGCCGACGTCGCCCAGCCGGGCGATGTAGGCGTAGGCGCGGACGAGCACCAGCCAGTTCCCGCCGTAGCCGTGGACCTTCCCGATGGAGTGCTCGGGGGCGTACTCCTCGAACCCGCCGTTGGTCTCGCGGACGTGCGGGTCCGGCAGGAACGCGGCGAGTTCGTCTGTGACGCCGACCGGGCCGGCACCGGGGCCGCCGCCGCCGTGGGGCGTGGCGAACGTCTTGTGGACGTTGTAGTGCATGATGTCGAAGCCCATGTCACCGGGACGGGCACGGCCGAGCAGCGCGTTCAGGTTCGCGCCGTCGTAGTAGAGCAGGCCACCGGCGTCGTGGACGAGGTCCGCGATGGCCTCGATGTCGCGCTCGAACAGGCCCAGCGTGTTGGGGTTGGTGAGCATCAGCGCCGCTGTGTCCTCGCTGACGGCGGCTTCCAGTGCCTCTACGTCGACGCGGCCGTCCTCCGCGCCGGGGAGCGTGACCACGTCGTAGCCCGCCATCGCCGCCGTGGCGAAGTTCGTCCCGTGTGCGGAGTCGGGGACGACGACCTCCGAGCGCTCGTCGCCGCGCGACTGGTGGTAGGCCTTGGCGACGAGGATGCCCGTGAACTCGCCGGCCGCGCCGGCGGGCGGTTGGAGCGTCACCGCGTCCATCCCACCGATACGCCCGAGCACGTCCTGCAGGTGATAGCGCAGTTCGAGCGTCCCCTGGCGGGTGCTGGCCGGACGGTCGGGGTGGGTCGCAGCCTTCGGGTGCCCCGCCACGTCGTCGGTGAACTTCGGGTTGTACTTCATCGTACACGACCCGAGCGGGAACGGCCCCGTCTCGACGCCGTAGTTCATCTGCGAGAGCCGTGTGTAGTGACGGGCGAGTTCGGGTTCCGACAGGTCGGGGAGTTCGACCGAGTCGCGGGTGAGGTGGTCGGGGAGGTCCGAGTCGACCTCGACCTCGCGGGTGTGCTTCTCCGAGAGCAGCGGTTCGTACAGTTCCTCCGAGTCGTCGGTCCAGCGTGCTTGCTCGTACTTCATGCGACGTCCTCCAGTGCTTCGACCAGCGCATCGCGCTGCGTGTCGTTGCGTTCGGTCGTACAGAGCTGAATCCGGTGCTCGCCGACGACGTGGACGGCGAACCCCTCGTCGGCGAGGTCCGAGGCGACGGCCGCCGCTGGCTGGTCGGTGTGGGCGACGAACTCCCGGAAGTGGTGGCGGTCGTAGACGGGTGCGCGCATCCCGCTGATGTCGTCGACGCGTTCGGCGAGGGCCGCCGCGGCCGTCACGCAGTCGTCGGCCAGGTCGACCAGCCCCTCCGGACCGAGCGACGCCGCGTGGATGGCCGTCCGCAGGGCGACCCACGCCTGGTTCGTACAGATGTTCGAGGTGGCGCGTTCCCGGCGGATGTGCTGTTCGCGCGTCTGGAGCGTCAGCGTGTACGCACGCATTCCCGCCGAGTCCTCGCTGGCCCCGACGAGTCGCCCCGGAACCTGCCGGAGGAACGACTCGTCGCAGGCGAACAGCCCCATGCCCATCCCGTCGGCGTAGCCGACGCCGAGCGAAGCGGCCTCGCCGACGACGACGTCCGCGCCGACGCTCGCGGGTTCCTGCAGGAGCGCGAGCGCGACGATGTCCGTCCCGAGACAGAACAGCGCGTCGTGGTCGTCGGTCAGGTCACCGAGGTCCGCGAGGCGTTCTTCGATGGTCCCGGCGAGCGTCGGGTTCTCGGCGTAGACCATGGCGACGTCCTCGTCCATCCGCTCGCGGAGGGCGTCGACGTCGACGTTCCCGTCGTCCATCGGGTAGGACTCGACGCGGAGGTCCGAGCCGTCGACGTAGTTCTCCAGCGTGCCGCGACGCCCCTCGTGGAGCAACTCGGGGACGAGCACGACGGCCCCCGAGACGCTGCGGACGCGAGTGGCGAGCGTCGCCGCCTCGCCGAGTGCGGTGGCGGCGTCGTACATCGAGCAGTTCGCCACGTCGAGACCCGTCAGTTCGACGAGCATCGACTGGTACTCGAACAGCGCCTGCAGGAAGCCCTGAGCGACCTCCGGCTGGTACTGCGTGTAGCTGGTGAGGAACTCCGAACGGTGGGAGATAGCGTCGACCAGCGAGGGGACGTAGTGGTCGTAGTGGCCGCGGCCGAGGAACTCGACGACGTCCTCGTTGCGCGAGAGGACCGTCTCGAGGTGGCGACGCGTGTCGCGTTCACTGCGTGCGGGGATGTCGAACGACCCGTCGAAGCGGACGGCCTCGGGGATGTCGAACAGGTCCTCCTCGCTGTCGACACCCAGTACGTCGAGCATCGCGGCCGTCTCGCTCGGCGTGTGCGGGGCGAAGGGACTGCCGTCGGGGGTGTGTTCACTACTCATGGTGTTGGAGAATCGGGCGTCCGTCGGCGGGACATCTGATGGGAGACACTACCGGGACGGTGCATATCATACTCTCGGTTAGCGTCCACGACCGGCCCGACGATGCGCGTTCGTGGATATCCCCGTCCGGAGCGCGTCCACGGAGGAGCGAGCGACGGCGGCCGGGTGCGGCGTGTCGTTACTCGACGTAGCGGTACTTGCGCTCGCCCATGCGACCCCAGCCGTCGAAGACGAACTCGTCGGCCGGCGAGGTGAACTCCTCGACGTCCTCGGCCTGCTTGTCGTGGTTGTGGACGTCGTGGACGCGCTCGTACTCCTCGAAGCTGATGTCCCTGCGTGCCTCGATCTGCTCGTCGATGGTGAGCGCCGCTATCTCTTCGGCCCAGTCCTCCTGGACGGTCTCGGCGTGAATCTCGGCCTGTGCGCCGGAGCCGTACGACCCGACGAGCAGACGCTCGCCCGCGAGGTCCTGGTCGGCTTCGAGCGCGGCCTTCAGCCCGCTCGCGCGGGCGATGTGGACCGACCCGGTGTACCAGTTGCCGACCTCACGCGAGATCTCGAGCGTCGGCGCGATGGTGTCGTCGTACCACGCCTGGTACGTCTCGGTCCCCTTCAGCTTGTCAGTGTACTCGCTGATGGCGTCGAGGTATGCCTCGTCGGAGTCGAACGCTTCGGGCCGGGGCTGGCGACCGATTTCGTCGGCCAACTGTTCCTCGATTTCGGTGTCACGGATCATGTGCCGGAAGCCGAGCAGGCCCGCCTTGCGGACCATGCCGGGGAACGGCGTGTGGAACGGGATGAGTTCGAAGTCGTCGGGGTGGGTGTCGCCGGCGACCGACTCGAAGTCCTCCAGCGCCTCGCGCATGCGTGCGAGGTACACCTGCACCGAACGCTTGCCGTCGACGCTCGGGAACTGCTGGTTGGGCTTGAGGAAGTCCGTCTCGTCGGCACTGCCGTAGCCCTGTTCGGTCGAGAGTTCGACGAGGTCCGGGTTCTCGCTGATGAGCATGGCGACCGCACCCGCACCTTGGGTCGCCTCGCCGGCGTCACCGCGGGCGTAGAGTGCCGTGTCGGTGGCGATGACGAGCGCGCTCCGACCGCGGTGGCGGCCCGCGCGAATCCAGTTGTACGCGTCGTCGAGGCTCTGGGTACCCGAGATGCAGGCGAACTTGCGCTCGCCCTTGTTGGCGTGGTGGAAGTCGCCGTCGAACACCTGTTCGAGACAGCCCGCGATGTACGTCGAGACGGGCTTGGAGTTGTCGAACGAGGACTCGGTGGCGACGTCGATACGGCCGATGTCCTGTGGCGACAGGTCACGGCGCTTCATCAACTGATAGGCGGCGTTCGCGCCCATCGTGACGATGTCCTCGTAGGTGTCGGGAAAGGAGGAGGCCGCGAGGCCGATACCCTTCGTATAGTACTCGGGGTCCTTGTCCTTGACCGGTGCGAGCGTCTCGGCAAGGTCGAACTTGAGCTTGCCGGTGTGGATCTCGATGGCGTCGATGCCGACGGCTGTCATTGCTGTGGGGGTAGTTCGTCTGGTATAAGTGTTTGACGACGACGAGTTCGTCGATTGTCGAACTACTGCGTCGACCGACCGAACCGTCGGCGACTCGGACGCGACGCTCGGTCGGTCCGGAGAGCCGAGCATCGAATCGCGCTTCGTCGGCCGTGGTGTCCCCGTCGAGGCGAGTTACTCGTCGTCTTCCTCGATGACTTCGGGGTCGCGCATCGCCTCGTAGAGGCTGTCGAGACCGTTGACCCACTCGGCGACGAGGCCGTACTCCATCTCCTCTAAGTCCATCTCGAACTCCTCGCCGTCGAGGATGAGCGTCCCCGCCTGCACGCAGTGGACGTGGGCGGTGTCGAGGTCCTCCTCGGTCTCGGCGGCCTGCGCGGCCTCGACGTGCTGCTGGATGTCTCCTTCATCGGCGGGACCGGCCGCGACGTACTCCTGTGCGGAGTGGAAGACACAGACCATCGCGGTCTGGACGGCGTCGACGAGCATCAGCGTGTCCTCGTCGTCGAACTGGTCGATTTCGGTGAGGACGATGGCGCTGACGTCTTCGAGTTCGCCCATCGCCTCCTCCTGGGAGAGGTGGTCGTCGTCGTACGCCGAGACGATCTTGGCGACGGCGATGACGACGTCGTCCTGCATGTTCAGGCGCAGGCGCGCGGAGTCCTCGTCTTCGAGGTCGACACCCTCGTCGTCCAGTCTGTCGAGCCAGTTCTGCCATCGTTCGTCGGTGTAGAACTCGCCTTCGGGAGTGCTCATATCTCTCACCTACGACCGACTGCTGATATTCCTTTTCGTTGTTCGGATGCGGACGCCACCCGCTGTCTCACGAGAGCGTGCCACGAGTGTCGATACCGTACACCAGGCGAGGCGTCTCGACGTGCGCCCGCTCCAGCGCCTCGTCGTAGCCCTCCTCGCGGAGCCACCGCGTCCGCCGTGGAACCGTCTTCGGGCCGAGCACCGCGCCCGGCCGGTCCGGGTCGTCGATGAAGTCCGTCTCCATCATGAACGGGACGTCGCGCTCGATGGCCCGCACGAGTTCCTCTTTGTCCGCGAGCACGCTCGGTGTCGGTCCCTCGACCCCGCCCGTCGAGTAGTGCTTGACGACGTGCTCGCGGGCCATCCCCTCGTGCTCGGCCCACCGTGCGACCTGCTCGAACTCCTCGCCACCCTCGGTGTGGAGTTGGACCGCGCAGTCCTCACGCGCGCCCAGCGCGAACGCGTGGCGCATCACGTCGTTCGACGCGTCCCACACCGCCTCGTCGACGTCGTAGTGTGGTCGACCCGACTTGACGGCGAGAGCGTCGCCCGACGAGACGTACTCGGCGGCGACGTCCAGTCCCGTGCACATCAGGTCCCGAGCGGCCTCGGGCGAGAACCCTCGTTCGACGAGTTGCGAGACGAGCGCCGGGTGGACGCCGAGGACGGGCCACGCCTTCCCCGGAAGGACGTCGTTCGAGTCGGCCACCACGTCGAGCGTGTGGTCGTAGGCGACCCGGAAGTCGTCGGCGTCGCTCACCTGCACGTCGTAGTGCCAGGAGGGCTTGTTGAGCACGAGCAGGTGGGTGCCGCCGTGGTCGGCGAACGCCTCGGCCGCCTCCACCCCCCGACCGTTCACCGGGTCGAGGTGGAGGTGGTCGTCGAGGACGGGGTCGACGTCGTTCATGTACGGTGGTGTGAGCCCGGCCGGCAAAACGAGGGCGGTTCGGCGGCGAGTTCCGAGCGGTCAGTCCGGCGTTCACCCACGAAGCCCGGTCGAGACGAGCACACAGCCGACGACGAGCAGGCCGCCGGCGACGACGGTGACGGCGTCGACGCCGTAGTCCGCGGCCAGCACGAGGAACACCGCCACGAGCGAGAGTTGGACGCCGGCGATGGCTCGCCGTCCCGAGGGCTCGACGCTCATCGGTCGTCTCGCTCCCACTCCTCGCGCAGGAGTCCGTACCAGAGCATGTCGTGGTACGCCCCCCGGAACCACGCCGCCTCGCGCTGTGTCCCCTCGCGTTCGAACCCGAGCGATTCGAGCAGCCCCACCGACGCGTCGTTGAAGCTCCCGACACGCGCCGTGATACGCCGGAGGTTCCGGTCCTCGAAGGCGTACCGGACCATCCGACGCGCGGCGTCCGACCCGTAGCCCTCTCCGTGGTGGTCGGGGTGGAGCCAGTAGGCGAGTTCGGCGTTCCGGGCACGCGCCGTCTCGCTCGGCCCGTACTCCGAGCCGGTGAGCGTGACGATGCCCAGCGGCTCCTCGTCCAGACACACGAGACAGTGGACGCTCTCCTCGTTCGAGAGGACGTCCTCGAAGAACTCCGTCCCGAGTTCCTCGTTCATCGGGTTCACGTCGAGAGCGGGTCGCCAGACGCGTGGGTCGTTCATACAGCGCTGGACGAACGGGACGTCCTCCCGTTCGGGTGGCCGGAGGGTCACGCGGTCGGCGTGCAGGAAGACTGGACCGGGCATGACTCGGCGTTCGCTCCCTCAGGTAAGTGCTTTTCCGAACCGTGAGGCCGGAACGCGCCTCAGTCGCCGATGGTGACCGACTCGTGGGCCGTCCGCTGGAGGGCGTCCGAGCGGCCGTGGGCTCCCGGCGCGATGGCGAGCGTCGTCACGCCGCGACGGGCGGCGACTTCGAGGGCGGGCTTGAAGTCCATGTCACGGGAGGCGATGGCGAGCACGTCGAACTCGCCGGCGACCGATCCCGCGACGGCGTCCACGGCGAGTTTCACGTCCACGTCGCCGCTCGTCGTCAGCACCTCGAAGCCGTGGGCCTCGGCGGCCTGAATCAGCCCTGCAGGGGCGTGCTCGTTCAGATAGAGTCGAGCGACGGCGACCCGACCACGCTCCTCGGCGACCCGTCGGAGGTCCGCGAGGTCGACGTCGAACTCGTCGCGGAACACGTTCGGTCCGTCCACGAACAGTCCGACCGAGCGTTCGTGGTCGTCGGCTATCGGGACGAGACGCTTCAGGAGCCCGCTCACGAGCGTCTCTCGTCACCCTCGCCGAAAGCAGTACCGATTCGAGAGCCGACGCACCATTCAGATATGTGCTCCAAAGTGTAATTTTTTAGGTTAATTTTGAGATAATAAGATTGAAATAGCGTCTCGTGTCATGAGTAGTCGCATGGGAGAAGATAACACGTTCGACCGTCGCATGTTCCTGCGCCTCACGGGGCTCGCAGGCGCTGCGGGTCTGACTGGTATGGCAAGCGCGACCCCCGGACGCGAACCTGGGGCGAAAGCGGACGAACTCCTCGTCGGCGTCACCGGGACGAAAGACGTCAAGGAGACCATCGGCCTGCCGAAGCAGGCGAAGATGGTCCACGTCAACGAGACGCTCGGCTACGCGGCCGTCCAGTTCCCCGGCAAGGGCAACGCGAAGGCCCGCGAGAACTTCATGGAGGCGATGCAGAAGAAGAGCGACGTGAAGTACGTCGAGGAGAACGCGACGTTCCAGTCGCTCCAGGTGCCCAACGACCCGCGGTTCGGCGACCAGTACGCCGACCAGCAGGTCAACGCCCCCGAGGCGTGGGACACGACGTTCGGTGACTCGGGCGTCACCGTCGCCGTCGTCGACCAGGGTGTGAAGTACGACCACCCGGACCTCGACGGCAACATGGCGTCGAACCCCGGCTACGACTTCGTCGACGACGATTCGGACCCGTATCCGGACTCGCTCGCGGACGAGTACCACGGCACGCACGTCGCCGGTATCGCCGCCGCCGAGACCAACAACGGCGAGGGCGTCTCCGGCATCGGGAACTCCAGCATCATCTCGGGGCGGGCGCTCTCCGAGCAGGGCTCCGGGTCGACGTCCGACATCGCCGACGCCGTCCAGTGGGCGGCCGACCAGGGTGCGGACGTCATCAACCTCTCGCTCGGTGGCGGTGGCTACACCAACACCATGAAGAACGCCGTCAGCTACGCGACGAACAACGGGGCGCTCGTCGTCGCCGCTGCGGGGAACGACTCGGGCCAGCCCGTCTCGTACCCCGCGGCGTACTCCGAATGTCTCGCCGTGTCCGCGCTGGACCCCGACGAGACCATCGCCAGCTACTCCAACGTCGGCTCGGAGATCGAACTCGCCGCACCGGGGACGAACGTCCTCTCGACGTGGTCCGACGACGGCTACCGCAAGATCTCGGGCACCTCGATGGCGACACCCGTCGTCGCCGGGGTCGCCGGCCTCACGCTGGCCGCCCACGACCTCACGAACAGCGAACTCCGCAGTCACCTCAAAGCGACGGCCGTCGACGTCGGCCTCCCGGCCGACGAGCAGGGTAGCGGTCGTGTCGACGCCGGGAACGCGGTCACCACGACGCCCGGTAGCGGCGGCGGTGGCGGCGACGACGGTGGCGACGGCGGCGGCGGCGGTGGCGGTGACTCCACGTCGGCCAGCGCCGACGGGTCGCTCGCTGGCTACTACGACGACATGTGCTACAACTACGGGTTCAGCTACTCCAGTCCGAGCCAGGTCGTCGTCGAACTCGACGGCCCGTCGGACGCCGACTTCGACCTCTACGTCAGCGACGGCACGGGTAGCTGTCCGACCACGTCGAGCTACGACTACCGCTCGTGGACGACGAACAGTCAGGAGACCATCACCATCGACAACCCCGACACGTCGACGGACCTCACCATCCTGGTGGACTCTTACAGCGGCAGCGGTTCGTACACGGTCACCATCACCGAGTACCAGTAGTCGCGCCGACTCGCGGCCGCGTGAACCCTTCTTTTGACACCGAATCGATAGCCGACGGTACGGTCTCCGTCTGGGCCGGCCACTCGCTTATCAGTGGGCCACGAGTTGGAGGCGTATGGAACTCGGCTTCGTCTCGCTGGTCGTGCCGCTCCTCGTCCAGGCGAGCGAGCAGGCACCGAACATCGAGGGGATCCTCATCGACCTGTTGCCTATCGCGCTCATCGCCGCCGCGGTCGGCGTGTTCGTCGCCAAGGTCGGGCGGTTCCCCTACACCATCGCGCTGCTGCTCGCGGGTATCGCCGTCTCCATCGTCCGCTTCGCCACCGGCGAGTTCGACATCCAGATCGAACTGTCACACGACCTCATCCTGCTCGTCCTCCTCCCGCCGTTGCTGTTCGAGGGGGCGGCGACGACGGACTTCGAACGACTGCGCCGGAACCTCGGGCCGGTTCTGGCGCTCGCCGTCGTCGGCCTCATCGTCTCGGTCACGTTGCTCGGTGTCGCCGGGCATTACGCCTTCGGCTTCCCGTGGCTCATCTCGCTGCTGTTCGCGGCGATGATACTCCCGACCGACCCGGTCAGCGTCCTCGCCCTCTTCAAGGAACTGGGTGCGCCCGACCGCCTCTCCGTACTCGTCGAAGGCGAGAGCCTCATCAACGACGGGGTGGGCGTCGTGCTGTTCTCCGCACTGCTCGCACTCGTCGAGAGCGGTGCGAGTCCCGACGACCTGCTGACCGCGAGCGGCGTCGGCGGTCTCGCGGTCGACATCGTCGTCGTGAGCCTCGGTGGTCTCGCCGTCGGCCTCGTCGCGGGCTACGCCGTCTACACCGTGATGTACAACCTCGACGACCACATGACCGAGATCGTCCTGACGCTCATCCTCGCGTACGGGTCGTTCCTCCTCGCGGAACACTACCTCCACGTCTCGGGAGTCATCGCCACCGTCGTCGCCGGTCTCTTCATCGGGAACCGCGGTGCGGAGTACGCGATGAGTCCCCGGACGAAGGTCTCGGTGTTCAACTCCCTGGAGACGTTCGCGTTCCTCGTCAACACGTTCATCTTCCTGATGATCGGCGTGACGACGCCCGTGAACCAGTTGGTGCGCCACGCGCCGCTCATCCTGCTGGCTATCCCGCTCGTGCTCCTCGCGCGCGGGGCCGTCGTCTACCCCATCACCACCGTCGTCAACCGGTTCATCCAGCCGACGGTCTCCCGCTCGTATCAGCACGTGATGCTCTGGGGTGGCCTCCACGGGTCGATTCCCATCGCGCTCGTCCTGGGGCTCCCCGCTACCGTCGAGTCGGGAGGACCGTTCCCGTACCGCGAGGAACTGCGTGCGATGGTGTTCGGTGTCGCCGCGTTCTCGCTCGTCGTCCAGGGACTGACGATGGAGCGGCTGCTCGACGGCCTCGGCGTCATCACCCGCTCGGACGCCGAGGAACTGTACGAACTGCTCGTCGGCAGACGGCGGGCGGTCACCGCCGCGCTCGACGCCGCAGACCGGCTCAAACGCGAGGGAGACCTGCCACGCGAGGTCTACCAGGACTTCACCAACGAGTACGAACAGGAGCAGACGGAACTCCAAGAGACCATCGCGGCGTTGCTCTCGAAGAACCCCGAACTCCGCCGCGAACGGCTGCTCGTCGGCGAACGGCAGGTGCTCCAGCGAGAGAAGAGCGCCATCCTCGACGCCGTCCGCACGGGCGTCATCACCGACGACGTGGGTGACCAGCTGATGGACGAGGTCGACCTGAAACTCGACGAGGTGCGCAGCGGCGACTCGACCGTCGAGACCGGAGAAGAGGGCTACGACGAGTTCTGGCGGACCCGAGCCAGCGAGTTCGGCCTCGACGTCGACTCCGACGGCGACTCACGCATGAGCGACTGAACCCCGCGGGCAGGATCGCTCGGAGAACGGCTTGCCAGGGCCGCCCCAGCGCATATGCGGCCGGCCCGAGAGCCGAGGGATATGGCAGACGAACACGAACGCGACCGGACGATGGCGAAGGAGAAAGACGAAGAGGAGGCAGAGGACATCGAGGAGGCCGAGGCCGAGGCCAAGGAGGGTGCCCGAGAGCAGCGCAACGAGGAGATAGAGGAGGAGGTCGAACGCAAGTCGGAGGTCCGCGAGGAGGAGGCCGCCGAACAGGAGAACGTCGACAACCACCGCGACGACGAACCGTTCGACGGCTAACCCGGCCCGGCGGCTTCTCTCACGTGTTCTTCGAGTCACAGTTGAGTCGTAGTGCCGACTGGGGGCCGACGCTCAGTTCGGTGTCGGTGTGACGCGGTCGGAGATGTACGCCGTCAGGTCGGTCGTCGTGACGACGCCGATGACCGTCTCGCCGTCGACGACCGGGAGGTGGTGGAACCCGTGTTCGATGACGAGGTTCGCGGCCGTCTGGATGTGTTCGTCGGCGGTGACGGTGACGAGGTCCGTACTCATCACGTCACCGACGGTCGCGTCGGTGTCGTCGGACTCCGCGACGATGCGGACGAAGTCGGTCGCGGTGAGGATTCCTTCGAGGCGGCCCTCCTCGTCGACGACGATCGCCGACCCGATGCCGCGGTCGAGCATCGTCGAACCGACGACCTGCACGGCCGTGTCCGGTCGAACGGTGTACACTGGCGAAGACATCAGGCTCCCGACGAAGACATCGTCCATCGGTCTTCGTTGTAGGCAGCGGAAAATAAGCCTTGTTCTCACACCCCGATACGCTCGGTGTGGCCCTCAGGAGACGATGAACTGACTGGCGATGTCGACGACCTCCTCCATCGAGCGGGCCGGGTCGAACGCGCCGCCGAACGGGGGCGCGCCGCCGTTGCGCTGGAGCATGATGTAGGTGGCGTGACGGGCCTCGACACTGTGGATGGAGGCCGCCGCGGCCAGTATCTCGTCGTTCTCGATGAGCGGTGCCGCACCGGCGTACGCGGAGACGCCGACGTTCTCGATGGTCGCCGACAGGTTCACGAACTCCTCGATGGACGAGTACGGGAACTCGTACTCGGCGGCCTCGACGGGCGTCCCACCGAGGTCCTTGATGGTCGCGCGGAGCGCTTCGACGTGAGCCACCTCGTGGTCGCGGATCTTCTCGTACTGCTGGTAGGTGCCGTAGCGCGGGCGACCGCCGCTGAACGTCTCCATCCCCGGACTGCCGAAGCCCTCGAAGTCGTCCTCGCTGTAGATCTTCAGCGCCTCGGTGTAGTAGTTCGCTTCGAGGTGTTCGAGCGTCAGCGCGAAGTTCAGGATGTCGACGTCCGTGACGTCGCCCATACCGCCCTTGTCGTCACCGACGCGGGAGGCGAGGCCCGTCATCAGGTCGACGGTGTAGAGTTCGCTCGCACCGTCGACGACGAACAGGGCGTAGGCCGTCCCGTCGCTCCCCGAGATGTCGAAGCCGTTGACGGCCCCGACGTCGACGCCGAGCGACCCGATGGTCGTCAGGGCGCTGGTGTCGGGGGAGTCCGGGTTCGCGTTCTGCTGGACGAGCACGTCGAGGTTGCTGTCGATGTCGTACAGCATCGTCGTCTCCGGGTCGGGGACGCTGTTCGTGTACCCGGCGGCGCTGAGTTGCGGGTCGGTACCCGCGTTCGCGTCGCCCTCCGCGTAGAACGTGTCCGGGTCCTGCCTGATGATGGTCCCGTCGTCGGCGTTCGTGACGAAGCTGTCGCCATCGGTCGTGACGACGCGAATCGCGTCGGCGACCGGGTTGAAGTCGAAGCCGATGCCGGCCGAGAGGTCCGTGTCGGGGTAGTCCGCCGGCGACCCCACCGTGTGCGCCGAGACGGACGACGCCCCGCTCGACGGGACGTCCATCCGATAGAGCTGTCCGTGACCGTCGAGCGAGTACAGCATCCCGTCGGACGGTCGGTAGTCGAGACCGAGGAGTGTGCGCCCGTCCGCGACACCCTGGACGTGGACCGCGTGGTCCGTCTTTATCGTCCCGGAGTCGAGGTCGACACCGACGACCGCGTTCCCGTCGTCGGTCGCCAGCAGGGCGAGACCCATCTCCGAGTCCTCGTGCGGGACGAGCGTCAGTCCGTAGATGGGTGGTTCGTGGTCCGCGGCCGCGACGCCGCTGCCGACGACCGAGAGCGCCACAGCCCCGAGGCCCGCGGCACCTACTCCGTGCATGAACGAGCGTCTGCTGAGCGCGCTCCCGACGCGCCCGAGCAGTTCCGTCGGTGACTCGTCGCGGTGGGCGTCGTTCGTCCGGTCCCGGTCGCTCCCGTCGTCGACGAGATCGGCGAAGCTCTCTCCCGACTCGATTCGTGATTCGATGGTGTCCTGGTCCGTCATGGTAGTGTTGTCAACTCGCACCAGACTCTGCTCCGTAGCGGGCAAAAGGGATATTCCGGATTCGTACCCGACCGAGACCCAAATTCTGTCACCACAGTGATACTGTTCGAGTGTGGAGTATTCACAGTGGAACCGCCGAGCACGAGCGCGTGCCTCCGCCCGACTTCGTATCTCGATATACGGTTTACACCCGAGACCAGCGCGATTACCAAATCATTACGTCGTTCGCCGCGAGGATGCCGATATGGCCCTTCGGATGCCGCCGCTACGCGAGAGACACGCCGAGCGTGGCGCTACGTTCACGGAGTTCGGCGGGTGGGAGATGCCGGTGGAGTTCGACTCCATCCGCACGGAACACACCGCCGTCCGCGAGGCCGCGGGGGTCTTCGACGTCTCGCACATGGGCGAGATCCGCGTCGGCGGCCCCGACGCCCTCGAACTGATGCAGCGGCTGACGACCAACGACGTGACACGCCTCTCGCCCGGCGAGGGCCAGTACTCGGCCGTCGTCGACGACCGGGGAGTCGTCCTCGACGACACCGTCGTCTACGACCTCCCCGAGGAGGCGGGCTACCTGTTCGTCCCGAACGCCGGCCACGACGTCCGGATGTACGAGCGGTGGACCGACCACCGTGAGGAGTGGGGCCTCGACGCCACCGTCGAGGACGCCACCGAGGAGTACGGCATGTTCGCGGTCCAGGGGCCGGACGCCGAGGCCCTCCTCGCCGACGCGGCCGACGAGTCCGTCCGGGACGTGGGTCGGTTCGAGATCGCCACGACCACCGTCGCGGACGTCCCGGTCCTCGCCGCGCGGACGGGGTACACCGGCGAAGACGGCTTCGAGATACTCTGCCCGGCCGACGAGAGCAAGGCGGTCTGGTCGGCGTTCGACTGCCAGCCGTGTGGTCTCGGCGCACGCGACACGCTGCGCATCGAACACGGGTTCCTGCTCTCCGGGCAGGACTTCGACCCCGAGGACGAGCCACGAACCCCCTACGAGGCGGGAATCGGGTTCGTCGTGAAACTCGACGCCGAACCCGCGTTCGTCGGGCGTGACACGCTCGCGGAGGGGACCGACCCCGAGATGCGGTTCGTCGGCGTCGAACTGCTGGACCGTGGCGTCCCGCGCCACGGCTACGACGTCGCCGACGACGGCGAGGTCATCGGCCACCTCACCAGCGGGACGATGAGTCCCACCCTCGACAGACCGGTCGGCCTCGGCTACGTCCCGGCCGAGTACGCGGACCCCGGCACGCGCGTGCAGGTCGTGGTTCGCGGGAAACACAAACAGGCACGCATCAGCGACACACCGTTCCAATGAGCTTCGAGACACCGGACGACCTTCGATATCTGGAAACGCACGAGTGGGCCCGCGTCGAGAGCGCAGAGGAGTCCGCGACCACCGCTCGAATCGGCATCTCCGACTTCGCACAGGACGAGTTGGGCGACGTCGTCTTCGTCGAACTCCCCGAACCGGGCGAGAGCCTCGACCAGGACGCACAGTTCGGCGTCATCGAGTCCATCAAGGCGGTCTCGGACCTCTACGCCCCGCTCTCGGGCACCGTCAGTGCCGTCAACGAGACGCTGTTCGACGAACCGGAACTCGTCAACGACGACCCCTACGGCGACGGCTGGATGCTCGAACTGGAGGACGTCGACGAGAGCGAACTCGACGCTCTCCTCGCCGCCGACGCCTACGCCGAACAGATCGACTGACCAGTAGAACGACGTCGAGACGCCGTCTTTCTGCCGCTACGGACCGACGAGCGGTCGCTCCGGCACACCGCCGGTAAACCGTATTCGGCGATAGCAAACCGCGGTCGGCGCGTTCGATTCCGCTCGCTCCGTCCGGCACCGACGTGAGCACCGGGTCGACGGAGGCCGAGGATGCTGGCGAGGAATCGGGGTGGCAGACGCTCGACGTGCTGTCGTCCGTCCTCGCGGGTCGGCGCGCGCCGGTCGCTCAGGCGACCTCCCGCATCGCGTCCAGCATCGCGCTCGTCTCCCGGTCGGTCACCGCCAACGAGTAGCCCTCCGCTCGCGCGAGGGCGGCGGCGTGCTCCCACACCGCATCCTCCTCGATGTCGTGGAGGACGACGGCCGTCGGCGTCGGCGTGACCACCCGCAACGCGACGAGCGGCGACTCCCCGCGTGTCACGTTCGTGAACACGAGCGCCCGGTTCGTCGACTGGCCGTACAGTCGGTAGAACTCCTCGGAGGAGAGTCGCGTGATGGCTTCGATGGAGTCGATGACGGTGTGGCCGGCGATGGTCGTCGCGGTTCCGGCGACGAGTTCGGTGGCGTCGATGGCGTCGTAGAACCGCTCCAGCGGGATGGCCGTCGGGTACTCCCGCAGGTCGAGGACGGCGTCGCTGTCGAACCCCGCCGTGAGGACTCGTGCGTGCTGGCGAATCCGGCCACCGCCACGCGACTCGTCGATGTCGAGCAGGCCGTCGACCATCCGGCGGACGACGGCGATACCGGGGTTCTGTCGCCGGCCGGACTCGTAGTCCGAGACGACCGACGGCGAGACGTCGAGGTGGTCGGCGAGCGTCGTCTGGGCCACGTCGAAGTCCGTCCGCCACTTCCGGAGCGTCCCGCCGGGGTCGTCGCTCGTCACGACTTCGCCGGCCATCTGCTGTGCGAGCGTCCGTCGCGGGTCCATGCCGGGAGCGGGCGGGCGGGCCGGAAAGGCGTGCCGACTCCACACCGTCCGACCGTCGCCGTCGGGTGGTCGACCGGCACGTATCGGGGAGGTTTTTATCGTCACCTCACCAAGCCGCGAGCAGTGAGCGACCACATCTCGACCGGGTGTGCGCCCGTCGACGACCTGCTGGGTGGCGGTCTCGAACGCGGCGCGGTGACGCAGGTGTACGGCGCGCCCGCCGCCGGCAAGACGAACATCGCCCTCTCGGCGGCCGTCGGCGTCGCCGCCTCGGGGTCGAGTGTGCTCTACATCGACACCGAGGGCATCTCCCCCGACCGCTTCGAGCAGTTGGCCCGGTCGGTCGCCGGCGACGAGGGAGTCGACGAACTCGCCTCGCGGGTCATCGTCAGCGACGCACTCGACTTCGAGGAGCAGGAGGAGGCCGTCAAGGACGCCGCAGAGGTGGCCTCGCAGGTCGACCTCGTCGTCCTCGACAGTGCCACCGGCTTCTACCGCCTCGAACGCGACAACGACGACGAGGGAGCCACCCTCCGGAAGGTCGTCCGCCAGATAACCCACCTGCTGAGCCTCGCGCGGCGACACGACGTCGCGGTGCTCATCACGAACCAGGTGTTCACCGACCCGGACAGCGACCGCTCGCGTGGGCTCGGCGGCCACACGCTGAGTCACTGGTCGGCGGCCGTCGTCCGTCTCGAACGGTTCCGCGGCGGGAACCGCCGGGCGACGCTGGAGAAACACCGCTCGAAACCCGCCGGCGGGTCCGCCCGGTTCCGTATCACCGACGACGGCCTGGTCGCGGCGGACGACACGTAGCGTCGAGTCGGGGGCCGGTCGGCCCGAACACGGCGAACGCGGGAGAGTTTTTACTGGTCGGCGGGCAACGTCGCTCGTGATAGTCGTCGCCACGACGGACTTCGAGGTGTACCACGGCGTCGTCAACGAGTTGCGCGACCGGTCGGTCGAGTTCACCACACAGGAGGTCGAAGAGCCACTGCCCGAAGCGACGACGCTGCTCGTCACCGGTCCCGACGACGAGGTGTACCCCGAACAGCTATCGGTCGACGTGGTCCGTGCCGACCCCGAGGACCCCCGCCGGGCGGTCGAGGAGGCGCTGGCGCTCATCCGCGACGGCGAGGACCGGGTCGTCGTCGGCATCGACCCCGGCGACAGACCGGGGGTCGCCGTTCTCGTCGGCGACACCGTCGTCGCGGCGTTTCAGGTGCCCGTCTCGGAGGTGGCGGCCGTCGTCGAGCGCGAACTGGAGGACACCGTCGACCCGACGGTCCGCATCGGTGACGGGGCGCGACTCGACGGGTCGCGTATCGTCGAGGACCTGGGCGACGTGCCGCTGGAACTCGTCGACGAGACGGGGACGACGCCGTACCTCGGGACCGGTGCGCGAGGCATGGGCGACGTGCTCGCGGCGGTCAACATCGCCCGACGCTCGGGCGAGCGTATCGAGGGCCGGGACATCACGCCGACGAAAGGCGAGATTCAGGTCATCAAACGCCGGTCGCGCGAACAGAGCGAGGGCGACCGGACCATCACCGAGGGCCTCGCACGCCGAGTGGCACGCGGTGAACTGACGATGGACGAGGCGCTCGACGAACACCGAAGCGACGAGGACGGCGAGACGTAGTCGGGACGCCCGGCTCACCGGTCCCGTGCCACCGTCTCTGCCCGGTCCATCACCTCACGGACGGGGAGCCCCGTCTCGCGAGCGACGGCGAGTGCGTCGTCGAACTCCGCGCTCACGTCGAAGCGCTCCTCGCCCGCGCTAGCGAGTTTCACCGACACCTCGTAGCGCTCGCCGTCGACGGCGAGCGTGACCGTCTCGAACTCCCGGTCGGCGACGAAGCGGTGACTGACGCCCGTCTCGCGGACGCCGAGCGTGCCCGTCTCCTCGGCGAGTCGCCGGGCGACGCGTTCGGCGTCCTCGGCTTTCACCACGACCTTCACGAGGTGGCCGGGGCGGGACTTCTTCATCGTCGTCGGGAGCACCGTCACGTCGCGTGCGCCGACCTCGGCGAGCGTCTCGTGGAGACTGCCGAGCACCTCGGGGGTCACGTCGTCGACGTTCGTCTCCAGCACCCGGACGGGGTCGCGGCGCAGGCCGCCCGCCGCCTCGCCGACGATGCCCCGGAGAACGTTCGGGTACTCGGGGACGTCGTAACCGCCCGCGCCGTACCCGGAGGTCTCGACGCGCATCGTGGGAAGCGTCTCGACGCCCTCGGCGAGATGTGCGAGCAGCGCCGCACCCGTCGGCGTGAGCAGTTCCATCTCGACGGGGCCGCCACGGAGCGACCACGACGCGTCGTCCGCGAGGTTCAGCGTCGCGGGCGTCGGGACCGGGTAGGTGCCGTGACTCATCGTCACCTCGCCGCCGCCGGTGGCGAGCGGCGTCGTCACGACGCGTTCGACTCCGAGGTCGTCGAGCAGGAGACAGACGCCGACGACGTCCGCGACGGCGTCGTCCGCGCCGACCTCGTGGAAGTGCGTCTCGTCGAGGTCGGTGCCGTGGACCCGCGCTTCGGCCTCCCCGAGTCGCTCGAAGACGGCGAGTACGTCGTGCTCGACAGAGGCGGAGAGGGCCATCCCCTCGACCAACTCGACGACTTCGGGGTAGGTCCGGAGTGCGCCCCGGCCCTCCGCGTGGTCACCTCCGTGAGCGTGGTCGTGGCTGTGCTCATGGTGGTGAGCGTGGTCGTGGTCCTCGTCGTCGCCGTGGTGGTGGGCGTCGGACACTCCTTCGTCGTCGCCGTGGTCCACACCGTCTCCCACGTCGCCCCCGTCGAGTCGGACGACGACCCGCGTGGCGAGGATGCCGTTCTTCTCGGTCGCACCGACGTCGTAGTGGACCGGGAGCGCCGCTTCGACCGAGTCGAGGACGGCCGGGTCCGCGCCGGCGGCGAGCAGTGCACCGAGGAGCATGTCGCCGCTGGCACCCATCCGACCGTCGAAGGCGAGCGTTCGCATGGGTGCTCTCGGACCGGACGGGGCTAAAGCGCCGCGACACGCCGGGGAGTACCCACCGAGCAGGGCCGGTAGCGACGGACTACCACGGCGAACGGGTCGGAGAGCGGCCGGACGAGTCGTCGCGGTGGTGAACGACACGGTTCGCAAGCCCGGGTGACTTGCCCGGTAGCGACCCAATTACGAGACGGGAGACCGACGTTCTCGGTCGTATCGACCGTCACATTCGCGTACGTGTGTGACACATGAGCAAAAGGGATATGTCCGGCGACACCGGATTCCCACACACAACCCCGTAATGAACGAAGTCCAACTAGAGGTGGCGAAGGCGTACCCGAACGACTCGGGCCGCGGCATCGCACGCCTCGACCCGGATACGCTGTTACACCTGAAGCTGAGCCCAGGAGATATCATCGAGATAGAGGGCGGCGAGCGCACCGCCGCGAAGGTCTGGCGGGCCGACCGTCAGGACTGGAACACCGACACCGTCCGCATCGACGGCTTCACCCGCCAGAACGCCGACGTCGGTATCGGCGAGCGCGTCACCATCCGCAAGGCCGAGGCGACGAAGGCCGACAAACTCGTCCTCGCGCCACCCGAGGAGGCGTCTGTCCAGTTCGGCTCCGACGCCGCCGGCATGGTCAAACGCCAGATTCTCAAGCGACCCGTCGTCGAACGCGACATCGTGCCGGTGATGTCCTCCACGAACCACCCGTTCATGCGCTCGCCCGGGCAGGCGATTCCGCTCATCGCCGTCGAGACCGACCCGGAGGGCGTCTGTCTCATTACCGAAGATACGGAAGTCGAACTCCGAGAGGAGCCGATTTCGGGCTTCGAGAAGACCGGCGGCGGCATCACCTACGAGGATATCGGCGGTCTCCAGGGCGAGATCCAGCGCGTCCGCGAGATGGTCGAACTGCCGATGAAACACCCCCAGATATTCAAGAAACTCGGCATCGAGCCGCCACAGGGGGTGCTCCTGCACGGTCCGCCCGGCACCGGGAAGACGCTGCTGGCGAAGGCCGTCGCCAACGAGACGTCGGCGAGTTTCTTCTCCATCGCCGGCCCGGAGATCATCTCGAAGTACTACGGCGAGTCCGAACAGCAGTTGCGCGAGATATTCGAGGACGCCAGCGAGGAGTCGCCCTCCATCATCTTCATCGACGAACTCGACTCCATCGCCCCCAAACGCGAGGACGTGACGGGCGAGGTCGAACGCCGCGTCGTCGCCCAGTTGCTGACGATGATGGACGGTCTCGAATCGCGTGGCCAGGTCATCGTCATCGCGGCGACGAACCGTGTCGACTCCGTCGACCCCGCCCTCCGTCGTCCGGGTCGCTTCGACCGCGAGATCGAGATCGGCGTCCCCGACGAGGTGGGTCGCAAGGAGGTCCTCCAGATTCACACCCGCGGGATGCCGCTCTCGGACGACGTGAGCCTCGACCACCTCGCCGACGAGACCCACGGGTTCGTCGGGGCGGACATCGAGAGCCTGACGAAGGAGGCGGCGATGAAGGCACTTCGACGCTACCTCCCCGAAATCGACCTCGACGAGGAGGACATCCCGCCGAGCCTCATCGACAAGATGATCATCAAACGGGACGACTTCCGCGGCGCGCTCAACGAGGTCGACCCGTCGGCGATGCGGGAGGTGCTGGTCGAACTCCCGAAGATCACTTGGGACCACGTCGGTGGGCTGGACCACGCCAAACAGCAGGTCCAGGAGTCCGTCGAGTGGCCGATGAACTCCCCCGAGCGGTTCGCCCGGATGGGCGTCAGTCCGCCGTCGGGCGTGTTGCTCTACGGGCCGCCGGGGACCGGCAAGACGCTGATGGCGAAGGCCGTCGCCAACGAGACGAACGCGAACTTCATCTCGGTGCGTGGCCCGCAGCTGCTCTCGAAGTGGGTCGGGGAGAGCGAGAAGGCCATCCGGCAGACGTTCCGGAAGGCCCGGCAGGTGGCCCCGACGGTCATCTTCTTCGACGAACTCGACTCGCTGGCCCCCGGTCGGGGCGGCGACGTCGGGTCGAACGTCTCCGAACGGGTCGTCAACCAGCTCCTGACCGAACTCGACGGGCTGGAGGAGATGGAGAACGTGATGGTCATCGGCGCGACGAACCGCCCGGACATGATCGACCCGGCGCTCATCCGCTCGGGCCGGTTCGACCGTCTGGTGTTCATCGGCGAACCCGAACTCGAAGGTCGAGAACAGATCCTCCGTATCCACACGGACGACACGCCGATGGCTCCCGACGTGAGCCTGCGTGAACTCGCCGAACTCACCTCCGGCTACGTCGGGTCGGACATCGAGTCCATCGCCCGCGAGGCGGCCATCGAAGCGCTCCGGGAGGACCACGACGCCGACGAGGTCGAGATGCGTCACTTCCGGACCGCCATGGAGTCGGTCCGCCCGACCATCAACGACGACATCCGGGCGTACTACGAGGACATCGCCGACCAGTTCCGCGGCGGCACGCGCGGCCCCGAGCAGTCGACGGGCCGCATCGGCTTCCAGTAGGACACCACCACTGTTTCCGTCGGGGACCTCCCTCGCTCGCGGTTCCGCGAAGCGGAACACGCTCGCTCGGTCGAACCCCGAGCAGAAACGTGGGAAAAACTGCGCTCGCGTCGGCGCACGCTGTCGCGGTGCGCCTCGCTCGCGTGAACCGGCGCTCGCTACCGTTCACGCCGGACGTAAGCTACTGCGCCGCTTGAGGTGACCACTCGGCAGACGCCGTTCTGAAGAGCTTTGCCGAGTTTCGTACGTAGCCTCGGACATCATGGGTTAGGGCACACTCGAAACCGTGGATGGGGAGGGGAAACGTCCGCGAGCGACGGAACCCTCCGCAGAAAAAGTGGTTTTAGTAGATCAGTTCGTCGCTGTTCTCGACCATGTAGAGGGTCCGGGCGGCGATGTTGACCGCGTGGTCGCCGACGCGTTCGAGGTCCCGAATCGTCAGGAGGAGCCGCGAGACGTCGGCCATCATCTGTTCGACGTCCTCGCCGTCTTCGAGTTCCGTCTCGATGAGGTCCCGCACGACCGTCTCGGAGGCGCGTTCGCACATCCGGTCGAGTTCGTCGTCCCACTCCGCGATGTCGAAACACGCCTCCACGTCGCGCTCCTCGTAGGCGTCCATCGCGGCGTCGAGCATCGCCAGCGTGGTGTCGCCGATGGTCTGGATGTCGACCTCGGGGAACATGTCGCGCTCGGCGTCGAGCGTGTACGTCCCGAGGTTCGTTGCGAGGTCACCGACACGTTCGAGGTCGGTGATGATCTTGAACGACGACGCGACGAACCGGAGGTCGCCGGCGACCGGCTGCTGGAGGGCCAGCAGGTCGATACAGTCGCTCTCCAGATCGAGGTAGACGCCGTTGATCTCGTCGTCGCCCTCGATGACGTCCATGGCGAGTTCGTGGTCCTTCTGTTCGAGCGCGCTCAACCCCATCCGGAGTCGGTCGGCGACCAACTCACTCATGTAGAGGACGTCCTCTCCGAGCGAATCGAGCTGGTCCTGGAACCCCTGTCGTGCCATCAGTGGCACACCTCGTCTGCGTTCATACAGCCTCCAAACCGGCCACGGTACAAAAGGTTGACTCCTTCAAAACGTATGAGACAGTTTAGCACACAGCTGCTATATAGTGATGGAGAGTCCGCAGCGCCCGACGCAGTCGGCCCCCAGCGGCCCTCGTACGACTCCGCACACCGGGAACTCCAATCGACGCCGTCGAATCACGTCTCGTCGGGTCTGGAAGACAATCGACCCGTCGACTCCGACGTAGTATATAGAAATGAATTGTTTTATATGGCAACGGCCGAGAAACCCGACATGGAAACCCGGAAGGTGCAGGTGACTGGTGGGTCGACGTACACCGTATCACTGCCCAAGACGTGGGCGACGGACAACGGCATCAGCGCCGGGAGCGTCGTCGAGTTCTATCCGGAGGAGGACTCGCTCCTGTTGACTCCGCAGGGGGAGGAAGACCGGACTGAAGGGACCCTCGACATCACCGACATCGAGGGTGAGCAGTTGATGCGGGCCGTCGTGACGATGTACGTCAGCGGCTTCGACATCATCAACTTGGAGACTGCGCGTGTGACTGCCGCACAGCGCCGTGCCATCCGCGAGGCCGCACAGCGTCTCGTGGGGCTGGAGGTCATCGGCGAGACCGGCGAGACGGTCATCCTCCAGGACCTGCTCGACTCCTCGGAGCTCTCCATCGTCAACGCCATCACGCGCATGCGACTGGTCGCGCTGTCGATGCTGTCGGACGCCATCACCGCACTCGTCGAGGACGACGACGACCTGGCGAGCGACGTCGTCGAGCGTGACGACGACGTGGACCGGCTCTGGTACATGACCTCCCGCGTCTTCCGCGGTGTGTTGCGCGACCCGTCGACGGCGACGGAGGTCGGCATCGCCCGCGAGGTCTGTTTCGACTACCACACGAGCGCCCGACAGCTCGAGCGGGTCGCGGACCACGCGACGAAGATCGCCGAACTCGCGCTCGAACTCGACGAGATACCCGACGAGGCCGCCGAGAGCATCCAGAGCCTGCTCTCACAGAGCACCGAGGTCATCGAGACGGCGATGGACGCACTGCTCGAAGACGAGAGCGACGTCGCAACCCAGCAGGCGAACGCGACACGACGGCGGGTCGACGACGTCGACGAGTTCACACGCGAGGTCGACAACCTCGTCCGGGAACTGGACCCACAGCAGGCACAGCTGCTCGGACTGGTCGTCGACTCCCTCGGCCGCAGCGCCGACTACGGGGGCAACATCGCCGAGACCGCCCTCCAGAAGGCCGCCCCCAAACCGTAGCCGTCGTGCGCCTCCGAGACCACGGACGGCGTCTCACGACCGCGGAACGTACTGCTCGAAGTTGGGGTCGCCCGACAGCGCCGTCGGTCTGAACACCGGGGTACCACCCACACGGAACGAGTCGACGAGCGACTGCGCCGGTCCCGTCAGGAACCCCAGATACGCCATCGCCTCGGGATACGCCACGTCGTGGCGTGCCGGGTTGACCGCGATAGCGCCGTACTCGTTGCGCAACAGCGGGTGCGGGTCGTCGAGGCCCGTGTCGACGTGCGCCACGAGGCCGATACGACCGGCCAGCGACCGGAACGTACCGCGGTCGGCCAGCGTGTACGCCCCCTGCTGGTCGGCCGCGACGAGCGTGTTGCCCATACCCTGACCGGTCTCGCGGTACCACGAACCGGTCGGGGCGACACCCGCCGCCGTCCACAGTCGTCGTTCCCGGTCGTGGGTCCCCGAGTCGTCGCCCCGCGAGAGGAACCTCGATCCGGTGGTTGCGACGCGCTCGAACGCCGCCGACGGGCCACGACCGGCGACCGACGCGGGGTCGTCGGGCGGCCCGACGATCAGGAAGTCGTTGACCATCACGTCGCGGCGATTGATGCCGTCGCCCGCGGCGATGAACTCGTCTTCCGCCGGTCGTGAGTGGACGAACACCACGTCGCAGTCGCCGTCCCGGCCGGTCCGGAGCGCCGCGCCGGTCCCACGGACGACCGGCCGGACGGTGGTGTCGAAAGTCGCCTCGAACGCCGGGTTCAACACGTCCAGCAACCCGCTGTCGTGGGTCGTCGTCGTGACCGCGAGCGTCAACGCTCGGGCGACACTGGACCCGCCGAGCGACTGCGCGTCCGGGTCCCGCCGCTCCCCTCGTAGCGGGCCGGAGTCGCCGAGACAGCCGGCGAACGCGGCCGTCGCCCCGAGTCCCACGAGGTACCGGCGTCGGTGCATGGCGTGACGATACCACTTGCAGTTACAAAGAACGCTAGCAGTAACCGTGAGCAGTTACCTTCGGGCGGTGGACCGACGGCTGGCGACGAGCGGTGACGAGGCGTGTCGCGTCGGCAGCGGTCCTATTCGAGGACGGCGTTGACCTGGCCGTCCTGACCGGGACGGGAGGTGACGCGGGCGGTCCCCTCGGACGTCTCGATGAGCGCACCGCGCGTGATGATGTTCCGGCGGGCGTAGTTCGGGTCGGCGTCGTTCTCGACGACCGTCTCGATGTCGGCGCTGACGACGCCGTCGTCGGTGGCGACGTTGGCGACGTTCGTCGTGATGGCGCGGACCTTCGTGTTGCCGCCCCACGACTGGACCGTCTTCAGTTTCTGCTCGCCGACGCGGGTCTCCGTCGCGGAGTGACCGAGTTCGTGTTTGCGCTTCTTCCGGATGCGACGGCGTCGACCGCCGGTCCGCTTCGTCTCCGAGCGTCCCTGGAATTTCATACGGTGAACCAGCCCCGAGACGGACAAGAAGGCTTCGATGCGGACCCGCAGTGGTTCGGAGGGCTTTAGCCCCCTGGGACCCCCCATCCGCCGATGAGTCTCCGGAAGGCCGTCGCCGCACCGTTTCGGGCGAAGGGACGCGAGCGGGTCGCGGAGAGCGAGTTCGTCGTCGCGCTGAGTCTCGACCGTGACTGGTTCTCGCCCGACCAGGCGAAGCGCCTCATCGACGTGGCCGTCGGCGAGGGACTGCTCGACCGCACGGACGGCGAGTTGGTCGTGAGCTTCGACCCCGACGACGAACCGATTCCCGACGGGTTCCACCCCGACGAGTCCGTCATCCAGGAGCGCTCGACGTTCCAGCGAGTCCTCGACGCACTCGTCGACACCGGTATCGAGAAGCAGGACGCCGTCGCCGCCATCAACGCGCTCCAGTCGGAAGCGGGCATCACCATCGAGGCCGCGGCCGTCCTCTACGCGCACAAGCAGGGTGTCGACGTGGGAACGTTCGCCGAACGGGCACGGGCGGACCTCGCGTCGTGAGCGACCCGACCCCCGTCGGCGTCCGACTCGCGCAACTGCTCGCGAGCGAACTCGTCGCCCGCGAGGACGGCCCGCTCGCCCGTCTCGAACTCGTCGACGTGACCGACGCCGACACGCTCGACCCGGACGAGTTCGGCGAACTGGCCTACGGTGTCGTCGTCCGCGCGGGCGGCGACGGCGGCCACCCCCCGACGCGCCTCGCGGACGTCTACGCCCACGCCGACCGGGCACGTGTCGAGTTCCGAGTCGGCCTCGACGCGTTCCCCGAGGCCGCCCACGACGCCGACCTGCGGGTTCGCCCGAAGGCGGTCGACCCGCCGCGCGTCCTCGTGTTCGTCGAGGACGGCGGCGAGGTCAAGCGGGCGGTTCGGACGGTGACGGCGGCCATCGCCGCTTCCGGGGCCGACCGCCGTGACGCGAGCGGCGACGACAGCACCGACGCCTGAACTCGCGGCCGTCGGTGGCGTCCGCAGCCTTTTGCTCTCCCGCCACCTCACACCGGCAATGACAGCGGCGCTCGGCGACCCGCTCGAAGTCGGTGACCTGACCCTCCCGAACCGTCTCTATCGCGCGCCGCTGCTGGAGTGTGCGGGCGACGACGCCGAGGCGGGCGAGCGCCTCGCCGACGAACTCGAACCGGCCGCCGCGTCGGGCGCTGGCCTCGTCTTCCAGGGAGCGACGCTCGTCCGTGGCGAGGGCGGGGCCGTCGCGCCGAACATGACCCGCATCGACACCGACGAGAAGGCCGAACGCCTGCGCCCCGTCACCGAGGCCGTCCACGACCACGGCGGCCGCATCGTGATTCAACTCGACCACGGCGGCCTGCGCAGTCTGGAGACGTGGCACCGCGAGTACCGCGACGCCGCGACCCGCCAGCAGTTGGCCGTCTCGCGGGTCCCCATCCACCTCCGTGCCGCGGCGCGAACGGGGTTCTTAGAGTACGACGCGCACGTCCTCACCACGGCGGAGGTGTACGAGTTGGCGGCGGACTTCGGCCGGGCCGCCCGACGCGCCGTCGAGGCGGGCTACGACGGCGTCCACCTCTCCAGTGCCAACATGGGCATCGTCCAGCAGTTCTGCTCGCCGTACTACAACCGGCGCGACGACGAGTTCGCCGACGGTGGGCGCTTCCTCGAACTGCTCCACGACGAGATACGCGAGCGAGCGGGCGACGTCCCGCTGTTCACGAAGGTACCCACCGAGAAACACCGCCCGCCGTTCGTCCGGACGGGGCTCTCGACGACGGACGCCCTCGGCCTCGCGGTCCGACTCGCGGAGTACGGCTACGACGCCCTCGTCCCGGTCCACGGCTCGACGTTCTGGGACATGAGCCTCGTCCGCGGGGAGTACCCCGAACGCGGGTGGGCCGCCAGCCAGTTCCGGTCGGGCTACGAGGCGGCGTTCGGGAGTCGACTCCGGGCACGCCTCGTCGCCGCCGCCACGCGCGTCGAGGCGGCCCGCAACCCGCCCGCCCGCGAGTGGAACGCCGACCTCTGTCGTCGCGTCCGCCAGCGTGTCGACGTGCCCGTGCTCTGTGAGGGCGGCATCCGCGAGCGCGGACGGATCGACCGACTGCTCGGTGAGGGCGACGCGCCCGCCGCGTGCGACGCGGTCGGTCTGGGCCGGCCGTTCTACGCCGAACCGCGACTGCCGGCGCGACTGCTCGCCGACACGGACGGCGCCGTCCTCTGTGCCGACTGCAACAACTGCATCGTCCCGCAGGCGACCGGTGCGCCGGGGATGTGTCGGACGCCGGACGTGCTCCGCGAGCGTGGGAGACTGGAGCGGGCGGGCGTCTACGACCGGACGCCCGACACTCAGGAACGGAGTTGAGCGAGTCCGGCACGGGCGAGTCGCCCGGCGACGACGGTGCCGGCCAGCGCACCGACCGTCCGGAGCGAGGGTCGCCGCGGCCCGACCGCACCACGCGCCTTCCGACCCGTACAGGAGACGTAGTGGCTCGTACTGCGCCAGAGCGGTTGACGGCGGCCCGCGACGGTCGCACCGTCGGCGGCGAGTTCCGCGACGATGCGGTCGGCCGTGAGGTCGTCGAGCGACTCGACTTCGAGCAGGAGTTCGGTGTACGCTCGGCCAACGTACGCCGCGGAGTGGGCGTCGCTGGCGGCGATACCGGGATAGTCGCTGGTGGCGGCGAACCGCCTCGCACGGCGATTGCGGTAGCCGGTGAACACCCACGCGTTGTACACCTCGACCGCGTCACAGTCCTCGACGTGGCGACGCCGGACGCCGTGGCGCGTCCGCTGTGACGGGTGGGGGACGACGGCGACGCCACCCATCTCGCGGACGACGTCGACGGTGTCGGCGAACGACCGACCCGGTTTCGGACACGCTTCGACGCCGATAGCCAGCAGGTGACCCTGTGCGGTCGACACCTCCACCCCCGGAATCCCCACGAGACCGTACTGGGGAGCCAGTTCGGCCGCTCGCAGGGACTGTTCGATGGTGTCGTGGTCGGTGACGACGATACCGTCCAGTCCGACCTCGACCGCCCGTTCGAGCAGGCGCTCGACCGGTTCGTGCCCATCGTAGGACCCGTCCGAGTGGACGTGCGGGTCGAGGGCGACAGAGACCTCGCGGGGCATGACTGTCTGTACTGGAGAGTTATCGGTATAGACCGGTTCCGGCTACACACGGAGCCTCGCCACACGTGGTCGTGACGTCGGCCGACACGGTGGTCGGACCGGCCGGGAGTCTCGCCGGGACTCAAGCCGAGTCGGTCGGTGACGGCACGGCCCCGACGCCGGGGAGGCGGCGACGCGCCACGTGGTTCGCCTTCCGGGCCGCCCCGGTGAGGTAGTGGGCGGCGCTCCGGTGGAGCGGTTGTCGACGACCCCGTGTCGCCGTCGCGCCGTCGTCGAGTGCGTCGAGGACGTCGCTCTCGTCGACGGCCGCCGTGGAGTCGGCGTCCTCGACGGTCACCTCGGTGTACGCCCGGCCGATGAACGGGGCGCGGTGGGCGTCGCTGGCGGCGACCGGCGTGAAGTCGTGGCGGGCGGCGAACCGTCTCGCGCGGCGGTTGCGGTAGCCGGTGAACACCCACGCGTTGTACACCTCGACCGCGTCACAGTCCTCGATGAACCGACGCCGGACGCCGTGGCGCGTCCGCTGGAACGGGTGGGGGACGACGGCGACCCCGCCCATCTCGCGGACGACGTCGACCGTCTCGTCGAGCGACCGGCGTGGCGGTGGGCGCTCTTCGACGCCGATAGCCAGCAGGTGGCCCTGTGCGGTCGACACCTCCACCCCCGGAATCCCCACGAGACCGTACTCCGGTGCGAGGTCCGCGGCGCGGAGCGACGCCTCGATGGTGTCGTGGTCGGTGACGACGATACCGTCCAACCCGACCGCCGCGGCCTGTTCGAGCAGGAGGTCGACGGGGTCGTGCCCGTCGTAGGAGGCCGCCGAGTGAACGTGCGGGTCGACCGTCACCGTCACTCCGTCGGACATTACCGTCCAGTTGTGGGTCCAGCGACAAAGAGCCTCGTCTTCCGTCGGGTCACGTGAGTGTGGAGTCCTCGCCGTAGCGCGCTCGAACCGCGTCGAGAAGTCGCCAGCAGACCGCCAGCACGACGGGGACGGCGGCGAGGAGCGCGAGCGCCTCCCACTCCGGGGCCGTGTCGCCGCCATCACCGATGACGAGGTCCGTCAGCGTGGTGACGCTCGGGACGAACAGGACGAACCCGCCCGCGAGCAGGAGCAGTCGCCGGCCACGCGTGTCCGAGACGACTCGTCGGTGGACCGTCTCCCCGCCCGTCCCCGTCGCGGCGACGAGGAGTCCGACACCGGCGAGCGCCAGCGGTACGGCCAGGGCGTCGGCGACAGGTGCGACCGTCTCGACCGTCGACGTGGACAACACGACCGCGACGAGTGCGCCGAGGAGCGTCACCCCACCTGCGGCGTAGACGGCGTACCGGTCGTCTCGGTAGGAGGGGGAGGGCGGCGGTACGGGTGACATATCGTGACATGGGGCCGTCCGGACCAAAGTCATTCCGGATAGCAACACTCTATTCGGTGGCCGCGTCACGGCCTGCAATGAGCTTCTTCGAGCGACTCGGCGAGCGCATCGACGCCGTCGACAGCGTCGTGAGCGTCGGCCTCGACCCCGACCCGAAGCGACTGCCCGACCACCTCGCGGACCACGACCTGCCGCGATGGGCGTTCAACCGCCGCATCATCGACGCGACCCACGAACACGCCGCGTGCTACAAGCCCAACCTCGCGTTCTACGAGGATTCCGATGGGTGGCGGGCGCTGCGTGAGACCGTCGCCTACGCGGAGGGCAAGGGGGTTCCGGTCCTGCTCGACGCCAAGCGTGCGGACATCGGGAACACCGCGCGGCAGTACGCGAAACTGCTGGACCGTCGAGGCAGCGACCCCGCACGAGGCAGCGGCCTCGCAGCCGACGCCATCACCGTCAACCCCTATCTCGGCCGGGACGCGCTCGAACCGTTCCTCTCGCGGGAGGACAAGGGCGTGTTCGTCCTCTGTCGCACCTCGAACCCCGGTGGGTCGGACTTCCAGAACCTCCTCGTGGGCAACGACAAACACCTCTACGAGTACGTCGCCCAGCGTGCCAGCGAGTGGAACGTGAACGGCAACGTCGGTCTCGTCGTCGGCGCGACGACGCCGGACGAACTCGAACGCGTCCGTGAACTCGTGCCGGACCTCCCGTTTCTCGTCCCCGGCGTCGGCGCACAGGGTGGGGACGCGGAGGCCGCCGTCGAGTTCGGCCTCGCCGGGGGAGTCGGCCTCGTCAACTCCTCGCGGGGGATCATCTTCGCGGGCGAGGGCGAGACGTTCGACAAGGCCGCGGGGCAGGCGGCGAAGCGACTCAAGGGCCGACTGAACCGCCACCGAGACTGAGCGCACTACCGCGGGCGGCGTGGCTCGTCGATGCGACGGCGTGAGGAAAGAAGCAGGCAGGTGAGCCTTCCATATCGTGCCCACGAACGGAATTGACCCCGCCTGCTTCGACTCGTCAGAGGCGAGGCTGTCACCTCACCGTTGCACCTAACTGTTTAGGCCAGCGGGGCGACCGCTCGCCGAGCGGGGGTCGGGTCGTGCGTGCGAGCGGGAGTCGGACTCAGAACTGCAGGGTGTCGTCGGCGTCGGGGCGGTCCGGTTCCCGCTCGGCGTCGTGTGGCTTCCCACCCATCTCGCGGATGCAGTCGGTACAGAGGCCCGTCTCCTCGTCGTAGTGGTCGGCACAGACGACGCTCCCACACCGAGTACAGCTATCGGCCGCCTCCGCCGAGCAGTGTTCACAGAGGCCAGTGACGCTCATAGCCGGGGCTTGTCGGTGGGGAGGATTAACGGCACGGCCTGCAGGGGCGGCGAGTGGCGAGGGGTTTAGGCGCTTCCGGCCGTTAGTTCGGCCGTGAACCGTGAACGGCTGGTGGCGGCGCTCGCGGCGACGTTCGCCGGGTTGGCCGTCCTCCTGACGCTCGTCGCCGTCGTCGCCGAACCGGTGGCGCTGTTCGTCGCCGCGCCGTTCGCCGTCGTCGCCTACTTGCTGTGGTACCAGGCGTCGGGGCGACTCGTCGAACGCGTCTACGCGAGCGTCGAGCAGCGAGCACGGGTCGACGAGCGGACACGCCAGCGACGCACCGCCCGCGGCCGGGCGGAGGCCGACGGTGGCCGAGGCGGGTTCGGGGCCGGCCCCCGCCGAACCGGCCAGACGCGCCGGGAGACGGCCGGCGGCCGACAGGCGCGGGAACGGCAGGCGGGGGGCCGGCGCGCGGGAGGTGGGCGTCGACAGCGCGGACGTCAGCGCCGTGCTCCGCGGACCGACACCGGACCGAGTACGGCCGAGGCGTACTCCATCCTGGACCTCGACCCGAGCGCGGACCAGTCGGCGGTCAGGAGCGCCTACCGCGAGCGAGTGAAGGAGACCCATCCGGACCGCGGCGGGAACGAGGAGGAGTTCAAGCGGGTCACTGCGGCGTACGAACGACTCTCGGAGTGAGAGCGCCCGAACGTTCGGTGTCGTACGATAACAGTCGACGAACGGTTACGTCTGCCGGCGTTAAGCCACCACGTACGCGAGTAACACCGCGAGAACTATATCGTGACCGATGAACCATGAGCTATGGCGACAGACCAGACGGTCGTCCGCTCACAGTTCGCTCACCTCACCGGATGTGAACGAGACCTCCGGTCGACCAACTACATCAGCACACGTCACGACGAACTCGGGGACGCGCGTTTCGACGTCACGAACCCCGTTCCACTGACGCTCTCCCACGCCGACTTCGTCGACACCGTCCGGACCGTCGCGGCACGGCACGGCCTCGCAGTCCACGAGACCGACGACCCGTACCACCTCGTCGTCGCCCTCCAGTGAGCGAGCGCGGGCCGTCCGACCGCGTCACGTCGACCCCGCATCTCGTGCGGCCAGGACGCCCGCCACGTCGCGTTCGACCGTCGGCGACTGCCAGCGGCCGTCGAGCGCCTCGACGATGGCGGTCACGTCGCCGTGTACTCCAGCTAGCGTCTCGACGGCCTCGACCCACTCCGTGAGGAGGTCGGCGTACCGTTCCAGTTCCCCGACGGCGTCGTCGCCGCCCGGTCCGAAGTGTCCGTACAGGTTCAGCGACGGCTCCAGCGCCCGAAGTCGCTCGCAGGTCTCGACGTTCGCGTCGAGGTCGAACGACGGTGGCGGTGTCGTCGGGTAGAGTCGCTCCTCGAAGAACTGCCCGGCGCTGTCGATGGCGAACAGGGCGTCGGTCGTCTCGTCGAAGACGGCGTAGTGGTGGGGTGCGTGGCCGGGCGCGTCGACGAACTCGAGGGTGTGATCGCCGCAGTCGAGCGTCTCGCCGCCCGAGACGGCGACTACCCGGTCCTCGGGGATCGGCTGTGGGACCCCGTAGGGGTCGGTCCGACCGGTCGCGGCGTCGACGCTCTCGCGGAGTCGCGCCAGTCGCTCGGGGTCGGTCAGGTAGCCGACGCCGCGTTCGTGGACGTAGACCGTCGCGTTCTCGCAGTGGTCGGCGAGTGCGCCCGCACCGCCGGCGTGGTCGAGGTGGACGTGGGTGACGAGGACGGCCGCGACGTCCGCGGGCGCGATGGCGAGTCGGTCGAGTGCTTCGGCGAACCGGTCGACGCTGTCGGCGGTCCCCGCGTCGACGAGGACCGGTCGCTCGGCGTCGAGGACGTACGCCGAGAGCGCGCCGGGCGTCCCGAAGAGGTGCGCGTCGAGCAGGTACGTGGCCGGCGCGACGCGGACCGGTCTGACGGGCGGCGTCATACCCGACGTTCGGAGAGCGGTGGCTTGATTCCGACGGGCGTCCACCCAACGCCATGACCCCACCACTGGCCGTCGACATCGACGGGACGCTCACCGACGGGACGGGCGCTATCGACCCGCGTGTCATGACGCCGCTGCGTGAGTGGCCCGACCCCGTCGTCGTCGCCACCGGGAAGGCCCTCCCCTACCCCGTCGCGCTCTGTCACTTCGTCGGTATCCCGACGCGCGTCGTCGCGGAGAACGGCGGCGCGGTCTACCTCGAAGACGACGACGCGTTGACGTTCGTCGGTGACCGTGAGGCCGCCCAGCGCGTCGTCGACGAGTACCGCGAACGGGGCTACGACCTGGGGTACGGCGACGTGGACTTCACGAACCGCTGGCGCGAGACCGAACTCGCGGTCAGTCTCGACCGGCCCGGCGAACCGTTGCGCGAACTCGCCGCCGCCGCGGGGATGCACGTCTTCGACACGGGCTACGCCTACCACGTGACGAGTCCCGGCGTCGACAAGGGCGCAGCCCTAGAGACGGTCTGTGACCGCCTCGGTCGGTCGCTCGACGAGTTCGCCATGGTCGGCGACTCGGAGAACGACGCCGCGGCGTTCGAGGTCGTCGGCGAGTCCTACGCCGTCGCCAACGCCGACGAGACGGCGAAGCGGGCGGCCGACCACGTCACCGAGGCGAGCTACGCCGACGGCTTCCTCGAAGCGCTGGAGGCCCTCCAGTCGCACCGACCGTGACCGGCGGGGAGCCCCCACGGTGAGCAGGTCGGTCGCGGCGCTCGCTCCCCTCGGGGCGGCCGTCCTGTGGGGCGTACTCTACGTCGTCAGCACGTGGGGGTTCGCCGTCGTCCCGCCGTTGACCCTCGCGTTCTTCCGGATGGTCGTGGGCGCGGCGGTCCTGCTGGTGGTCGTCCGCGTGAGCAAACCCCGGCGGACGTTCAGTCGGCGCGAGTGGCGGTCGTTCGCCGTCCTCGGTGGGTGGGTCGCCGTCTCCATCGCCACCCAGTACCTCGGGACCGCGCTGACGAGCGCCGGCCAGGGGTCGCTCGTGACGCTCCTGACACCCGTGTTCACCCTCGTGCTGGCCGTCACCGTCTTCGACGAGTCGCTCTCCCGACGTGGGGCGCTCGGGATGACGCTCGCCACCGTCGGAACCGTGGCCCTCGTCGTCGGTCGGTCGGGGGTCGACGCCGGCGGGAACCTCCTCGGGTCGGGGCTGCTCGTGGTCGCCGGCGGGACGTTCGCGGTCTACACGGTGTACGGCAAGCCGCTGATCAGGCGGTACTCCGCGCTGGAGGCGGCGACCTACGCGACGCTGACTTCGCTCCCGCTGTTCGGCGCGTTCGCGCTCGCGGAGTACCTGCTGCGACCGGCGGCGTTCGGGTTCGCCGTCACGGGGACGCTCGTGGCGGCCGTCGCCTACCTGGGTGCGTTCGGGACCGCCGCCGCCTGGTATCTCTGGTACAAGGGGATGGAGTACGTCGGGGCGGCGACCATCGCGGTGTTCTTCTTCGCACAACCGGTGGTCGGTGTCGCGCTGGGTGCCCTCGTCCTCGGCGAACCCGTCGGCGCACCGCTGTTCGTCGGCGGGACCGTCATGGCCGTCGGCATCTACCTCGCGAGTACCACCGACACCACGGTCGAGCGCGGGGAGACCGGGGCCGACGAGTCCTGACGGCACTACTGACAACCATTCACACCCGCGGGAAGCCTTTTCACGGGTGGCGGACTAGCGTCACTCGATGAGCCCCGACCGGGCCGTGTTGGAGCAGGCGCTCGAACGCGGCGAGCAGGAGGGTGGCAGCGTGGAGTTCAAAGAACGGCTCACGCGTGCCCTCCACCTCGCGGACGGACGGCTGGAAAGCCTCGCGGCGCAACTGCGCCACCGTGTCCTCTCCGGCGACGGCGAGGCCACGTACGTCGTCGGCGTCACCGACGACGGCGGCCTCGCCGGTATCGCGCCGGCGGCGTTCTCCGAGACGATGGACGTCCTCTCCTTGCTGGCCGAGGAGGCCGGCGCACACATCGACGAGGTGCAGACGTGGGGTGTCCCCGACGGGAGCGGCACCGAGGGCGGGAACGGCCTCGTCGGCGTCGCTACCATCCGCGAGGGGGCGATGCTCGACGTCGACGACGAGCACATCGTCGTCGGGACGGCGGGCCACGTCGACCACGGGAAGTCCACGCTGGTCGGGTCGCTCGTGACGGGCCAACCCGACGACGGCGAAGGGGGGACCCGGAGTTTCCTCGACGTCCAGCCCCACGAGGTCGAGCGCGGCCTGTCGGCGGACCTCTCGTACGGCGTCTACGGCTTCGACGAGGGCGACCCGGTCCGGATGGACAACCCCCACCGCAAGACCGACCGGGCACGTATCGTCGAGGAGGCCGACCGCCTCGTCTCGTTCGTCGACACCGTCGGTCACGAACCGTGGCTTCGCACCACGATTCGTGGCCTCGTCGGGCAGAAACTCGACTACGGCCTGCTCGTCGTCGCGGCCGACGACGGCCCGACGAAGACGACCCGCGAACACCTCGGCATCCTGTTGGCGACGGACCTGCCGACCATCGTCGCCATCACGAAGACGGACGTGGTCGACGACGCACGCGTCGAGGAGGTCGAACGCGAGGTCGAACGCCTGCTTCGCAACGCCGACCGGACGCCGCTCAGAATCGACCGCTACGGCGTCGAGACGGCCATCGAGGAGATCAGCGAACAGGTCGTCCCCGTCCTGCGGACCAGCGCGGTGACGATGGCGGGACTGCAGGAACTGGACGAACTGTTCGAGCGTCTGCCGAAGACGGCCGACGGCGCGGGCGACTTCTCGATGTACATCGACCGGACGTACAAGGTGGCGGGGGTCGGGGCAGTCGCCTCGGGCACCGTCCGGACCGGGACGGTGAGCGCCGGCGACGAACTCCTGCTCGGCCCGATGAACGACGGCACGTTCCGCGAGGTGGAGGTCCGGAGCATCGAGATGCACTACCACCGCGTCGACGAGGCGAAGGCCGGCCGCATCGTCGGTGTCGCGCTCAAGGGCGTCCGCGAGTCGGCGGTCGAACGCGGGATGGTGCTGTTGCCCCGCGACGCCGACCCACGGGCCGTCCGGGAGTTCGAGGCGGAGGTGATGGTGCTCAACCACCCGACGCGCATCCAGTCGGGCTACGAACCCGTCGTCCACGTCGAGACGGTGAGCGAGGCCGCCGAGTTCACCCCGGAGGGCGGCCACCTCCTGCCCGGCGACAGGGGGACGACGCGCGTCCGGTTCAAGTTCCGACCGTACTACGTCGAACCCGGCCAGCGGTTCGTCTTCCGTGAGGGCCAGTCGAAGGGCGTCGGCACCGTCACCGACGTGACGCCGGCCGAGTGACCAGCAGTCTATCACGGTAAACCGTGTCACGCTGAGCGATTTATGCCTCTGTAGCCCGTAGTTACTCCCATGTCAGCAGTCGGGAAACAGATAAAGGAGTACAACCGGACGCTCAGCGAGCGCCAGAAGGTCCGTGGCGGAGCGTTGCTCATCGCCGTCGGCACGCTCCTCATCACGCTCCTCGTCTTCACCGGGCTTCCAACCGCGCTACAGGTCCTCATCGGCCTGATGTCGGTCGCGCTCATCGTCGCCGGGACGCTCTCACTCGGCACGTCCGGCATCACGGGTCGCGCGGTCTGAGCCAGCGACCCGGCCGGGGCGTCGGTGTTCAGTCGTCCTCCACCGTCGGTGGCGTCCCCACGGACGTCTCCTCCGGGTGCTCGATTCGTCGCGCCCATCGCAGCAACGACTCCAGCGTCGGCGACGGCCGGTAGCGGACCGCCTCCGTCCCGGCGTCGACCGAGACGACGCCCGAGTCGACCAGTCGCGGGAGGTGTGCGTGTGTCAGCGTCGTTCGGGCGCGTCGGCGGTCGCCGTCCCCCTGTACCTCGGCGACGGCAGTCGTGAGCGCCTCCGACGAGACCGTACCCTCGTCTGCGAGTCGATACAGCATCGCCCGGCGCGGTCGAGCGGCGAGGAGGTCGAACGCCGTGTCGAGCGCCACGTCCCACTCGTCGTCGGTGTCGCCGTCGAACCCCTCGGGGGAGACGTCCCGAGAGTTCCCGCTCATCGCCGGCCTCGAACCGTGTCGTCGCTGCAGCGACCGACCGACGAGGTGCCGTCGTCTCGCGGGCCGTCGCGTTCGTGGTACCCGTTCACAGTATCCGCTGTTCGTCCGGGTCGGCATATACTCACCCACCGTCCCGCGGTTCAGGCCCCGTACCGCGTCCGCGCCGTGTCACACCGACCGGTCGGTCGTGCGGACCAGGTCGGGGAGCGCGTGGAGCGAGTCGAGTCGAGCGTCGGGGACCACCCCGTCGGCCGTACGCGGGCCGACGAGCACGGAGACGATACCGGTCGCGTTCGCGCCAGTCACGTCCGTCTCCGGGGAGTCACCGACGAACAGCGTCCGTTCTGCGGTCACGCCGAGCGCCGCCAGTGCGACCGCGAACGGCTCCGTCGCGGGTTTCGGTGGCGTCTCCTCGCCGGCACACACCACCACGTCGAACGCGTCGGGGCGGCCCAGTCCCGAGAGCTTCTCGTGTTGTGCGTCGCGTGGCCCGTTCGTGACGACGCCGAGCGGCAGGTCGCCGGCGAGCGTGTCGAGCGTCGACAGCGCCCCCGGCGTCGGGGTCACGTCGCGGTGGTCACGTTCGGCGGCGAACGTCCGGGCGAGCGACCGGCCGACGGCGGGGTCGTGACCGCGGTCCTCGCAGAGCGCGGCGAAGCATCGTTCGCGCAGGTCGGTCATCCCGTCGGCTTCCGCGGCGAACTCGTCGAACGCGTCGTAGTACGCCTCGACCGGGAACAGCGGGTCGAGACCCTCGCGCTCGAAGGCGACGGCGAGCACCTCGGCCGGCGACCGGCGGTACCGACAGAGCGTCCCGTCGAGGTCGAACAGGACGGCGCTCGTCGGGGGGTTCGTTCCGACCATCACTCGGTCGCCGGCGGGTCGTCGGTCGGTCGATAGCCGCCGTCGACGCGCTGGGCGAAGCCGAACTCGACGCTCCAGGCGAGCGCCCGGCCGGTGCGTTCGAGCCAGACGTCCTCCCAGTCCGTCCGGCGCGAGCGCTCCCAGTGCGGGACTCGCTCGCGGACCCGTTCGTAGGCGTCCTCGGGCGTGAGTGGCGTCTCGCCGTCGGCCGCGGCGGTGTCGAGGACGGCCAGCAGGTCGGCGACAGGGTGGACCCGTTCGCGGAACGCACGCGCCAGGTCGGTGTCGTCGAGGTCCGCACGCGTCTGGTAGTACTTCCCGTCGCTCTCGGCGACCGGTCCCAGCGCGCGGAGGAACGTCAGCCACTCCCTGGCCGCGTCGCGGGAGGCGATGGGGGTGTCCGCGACGAGGCGGGCACAGCAGTCGTCCTCGCTGCCCGGGACGAGCGGGACGGCCAGCGTCACCTCGCGGACGAACCGTAGCGAGCGCGGTTCGGGGACGACCTTGAACTTCACGACCCGTCGAGTCCGAACGAGTCCGCGAGCAGTGTCTCGTCGGTCTCGCCGTAGCTCGTCGCCTCGCCGCCGACCACGTCGACGCTGACCTGTGCGGGCGCGAAGACGCTCGTCGGCACGTCGTAGAAGTCCCAGTCGACGTCCTCGAACACCTCGGCGAACGACGTGCCGTACTCCTCGGCGGCCGTCGAGGCCACCTCGTCGAACCGGTCGAACGGCGAGTCACAGACGAGGTGCGCCCGACCACCGTAGGCCAGTGCGTCGTTCGTCCGTGCGAGCGCCACGCGTTCGTCCTCGGCGACGGGGGCGACGGGGGCGCTCGCGGTGATCGAGAGCAGGTCCATCGGGTCGTAGCCCAGTTCCGAGCAACGGAACGCCGCCAGTTCGCCGACCCGTGCGGCGGTGGCGACGCTGCCGGCGATGCTCGCGGTGGGGTAGACCGGCAGGAAGACGCTCCCCACGTCCACGTCCGCGAGGTCCGCGACGTGTTCGGCGACCGCTTCGGTCGGGTGTTCGTCGGCTTCGAGCGCGAGGATGGCGAACTCGAAGGCGTCGGCGTAGCCGACGCGCTGGAACTCCTCCTCCTCGGCGACGAGCGCACGGGCGGGACCGCTCCCGAGTGCCTCGTAGCCGTCGACACTGACCTCCCAGCCGGCTTTCTGCGAGCAGAGCAGGCCGAGCGCCGGTTGGTCGGTCGAGACGTCGACGTACGTCCGGGGGGTGCCCGCGAGGTCGCCCAGTCGGGCGGACATCGTCGCCAGCCCCGCGGACTGTATCTCGGCGAGCAGTAGCCCCGCTTCGACGCCGCCGATGGCGTCGAGACCGAAGTCGAGGACCGTCGCGCCGTTGTCGAGTTCGTAGGCGTCGACGGCGAGTTCGTCGCCGAACTCGATGGCCTCGTCGACGAGTTCGAGCGCCATCCGATTGAGACTCTCCATAGGCGCGTCTGGGTCGGTTTCGGCTAAAGGGTTTGTCAGTCTACCGTGGGTCGCAGTTCGATACGATAACGTGGACGATACGGTCGACACGGCCTCGAAAGCCCTCACCTGATTCGTCGCTGGAGATGGCGTCCCGAAAGCCCTCGGTGGGACGACTCGTGCGGCCCACTGCGCGCTTCGCTCGCTCCCGCTGGTCGTTCGCTGCAGTGCTTGTCGTGCCGTGCTTCGTCCTTCCACCTCGCCCTTTCAGTCCGCCGAGGACTGTCAGCACCGAACCTACCTGTCCCGTCGGCCGCCCACGAGCGCGCGGCCAGCCGTCAGCTCGGCCGAGGTCAGAACTCCGTCACCTTCGACTGGATGCGCCCGTCGTCGATGCCCTGCCGGGCGGCGTCGGCGTCCTCGAAGTAGCGCGCGAGTTCCCGGAGGCTCACCTCCTCGCTCGACTGGAGGAAGGCGAGTTCGGTCAGCGACAGCGACTCCCCACGGTCGAGTTTCCGCCGGAGTTCGGGCACCGTCAACGAGTGGTAGGTCACGTCGAGGTCGACGCTCGCCGCGCGGTCCTCGCTCGCCTCGGCGACGTTGACGGCCTCACGAAGCACGTCCTCGAAGTCGAGGTCCGTGTCGCCGACCGCTCGGTAGACGAACGCCAGCGCCGAGACCAGCGCGTCGTGGGCCGCCGTCCCCTCCATCGACCCGAAGCGCTTCTCGAAGACGAGCGTTCGGTCGCGTTCGGAGAGCCGTTCGACCAGCAGTTCGAAGTCCAACACTCCGTCGTACACCCGGTCACGGATGCGTGCACGGGCGTTGCGCTCGGACTGTACACTCGACAGGTCCGCCTCGCCACGCAGGAACGCGCGGTCGGCCGAACTGAGGAGTCCACGGTCGCGGTCGTCGCCGTTCATACCCGAAATCAGAGTATAGTGTGCGTTTCAGGTAGGTAAACATACCGCATTTCGAGTTATCTATCGGGAAGCCGACGTAGCGTTTATCACTCACGTCGAGAACCGACGGGACGTACTCATGACAGACGCCACGCTCGCCGCCCCGCCCGAGGAGACGCCACTCCACGTCGTCGTCCCCGCATCGACCCTCCGGACCGTCGTCGACGTCCTCGGTGCGCTCGTCGAGGAGTGTCGCATGCGGTTCGACGCCGACGGCGTCCACGTCGCCGCGATGGACCCGGCGACCGTCGCTTCGGTGTCGCTCGACCTCTCTCCGGCGGCGTTCGAGTCCTACGACGTCGAGGAACGGACGCTCGGCGTCCCGCTCGAACGACTCGACGACGTGCTCTCGATGGCGAGCGGCGACGACCCCGTACAGTTGGCGCTCGACCCCGAAACTCGACGGCTGACCGTCGCCGTCGCCGGACTGGACTACACGATGGCGCTCGTGGACCCCGAGGCGATTCGCTCGCCGCCGGACCTGGCGGAGATGGAGTTCGAGTACACCGCGGCGGTGACGCTCGAGTCGACGGCGCTCTCGCGGTCGGTCCGGGCCGCCGACATGGTGTCGAGCCACGCCACCGTCGGGGTGGACGCAGACGACGAGGCGTTCGTCGTCAGCGCGAGCGGCGACACCGACGACGTGCGACACCGACTCGCGGGCGACGACCTGCTCGATATCGACGCGGGCGAGGCCGAGTCGCTGTTCTCGGTGGACTACCTGACCGCGCTGGAACGACCGATTCCGAGCGGGAGCGAGGTGACGCTGGAACTGGGAATGGAGATACCGATGGCGCTGTCGTTCGAGATCGCGGCGGGGGCGGGGCAGGTGGAGTACGCGCTGTCGCCGCGTATCGCTCGGTGAGACCCCCGTTCTGTCGGGGCCATCCCGACGACGACTGCGGGATTTTATACGCCGCCTCACGCCATAGGGCGTATGCAGACGCACATCGTCCCGGTCGGGTTCGACTACGACCGGCTCATCGCTCCGCTCGTCAGAGATCAACTCGACGTGGACCGCGTCATCCTGCTGGAGGGCGCGGTGGGGAGCGAGGCCAACGTCGAGTACTCCCGGAACCTCGCCACCAAACTGGAGAAGGACTTCTCGAACCTCCTCGGTGCGCAGACCGAGCGGTTCGTCATCGAGGACGTCTACGACTACGACACGGCCTTCGAGCAGGCGTACGACCTCATCAACGCGGAGTTAGACCGCGAGTCGCGCGAGGACGGCGAGGTGTGGGTCAACGTCTCCTCGATGCCCCGCACCGTCTCGTTCGCGTTCGCCACCGCCGCCCACTCCATCATGGTCGAGCGACAGGGCGACCGTGAGCGCATCCGCACGTACTACACGGTGCCCGAGAAGTACCTGGAGACGGAACTCGCCGAGGAGTTGCGGCTGGGTCTGGACCTGCTCACCGACGTCCGGGACTCCTCGGTCGAGGAAGAACGCATCAGCGAGTGGCTCGGGGACGCCCGCGAACTGCTCGCGGAGTTCGACGAGCGCGGGACGACCATCGGCGCGAAGGAGGTCGAAGGGAGCCACGTCGTCGAACTGCCCGTCGCCTCGTTCTCGAACGTCAAGCCGTTCGAGGAGCTCATCATGTTCACGCTCGGCGAACACGGCGAGTTCGCCTCCGTCTCCGAACTCGCGCAGACGCTCGCCCGCGACCTGGGCGAGGAGTACACCGACTCCTTCCGGTCGAAGGTCATCTACAACGTCGACCGCCTCGGACCGGGCGGGAAGGGCTACATCGAACAGGAAGAACAGGGCAAATCCTACCGGACACGACTCTCGCGTATCGGAGAGCTGTGGGTCCGCTCACACGCCGACGGCGACCCCGACGCGCTGGTCTAAGCGGGAGCGCTACTCGTGCTCACCGAGCGCGTACAGTAGCCCGTCACGAGTCCCGACGAACACCCGCCCGTCGCTCGGAACGGGCGAGGACGCGACGGGCGCGTCGACCTGCACACGCCACTGTGCAGGTCCGTCGCGCCAGTGCAGCGACAGTCGTCCGTCGAAGTCGACGGCGTAGATGCCGTCGTCACCGACCGACGGCGAACACCGGTAGGGGCCGTCGCCGGCGGCCCACAGTCGCTCGCCCGTCGCGGCGTCGAGTGCGACCAATCCCGACGATTCGGCGCTCGTGGGGACGTACAGCCGCTCCTGTGCGAGCGCTGGCGACGCGGAGACGCGGGTCTCGCCGTCCGGTGTGAACGTCCAGACGGCGTCACCCGTGGCTGTGTCGAACGCACGGAGCGACCCGTCCCGTGGGACGTAGACGAGACCCTCCCCGAGCACGACCGGTACGTCCGGCCCTCCCTCACCGAGTCGTCGGGACCAGAGTTCACTGCCGTCCCTCGCGTCGAGTGCGAGGAGCGCGGTGGCGCTATCCCGGCCGTCCGTCGCCACGTAGACCGCCTCGCCGTCGGTCGCGGGTGCGCCCTCTACGGATCCGGTCGTCGTCCACCGAATCTCGCCCGTCGCCGTCTCCAGCGCGACCACATCCGTCGCGAGCGTCCCCGAATCGGCGACTCCGCCGAGCAGAACCACCTCGTCGTGGAGCGTGAGCGACGTGTCGGCGTCGATCGTCGTCTCCCACCGCCGGAAGTCGAATCGACGACCGAGCGCCGACCGGCCGCCGTCGCGGGCGACCGCCCGAATCGGGTCCCCGGGAACGAGCAGGTCGCCCGCGACGGCAGGCGTGTGCCGGGTGTAGGAGTCCCCTGCCCGCCAGTCGACGTCGCCGGAAGCCGAATCGAGTGCGGCGACCCCGTCGTCGACGGTGTAGACGGCGTCGGTGACCACGGGTTCGAGCATGTCGTACCACGGGCCGCCGAGGTGGACCCACTCGACGTCGGGGTCGTCGACCGGACCGGTCGCGTCGAGGTTCGCACCGGTGTTGGCGGCGTCGGCGCGGAACTGCGGCCAGTCCTCGCTGGTGTCGCGGCCGGCCGAACCGTCGGCCAGCGTGCCGGCACAGCCGGCGAGCGCCGTCGCGCCACCGAGCGTCATCACGGCGAGTACGTCACGTCTAGAGGGCATCTGCCCGACAGTTCGTGTCCGTCGACAAGTACGTTGTGACCGTGGTCGGGCGGCCGAGTCAGTGCGTACGCTGCCGGGATTCGAGTTTCTTCACCCGCGTCGCTAGCGCGACGAACAGGGGGATGACGGTCAACACGACCGCCCCCGCCGCCGCTATCTGGAGGTTCGTCACGGAGCCGTCGAGGAACCACGGCTCGTAGCGGAAGACGGGGATGGTCGTGTGCGTGAGGACGCCCGTCGGGTTGTAGAAGTAATCCAGTGTGAGGTCGACGGTGTACCAGAGCGTCGCGGCCGCCACCGCCTTCACCGGGAAGTCGGCGATACGGTGGAGGACGAACGCCTGGACGACCATCGCACAGTGACTCCAGAACAGGAAGTTGTACATCGGCCACCAGACGTCCCACGCCGGGAAGAACGCGAGCAGGACGTAGGGGGTCCACGCGCCGAGTTTGATACAGCCAAAGAGCGCGAACGCGTTGGCGTACTCGTTCGTTCGGCCGAGCGCCCACAGGCCGAGTGCGAGCGCGATGAACAGCGTCCCCATCGGCGAGTCGGGGACGAACGGCCACATCACGACGGGCGTGGCGGCGAACTGCTGGCTGTAGTAGTAGAAGCCGAACGCCGTCCCCGCGAGGTTGATGACGACGACCAGCCAGACGAGTCGGTAGCCGATATCCTCGAGGAGTTCCGGGAGCGGCGCGAGGTAGCGCGGAAGGTCGTCGCGCGGCGGGAGCGACCCGTCGCGGACGAACGCGAGGAACTGCCGGTAGGCACGCGTGAGACGGGTCCCCAGCGCGTCGGCGAAGGACATAGACGTGGGTCGGAGGCGGCGAGCAAAACAGTGCTGGTCCCGTCCCTTTCGGGCGTTCCGGGCCGGAAGGACACGGGTTAAGTGCGTCCCGTTCCGAGGATTCGTATGAGCGAGGCGACCGACATCGAGGACCTGAAGCGAGGCACCGACCTCGTCAAGCGCGGCTTCGCGAAGATGCAGAAAGGCGGCGTCATCATGGACGTGGTGACCCGAGAGCAGGCCCGCATCGCCGAGGACTGCGGTGCGGTCGCCGTCATGAGCCTCGAAGCGGTGCCCGCCGACATCCGCAAGCGCGGCGGCGTCGCCCGGATGGCCGACCCGGCACTGCTCGAGAACATCATCGACGAGGTCTCCATCCCCGTGATGGGCAAGGCCCGCATCGGTCACTCCGTCGAGGCCCAGATTCTCGAAGCGACGGGCGCGGACATGGTCGACGAGAGCGAGGTGCTCACGACGGCCGACGAGCGCTACCACATCGACAAGCGCGACTTCACCGCCCCGTTCGTCTGTGGTGCCCGGAACCTCGGTGAGGCGCTCCGGCGCATCGACGAGGGTGCGGCGATGATTCGCACGAAGGGCGAGGCCGGCACGGGCGACGTCAACCAGGCCGTCACCCACCAGCGCAACATCCAGCGTGCCATTCGACAGCTCTCGGGGATGGCCTACGAGGAGCGCGACGAGTGGGCACGGAAGAACGAGGCCCCGCGTGACCTCGTCCACGAGACCGCAGAGCGTGGTCGGCTCCCGGTCGTCAACTTCGCGGCCGGTGGCATCGCCACCCCCGCGGACGCGGCACTGATGATGCAACTCGGCTGTGACGGCATCTTCGTCGGGTCGGGCATCTTCGGCGCGGAGGACCCCGAGGCAATGGGCACCGCCGTCGTCGAGGCGGTCAACAACTACGACGACCCGGAGCGACTGAAGGACATCGCGAAGGGCATCGGCAAGGGCATGAAAGGGCAGGCCAACGAGACGATGCCCGAAGAGGAGAAACTGCAGGGCCGCGGCGTCTGAACCGGTCGCCCCCGACGACCCCGAACGGTCCGAACCGCCTCGGCCGAACCACCCTCTGTCTCTCGCGTGGCAGGCGTCAGTCTCGGCTGCCCACGCTCCAGACGACGAGTCCGACGACGACAGTGAGGAGCAGAGAACGAGGACGAAGAGAGCGAGGAAGACGGTCGAACGGCGCGTCGGGTCGCGTCAGTCCGTGGATTCGGCTTCCGCTTCCTCCCGGTCGTCGCCGTCGTCGTTGCGTGCTTCGATCATCTCGTCGAGCGGGTTGTCGTCGATGTCGATGGGGAGGTTGACGCGGCCGCGGCGGCGGGAGGACTCCCACGACGCGTAGACCAGTTCGGTGCCGGCGAGCGCGTTGCGCCCCGAGATTTCCGGCTCACGCTCCTCGTCGAGCGCGGTCACCACCTCTTCGATGGCACGCTCGTAGAACGTCGTCTTGTCGAACGTGCGGTCGGAGAGGACCGGAAGCTTCTGGACGACCTTCCGCGCACCGGCGCGAGGGAGGCTGTAGGCCGGGCCGTGGATGGAGTCGTCCGTCTTGACGGTCTTCCACTTCCCGCCGTCTCTGCGGTAGCGGAGCGCGGGACCGTCGTCGACGCCGATCTCGATGACGCCGGACTCGCCGACGAGGCGGAAGTACGCACCGACCATGTCCATGCCGTCGCCGGTGGCGGCGAGGCCGTAGACGCCGTTCTCGTACCTCCACTGTGAGAAGCCGTGGTTCTCGTTGTGCGTGCCGAACCAGACGTTCTCCTCACTGAAATCGATGCCCGCGAGCACCCAGTCGACGTCGGCGTCGTCGGTGTAGTACCGACAGAGGTCGAAGGTGTGGACGCCGGCGTCGAAGAGGTTGTCCTCGGACCACTCGACGCGGACGAGGTCACCGACGGTGCCGTCGTCGAGCAGTTCCTTCGCTTTGCGGAACGGACTCCCGAAGCGACGCTGGTTGTCGATGGTCAACTGGACGTTGTGGCGCTCGCAGGTCTCGACCATCCGTTTGCAGTCGGCCCACGTCGTCGCCATGGGCTTCTCGCAGTGGATGGCCTGTAACTCGCCGCTCTCGGCCGCGCCGACGACGATGTCGGCGTGGTAGGCGGCGGGCACACAGACGGAGACGACGTCGAGGTCCTCCTCTTCGAGCATCTCCTGGTAGTCCTCGTAGACGCTCGTCTGTGCGATGTCGTGGTGGTCGGCGAACGCCCGAGCGTTCTCGGGCACGATGTCGGCACAGGCCACGAGGTCACAGTCGTCGAGTCGGAGGTAGCCCGGCGCGTGGCGATAGGCCATGGCGTAGCCGGTCCGATCCTTCTTGTTCGGGTCGGCACCGGTGCCGATGATAGCGACGCGGTATCCCATACCCGAGGTGGGGCGTGGAGTGGCCATGAGTATTCGGCGGCTACCCCTACCGCCGGGAGAGTTAGCAGGTCGTTTCGCCGGTCATCGGGCCCCCCGAGCGTACGCTCGGACGGTCCGGTCCGCGATGCCGTTCCAGTCGAGCGTGGTCACCAGTTCGCGGTTCGCGCGGCCGACGGCGTCGACGTCGGCGTCCTCGTCGAGGGCGGTACACAGCGACTGTCGAAGCCCGCCGGGGTTCGAGGGCTGGTAGCCGAGCGGGTCGTCAGCGTCGATGAGTTCGGCGACACAGCCCGCACGGGGAGCGACGAGCGCGCGCCCGAACGACATGGCGAGGATGGCCGTCCCCGACGTGAGCACCTCCTCGAACGGGAGGACGACGGCGTCCGCGGCGTTCATGTACTGCTGTATCTCCCCGTCGGGGACGAACTGCAGGACGCAGGCGACCCGGTCGTCCCGTTCACAGAGCGTTCGGACCTCGGTCGCCAGCTCCTCGCTCATCGGGTTTCCGACGACGAGCAGCCGTGCGTCGGGGTCGTCGATGGACGAGAACGTACGGACGAGGTTCGGGACGTTCTTGTACGACCGGATGAGCCCGAAGTAGAGGAACACGGTCTGGTCGTCGTCGTATCCGAGCGACTCACGGGCAGTCTCACGGCTCACCTCGTTGGGGTAGCTGTCGATGTAGTGGCCGTGCGGGACGACTTCGATTCGCTCGGCCGTCGCCGCGGGGAGTCGGTAGGTATCGACGACGAGGTCACGGGCGCTCTCACAGTGGACGATGATGCGGTCACAGAGCTGTGCGGCGAGTCGCCGGACCGCCAGTTCGAGGCGGGGCGTCCGACGACTGTGCTCGACGAGGTTGTGGACCGTCCAGACCAGTTCGACACCGAGGGCTCGGAGGACGAGAAGCTCGAACAGCAGCCGAAACGCGAGAACGGCGGTCAGCAGCGACGACCCGGTGACGAAGTGACGATGCAGCCAGTTGACGTGGAAGATGTCGGGGCGACCGTGTGTACGGACCGCGCCGAGCAGTGGGAGGACTCGGTCCGCACCGACCATCCGAACGTCGTAACCGCGCTCCGTGACGGCGTCACGAAGGTGTCGCTGGTAAGCGTTGCTCTCCGAGTAGTCCGGATACATGAAGACGGTCGGTCGGTCGGACGATGGAGATGGCGGAGACACTCGTCTGTGTGTCGGATAGCGAGAGTATTAATGTTTAACCACATCGCAATCTGTGGAACCACCGGACGGGAGTCTTACCGTGCCGCCCTCCCCGAATACCTTCTCCAACAGAACACTGTCACGGGGGGCTAGTTAAGGGCCGCTAAGTTAAGCCCGCCCGCGGTGTTTTGGGGACATACACGCCCTCGATTATGGAGACTGACGACATCACCTTCGTCGCCGTCGTAGCGCTGGGTGTCCTCCTGCTCGTGGTTCCGCTCGCGTACTTCGGCATCACCCTGTTCGGTGACATCGTCGATATCAACGGCGCGGGACCGGCGGAGCAGAACGACACGAACGGCACCCTCGTCACGGACGGTAGCGGCTCGACCGTGACGACGCCGGGCAGTACCGCCACCGATACACCCGCGGGAGAACAGACCGAGGAGACCGACCCGCCGGCGACGGACCAGCCGACGGATCCACCAGCGACGGACGCTCCCGACCCGACCAAGGAGCCGACCGAAGAACCCGAGCCCACGGAGGAGCCGGAACCGAACGACCCGGAACCGACAGAAGAGCCGAACGACCCGGAACCGACCGAGGAACCCGAACCCACGGAGGAACCGGACCCGACCCCCGAGCCGACGCCGGAGCCCACGGAAGCGCCGACCCCCCGAGCCGACGCCGGAGCCCACGGAAGCACCGACCCCCGAGCCGACGCCGGACCCGACCGCAGACGCCCGCGCCGACGACACAACCACCACAGACTCCCGACCCACCGGAGAACACGACCGAACCGCCACAGACCTCCGAACCGACGCAGACGACCGAACCGCCACAGACGTCCACTGGACCGCCGCAGACCACGTCGGAACCGACACCCGAACCAACACCCGAAC
>NZ_WSZK01000027.1 GCF_009791395.1 Halomarina oriensis
TCGTGAACTCGAAGCCGACACGCCGGCCGAGGAGTGAGTCACGGCGACGGCGACCGGTTCCCGCTCCGGCCTCAGCCCTGCCACTCCTCGAACGACCCGTAGAGTCCCTTCGAGAGGTATCGCTCGGAGGATCGGGGAAGACGGTCACGACCGAGTCGTGCGCGGAGCGGCGACGTCGCCGTCCCGAATCTCCTCGGCGACGGCACGGGCGGCGACGCTCGCCGCGCCGGCCGACGACGCGACCAACTGTCCCTCCTCGCGGGCGAGACGCTTGAGTTCCGCCTGTGCGCGGCGGTCGGGGACGGTGACGAGTTCGTCTACCAGGTCGGGGTCGAACAGTTCGTTCGTGGCGATGTCCCCCGTCCCGATACCTTCGGTCTTGTACTCGCCGTGCGCGGCGTCGTCCGAGTCCGAGCTAGCGGACTCGCTCTCGAAGAACCGGTGGTAGACGCTCCCCTCCGGTTGGACGGCGACGACGTGGGTGTCGGGGTGGTTCTCGCGGAAGTACCGTGCCATCCCCATCAGCGTCCCCGCGGTGCCACACCCGGCGACGACGGCACCGACCTCGCCGTCCAACGCGTCGTCGATCTCCGGGGCGGTCGTCGCGTAGTGCGCCTCGGCGTTCAACGGGTTCGAGAACTGCTGGGGGACGACGCCGTCACGCTCCGCGGCGAGTTCGTCGGCGCGCCGAATCGCCCCCTGCATCCCCTCCTCGGTCGGCGTGTTGACGACCTCGGCACCGAGCGCCCGCATCAACTGCTGTTTCTCCTGGCTGAACCGCTCGGGGACGACGAACACCGCGTTCACGTCGAGTTGGCCCGCCGCCAGCGCGAACCCGATACCGGTGTTGCCGGCGGTCGGTTCGACGACGGTGCCACCCGGTTCGAGCGTGCCGTCGTCGAGCATCGATTCGAGCATGTAGACCCCGATGCGGTCCTTGATGCTCGCGCCGGGGTTGAACGACTCCAGTTTCGCGTAGACGGGTACCTCGTCGGGGGCGGCGTGGACGGCGACCAGCGGTGTCTCGCCGACGGTCTCCAGCACCGACGATAGTGGCTCGCGGTGGGTGGTCATCTAGGCAAATATTGCACCGATGGGCCTAATAAGCGGGGCGGTTCGACGGGACGAGCGGACGGTCACACGAGACTCCCGAGGGGCGGACCGAGATGGTCACGCGGTCGTCCGAGGGCGACGGTGTATTCCCCCATCCGGGTGCAGGCCCGCGAACTACGGACGGGAGTCGTCCGTGCCCACTCCACGTGCCAGTTCGTAGCTGACGGGGGCGGGGCGTAGCTTCGGGTCGACGACGGACAGCACGTCCGCTCCCGGCGTTCCGCTCAGTTCTCGACCGCGTTCATCAGGGCGCGGACGCGGTCCTCGTCGACCGGCCCGGCGGGGTCGTCGCCCGACTTGAGCGCCGTCCCGACGATGGCACCGTCGGCCACCGTGAGGATGCCCGGTGCGGTCTCCCTCGTCACGCCGCTCCCGACGAACGTCGGGACGCCGTCCGCGGTGGCCTCGGCGACGGTCGACAGTTGGTCGGCGTGAATCGCTCGGCCGGTCCCGGCACCGGACACCACGACCGCATCCGCGAGGCCACGGTCGACCACGTCGTGCGTCGCCGCGACGACGTCCTCCTCGCCCAGCGGCGTGCTGTGTTTGACCGCCACGTCGGCGAGCACCGCCACGTCGCAGTCGAGACGCTCGCGGAGGCGCATCGTCTCGTGGGCGCGGGCCTCGACGACACCCTGGTCGGTGACGCGTGCGCCGGCGTGGACGTTCACCCGGATGGCCGACGCACCCGTGGCGGCGGCGACCGACAGTGCGGCCTCCGCGTCGTTGCGGAGGACGTTGACGCCGACCGGGAGGTCGGTCACGTCGCGCACCGCCCCGACGAGCGCGGTCATCTCGGCGACGACGTGTTTGGGAACGTCGTCGGGATAGAACGGCGCGTCCCCGAAGTTCTCGACCAGCACCGCGTCGACGCCACCCGCCGACAGCGCCCGAGCGTCGGCCAGCGCTCGCTCTCGGACGGCCGCCCGGTCGCCGTCGTACCCGGGGGCACCGGGGAGCGCCGAGAGGTGGACCATGCCGACGACCGTCGCGTCGAGAAACGGGTTGTTCATGGCTCGCTCGGCGCGCCGTCGTCAAAAAAGGGCGTCGGTCGGCGCTTCGAGGAAGCGTTCGGTCGTCGGGGGCACCCGACGGTTCCGTCACTCCCCGTCACAGCACTCGCAGGGACAGGGGTCGTCGCTACAGCAGTCACAGGCCGATTCGGTCGTGGTCACGTCGTCGGACACCATCACCCGAGTGGAGGCCCGCACCGACCGTGAACGTGGGTGACCCTCCGAGCGAACCGACAGTCCGGGTGGAGCGTCGCCGGACTCGGAGGGACCATACGGTTAACCCGGTCGCACCCGCTCGGAGGGTATGCCCGTTCGCACGTTCGACGGCCACGAACCGCAGCTTCACGAGAGCGCCCGCATCGACCCCGCCGCCACCGTCATCGGTGACGTGACCATCGAGGCGGACGCGAGCGTCTGGCCCGGCGCGGTCCTCCGGGGTGACGACGGCCACATCCACGTCCGCGGGGGCGCGAACGTCCAGGACGGCGCGGTCTGTCACGAGGGGGCGGACCTCGGCCCCTACGCCACGGTTGGTCACAACGCCATCGTCCACGGTGCGACGGTCGAGGAGCGCGCGATGGTCGGCATGGGTGCTATCGTCCTCGACGGGGCGACCGTCGGCGAACGTGCGCTCGTCGCCGCCGGCAGCGTCGTCACGGAGGACACCGACGTCCCGCCGGAGACGCTCGTCGCCGGGACACCGGCCAGCGTCGTCAAACAGGTCCCCGACTCGCCGTGGGCCGCCGCCGGCGACTACTACGTCGAACTAGCTCGACGCCACGACGAGACGAGTGACCCCGTCGAGCAGGGAGAGGACTAACCCGTACGCGACCGTACCGACGACCGTGACAGACGACTCGACGCCCGTCGACGGCGACGCCGTCCGGACGTTCTCCTCGTTTCCCGACGGCGGTCTCACCGACGCCCAGTTCCGGGCGCTCGACCGCGACGACCGCCTCGCCCTCGACTCGGTGGCGGGCTTCCCCCAGCAGAACCGCCTGACGCACGTCTCGGTCACGGTCGACCGGGAGGACGGCGAGCGACTCTACGTCGTCGGCTGGAACCCGGACGCCGAGGAGTGGGAACAGCTACTCACCGCCCCGCTCGACGACGAGGGACGGTTCCGAGTCGACGAGGACGAGACCGGCGCGTACGTCGACATCGACGCCATCACGGCCTACGACGAGTCGACGGGCGACCCGGTGGTCCGCTTCGTCCAAGGACCCGACGAACCGCCACGCGACGCCGTGGGCCGCTTTCTCCGTGCGTTCGTCGCCCACCGCTACGACCCCGCGACGGACGGCGACCCGGTGTTCTTCTACGCGAGCGGGCGCGAGGACGACACGCGTCTGGAGACCGTCCGTGGCGAGACCCCCGACTGGGCCGAGTGAGTCGACCGACCGGGGCGTCGGCCGACGACCGACCACGAGCGCGAACCTGTCGGCAGGGGGTTATATCAGTAGTCACGTACTACGACGCGGCAGACACGCTCATGCTTCGACGACTCCGCACCGCCGTCACGGTGAATCCGTGGCGCTACGCCCTCCCTGCCGGTCTCCTCACCGGTCTCTACGTCCTCCTCGCCACGGAGCAGTTCGGAACGTACGACCACACCGTCGTCCTCCTCGCCGGGTTCGTCGGTGGCCTGCTCGTCGGACACGACTCCGGACAGGCCCGGCGCGTCGGCTTCCTGACCGGCGTCGTCAGTTCGTTCCCGACCCTGCTCTGGGCGCTCGACACCGTTCCGGCGTTCTTCCAGTGGCCACAGCCACAGTGGTTCGCCGGCGTCCAGACGCTGGTCCTCGTCGCCGTGGTCGTCCTCGCCGCACTGATCGTCGGTCTCGCGGGCGCAGTCGGCGGGGCCGTCGGTAGCTGGCTCTCGCGGAAGACCGGACCGAACGAACCGCGTCGAATCGGCGGCTGACCGGAACCGACGACCACTCGGTGAGCGGCGGGAGAACACGGGGACTGAGGGGTTCGAACCGCGGTCGCTCTGCTCGTTCCCTGCTTCGAACCCCTCGACGGTTCGTTCACCGACCGCTCGTCGTTCGACTCGCGGTCGGACGAACGGGCGCTGAGGGATTCGAACCCCCGACAAACTGGTCCGAAGCCAGTCACTCTGTCCAGGCTGAGCTAAGCGCCCTCAGGCGTATCGAGTGCCACGAGCGGTTTAACTCTATTCATCCGGCGTGGACGGCGCGAGGTGACCACGCCCACGACCGTCCGTGGGTCAGTGGCCCCGCCCGTCCTCGAAACCACTGGTCCGGCGGTCCGGACCCACCACGGCCCTGGCCGAACCCACCACGATAGGTCCGGCGGGCCGCACACGCCCACGACGCTTTTGCCCGCAACGGCGCTACTCGGTGGATATGGCAGTCCAATCGAACGACCAGCTCCGCGACATCCTCGAATCGACCGAGACCATCGCCGTCGTCGGCTGTTCGACCACCGCGGGGAAGGCCGCACACGACATCCCGCAGTACATGCTCGACCGGGGGTACGACGTCGTCCCGGTCAACCCCCACGCCGACGAGGTGTTCGACCGAACGGCGTACGACTCGCTGGACGAGGTGACCGAACGTGTCGACATGGTCGACGTGTTCCGGCCGAGCGAGGAGGTGTCGGGCATCGTCGACGCAGTCCTGGAACGCGACGACGTCGACACCGTCTGGTGTCAGCTCGGCATCACCGACGACGAGGCGGGCGAGCGCGTCGAGGAGTCGGGCCGACAGTTCGTCCAGGACCGGTGTCTGAAGGTCGAGCACGGACGGCTGCTCGACTGACCCGTCCCGAGGCCGGGTCGGCAGTCGTCGTCAGTTGCCGGTCCCGGAGGAGTCGTCGTCGTCCGCCGTCGACGCGGTCGAGTCCGTCGTCGTGTCGGAGGTCGACTCCTCGGCCGACCGTGTGGTCTCGTCGGCCGGTTCGGTCGCGTCCTCGCCGGCGGACGCGACCGCTTCGGTCTCTGCTTCCTCGATGGCCGTCTCCGTGAGGACGGCGTCGACGTCGACGTCCTGCTCGGCGGCGAGCGCTTCGAGCAGCGCGCGGTTCTCCGCGGTCCGGCGGTCGACCCGCTCGACCGTCTCACGCATCGCCTGAATCTGGTCACGAAGCTCGTTGAGCTTCGCGTAGACGTCCTCGGCCATGCTGGCGACCTTCTGAAGCTTCTCGGTGGTCCCTCCGAATCCCATGTTCGACAGAGTCGGCCCGAGCCACGAGTGTGTTGCGTTCTCGCTTCGAGGACACCGCGAGGAGCACCCGGTGTGGACGAGACGGGGCCGGAGAGCGGCGGGTTAAAGGCTCGTCCGGACGCGCGTTGTGCCAATGGAGCGGACCCGCCTCGCGCCCACCGTCGGAATTGTCGCCTGCCTCGTACTCCTCGGCGTCCTCGTCGTCCCGTACCTCCTCATCCAGACGCCGGGAATCGCGGCGGCCTACTACGCAACGACCCTCATCAACCCCCTGTTCGCGGGGCTGTTCGCTCTGGTCACGCTGCTGGCGCTCGCGGCGGGCCGCCAGCGCCGGACCGACCCCGCTATCGCGGCCGCCGTCGGACTCGTCTTCGGTGCGTTCGCCGCGCTCATCTGTCTGGTCTGGACCCTGAGCGGTCCACAGGAGATCCTGCTGAACGTCGACCTCTCGCCGGGGTCGGGCAGCGGGGAGTCACCGTTCGTCCAGAGCCTCCAGTACCACCCGTATCTCGTCGTCGGCCTCTCGTTCGTGCCGCCGCTGAGCGCGGGGTGGTACGCGAGCGAACTCGGCCTGTTCTGAACAGGATCGGGCGACGAACGACGGCACGGGGAGGGCGAGAACCCCACCCACGCAGGTCGTGTGACCGAAACGGCTTTACGTCGAAGTGGACTACCGAGGTGATGGACTAGGTCGGGCAGTTAGGCCCTGCCCCTTCCCGCGATATGGTCTTCAGCGGGAGCCGAACCACGGGTGCGTCCGGACCGACCGGTGCGGGCCCTGCAAGCCAACGTAGAAGCCTCGTCCTTCGGGGGCGGCGGTCCGGGTCGGCCCATCTGCAGGGATGGTTCGACACCGGTTAGTCGTGGACAGTTCGCCAGGCGCGGAAGCGAGCAGCGAATCCGCGGACATCCGTCGCTCGAAGGGCCGCGGGGTGGAGACGGTGCGCAGGATTCCCCGTATCGGAACGACCGGGCAACCCCGTTCGTCCGTCTTTCAACACTCCCGAGCCGACGGCTCGTCTGCCGCGATATCGAGACGAATCGGACCACACAGCGACGCGGCTACTCCACGCAGGCGACGAGCGTTCCCTCCGCGGGAGGGACTGGCGAGGCGTTCGTATCCTCGGCGCGGCGTGCGAACCGCTCGGTGACGAGATACCGGGACCGGACCCGTCCGCTCGTCCCTGCCACCTCCGTCGGTTCTGCCGTCGGCGTACCCGACTGCGGTGTCGCCGTGTACGTGAACCCGACCGTCCCACTCGTCTCGACGACGAACCCCGTCCCCGACTCGTGAGTGGTGACGCTGACCGTGGACACGTCGACGGTGATCCGGCCGACCTCCGGCCGGTCGTGGCGGACCTCGTTGTGCCACCACGCTCGCTCGAACGCCGTCGCGAACGTCTTCGCACTCCCCTCCTCGAGGTCCGTGGGGAGGTCGGGGTACGGAAGCGGGTCGACGCCCGTGTCGGGCGCTCGTACCGTCGGCCGATAGCGGTCCGAACAGTCCTCGAGAGCCGGGAGGGAAGTCGCTGTCGCCGTGCCAGTGGCCTGCTCCGTCGGCGTCGACTGCGAGGACTGGTTCGGTTGCGAGCCGTCCGTGTCGAGACAGCCGGTGAGAACCGTCGCTGTCGTGCCGGCGATGGCTGTCAGGAGGGACCTGCGAGCGGGCATGGTTCGACGGGCGCGGCCTCCCGACAAGTGTCTTCTGTCGGGAGCGTCGGACCGGCGAGCCGGTGCCGTCGGCCGGGGGCGGGAGTTCAGTCGTCCGACTCGGGAGCGACGGTCTGGCCGTCCGCGAGCCGGATGCCGCCGGAGAGGTCCATCTGTGGGAACGGGATGGAGATACCTTCGGCGTCGAAGCGCTGTTTGACGTTCGTCACGAAGTCGCCACGGATGCGCATGAAGTCGGCCCGCGAGGGGTTGGCGATCCAGATGCGCGACTGGAGACCGACGTAGGAGTCGGCGAGTTCCGTCAGGCGCACCGACGGCGCGGGCTCGTCCATGATGTCGGGGTGGTCCTCCGCTTCGGTCATGATTATCTCCGTGGCCTGCTGGATGTCGTCGCTGTAGTCGATGCCGAAGGTGAACTTCAGCCGGAGTTCGTCCTTCGCCACGGGGTTCTTGATGACGCCGTCGGTCAACTGACTGTTGGGAACCGTCAGCAGTTCGTTGTCGAAGGTTCGGACCCGCGTGACGCGCAGCGAGATGTCCTCGACGATGCCCGAGTTCCCGTCCCACTCGATCCAGTCGCCGATGCGGAACGGCTTGTCCGTGTAGATGAACACGCCCGCGACGAAGTTCGCCAGCACGTCCTGCATCGCCAGTCCGATGGCGAGCGTCGCGGCGGCCGCGATGGTCGCCAGCGAGGTCAGGAAGTTGCCGAACCCGGCCAGTCCGAACGCCACCGAGACGGCGACGAACAGCATCACGAACGTGACGAGGCGGAGCAGCGGGGCCTTCGCGTGCTCGTCGAGTCCACGGGAGTCCATCACCCGTCTGACCAGCGGCGTCAGCAACGCCCGGCCGATAGCCCACAGCAGGACGAACGCGACGAGGAAGACGATGGCCTGACCGAGCGGCCCCGCCAACTGGTCGGGGACGCCGACGTCGGCCAGCAGTTCCGCGACCGGTTGGGAGGTGTCGGGGACTTCGGGAGTGGTGACACCGGTGTCGCCACCCGTCTCCGTCCCCTGTTGCAGGGGCGAGAGCGGCGTCATCGATGGTAGACGGCGGTGTGTCCACGGACGTCCACCACGTCCGCGTTCACCCGCTCGGCGAGTTCCTCGGCCAGTTCTTCGGTCGTCGTCCCGCCACGCGAGGCGCGGAGGAACTTCGTCTTCACCACGGTTCGGTCCGCCAACTGGTCGTTCAACTCGGGAACGACCGCGTCGAGACCGCTCTTACCGACCCAGACGGTGACCTCCGCGTCGTGCGCGAGCGTCTTCAGATCGTCAGCCATTGTTGTCCCGGCTTACGAAGCGGTGCGGTTCAACGTTTCCACTTCGAGGCGTCGGTCCGTGCGAGACTCCCGTCGGCGTGAACGCGACGGAGGGGCCGTCGTTCTCAGCCGCCGTCGCGGTACGGGTAGCGCTGGTGCGCACCGCAGTCGCAGGTCACCACGACGTGGCCCTCCTGCGTGCGGACGCGAGCGTTCCGCCCCGGTCGGAGGTAGACGTCACAGCGGTCGCAGGTGAAACGCTTGAACGGACGAGGCAGCCCACAGCGGTTGCGCTCGGCGATGCGTCGGGCGAGGCGGACGTACTCGCGCGAGCGTTCGTACTCGTCCTCGGCCGCCGCTCTCCGGGCGAGGGCGTGTAACCGGTCGATGCGCTCCTCCGCGATGGTGGCCATGCTGTGTTACGAGAGAGTGGTTGCTGGCAGTCGCGTATAGCGGTTGTCGTTCGTGATGGGGGAGTCCCGCGGGGAGCGAGTGGCTGTGAAGCAGCGACCTCGAAAGCCCTCGGCTGCTCGACTCGGGAGGCACACCCTGTGCTCCTCAAGCTATCGCCCCGCGGTGCTTGGGGTGGCCGCCGTCACCGAACGTTCGGACGCGGTCGACGGAGTCGGGGCGGCGCGGTTGTGGCCCTGGCGGACCGAGAGGGCGCAGGTGTAGCGTTCGATGACTCTCGATGCCGTCGGACCCACAGGACACCGAGCGACGCAGGAGCCGAGTCCACACACTCGATTCCGGCAGTCCTAACACCCGAACGGGACACTCGAAGACGAATGCGGGTTCTGAACTACCTGGAACTGGAAGGGCCGCTCCGTCGCTCGGGGTGGGCCACCTCCGTCGCCGCCCAGCGCAAGGCGCTCGCCGACACCGACGTCGAACTCCTCACCTCGCCGTGGCGCGGTGGCTCGCTGTCGACGGCGGCCGTCCACACCCTCGTCGGTGACGGCCCGGTCGTCGACTTCGACGTGGCCCACACCAACGCCATCGGGCCGGGGTCGGTCGCCGTCGCCCAGCACGCGAGACACCACGGGATGCCGCTCGTCGCCCACGCCCACATCACCCGCGAGGACTTCGCCGAGTCGTTCCGTGGCTCGGAGCAGGTCGGCCCCTACCTCGAACGCTACTTGCGGTGGTTCTACTCGCAGGCCGACCTGGTGGTCTGTCCGAGCGAGTACACGAAAGGCGTCCTCGAATCCTACCCCGTCGACGCCCCCATCCGCCCCATCACGAACGGCGTGGATATGGAGTCGCTGGCGGGGTACGAGGCGTTCCGCGAGGAGTACCGCGAGCGCTACGACCTGGAGGGGATGGTCCCGTTCGCCGTCGGCAACGTCTTCGAGCGCAAGGGGCTGACGACGTTCTGCGAACTCGCACGGGAGACGGAGTACGACTTCGCGTGGTTCGGCACCGTCGATGACGGACCCCAGGCCAGCGAGACGGTCAGGAAGTGGACGAGCGACCCGCCCGAGAACGTCACGTTCACCGGGTGGATAGACGACAAGCGCGGTGCGTTCGCCGCCGGGGACGTGTTCTGTTTCCCGGCGAAAGTCGAGAACCAGGGTATCGTCGTCCTCGAAGCGATGGCCTGTGGGAAGGCCGTCGTCCTCTCCGATATCCCCGTCTTCCGGGAGTTCTACACCGACGGCGAGGACTGTCTCATCTGCTCGTCGCGCGAGGAGTTCCGCGAGGCGCTGGACCGACTGGCCGAGAACCCCGACCTGCGCGAGCGACTGGGCGAGAACGCGAAGGAGACCGCTCGCGAGCACTCGCTGGACCGCGTCGGTGAGGGACTGAAGCAGGCCTACGAGGACGTGCTGTCGGGGCGCGTCTAATCGACTGTACTGTGGGGAGAGAGGGGATGGGAACGATGCGACGTATAATAGAAACCACGTATTTTGATCGAGTGTCGAATAGCCTTACCCGACGGCGCACACCTTGTAACGGTATTCGTAGTCCTCAGGTACGCACATGCGTCCGGTCACCTCACAATTGTTATAAAACCCATCATCACAAGGAAGATTAAGCGGTCCTCCTTGCCGGAGCAGTGATCCAACACAAGCCAGACAGCCGAAGGTCGCAGTACCCAGTGTTGCCGCACAGGCAGCACAACCGACCAAAAACGCGGGGATTTGGAGAGCCCAACCGATGATGTCGACGAAACAATTCCAGTTTTGGTCGAGAAACGGGCAGTCGGAGATAGGAACGGAGCAACAGCCCCCAGGCCCACCTCCTGTTGCAGCATCTGTACCAACACCCGGTTCGCGTACCAGTGTGGAGGTTTCTTGAGTGACATCACCACTCACCACGCGAGTGGTAGTGACACTACCGTCAGAAGAGCTGGAAAGTTGCAATGACGGTCCACCACTCACTTCCTCAAATCGATATCCGACCGCATGGAAATCAACTTCATCAGAGGGGTTTCCGAGCCAGAGGAGGTACGCTTCTTGATTGACGAGAGAACGCTTGTTGTCGAAAGTGATTACAGCGTACTCTCGCTCATCAACGGTTCGATATCTGCTCTGTTCGAATAGAGGAATCCAACCCTGTTCTTCCATCACGTTCAGAATCATCTCAGCCTCAGGGTCCGACTTTATTTTGGAGACTATTTCGTCTTTTTTTTATCGCCTTGGTGTTTTTTTAACTTCAGGGAATTCGCGGACATCTACGTTTCGTTCAGCACTGGAGGTTCGTATCAGGCTTGTGCCTGTGGCCGTAGCAGCCCCTGCTGTACCAATCGATTTAAGGAGTTTTCTTCTATTGACATCCATCAGTCAAATATCCGTAGTGCATGGTTTAAATCTTTGCATCCGTCGATGACAAAATTGGCAAGCTAAATTATTCAAACTACTCCATTAATAGTTGAAAACCATACGATCACACCGATGCAAACTAGAGCCACGCCAATCATCCCATATTCCAGAGCTACAGGTATCGATTCGTAGCTAGAGTCGAAAAAATAGTATAGAGAGGCGAGCGTCAGTAGCAACACCAACGAAATATCTGAGTAAAGCACACCTGATTCGGCACCACCAGACCAACCAGCGTAAGCACGTAGTGCGGTCCCCACGGCACCAAGCATGAAGACAATCGGGAGATATTTCTTCATTAACTTAATTGTCGTAGCGAGGATTGATAAAACTACTCGCCCAGGTGAAGAGACACCGTTAATAAAACCAGGAAATCTTACCGACGGAAGTTCATCAAGTGGGAGATTCAATATTTGAGTTTCGTTGTAAAACGTGCCGTATCACATGTTTATCTGCATTGAAATCGCGAGTATCTGGACAAACCGTCATCATACGCAAACGTAGGATGACGAGAGATTTAGAATTTTGTTAGAAAATGTCCGACATCATCTGATTAGGCGAATCAACGCTCCGCGTTATGTGTCTGCTGTATTATCACCCTGAGCTCGATTCAGAGCCTGCAGTTCAGATAACAACGACTTAGGCGTTCGACCGTCCATCGGTTGAAAATGCGACCCGACGTGGCCGTCTTCACCGACACGTATCTCCCGACGGTGAACGGCGTCACCTACACCATCCAGGCGTGGCGCGACCGGTGGGTCGGGCGTGGCGGCCGGATGCCCGTGGTCTACCCCCGCAGTGCGCACGACCCCGCGGTCGACGAGTACCCCGTGTTCAGCCTCCCGTTCCCGTTCTACGACGGCTTCCGCGTCGGCACACCCTGGATTCCGAAGGCGGTCCGCGATGTGGACCTCGTCCACTCACACACCCCGTTCGGAATCGGACTGGCGGGACTCGCACTCGCCAAGCGACGGGACCTCCCGTTCGTCGCCTCGTTCCACACGCCGACCTCCGAGTACGCCAACTACCTCTCGAACTCCGCGCTCGCGTCGGTCATCTCCTCGGTGGCCGACGGCTACGAGACCCGCGTCCTCAGACGAGCGGACCGCGTCGTCACGCCGTCGCCGAGCGCGAAACGTCGTCTCCGTGAACGCGGCGTCGACGTCCCCATCACCGTCGTTCCGAACGGTATCGACGTCGAGCGGTTCTCTCCGGGTGACGGCGAGGCGTTTCGCGAGCGCCACGGTCTCGACCTCGACGGGACCGTCGTCGGCTACATCGGCCGCCACGGCTACGAGAAGCGCCTGCAAGACGTCGTGACGGCCTGCGAGCGACTCGACCGCGAGGTGACGGTCGTCTTCGCCGGCGACGGTCCGGCCAGAGCGTCGCTCGAAGCCCGTGCCGAGGAGTCACCGCTCGACGTGCGCTTCCTCGGGTTCCTGGAGCGAGCGGAGATGCCGGCGTTCTACACCGCGCTCGACGTGTTCGGACACCCCAGTCCCGTCGAGACGGAGGGACTGGTCGCTCTCGAAGCCAACGCCTGCGGGACGCCCGTCGTCGGCGTCGACGCGGGCGGCCTCGCCGACACGGTTCGGGACGGGGAGACGGGCGTCCACTACCAGCCGGGGGACCTCGACGGGTTCGCCGACGGTATCGAACGGGCGCTCGCCGACCGCGAACGACTCCACGAGGCGTGTCTCGTCCGTCGTGACGAGACGAGCGTCGAACACGCCGTCGACCGCCTGGAGTCGGTCTACACCGAGGTGCTCGACGGAACGACCGACCGTCCGTCCGTCGAGACGCACCACGACTGAGCCTTCACGGCTGAACCCTCCGGCGTGTGGCGGCGCGTGTGAACCACACCCAGGGCTAGCATCGTTGAGTGAACGTCTTTTTGCCGAGAGTCCTTCGGCGTACGATATGAAACTCAGGGGACTGCTGTTCGGCGGGAAGCTTCGAGTCGTCGCGGTCGTGTTCCTCCTCGTCGCCGCGAGCGTCGTCGGGGCGTACACGCTCGGCCTCGTCGGGCGGCCGGCGGTGACGGACGTCGAGAACCGCTTCGGTGACGTCGACCGGAACGAGACGACCATCCGGACGGACCTCGCGCTGTCGAACCCCAACCCGGTCGGGGTCCGGTTGGGCGGCGCGTCGGTCGACTACACCGTCTACATGAACGACGTCGAGATGGCCCAGGGCGGCCGCGACGGGGTGAACCTCCCACGAGGCGACTCCGAGTTGGGGTTCACCACGCAGATGGACAACGAACGCATCCCTGCGTGGTGGGTCAGCCACATCGAGAACGACGAGCGCACCGAGGTGACCATCGACGCGAGCGTCCACTCCTCGACGCTCGGCCGGTCGTTCGACCTCCCGCAGCGACGCACCATCGAGACGGACATCATCGGGCAGTTCCGGTCGACGGAGGACCGGCCGGTGAACGCGAACCAACCGCTCGTCTCGGACCCGGTGCTCGTCGTCCGGGAGACCGACGCCCAGTGGGGTGAGGTCACCGAAGCCCGGACGCCCATCGACGCGTCGATGACCGTCTACAACCCGAAGTCGGTGCCGTACGTCGTCACCGAGATCGGCTACAACGTGACGATGAACGACGTCCCCGTCGGCAACGGGACGACCGACGAGGGGTACGTCATCCCCGCCGGGGCCGAGAAGACCGTCGGCACGACGATGGCCATCGACAACAGTCGCCTCGACGAGTGGTGGGTGACCCACCTCCGGAACGACCAGGTGACCGAGATGCGCATCGACTTCCACGCGACCATCCGCCTGCCCAACGGCGAGACGGTTCGCGTCCCGCTGGACGCACTGACCTACACGAAGACCATCGAGACGGACATCTTCGGGACGAAGAACGCCAGCACGAACGGGTCGGCGAGCGCGGGTGAGACGACGCCGGCGACGACGGCCGGCCCGACGTCGACACGAACGCAGCCGCCGACGACGAGCGACGACGGCGGACTGCTCGGCGGTGACGGGACGACGACGAGCACGCGACCGACCGAGACGGCGGCCGGGACGACGACCGACGACGGTGGACTGCTCGGCGCTGCCGACACCGAGACGGCGACGACGCCGGCACCCACGGCGACCCGGACCGAGAACGGGACGGGAGGACTGACCGGCGGCGGGACGGAGACCGACGACGGCGGCCTCCCCTGACGAGGGTCGAGGCGAGTCGAGTGGGCGAACAGAGAGTCACGGAGCGGCGAGTGAGACGGGGACCGCCCGCGAGCAGCGCCGTGGGGCGTGCGGTCGGGGCTCACACTACGTTTATCCCGTCCGTCGCGTAGAGACGGGTATGTCGCGGAGTCACCCCACTCCTGGTCGCGTTCTCCACTGACCGTACCGACGGTGTCGTCGAAGTCACCATCGACGGCGACACCTACTCCCTCTCGCCCGTCGCCGCCCGCGAACTGGCCGACGGTATCGCCGACGCGCTGACCGAGCGCCACGCGTTCGTCCACACCCGCTACGAGCGCCGCGGCGACGGTTCGGTCGTCGTCGCTCGCCGCCGCGCCGACTCGGCGGGCAACGAAGTCGTGTTCGACTCGTCCGAAGACCTGCGGGCGACGTTCGAGGCGTTGCCCGACCGCTTCGTCGCAGACGACGTCACTCGTGTCTCCGGGTCGAGACGCCACCTGCTGGTTCGCTTCTTCGCCGAAGCGCCCGCGTTCGACTGCGTGTTGGTCTCGGAGAACCCGCTGTGTGCGAAGAAAGGCGAGAGCGGGTAGCCACTGGGCAGGCCGTGACACACCGACGCACACGACCGGGCGATTGAAACCGGCCCTGTGAGAACCAGCGGTCGGATGCATCCCCTCGACGCAGCGGATACGGCGGCAGTCTGCTCGGGCCGAAGCGGGTGGGCCGGCCCGGCGGTGGCCGAGGCGCTCGCTCACGCCCCGCTGGACGCCATCGACACCGAATACCCCCACGACGTCCACGCGGTCGAGTCGCCGGACTCGGTGCCGGTCCCGAGCGAACAGCACCCGGTGTTTTTCGGCTGTTACGACTGGCACTCGGCCGTCCACAGCCACTGGGCGCTGGTCCGACAGCTCCGACTGTTCGAGGACCACCCCGACGAGACGGCCATCGTGCGGAGCATCGACGACCGACTCACCGACGCGACCGTCGCCCGAGAGGTCGCGTACTTCGACGAGCACGAGTCCTTCGAGAAGCCCTACGGCTGGGCGTGGCTCCTCCACCTCGCGGCGGAACTCCGGCGGTGGGACGACGAGCGCGCCGACCGGTGGTCCGGGACGCTGGAACCGCTCGAAGCGCGCGTCGTCGACCTGGTCGAGGGCGAGTTCCTGCCGCAGAACCGGGCGTTCCGGGTCGGTACCCACGGGAACACGGCCTTCGCCCTGCACTGCGTCCTCGACTACGCACGGAGCGTCGGGAACGGGTCGCTCGAATCGGCGGTCGTGGACACGTCGCTCCGACTGTTCGAGGACGACACCGACTACCCCGTCGAGTACGAGCCGCTGGGATGGGACTTCCTCTCGCCGGCACTGACCGAGGCGGACCTGCTCCGGCGCATCCTCGACCGCGAGGCGTTCACGACGTGGGTCGAGCGGTTCTTCCCCGAGGTGACGGACGCGCCGTACAGCGACCTGCTGTCGCCGGTCGGTCTCGACGACGACAGCGGTGGTGTCGCGCTCCACCTGGTCGGTCTGAACCTCTCGAAGGCGTGGGCCATGGCGGGCCTCGCCGACACGCTGGGGGACCACCGCTACGCCGGTCCGTTCGAGCGAGCGGCGCAGGACCACGCCGCCGCCGGTATCGACCACGCGTTCACCGACGACTACGCCGGGTCGCACTGGCTGTCGTCGTTCGTGCTCTACCTGCTCACGAGAAACGAGGGCGGCATCGCACCGGCGTGACGAGGACGGACCGACTCAGTCGATGGTGACGTGTTCGCTCTCGTCGTTGAGCGCGAGGTTCGTCGCTATCTCGGCGTTCCTGACGGCGTACTGGGCGGTCTGGGCGAGACTGACGAGCACCTCACGCACTTCGAGGAGGTCCGCGTTCGACATCTCCGGGAGGTCGTCGAGCATCTCGCGCTCGCGGTCGTTGATCTCCGCGAACAGCCGTCGGACCTCGATGGCGAGGTCGTAGTCGCGCTCGACGGCCGCACGGACGCCCTTCTCCGTTATCTCGTTGACGCTGTCGGTGAACTCCCGAATCTTGCGCATCGTCGACTCGTCGACGTCGAGGGTGTGACCCTCCGCCGAGAGCGCGATGTCGGCGATGTCCTCGGCGTTGTCGGCGGTGAGTTCGAGGTTCTTGGCGATGGAGCGGTAGCCGATGAGCGCGAACCCGTCGTCGAGGCCCAGCGCGCTCGTGAGGTTGGGGTTCTGGTAGGCGGTGAAGATGAGGCGCAACAGCAACACGAATATCTTGTTGGCCTGGCGCTCGCGGTTGAGCGCCCGCTGGGCCAGGTCCGGGTTGCCGTGAGCGAGCGCCTTGATGGCCTCGTTGCGCATCGTCGACCCGGTCGATTCGAGTCGTTCGAGCAGGTTGTCGAGGGTGAAGTCCTCCGGGTCGACGCTACACCGGATGGCGATGCGTTCGGGCCGTTCCTCGATGACGCCGAGGCCCATCAACTGCGTCTCGGCGTTGTAGACGGCGTTGATGGTCGCACTGTCGAGCGTCTCACCCTCCGGCGCTTCGACGTGGATGACCCGCCGCCCGAGGACGTACTGGGCGACGATAGCACGCTCGACGGCGTCCGAGTCGAGGCTGTCGGCGTGGATGGTCGCCTCCGACTCCTCCTGCTGGACGGACTCGGGCATCACCGTCAACATCCCCTTCTCACCGATACGAATCGACACCTCGTCGCCCTTCTCGACGTCGTAGGCTTTCGCCCACTCCGCCGGGAGCGTCATCGCCAGCGTCGACGGACCCAGGCGCTGGACCTTCCGCGTTTCCATGGTCCTCCTACTGCATCGATACCCCTTAAGGATGTTCCAAGACGCTCGGGAATCAGAACCGAATACCAGGGACAACAGTTACCATACGGCCGGCGACCGGCCGTCGTCTCGCTCGCCGCTCACCGCTCAGACCGTCTTCAGTAGTCGATGCTCGAAGCGACCGACGCGGACCTTCTGCCAGCCACGAAGCTCGTCGTCCAGGTCCGGGTCGCCCGTGTCGACGCGCAGCTCGCCGACGGTGTCGAGTTTCGACGGCGAGGCGACGACGACCACCGAACACCGGCGAATCACGGCCGGCGACAGCTGCTGGTTGCCCCGGCCGAAGACGAACCCCTGCCCACCGATGGGGGAGACGACGACGACGTTCGCCTCGCCGAGTGCGTCCAGAACCGCCTGCTCGGAGCCGTCACGGACGAGCAGTTCGCCACCGGCCTCCTCGCCGTCGTCGCCCGGTGCGTTCGCCCGCCACACGTCCACGCCGAGCGGTGACCCCTCGAACCCGAGTTCTCGCTTGATGGTCCCCACCGTACTGCCGGGACCCAGCACGTAGGTGACACCCGGTTCGACGTCCGCGGCGACGCCCGCCGCCAGCGCCTCGACGCTCCCACCGCCCAACTGCTTCGAGGACTGGACCTCGCTGGCGACGGGAACCGAGACGATGGCCTTCAGTTCGGTCCGGACCTCGCCCTCGCGGTAGGCCGCCTCGTCGATGTCGTTGACCTCGCGCTCCTCGGTGCGGTCGAAGGTGGCGGCGATGCGACCCGCCGACCGGGGCGTCACGCCGAACACCGACGAGTAGATTTTCACTCCCGCCGGGATACCGAGTATCGGTGTGTCGGTGCCCGACGCCGCGACGACCTCGGCCACGTCGACGGCCGTCCCGTCGCCGCCAGCGAACAGCAGCAGGTCGACACCGGCGTTGAGCAGCGCACGAACCGCCCTCCGAGTGTCGGCGGCGCTCGTCGCCTCGTCGTCGGGGTGGCCGAGCACTTCGAGGTCCAGACCGGCGGCCTCGGCTTCGACCGCCCCCATCTCGCCACCCCACGTCAGGAGTTCGACCGGTTCGGTCGCCGCGTTGGCGAGTGCGTCGAGCGCGTCACGGGCACGGCCGGGTGCTCGTGGCTCAGCGCCGCGCGCGCGGGCCTCCTCGACCATCCCGTCGGTCCCCTTCAGCCCGACACGACCACCCATCCCGGCGACGGGGTTGACGACGAATCCGATGCGTCTCACGTCGGCGGCTTCTGTCGGCAGCCCCAAAGCGTCGCCGGTACGCGGCGGTTCGGCCTCCGACAGCCACCACGACGGGTATCAACGCTTATACGACCGCCAGCGGAAGTGAGGGCATGAACGTGCTCCTGCAGGAAGGGGTCCAGACGGGCATCATCGACGCGTCGGGCTGGCTCATCGGCGTCGGCGGACTGGTACTGCTCGCCGTCTGGCTCGTCTACCTCACGCGCTGACCGCAGTCCACACCGCCACTGGAACCGCACTACTCCTCACGGCACCCGGTGGTCGTCGTTCGCCCGTTCGATGCCTCCCGGCGGTCGACCCTACCCCTCGCGGATTCCGGTGGACACCGCTCGGATTTCGGGGATGCTCGCTGGCGCTCGAATCTCCCTACTCCTCGACGGTCTCCGACCGCTCGGCCAGCCAGGCGGCCGCCGCCCGAACCTCCTCGGGGTCCGCCCCCCGAAAGCGCACGCTGACGTTCTCGCCGGGGTAGCTCCCGAGTGTCACGTCGAACTCCTCACGGACCTGTGCGAAGCGCTCGACGAGCGCGCTCTCGGGTTCGGCGACGACGATGGACTCGACGTGGAGGACGGTCCCCTCGAACTCCGCTCGAATCGCGTCGAACATCGCTTTCATCTCCGCTGGCACACCGGGGAGGACGTACACCGACCCGACGACACAGCCCGGCGCGACGCCGACGTCGTTGTGCAGCGGCCGCCCACCCTTCGGCAGTTCGGCCGTGCCCTCGGCGAGGTCCTCGCGCGTGTAGCCCCCCTCGGCTTCGAGCCACGACAGCGCCTCCTCGTTGCGTTCGAGCGGGACGCCGAAGGCGGCGGCGATTCCCGCCATCGTCAGGTCGTCGTGCGTCGGGCCGAGTCCACCGGTGACGACGACGGCGTCGTACTCCGCGCGGTACTCGTTGACGACACGGGCGATGTCGGCCTCCCGGTCCGGGAGCGTGACGACGCGCTCGACGGTCACCCCCCGTGCGGTCAGCTGTTCGCCCAGCCAACTCGCGTTCGTGTCCACCGTCTCCCCGGCGAGCAGTTCGTCACCCACAGTTACGACCGCGACACGCATGGCTCTGCGTTGGCGTGGGGCGACCAAAACGGCGCGGGTAGCGGGTGCGCGGTTCTCGCTCGTTCGCTGGCGCTCACTCCCTCCGAACCGCGCACATACGAACGGCGACCGTCGGGAGCCGTGAGTAGGGAGATTCGAGCGAAGCGAACGAGAACGGCGTTTTCGAGAACGACAGAGTCGCCGGTTTCCAGCGAAACCGTCGGTCTCACACGGCTCCCCGTTCGGGTTCTCGAAGATTCTCCTTCACTCGCTGCGCTCGTTCAGTCCGAACCGTGCTACTCCTCGCGGTTCACGTCGAGTGCGACCTCCTCGCGGCGACGCTCCAGGGCACGAATCTGCCGGAGGTAGTAGACCGCACCGGCGATGCCTGCGATGGTGAGCACCCCCGCTATCGACCCGAAGATGAGGAGGTCACGGTCGAGGTAGTAGCGCACCGAGACGTCCCGCGAGACGCTGTCCCAGCGGATGTGCGTGCGCCCGTCCTCCTCGAACGTCGCCGACGGACTCGGATTGACGTTCGAGAGCAGCGGGACGGCCGCGTCCGTCGCCGGCGGGAGTGCCGCCTCGTAGGAGACCCCCTCGATGAACGCCGGGACGGTGAACGACTTGCCGGGTTTCGGAGCCGAGAACGCCAGCGACCCGTTCGGTTCGGGCACGGTGATGTTCAACTCCTCGCGGCCCTGGTCGACGGTGAAGTTCGAGCTGTTGGCGGGCGTGATGACGGTGCCGTTCTGGTAGCGATATCGGAGGCCGCTGATGTCGAGCGGCCGCTCCAGTCCGAACCCGGTCCGTCCGTAGACGTCCAGACTCGTCCGGTTCTCACCGAGGTCGTACACCGCCCGGTAGCTGTCGGTCCCCACGTCGATGTAGACTCCCGCCTCCTCCTCCCAGAGGTCGTCGTAGGTCGCGTTCTCGTTCAACTGCTGGTCGGGGACCTCGCCGGGGCCGAAGAGGCTGGTGCAGCCCGCGCTCACCGTCAGGAGGGCGAGCAGACAGAGCGCGAGCGCACGCCTCATGGGACCACACAGAGCAGTTCGGCGGGCAGGTACTGCCCGACGCTGGCCAGGAGGCCCGGCGGGTCGGTGTCCGCTTTGCACACCACGGACTGTTCGAGCAGGCCGAGGCGCTCGACGGTGACGATGTCCTGTGCGTGGCCGGCGCGGTTGACCGTCGCTCGGACCTCCGCCCGTGTGGCGCTGTTGACGTTCAGCCGACCGGTCTCGGCACGCGTCCAGTCGTAGAGTCGGTCACGCTCGCTGTCGGCGAGTCGTGGCGCGTCTTCGTCGTAGACGAACCGCAACGGGAGGTGCTGGACGAGACCGAACCGGTTGCGAATCTGCTCGGGAGTCCCCTGGCCGAGGCCGAGTTCGCTCGCGGGGACGCGAACGCGCTCGCCCGCATCGAGGATGAACCCATCGTCGTCCCACGATTCGAGCGTCCCGACGTACTCCTCGCCGTCCTCGAAGGCGGACGTGATAGCGCCCCACTCCTCGCGGAGCAGGTTGCGGGCGACCACCTCGTCGTCACCCTCGACGGTCACGGAGGGGAAGTCGTCGTCGCGCAACCCGAGCGTCCACTCGACGTCGAGGTCCGCGAGTTCGTTGCCGACCAGCGACCGGAGGCTGTCGAGTGCCCGGTCACGGGCGTCTCCTTCGACGTAGATTTTCGTCGCGAGGACGACCATCTACGCCTGCGCCTCGTCGGCCGGTTCGACGTTGAGTTCGTCGCGCAGTTGCGCGATTCGCTCGTCCATCGCTCGGACCAACTGGTCGTTGCTCATCGACTCCAGGTCCGCACCGCAGGAGGGACACTCGAAGGTGAACTCCATCGCCTCGCCGAACTCGAAGCGGATGGACTCCTCGGGACAGAGGTAGAACTCGTTGTCGGCCTCGTACTGCTGGCGCTCTTCGAGCGCGTCCAGCAGGCGGTACATCTCGGACTCGAGCACCTCGGGGATCTGGTCGTACTCGAACGTCCAGAGGTACGTCAGCCATCCCGAGTCCTCGTCGCGCACCCGGCGGTACGACGCGAGGTCGTTCTCGTAGAGGATGAACAGCGCACGGCGAACGTCGTTGAGTTCCAGCCCGAGGTCCTCGGCCAGTTCCTCGTCGGTCACCTCCCCATCGGGGGGCGCGGCGGCGACGGGCATCCCCGTCGGTCCAACCAGTTCGTGGAGATACTTCTGGATGACGGGGTCGTTCAGTAGCTCTTCGAAAGCCATTACGGAAACGTGCGCGAGACTCGTGCCTAAAGGTTGCGCTCTCCGAGGACCGGACACGCCGGTCCAGAACCCGCTCCGTGGGCGTTCTCCGTCGAGCACACGGTTTAGCATCGTGCACCGACAACACCACTCATGGACGAGCCAGCACCGCCGGAGGACCTGCCAGCGGACGCCGCCGACGCCCTCCACGCTCTCGACGGTCACGACCTGCGAGAGGCCATCGTCTACGCACAGGAGTTGCTCCGGGCCCGCCAGGAGCCGTTTCCGTCGGTCGAACCGGCGGGCGACGAGGAGGTCGTCCGCGTCGACGAACACGAGGGGTATCTCGAAGTCCACAAACGTCACCGCGGCGCGGACGGGCGACTCGGTGGCCGGTACGTCTACCACGTCGCCAGCGAGCGCCACCCGGACGGGAGCGTGCGCCTCCGCTGGTCGCTCATCGGGAGGGCCGAAGAGAGAGACGACCACGCCGGGGACCGGTGACGTGTCGTCCGACTCGACGACGCGCCGCCGTCGAGACCCGACGCCGATGCACCGACGACCCCCCGAGACCCCTCGAACGTGGCTCTCGAACTGTGAGCGCACACGGCGAGTGCGGCACGCCCGACGTTCGATATAGCACGATCCGGTTCATCGTGTGGGTGTCGAACGCTCGCCGCCACGGCGGGACGAGCGGTGAGAACGCGCATCACTCCTCCGGGTCGACGGGGACCACCTTCTTCCCCGTCGCCATCGGGACGACGCGGCGGTCCGCGTCCGTCCACTCGCGGTCGAGTTCGCGGCCGTCGAACAGACGGTCGAGGAAGACGGCGAGGCCGGCGACCTCGGAGTGTGGCTGGTTCGTCACACCGACGTTGTAGTCCGCGGCCTCGTAGACGTCGAACGACACCTTCTCCGCACCGACGACGACGAGCACCGGCCCGTCGGCGTGGGCCGCCCGAATCTCGTCCTCCACGTTCTGGACCGGGAGGCCGTACATCGTGAGGTGGACGACCACCCCCGGAAACTCACGGATGATACGCTTGGGGTCGTCGGCCAGTTCCACGGAGAAGGGACCGCCGAAGCGGTCGGTGATGTCCGAAATCGTCTCCAGGGACGTCCTCGCGTCGCTGGCGAGGACGACCCGGTCGGCCCCGAGCGCCCGAGCCGTGAGGCCGACGTGGGTCGTCATGCGGTTGTCCCGGCCCGGTCGGTGGCCCAACCGGAGGACCGCGACCTCCTGTCCGTTCATGGGGGGAGTTCGCCGCGTGGCGGGAAGGCGTTTCGACTCTTCGGCTCGCCGGACGCGAGCGGAAGGCACTTGCCGGATTGCCGACGAGCGCACGCATGGACCTCACGGACAAGCGAATCGTCGTCACCGGCGGCGCGGGCCTCATCGGGTCACAGCTGACCGCGGACCTCGTCGCCGACAACGACGTGGTCGTCGTCGACGACCTCTCGAACGGCCGACTGGAGACGGTTCCCGAGGCGGCGACGTTCGTCGACGGCGACCTGCAGGACGAACGTGACGTCGCGTCGGCCATCACCCACGACGTGGACGTCGTCTTCCACCTCGCGGCGGCCGACAAGTACGTCGACACCGACTCCCCGCGCCGGCAGTTCGAGGCGAACACACGGATGACCCACAACGTCCTCGAACGGATGGAGGAGGTCGGTGTGGACGCGTTCGCGTTCACCTCGTCGTGTACCGTCTACGGCGAGGCCGGTGAACCTACACCGGAGGACTACGGCCCGCTCGAACCCATCAGCAGCTACGGCGCGACCAAACTCGCCGAGGAGTCGGTCTGTTCGGTCTACGCGCACTCTCACGAGTTCAGCGTCTGGACGTTCCGCTTCGCCAACATCGTCGGTCCGCGCTTCGGGGCGGGTGTCGTCCCGGACTTCGTCGAGAAACTCGACGCCACCCCGGAGACGCTGGAGATTCTCGGCAACGGCGAGCAGCGCAAGTCGTACATGCACGTCACGGACTGCACCGCGGCGATGCGCCACGTCGTCGAACACACCGACGCGCCGCTCAACGTGTTCAACCTGGGCACCCGCGACACGACGGACGTGACGGCCATCGCGGACATCGTCGCGGACGAGATGGGGCTGGACCCCGAGTACGCCTACACCGGTGGTGACCGGGGCTGGACCGGAGACATCCCGGTCGTCTACCTCCCCATCGACAGACTGCTCGCGACCGGTTTCGAACCGCAGTACGGGTCGGACCAGGCCGTCCGTCGCGTCACCTCACAGCTACTCGACCGACTCGACTGAAATCGTCCGTTCCGCTCGGCAGTCCTCCTCGTCCGCACGGAGCTCCCCGCGGACGGTGTACTCGCCGGTCGTCGACGGCGTCCACTCGAACTCGAAGGCGAGCGAGTCACCGGGAGCGACCGTCTCGTGACCCATCGCCATCGTGAACATCCGCCCCTCCGACCAGCGCCAGACCTCGCTGTCGCCGTCGAGGACGACGCAGTCGGCGTGACCGCCGTCACGGAACGTCAGTTCGACCGACTCCTCGCCGGTGTTCTCGACGGTGTACCGCACGTCGACGCTGCCGCCCGTCTCGACCGAGAGTTCGCCACTGAGCATGCCGGCCCGTTCGGGAGCGGCGGGCATAGGCGTGCGGTGTGTAAACGGCATGTTGCGATAGGAAATCGGTGTCGGCCGTGTGCAGCGAGGCGGGTCGTCGGGTGGTGCCGAGCGAGGGGACGGGGCCGCGGTCGACCGAGTACGTATTTATTGCCGCCCGTTCGAGGTGGGACGATGAGCGAGCGGACGATTCCGGTCGCCGACGAACCGGTCGCCGGTGCGATGCCTCAGACGGACGGACAGCGATGGCTCGTCCTCAACCCGACCAGCGGGAGCGCCGACCACACCGAACGGGTGCGGACGCTGGGCGAGGAGCGAGACTACCACATCGAGGAGACGACCGGTCCGGGGCACGCGATCGACCTCGCCGAACGGGCCGCCGAGGCGGGTGTGAACCTGCTCGCCGTCGCGGGCGGGGACGGGACGCTCCACGAAGTCGTGGGCGGACTGGTGCGAGCGGACGCGCTCGACCGGACCACCGTCGCCGTCGTCCCGACCGGGACCGAGAACATCTTCGCACAGAACGTCGGCATCGAGACCCCAGAACAGGCGTTCGACGTGGTCGAGACCGGTGCACGCCGTCGGGTCGACCTCGGCGTCGCCGGCGGCGAACCGTTCACGATGTCGTGTATCGCGGGACTGGTCGCCAACGCGAGCGTCTCCACGTCCGACGAGTTGAAAGAGCGCTTCGGGTCGCTGGCCTTCCTCGTCAACGGGTTGCAGGAGGCGGCGTCGTTCGACGGCCTCCACATCGACCTCACCGCCACCTCGAACGGCGAGGAGGTGACGTGGTCGGGCGACGCGCTCTGCGCACTGGTCGGCAACTCCCGGCGGTTCGTCGAGGAGGGAGGACAGGCGAACCTCGAAGACGGCCTCCTCGAAGTCGTCGTCATCGAGCGGATGCCCGCCGGTGACATCGTCGCCGAGGCGTTCGCCCAGCGGGTCTTCGGGCGGACGGGCGACAACGTGTTCCACACCCAGGCGAGTCAACTGACCATCAGCGCGTTCGACGACCACGACGACCCCATCGACTTCAGCCTCGACGGCGAACCCCGGAGCCACGACGACCTGACCATCCACTGCCGCCCCCGGTCGCTCCGCGTCTGTGTCGGGCCGGAGTACGACGTCTCGCCGGCCGACGACGGCGACTGACGGGAGCGAGGACCACACCCACGGTCGGGGGCGGGTCACGACACGCACCCGCCGAACACTGTCGGTGCGAATACTGTTGCCGACCGGACAGTACACCAATACGCACAGACAAGCCACGAGTTTAATCGTGCACAGTCCTGCGAATTCGCCGTGACGAATCACAGCAGACGAACGTTCATTCGACTGACCGGCGCGGCGGTCGGTGCCGCGACCCTCGGTGCTGGAACGGCGACGGCGAGCGAGTCGGACTCTCGCTTCTTCATCAACCTCCGCGACGTCGACCGGTCGGCGGTCCCCGACGACGTCGAGATCGTCCACGACCTCTCGGAGGCGGACGTGCTGGTGGCTCGCGGCGACCAGGACCGTGTGGACGGCACGACGGTCCCCGACGTCACCATCGACCGGAGCGAGGACAACGCGGGTGCCGTCGTCGAGGCCGACGGTCCGCCCGCCTCGGGCGGGAGTGCGAGCCACAACCACGACGGGCCCGCGTCGAACACGGAACTCCAGTGGGACAAACGTGTTCAGGACCTGAACAACGAACTGACCGACAAGCCCGGCGGCGGGAAGTCGATTCACGACACGACGACGGGCGCGGGCACACGCGTCGCCGTCGTCGACTCCGGCGTCTACGCCGAGCATCCCGACCTCGTCGACGTCGTCAACACGGAACTCTCCGAGAACCTCACGGGCGACGGGTTCGACTTCCGACCCAACGGTGCCGGCAGCCACGGGACACACGTCGCCGGTACCATCGCTGCGACCAACAGCAACGACGGAGCCGACGGCGGTGTCCTCGGGACCGCTCCGGACACCGAAATCGTCTCCTACCGGATGTTCTCCGGCAAGGAGGGCTTCCAGGGAGACGGCTACGCGGGCTGGATGAAGGCCGCCGAGGTCGGCTGTGACGTCATCAACTACAGCGTCGGGTTCCCGTTCCCGTTCGTCTTCCCGGAGGAGCTTCCGGCCCTGCGCGAGGAGAAACGTATCGCCGAACAGGTCGCGGCGTACGTCCGCTCGCAGGGGACGGTCGTCGTCAACTCGGCGGGGAACGACAGTCTCGACATGGGTTCGAGCGACCCCGAACGTGGAGAGATACTCAGCCTGCCGACGGAGGCCGAGGGCGTCTTCGGTGTCGCCGCGACCGGTCCCATCGGCTACGGCTGGGGCGGAAAGCACAGCGACAACGAGGCGAAGTGGCTGACGGGCAACCGCCTCGAGGACCCGACGGACTCGCCGGCGTTCTACACGAACTACGGTGACGGCGTCGACGTGAGTGCCGCGGGCGGTGACGCCGACCTCGACGCCCTCAACGGCGGCGTCGAGGACGCCGGACAGGACCTCGTCTACTCGACCGTCAACACGGTCGGAGAGGACGGCACCGTCACCGCGGGGTACGGCTGGAAGGCTGGCACCTCGATGGCCGCCCCGCAGGTCTCGGGTGCCGTCGCGCTCGTCCGGTCGCTGCGCCCCGACGCGAGCGTCGAGGAGGTCGAGTCGCTCATCCAGGAGACGGCCAGCAGCGCCCCCGGTGGCGAGCAGTACCACGGCGCGGGTCACCTCGACCTCGAAGCGCTCGTCAAGGCCGCTCGGTAACCGACGACGACACTCCGTCTTTCGTACGAGCGACGGCCGGCACTCGGTAGCGACGGGACGGGCCGGCGCGAGCGGTCGACGACGCCGGGCGGCTACGAGGCACGCTTCGACGAGGGAGACCCGATCGCTATCGAGCGGGCCTCCGGCCCGGAGACGGACGAGTAATGTCGAGAGCCGTGAACGAGCGTTCGAGAGACGAACCACAACTGTTTATTACGACATTCCGTAACGAGACACAATGAGACGCCGCCGTTTCCTCCGCGGGGCCATCGCCACGACGGGCGCACTCGCGCTCGCCGGATGTAGCGAGTCACAGGCCGACGAGAACGGGACGACCGGTATCGACAGCGGAACCACGGACGGAGCGCCGGCAGCGAACGGGACGGCCGACGCTGACGCTCCCGACGGCATCTACGTCCAGTCGTTCGCCGAGTCGATGTCGATGCAGGGGATGGCGACGAGCGGCGACTACCAGTTCGGGCTCATGTTCACCGTCCCGCACACGTTCTGGAACGTCAACGGGAGTTCCGTCGAGGAGACGTCGAGGACCGACGACGACAGCCTCCACCTGATGGCGAGCGTCTGGGACCCGGAGACGAAGACCGTCCTGCCGGAGACGGGCCTGTCGGTCGAGTTGCGCCGCGAGGAGGAACTGGTCAGTCAGGAGGTCATCTACCCGATGCTCAGTCAGCCGATGGGCTTTCACTACGGCGGGAACTTCTCGCTGCCCGGGAACGGCGAGTACACCGCGACGCTCAGCGTCGGCGGCCTCTCGACCCGGCGGACCGGCACGTTCGAGGGCCGGTTCGGCGACCCGGCGAACGTCGAGATACCGCTCTCGTTCACGGAGGAGACCCAGCGCGAGGTCGGTTCCCAACCCATCGAGAAGGCCGGCGACCGGGGGGCGCTCGCTCCGATGCAGATGGGGATGCTCCCCCAGTCGGTCCTGCCGACCCCCGACGAGATGCCGGGAGCACTGCTGGGGACGCCACGAAGCGACGACGCCGACTTCGTCACGCTCGCACTCGACGCGCCGCCGGCGGGCGTCGACGGCGACGGCTACCTGGCGGTGTCCGCCCGGACGCGCTACAACCGTCTCGTCCTCCCCGCGATGGGGCTGGAGGCGACGGTGACGCGCGGCGACGAGACGGTGTTCGACGGGTCGCTGGAACGGACGCTCGACCCCGACCTCGGCTACCACTACGGGGCGGGCGTCGCCGTCGAATCCGGCGACGAGGTGACGCTGTCGGTGTCGACGCCGCCGCAGGTGGCCCGTCACGAGGGGTACGAACGAGCCTTCCTCCAGTTCGAGCCGATGGAGCTGACCGTCGAGTAGTCGATGGCGGGAACCACACGACGCGTGCTCGCGGTCGCGCTCACCACCGTGCTCGTCCTCGCCAGCGTTCCGCTCCCGGTCAGCGCGCACGGCAACTCCGTCAGCGTCGACAGTCAGGTCGCGGCGGACGGCACCATCGTCGTCGAGAACAGCCTGTTCGTCTCGGACGGCTTCATCGTCGTCCACGCGACGAACGAGACCGGCGGCGTCGGTCCGGCGCTCGGCGAGCGGTTCGTCCCCAACGGGCTCGGCCTCCAGCGCGGCGTCACGGTGAACGTCTCCGACGACGCGTGGGCCGAGTGGGGCGACGAGCGGGAGGTCTGGGTGGTCGCCCACCACGACACGAACCGCAACGGCGAGTTCGACCCCGGCACCGACCGGGCGCTGAGTTCCTTCGGCCGTCTCGCCGGCGAACGCGTGACCGTCGGGAAGAGCGACGCGCCGGCGAACGTCGTCGTCGAAGGGTTCAGTCGGGTCGAGGCGGCCAACGGAACGATGACCCTCCACGGCGTCACGCTCCCCGAACCGGGCTACGTCGCGCTCGAACGGGCGTCCGAGAACGGGAGCGTCGAACTCGTCGGTGTGACGCGACTGGACGCCGGCACCCACCGCGACGTGGCCGTGAACCTAACGGAGTCGTTTCTCGCCCGCACGCCCGGCGACGTGGAACTGCGCGCGAAACTCTACCGGGAAGGGTCCGAACCGTTCGCCATCCGAGACCGCCCGAGCGCGCGAGCGAACGACCCGTTCACCGCGGGCGAGGAGAACGTCTCGACGCTGTTCCCGGCGACCGTCGCGGGAGACGGGGCGACGTCGTCCTCGGAGGTCCAGGTGAACACCCCCCGACCGACCACCGACGTGCCGGCGTCGGGGGCGTCGACCGACCGCGACACGGCGACGGCCGGTGGGGCGACGGCCGACGACGCCACGGACCCGAGGAGCGACGGCACGTCGAGCGGGACCGGCCCCGGATTCGGACTCGCAGTCGCGGCGCTCGCAGTCGTCGGGGCGCTCCTCGCACTCGCGCGACGGCCCCGGCCCTGAGCCGAGAACGGAGCGGCGAAGGTCGGCGGTCGTCGCTCACTCGGCGGTGAACGTCACGTCGGGCATCCCGCCCATCAGGCCGCCGAACGCGGTCTCGTAGCCCTCGTGACGCGCGGTCTGTGGCTGGGTCGTGACCGACAGCGTCACGTCGTCGCCGGACTCGACGCCGTCCATGGCCGCCCCGTAGTGGTAGCCGAGGTCGGGGTCGAAGGTACGGACGAGTTCGCCGTCGAACACTCGCTCGCTCCCCCGTTCGACGGTGGCGGTCAGCCCCATCGCGGGGACGACCAGTCCGTTGTACGGCGTGCGGGCGGAGACGGCGAGATACTGTCCGTCACCCTCGACGCCCTCGGGTGGAGTATCGAGGGCCGTCGTGACGAGCACCGCGTCGTTGCTCTTGCCCTGCCCGACGACGCGGCCGGGGAGGTCCGCCGGTGTGGGAGCCATCGAGTCGGCGTCCATCATCGTCGTGTTGGCCTCCAGTGCCCCCGGTTCGCCGGCGTCGTCACGAACCTGGAACGAGAGTCCGTCCTTGCGCTGTCTGCTGTAGTCGAACTCGATGGTGGCGCTGGCGGGGTCGGTGAACCGCTCTTCGAACCCACCCGTCTTGCGGGTTGACATCCCGCCGACGCTCACCGTCACGTCGTAGACGCCGTCGCCGTCCAACTCGAAGTTCGCGCCGTAGTGGAACCCCATCACCTGACTCAACATCGGGTAGATGGTCTCCTGGGTGACGACCTCACCGTCGCGTTCGACGTCGACGCTCATCCCCGTCTCGGGGAGCGACAGTCCGGTCTCCGGGTCCCAGACGGCCGTCATCAGGTGGACGGCGTCCTGCCCGGCCGACTCCGTACCAGTCTTCTCCACCGAGTCGCCGTTGACGTTCCAGAACCGGTGGGCGAAACTGTACATCAGGCCGAACCGGTAGTCGCCCGCCGTGCCCATCCCGGCCATCGCCATCCCCTCCTCGTGGCTGGGGACGTAGACCGCGTCGGGGCGGTTCTCGGGAATCGGGGGGATACCGGCGGCACGGGTCTCGAACACGCCGAGACAGCCAGCGGTCGCGGCGATGCCGGCACCGACACCGGCCTGGAGGAACGTCCGTCGTCTCATACTGGTCACTCGGGGGGTCGGACGAAAGGGCGTTCTGGTGCGATGGTCGAACGGTCGTGTGGCGGCGAGAGAACGTGCGAGAGCCACACGCTCGACCGACGCGGGCACGGTGGGGGGTTAGCCCGCCGTCACTCCTCGAGCAGGTTGTCGACCAGTCGCGTGAACCGGTCGACGAGACGACCGGGGAGCGAGGGCGTCGCCCGGCGGAGCAGTCGAGCGGTCTCCTCGGGACACGTGAGTTCGAGGTGGACCCGGTTTCGCGCGTCGCGGCGTTTCCGGACGAGGTCCTGCTCGACGAGTCGGCCGAGGTGCCACTCCAGCGTACTCCGGGCGATACCGACCCGCTCGGCGACGGCCGAGGGTCGGGCGGTGCCCTCATCGAGGAGTACCGCGACCACGTCCGCGGCCGTCTCCCGCGAGAGCAACGCGAGCGCCCGACGCTCCCACTCGTCGTACGTCGGCGGGTAGTAGTGGGTCTGGCCGTAGAGTCGCTGTTCGGCCACCTCGTCGGTCGAGCGGAGTCGCCCGAGGTGGTACTGGACCTGTCCCGGTGCGAGGTCGAGCGTCCGGACGAGCGCGTTGAAGTGGATGCCGGGGGTGGCGTCGACCTGTGCGGCGACGCGCCGGCGAGTGTCGCTCATCGACGCTCACCCGCGCCGGTCGCTCGTGCGCGGTCCGACCGAGCGGTGTAGACGGCGACCAGCAGGAACCCGACGAGTGCCACGTCCAGTGCGTGCTCCGCGGTGTGGTGGAGCGTCGCGTCGAGGACGCCGTTCATCGTGAGCGTCCCGGCAAGTGTCCGTAACAGGAGCGTGGCCAGTGCCAGCGTCACCAGCAGATACGACCGGGAGCGCCGCTGGACGAACGCCGCCGCCGCGAGGCCGACGAGCAACAGCGACCCGCCGCCCGCGAGAATCAGCGAGAGCGCGAGTCCGGAGTCGTGAACGCCACCCATACCCTCGCTAACCCGTCGAGGGCTATCGGCGTTCCGGTCGGCACGCCACCGACAGCGCCCGCACGGACCGCCTCAGAGGTTCGATACCATCTCGGTTGCGACCCGCACCTCCTCGTCGTTGACGCCGTGGCCCATCGCCTCGTAGATGCGCTCGTCTACCTCGGCGTCCATCCCCTCGAACACGTCGCGGGTCTCGTGGACCCGTTCGAGCGGGATGTGCGGGTCCCGGTCCGAACAGCCGAGGAACATCGGCGTCCCGTCGAACGACCCCTCGTAGTCGCGGGGCGTCCCCTCCGGGCCGTGCAGGCCACCCGAGAACGCGACGAACCCGCCGTACCGGCGTGCGTGCCGTGCGAGGTACTCGCTGGAGAGACACGCGCCCTGCGAGAAGCCCATCACCAGTACCTTCTCGGCGGGGATGCCGGCGTCGGTAGCCGTCTCGATGGCGGCTTCGAGCGCCCGGAACGCCGACCCGAGAGACGGCTGGTTCTCCGTCATCGGTTCGAGGAAGGAGTTCGGATACCAGGTGTTGCGGGCGGCCTGTGGCGCGAGCAGTGTGACGTCCTCACGCCCGTGGCTCACCTGCTGGGCCATCTGGAGGATGCTCCGGGCCGTCGCGCCGCGGCCGTGGACCGCGACGACGGCCGCGTTCGCCTCGGCCGGGTCGGCCCCGCCCGTGACGAGCGACTGGGACTGGTGGGGGCCGTCGTCGCTCATCGTGCGCTCACCCCGTCGGGGAGCGCTGCTGGTCGACGGTGAGCGATGCGAGCGGCGCTGGCGACGGGTCGGCTGTGTAGTTGCATCGATACACCTGGTTACCAGCCGAACTGCTTTAACGGCTCGCGGACGAAGGGACACCAGGTGACATCGATGTCAGGGGAACGGTACAGCGAGGAGGCGTGTGGCGTCATCGAATCCATCGAACAGATCGGCTCGCAGTGGCGACTCATCGTCCTCCACGACCTGCAGGAGGGTGAGAAGCGGTTCAACGAACTCAAACGCTCGACGGGGGCGTCCTCGCGGACGCTCTCTCGGGTGCTCGACGACCTCCAGGAGACGGGGTTCGTCGACCGGCGACTGGAGGAGGACGCGCCGGTGGCGACGTACTACTCGCTGACGGAGAAGGGCTGTTCGCTCCAGCCGGTGTTCGCCGAAATCGAGTGCTGGGCCAGCGAGTGGCTCGGCGAGAGCGTCGTCGACCCCGAGACGCCGCCGGCCGAACCGGAACTGAGCGAGTCGGTGGAGTGAGGGCGGGGCGAGCTACGGTCGTTCGAGCCTGAACCGGTCGTCGGTCGTCGCGTAGTAGTTGCCCGCGAGTCGACCGACCGCGTCGAGTTTCGTCACGTCCGGCTTCCCGTCGGTGACGACGCCGTCGTCGACGTGGGCGTAGACCACCTCGCCGAAGACGAGCGTCTGGTGGCCGACCTCCTGCGTGTCGTACAGTTCACACTCCAGGACGACCGGCGCGTCCGCGATGCGGGGCGCGTGGACGTTCGTCGCGTCGACCCGTTCGAGGCCCGCGTGCTCGAACTCGTCTTCGTCGGGGTCGAGCGCCGCGCTCGTCGCGTTCATCGCCTCGGCGAACTCGCGGGTGACGACGTGGACGGTGAACGCCTCGCTCTCGATGGCGTTGTTCGCGCTGTCTTTCCGGTCCTCGCCCGTGCCACCCGGCGCGAAGTAGATGACCGGGGGCGCGGCCGAGACGACGTTGAAGAAGGAGTACGGCGCGAGGTTCGCGGTCCCGTCGGCGTCGTAGCTGCCGACCCACGCGATGGGCCGGGGGACGACGACGCTCGACAGCAGGCGATAGCCCGAACCGAACTCGTCGGGCGTCCCCTCCATTCAGGCTCGCTCCACGGGCACGTCCGTCCCGGTTGGTGCGTCGGGCAGGTCGTGTTCCTCGACGGGGAGGCCGAGCGATTCGAGGGCGGCGGCGAGGTCCTCGCCGCGGACGAACTCCGCCCCGGCCTCGACGCGATGGGCGTGCGCGGTGGCGAGAACCTCGGCCCGCCGGTCGTCGGGGACGACGAACTTGTCCGCGACGAGTTCGACGACGAGGCCGTTGTGGTCCTTCGTGTAGAGACTGTGGAACGCCCCGCGGTCGAACTCCGAGAAGCGTCGGCCCGATTCCTGCAGGTTCTCGCGGGTCTCGCGGAACTGCGCGGGGTCGAGACGGAACGCGAGGTGGTGGACCGCGCCGACGCCGGGGGCCTGGTCCTCGGCGGACTCCCGGTCGGCCTCACAGAAGAACGTGACGAGCCGTCCGTCCCCGGCGTCGAAGAAGAGGTGTTCGACCTCCGAGCGGTCTAGATTGGGCTGACGCATCACGAGGCGCATCCCGAGCACGTCGCGGTAGAACGCGACGGTGTCCTCGGGGTTCGACCCGACGAGCGTCACGTGGTCGGTGCCCTCCACCGCGATGGTGCTGGCCGGTCGCTCCGCGCTGATGTCGATGTCGTCGGTCACGTGCCTGCCTACGCTCTTGGGACGTATAGCATCCCGCGGACGCGGCAGGAACCGGGTGACGTCGATGTCACCTGCCGGTCCGGACGGGGCGGCGAGCGAGCGCGACGCCCCCTCGCGCTACCCGAGGTTCAGGACGGCGCGCGCCTCGTCGGGCGTGGCGATGGGCCGCCCGAGCGTCTCGGCGACGTCGACGACGCGTTCGACGAGTTGGGCGTTGCTCTCGGCGAGTTCCCCACGGCGGTAGTAGACGTTGTCCTCCAGGCCGACGCGGACGTGGCCGCCGAACAGCAGGCCCATCGTGGCGAACGGGAGCTGGTGGGGGCCGAACCCGAGCGTGTTGAACGTCGCCCCCTCGGGCAGGTCGTGAATCAGTGCGAGGAAGTTCTCGGGTGTCGGGCGTGTGAGGCTCCCGGACCCGAAGATGAGCGTCGTGTGGACCGGGTCGACGAGGTCACGGCGTTCGAGGAACTGGTACGTCTCGGTCACCTGCCCGCCGTTGAACAGTTCGAGTTCGGGTTTGATGCCCCGCTCGCGCATCTCGTCGTACAGCGTGTCGACCGTCCCGCGAGTGTTCTCGCTCGTGAGGTGGTGGTAGCGGTTGACCGGCCCCATGTCGAGACTCGCCATCTCGGGGGCGGGGTCGGTTCGAAGGGGTTGGAGGCGCTGTTCGTCGGGCGCACCGGTCGCCCCCGTCGAGTGTTGAATCACGAGGTCCGGCGCTCGGGCGCGAATCTCGTCGTCGATCTCCTGGAAGCGCTCGGTCGAGAACGAGCGCTCGCCGTTGTCCTGCCGGGCGTGGACGTGAACGATGCTCGCGCCCGCCTCGCGGCAGGCGGCGGCCGCCTCACCGATCTCTTCGGGCGTCTCGGGGAGGTTCGGGTTCGCCTCCTTGCCGTGGACGCCGCCGGTGAGCGCCGCGGTGACGACTGCTGGCTCGCCGTCGAGGAACGCCCGGTAGCTCACAGCCCCTCGGCCTCGCGGTAGAACTCACAGTCCGTCTCGTGGTCGAGCGCGTACCGGTCGTTGCAGACGTCCGCTCGCATCGGCTGGACGAACGCGTCGACGGCCGTACAGTACGCTCGCTCGGTGTCGAACGACTGCTCGGCGGCCGCCGCGCGGTACTCCAGATAGGGACAGGCCATGGGACACCGACGCACGACTCGGCCAAAAGCGTTCGCGGGCCGCGGTGAGACCGGATGACGTGAGGGTGACCGACCCGAACCGGTGGGGACGCCGACCGGCGGGGACTCAGTCCCCGCGAGCGATGGGGTTGATTCGGTCGGGGTCGATACGCTGGCTGAACCAGTAGACACCGGTAGCGAGCACCGCCGCCGCCAGCGCGTCGGTCAGCCAGTGGATGCCGAGGTAGAGCGTCGACAGCACGATGACGAACGCGAGGACGCTCACCACTCGTGCGTAGTTCTCGGTCGCGTTTCGAGCGTACAGCGCCGCGAGTACCGACAGGCCGGTGTGGAGGCTGGGGAACGCCTTGACGAGCGTGTCGGTGGCCAGCACGCCGGCACGGATGACCGGGTCGAACTCCAGCATGAGCGGGTCGACCACCGGGAGGTAGAGTCCCGGAATCCCGACGGGAAACAGCAGGAAGAACGGCACCGCCGCGAGGACGAGCGCGACGTACGCCATCGCGTAGCGACGGGCCTGCGTCTCGTCGTGGGCCTTCAGCTTGAAGTACGTGAACAGCACGATGAACGGGAAGGCGACGAGGTACGCGACGGTGAAGAAGGCCGTCAGCGAGTAGGTGACCCACTCGGGGGCGACGCCGACGACGGACTGGAAACTAGCGACGGCCGACCCTTCGAGTTCGTAGACGTGGCTGGTGAACGTCCGGTCGGCGTGGAAGCGGTGTGCGAGTTCGTTGACGCAGAACGTGACGACCCAGGCGAGACCGATGTACCGCCAGTCCGTCCGGAGGAACTCGCGGGCGAACGCCAGTGGTCGAACGTCGGGGAGGAAGACGCGTGCGCCGAGGACGAACGCGGCCAGTGCGGCCGCGGTCATCCCGACGACGTACTGCGTCGCTGGTTGGAGGGGGACCATGACTGTAGCCTCTACGTTCCGGTATAGCGGTGAAATATCTTATCGTCTCGCGGTACGTCACGTTCTGCGTCATCGTCGCACACGGTGCGACCCGTCGAGACAGCGTTTTGCCCACCGGAATCGAACGCCGGGACGTGCAAGTCGTCGCGGCCGACCGGCGGGACCCCGCACTGCTCGTGGCGAGCGACGGCCACCTCGACCGACTCTCCCTGGCACCCGGAACCGACCTCTCGTACACGCTCGGCGAACGGCACTGCGTCGGGCAGGTCGACTACGACGCGGAGCGCCACGACGCCTGTCCGAACCCAGAGGCTCCGTACTGTCCGGTTCACAGCGTGCCGTGGTCGGTCCAGTCGAACGCCGACTCGCAGGAGGAACACGCCGTCTACCTCGCGGCGTTCGCCCCCGACGTGTTCAAGGTGGGCGTCACCCGCTCGTGGCGACTGGAGACACGTCTCCGCGAGCAGGGCGCGGACCGGGCCGCCCACATCCACACCGTCTCCGACGGGCGGGTCGCCCGTGACCTCGAAGCCGACGTCGCCGAGACGGTCGGCGACCAGGTCCGGGTGGCGACGAAGATAGCCGGGCTCCACCGAAGCGTCGACGAGGACGCGTGGAACGCGCTGTTGGTCGACCACCGCGTCGTCGAGACGTTCGAGTTCGACTACGGACTGGACCTCGACGCCCGCCCGGTGAGCGAGACGCTCCTGACGGGGACGGTCCGCGGGACGAAGGGACGAGTCCTCCTGCTCGACCGTGGCGGAACCACCTACGCCGTCGACCGCCGGGACCTGCTGGGCTACGAACTCGCCGAGCGTGCCGACGAGCGAGCGCTCCAGTCGAGTCTCGGGAGCTTCTGAGTCGCCTCGTCGCCACACGGCGAGCGGTGGCGTCGCCACTCGGCGACGAGCGGAACGTGTGGTGAGAAATCGGCGTCGCAGTGGGCCGCCGTCGGATTCAGTTGCGGTTCTCCAGCGCGTCGGCGATGCGCTGAATCTCGCGGCGCACGTCGTGAATCTCGTCGCGGACCTTCCGGACCTCGCGGACGAGTTCCTCGTTGGCGCGGGCGTTCTCGCCCTGTTCACGTGGGTCGGGGCCGCCGCCCATGCCGGGGGGGCCACCGCCCATTCCACCGGGGCCGCCACCGCCCCCACCCATCCCGCCGGGGCCACCGCCGCCGCCCATCATCCCGCCCATCATCTGGGCGAACGGGTTGCCACCGCCGCCCATCCCGCCGGGGCCGCCACCGCCACCGCCACCGAACGCCTCTTCGAGGCGCTCCTCGGGCGACTGCTCGCCCTCCCCGCTCTCGCGCTGTTCGGCTCGCTCCTGTCGAATCTCCTCGACGCGCTCGCGGAAGGACTTCTCCTCGTCGCTCTCCTCGTCGCCGCTGACGATGGGTTCCTCGTCGCTCGGTTCCTCGTCGGTGGGGTCGTCGGTCGGGTCGTCGCTCATGGCATCGCCTTCTCGCGCCCGTCACAAAAGGGTGTATGACTAGCCGAGACGGACCGCTACGGTCGGCGGCCGAGTAGCGTGGGACCGACGCTCGCCAGCGACGGCCTCCCGAGGGCGACCGCGTCCCCGGTACAGCGGCCGGTACCGCTCGCTGACCCCGGCCGTCGATGGCTGTCGACGCCCCGTAGCGGGTCGCCCTCGTCACCGGCACGACGGGGCCGAGCGCCCACACGACGTGGTGTGACGAATCGACGGGGTTTATCCGGTCGCTCCACGAGCGAGGTGTATGGAAGCGTCAGTCGGTTCCGACATGAGTCTGGGACTGGGTCTGTTGTTCGGTGCGCTCGGTGTCGGCGGTGCGCTGGTGATGCTCGTCGCCGCCTTCGACGGGATGAAGGTGCTCTCGGGGTGGGGGTTCGCCGCGGCGATGCTCGCCGCCGGCCTCCTCATCACCGTGTTGCATCTCGCCGAGTGAGCGCGGCCGCCGCGCACGCGACGGCGAGGCGGTCGGCCGCGGGCCGTAACCGTTAATCCATCGAGTCGCCTAGGCCGCGGCATGGCAGAGTTGAGCGAGGAAGACCAGCGCATCCTCGAGTATCTTCGTGACAGTGTCTCGAAGGGCGATCAGTACTTCCGCGCCAAGCGCATCGCCAAGGGGGTCGGACTCACCGCCAAGCAGGTCGGTGCCCGCCTGCCCCGCCTCGCCGACAACACCGAAGACGTCGATATCGAGAAGTGGGGCCGCGCCAAGTCGACGACGTGGCGCGTAACCCCCGGTGCCTGACCGGAACCCCACTGTAGTTTTTACCTGCGGTTCGTAGTACCTCCATGACCGTACGTGTCGAGCGAACGTTCGACCTCGATGCCTCGCCCGAGTCGGTGTGGGCGTTCATCTCGGACCCTCGCAAACGCGCCGAACCCATCAGCGTCGTCGACGAGTTCGAGGTGACCGGCGAGGGGACCGCCACCTGGCACGTGAAACTCCCCATCCCGCTGGTCAACCGCACGACCACCATCGAGACGCGGGAAACCGACGTCGAACCGCCGGAGTACGTTCGGTTCGTCGGCCGCTCGAAGGTGATGCGCGTCGTCGGCGAACACGAACTCACGCCCCACGACGGCGGTACACGTCTCACCAACCGCTTCACCGTCGACGGGAAGCTACCGGGCGTCGAGAAGTACTTCGAGCGCAACCTCGACGGCGAACTCGACAACCTCGAACGGGCACTCCGACGGGAACTCGGGTAGATGCGTCTCGCACTCGCCCAACTCGACGTCGAACCGACCGACGTCGGCGGGAACGTCGACCGTGCGGTGGCCGCCGTCGCGGACGCCGCCGACCGGGACGCCGACCTCGTGGTCCTCCCCGAACTGTTCACGGTGGGGTACTTCGCGTTCGACAGCTACGCCCGGAGCGCCGAGTCCCTCGACGGCCCGACGCTGACCCGACTCGCCGAGGCCGCCCGCGACCACGAGGTCGGTATCGTCGCCGGGAGCATCGTCGAGGACCTGGCGACGACCGACGGCGGTCCCGCCGCGGAGGGACTGGCCAACACCTCGGTGTTCCTCGACCGGACGGGCGAGCGGCGGGCGGTGTACCGCAAGCACCACCTGTTCGGCTACGACTCCGCCGAATCGGACCTGCTCGTCGCCGGGGAGTCCCTGCCGACGGTCGACTTCGAGGGGTTCACCGTCGCCACGACGACCTGTTACGACCTGCGCTTCCCCGGACTCTACCGACGACTCGTCGACGCGGGCACGACGCTCGTCGCGGTGCCGAGCGCGTGGCCCTACCCGCGCGTCGAGCACTGGCGACTGCTCCCGCGAGCGCGGGCCGTCGAGAACCTGCTGTACGTCGGGGCGGCCAACGGCGTCGGGCAGTTCGAGGACGCCCGACTCTGTGGCCGCTCGACCGTCTACGACCCGTGGGGGACCGCGCTCGCCGCCTCGGACGACCACCCGGCGCTCGTCGTCGCGGACTGTGACCCCGAGCGTGTCGCCGAGGTCCGTACGGAGTTCCCGGCGCTGCGTGACCGACGGCTGTAACGCCCTGCTCGGGCGGGCGGGCCGCCCGTCTCCACTACAACTCGACGCGCTCGCCGGTCGCCACGGACTCGTAGACGGCCACCATCGTCCGCACGTCGGTGAGGCCGTCTTCGCCGTCCGGTTCGATACCCCCATCAGTGGCGACCTGGTGGGCGAAGTAGTCGAACTCCTCGCGTAGTTCGTCCGTCGCGGGGAGGGTGAGGTCGGCCGTCCCCGCGTCCGTCTCGACGGTGACCCGTCGCTCGTGGTCCGGTTGGAAGGCGTCCTCGATGCGGAGGCGGCCCTCGCTCCCGACCACGGAGAGCGTGGCGTTCGACTGCCCGGAGAAGTTGGCGGTGAACGACCCGGTGCAGTCGGGCCACTCGACGGTGAACGCGACGTGTTCGTCCGCGGCGCGGTACGCGCCGTCGTCGTCCCGGCGTGGGGTGCCGTCGAACGGGTCGTCGCCGCTCGTGAACCCCGAGACGGCGACGGGGTCCGTTCCGAGGAGGAACCGGGCGGTGTTGAGCGGGTAGACGCCGACGTCGAACAGCGCGCCGCCACCGGCGAGGGCCGGGTCGAGTCGCCACTGGTCCGGGCCCCGCGAGCCACCCATCACGTCGAAGGTGAAGTCGCCGTGGAACTGGACGACGTCGCCGACGAGGGGAGGGAGGTGCTCGCGCAGGCGGCGCATCGCCGGGTCGAGCTGCATCCGGTAGGCGACCATCAGCGGGACGCCGGCCGCGGCGCAGGCGTCGACGGTGGCCGCGGCGTTCGCCACGGTGTCGGCGATGGGCTTCTCGGTGCAGACGGCCTTCCCCAGGTCGGCGGCCGCGGCGACGTGCTCGCGGTGGAGGGCGTTGGGCGTGGCGACGTACACCGCGTCGTAGGCGTCGGCGGCCTCGCCGTCGGCGTAGGCGTCGTAGTCCACGACGTGCTCGACGCCGTGTTCGGCCGCGAGGTCGGTCACGTCGTCGGGCGACCCGGTGACGAACACCGTCGGGTCGCAGTAGTCGGCGTCGGCGATGGCGGGGAGGGCAGCGTTGCGCGCGAACCCACCCATCCCGACGAGTGCGACGCGGAGTGTCGTCTCGACATCGGTATCCCAGTCACGTTCGCCGAACGCCTGCAGGTCGGCTCCGAGGTGCATGCCGACACCGAGGGCCAGGAGGGGTTTAGGTCGTTTCCCGACGCGAACCCCATCATGTTTATATGAGGACAGTCATACTGTCGTACGCCGGCAAACGACGCTTTTCTCGTCTACACCGGCAGAAAAATCGGCCGCCACCGCGATGCCGTCGGGTTTGGCCCGGAACCCGACGGCTATCCGCACTCGGGGAACGCTCCACTCGTCTCGCCGTCCGTCGCGTCTCGCTTCGCCACACGCCACCGAGCGGCCGCGCTGGGCCGTCAGGCCGACAGTCACCGAAGGTCCCGACGGCGCCGCCGCTCCGGCAGGCGTCCCGCCCGTCCGTGTGTGCCGTCTACTCCAGTTCCACCCCCGACCAGCGGTAGTGACACGTCTCGGGTCGCCGCCGGTTCCAGTAGACCGAGCGGACCGTCGGCGCGTCGTCGGGCACGTCCGCGCTCTTCTGGACCGACCTGTCGTCGGTCACCGCGAGGTCGCTCGTCGGTCGAACGAGTCCGGGCAGTCGATACGAGTCACAAGAGGAACGTCACGGTCACCGGGTTCCCGCCCGTCGGCCGCGTCGGCCTGTCAGCGGAACCGGAACGTCTCCAGGTTCTTCGGTGCGAACGTCCGCATGTTGAACTCGTGGTAGAGCGCACTGGAGAGGTCCTGCACCGACGACTCGTCGCCGTGGACACAGAGCACCTTCTCGGGCCGGGGGTTCATCGTCCGGACGAAGTTCATCAGGCCCTGTCGGTCGGCGTGTCCGGAGAAGCCGTCGACGGTCTCGACGTCCATCTTCAACTGCAGCGTGTTCGAGCGCCCGCCGCGGCCGTTGATGGGAATCTCGTCCCAGCCGTTCTGGATTCGGCGGCCGAGCGTCCCCTGTGCCTGGTAGCCGACGAACACCATCCGCGATTTCTCGTCGGGGCCGATATGTTCGAGCCACGACATGATTGGGCCGCCGGTGACCATCCCGGACGTCGAGAGGATGATACACTGGTCGCCGTCGGCGACGTCCTGGCGTTCCTCCTCGCCGCCGTCGATGTGGTTGAACTGTTCGGAGAGGAACGGGTTGGCGTCCTCGTGGAAGATACGGTCACGCAGTTCGTCGCGGAGGTACTCGGGGTAGGTGGTGTGGATGGCCGTCGCCTCCCAGATCATCCCGTCGAGGTGGACGGGCATCTCCGGAATCTTGCCCTTCCGCATCGCCTCCTCGAGGACGAGCATGATCTCCTGTGAGCGACCCACCGCGAACGCGGGGATGACGACCTTCCCGCCTTTGTCGTAGGTCTCGTTGATGACCTCGACGAGTTTGCGCTCGGAGTCCGCCTGGTCGGTCTGGAAGTCGTTGCGTCCGCCGTAGGTCGACTCCATCACGAGCGTCTCGACGCGCGGGAACTCGTTGACCGCGCCGTTGAACAGGCGCGTGTCGTCGTAGTGGATGTCACCGGAGAACGCGACGTTGTAGAGGCCGTCGCCGATGTGGAAGTGCGAGACGGCGCTCCCGAGGATGTGGCCCGCGTTGTGGAAGGTGAGTTTGATGTCCGGCGCGATGTCCGTGACGTCGCCGTACTCCAGCGGGATGGTGTGCTTGATGGCCTCGCGGACCATCTCGGACTCGTACGGTGGTGCGCGTCCCTCCTTGGCCGCGACGTCGAGGTAGTCGAGCGTCAGTAGCCCCATCAGGTCGCGTGTCGGCTCCGTACAGTAGATGGGGCCGTCGTAGCCGTACTTGAACAGCAGCGGAATGAGCGCCGAGTGGTCGAGGTGGGCGTGCGTCAGGACGACGGCGTCGATGTTCTGTGCGCCGGCCCCGAGCGCCTCGGGCACTTGGAGGTACGGCACCTCGCCCTCCGCGCCGGGCTTGTCCCCGCAGTCGATGAGGATGCGCGTCTCGGGCGTGTTGAGGACGAACGAGGCGCGACCGACCTCCCGGCAACAGCCGAGGGTGGAGATGCGGACCCACTCGTCGTCGGACATCTCCTTGCGGTGGATCTGTCGCCCGACGCGTTCGAGGATGTCCCGGCGGTCCTCGCGTTCCTGCTTGAGGAAGTTGCGGACGTTCGACACCGTCGAGGACTCGATGGGCGGCGTGCGGACGACTTCGGGCGTCCAGCCGACCTTCTGGGTTATCTCCCGGAGGGTCGAGCCGTGACGGCCGATGACCATGCCGGGTTTCTGGGCCTCGATGACCACCTCGCCGGTGTCGGCGTGGAAGTCGAGGTCCGTGACGCCCGCCTCCTCGGGGATGACGCTCCGAATCTCCTTCTCGGCGTCGGTCGGTCGGGAGAGGACGTCCGGGTCGGGGCGGACGGTGATGCGCTTGCGGAGGCGGCCCGCGAGGGTCCGGATGAGGTCGCCGTTCTGCGCGAACTTCTTCGGGTCGCGCGTGTAGATGACCAGTTCCGGTCCCTCGTAACTCACGTCGGAGATGGAGATGTCGTCGGGAACCTCGTCGGCTATCTGTGCTTTCAGGTCGTCGAGTTGCTTCTCTACCGTGCTCATAGCTGGCTCGGACGGGCGGGGTTCCGTGACGCGTGGCCGACAGACGAACCTCCGGAAGCCCGGAGCGTGGCCAGCGTCGGAACGAAGCAGTACGTCATGCTAGGGAGTCGTGACCGTGGAGACGGTCCGGAAAACCCGCGTTATCTGGGGGTATACCTGCACGATTATAAAAGCCTTCGCAAAGCCGACGTGGTTCCGTCGCCTGCGAAGGGTATGAACGTCACCCCCGAACGGGTCCGTGAGGAGTACGAATTCGTCCGTGACCGGCCGATAGCACCGCTCATCACCGAGGTCCGCGCCGAGTTGGGCGAGCTGTTCGGCACCGACGTCGCGGGCGTCTCGACCGAACGATACCGACAGGAAGTCGACGCCGTCTTCGCCGACGGGGACCGCGCGGTCAACGTCGCCGCGCTCGTCGCTATCCTCCGTGAGTTGGACGTGGAGGGCGACTATCCCGGCTTCGTCGTGGACGAGCAACTCGGACGGAAGCTCGCCGCGACCATCGCGGGCGGCGAACCGCTGACGACGCTCGCCGAGGCGACGTTCCACTACGCCGACGTCCACGTCCACGGTGACGAGTCGGAGGGTGCAGGCCTCGACGACCTGGACGCCGCGCTCGCGGCGGGGGTCCAGACGCGCCTGCCGGGGTGGGAGTGGCAGGAGTCGGCGAGTCCGTTCGCGGTCGGACCGGACGCGGAGTGACGACGGCGGTGGTACGAAGTGCCGAAACCGAACCGGGTTTCCCTCGGCGGGTCCCTCGCCCCGTATGGACCGCCGTGCCTCCGTCGTCGCCGGGATACGCGACGTCGCCCCGTTCCTGTTGGGCATCGTCCCCTTCGGCCTCGTCGCCGGCGCGGCCGTCGTCGCGGCCGGCCTCCCGCCGGAGTTGGCCGTCGGTCTCTCGGTGCTCGTCTTCGCCGGTGCGTCGCAACTGGCGGCCATCGACCTGCTCGGGACGGGCGCGAACGCGGCCGTCGTCGTCCTCACCGTGCTGGTCATCAACCTGCGGATGATGATGTACTCGGCGTCGCTCGCACCGTACCTCGACGGCCTCTCGTTGCGCGAGCGCGTCCCGGTCGCCTACCTGCTGACCGACCAGGCGTTCGCGCTCTCGGTCACTCGCTTCGAGGCGGACGACGTGGCTCGCCCGTGGTACTACCTCGGCGTCGCGGCCTCGGTGTGGGTCGTCTGGCAGACCTGTACCGTCGTCGGCGTCGTCGTCGGTGCGAGCGTCCCCGAGAGCGTCCCACTGGAGTTCGCCGTCCCGCTGACGTTCCTCGCGTTGCTCGTCCCCGCGACGAAGGGACGGGCGTCCGGCACGGCGGCACTGGTCGGCGGAACGGTGGCGCTCGTCCTCGCCACGGCCCCGTTCAACCTCGGGCTGGTCGTCGGGGCGCTGGCGGGCGTCCTCGCCGGTGTCGTCGCCGAGCACGTCGTCGGAACCGACCCGGAGACGAGAGGCGAGGACCGTGCGTGAGGCGTTGCTCTGGGCCGTCGTCCTCGTCGCCGGCGTCGGGACGTTCGCCGTCCGCTTCTCCTTCCTCGCGGTGTTCGAGCGCACGGGGAGCGTCCCGCCGCGACTCCAGCAGGCGCTGCGCTACGTCCCGCCCGCGGTGTTCGCCGCACTCGTCGTCCCGGCGCTCGTCTTCGGCGGCGAGGGGTCGGGGACGGCGGCGGTGACACCGTTGCGTATCGTCGCGGGAGCCGTCGCCGCGCTCGTCGCGTGGTACACCGAGTCGGTGCTGTGGACCATCTGCTCGGGTATCGTCGCGCTGGTCGTCCTCGAACTGCTGGTCGGCGTCGTCTGAGGCGGTCAGTCGTCGTCCGGGCGCGAGTAGACGAGTCGATGGAGGTCCTCGCGGCCGCCTTCCGGGACGTCGACCGACTCCGGATACGCCTTGAAGCCACACGACTCGTAGAACGCGACGAGACCCTCCCGACAGAGCAGTGTGGGGTTCACGGCCGCGAGGTCGGGGTGCTCGACGACGCCGCGGAGCAACTGCTCGCCGTCGCCTTCGCCACGACGGTCCTCAGCGACAATCACGTCGAACACGTTCGCGTAGAACGTGTAGTCGGTGACGACCCGTGCGCTGGCGACGAGTTCGTCACCCTGGCGGACACCGACCGCGACCGGGGTGTTCGCCAGTGCGCGTTCGGTCTCCACGAGCGTGCGGTCGTCCCACCAGCCGTACTGCTGGTAGAGGGCGTGGACCGCCTCCGCGTCGTCCGCGGAGAGGTCGACGGTTTCGGGCATGGCCCGAACGAGCGGCGAGTCGAACTTGGTGGTTCGGGTGGCGTGAGTCGTGGCCCCACGACGAACGTTCGCACCCCACCGTCGAGTTTTTGTGAGCCTGCGTACTCCCACCGAGTATGACCGACCGACACGCTCGGGTCGGCACGACGACCACCTCGCCGCCCTGTTCGGTCGCCCAGCCGCTCCCGCCGGGTGGCTCCTGAGCCACCGTTCCCCACCTTCTCACCCGACCGAAACGCACCGCGTTTAAGCGACCCGCAACAGACCACCACGTATGAGCGACGAGACACAGGAACTCGGAATCACCGAGTCGAAGCAGCACAGCCCCGGCGAGTGGTACGCCGAAGTCGTCCGGAAGGCAGGCCTCGCCGACTACGCCCCGATGGGTGGGTTCATCGTGACTCGCCCCCGTGGGTACGCCCTCTGGGAGGGTCTCCAGGACCACCTCGACGGCTGGTTCAAGGAGACCGGCGTCCAGAACGCCTACTTCCCCGTCCTCATCCCCGAGAGCT
>NZ_WSZK01000028.1 GCF_009791395.1 Halomarina oriensis
CGCCGATGGACATCATCGTTCGGACGCCGACGTCGCGTTCGACCAGGTGGTACGTCGCCCAGCTGCGCCGGAGGTCGTGCGCCGACACCAGCGTCCAGCGCTCGTCGCCGGTCTCCTCGACGAGGACTTCCCGCGCCTCCCGGACCCAGCGGCGGATCGAGTCCGTCGACGCGTCGATCCACGGGTCGGTCGTCGCGAGGTCGCGCTCGCGCGAGAACTTCCGGAGGTCGTCGGCGACGTCGTCAGGGAGCCACGCGTCGCGCATCGTCTTCTCGCCACCCTTCGTGTTCTTTCCCCTGACCTCGACGCGCCAGCAGTCGCCGTCGTCGGACCACCACAACTCGTCGTCGCCGGGGTAGTTCACCTCACTGGCTCGCAGTCCCGAGCGGGCCATCAACTGGATAGCGACCTCGCGCTCCCAGCCATCGCGACCGGCCGCTCGTTCGAGTTGGTCGAGCTCTCGCTGGGTGAGCCAGCACTTCGGTCGGGTCTCGGAATCGTCGACGCGGACCATGCGTGTCTTCACAGGACAACACCGGCAAAAGTGATGCGGTCACCCCGAACGGAGGGGTCGGTTCGGGGGTCGAAGCCCGGATTCGCACACGACTTCACCCAAAAGTCGTGCATGGGGTGACGGACGCTCGTCGGTCGAGGTCGAGCGTCGTGACAGACAGTCGCCGGTCGCGGGTGGCGACCGGCGGGGAGAGGGCCGAAAAATCAGCGGGGACCGATGGGAGCAGGTGGACTCATAAAGTGGTCACGCCGAGTCGATTAATCCGACCAGGGCCTGTCGCAGGGCAGTACGTTCGAGTGCCATCTCGTGCTATCTGGGTGTTCGACGGTCGTGACAAGTGGTTTCCAGTTATACATATCGACCGACTGGGTTCACTCGGTGCGAGGGGTGTCGGTCACTCCTCTATCAGCTCCAGCGTTCGGGTATCGGCGCTTCCAGGCATCGAATGCTGGAGGCTCCGAGTGGCCGCCGAGGCGACGATAACCAGGCACGCGACGAACAGGAGGCAGAAGGACGCGGAAATCGTCCTCTGAACCCCGGATGCGACGTCGGAGAACGGGTCGTCGGACTCCACCTCTGCGAGTGAATCGTCGATTGCCTCGACGACGATGGCGATGAACGCGAGAACGTCGGCTCGGAGCTCCGTCCATCGCGATGGTTCTGGTTCGTCTTCCAGTGCGAGCTGAACGTCGACGTCGGCGTGGCGTCGGCAGTAGTAGCGCTCGCCGTCCTGGTCCCGCCCGACAATCATTCCGAACAGGACGGCCTCCCGGCCCCAGGTTCGGCGCTCACCCTCGTCGAACCGTTCGTGGCAGTCCGCGCAGCGCTCGTCGGCGTCACGAACTGGCTCGTTGAACACGCGGCGAAACGTCCCGATCGAGTTCAACTGGTAGTCGAATCGGCGGAGGTGGAGCGCCCACACGCTCAGGCAGGCGAGCAGCATCGGCGCGTAGAGTTCGAGGAGCATCATCGAACCCAGTAGTGGACCGCGAGTTCAGCGAACTGGACCGCGTAGAACAGCCCACCACCCACGACGAGCACAACCGCGAGTGCATCCCCGGGAGGCACGTCGACGACCGCTGCTCCACTGACGATAAGCATCGAGAAGGAAACACCGAACATCGCCGCCAGCGCGTGGGTGCGGGTCGACGTCACGTCCGAGCGGTCGACTCTCGACCGGTCTGTCGGACCAGCGTCTCCCTGTCGACATTGGTGCGATTGACCGCCAACCGAACGGCCTTTCGGACCTGTCGCTCGAAGCGCTCGGTGCCGAAGCTTTGTTTCGCGTGGTGGTGGATGGTCTCGGCGTCAGCCTCGACGCCATTGCGATCGAAGCGTTCGAGCGCCTCGACGAGCGCCCCACGGGGAGCGAGGTGTCCGCACTCTCGGGGGATCTGCCGCTGGGTGTGGCCGGACTCAACGGCGAGGACCGGTGTGCCGGCGGCCATCGCCTCTGCCGTGACCATCCCGAACGCCTCGTGTGCGCCCGCGAAGACGAACGCCTCGGCGCTGCGGAGCAGGTCGTGTTTCTCCTCGCCGTCGACCCAGCCGACGAACTCGACGTCGTCGCCGGCCATCGCCTCCAGGCGCTCACGGTCGGGGCCGTCGCCGGCGACGACGAGGCGATGATCGGTCGCCGCACACGCCTCGATGACTTCGTCGACGTGCTTCTGGCCGACCAGTCGGGACATCGTGAGGAGGTAGTCATCGCGTTCGTGGTGCGGTCGGACGTCGTCGACGAACGGCTCGACCTCGATCGGCGGCGGGCAGATTACCTCGGGGGACTCGCCGAGATAACGCCGGCACTCGGCGGCCGTCCAGGAACTCGGCGTTATCCAGACGTCGGCGAATGGTGTCGTCGTCGGGAGCGTGAGTCGACGGAACGCGCCCATCACGCGGGACTTCAGGCCGGTGAACTCGTCTGCTCGGCCGTACGCAGCGTGGTCGAGCCCGCCCTGGACACGGACGACCGCCTGGTCGACCGCTGGCGGGAACCACGTCGCTCCCTCGCCGGAGAACACCAGCACGTCGAACTCGCGGAGCTCGGCGACGCCGGGCCAGTTCAGGACCTCCGTGATGTCACGGACGATCTTCGAGCCGCGCAGCGCGGAGGCCAGTGGGGAGTCCTCGAACACCAGATGGACGTCGACGTCGTCGCTGACGTACTCGGTAGAGCCGAACCCGGCGAACAGTGGTGCGTCGAGCACTCGGCAGAGCGCTTCGGCGCGCACCTCGGCCCCGCCGCGGCCCAGCAGGTGACCGTGACAGACGGCGATACGCTGGTCGGAAAACGAGAGGTGGTCGGAGGGCTGTCCATCAGTGGGGCCGCTCATGTTCAGTCGGCCGTAACCTGCGCCGGCGGGTTCGCGCGGTCGGCCTCCCAGCGCTTGCGCTCCTCGAGGACGCGGTGGCCCTCGTCGGTGAGCGTGTAGGTGTTGGTGCGCAGGTCGGGCACCTGGACGTGCTTCTCGACGAGGCCGGCCGAGACGAGTTCGTCCATGTTCGGGTAGAACCGGCCATGGGTGACGACCTCGTAGCCTTCCTCTTCGAGTTCGCGTTTGATCTCCTGGCCGATGGCTGGCTGGATGTCTGCGACGGTCCACAGGAGGTCCCGCTGGAACCCGGTGAGTTGGTTCATCTTCGTCATCGTGAGTCTCTCTCGGAACTGTCAATAAAAACGTTCTGCGGCAAACGATGGTTGGATTTTGGACCAATCCGAGTTCAGAACCGGCGGAGTCCGAGCACGGGGTCGACCACCAGCACCAGCCAGTTCGCGCACGCCCACGTGAGGAGCAGTGGTGACCCACCCGCGACGTCGACGAACGCACTCCCGTGGAGGAACAGTGCGAGTGCTCCGACGTAGAGCGTGAATAGTCGGACGAACAGCTCCTGGTCAGGGGAGAGTCCCGCATCACGGACCGCGAGGTCGGACTCGATCCCGACCGCCCACTCGTACTCATCCGGTGGGACGTCAGCGATGAACTCGACTGCGAAGAAGTGGGCAATCGCTCTCGCCAGGAGGCCAACTCCAACCAGGGTCTCGACGGTCCACCGAGCACACTGTGCCCCCGTGTCAAGATGGAAATCCAACTCTCCAGGTCCAGACAGAGACATATAGATATATTATGAGAGCCTCAGCGATTGTTTTCGTGGCCGAGCACCGCCGCAGTGTTGCGATTTTGTGAGCATGGATGAAAATCGGTCAGGAACGGGCGATTTGGCCAATGCGCTGGCCGGATAGGCCGAACGGCTTCCCGATGTCGCTGTACTTCAGGCCACCAGGACGCTGGTTGCTGAGGTCGGTGATTTTCAGTGCGGCGAACTTCTTGATGAGCTCATCGCGCTGCTTCCGGGTGGCCTCCTTGCGCGCCTGCTCGATGAGTTCGTCGTGCTTAGACTTCCGCATCCAGTTGTCGTCGGACTCTTTGTCGTCGATCATCCCCTCCTTCTTCGCCGCGAGCGTGCGGTAGTCGGGGTGGTTGTCCATGTTCGGCCACTTCAGCGTCTGGAGCGTCTTGTAGTAGACCGTCTGCTTGATGCGGTGGATGCGCTTCTCGTAGATGCGCGCCACACCGCGGGCCTCAACGTTGATCCAGAAGTCCGCGAGCTTCTCCATCCGCGTGTCGATGACGCTCGGGTCGGGCAGCGTGAGGATGCCGACCATCTGGTTGACGCGCCGGGTTTGCCAGACGAATGCGGCGTCGACGTTCTCGTGTGAGTTCGACCGGCGAGCGTCGATCTGCTCGGCCTCGTCGAGAATCAACGAGGAACCTTTCGACGCGGTGTCGTAGAGGCTGAGGAAGTGCGGGACGTCCAGCGTCGCCTTCTCGCGTGCGTCGAATCCCTCCGGTGAGGTGTCGAGCGCGACCGCGAGAAAGACGGCGAGCGAGGACTTCCCGACGCCAGTCTGGCCGTGGTCGGCCGTGACGATGATCTTCGCGTCGCGGTCCTGCGCTTTCCGTTTCGCTACCTTCTGCCAGAACGGGCCGGTCAGTTCCCACCGGCCGTCGTTGCTCTGCGTGTGACGGTCGGTCGTCCACGGCTGGCCGGCGTCCGCTGCACTCATCTGGGGCCTCCAGTGGCCGCCGGTGAAACTGGCTCAGTGCTGCGCTTCAGCCGTTCCAAGACATGGTTGAGTAGTTCCGCGACCCAGAGTCCGAGAACGACCGCGAGGAACGTGCCGCCCCCGATTGTCTCGACGAGAGCAGTTGCCAGAAGAACCGACCCGAACGCGATGAAGCCGAAGGCGAGACCGGCGAGCAGTCGCCCTCGGCCTCTCCCGAACGAGGTCATCGCGACCCTCCTGTGCCAAGAGCACCCTGTCGTGCCCAGAGTACGATGATGATGGCCATTGTTGCGAACCCGATTACGAATCCGCCAGCCGCCGCGTGGAGCATGCTGCCACCAAGAGACTGGACGGCGTCGGTCACGAAGACCGACCCAAACATGAAGCCCGCCAGGACGATAGCGGACGAGCCAATTGGGTAGTCCATGTCTGCGGCGAGGCTCATTCGTCCATCACCGTCGGTCCGCCCGACTCGGTCTCCTCTTCGGCTTCCTCCTGGACCCTGACGCCCGCGTGGTCCATCGCGGTCGCCTGGCCGCGTTGCATCGTGAACTGTTCGAGGTGTTCGAGGGTCGCCTCGTCGTGGTGGGTGGGGTCACGAATCTGCGCGCCGAACCCAAGCGCCTTCGCACAGCGGTCGAGTTGCTTCGTGACCGAGACGATAGTGTTCGCCGAGAGTTGGGTGATGGCCGGGCGCTCGACGTGGCGCATCGCCGTAGTGTCGCCGGGCGCTTCCACGGCGACGGTCGTCGTCGAGTCGAGGGATTCGCGCAGCACGTCGATGGCCTCGGTCCACTCGTCGGTGACCGCCTTCTCATCGGAGTGTTCGGACAACACATCGTAGAACTGAATCGCGACCGTGGCGAGCTCGCGCTTCGTCGACGGGCGAGGCCGGCCTAGATGGACGGACTCTCGCCAGAACTGGTTACGGACGCGCTGGACTTCTTCTCTGGCCTCGTAGATGATGCGCTTGGGACGCGGGTCCGAGGATTCCTCGTGCTGAGAACTCATCGGAGCGAGCGCACCTCTGTTTTGAGCCAGTCGTCCCACTGTCTTAGGTGATGGACGCAGAACCACTCCCGCGGGTCGCGCCTCCCGATGACCAACTCGACCATGGCCTCCATTCCGTCCTCCTCGGCCAGGCGACAGGCCCCACATCCGCGCATCGAGTCGGCGAGCTGAGCCGTGGTAGTCGGACTCGAACTCATCGCCCCTCGCTGAAGTCACCGCGAAGATCGTAGATGAGCAGGCCACGACCGGCGTGGTGGAACACGGGAATCTCGGGGCGTTCACTGGCGTCGTCGTCAAGCGGGATGTCTTCGCTCCGAAGGATGTCTTTCGGCATGGAGACCGTTCCCGTCTCGTTGTTTTTGCCCAACTGAACGCTCCCGTGGGCTCGAATCGGCGTCCGAAGGTCAGCTTCCAGCTCCGACCCGGTCTGTTGTGTCGTCTTGTTACGTCCGGAGTCGCCGTCGTCGGGCGTCCCCGAATCAGTCACTGCCATGTGACACTCGCAGAATGATACAGGTAAGGTCGTTGTGTCAAATAACGGTTCACGAAAAAGACAATCCGGTTCTCACCGCGCGGATGTTGATACACTGGTGGTACAGCCCATCAACAAATCAGGCGTTAGGAGGCGTGTAGGTACAAAATATCCACAGAACGGCTTTACCAATGGAGTGCCGCTCCAGTGACATGGCGGAAGCCAAGCAGGTAACGAAAACGGTCGGCATGGAGCCGACGACTGAGGAAGCACAGACGATCACTGCCGACGACCTCGACGTCGAGGACGACTACGAGCCTGAGCGCTCGGTCGACCTCGGTGACCTCGAAGCAGTTCTCGAAGCCGAGGCCGACGAGGAGTCCGACGGACTGCTCGCGACGCTGCGCGAGAAAATCGCGTTCAAAAAGCGTGCTCAGCGCATCGTGCGGGCGTACAACGAGCGCGCCAATCTCGTCGGTGCGAACACGCTCGATGAGCCCGACGCGGAGATGGGCATCATGGGCACCGTGCGCCTCATCGGCGCGTCCGTCGTCGGCATCGCCGTGACGGTCGTCGTCGTCAACGAGGTTCTGGGAATCGGAACCATCGCCAACTCCTCGGGTCCGTTCGCGCCGGTCATCGACTCGCTCGGGACGACCGGTGTCGCCGCGATGAGCCTCCTGGTCATCGGGCTGCTCGTCGTCTCGGCCTCGCGCGTCATGGGCTTCATGGGCGGTGGCTGGTAGAGCAGGCGCTCACCACCATCGGGCTCGTCCGGGGCCGTAACGCCGGACCTCATTATTCCACCCCACCCCATACATGAAGGGCAACCCTTGGATTATCGGAGTCGTCGCCATCCTGCTGGTCGTCGGAGCGCCAGCGCTGAACCTCGGGACGGCGAACGCCGCAGAGACGACCACCGCGACCCAGACGTTGACCGTCGACGCCGGCGACAGTGAGACGCTCAGCCCCTCACCGTCGGCGTACGCGTTCGAGAACAACGAGACGGTCACCGTCAACGGGACCACCTACCAGGAGGGCACGGACTACCGCTTCGACGCCCAGAACGGCACGGTCACCTGGCTCTCGTCGAGCCAGACCCAAGCCGACGCCGGTGCGGACGCACAGGTCGCGTTCGCCTACCAATTCCACGACGAGAACACGACGTCCATCGTCGGCCTCGTCGGGAATCTCGGCGGCTTCGTCGCCGTCCTCCTCCTACTGGTCTGTGTCGGCTTCGTCGCACTCCTCGCATACGGCGGCGGAGGTGGCTGGTAGATGCTCTGGCGCGTCTGGCTAGCCGTCGCGGCCGTCGCTCTGCTGTTCACGCTCTGCTGGCTGTTCGTCGAGAAACGTCTGTTCCTGACGACGCTGCTCTCGACGATTCTCTGGGCGTGGCTCGGCACGACCGCCGGCGACCTGGAGGTCCGCTCGCTCGAGGCCGGGACGACCGCTCCCATCGAGATTCCGTCGCTCCAGTGGGTCATGTTCGGCATGACCGCGCTGAGCGTCCTCGCGGCGTTCCTCCACTACTTCGGCCACTATCCACCGCAGGACGACACCGTCGAACCGCACCTGACCGACACCCCACGATAACAGATTCACGATTCATATGTCACAGCAAGAACCATCGTACGACCAGCGTATCGCCGACCAGCGCGCGAACTCCGCCTCCGCGGCCACCGCACAGGCGGCCGCTCGCGTCCAGCAAGACCAACTTCAGGAGATCCTCCAGAATCCCGAGTTCCTCGATAAACTCGGCGACCCGAACGTCGACGAGAGCGATGTCCACGACTGGGTCACCGACGAGTACGGCCCAGCGTTCTCGAAAGCGCTCATCAAGGGCAACATGGACGCCGATTACCCTCGGCGTCAGGAGCTTCTGAACCCGAACGCCGTCGACCGAGCCATCGCCGAGCGAACGCCCGGCCGATGCCTCCGTCAGCACCCGAAGCTGAACGCGCTCGCCCAGGGCATCACCGGCACCGCCGAGTACCCCGACCCGACGGACAACCCCGACTACCGTGCCCCGATCACACCCGCGAAGAAGCGCGTCCTGCGCGACGCCTACGACATCAGAACCTTGCTCCAGTCGCTCTCGGCGGAGGGCAAGGGGACGGACGTCGTCGGTACCGCGACGACCGAGAACCGGACCGTCGGGCGGCGTGAGGACTCCTCGAAGAGTTACCGTGAGCGGGTCGCGGGGGTGTTCAACTGATGATACTGGGACTCTCCACGACCGCCCTCGCTGGGCTGGTGCTGGCGGTCGGCGTCCTCGTCATCGGTGGGAGCTACCTCTACGAACGACACACGCGAGGCCCCGATCAGGCGGCCCCGGCGCCCGAAGAGCGCGGTGAGGCGTGGGGCGAGCTGGCCGCCCAGCCGGTCATCTGGACGGGACGAGCGCTCGCGGCGACGGTCGGCGCGTTCGCGAAGGTGCTGTTCCGGCGGTCGTGGGGCAAGAAGATCTGGAAGCGACTCGTCGTCGGCGGGCTCTGGCAACTCCACAAGCAGTCGGGGAGTGACGCCATCGGGCTGAACCACCTGCCTAGCGGGAACGTCGAACTCGTCCCGGTTCGTCACTGCCAGAAGCTCGGTGAAATCGGCGAGGAGCCGGGTTGGAAGGAGAAGGGCGGTGACCGTGCGTGGGAGGCTTCCGCGCAGGGGAACGCCGTCACGTTCATCGGCCGGACGCCGGTCGTGATGCTCGACGACGACGCCGACTCCATCGGGACGTGGCTCGACGCTCGCGTGACCGACGCGATCGACAAGGGCAACATGCGCGACCTCTACCGCGTCGACCACGGTGAGTTCACCGCCGAAATCACCTACCCGCAAGCGGGCGGTGCAGGTGCGGGCGCGGCCGTCACCGATGGCGGGACGAACGCCGACGTCTGGACGGACTTCAACCCGACGTCGAGCCCGATCTTCGAGGACACGCTCATCGACCTCGGGTCGAACGAGGGCTTCAACGGCGCGGCGATGTCCTTCCGTCATTACAAGGACACCGACCGCGACTCGACGAGCCAGGAGAAGCTGAAGATGGCCGAGGAGCGCGGGAAGCTCGTCGGCATGAACCCCGAGCAGATGAAGGCGTTCATCATCAAGGTGCTGCTCATCGTGGCGGCCCTCGGTGCGGTCGCGTCGGTCGGAGACGTCCTGCTGGGTGCGCTGCTCGGCGGTGGCGGCGGTGGTGCGGCCGACGCCGTCGGCGGCGTCGTGCCAGGGATGCTCGGCTTCGGCGGGTGGTTCTGATGGTCAGTCCTCCCATCCCAGAGTCGGCCGTCGACGACCGTGCTCACGTCCGCGACGAAGCGGACCTCGACGAGGACGGCGGGAGCTCGTGGTGGAGGAGCATGATGCGCAACGCCCTGCTCCTTTCGGGGATGTGTGGGTTCACCATCGTCGTCCTGGTTGTCGGCGTCTTCCCGTCGTTGCTCTACGAAGAGGGCTACATCGGGCTCGAAGCCTACGAGCAGATGGCGGCACTCGCGTCGACACTCCCGATGTTCGGCGTCTTCGTTGCGAGTTACATCGCGGTCCGAGCTATCGAGCGGCTCAACGAGGACATGCCCGTCCTCACTCGATGGACGCGGCGAGTGTTCGGCCTCCTCATTGCGGCCTTCCTCGTCGAGAACATCCTCCGAACTGGCTTCGAGACCGAGCAGGCACGTGTGGTCTACCGGTATCTGACTGGTTCCTTCGCTGTTCTCGCGCTGCTGGCTGGGTTCGGCGACGACGTCGAGCAGTTCGCGAGCCGATTAATCAGGTGGCTTCGGCCGCACCAGCCCACGGAGACGGAGGCCGGCGACTGATGTTCGCCGCGTTCCTCCGTGCAGGACCGAACATCCTCCTTGCGGCGCTTCTGGGGGCGATTCTGAAGGTGGCGACCGGCCCGTTCTTCGACCTCATGGGCCCGCGATCGGTCGGCCACCCGCTCCGGATGGGCCTCGAAGCGGTCACGGCGAACTGGCTCGTCGTCGCCATCCTGGCGGTCGCGGTCGGGCTCATCCACTCGGCAGTCGTCGAATCACGGGTGAGCGCATGACGTTCGCGAAGCGCCTCCAGGTCTGGTTCGTCGTCACGCTGGCGCTCACCGTCGGCGCGTTCGTCTATTTCAGAGTGGGTCTCCCGTTCATCGACTGGGCGAGCCAGCCGCAGTATCAGGGGCCGTTCTCGCCCGTGCTCGGACCGGCCGAGACACTGCCGCCGGTCGCGATGCTCATCCTGGAACTCGGGACGACCATCTGGCTAATCTACGGCGGGACACAGAGCGAACGGAAGCAGCGGGCCATCGTCTCACGGGGACGCCGATGAGCGCCGACGAGCAGCGCTCGGGCGCTAAGTGGCTTGACGTCGCGCCCGACGAGCTGACCGTCCGCGACGTCCTCGACAAGGAGGTTCGCGCAGCGCTGGAGGGCGAGAACGATGACGCGGAGTAGGCGACTCATCATCGCATTCGCGCTCGTAGCGTCACTTCTGGTGGTTTCTGTCGCTCCGGTGGAGGCGAGCCACGGCGTGCTTGCGAGTGCGAACACCAGTGCCAGTGAACTTTCCGACGGATCTCTCACTAACGCTCAGGTTGCCCGAGACAACGAGGCTGGCTTCGTTGGACACGACGAGTATCGAGACTCGATCATCTTCCGCTACGGATTCAGCGCAGGCGGAGGTAGCACCGTCTACGACCACGCCAACGACTACGACACGTCGGTCTCGACTGCGACGTGGGAGCGAGAAGGCGGTAGTACTCGCCTCTCGTTCGATGGTGATGACCGTGTCGTCACGCCCACCTTCGGAAGTTTCTCAAGCTACACTCTCTCGTTCCGCTTCCAGACCAGCGATACGTCGTCGCTGGGCAAGACCGTCGCAGACAAAGACGGCGGCTTCGAAACACGCGTCTATCAGGACTCGTTCTGGGTCCGTCCGAGTGACACCTGGTACGAAATCGGACCGGTGTCCGAGAATACGGTGCATAGTGTCTCTATCGCGGCGAACGGGACCCACACGACCGTCTATCTCGATGGAGAGCGTACCGTCATTTCTACGTCGAACGACCTCGCCGGCCAACTGGTCATCGGACAGGGGCCAGACGGGTTCGAACGCCCGTTCGTTGGTGAAATAGACGAGGTCCGGCTCTACTCAGAGGTACTCTCTCCTGGCCTCGTCGCGCGTCTCTCGGACTTCCGAGAGGCCAGGCTCACGCCACGAGCGATGAACCGCTGGGCGTTCGAAGCCGGCGACGGTACGACTGCCTATGGTGATGCCGGCGTCGACGGGTCGGTCGAAGGGGCGTCGTGGACAGAGACAGCAGGTGACAGCGGTCTGGACTTCAGTGTCGAGGGAGACGAGGTCTCGATTCCCGACCACGACCGGACGAGTCAGACCTTTTCCTACGTCTTCGAAATCGATGCTCGAAGCGACTCCTCAGGGACCGGAGACACCGGCTCGATTTTTCAGGAGAACACACCCAACGGCTTCATCAGGGTCTATACCGTCACCGATGACGACATCAAAATCCGGTTCGAAGATGACTCAGGGCAGTTCAAGACGGCCTCGTTGAACGGGTTCGGCTTCGACCAGAAGACACAGATCGCGATTACGTACGACGGATCGACTGTTCGGATATACCAGGACGGGACGCTCATCTCCTCAACGGCGATGGAGTACGTCGGAGACGCCGGCACTGAGTCACTCTCCGTCGGGTATCAACTCGACGCGACCCTCTACGACCTCCGTGTTTACTCGGAGGGACTCACTGATACGGAGGTTGCGTATCTATCTGACCACCCAACCGAGCAACTGCCCGAGACGTCCAGCTACTCGGCAGAGCACTCTGTCCAGAACAGTATCGGCGGGTACGTCGACTTGAATCTCGAAAACGCCGAGGCGACTGTCACGTGGCGCGACGGGGCCGGGACGGTTCTCAATCAGGCGACGTACTCGTCATCGGGCAACTACTCGCTCACCTGGGCGGAGTCCGATTCCTCAACGGTGACGTTGGACGTCGAGGTCGAGGCGACCGGCCCATCGGCGCTCAGTAGAATCCAGGGCGAGGGTGTCCGCGCACAGAGCTATGATCCGAGCGTATCGTCGGAGAGTCTCTCGCCGAACTCGACAGAGACGGCACTGTCAGAGTCGCCAGTGCTCTCCGCGAGCGTCTCCGACGAGGACTTCTCGAACCCCGGCATCGACGAACAGCTGACGCTCGAATGGTTCGTCGACGGCGAGAAAGTCGGGGAGACATCCGCGTCGTACGAAGGCCCACCGGCAACCTACCAGCCACAGTCCATTAGCGCGGGCGAGCACACCTGGTTCGTCCGCGTCACTGACGAACAGGGTCACATCACGACATCGGCGACCGCGTCGTTTGCCGTCCCCTCCGAACTGACGATTCGGTCGGCGACCGATGGTGATCAGGTGCTCACGGGCGTCAACGTCGGCCTGAAGTTCTACCAGGACGGCGAGGAGCGCGTCTACGAGCGAAACGTGAGCGACGGGACCATCGACCTCGTTGGGCTCCCCGTCGGCCAAGAGTTCGTCGTCACCGCGCAGAGCGAGGACTACTACTTCCGGCGAGCGGTCATCGAGTCCATTTACGACCAAGAGAGCCTCTATTTGCTGAACACGAGTGTCGACGCCTCGCCCATCACGTTCGGCCTCGACGACTCGACGGGACGGTTCCCCAGCGCCGAGACCACACTCTACGTCGATCGGGCGATCAACCAGTCCGGCACAACCGAGTTCAAGACCATCGCTGGCGGGAACCTCGGGGCGACGGCCAGCTTCCAGACCACGCTTCAGAACGACCAGGTCTACCGACTCCGCGTGCGCAACGAGCAGGGCGAGGTCCGCGTCTTGGGTACGTACGTCCCGAACGGGCCGGCCGCCGCGCCGCTCCCGATCGGGCGAGTCACCCTCCGCGGTGACGCCGACGCGTACAACGACTCTGCGGCGGTGACCCAGACTCGCATCGAGACCGTCACGATGACCAACGGCGAGGAGGCACGCGTGGTGCGCGTCCTCTACTGGGACGGAGCCGACGCCACAGACTCACTCACCTATTCCGTCCACGAACGGGGCAACGAGTCGAACGTCCTCGTGCCGGAGTCAACGGTGAGCGGACCGTTCGGGTACTTCGTCGCCACCCACAGCATCCCCGCCGACGCGCCCGAGGACGTCAGCTACGTCGTCGAGGTGAGCGCCGACCGCGGAGACACCCAAGCCTACGAGGCGACGAAGTACGCTGGTGAGGCCGGCGAAATCGCCCATCGCTTCGGGATGGACCCGATGGTCCTCTCGTTGCTGACGTGGGTCGGAATCTGTTGCATCACCGGCCTGGTCGTCATCGTCGACCCGCGAGCGGCCGCGCTCGTGATGGTGGCCGCGACCGGCTTCGCGAGCGTCCTCGGTATGATCCATCCCCCTGGCATCGCCGTCGCCCTCGCGGGCGTCGTCGCCGTCATCGCGAACGCTACTCGGTGATTCAACCATGAGAACAACCTATCCAGTCGCGCTCATCATCTGCGTCGGTATCGTCGCCGCCATCGTCTCGGCTTCGGGATTCTGGGGTGCCGTCGGCCTCGTCGACGACCAGCCTGGCGTCTCGTCGGCCGTTAACGACTCGGCGGACAAGTACAACCCGAACCAGGGCCTCGAAGGCGAGGCCGCTGCCCAAGACGACGGGAACATCGTCGGGCTCATCCTCTCGGGTGGGTCGAACACGTTCAGCATCTTCAGCATCATCAACCTCTTTCCGAACACGTTGATGTGGCTCGGCATGCCCAGCTGGGCGGCGTTCCCGCTGGGCTGGCCAGCTCAGATTTTGGCGTTTATTGGCGGGACGCAGTTCGTCCTCGGGAGGGTCCTCCAGTGACGCTCCTCGCGACGCTCGTCTCCTGGACGTCCTCCCTGCTGGCGACACTCCAGGAGACGCCGACACCCGAGAACCCGTTCGGTCCCATCACGCCCGTCACCCCTGAGACGCCCTACACGGCACCACTCGACGGGTTCGACGGAAGCTCGAACATGCTCGAAACCGCGCTCGACGACGTCGTCGTCGCGTTGGGCGGCGAGGCGCTGTTCGGCCTGCTGTTCCTCGGCGCGGTCAACCTCGTCTGGTGGGTCGCCGGCGGTCGAGACCTCGCCGTGCCCGCGGTGTTCACGATTCTGGTGGGCGCGATGGCGTTTCCGCTGCTGCCGGGGAGCTACGTCGGCCTCGCACGAGCGATCATCGTCCTCGGCGGGGCGTCGATGCTGCTGGAGTTGGCCCGACGCTACGTGCTGGACCCGGGGGCTCGCTGATGGTCGCTGTCGCGTTTCTCAGGCTGTTTTCGGTGTTGGTGACGCTCCCACCGGCGATGGCTCACGAAGCCACCCACGCGCTCGTCTCGAAACCGTGGGCGCGACGCTCGCGGCTGGCGAACCCGTTGTCGGTCCAGGTGTCGTGGCAGGTCTGGTGGGCCGACGACACGCCCGCCTGGGCCGTTGTGTTCGCTGCACTCGCGCCGATGCTCGTCGGCATCGCAGTCGGTATCGTCGCCTTTCTGTGGGTATTCGCCGTAGGCTACGTCCCCGCGACCGCTCGTGAGTGGCTTCTCCTGTCGATTGTGGCCACGTGGTGGGGAATCTACGCCTGCCCGTCCGGGAGTGACACACGGACCGCTCGAGACGCGCTTCAGTGAGGAATTAGATTGTGAATATGTCACACAAACGCATACACAAATAGAAAACCTCTTTTGAGTCGAACAGAACTTGCTGCCAGAACGTTTATGGTGAGCAATTTGACATATTCTGCGGAACAGCCCTCTGTTCAATCAACCGATTCGTCGGGTGATATTATTTCAACAGTAATTCGTCAGAGGGAGGGAGTTCACTCAGGTGATCGAATTGTGTGGCAGGGAATCGAGTTCAAGGGCCTCTCTGGATACATCTCAATGCCCCCAGAGGACCGATCGTGAGCGGTTTAGGGTCAGTTCTGGAGCTCAGTAGACGGCGGGCAGCTGTCGTTGTCGCACTGCTCGGGACGGCCATTTGCCTCTGGTACCTTCCTGTTCCAGGCCTTGACGGCACTGTCGGGGCTGTCCTGCTCAGGTCCCCTGTGTTCCTCGCAATTATCGCCCTCTGGACAGGAGGACGCGCCATAACGGCGTTCTGGGGGCATCACTCGACGGACATCGCTCTCGACCCTGATGACGCACCGAGTGTGAGCGTCGTCATCCCGGCGTGGAACGAGGAGGACATCATTGAGGGCGTGGTCCGTTCAATCTTCGACCAGCACTACCCCGGCGACCTCGAAGTGCTCGTCGTTAACGACTGCTCGACGGATTCGACGAAAGCCATCCTCGATGAGCTCGCCCAGGAGTTCGCCGGCTTGCGCCCGATTCACCAAGCGGAGAACACTGGACAGGGCGTAGCCAAGAACAACGGGTTGAGCCGCGCCCGTCACGAGGTCGTCGTCGGCGTCGACGCGGACACTGAACTGACGCCGGGGGCGCTTGAGGCAATCGTCGCACCGCTCGCGGACCCTGACGTATCAGCGGTCGCGGGCAACGTCCAAGTCCTCAATGACGATGCATCACTCCTGACCCGATTCCAAAGCCTCGAATACCTCTTGGCGATGGATATGGCCCGGATGTTCCAGTGCAAGTTCCGCCACTTGATGTGCATCTCCGGGGCATTCGGGGCGTTTCGCCGTGAGCGGCTTGAGGAGGCCGGAGGGTGGATTGCGCCGAACTACTGTGCCGAGGATATGGGCATCACCGTCTCGATGCACGAGTTCGGCCACGTCGCGTACGCTCCCGGAGCGGTCGCACTCACGGAGGCTCCGCCCACGGTTCGGGGCCTGTTCCGTCAGCGGGTCATCTGGCAGCGCAATGGCCTGAACACAATCGTCCGCCACAAGCATACGCTGTTCAACCGGAAGTTTGGCGTGCTGGGGTCGTTCGCTCTCCCCTTCCGGGTCGTCTCGTCGGTCCTGCTCGTCGCGTCGGTCGCAACGGCGGGATACGCCCTCGTGACGCACGGCCTCGCCGGGTCGATTCCGGTTCGGACGCTCGTGACGCCGTTCCTCCTCGCCGGCTTCGGTATGATCCTGATGGCGACCGCACTTGCCGTCACGCGTCACGAGCGCTCGTTGGACCACGTCTTTGCGCTCCCGGTGTTCTTGCTCCTCTATCAACCGTCGCTCGTCTTCGCTCGCATCGCCGGGACGATATTCTGGGGGCGTGGTCTCGCCCTTCGAGCGGTCAACCGAGCACCTGCTCGGCTCAAGGTCCAGTCCTCAACACCGGAACCGGAGTCCGAACCCGCGGACTGACGTGTCCATAGTTTAATTCACCCCGAACAGGACCGTTTGAGTGCGGTTCTCCAACCGCATGTATCAGAGGACGGAAGATGGTCTCTGGGCCGGCCCCACGTGGCTAACACGGCCCCCGTTTCGAGCGTCGATTCGTGACCAGCAGACTCCTTGTATCAATCCGATAGCCACAATATACCCACAGAACGCCTTAGCAGGTTGATTCCCGATTCTGTGACATGGCAGATACTTCGCGCTTCGGCGCTGCCGCCGGGTCGGGTGGGTCCAGTTCCAGTTCCTCGACCGACAGTAGCGACACGACAGATAGCTCCTCGTCCTCGACATCTTCATCGACGGAGTCGAACTCGACATCGTCGACGTCGAACGACTACACCAGCGGTCCTCGGCCGGCGATTCGACCCGTCAGTGACTCGGACGGTGGGTCCAGCAGTGGCTCCTCGGGCTCCGGCGGCGGGTCGACCTCCGATTCCGGGTCGACCGGCGTCTACGAACCCGGTCCCTCCCAGGGCTCGGACTCGACTACCGACACGCAGTCACCGACCGGTGGGTCGAACCCCGCCGTCCGACCGGCCGACGGGTCGGAGCCGAACAGCGGCGACGGTGGTGGGAGTGGTGGTTCGTCTTCCGACTCGTCCAGTCGCCCGAGCGTTCGCGACAACCAGACGCGCGGGACGAACCCGCTGACCGACGTCGACGGCGACGGGTCGAGCGACTACGGCACGACAACCGAGAACGTCGAGGACGAAGCGCCGACGAATCCCGAGCCGGTCACGGTCTCTCGACAGGACCGCGACAGCGACGGTGACGGCCTCACGCAGGCGCAGAACCAGAATATCGACGCAGCCGTCCAGGGTCTCGAGGACCGCGCCCTTCAGGATGCGCAGGGCATCGAGACCGAGCGCTCCGCTCGCGGGCGGCGTGCCCGGCAGGTCGAACGCGGGTTCATCGACAGCATCGAAGCTCAGCAGGGCGTCCAACTCTCGCGTGATGACGTCGCTATCGTCGAGGGGCCGAACGGCCAGCCCCAGCCCGAACTCGTCGCCGCTGCTCGCGAGCGTTTGGGGGTGAACCCCACCGACGAGGAGATCGCCCGCGACGTCGCCGGCCAGGAGGCCGGCCTCGACGCCGAGGACATCGAGGTCACTCGCTCGGGTACCGTCGACGAACAGGCGGTGTCGGTCGCGCTCACCGGCCGGGCACGTGCCGAGCGGATGCGCCAGGAGATCCTCGCCGAGAACCCCGACCTCGACCCGACCGACCTCGTCATCAACGACCAGGATGGCGACGGCGACCTCGACCCGCGGCTCACCAACGCCGCGAAGATTCGCCGAGCGCGCGAGAGCGTGGCCGCGGAGGTGCCCGGTGTGGGGGCGAACGAAGACCAGATCAGCGTCGACATCGACGACGACGGCCGGGCGGTTGCCGAGCTGACCCAGAGCGGGCGGGATGCCTACCGCTTCGAGTTAGTCCGCCAGGCTCCTGAGGGCGCGAAGCGGGCCGTGGCGGCCAGTGAGCGAATGGACGTCGCCAGCGACGAGTTCCGCGCGCGGATGCGCATCGCCGAGGCGAACGCCGACATCGACGTCGAGGACCTGGAAGTGCGTCGAGACACCGTGTTGGTCAGAAATTCGTCGGGGGAGTTGGCGGCGCGTGACGACTCCTCGTTCGGCCTCACCGAGGACGCCACCCGTGAGCAGCTGGCTCGGGAGTTCGGCATCGACGAGAGCGAGATCGAGTTGGACCGGAACGCCCAGGGCGGCTGGGAGGCCGACTTCTCCGCCGAGGCCGCACGGGAGATTCAGTCGCGCGAACCCGAGCGCTTCGGAGACGACGGTGGCCGAGTGCTGGGCATCCAGGGTGGCGAGGAGTTCCTCGATGGGTTGAGTCGAGGGTTCAGGTCCGAGATAGTCGACCCCGTCGCCGGTGCAGCCGGGGTGAGTGCGCGTTACTCGCCCGTGGCGCTCGTCGAGGACCGAGTGACGGGAACGAACGTGACCGAGCGCTCCGTCGAGTCGTTCGTTCAGGGCGTCGGTGACGTGCTCGACGTCCCGCAGATTGTTCGTGGGTTGGACGAAGGTGGCGAGTTGATTGCGTACAACGTCGAGGGGTTCAACGACGGCCGAGGGAGAGAGACGGTCGGCGAGACGGTCAGTGCGGGCGTGATGGCAGGTGACTCGTTCAAGACCCGACTGACATCCCGACCGTGGGAGACAGGGAGCCGAATCGCCGGGTCTTTCGTCGGTGTGGCAGGCACGGTCGGGGCCGCCTCGCGAGTCTCCGGGACAGCTGGCCGCGCGACCTCGGTCGCACTCCAGCCCATCGAGGAGGGCGCACGACTCGGGGCCGGCGCTGCGGGCCTCCCGACCACGCTTCGGGGAGCGGCCGCCAGCGCTCGGGGCGTCTCCTTCCAGACACCGTCGGCTCGAGGACGCGCGGGGAGTGTTCGCGAGCGCTTCCGCGGCGACGGCGAGAGTGAGTTCGAGGTCTCCTTTGAGCGGGATGCCGACGCCGGGCTCGTCGAGATCGACCCGCAGGTCCGACGCCAGGCGCTCGAACGCCTCGCCGACGCTGACCTGGCTGCTCGCGACCTCCGGGCACGAGTCGCGGGCGTGCCCAGCACCATCAGTGACGCCGCCTCCGAGATCGGGACGGGCACGCTCCGCTCGGGGGCCGACTCCGCGACGGTCACTCGCTCGGTCGTCGACAGCGTCCGAGAAGGAACTGCACGCGCCGGCGCAGAAGCGCTCAGGCGACGCGCTGACGCCGAACTCGCCGCCGGAGGAGCCCAGCAACAGCTTCGCGAGAGCGTCGACAGTGCCGCCGACGCAGGCGAGCAGGCCGCCACGGAGGCGGCGTTCCGTGCCCAGACCGGCCGCCTCGACGCGGAGGTGGCCGCCGGACAGGTCGGGCCGGCGCTGCGCGACTCCGCGGTCCAGGCTAGGTTCGACCTCCAGACCGCCCGCCTGGACGCCGAGGTCGCCGGCCGTCGAGTTCCGCAAGCGGCCCGACAGGGCGTCCGCGACGTGGGGCTCGCCCTGGACACTGCGCGCCTCGACACGGAACTCGCGACCACTCAGGCGCGACGGCGGACGCGTGAGGCGCTCAGAGATGCCCCCGAGTCAGCCCTGTTCGCTGCTGACACCGCCCGCCTCGACGCGGAGGTAGCGTTCGGACAGGCCGTCGACAACGCCGTGCCACAGAGCGTTCGAGACGTGCAGGCGACGCTGGAGGTCGAAGACTCGCTGGCCGAGGCGCTGGATGTCGCCGGCCGGCGTCGAATCGACGATGCCCGGTCGTCGTTCGCTATTCGCCGCTCGCTCGCCGGCGGCCGGGTCGAGGACCGTGTCGACCAGCTCCGAGACCTGCTGCCCGATAGAGCGCCCGACAGTCGACGGGTGCGCCCGGCCGACGAGTCGCTGCCCGAAGCCGCGTTCTACGCCGGTCGACGGCGACTCAGCGACGCCCGCTCGTCGATCGCCATCCAGCGAGCGCTCGTCGAGGGTCGGGCGGACCGAGCCGTTCGAAGTGGGCTGCTGGATGCTGATGATGCCGTCCGAGCGCTGCGCGACCTCCCAGACGACGCGACGATTCGCATCGGCCCGCGTCGCCCCGATCGGGTCGAGGAGCCGACGCTCGATGCCGACGCCGATGACCTCGAACTGGACATCTACGACGACCGCGACCGGGAGTTCCTCCGGATGGCGCTCGACGAGAGCACCGACGGGAGCACGGGCCGACCGACGCAACTCCAGGCTGGCCAGAACCTCAACGATGGGGGCAGACAGCAGACCGTCACGCGCTTCGAGTCCGAGACGGAGTCGCGTGCGGAGTTAGAGGAGCTCCGGCGACAGGACGACCTCGTCGAACAGGCCCAGCGTGACAGCTTCCGGCGCGTCGAGACGAGCGTTCCTCGGGCCACGGAACCAGCCGTCGACGACGGGTTCGAGACGTTCGAGGACGCACCGCCGACGAGTGTCGAACGCGAGATGGCGATGTTCGAGGCAGAGCTGGCCGACGACCTCGATGTGGGCCTCGACACGTCGACCGACCAGTTCGGCGACACTGACCTGGACACGTGGGAGGGGACGGCCTTCGAGACGCCGACGCGGTTCGACCAGCCAACGGGCTCGGAGTTCGAGACCGAGATGCGCTTCGACCTCGACCGCCGAACTCGCCAGCGCTTCCGGACGCCGGCCGACCCCGCGCCCCGCCGAGGCGGCCGGGAACTCACCGACGTGCCACCAGAAGACGAGTTCGGCGACGACTGGTTCACCGACGAGAGCGCTGTCGATGAGGTGTTCGACACTGGCATCGCCAGCGGCGACGACGTGTTGGAACAGGACTTCTGGGAGAACTGAGCTTCAGACAGAAGCTTTGAGCCACTCGAAGGAGAGGTCGAGTGCCAGTTCGACTTTCGCCGCAGCAACTGGGTCTACCGCTTTCAGTATCCCGAACCCGAAGCAGAAAGCCATCAGCGCGAGAAACGCGTAGAGTTCGAGTCGATCCCACAGATGGAAGCGTGGGCCGCCTCTGGACTGTGCCATGTTCTGACTGGTTGGTTATCGGAAATAAGAGTTCCGGCGTTCAGGCGACCGCCGGTTCGCTCCCGTCCTCGTTCTCGATCTCCTCGACGGTCACCTTCTCGTCGGCCGTGAGCGTCACCCGGTAGCCGTGGAACCGAATCGTCACTATCCCGTGGTCTCGCCCGCGAAAGAGCTGGTCGAGGGCGTCAGGGTCGGTCGCCTGATAGAGTTCAGGAACCAGTTCGTGCGGTGCGACGCCTTCACGCCGGGCGACGGTCTCGACGATTCGTGTCGACGGGGACGGCATATCAGAATGGATGACTCTCTGAAAGTAAGTGTTCCGCACAGAATGGCGGCTCTGGTGGTTCAGTCTCGGTTCCGAACTGGCGTGAGCGTCGACTCGAAGCCCGCCTCCTCGGCCATCACCGAGAATTTCCCGAAGCGAACGGTCAGTTGCCACCGTGTCGCTTCCGAGTGCTCGATCACCTCGTCGATGGTCGGGTTCCGACCGAGTTCCTCGCCGACCTGCCGAATCCGCTCGACGACGTCTTCTCGGGTCACGTCGGGTTCGGGCTCGACGTTCGGCTCCAGTCCGATCTCTTTGAGCGCATCCGTCCAGCTTCCCCACCGTGACTTGAAACCGGAGGCAGGGAGCAGCGAGCGTTCGTCGAACGCACGGCGCGTCGGTGTTCGGCCCAGCTCGGCGGCGACTGCCTCCAGTTCGTTCAGCAGAAGCTCGTCGGGGAGGCCCCGGACGGTCGTCGGCTCCATCCCCGCCGCGAGTTGGGCGCTCGCCAGCGAGCCGAACACCTGGTGGACGTGATTCGAGGGAAACGAAGCGTGTGCTTTGATGTCCTCGGTTCGAGGGACACGTTCGACTTCGGCGGCGATGGTCCGGAGCTCCTCGACGATGACGCGTTCGGCGAGATGGGGCTCCTCGCTCATGGTCGCGTGGTGACTGCTGGATAAACTAATCAGTTGGGGACTCAGCACGCGGTGGAAAGGGTTACTAGGAGACAGTCGCAACGAGAGGATGTGACCGAGTACCCTGGACTGCCCACCGCCATCACACGCTTCTATCGGTCATTTTTGCTGGCAGGCATTCAGATGCTCATCGCGGGGGCTCCCTTCGCCGCAGTAGTGGTGATTCTCTTTGCCCACATATTTCCTGAAGCCGCCCCATACGGCCTGTTAAGTGCTGTTAATCTCGGATTGCTGTCGATGCTCAACCAGATACGTACGAACTCCGAATCACCGTCGGACAGTGAGACCGCGCCAACCTCGGAACCTGAATCGATCAGGGGGTTGCTGTTCGGGATGATCGTCATGATGCTCGTGCTCTGGGCGACGATGGTCGTGGTCGGCGGGACTATCGGCTATCTCCTCGCCTACCGGGCCGGCCTCCCGTATCTCGCTATCGTCGGCGCGGTCGTCTTTCCGCTCATCGATGACGAGTTGGGGCAGATTCACCCGTTCCTCTCACCATCGGTTCTCGCGCGCTACGCGGTGTTCTCGCCGTTGTATTCGCTGGGACTCATCGACGATTCGAACGAGTTTCTTCGCCGGTCGATCGTTCGCTCGTCGGCGGCACGTGCCGGTCAGTACAGTTACCGTTCGTCCGAAAGATAACACCAGACCAGACGGAGTGATGTCGTCGTTCCGGCGAGACAAACCACCCAGAAACCTAGCGTTGGCCCGACAAACGGCAACTCCCCTACTGGAGCCATCCACGCGAAGGCCGCGAGGACAAGTCCAGCGACAAGAGAAAAGCAACCCTCGATAGCCAGCTTTGCGCCCATCGCCGCCGACCGCTTCCAAATCGAGTTCGAGTACCGATACCCGACGAGGCGTTCTTGAAGCGTGATTTCGTTGTCTTCGTGGTTCTCGGGTGCGGCACCATCGGCGTCCACCCCCTCACGCTCGACGGTCTGTTCCTCGCCCATCCCCTCACGCGCCTCCCGGAATCCATGCCATCAAAATCAGACCGTTACGCGGGACTGCTACCGGAGCGGTCGTGCAAGCAATCGCTGTCCGAATCTGTACTCTCAGCCCATGTTTCTGCACTTTTCAGGAACTCTCGTGCTTCGTCGTGGCTGTACTCGTCTTTGTGTTCGAGAGCCGCTATGCCGACAGGAGTGACGACGTACATGCCGGAATTGCCGGTCTCACCGACCTTCTCGACGTATCCAGCACCTGCTAACGCGGCCAACCGGTTGTTCATATACTTCGATTTTTTGTCGAGTATCTCGGCGAGAAATGTTGCGGTAAAGCGCTTACCGTCTTTCATTTCTTCGAGTATCTCGAAATCGGTCGGAACGACGAGTTTCACTACTTCTCGTTGGTTGGTCACAGGTGTTAACTCTTAATTTTTCTGATATGTGTGCTTTGCACTTGCCATTTCCTACTGGATATAGTACTTTGATACTCCATGTGCAATCTGCAAATGCTTAAGTCAGTTGGGCAGAACTAGTCGCGTATCAGCCCAGCGCGGCCGCTCCGCTGTGGAGCGTGTTGCTGCGAAACGCGACGGTGCATGAACACCGCCGCGCTGGGTTGCAGAAGCCCGATGAGAACAAACGCGAATCCGGAACAAAACCGTTCCGCACGACCGACGCACTGTCCTTCAGAACCGACTGTCCAGCGGCTCTTCCTCGCCGACCGTCACGAGACGATCGGGAAGCTGTTCGTCCTCACGCTCCTGGCACTCGCCGCACTCACCAGCGCGCTCACCACCGGGGTGATGCTCTGATGCGTCACTGTCCCAGCTGCCGCGAGCCGATGCTCGCCATCGCCTCGCGCGGCCCCGGCGACCACCGCGCCTCGCCGTGTGGCTGTCGCGTCTCGGGGATTCAGACCCGCGGCGTCGTCGGCCACCAGAGCCTGCCCCAGACCGAGACCGACCAAGGGCGCGTCGCCACCGACGGCGGTCTCCTCGAGGACGGCCAGACAGACGACCCGCAGGCGCTGGCGGCGTGCCGAGAGTGTGAAGCGCGCTGGAGCGCCCACGCGTTCGCACCCGGTGACGACGCCGGCCGCGAGTTCGTCACGAAGAGCGCTGAGAACCACGCCCGACGAACGAGCCACTCCGTCGACCTCGCAATCGACGATGAACGCGACCAGGAGGTGACACGGTAGATGGCCGTCGACGGACCGGTCCCAATCGTGACCGCCGGCGACTGCGCCTGTGGTGGCGCCTTCCTCGTCACCGCCGATAACGACCGCTCGCCACTGGTCGACACGGTCGAAGTGCCGTGCTCAAACCCGGCGTGCGACTGGACGAAGACGGTCTCCCAGAGAGGCGTCGACAGCGCTCGTGAGCGCGCCCTTGCCGAACGAACTGACCGGCCCGATGACGGTGGCCGAACTGACGACCGGACCCATGACGGGTCCGACGCGACCGACGCAACCCAGAACATGAACCCGAGAACCCAGCCCCAGAGTACCGACCACGACCAGCCCGCAGAGACGGAGGCTCAGCGATGAAGCGGACCTCCTCTACGAAGGTCACCATCACGCTCCGGGCCTACCGCGCAGCCGCGTTGTGCCTGCCAGAGCCCGATGCCGACCCGTGGTTGCTTCGAGACATCGACGGCCTGAACCTCACGGCGCTCCGGGAGTTCCACCAGATCGGGGCGGTCGAGCAAGTCGACCGCGTCTATCCCGACAACCGAAAGACCCAGGGGCTGGTCTACCGCTGGAGTACCGACCGCGAGGCCTACAAGTACATCTCGGAGCACTTCTCCGAAGAGCAGATGATGCCGTGTGGCCACGAGCCGCTGCGCAACCTCCGTGACGGTGGCTTCTCCTGTCGGAACGACGACTGCGATGCCGAGTTCTCGCGCGCGGTCGCCGAGGCCGTTACCGGCTGGAAATCGACCGATAGAGCCAACATGTCAGAAAAATCACTCAGAGAGTGTTTTTATTCACCGCCTCACTCTGTCGAGTCAGTGCAACCCGGTGACAGTCCCGAGATTCGGACCGACGGCGGGGAAGCCGTCGACACCGAGAGCGACGAGCCCGACCCACCGAGCTGGCAGTGGGAAGGGGCGTCGGCTCCCGACGGGTCACACATCCTCACCGGGTACAGCAACGAGGGTCGCTTCTCGCTGCGACTCCGCGACGAGGACCTCATGTTCCTCCGGGACTGGGCGAATCGCTCACTCGACGAGGATGGAGGTGAACAGGCGTGAGCGACGCCAAACCGTCGCAGGAAGTTCAGCAGGACGGCGACGGCCAGAACGTTTGGATAATCACTGTTCGAGACTCCGACTCGGGGAAGTGGACGCGAGACGTGTTCATGGCGTACACACTCAATAACGCCAAGCATCAGGCGAAGTACGCCGTGCGAGACACCTACGGCGAACCGCAGGTAATCTACACTGAGGAGGTGGCTACCGATGTCTCGGCCTGATAAGCTCTCCACCAGCACTCCTCACGAACTTCCCGAAGACCTCCCCGAGTCGATCACCGTCGACGTCTCCATGGACGAGGCGCTCTGCGGTGACGACCCCGAGGACCACGACGACGAGTTCGTCGAGAAGTTCGTCAACTGGGAGGCAGAGATTCAGACCTCCAGCGCACTGAACGACCTCGCCAGTTCCTACGTTGACGAGGACGACGTCGGCCAGGCGACGTGCCTCCTGTGGGTCGACCAGGCGGAGGTCTATCCGGTCTGTGACGGCCACTACCTTGCGAAGAAGGACGGACAGTGGTCCGGATTCACCACGCACCCGAACTACCACCAGCTCCGTGAGCGGATGGAGCGCTCCGTCGAGGAGGGCCGCCACTGCTCGTTTTGCTATCGCGAGCGCGTGAAGGCACTTCGAGAGCGCATCGAAGACGTCGTCGACGTGGAGGTGGACGTCCAGCGATGACCGACTCTGCTAGCCAGGTCGTCCTCGGCGAACATACGTTCGACCCACTCGCCACCACCGATTTCAGACTCGCGGTCGAGGGAGCGTCGAAGACGGGCAAGAGCAACACGCTCGCAGTCATCCTCGAAGACCTCGCCGACGTCACCATTCCGACGATCGTCTTCGAGCGCCTCGGCATTCTTACGCCTGTCCGCCAGGTCGACGACGACATCGTGGTCGTCGGCGCTCGCGACGAACCCGGTATCGACCTCGCACTTCCGCTCGAACAAATCGACCTCGTCGCCGACCTCGTTCTCGAACGTGGATGGAAGGTCCTCGTCGACGTCTCCACCTACTCGGACCTCGACGATGACCCGGACCGTCACACCGAGCACGCGGCGGTCGCAACGGCGATGAAGGCGCTGAACGACCAGGCCCAGGCGCGACTTCGCGCCGGCAATCGACGGAAGGCCCTCGTCATCATCGACGAGGCCCACGTCTTGGCTCCCGAGAACAATGCGCCACACATCGATTTAGATGACGACGTCCGCCGAGCCCGCGCCCAGATCGTGAAGCTCGCCACCGAAGGCGGGAACAAGGGTCTCACGCTCATCAGCGCGTACCAGCGCCGAGCGTACGTCTCGAAGGCCGTCGTCAGCCAGACGGACAACTTCGTCGTTCACCGACTCCACGCGACCGACCGGAAGGACGTCGCTCGCGAAATCGGCGTCGACGCCGAGGAGATCGAGGCGCTCGACATCGGCGAGGTGCTGGTCTACGGTGACTTCACGCGCCAGCGTGTCGTCGGTCCGACGACGGTTCGTCGACGAGCCTCACCGGACCCGCGCGAGGAGTCGTTCGAAGTTCCCGACCCACCGGCGGAACTCACCGCTGCGCTCGCTGACCTCCGCGATGAAATCGATGCTCGTGAAGAGCAACAGGAGCAGCGGCGTGACCGCATCGAAGAACTCGAACAGCAGGTCGAACGACTGGAAGAGGAACGGGAGGACCTCCGCGAACAGGCCGACGTCAACGAGCGCATCGCCCGCGCGTTCGAGACCATCCAGGAGGGCGGCGTCGCAACCGACGCTGCCGAGGTCGAACTCGTCGGCGAGGTCGAGGAGCTCCGAGACCGGAACGACCGTCTCGAAACAGAACTCGCCAGCGTGCGCGGTGACCTCGAAGACGCCGAGGTCGAGATCCGTGAGCGCGACGAGCGCATCGAGGAGCTCGAAACCGAACTCGCGGAGTACCGCGAACTCGATGTCGTACGCGAGGAGGTGACAAGCGCTGCGCGGACCATCCTCCGCCAGATGGGAGAGGCCGACCCCGAGGTCGAGGACATCCAGGAGGAGCTCAGCGAGGCTCGCGAACGAAACCGCGAACTCGAAGCGACCGTCGAGGACCTTCGTGCGGACGTCCAGCAGGCGCGAGCGGAGGGCGTCACGCCTTCCGAGGAGTTCGAGTCACGACTTGATTTCCTCCGGCACGACGCCGTTCAGGAGGCCGTCCAGCGGGCGAACGCACAGACCAGCACCGACATCGACCACGCCTGGGACGTGCTGTTCTACCTCGCTGACGACGACGTCGACTCAGCGAGTCGTGACGACCTCACGAGCATTGTCGACATCCATCGCGACAACATCGGGAAGGTGCTGAACAAACTCGCGGAGAAGGACGTGGTCACGACGGGTCGCGACGGTCGGAAGAAGACCTACCAGCTCAACGTCGACGGCCTGGAGCGAATCGTCGAGAACCACCAGAAGAAAGCCGAGATGGCACAGTTCAGAGAAGAACTGACGAACGGAGGGACGACATGATGAGCGACCCCGAGAAAGCCAGCATCGAGAACTCGACGCTCATCACCGACCCCGAGAGCTCAAACCTCCCACTGGTCGCACGCCTCGTCGAGCCCGACACCCTCCCCGAAGACCTGGCCTGGGTCTGGGTCCTTGCTGCTGACGCCGTCATGCTCGGCGCGGTTGTCTGGCTGACGAATCCCATCCCGGAGTTTCGGGTGATGAGCACGCTGCTCGCTGGCGTGGCTGGGTTCGCCCTCTCCGCGCTCGCGGCGCTCGTCGCAGTCAACTGCCTCTACTGGCGCTGGACGGCTGCGCTCGAACGACACGGCCTCGTCTTGGAGGGTGAAGATGGCGAGTGAGCAGCTAGCGTCTCTCGCGCCACGTGAGGCGATGGAGATGTGGCTCGACCGCCAGCGCTCCGAACGCGCCGAGGCCACCGTCCAGAGCTACTACTACCGCGTGAAGCAGTTCGTCGAGTGGTGTGAAGCGGAAGGCGTCGGCGACCTCAACGACCTCGACGGTCGCGACCTCTATCGCTACGACGCACACCTGCGGTCGGGCGACCGGAGCGTCTCGGCGCTGAACAACATGCTCGGGACCCTCCGGCGGTTCCTCGCGTTCTGTGCGGATGTCGAGGCGGTCGCGGAGACGCTGCCCCCGAAACTCGACGTCCCGCAGCTGACGAAGACCGACCGGACCAGCGACACCAAGCTCACCAGCGAACGAGCGGAAGTCATCGGCGAGGCGCTCGACCGCTTCGATTACGCCTCCCGTGACCACGTCCTGTTTGGGCTCGCCTGGCACACCTGTGCCCGAGTCGGTGGCCTCCACTCGCTGGACGTCCAGGACTGCTTCCTCGACGAGAGTGACATCGTTCGGTTGCGCCATCTGGATGACATCGACGAAGCCGTTCTCGACGAGGTCGACCTCCCGTTCATCTACTTCCGGCACCGCGAGACGACGCCGCTGAAGAATGGCCTCGAGGGCGAGCGGCCGGTCGCACTCTCCGAGGAGATGGGTGACCTCATCGCAACGTACCAGCGCGTGAAGCGCGCCCGCGTTCAGGACGAACAGGGCCGTGAAGCCCTGTTCTCGACGGAGAAGGGCCGGGGACGGATGTCGAAAGGAGCCATGCGTGCGCGCCTGAACATCGTCACCCAGCCCTGCCGGTTCGGCCTCGACTGCCCACACGGGCGCGATCTCGACACCTGCGAGGCACGTGAACACGGCTACGAATCGCGCTGTCCCTCCTCGCGAAGTCCACACCCCATCCGCACGGGCGGGATCACCCATCACCTCGACGTCGGCTGGCCCATTGAGGACCTCTCCGAGCGGGTCAACGCAACGCCGCAGGTCATCCGCGACCATTACGACAAGCCCGACCTCCTGCGCCGGATGCAGAAGCGTCGCGACCACGTCTCGCGGCTCTCGGGTGATGTCGCATGACCGAGCGACGGCGTCGAACGGCTTGCGCCAGAGGGGTTTCGCTTACCTCAGCGGTCCCATACTTCTGTCGCGAGCGAGTCCGCGAGCGACGGGGCTCGACGGAACAGGGATTGGGGCAGCGAGCGCCGCGAATCGTCCACCCCGTTCGACGGTCGACTCGCGGCTCGGTTTGTACGTTGTGATTGGGGCAGCACTGTACTGATTCCACCACAGGTTGCTGATACCAAAAGCCGCTAACCGCTGGCACGGGTTGTGGCTGACACTCAATGTCACATCGAGACTCGAGTAAGAACCGGTGGCTCATCGCACTGGGTGCCGTCGCGATCCACCTCTCCATCGGGAGTATCTACGCGTACAGCATCTACCAGAACCCGCTGAACGAGAGCGTCGGCTGGAGCACCTCGACGGTGACGCTCGGGTTCTCCATCGCGGTGTTCGTCCTCGGCATCACCGCCGCGTTCCTCGGGAAGTACGTCGAGGAGTACGGCCCCCGGAAGGCGGGGCTCGCCGCCGCCGTACTGTACGGCCTCGGGATGGTCGGCTCCGGTCTGAGCGTCCAACTCGGCAGTCTCCCGATGTTCCTCGCCACGTTCGGCGTCGTCGGCGGGATGGGCATCGGCCTGGGCTACATCTCGCCCATCGGGACGCTCGTCGAGTGGTTCCCCGACCGTCGGGGGATGGCGACGGGACTGGCGGTGATGGGCTTCGGTGCGGGAGCGCTCCTCACCGGGCCGCTCGGGAACTATCTCATCCAGGGGTACGGCGTCGCGACGACGTTCTACGCGCTCGGGGCGCTCTACTTCGTCCTGATGACGCTCGGTGCCAGCTACCTCCAGAAGCCGGGGAAAGACTGGCTCCCCGAGGGGATGCAGGACGAGGAGAACGCCCAGGAGAAGGCCAGCGGTGCGCTGTCGGGACTCGACGTCATGACCGCGGCACAGGCACGGACCTCGCCGCGGTTCTACCTCGTCTGGCTCATCATCTTCATCAACGTCTCGGCGGGCATCATGCTGCTCGCGTTCGCCTCGCCGATGCTCCAGCGAATCGCCGGTGCCGACGCGACGACGGCCGCGTTCATCGTCGGCTACATCGGCATCTTCAACGGCGGCGGGCGTATCTTCTGGTCGACCGTCTCCGACTACATCGGCCGGACGACGACCTACGGCGCGTTCATGGTCATCCAGATACTGGCGTTCGCCGTGATGCCGGAAGTCGCGGGCGTCTGGATGCTCGCCGGTCTGCTCTTCCTCGTCATCACCTGTTACGGGGGCGGGTTCGCCTGCCTGCCGGCGTACCTCAGTGACCTCTTCGGGACGAAGGAGGTCAGCGCCATCCACGGCTACGCGCTGACCGCGTGGAGTGCCGCCGGTATCGCCGGTCCGCAACTCGCGTCGTTCGTCCTCGATACGACCGGCAACTACACGAGTGCGCTGTACGTCATCAACGCCGCTCTCGTCGTCGGCCTCGTCGTCGTGGCCGTCCTGCGCTGGCGCATCGGGAAGCTCAAAGAGTCGAATCGTTCGTCGGGGCACACCGGCGCGACCACCGACTGAGACCGGCCGACCGGACCGCCGGTCCCTTCTTCTCACTCGCCCGCCGGCAGCGCTCCCTACTGGCCCCCCAGACCCAGAACCGTCCGGGCGGTGGCCGACGTGAGCCGACTCTCCGGAGTCGCTTCGACGAACACGTGCAGTCCGACCGTCGCTGGCTGCTCGCCGTCGTCGTGTTCTCGCTCTCTGTCGACCACCCAGCCGAAGTCCTCCGCCCGTCGCAGGAGGCGAGTCGCCCGCGTCGTCGAGACGACGAGCGTGTTCGTCGTCGTCGCCGCCTCTTCGGACGCGGTCACGTCGGCCGGCCGCGTCGCTCCGACCGCACCGACGAACGCACACGAGCGGTCGAGTCGCTCGACGTCCTCGGGGGCGAACGGTCGGTTCGGCATCGATTCGAGGACGCGGTGGCGCGTCCCACAGCGCTCGCACGTCGTCTCCAACTGGTGGTCCATCATCGCGTCTGGTCGTACCGCGTCGTGGAGGCACGTCAATGGACTGGTCGGGCCCTCGGGCTGGGTGGCCGTTTAAGTCCGGGGACGGCGAACGAGGGGTATGCCAATCACTGGCGAGGAGTTCGAGTCCGGCCAGGTGGAGACGACGGTCGACGTGCCGGACACGACGCCCGTCGGCGAGTACGACTCGGAGCGCAACCTCGTCCTCGCGTTCCTGGACGAGAACCCGGAGGCGGCGTTCACCGAACGGGAGGTGCTGCTCGGCGTCGACTTCGACGAGTCCGACGACCCCTCGACCGTCCGCGAGTCGTACGAGACGGGCTACGGGGAGGCGCTGGGCGACGCCGCCAACGAGGTGGTGGACCTCGCGGGCGACCTGACCGCGACGACGCTGGTCCTCGGTGACGTCGACGACGCGCTCACCTCGCTGGTCGCGGAGGGAACCGTCGAACGAGCCGACGTGGTCGTCGGTGGGGACGCGCGGACGTACTACCGGGTCGCACGCTCGTGACGCCGTCGACGGAGTCCCGTGACCGAACGCCGGGGGGCACACGAGGGCACGATGGCGTCGACTAGCTCGCTGCTCCCACAGAGCAAGGCACGGCTCGGCTACTGGCTACTGGCACTGGTCGCGCTCGCCGTCCTCGCCGGTGCGGTCTACCTGTTCGTCGGCACGCTCGTCACGGGACTGTTCCTCTACTACGCGGTTCGCCCCGCCAATCGCCGGATTCGGTCGGTCATCGGGAGCGACGGCTGGGCGGCCATCGTCACCCTGGTTCTCGTCGTCCTGCCGTTGCTCGCGCTCGTCGGCTACGTCGCGTTTCTCGGCGTCCAGAGTCTCGACGCACTGCTCAACCAGAGCGTCCGCAACCTCGTCGCGCCCTACGTCGACGTCGGCGAGATTCGGAGCCTCTCGGACATCGCCAGCGACCCGGAGGAACTGCTCGACAGGCTCCGGCAGTCGGGGTTACAGGGCGTCATCGACTGGATATTCGGCGCGGTCGGCCTGCTGGCCAACGCCGTCGTCCACGTCTTCCTGATGACCGCGGTGGTGTTCTACCTCCTGCGCGACGACAGGCGACTCGCGGCCTGGTACCGGGACGCGGTCGGAGATGGCTCCCCGGCCCACGTCCTCGGTCAGCACGTCGACCGGGACATCTCCAGCGTCTACTTCTCGAACATCCTCTTCATGAGTTCCATCGCCGTCCTCTCGGCGCTCGGCTACTCGGTGTTCAACCTCGTCGCTCCCGCGTCGATGCGGATTCCGCTCCCCATCGTCCTCGGGGTGCTGACCGGCGTCGCCAGCATCGTCCCGCTGGTCGTCGGGAAACTCGTCTACGTCCCCATCGCGGTCTACCTGTTCGGGGCAGCGCTCCAGAACCCCAACGACCTGCTGGTCTACCCCATCGCGTTCACCGTCTGTGCGTTCCTGTTCCTCGATTTCATCCCGCTGACGTTCCTCCTGCCGGTGATGGCGGGTCGGACGCTCCACAGCGGGCTGATGATATTCGCCTACGTCGGCGGGACGCTCGTCTTCGGGTGGTACGGCCTGTTCCTCGGTCCGCTCGTCCTCGTCGTCACCCTGCGCGTGTCCCAGGACCTGGTCCCGGACCTGATCCGTGGCTCGCCGGTCGCTCTCGGGAGCGACGCCCCCTCGCCGTCGCCGGGCGAGAGAGGGGGGGCCGCTGCCGACTCGTCGGACGATGTCCCCTCCGCGGTGTCCCGGAGCGACGACACGTCGGACGCCGACTGAGCCACCACACCGCCGGGACGTCGCCTCACTCACCGTCGTTCCGGTTCGACTGACTTACCGCGAACGCGACTATCGGGCGAATTTATTACCCCTGACAGATATGTGGTAGCAGATACCATGCAGGTGAGCACGCAACTCGTCTCCGCGGGGCTGATGGGTGTGTTACTGGTCGGCGTCGTCGCCGCGGTGCTCGTGTTCCGTGACTGGCGACACGACGAGGTCCTCACCGACGACCGACCGGGGTCGCTGGGGTCGAGCCTCTACCGCTCGGTCGGTCGCGGGATGCGCAGTCAGGTCGTCTGGGTCCTCGGGTTTCTGGGACTGACGTTCGTCGTCGGTGGTGCCATCGTCCTGTTCCTGGAGGGTGGGCCGATGAGCGCGACGGCGGGGATGACCGTCGTCGGCGTCGCCGCCGTCGTGCTCGTCGCCTTCGTAGGTCTCGGGACGTACCGGACGGTGCGGTTCCGGGGCCGGACCAGCGCGGGCGCGGCCGCCGTCGCCGCGTGGACCCTCGGGTCGCTCCTGCTGGTGGCCATCACCCTGAACCTCCTGCTCGCGTGACCGGATGAGTCGACACCGTCGGAGGACCGACCGATGGGAGTAGAACACGTCGAGCGACGACTCACGCTCCCGACCGAACTCTGGTGGCTCGTCCCCGTCGTCTTCGCCGAGACGCTGCTCGTCGTCGGCTACTTCGGTATCACCGGCGCGCGACCGACCGCGCTCCGATACGTCGTCTACCCGTTCGTCTGGATCAACCTCGGCCTCGTCGCCGTCGTCGGGACGCGGCCACGCCCCGCTTCGCGGCGACTCCGACTGCTCGCGGGGGCCGTCGCCGTCGGCTACTTCGTCGTCCTCGCGTGGCTCTCCGGCCTCCTCTACGTCGAGACGGCCGCCGTGACCCACACGCACGCTACCCTCGGCGGCTGGCAGGTCACGCTCTCGGCTCCGGGGTGGGGGCCACGAATCGGGTACGTCACGGGGGCCGGCCACGTCTACTTCGTCCCGTACCGGGTCGTCGGCTACGTCGCCCTCGCGTACCTCGTGTTCGCGCGGACGCTCGACGCCAGCGCCAGCGTGCTCTCGGGTGTCGTCGGTCTCGGGGCGTGTCTCTCGTGTGCGTTCCCGGTCGTCGCCTCGTTCGCCGCGGGGGCGCTCGGCCCCTCCTCGGCCGCCCTCGCCGCCTCCTCGTTCGCGTTCGACCTCTCGACGGCCGCGTTCGTCCTCGCGCTGGCGGTCCTCTACTGGTCGCCCGGTCTCCCCCGGCGACCGGGTGGTCGAGGATGACCGCCCCCGACCGGTCGCTCCTCCCGGCGTTGACGCGACGCGGACTCGTCGCCGCCCTCGGGACGACGCTGCTCGTCGGCGTCGCCTCGGCCCACGCCGGGTCGCTCGGGAGCGTCACGCCGGTGTCCGTCCCGTCGTGGCTGTTCGCGCTGACCGGCGGCGCGGTGGTCGTCGCCTCGTTCCTGTTCACCAGCCTCCTCACCGACCGCGACCTCATTCGGGCGGTCAACGAGCGTGGCCCGACGGTTCAGGCACCGCGGGCGCTCGCTCTCGGGCGACGACTCCTCGCCGCCGTCGGCGTGGTCGGGTTGCTCGCCGTCGTCGTCGTTGGCCTGTTCGTCCCCGCACCCCCCGTCGCCAACCTCGCCGTGTTGCTCGTCTGGGTCGCGTGGTGGGCGGGCTACACCACCACGGTCTACCTCGTCGGTAACACCTGGCCGGCGCTGAACCCGTTCCGGACGCTCGCCGGGAGCCTCCCCACGCTCGACCGACCGCTCCCGGCCCGCCTCGCCACGTGGCCGAGCGTCGTCGGCCTGCTCGCACTCGTCTGGCTGGAGGTCGTCAGCCCGCTGGCCGACGCGCCACGCCTGCTCGCCGGCGTGGCGGTGGGGTACACCCTGCTGACGCTGGCGGGTGCGGTCGTGTTCGGCTCGCGGACGTGGTTCGAGCGGGTCGACCCCGTCTCACGGGTGTTCAGGTTCTACGGCGCACTCGCCCCCGTCCAGCGGGTTCGAGAGGGGTTCGTCGTCGGTCTCCCCGGTGCGGGCCTCCTCACCCACGGGGGTACGGAGGGTGTCGTCGGCCGTCGACGTTCCCCGGACGGGCCGGTCCGGGCCGACGGCGGCGTGGCGAGCACCGCCGCACACCGTGGCCGCTCGCTGGTGAGCGGTGGCGACGACGTGGCGTTCGTCGTCGCCCTGCTCTGGACCACGACGTTCGACGGCTTCGTCTCGACGCAGGTGTGGGCCGACCTCGCCGGTCCCGCCGTCGAGTGGGGGGCTCCGCCGCTGGCGGTGTATCTCGCGGCGCTCGTCGGTGGTTTCGGGCTGTTCTTCGGTGGCTACCGACTGGCGTCCGCTCTCGCCCGGCGGTCGGCGGGGAGCTACGTCACGAGCGTCGAACTGGAACGGCGGTTCGCCGTCGCCCTGCTCCCTATCGCCGCCGGCTACCACCTCGCGCACTTCGCCGGCTACTTCCTCACGTTCTCGCCCGCGCTGGCGGCCGTCCTCGCCGCGCCGCTCTCGCCGCCTGCGAACCCGCTGCTCGTCGTCCTCCCGGACTGGTTCGGGGCGATTCAGCTCTCGTTCGTCGTCCTCGGCCACCTGCTCGGGGTGTGGGTCGCCCACTCCGTCGCGTTCGAGACGTTCACCGGCCGCCTCCAGCCGCTCCGGAGTCAGTACCCCTACGTCGTCGTGATGGCGGCGTACACGATGACCAGCATGTGGCTGTTGATGCAGCCCTACACCGCACCGCCGTTCCTCTGACCATGACCACCGAACCGACACCTACCGTCGAACCGACGCCGACCGTCTCCGACGACACCGCCTCCGACCGGCCGCCGACCAGCGTCCCCGACGGGGCGACGGTGGAGGCGTGTCCGTACTGCGAGCGGCCGTTCCCGACCGACCGACTCCGGGCGCTCCACCTCGGAGAACGCCACGCCGACCGTCTGACGCCCGAGGAGCGGGCGACGTTCGAGGAGACCGAAGACGAGGAGATCGACGACCTGTTCGTCTACCACCTGAAGGTGGTGGCGCTCATCGTCCTCGTCGTGATGGGACTGAGCTACGTCTACGCGTTCGCACTGGCGTAGGAGCGACGGCCACGCTCCCGTCGTCAGCCGATGAGGAAGAAGCCCATCGTGACGAACGACACGGCGAGGGCGGCGACGAACACGCCGACCGTGGCCGCCAGTGCCCGCCGTCGGTCGTACCGGCGTGCGGCCACGGCCGCCGGGAGGACGGTCATCAGGAGCGCGGGTGCCAGCGAGTAGATGACCACGCTGGGGACGTACTGGTCGAGACCGGTGGAGTCGAACACCACCAGCGAGACGAACTGTCCGAGCAGTGTCGCAGCGACCGAGACGACACACAGGAGACCGAACGCGACGTCCGGCACGCCGATGCCGGAGCGTGTGGAGGGCGTTGCCATACTTCGACCGTCGACGACCCGAATCAATAGTGTTCCGGAGGGTCCGACCGGAGTCGGCGTCTCCGGAGCGTCACCCGGTCGTCGTGTGTCCGCTCGTCCGCGTACCGTCCACGTCGCCTGAGCACCCCGTCGTCCGGACGTCGGCTCCACGTCCGCAGACGGAAGGTGGAGCAGTTTTGTGCGAGGAGCGTCAGGGACGGGTATGAACGGCAGCGGGTCCAGCGACATGACGCTAGCTTTCGAGTTGGAGGCGCTCAAGCAGTTACGACACCCGGACGTGGTGTTCGACGACGCCCGGACGTGGACGAAGTACCTCGGCGTCGTCAGCGAGAAACCCACGTACGTCGTGACGAACTTCACGCGCAAGAACCGCATCCGGCAGGACTTCTTCTCCGGGCCACGCGGGAAACGCGAGAGCCTGGAGAACGTCAAGCGGCAGTTCGAGACCGACCGACACGTCTTCGTCGGCGTCGACGAGGACGACGAGGCGCTCGCCGGTGAGGTGGAGTGGGAGTTCCTCCACGTCGAGGCCGCCGCCGAGGCCGCCGAGTGGGAACTCGGCGAGAACGACCCCGCGACGACGGCGAGCGGCGAGGAGCGCGACGACTGGCCGTAGCTCGCATCCAAACTGTTTTATCAGCTTTCTACACAGTCTGTGGTATGTCCCTGAACATCGGCTCCGCGGTGCGGTACGGGTTCGACAGGCTGTTCGAGCGAAACGGGCTCCTCCTGGTCGGCGTGTTCGTCGTCGTCGGACTGCTCGGAACGGTCGCCTCCCAGACGCTGACCGTCGGTTCGGCCGGGTTCGGTACACAACCGACCGGTGGGACTGGCGGCATGACCGGCATCCCTGGGCTGATGGGGGCCGAGGAGACGCCGCTGGCGCTGCCGCTCGACGCCGGTGCTGCGCTCGGTCTCGGGCTCGCGTTGACGCTCGTCGGGGCCGTCGCGGGCGAGGCACTCCGTATCGTCGCCGACCGAACGTTCGTCAGCGAGGCGACGGAGCAGCTGTACGAACCGTCGCGGAACATCGTCATGGCGACGCTGTTCGGCATCGTCGCGGGCATCATCGCCGCCGTCGCGGTGTTCATCGGGACGATACTGCTCGTCGTCCCCGGCATCTACATCGGTCTGGGCCTGTTCTTCTTCCGACAGGAGATCGCGGTGTTCGACAAGGGGCCGGTCGACGCCCTCGCCGACAGTTGGTCGCTCGCCAAGGGCCACCGCTGGTCGCTGTTCGGGTTCGCCGTCGTCCTCGTCGTCGTCTCGCTGCTGGTCACCGCGGCGAACTTCGTCTTCATCCTCATCGCCGGTCCCATCGCCGGGTCGGTCGTCTCCATCCTGCTGGGCGCGTTCGTCGGGATGTTCTCGAGTGCGGCGACGGCGGGGGCGTACCGTCAGCTCCTCGGGATGAAGCGTCCGGACGCGCAGTTCGCTCTCGATTCGGTGAACGCCGACCGCTACGGCGACATCGACGAGGAGTGGCGGTAAGGGCGACTTCCTCAGCAACCGTTTTTCCGTCCTCGCGTGTACTGACGAGTGATGCCAGAGACCAACGTCGAGGTGGAAGTCGAGGTAGCGGTCGACAGCAACGAACTCGAAATCGAGGTCGGTGAGACCCGCGAGGCCGAGGCCGAACTGGAGATGGACGGGTTGGAGATAGCGGTCGACGTCGAAATCGAAGTGGAGGGCGACGCGGCCGACGGTGGGGACGACGCGGCCGAGGAGTCGGCGGCCGCGGCGACCGACGCCGCCGCCTCGACCGGGTCGATGACCGATGAACCGCCCGAAGACGACGCGGAGGCGGCCGCCGAACCCGCCGAGGCCGCCGGACCGGGGGCACAGAGCGAGCACCCCGAGGACGTCGACGCCGACGAGGAAGAATAGCGCCGTTCTTAACCGCTCGACGTTCCTACTCGTGGTATGACCGAACCGCGCGTACCCGGTGGGCGGACGCGCACCGTCTCGCTCCCCTGCGGTGAGACCGTCGACGTACACGACCTCGACATGGGGATGCGCGAGTACGAGTGTGCCTGCGGCGGCACGCACGCCGTCGTGATGGATATGCACCCGCTGAGTCGCTTCGTCCCCGAGGACCTCGTCGCGGTGCTCGACGAGGCCATCGACACGACGACGGGCGAACCGTTCGGCACGACGCACACGATGGGTATCGTCCTCGAGGAGTTCCCCGAGCAGGTCGTCAGCGCCGACACCAGCGAGGACGGGAGCGTCGGCTACGCCATCCTCTGGATGACGGACTTCGACTCGCGGCGACTCCACGAGGTGGTCGTCGAGTTGCTCGTCGAACTGATGGAACACGCGGTCAGCCACGCCTCCGACGACGACGCGATGACCGACTTCGAGCGACAGATGCTGGAGTTCGACGTGAGCGAGTTCGTCGACCAGTACCGCGCCCGGCGGGAGTTCGAGACCGAACACGACCGGCCGGTCTGAACCACTCCGGTACTCGCTCGCTGACTGACGAGAACCACCCGCCAGAGTCGGATTCGGTGCATCAGTTTTATAGCTATGGTAGGTGATATCAGTCCATGACAGGCGATAACGTCGACAGACGGTCGTTTCTGAAGTTGGCGGGCGGCGCAGCGGCGACGGCGTCCTTGGCAGGTTGTGCCGGCGACGGTGGCGGTGAGGGGACCGACGACGGGACCGGAACCGGCACCGACGGCGGCGGCGGTTCGACGATGACCGAGGGCGGCGACGAGACCGAGACCCAGACCGAACAGGCGGAACCGGAGACCCGCGAGGAGTACCTCCAGCGGGCGAACCAGGTACTCCACGACGAAGCGCCGTGGATATTCCTCAACCGGCAGTACAGCGTCTACGGGAAGTCCAACCGCATCGAGTGGGAGGCGCGGCGCGACGAGCGCATCGACGCCTACGAGATCACCCCGACGGAGGGGTCGGACGTCCGCATCACCCAGAGCCAGTTGGACTCGGGGCTGGACCCACACGACCACCGCGAGACGCCGACGGACAACATCGTTCTCCAGTCCTACGAGGGCCTGCTGAGCCGTGACGCCGAGGGGAACGTCACCGAGGCGCTGTCGAACGGCTACGAGCGAGTCGAGGACGGCCGCGTGCGGTTCATGATCCGCGAAGGGGTCACGTTCCACAGCGGCGAGGAGCTGACGCCGGCGGACGTCGCGTTCTCCGTCAACCGCATCGTCCAGGAGAACATCGGTGGGCTGGTCAGCCCGCAGAGCGACCAGCTCGCGGGCGTCACGAGCGCGGAGGTCGTCGACGGCGAGCGGGCCGTGGACGTCGTCTCCGAGGGCGGTATCAACCCCATCGTGTTCTCGCTGTTCGCCACCTACTGTGACATCGTCCAGCAACAGTGGATCGAGGACAACGACTCGGCGACCATCAACTCCGACATGAACGGGACCGGCCCGTTCCAGCTCGACAGCTACGACCAGGGCGTGAGCGTCAGCTACACGCGCTACGAGGACTACTGGCGCGAGCCGGCCCCCGCCGAGACGCTCGAAATCACCAACGCGGCCGAATCCAGCACGCGAGTCAACCAGCTGCTCGGCGGCGAGACGGACATCATCGTCAACGTCCCGCCACAGGACGCCGGCCGGGTCCAGAACAGCGGCGACACCTCGCTGAGTGCGGTGCCGAGCACCCGCGTCATCTACAACGCGATGGTGTACAACGCCGAACCGTTCGACTCGGTGCAGTTCCGCCAGGCGATGAACTACGCCATCGACCTGCCGAGCATCATCGAGAACATCCTCTCGGGGTTCGCCGACCCGACCGGTCAGCCCACCCTGGAGGGGTTCGTCGGCTACAACTCCGACGTCGGCCCGTACGAGCAGAACGTCGAGCAGGCCCAGCAGCTCGTCGAGGAGAGCGGCTACTCGGGGGCGGAGATTACGCTCCACACGCCGGTCGGCCGGTACCTGCGCGACCTCGAAATCGCACAGGCGGTCGCCGGTCAGATCGACGAACTGGAGAACGTCTCGGCGTCGGTCGAACAGCGTGAGTTCGGGCAGTTGGCCGAGGAACTGCTCGACGGCGACATCTCGACCGGCCCGTCGTTCTACCTCATCGGGTGGGGCAACGCGACGTTCGACGCCAGTCAGACCATCATCCCGCTGTTGACGACCGACGGGGCGCTCACCTCCTACAGCAACGAGGAGGTCGACGGACTCATCGAGAGCGCGCAGTCGATGGGCGGGAGCGACGGTGGCAGTGGCGGCGACTCTAACAGTTCGGGTAACTCCAGCGAGTGATGGCACGAACGGGGGACCGCTGAATGTCGTTCGGGCGCTTCCTGCTGAAGCGTGTACTGCAGGGTGTACTCGTCGTCTGGGGTGTCATCACGGCCGTGTTCCTGCTCCGGTTCATCACGCCGGGGAACCCGGTGGACTTCGTCGCGCCGCTCGACGCGAGTCAGGAGCTACGCCAGCAGATAGCGGCGGAACTGGGACTCGATCAGCCCCTGTACATCCAGTACTTCGAGTACCTGTTCGGCCTGCTCCAGGGCGACATGGGCTACTCGTATCTCTCCGGGCAGGAGGCGAGCGTCATCGTGTTCAACCGCCTCCCGGCGACGGTCGAACTCGCGGTCGCGGCGACTATCGTCGCCGTCGTCCTCTCCATCCCGCTGGGCGTCATCAGCGCGACACGTCGCCACCAGCCGGCGGACTACGGCGCGACGACGTTCTCGCTGCTCGGCATCAGCACGCCCAACTTCTGGCTGGGCATCATGCTGCTGTTGGTGCTCTCGGTGCAGTTCGACGTCTTCCCGGTCGGGCGACGGGGCATCCCGTTCGTGGACGCGTTCACGCTGCTGCTCCAGGGGAACGTCTCCGGGATGCAGCTGTGGCTCTCACACATCGCGCTCCCGGCCATCACGCTGGGGACGTACTTCACGGCGCTCATCACACGGCTGACGCGAAGCGGGATGCTCGACGAACTCGGGAAGTCCTACGTGCGTGCGGCACGCGCGAAGGGTATCCCGGAGACGCTGGTGCGGTACCGCCACGCGCTCAGGAACACGCTCATCCCGGTCATCACCGTCGTGGGACTCCAGTTGGGGACGCTCATCGGCGGGGCGGTCATCACCGAGCAGGTGTTCAACTGGCCGGGGCTGGGACTGGAGGTCATCGGCGCGGTCAACGCCCGTGACTGGCCCATCCTCCAGGGGAGTCTCATCGTCATCGGCATCGGGTTCGTGCTGGTGAACATCGTCGTGGACGCGCTGTACGCGTATCTCGACCCACGGGTGGTCGACTGATGGTCTCGCCACGCACCGTCCGGAACCTCAAACGCGAGTGGCGCGACAACTGGCTGGCGAAGGTCGGTGTCGTCCTCGTCGTCGCCATGGTGCTGGTCGCGGTGTTCGCACCGTTCATCGCGCCGTACAACCCCCGGTCACAGAGCCTCGACGACAACCGACTGCCGCCGATGGGGTTCAGCAAGACCGAGAACCAGACGAGTTCGGAGTTCGTCGACGGTGAGGCACAGGTCGTCTCCGAGGAAGTGACCATCAACGCGACGTGGGACCACCCGCTCGGGACGAACCAGCTCGGACAGGACATGCTCTCGCGGGTCATCTACGGGGCTCGGACCTCGCTGCTGGTCGGGTTCTTCGGCACCCTGTTCGCCATGCTCATCGGCGTGCCCATCGGTCTCGTCGCGGGCTACTCCCGTGGCCGGGTCGACGACGCGCTGATGCGCTTTGCGGACGTGATGCTGGCGTTCCCGTCGCTCGTGCTCGCCGTCGCCCTCGTCGGTCTGTGGGGGCGGGCGACGTTCAGGATACCGGACCCGTTCGTCGCGCTCGGACTCGCGCCGGGGATGCCCGGAAGCGTCGTCATCCCCGGGACGGTCATCGCCGTCGTCGCACTGGTGACGTGGGTGTGGTTCGCCCGCGTCGCGCGTGGGGAGGCGCTGTCGGTCCGCGAAGAGGAGTACGTCAAGGCCGCTCGCAGTCTCGGCGCGAGCGACCGGTTCGTCGTCTGGAAGCACGTCCTGCCGAACAGCCTCACGCCCATCCTCGTACTCGGGACCATCCAGATCGCGGCCATCATCCTGCTGGAGAGCGCGCTGTCGTTCCTCGGATTCTCGGGGACGACGCTGTCGTGGGGCTTCGACATCGCACAGGGGCGTGACGACCTGGCGACGGCGTGGTGGGTCGCCACCATCCCCGGCCTCGCCATCGTGCTGACCGTCATCGGTATCAACCTCGTCGGGGACTGGCTCAGAGACGCACTCGATCCAGGACTGGGCGGCGAAGGGGGGTCCGGCGCATGAGCGAACGGAACTCGGTCGAGGAGACGGCCGACAGCGCCAGTGCCACCACCGACGGTCGGACCGACTCCCGGTCGGACCTGCTGCGCGTCCGGGACCTCTCGACGCGCTTTTTCACCGAAGAGGGACAGGTCAACGCCGTCGAGTCGGTGTCGTTCGACGTGCGCGACGGCGAGATACTCGGCATCGTCGGCGAGAGCGGGTCCGGGAAGTCCGTGACCGCGCTCTCGCTCATCGACCTCGTGGAGTCGCCGGGTCGGGTCACGAGCGGGCAGGTCTGGTACCGTAACCCGGACCTCGCCGAGGAGTTCCCCGACGCCGCCGACGGGGAGTTCGTCGACCTGCGGGAGTTGCCGACGCGGGTCCGACGGACGCTCCGCGGGCCGTCGTTCAGCATGATCTTTCAGGACCCGATGAGCAGTTTCAACCCCTCCATCACCGTCGGCGAGCAGATCGCCGAAGCGGTCGAGGTCCAGCGCCGGGCGAACGCGAACCCGCGCTCGACACGCTCGCGGACGCAGGGGTACGGTCTCGGGCGGTTCATCCTCGACGGAGTCGTGCCGAACCGTGACTACACGGACCCCGAGAGCAGTCGGCGGGCGGTGGAGTTGCTCGAACAGGTCGGCATCCCCGACCCCGAGCAACGCGCCGACGAGTACCCCCACCAGTTCTCCGGCGGGATGCTCCAGCGGGCGATGATCGCGCAGGCGCTCGCGGGTGAACCGGACGTACTCATCGCCGACGAACCGACGACGGCACTCGACGTGACCATCCAGGCACAGATCCTCAACCTGCTGCGGGACCTCCAGGACGAGCGCAACATGAGCATCGTGATGATCACCCACGACCTGGGTGTCATCGCCCGGATGTGCGACCGGGTCTGCGTGATGTACGCGGGCGAGGTGGTCGAACGCGGGACGCTCGCCGACGTGTTCGACCGACCGGTCCACCCCTACACCGAGGGGCTGTTGGGGTCGATTCCGGACCTCGACGACCCCGCACCACGCCTTCAGCCTATCGAGGGGAACGTCCCCTCGCTGCTCGACTCGGAGATGGGCGACCGGTGTTACTTCGCCGACCGGTGTCCGAAGGCGATGTCAGAGTGTCTGACTCACCCCCCGGAGTTCGACGCGGCGGGAAGCGAGGAACACCGTGCACGCTGTGTGCTGGCCGACCACGACTACGACCCGAGCGAGGCGCTCCCCGAGGACTTCTTCGGGGGTGGCAGTCCCGCCGAGACGGGCGTGACGAGCACGGACCAACAGGCCGAAGACGGTGCGACGAGCGAGGTGAGCCAGGATGACTGACCCGCTCGTCCGCGTCGAGGACCTCCGGAAGTACTACTTCGAGCAGGACACCCTCGTCGACCGGATGCTCGGCCGCGAGCAACAGAGCGTGAAGGCCGTCGACGGCGTCAGTTTCGACATCCACCGCGGCGAGACGCTCGGACTGGTCGGCGAGTCCGGCTGTGGGAAGTCGACGACCGGCGAGACGCTGCTCGCCCTCCGGGAGGCGACCGGTGGGAGCGTCGGGTTCGACGGGACGGACGTCTTCGGGATGGGCCGTGCGGAGCTGAAGAGCTTCCGTCGTCGCGCACAGGTCGTCTTCCAGGACCCCTTCTCCAGTCTCGACCCGCGACTCACCGTCGGCGACATCATCGGCGAACCGCTCCTCATCCACGGCCAGTCGGACAGCGCGGGACGACGTGAACGCGCGAAGGAACTCTTAGAGCGTGTCGGCCTCTCGGCCGGACAGGTCGACCGGTACCCACACGAGTTCTCGGGGGGCCAGCGCCAGCGCGTCGGCATCGCCCGCGCACTGGCGCTCGAACCGGAGTTCGTCGTGCTTGACGAACCCGTCTCCGCACTCGACGTGAGCGTCCAGGCGCAGGTGCTCAACCTGCTGGAGGACCTCCAGGAGGAGTTCGGGTTGACCTACCTGTTCATCGCCCACGACCTCTCGGTCGTCCGGCACATCTGTGACCGCGTCGCCGTCATGTATCTCGGGGAGATCGTCGAAATCGGGACGACCGACGACATCTTCGACGACCCACAACACCCCTACACGCAGGCGTTGCTCGACAGCGTTCCACGAGCGGCGACCTCCGAACACGGCCGTCGGGTCGACGCGCTCGCCGGCGACGTCCCCTCGCCGCGGAACCCACCGCAGGGCTGTCACTTCCACACGCGCTGTCCGCACGCACGCGAGGCCTGCCGTGCGGAACCGCCGGCCTACGACGTGAGCGAGGGACACGAGGCGGCGTGTTTCCGACTCGACGACGACCACGCCTACTGGGAGAGCGACCCCATCGCACAGAACGCGACGGGGGAGGACACCTCCGAGCACGCGCCGGAGTCGACGAGCGAGGCCGACTGAACGCGACGGTTCGTCGCGTTCAGTCGAGGTCGAACGCCGGGTTCCACGCCACCTCCCAGAGGTGACCGTCGGGGTCGGCGAAGTACCCCGAGTAGCCACCCCAGAACACCTCTTGGCCGGGTTTCACGACGTCACCGCCGGCGGCCTCTGCCTCGGCCAGCACGTCGTCCACCGTCTCCGGGGAGGCGACGTTGTGCGCGAGCGTGACGCCCTCGAACCCGGAGCCGTCCTCCGGAACCGTCGCGTCCTCGGCGAGCAGGGTACGGGGGTACAGCGAGAGCCACGCCCCCGCGAGTTCGAAGAAGGCGACGTCCGAATCGGGGTCACGCTCGCGCATCGGGAGCGCCAGTCCGTCCCTGTAGAACCGAATCGAGCGGTCGAGGTCGGTGACGCCGAGCGTGACGAGACTGAGACGCGGGTCCATGGACACGGGACGACACCGTCGGAGATAACGGTAGCCGGTGACTCCCGGCGTGCGCCCGTCGTCACGACAGCTATTCAACGACGGCGGAGCACTCGTCTATCATGAACGAGGACTCGCCGGACGACGCTGCCGAGGACGTGCCGCCGATGGACGAACCGACGCCCGTGAAGGGACTCGGTGGGGTCGCCGACTACTGGGACGACATCGTCGCCGACATGGAGACCACGGCCGAGGAGTACCGCGAGCGGGACTGGGAGACGCTGGAACTCCACCCCGGACAGGTCTGGCCGCAGTTCGACACCGGCGCGTTCGACGTGTTGCTCCCCGACAGCGAGTACGAGGCGCTCGTCGAGTTCGTCGACGGGGGCGACGTGGACGACTACGACGTCTTCCGTGCGGAGGTGTCGATGGTGTTCTTCCTGCTCGTCATGCGTGACGAGGAACGAAGGCGTGCGGTGTTCGTCCCCGGCTACTACGACTTCGGTCACGGGAAGAAGCTCTACTACGGCCTCGACGGCGACTCGCTCGGCGTGAGCGTCCGGCGACTCCGTGAGGACGGCCGCGTCGAGTTCTCGCTCGACCGCCCGGAGCCGTTCTTCCCCGAGGAGGTTCGGGAGGCGAAGTTAGAGGAGTAGGGAGGTCGACCGAAGGGAGACCTCGAAGTTCCGAACGGCGAGCGTCGCGACCCGTGAGGAGTAGGGAGCCGCTCGCCTCGCTCGCGTCTCCGAGCGTCGAGCGGGGGACGACGACGGATTCCCGCCGTCGTTCCGGTCGACGAGTCCCGACCGTTCCGACGCCGTTTCGATATTCGCAGTTCGACTTCGGGTTTCGCAGATTTTCGTCGGGCTTATTACGATGTGCTGGTTCGGTGTGGGTAATGAGCGACGAGGAGCCTCAGTCAGAGGTCTCGACCGACTCGACGATTCTGCTCATCGGCAGCGGCCCGATTCAGATCGGGCAGGCCGCCGAGTTCGACTACTCCGGTGCGCAGGCGTGCCGAGCGCTGCAGGAGGAGGGAGCACGAGTCGTCCTCGTCAACTCCAACCCCGCGACCATCATGACCGACCCGGAGATGGCCGACGCGGTGTACATCGAACCCATCACCGTCGAGGCCATCACCGAGGTCATCGACCGCGAGCGTCCGGACGGCGTCATCGCCGGTCTCGGTGGGCAGACGGGGCTGAACGTCACCGCCGAACTCGCCGAGGAGGGCGTCTTGGAGGCGTACGACGTCGACGTCATGGGGACGCCGCTTTCCACCATCTACGCGACGGAGGACCGCGACCTGTTCCGCCAGCGTATGGAGAACATCGGCCAACCGGTGCCCGCCTCCACGACCATCACGCTCGACGAGGGCGAGACGGTCGCCGAGATGACGGCCGAGGCGCTCCGTGACCGCGTGGACGCCGCCGTCGAGGAGGTGGGTGGCCTGCCGGTCATCTCCCGGACGACGTACACGCTCGGCGGGTCGGGGTCGGGCGTCGTCGACGACATCGACGAACTGTACGAGCGCGTGCGGAAGGGCCTGCGTCTCTCGCGGAACTCCGAGGTGCTCGTTACCGAGTCCATCTCGGGGTGGGTCGAACTGGAGTACGAGGTGATGCGCGACGCCGACGACTCCTGTATCATCATCTGCAACATGGAGAACCTCGACCCGATGGGCATCCACACGGGCGAGTCCACCGTCGTCACGCCCTCGCAGGTCATCCCCGACGACGGCCACCAGGAGATGCGCACCGCGGCACTCGACGTCATCCGCGAACTCGGCATCCAGGGTGGCTGTAACATCCAGTTCGCGTGGCGCGACGACGGGACGCCGGGTGGCGAATACAGAGTGGTCGAGGTCAACCCGCGTGTCTCCCGGTCGTCGGCGCTCGCCTCGAAGGCGACGGGCTACCCCATCGCCCGCGTCACGGCGAAGGTGGCACTCGGCAAGCGCCTCCACGAGATAGAAAACGAGATTACGGGTCAGACCACCGCCGCGTTCGAACCGGCCATCGACTACGTCGTGACGAAGGTGCCACGCTGGCCGCAGGACAAGTTCGAGGACGTCGACTTCACGCTCGGGACGGCGATGAAGTCCACGGGGGAGGCGATGTCCATCGGGCGGACGTTCGAGGAGTCCCTCCTGAAGGCGCTGCGCTCGGCGGAGTACGAACCGGCCGTCGACTGGACCGAGGTCGACGACGACGAACTCGACGAACAGTACCTCGAACGCCCGTCGCCCGACCGTTCGTTCGCCATCTTCGAGGCGTTCGACCGGGGGTACGACGTCGAACGGGTCGCGGACCTGACGGGTATCGAGTCGTGGTACGTCGAGCGGTACGCCCGTATCGCCGAGGCAGCGAAGGACGCTCCCGCCGGCGAGTTCGAACTGGTCGCCGGCGTCGGGTTCACCGACCGCCAGGTCGCCGCACTGGCCGACGGTGCGTCCACCGCGGAGGTGGCCGCTGGCGGCGACGCGTTCACCCCGTCGTCGCTCGACGAGGTGGCCGCGGCGACCACGGACCGCCGGTTCAAGCAGGTCGACACCTGCGCGGGCGAGTTCGAGGCGTCGACGCCGTACTACTACTCCGCCCGCGACCCGGTCAGCGGGTTCGGGCGCGACGAGGTGCAGGTCGACACGGACGTCGAGAGCGTCGTCGTGGTCGGCGGCGGCCCCATCCGCATCGGGCAGGGCGTCGAGTTCGACTACTGCTCGGTCCACGCGGTCCGGGCGCTGCGCGAACTCGGCATCGACGCCCACGTCGTCAACAACAACCCCGAGACGGTGTCGACGGACTACGACACCTCCGACGGCCTGTTCTTCGAACCCATCACGGCCGAGGAGGTGGCGGACGTCGTCGAGGCGACCGGTGCGGACGGCGTGATGGTCCAGTTCGGCGGGCAGACCTCCGTCAACGTCGGCGCACCGCTCGAAGCGGAACTCGCCCGCCGTGGACTGGACTGTGAGATTCTCGGGACGAGCGTCGACGCGATGGACCTCGCGGAGGACAGAGACCGGTTCAACGCGCTGATGGACGACCTGGGTATCGCCCAGCCGGAAGGCGGTTCGGCGACGAGTCGGGACGAGGCGCTGGACCTGGCACACGACCTGGGCTACCCGGTGCTCGTCCGGCCGTCGTACGTCCTCGGTGGGCGGGCGATGCGCGTCGTCCACTCCGACACGGAACTGGAGCGCTACATCGAGGAGGCCGTGCGCGTGTCGCCGGACAAGCCCATCCTCGTCGACCAGTTCCTCGACGGCGCGGTCGAACTCGACGTCGACGCCGTCAGCGACGGCGAGGACGTCCTCGTCGGGGGCATCATGGAGCACGTCGAGACGGCGGGCGTCCACTCGGGTGACTCGGCGTGTTCGATTCCACCGCGCTCGCTCGACGCGGAGACGCTCGGACGGGTCCGTGCGGTCACGGAGGACATCGCCGAGGCGCTCTCGACGGTCGGCCTGCTGAACGTACAGTTGGCAGTCAGAGACGGGGAAAGCGAGGCGTGGAGCGCCTCGGATGCGAGCGGTGAAACCGCGAGCGAGGTCTACGTTCTGGAGGCCAACCCACGCTCCTCGCGGACGGTCCCGTTCGTCTCGAAGGCGACGGGCGTCCCCATCGCCAAACTCGCGGCGAAGGCGATGGCGGGGCGCTCGCTCGCGGACCTCGACGTCGACGAGCAGGTTCCCGAACACGTCAGCGTCAAGGAAGTCGTGTTGCCGTTCGACCGTCTGCCCGGTTCGGACCCGCGTCTCGGCCCGGAGATGAAGTCGACGGGCGAGGTGATGGGCACGGCCCGGTCGTTCGGGAAGGCGTACGACAAGGCGCAGGACTCGACGGGCGCGCCGATTCCCGAGGGCGGGACGGCCGTCGTCGGGTTCGACGAGTCGGTGCAGGACGCGTTCGCGGACTACTACGACCTCGCGTCGTTCGCGGACGACGAGGCGATGGCCGAGGCGATTCGTCGGGGGGACGTCGACCTGCTGGTCACCGACGACCGGGACGCGCTGACGCTGGCCGTCGAGGAAGAGGTTCCCTACGTGTCGACCGAAGCGAGCGCCCACGCGACGCTGGCGGCGCTGGCGGCGACGGGCGACCCGCTCGACGTGTTGCCCGTCGACGAGCGCCCGAAAGTCACCCGGCAGTGGGGCGGCGAGTAGCGCGAGGACCGACGAACCGAGCGTTCAGTCGGCCGACCCGACACCGAGCAGACCGACGACGATGCCGACGGCGGCCGTCAGGTGGAGTGCTCCGAGGCCGAGTTGCGCGTTCGTCGGCAGGCCGAGGTCCCCTGCGCCGAGCGTCAGCGGAGCGAGCATGAACAGGAACACGAGCGCCGCGGCGACGAGGAACCACCGCGCGGGTCGCTCGGTGAGTCGGTCGAGCGTGGCGTAGACCAGCGTCGCCCCGACGCTGGCGACGAGCGTGACGGCGACGATGGGCACCCAGCCGAACTGTTCGACGCCGGCGAGTGTGGAGTCGAGCGCGACGGCGACGAACCGGGCGACGACGGTCAGTACCAGCGCGAGGAGCGCCGCGACGAGGCCGCGACGGACGAGGGTCCCCGAATCGAGCCGCGTTCGGACGCCGCCGGCCGGGGGAGTGGGAGTCGAAGTTGCCACGATAGCGTCTCTACGCGCCGCGAGGAGATGAACCAGTCACTCCTCGGTCACGGGGTGCGCGCCGACCGGGACGTTTCATACTCTCACCCGTCGAGTCGTACCCATGAGCGACACCGACGACGACCACGAACGCTCCGTCCGCGACGCGTTCCCCGAACTCGACCGTATCGCGGACGACGACCTGCGTGCCGGCGTCGTCCGGGCGTGGGCGACTGCGATGGCCGACAACGACGTCGTGGACCTCGCCACTGTGCCCTGGTTCCCACCGGTCCAGCGCGAACTGGGTATCGACGACGAGTACCTGGTCGACCACGTCCGCGACGTGACCGCGGGAGCCATCGCGCTCGCCGAGACGCTCACGGAGCGACGCTCCCCCGACCTCTCGCTCGACCTCGTCGTCGCGGGAGCGCTGGTCCACGACGTCTCCAAACTCTACGAGTACCACGGCGACGAGGAGACGGCCGTCGGCGACCTGCTCGGTCACCCGCACTTCGGGGTCCACGTCGTCGCCGCCGCTGGACTCCCCGTCGAACTCCAGCACGTCGTCCTCTCACACACCTCGCGGACGAGCGTCGACCCGGCCACGCTGGAGGCGGAGGTCGTCCGTCGAGCGGACGAGGTGGCCGCCAGCGCGATTCGCCTGCGAGTCCTCGACGACCTCAGGGACGCCTGAGTGTGACGTTCGCCGGTGTCGACAGGCAGAGAGCGTGGGTCTAACGTCTTGGTTACATCACGAATGGCCGCTCAGTACCCCTCGAAGCTTGTGCCGAGGTCGAATTGTCCGATATCAGTGGTTGTTGGCGGCTGCGTCGGTGATGCGGCTTCCGTTGGCCGAATATAGCCGACTCGGAGGTCATCGTCCACCTGCACCCAGAAGTTCTCGACAGATGCGTCTCCAGCGAGTGGGAGGTTGTTGAACGCATTACGGTGAGCCTGTGCGTGGAGATGGTCTCCAGCTTCGTTTATCGGTCCGAGCGTAACTTCGTAATTCACCCCACCAAACTCGGTCGTCAGGGCATCGTGCATTTCCGACGAGATGGTAACCGACGCGCCATCAACGGCCCCACTGAGGTACGCTGGGTCGAACGCTCCGAACACCTCGCTGTCCTCAGGGTCGAATTGCAGTTTGAGAATATCGGTCCAGACGGGAGCCTCCGTTCGGGTGAGTTCGACGTTTACGTGTTTTCGCCACACGAGTCCGCTCGCAGACTGAATCAGTTCTGGTGTCGCTGTACTCCGTGTGTCGTTCGACGAATCAGTCGCTGGACAGCCAGCGAGGGAGGCAACACTCCCTGTCGCGCAGAGTGCGAGGAACTGACGCCGTGAACGTGAGGGGACCATGATGAAACGAAGTGTCTCAGTCGGTGTATATTTCCCCACTTGTCATTTAAAACGGCTGTTACACTCGCGGCACGGGTCTAACTGCTGAATCAGCGGAGTTTCGGCGAAAGAAAATCAAATCGTATCGACCGGACAACGGGACGCCACGGACGGAGCGCGACGAACGGAGCACCGTCCGTTCAGCGGACGACGCCGGACGAACGCTTTTGCGACGTGCCCACACACCACAGCCATGGCTACCCCCGACCCGCGGGACGACGCGACGCCGAAGGAGTCGTTCACGCTCGCAGCGGCACAGGTCGAACCGGTCTACCACGACAAGGAGGCGACGCTCGACAGGACGTGTGCGTGGATAGAACGCGCCGGTGACGCGGACGCCGACCTCGTCGTGTTCCCCGAGACGTACTTCCCCGGCTACCCCTACTGGCGCGGGTCGGTCTCGATTCCACGGTGGACCGAGTTGATGGTCGACCTCCAGAAGAACAGCCTGCACGCCGACGACGAGGCCGTGTCGGTGCTGGGTGACGCCATCGCGGAGGCGGACTGTCACGTCGTCCTCGGGGCCAACGAACTGAGCGACCGTCGCGGGAGCGAGACGCTCTACAACGCCCTGTTCTTCTTCGACCGGTCGGGCGAACTTGTCCGACGGCACCGGAAGCTGATGCCGACCCACGGCGAGCGGACCATCTGGGGGCGCGGTGACCCGTCGAGTCTCGCGGTCCACGACACCGACATCGGGACACTCGGCGGACTCGTCTGCTACGAGAACCACATGACGCTGTCGAAGGCCGCACTCTGTGCGATGGGCGAGGAGGTCCACGCGGCGACGTGGCCGGGGTTCTGGACACAGAACGGCCACCCCGGCGACAAGTCGCGTGCCGACTCGAGCGAGGCGAGCGACACCTGCGACATCTACCCCGCGGTCCGGGAGTACGCCTTCGAGACGCAGTCGTTCGTCGCCTCCTGCTCGATGTACCTCGGTGACCTCGAACCGGAGGGGTTCGAACCGGGGGAGTTGGGCTACGACCTCGCGGCGGGCGGGAGCATGCTCGTCAACCCGGCGGGCGTCGTGAAGGCCGGCCCGGTCCTGAACGAGGAGGCGCTGTTGACCGCCGAGTTCGACCGCGACGAGCGACGCGCGACGAAGGCGTACTTCGACGCGATGGGCCACTACACCCGCTGGGACGCGGTGAATCTGGAGGTGAACGACGCGACGTTCGACCCGGTCCACCGTCACGGTCACGGCGAGCGAACGGGTGGTGCCGACCGGCGACTCTCGGCCGCGCGAGCGGAGGAGATCGCGACCGAACACGACGTGCCGGTCGACGCGGTGGAGGCGGTCGCGGCGTCCCTCCGAGAGTCGTGAGTGCGCAAGCGCCATCCCCGTCTCGCACCTCCTGTCGAGTATGACACTCGACGACCCGTTCGTCCTCCTCGCCGGTGCCAGCGGGAAGACCGGCCGCGAGACGCTCGACGTCCTGCTCGACGCCGGTCTCCGCGTCCGTGCGCTGACCAGTTCGCCCGAGAAGGTCGAGACGCTCGACCTGCAGGGGGCCGACGAGGTGGTCGTCGGCGACCTGCTCGACCCGGCCGACGCACGGCGGGCGGTCGATGGCGACACCGACGACGACGCCGTCGACGTCGTGCTCTGTACCGTCGGCGACTCGCCGGGCCTCCGGTCGGTTTGGGCGACGCTGGTCGACGGCGAGGGGGTGACGAACCTCGTGGACGCGGCAGGAGCGGCCGGTGTCGAGCGGTTCGCGCTCGTCTCGTCGCTCGGCGTGGGGGACTCCGAGGACGCCGTCCCCGCCCCGCTTCGCGCGTTCTTCGACCTGTTCGGCATCCTCGACGCGAAGGAGCGTGGCGAGAACGCACTCCGGGAGTCGGGGCTCACTCACACGATACTCCGGCCGGGCCGACTGACCGCCGATTCCGCAACCGAGGACGTCCTCGTCGGCGCGGGTGGCGTGACGGTGGCCGGGTCGATTCCACGGGCGGACGTGGCTCGCCTGCTCGCCGCCGCGCCGTTCACGCCCGACGCGGCGAATCGGACGTTCGAGGTGGTCTCGCGGTCGGGCCTCGACGGGGACGCCACCGGCCTCGTCGACGTCGACTGGAACGTCCCCGAGTCGGTCGTTCCGGGCCGCTGAGACGACGGTAGCTTCAACCTCTCCGTCCGAGTATCGTGACCGTGCTCGCGCTCCACCTGTTCGGCGTCGTCCACTTCGACCGCCTGGGGAAGGTCCGGTCGGAACTCGGTTCGTATCTCGACTCGGCGGACGCCGACGCGCTGTTCCTCGAAGCGCAGTTTCTCCGGCCCCGACCGTTCCTCCGTGGCTTCCTCCGGACACCGCTCGCGCTGTTCGGGTTCTTGCTCTACGGTCTCGTGAGCGCGCCGTTCTACGCGCTGTTCACCCGGCGGTACGCGCCGCCGGAACTGGTGGCGTCGACGGCTCTGACCGACGAGCGTGACCTCCCGCTCCACGTCGTCGACCGACCGCTCTACGAGTTCGCGCTGGAACGACCCCCACGCAGAACGCTCGTCGAGTGGGCGGTGTTCCTCGCAGTGGGGGCGCTCGCGCCCGTCCCGAACGGTCTCCTCGTCGGTTACGCGCTCGGATGGATGGCGCTCGTCGCCGTGCTGGCACGGCGGAGTCGGCGACTGGCGGGCGCGCTCTCCGTGCTCGCCAGCCTCGGCCTCCTGTGGGTGCTCGTCGGCGGCCCGGTCGTCGTCTCCGTCGGGACGGTCTGGTTCCTGCTCGTCGCCCTCGTCGCAAACAGCGCGTTCGTCTATCAGACCCTGGACGCCAGAAACGAGTTCATGCTCGACCGGGCGACCGAACTCGCCGACTCGGAGGGGTACGAGTCGGCCGTCCTCGTCACCGGGATGGCCCACCTGAGTGGGATGGTCGCGCTCTCCGACCGCGTCGTTCGGACCTACCGCCCCCGGTGGCTCCGCGCGCCGGGAGTCACCGAGGAGCATCCGGACGCGACCCGGGACGGCTGGGAACCGGGGGTCCCCGCACGGCTCAGCACGCGGGCGAAGGCGACCATCGTCGACGTCGTCGGCGTCTGTCTCGCCGTCGCCGTCGGCGCGGTGGTGACCGCCCGACTCTACGACGTGGTCGCGGCGTTCCTCGTGTTGGACGCGTTCGCCGTCGCCGTCTACGCCGGCGTCGTCGCGAGCGCGTCGCTGTACTTCGTCGTCCTCGAAGCGAGGTGGGGACAGACCCTCGGCAAGCGAGCGGTCGGCGTCGTCGTCACCGACGCGGACGGCGCGCCGCCGGCGACGTGGCGAGTCGTCGTCAGGAACGTCCTCCGTCCCGTCGACGCGGTCGGGTTCTACCTACTGGGCGCCGTCGTCGCCGGCATCACCGCCGACCGGCAGCGACTGGGCGACCTGCTCGCCGGGACGGTGGTTCGTGAGAAGGTGTCGACGTCGGAACCGGCGTCGGCGTCGTCGGGCGCGTCCGACTGAGCCAGTCCCGTCTCAGTCCGCGAGCATCGGCGTCCGCGTGGACGCCATGCCGAGCACGTCGTCGAAGAAGCCGAGCGTATCCTCGGGGCCGGGGTTGGCTTCGGGGTGGTACTGCCGCGTGAGGACGTCGAGTTCGTCGCTCTCCAGTCCCTCGGGGGTGTCGTCGTTGACGTTGATCTGCGTCACCTCCAGCGGGCCGGGGTCGGCGACGGTGTAGCCGTGGTTCTGCGTCGTCATCACGACGCGGCCCGATTCGAGGTCCATGACGGGTTGGTTGACGCCGCGGTGGCCGAACGTCATCTTCTCGGTGGTGCCGCCGAGCGCGCTGGCGACGATCTGCTGGCCGAGACAGATGCCCGCGATGGACACCTCGCCGGCGAACTCGCGGACGACCGCTTTGGTCGCCCCGAAGTTCTCGGGGTCGCCGGGGCCGTTCGAGACGAACAGCACGTCCGGGTCCACGTCCGCGACGGCTCCGGCGGGGGTGTCGTGTGGGAAGCGGTGGACCGTCGCGCCGCGGTCGACGAGCGAGGAGACGATGCTCCCCTTGACGCCACAGTCCAGGAGAGCGACCGTCGCGCCGTCGCCGCCGGCGTTGTAGACGACCTGCTCGCCCACGGAGACCTGGTCGCCGATGTCGACGTGGTCGCTCATCCCCTCGCACGCGGCGAGTTCGGCGCGGGCGTCGTCGGGGGTGACGTCCTCGCCGACGGCGATACCGCACTTCATCGCCCCCTCGTCGCGCACGGCGGTGACGAGGTCACGGGTGTCGAGGTGGTCCAGCGCGGGCACGCCCTCCTCTGCTAACCACTCCGCGACGTCGTCGGTGAACTCGCGGGCGACGGCGGCGGTGGGGTGGACGCGCTCGGACTCGAATCGCTCGGTTCGGACGCCGTAGTTGCCGATGAGGGGGTACGAGAAGGTGAGCACCTGTTCCTCGTAAGAGGGGTCGGTGAGGCTCTCCTCGTAGCCCGTATACGCAGTCGTGAAGACCAGTTCACCACGGGTACGACCGGGAGCACGTCCGCGCGCCGAGACGACACGTCCGTCCTCCATTGCCACGTAGGCGTCCATCGTTACGAATCACCTAGCCGAGTGGCCTCTTAGGTGTTGTCCTTCGAAGCCCAGTTACGAAATTCGCAACTGTCAACTGTCGCCGGGGGGTAGGGTCGAATCTCCATGGACGCACTCGACCGCGACATCCTCGACGTGCTTCGCCGCGACGCCCGGACGCCGTACACCGAGATCGCCGACGAGGTGGGGACGAGCGAGGGGACCGTGCGCAACCGCGTGGACAGACTCGTCGCCGACGGCGTCATCGAGCGGTTCACCGTCGCCACCCGGACCGGGAACGTCAAGGCGATGATCGAGATCGGCGTCGACGTGGCCGTCGACACGGCGGGTATCTCCGAGCGGATGGCGACGTGGGAGGACGTCGACTTCGTCTGGCAGGTCAGCGGCGAGGAGGACCTCGTACTCATCGTCGACGCCGCCGACACGCGGGGTGTCAACGACCTCATCACCCGCGCCCGCGAGCAGGAGGAGGTCATCTCGACGAAGACGCGACTCATCCTCGACGAACAGTTGGGGTGAACCGTTACGATATCCGCAGGTCGCGTCAAGCGTTGCCGGGCGACGCGTTCGTTCCCCCGTCGGTTCAGTCCTCGTCGGGGGCGCTCCCCACGCCGGGGGTCGGCTGGTCCTGCTCGCCGTCGACCCACGCGGGCGTCTGAAGCTGCTTCTTGCCCTCGTGGATGCGCCGGTAGAGTCTCCGGACGACGCGGTCGGTGGGGAAGTCACCGACGACCGGTTCGACGCGGCCCGCACGGATGGCGTCGGTGACGGCCTCGGGTGTGAGTTCGTCGGCGTCCACGCGGGTGAACGCCCGGCCGACCTCGAAGGGGTAGTGTGCGTCGCTGCCGCCCACCGTCGGCAGGCCGTGTTCCTCGGCCAGTCGCTCCACCCACTCGCGCGTGCGGGGATGCTTGCCGTTGACCTCGATAGCGTCGAAGTCGGCGTCCACCTCACGGACCGTCGAGTTGCGGTACGGGTGGGCGATGATGGCCGCACAGCCTCGGTCGTGAGCCATCTCGACGACCGCCTCCGGTTCCATGCGCTCGGGGTTGGTGCACGTCGGCGGGTCGGGACCGACGACGAGTACGTGCCCCCGCGAGGAGGTCACCTCGATGCCGGGGACGTGTGTGACCGGCCCGGCGTCCTGTGGCGCGTAGTAGTCGTGGTTCGTGAACGCGACTCCATCGAGGCCCCGCCGACGCGCGACGAGGCCGAGCAGTCTCGCGCCGACGGGGTCGAACGGTGTCGGCCGAGCGGTGAAGCCGTGGAAGAACCGTGTGTGGGTGTGCAGGTCGAGCGCGAACACACCTTGCCCATACCGAGGTGTACGTCTTTGTCCTTCCGCTCACAACCGTCGAGGTATGGTATCGCCGGAGGGTGACGACCCACAGACCGACATGAACCTCGACGGAGCGACCACGGAACCGGAACGGACGGTGGTCGTCCTGAACCCGGTCAGCGGCGACGGCGAACACGGCCCGCAGGTCCGGGCGCTCGCCGAGGAGTACGGCTACGAGGTCAGAACGACGGAGGCCGACGGCGACGGCATCGACATCGCTCGGCGCGTCGCGGCGGAGGCGGACCGCGTCGTCGCCTGTGGCGGCGACGGGACCATCAACCACGTCGTCCGGGGCCTCTGGCAGGCCGACGCGCTCGCGGACGTGACGTTCGGCGTCGTGCCCGGCGGCACGGGCAACGACTTCGCGGAGAACGTCGGTGTCGGGAGTGTCCTGGAGGCCTTCGAGATACTGGAACGCGGTCGGACCCGACGCCTCGACGTCGGGACGGTCAGCGTCGACGGCGGCACGCCGATTCCGTTCCTCAACTCCTGTATCTGTGGGCTGACGGCCGACGCGAGCGCCGCCACGACTCCCGAGCAGAAACGGCGCTACGGCGTTCTCGCGTACGCCGGCAACACGCTGCGCCAACTCGCCGCGTACGACGGCCTCGACATCACCATCCGCCCCGTCGAGGGCGGCGACGGCTGGTCGGGGAACGCTGCGCTCGTGCTGTTCGGCAACGCCCGTGGGTTCCCCGGAGAGGAGGGTCCTGCCGCAGACATCGAGGACGGCTTCCTCGACGTGACGGTCATCGAGGACCGGCCCGCGATGGACCTCGTCGGTGGCGGTGCGCTGTTCGAACTGTTCGACCGGGACCCCGACAGCCTCTCCAGGCTCCGGACCGCCCACGCGGAGGTGTCCGTCGAGACGGACGAGGCGGCGACGTTCAGCCTCGACGGGGAGATGGTGTCGGCCCGCGAGTTGACCGTCGAGGCTCACCGAACCGCGCTCAGAACCGTCGTCGGTCCGGACTACGTCGTGCATCCGGAGTGATCGCGAGGGGAGTCGAAGCTACCTTATGAAGGCTCCACGCAGGACACGCTATGAGCAGCGAGGACACTCCAGGGTCCACCCAGCGCGAGCGGTCGGCGGCCCGAACCGACGAGACGGCCCGCAACGCCGAGAAACAGGTCATCGCCGTCGACGAGGACGACACCGAACGGAGCCTCGAGAACCGCCTCGAAGCCCACACCGGCGACGGCATCCGACACCGGGCGTTCACCGCACTCGTCTTCGACGAGGACGACCGCATCCTGCTCGCACAGCGCGCGTCGAACAAACGCCTGTGGGACACCCACTGGGACGGCACCGTCGCCTCTCACCCCGACCAGAACCAGAGTCAGGAGGCGGCGACCCGCGAGCGTCTCGAAGACGAACTCGGTCTCACGCCCGACCAGTACGACAACCTCCGCGTGACGGACAAGTTCGAGTACAAACGCTACTACCTCAACGAGGGCGTCGAGTGGGAGGTCTGCTCGGTGCTGAAGTGTACGCTCACCAGCGGCGACGTCGACCGCGACCCCGACGAGGTCGAGGGCCTGCTCTGGGTCGACTACGAGGACCTCTACGAGAACCCACGGTACTACCGACAGCTTCGCCTCTGTCCGTGGTTCGAGATCGCCATGCGACGGGACTTCGAACAGTAGCGCTAGTTGCCACGTTCTTAACAGCGTAAGACCGGCTGTCGCTCAGACCAGCGAGTCGGGCCGGTTCGAGAGGTACTCGAAGACGAGGCCGACGCCGAAGCCGTAGACGAGGTGCGCGACGAACGTGAACACGAGGTAGACCGCGAGCGTCAGCCCCGTGTAGCCGGTGTAGAACCCCAGCACGAACCCGGTCCACAGCGCACCGCCGAGGAACAACCCGCTGACGGGCGGCCGTTCACCGGGGAGGTACTCCATCAGCGCGGCGAACAGGAGCGGCCACGGCACCATCCCGTTGGCGAGGAAGATGAGGTAGCCGACGAGCACCGGCCGTGCGGTGTCGGCCAGCCCCAGCGGTGCGGCCAGCGACGCGAACGACTCGAACGAGAACGCTCCGAGCTGGCTGGCCACGAACAGTACGCCGGTCATCAGGGCCGTCCCGACCAGGCCGCCGGCAGCACCGACGACGCCGTCGCCGACGATACCGAACAGCCGGTCGTACTCCTCGACCTGTTCTGCGAGCGTCGGGTCCTCGAACTCACCGGTGGTGTCTGCCATGCCTCGGTGTTACCGAGCAGTGCTGTTAACAGTATCGCCGCAAAGAGTTACTGCTGTTAAGACTTTCACCGGTGCGTTGTTACCACACCACAATGTTGATTACGGCGGACGGAAATCACCACACGGGCGAACCAATGAACACAGGTGTGGCGGTTCAGTCGGTCGTGCAGATCGGCGACCTCATCCCCCGTGGGACACGGATGAACGTCTTCCAGAGTATCTACTGGGTGTTCATCGCGCTGGGGACGCTGGTCGGTGTCGTCGTCGTCGGGTACATGGTCTACAACGCCTACCGGTATCGGGAGGGCGGGAGCCACGCCGAGGACGGCGACGACGAACGACCGACGCTCGGAGAGATACCGACCGGCGGTGGCAAAGGGCGGAAACTGTTCCTCTCGTTCGGGCTGAGCGCGGTGGTCGTCATCTCGCTCATCGTCTGGACCTACGGCACGCTTCTGTACGTCGAGTCGCCGGTCGCCGCACAGGAGTCCGACCAGGAGGAGTTGGAGATTCAGGTCGTCGGTCGGCAGTTCTCCTGGGAGTTCGTCTACCCGAACGGACACTCCAGTTTCGAGTTGGTCGTCCCCGAGGACACCCGCGTCAGACTCGTCGTGACCTCGGACGACGTGTTCCACAACTTCGGGATACCGTCGTTACGGGCGAAGACCGACGCTATCCCCGGCCAGACCACCGAGACGTGGTTCATCGCCGACCAACCGGGTGAGTACCAGGCCCACTGCTACGAACTCTGTGGGGCGGGCCACTCCGGGATGAACGCGAACGTCGTCGTCATGCAGCAGTCGGCGTACGACGAGTGGTACGCGAACACGAGCGGCGGTGGCGGCAACACGAGCGACACCAGCGGCAACGCGAGCGAGAACGGCACACGGACCACCAGCGAGGCACTCACCGCATGAGCGACGACACACCACGGACGGAGTCGGACGGGGGGGGCGGCCACCGTCGACCTCCCGGCGACGGAGCGGAGCACGGCGACCGACCACGAACACGGCCTCCCGCCGATGTCGTCGATAAAACGCTGGTTCGTCACGACGAACCACAAGGACGTCGGCATCCTCTATCTGGTCACGTCGCTGTTCTTCCTGATATTCGGGGGCCTGCTGGCGCTGTTGATTCGCGTCCAACTGCTCCAGCCGGGCGGGACCATCCTCGCCGACGCGGCGTACAACCAGACCGTCTCGGCGCACGGCCTGCTGATGGTGTTCTGGTTCCTCTCACCGCTCGCGTTCGGCTTCGCCAACTACGTCGTCCCGCTCCAGATCGGGGCGAAGGACCTCGCGTTCCCGCGGCTGAACGCGCTGTCGTACTGGCTCTACCTCTTCTCGGGGCTACTGCTCGGCATCTCGTTCTTCCAGGGAGGCACGTTCTCCGGTGGCTGGACGATGTACGCGCCGTTGAACGTCCCAATCTACATGCCGAGCATCGGGGCGACGACGACGGTGCTCGCCTTGCTGATGTTCACGGCGTCGGTCACCGTCGGCGGGGTGAACTTCCTGACCACCATCCACCGGATGCGTGCGCCCGGTCTCACTCTCCGGCGGATGCCGCTGTTCACGTGGACCATCCTCCTGACGGTGTGGATGATGCTGTTCGCGTTCGCGGCACTGCTGGCCGCGCTGATGATACTGAGCTCCGACCGTATCTTCGGGACCGTCTACTTCGCCGCGACGGACTCGGGCGGGTCGGTACTGTGGGCACACCTGTTCTGGTTCTTCGGGCATCCGGAGGTGTACATCGTCTTCTTCCCGGCGCTGGGCGTGATGGCCGAGATATTCCAGACGTTCACCGGGCGACGTATCGTCGGGCGCAAGTGGTTCATCGCGTCGATGGTGCTGGTGGCGATTCAGTCGTTCATGGTCTGGATGCACCACATGTTCCTCACCTCGATCAACCTCCCCGTCAAGACACTGTTCATGGCGACCACCATCGGCATCTCGCTGCCGTTCGACCTGATGGTGTTCGCGCTCATCTACACGACCATCAAGGGGAAGATACGCTTCAAGACGCCGTTCCTGTTCGCGTTCGGTGCGCTCGTCCTGTTCATCCTCGGGGGTATCACCGGCGTGTTCCTCGGTGCGGTCGTGCTGGACTACGAGTTCCGGGGGACCTACTGGGTCGTCGCGCACTTCCACTACGTGATGGTCGGGGGCGTGACGGGACTGGTCGGCGGCATCTACTACTGGTATCCGAAGATAACCGGGAAGATGTACGACGAGTTCCTCGGGAAGGTCCACTTCGCACTGTACTTCGTCGGGTTCAACCTCGTCTACTTCCCGATGTTCCTCGCCTGGGAGACGCCACGGCGAGTGTTCGACTACCCCGAAGCGTTCACGCCGTGGCACCAACTCGCCACCGTGGGAGCGTTCGTCCTCGGCGCGTCGTTCCTCGTCATGTTCTACAACCTCTATGCGAGTCTCGTGACCGGCGAGGACGCCGCCCCCGACCCGTGGCGCTACGTCACGACCGCGGAGTGGGCCGTCCCGTCGCCACCACCGCTGGAGAACTACCCCGGCCGACCCAGCTACGACGGCGGCGCGCTCCAGTTCCTGGAGGAGGCCGGTCCACGCCCGTCGGGTATCGCCGCGGCCGACGGTGGGGCCGGAACCAGAACCGACGGCGGCGTCGCGGCGACGGCCGACGGCGCTCTGGCGGGGGGCCACGACCACGAGGAGAGCCACGCGAGCATCTGGCCGTTCGGTCTCTCGCTCGCGGGGTTCTTCCTCCTCGTCGGTCTCTCGGGCGTGAACACGGGCGGGACGGCCTACGTCGCGCTCACCGTCGCCGGGTTCGCGCTCGGCGCGTACACCCTCGTCGGGATGGCCCGCGAGAGCCAGACGTTCCACGGACCGTCCGGCCCGTTCGGCGAGTCCTGGCCGTTCGCCAAGGTGGAGAACATGAAGCTGGGGATGTGGTTCTTCCTGGCCAGCGACGTCGTGCTGTTCGGCGCGTTCATCGGGTCGTACGTCTTCATCCGGGTCGCGTTCGGCTGGGGGGCGTGGGAGCCCGTCCCCCACGACCCCGTTCCGGGACTGATGAACACCTACATCCTGCTGACGAGTTCCTTCGCCGTCGTCATGGCGATGGTCGCCGCCCAGAAGGGGAGTCGAAACGGCGTCGTCGCCAGCCTGCTCGTCACCATCCTGCTGGGTATCGGCTTCCTCGGCAACAAGGGCATCGAGTGGCTCGAACTGTTCCACGAGGGCCTCTGGCTCTCGACGAACGTCCAGACGTCGACGTTCTTCCTCACCACCGGACTGCACGCCGCCCACGTCATCGTGGGCCTGTTCATCGCGCTGTACATGCTCGTTCGGGCGTGGGGCGGGGCGTACCTCGACGACGACAAGCCGGTCGAGTACTTCGGTCTCTACTGGCACTTCGTCGACATCGTCTGGCTGTTCCTGTTCCCGCTGTTCTACATCCTCTGATGGACCGCTTCAGACGACCCCACCGAGAGACGCGACCGACTCACCGCGGACACACGACCCCCCACCAACACACGACCACCCACCAACACATATCCGACCCATGAACACGAAACTCTACGCCGTCATCTACGTCGTCCTGTTCGTCTTTGCGACGCTTCAGGTCGCCGTGGAGTTCGCCGGCCTGACCTACTGGACCGCCTTCTGGCTCATCATGGCGCTGTCGGCCATCAAGGCCGTCCTCGTCGCTGCGTACTTCCAGCATCTGAGGTACGAACCGCGCGCCATCACCTACGTCGTGGCTATCGGCGTCGTCGCGGCCATCGCACTGACCGCGGCCGCCTCCTACTCCATCACGGGAACATGAACGGGACCGTCGCACTCGTCAGCGTGTTGGGTACCGCCGTCGGCCTCGCCGTCGTCCTGCTGGCGACGTACTTCCACCTCGGGAACGCGCTCATCGCCGTCGGTGGCGTCGTGGTCCTGGCCGCCGTCGGGATGATGACCGTCGCCATCGCCGCCCTCGACGGCGAGGGGGGCGAACACGGCGGGCACTGACGAACCCCATCCGTCTCACGACGAAAGACCGTCCGCACGTCGGAGAACAGTTATCGTTCTACTCACGGTACGACTGGCAGTGAGACGAACGGTCACCCGTCGTGGCACGCTTCGGACACTCGGTGTCGGTGCACTCGCGCTCTCTACGGGATGCATCCGGCGACTGACTCGGGGGCCGCCACCCGACGGTCCGACGATCGTCATGGGTGACGACGGCCTCGTCACGTCTGCCGATACCGTCCTGAAGTACGTCCCCGACCGACTGGTCGTCGACCGGGGGCAAACGGTCACGTGGTGGAACCGCGAGGAGGACCAACACACCGTGACTGCCTACGAGGAGCGGATCCCCGATGGTGCGACCTACTTCGACAGCACCGACGACAGTTCCGAGGAGGAGGCACGGACGTCGGGTGCCGAGAACCTGACTTACGACGACCGGTTCGAACACACCTTCGAGACCCCCCGGCCACTATCGCTACTTCTGTGTCCCACACGAGGGGTGGAACATGGTCGGCACCGTCGTCGTCCGAGGTGCAGAGGGGAACGCGCCGTCCGCACCGACCGTCGTCCGACCCGAGACGGACCACGTCGTACAGATGACCCCCGACTCGTTCGTCCCGGAGACGCTCACCGTCGAAGTCGGCGCGAGCGTCGGCTGGGTCAACGGGACTGGCATCGCCCACTCGGTGACGGCCTCCGAGGGACGGATTCCCGACGAGGCAGCGTACTTCGCCAGCGGCGGCTTCGAGAACGAAGACGCGGCACGAGCGGACTGGGAGGGGCCGCGAGAGGGAGATGTGACCCACGACCAACCCTACACCCATACGTTCGAGACGCCCGGCGAGTACGACTACTTCTGTATCCTCCACGAAGAGTCGATGCGCGGGACCGTTCGGGTAACCGACTAACTCGACACGATAGGACGACGGCCTCGGGACGTATGGCAGCACAATCGACTGTACCGCGAGCGAGCCGTGCGAGTGAGCAGGGTGGGGAACGAGCGGAGCGCTCGAAGAGCGCGAACTGAGTGGCGAATCCGTTTGTCGCCAGAAATCTCCGATTTCTGGCTGCCAACCGAACGCTTCCGGCTTTCGGTGATGCGGTCAGAGCACGGTGTGCTCTGACTGTCCGCAGATTCGCGCCGCGAATCTGCGATGCTCCAGCGTTTACCCTCCGGGGTCGCTCCGCGACCCCGGTCGTGGATAAACGGTGGTGGGTGAACGGTCGCGGTCTACTGCTCGGCTTCGACCGGTTCGAACTTCTCCAGGTCGATGTTCTCTTCGAGCAGGAGCTCTTTCTTGTCGCTCACGTCGACGCGGTCACGAGCGAGTCGCTTGAGCTTCGACTGCGGGGCGAGATTGCCGATGAGGACGCCGCCGACGACCTTGCCGTCCTTGATGGCGACGCGCCGCCACTCGTCGTCTCCGTACTTCTTCTCGACGTCGTCGTCGCCGAGCGTCGGGTGGCCAAAGGAGAGAAACGGGAAGTCGAAGTGCGTGATGGAGTACGAGGAGACCCACTCGAAGGTGGCCTCGTCGGTGTCGAGGCCCTGATCGAACGTCATGTTGGTCCCCGCGATGGAGCCCTGCTCCTTCGCGCTGCCCCACGCCCCGTTCTGGGCCTGGTCCTCGAGGATGACGTCGTAGAAGTACGTCAGGTCGCCCGCCGCGTAGACGTCGTCGGCGCTCGTGCGCATGTGCTCGTCGACGACGATGGAGCCGTCGTCGGTGCGTTCGATGCCGCTCCCCCGGAGGAACTCGGTGTTGTAGTTCAGGCCGATGGCGATGCCGACGAAGTCGGCGTCGAAGTACTCGCCGTTCGGGTCGGTGACGCCGACGACGTCGCCGTCGTCGTTCACGTCGAACTCGTCGACGCCGCTGCCGAAGACGGGCGTGACGCCGTTCTCGCGGAGCGCGTTGTGGATGATCTCCGCGCCGTCCTCGCTGAGCGCGTAGCGCCACCAGGCGTTGCCGCGCATGAGGTAGTTCGCCTCGACGTCCTGTGCGCCACAGATGGCCGCGAGGTCGATGCCGAGCAGGCCGGCCCCGATGACCGCGCCCGTCTCGGCGCGTTCGGCATGTTCCTTGATGGCGCGTGCGTCCTGAAACGTCCAGAAGTGGTGGACGCCCTCCGCGTCGCTGCCGTCGACGGGGAGCTGCGTCGGCGTCCCGCCCGTGGCGATGAGCAGCGAGTCGTACTCGATGGTCTCGCCTTCGTGGGTGTGAAGCTCGTGGGCGTCGGTGTCGACACGGGTGACCATCGTGTTCAGTTTGAGGTTGATGTCGCGCTCCTCGTACCACCCCTCGTCGTGGATGGAGATGGGGCCGGCGGGCATCTTCCCTTTGGCGAACTCTTTGATGAGGATACGATTGTAGAGGGCCTCCCCCTCGTCGGTGATGACGGTGACGGAGGCGTCGGCGTCGGCCTCGCGGATGGTCTCCGCAGCGGAACTCCCCGCGATGCCGTCACCGATAATCACGTGCGACGCGCTCATAACGGGCGATTGGATACGACCCCTAAAGTCGGTTGCTATCTCCGTAATTCCTGTGCTAGCAAGTCTCAGGCACACGAATCGGCGTGCGTACCAACATTGATGGACGACGCGGCCCTACCCCGGCTATGAAGATTTACCAGAACCCGCGTCACTGGGCGGCGAAGAAGGCGCTGACGACACCCGGCGTTCGCTCGGTCGCAAACTACGGGCTGGTAAAGATGCACACCAACATCTTCGCGGGGAAGGCAGACGAGGCCCACCGCGAGGAGCGCAAGCCGTACCTCGACGCGCTGTTCGACGCGACGATGGACGCGTACGTCGCGGCGCTCGAAGCGGACTACTCCGAAGCGGAGGCCCGCGAAATCACACACGTCCAGGCCAACTTCGACTTCTTCGACAAGGGGTGGACCGAGATGATGGAGATTCCCGCCGACGAGTTCGAGGCCCACTACCGCCGCTACGAGGACTTTTTCACGGCCCACGGCATCACCATCGACGACCCGCTGGGCGAGTTCCGACCCGCTGGGGGTCTCCCCGACGCGCCGGCCACCCCCGAACGCCTCGACGACCCGACCTACGAGAACGCCGTCGCGGGTTTCTCGGACGACACCTACGTCGAGACACCCGGCGGGATGACCGTCGGCGGCGACGAGGAACCCGACGACGTGAACCTCTCCGACGCCCCCGGCGTGAGCGACGACGAGGCGAAGGGCGAAGCCGACGACTGAGGTCGGTCAGTCGTCCGCTGGCCGTTCGACGACACGCTCGCTCTTCTGGACGATTCGGTCCGCCACCTCGTACCCCGCGACGATAGCGCCGTTCAGCGACCGCTCGGGGTACTGCGCCCGGGAGGCCATCCCGGCGTAGTAGACGCCCTCCCCGACCTCTTCGCGCAGGTCGTACGGGACGACCATGTCGAGGTAGCCACACTCGTAGACCGGTGCGGTCCGCGGGTTGCGTCCGACGCGGAACTCGCCGACCGTCGACCGGTCGAATCGCGGGAACAGCTCTTCGATACCCGAGAGCCAGTGTTCGCGCAACTCCTCGTCGCTCATCCGCCAGAGCGCTTCGTCCAGTGACTGGACGTAACTGGCGACGTACAGCAGGTGGTCGCCGCCGTAGCGCGAGGCGGGGACGAAGTTCGTGTGGTCGATGAGCGCGCCGAACGGGGCGTCGTCGCCGACGTTGAGCCAGTAGGTGTCGGTCAGCGGTTCGTCCATCGTCAGCACTGCACAGACCGACCCCTGGAAGTCGACGTCGCACTCGTAGCCGACGAGCGATTCGAGGACGTTCGGCATCGCCGCGACGACCACCGACTCCACGTCGTGGGTCTCGACGCCGTACTCCGTCTCGACGGTCAGGGCGTCGACGGCCTCGGGTCCGGCCGTCGCTCCGTCCTCCTCGCCGGCGGTCGCTGGACCGTCCACGCCGACCACGTCCACGACGCGTGCGCCCGTCGTGACGTTCTCGCGGCCCACCGCGTCGACCAGCGCGTCGACGAGCACCGGGAAGCCACCGTCGAAGTAGCCGAGGTACTCGCCGCGCAGGAGGTCACGCTCGCCGCGGAACTTGATTCGGCCGAGGAGCCACGCCGCACTCACGTCCTCCTTCCGGGAGCCGAACTTCGCGTCCAAGAGCGGTTCGAAGAACGACTCGTAGACGTTCTCGGTGGTGTGTTCGACGACGAACTCGCGGGCGGTGACGTCCTCGAAGTCCTCCAGTCGCTCGTAGGAGTCGAACTTCGGAATCCCGCCGCGCACGTCGACGTCCATCGTCAGGAGTCCGAGTCGGAACGTGTCGTACAGTCCCAGCGGCGGGAAGGAGAGGATCTCCCACGGGGCGTCCATCGGGTGGACCGTGCCGTCGACGTAGTAGGCGTTCTTGCCGATGCGCCACTCCAGGCGGTCGGCGACGCCCAACTCCTCGGCGAGTTCGACGATGGTCTCCTCCGACTTCGAGAGGTGGTGGTAGAACTGCTCGATGGGGTCGCCGTTGGTGGGGTAGGTCGCGGCGAGGCCGCCCACGTCGTCGCCGGCCTCGAACACCCGTACGTCGTGGCCGGCCCCCTGGAGGCGGTAAGCAGCCGCGAGCCCCGCGATGCCGCCGCCGACGATGCCGATCATACCCCGAGGTTCGCCGGTTCCGGGTATGTGCCTTCGGGTCCGTGGCGCTCCGTCGTCGACTCGCTCGTCTCAGTCGAGCGGGTTCGTCAGGTACCGCTTCGGAACGACTGCCCTGACCGTGACCAGCGGGTCGACGACCTGCGAGATTTCGAGGTCCGCGACGAGACTGGCGAGCATGTAAGCGTCCGTGAGCGAGAGGTCGGCGTCCTCCGCGAGTGCGTCGATAGCGTCGCGGTAGGCGATACGACACGCCTCCTCCATCGTCTCCGCGCTGGCGAGGAAGGCCCAGGAGTCGTCGGTCTCGACCAGCGGCCGCGAGAGGTCGCCCGACTCCACCGTGACCGTACAGTCGATCTCGGTCGCGATCTCCGCGCCGGTTCCACAGGCCTCGCCGTCGGCCATCGCGGCCTTGCAGTCGCCCATGGCGAGCATCCCGCCCGGCCGGTTCACCGGGAAGTAGACCGTGTTGCCCGCGCGCAGGAGCGTCGTGTCGAGGTTCCCGCCGTGGTCGTGGGGGACGAGCGTGGAGTGGGTGTCGCCCGCGGTGGCGACCCCGATGGTCCCGATACACGGGTCGAGCGGGACGTCGAACTCGCCGACCGACAGCGTGTCACCCTCGACGGGCGTCACCAGACTCGCCGGGTGGTCGATGCGCTCGTCGTCCTGTAGGAGGCCGAACTCCGGAATCGTGACCGCCCGGCCGCGGTCCTCGGCGGGCCGAATCGCCTCGATGGCGACCCCGAGCACGTCGCCCGGTCCGGCCCCCTCGACGGCGATGGGGCCGGTCGCGGCGTTGACCTCCTCTGGCACCTCGCTCATCACGTCGTCGTCCGTCCGGACCGCCCCCTCCAGACTGTCGCGGGTCTCGACGGTGAGTGTCGCCCCGTCTGTGACGGTGACCGCGGCGTCCATCTCGGGACCGAACTCGTAGACGACGGCGTCGTCCGTGACGCGTTCTCGTGACATACCCGTGGGTCGAGGGGCGACACCAAAACACTCCGGGCGGGTGCCGTGTCGGGTGCTGGTCGGGCGTGGTCGTTCAGTCGCTAGCTTTTTGCGGTGTTGCCCGAACTGTGGGCGCATGGTTACGGTCCGCGCCCCGGCGACGAGCGCCAATCTCGGCAGCGGCTTCGACACGTTCGGCCTCGCGCTCGACCGGCCCGCGGACGTCGTCCGCGTCAGCAAGGCCGAGCGCACCACTATCGAGGTCACCGGCGCGGGCGCACGCTACATCCCCGAGGACCCGAAGCGCAACACCGTCGGGGCCGTCGCGGAGGCGCTCGACGCTCCCGCACACATCCACATCGACAAGGGCGTTCGCCCCGCGTCCGGACTCGGCTCCTCGGCGGCGAGCGCCGCCGCCGCCGCCGTCGCGCTGGACGAACTCTACGACCGGGGCCACACCCGCGAGGAACTCGTCCCTATCGCGGCCGAGGGTGAGGCCGCCGCCTCCGGCGACGCCCACGCCGACAACGTCGCTCCCGCCCTGCTCGGCGGGTTCACCGTCGTCACCGACGACGGCGTCACCCGCGTCTCCCCGGACCTCTCGCTGGTCGCGTGCCTCCCGGACATCGTCGTCTCGACGCGGGACGCACGGAAGGTCGTCCCCGAGTCGGCGTCGATGGCCGACCTCGTCGAGACGGTCGGGAACGCCTCGACGCTGGCCGTCGGGATGTGCCGTGACGACCCGACGCTCGTGGGTCGCGGCATGGACGACCCGCTCGTGACGCCCGCTCGCGCGGACCTCATCACCGGGTCCGGCACCGTCCGGGAGGCCGCCCTCGACGCCGGCGCGACGGGCGTGACCGTGAGCGGTGCCGGCCCGACCATGCTCGCCGTCTGTCGTCCCGGCACTCGTCGCTCAGTCGCCGCCGCGATGGTCGACGCCTTCGACGAGGTGGGGGTCGACGCCACGGCGTTCCAGACGGGCGTCGGCGACGGCGCGACGCTGTACGACTGAATCCATCAGCGGGGCGAACGGTTAAGCGACCCCCCGTCGACTCCCGGCCATGGCCGACACGTTTCCGAGCGAGGAGTGGATGGCGGCGTGGCGAGAGACGGTCAACGCCGACGAGGAGTACGGCGAGAAGGCCGCCGAGTGGGGCGTCGACTTCGACGGTGACATGGTGTTCTACCTCGCTGCCGACGACCGACTCCCCGAGGACAGACTGTTCTTCGTCGAACTGGAGGGCGGGACGGTCCACGACACCTACGAAATCGGGAGCCTCGACGAGGTAGCCCACGGCTTCGTCTTTCGAGGCATCTACAGCGACTGGGTCCGGCTCACACAGGGTGCAGTCGGGGCCATCGACGGCCTGATGACCGGGACGTTCGAACTGGACGGCGACATGCAACGGGTCCTCCAGTTCAGCGACGCCGCGGCACGACTCGTCGACCTGGCGGCAGCGGTCGAGAGCGACTACCGGTACTGATTCTCACCCGCTCGTCGTCCCCGCCGTCGTCGTGGATGCGGCGGTCGTCGGCTGCTCGGGCGTGGCGGAGGACGTCGGCTCGTCGGTCGGTTCGGGTGTCGACGTCACGGTCGGGTCCGTCGTCGGTGCGGACGTCGTCGGTTCGGTCGTCGTCTGTGGCGGTTCGTCGGTCGGTTCGCTGGTGGTCGACGGTGGTCCGGTAGACGTCTGCGGCGGCTCCGACGTGGTCTGTGGCGGTTCAGAAGTGGTCGTCTGTGTCGGTTCGTCGGTCGGTTCGGGTGTCG
>NZ_WSZK01000029.1 GCF_009791395.1 Halomarina oriensis
GCGTCGACGACGCTGTGACTGAACTCGCCCACCTCGAACCCGGTGCGCTAGGCGATCGGCGTGAGTGAGGATGGCGTAGCAGGCGACGTTGAACGGACGCCAGCGCGACGTCGCCGAGCGCTGGGTGACGGTGGCAGGTTCAGCCGGTCGCCCTGCACGTTGAAGACGAACGTGTAGTGACACGGTGGGAGGGTCGAGACGGCGGCGTTGGCGGGGTGCCACGCGTTGACCACGATACGTCGGGAGTTGGGGTGCTCTCGGAGCGTGTCGAGGACGTACTGCAACTGGTCGAAGCTGCGGCCGCCCTCGTCTGCCTGGGTCCAGCGGTGGGCGTCCTCGGGCCACGACTCGCCCTCCAGCCCGGAGTCCGGGACCGGATAGCGCCGCCAGAAGCGACCGTACGCGGTGTCGAGTCGGCCGTCGTCGTCGGCCCAGGCGTCCCAGATACCGGTCTCCTCGCGCAGGCTCCGGATGTGCTCTGCTCCCGAGAGATACCACAGCAGTTCGTGGACGAGCGAGTCCCAGCGAAAGCCCGAGAGGTCCTTCGTCGTCAGGAGCGGAAACCCCTCCTGCAGGTCGACGCGGTAGTGCTGGCCGAACGCGGAGACGGTGTCCACGCCCGTCCGGTTGGGCTTGTACCCGCCGGTGGCGAGGACGCGACGGACGAGGTCGAGGTAGGCGTGCATCGGTCGTTGTTGGTGGTCGGGAGGCGGTTCACATAACGGTTTACAGGGCCGTCGAGCGTCGCCCCGTGGACGTGGCAGCGGCCGGCGACATCTTCATGCTTCAACTCTGCGCATCCTCTCACATGGCGTACAGGACCGCAGGCATCGGGGAGACGCGGTCGGTTATCGAGGACGACGACGGGGAGCTGTGGCCCCTCCACGAACTGCTCGGGACCGAGCGGTTGAGCCTCAGCGTCGTCGACCTCGCGCCGGGCGGCAGGGGAACCGAGCACGACCACACGGGCTGTGACTGCGAGGAGGTGTTCCTCGCGGTACAGGGGTCCGTCGACATCGACTGTCTCCAGGCGTCGGGGACGGTCGAGACGGTCACGCTCGACGAGTTCGAGGCGGTGTCGTTGCCGCCCGAACAGTCCCGCCAACTCGTCAACCGGAGCGACGAGCACGTCCGGGTCGTCGTGGCGAGCACGGTCTGACCGGTTCGCGGGCCGAACGCTCTTCTCGGTCGCCCGCGTCGTGAGAGAGAACCAGATGGCTCCCACTAGCGACCGTGGCTTCGTCTCCTTCTACCGCGACTACGTGCGCACCGCGCTCCACACCGCGACGACGGTCGGACTCACCGCACTCGGCCTGCTCACGTTCGTCCACTGGGGGTTCGCTATCGCCGCGATCACGGTGTACGTCCTCCCACCGCTCTACCTCTACTTCTCGGGCACCGGGCCGTCCTCGTCTGCGGCCCCTACGCCACCGACGTCCCACGAGCGCGAGGACTCCGAACGGCAGTCGGACCGTGGGGCGGTCGGCACACCGAGCGAGAATCCCGCTCCGGACGACGAGTCGGGAGACGACGACACGGACACCGACTCTGACGGCGACGGCTCCGATAGCGACTCGGACGACGGTGATACGGACACCGACTCGGATTCGGACGACGGCGACACGGACGACGGCGACACGGACGACGACGCGGGGCACCACTGGCAGACCGTGGTCGTTCCCACCGACGCGGCGTTGCGGGACGTGACGACGACGCCGAGCGCGACCTACGCGGTCGGTGACGGTGGCGTCGTCGTCGCCCGGCGGGAGGGGGAGTGGACGCGACTGCTCGACGACGGTCCGGCCGCCAGCGGCGCGTCGCTGACCGGAGTCGCCGCCACCGACGACGGCCGCGCGTTCTGGGTCGCCGGCGATGGCGGTGCGCTCGGCCGGTACGACGCCGAGAGGGGCCGGTTCACCGACCACTCCGCGCCGGCAGACCGGACGGACAACCTCTCGGCTGTCGCGGTCACAGGGGAGGCTGGAGCCGAGACGGTACTCGTCGCCAACGGTTCGGGGGAGGTCCTGCGAGGCCGCTACGACGGTCGACGCCTCGGGTGGGCCGACCCGCAGAAACCCGGTAGCGGGTCGAGCATCACGGCGCTCGCCGTCGGCGCGGAGTCCGGCTACTGCTGTGATTCAAGCGGTTCGGTGTTCGCCACTCGGGACGGCGGCGCGACGTGGTCACGACTCGGCGTCGACGACGCCGGCACGTTCACGGCGCTCGCCCCGCTGGACGGTGACCGCCTCGTGGTCGTGGCGAGCGACGGCCGTCTCTTCGAGTACGACGGCTCCGTCTGGACACCCCGGCGGGTCGTCGACGGGTCGCTCGCCGACGTCGCGCTGACCGTCGACGGCGAGTCGGGGGCCGCCTGTGGCCCCGCTGGGACGCTCGCCGACCGTGTCGACGGGAGGTGGGAGCGCCGACTCGTCGCGGCCGACGCCGACCTGACGGCCGTCGCCATCGGCCCGGAGGGAGCGGTCGCCGTCGGTACCGACGGGACCGTCCTCGAACGCGAGCGCCAGAACCGATAGCCGCCTCGCGTAGCTTCTTGCCGCAGGCCTCGGAACGCTCGGTATGTACCTCGCGGACCACACGTGGGAGGAGTTGGGCGACTACTTCGAGCGCGAGTCGCTGGCGCTCGTCCCCGTCGGCAGCACCGAACAGCACGGCCCCCACCTCCCGGAGGGCACCGACCACCTCATCGCCGAAGGGTACGCCCGCGCGGCCGCAGAACGGACCGGCTATCTCTGTACGCCCACCGTCAAGGTCGCCGTCAGCCCCCACCACCGGCAGTTCCACGGGACGATGTGGGTCGACGCGCCCGTCTTCCGGGACTACGTCACGTCGATGGTCCGCAACCTCACCTACCACGGCATCGACCGCGTCGTCTTCGTCAACGCCCACGGCGGCAACGTCCAGCACCTGCGCGAAGTGGGCCGCCGTCTGCGCGACGCGGGCGACGCCTACGCTATCGAGTGGATGTGGAACGAGTCCATCCCGGACCTCGTCGACGAGGCGTTCGAGCACAACGGCCCCCACGGCGGCCCGAAGGAGACGGCGATGATCCAGCACCTCCACCCCGAGTTGGTCCGCGAGGAGAAACTCGCCGAGGCGCGTGACGGCGGCTGGACGCGCTTCCACGACGAGATGGAGCAGGTCTCCCAGAACGGCGCGCGGACGTTCTACGACTGTGTCGAGAACTCCCCGAACGGCGTGTTCGGCGACCAGACCGACGCCACCGCCGAGAAGGGCGAACGGCTGTTCGAGGCGGCGACCGACCAGCTCGTCGAGCTCTGTGAGTGGCTCGCGGCCCGCGATTCGGACGTCGTCCTCCCGCCCGACCACGTCTGAGACGAGCAGTCCAGTCGGGAGGCCCGTACTCCTTCGGTCTCGAAGCCACCGAGTGCGGCGCTGGTCGTTTCAAGCCGAACGGATAACCGTCGTGGACGAGCAGTGTCACTCAGAGTTCTATGGGCACGATGACCGAGGTCAGGATTCCAGCGCCCGAGTTCGCCCTCCACGAGACGCTTCGGTCGGTTCCCTCGACGGGTATCGAGGTTCAGCGTGTCGTCGCTGACGAATCGCGTCGACTCGTGCCACACCTCTGGGTGACCACCGACGACTTCGAGACGGTTCACCGCTCGTTCGAACGTGACCGCTCCGTCGACGACCTCTCGACACTCTCGACGGTCGACGGCGAGCGACTCTACCGGATGTCGTGGGTCTCGGACGTCGAACTCGTCGCTCACGCGCTGGTCGAACAGGACGGGACGGTTCTCTCGGCGAGAGGGTCGGGCGACGAGTGGCGACTTCGACTGTTCTTCCCCGCACGGGACGCGCTCCGCCGGACGAACGAGTACGCCGAACGGGAGGGGTGGTCGCTGACCGTCGACAGCGTCTACGAGACGAGCGACCCGAGTTTCGACCGCTACGGGTTGACGGACCGGCAACACGAGACGCTCGTCGTCGCTCACGAACGGGGCTACTACGAGTTCCCGCACGCGGTGACGACGGCGGAGTTGGGCGACGAGTTCGACATCTCGGCACAGGCGGCCGCCGACCGACTCCGGCGAGGCCACGGGAACCTCGTCGAGAGAGCGCTCCTCACCGACGAACTCGACACGTACGACGGCTGACGACGACTCGTCGACGGTCCGGTCGGGCGAGGGTCGAGAGCGTCTCGGCGGTGACGGCCACCGTCGAGCGACACGCACTACCCGTCCCCGAACGAACGGGTGGGCATGATCTCCAACCTCGCGCAAGGCGTGCCGGGTTTCACCAGCAACGCGTTTCTCGTCACCGGCGAGCGGACCGTCCTCGTTGACCCCGGTAACGAGTTCGACGTCGTCGCGCGGGTCCGAGACCGGACCGACGGTCTCGACGCCGTCGTCCTGACACACACCCACCCGGACCACGTGGGGAACCTCGACGCGGTGAAGGAGGCGTTCGGTGTCGAGGCGTGGGGGTTCGACCCCGACCAACCGGGCGTGGACCACGCCATCGCCGACGGGGAGTCCGTCCGGCTGGGCGACCACGAGTACGTCGCACTGCACACGCCGGGGCACAAGAACGACCACCTCTGCCTTCACTCCCCCGAAGCGGGCGTCCTCGTCGGTGGTGACCTCGTGTTCGCCGGCGGCGGGTTCGGCCGGACCGACCTCGCCGAAGGCGACCGGCGACGACTCGTCGAGAGCATCGACTACGTCCTCGACCACGTGCAGGAGGGCGACGACCTCCACGTCGGCCACGGCCCGAGCGTCGACGGCGAGGCCCGCGCCCACGTCGAACTCGCGGCACAGGCCGCCCGGATGGGCTGACTCGCGTCCGAGGGTTCAAGCCGGATGAGGTGGCCAGCACCGACGTGGTCTGAGTTCGACCACGCGGTGTGCCGAGGGTGACTCCCGACCGTGGTCCGACCCCACGGCGCGCGACACGACACCGCGTGCACGTCCCGTGTCGCCTGCTCGTGGGTCGGAGTCGAACGCCACCGAGGCTCCGGTGAGCGCTGCCGCCGTCACTCCTCGACGTCGCCGTTCCCGTCGTCGTCCTCCTCACCGTCGTCGGCCGTCGGCCCACCGTAGCGACCGAACCACTCCTCTAAGGTCTCCAGCCGGTGGATGGCTCGCTCGGGCCTGGAGATGGCGTGGTGCTCGTTCTGGTAGACGACGAGTTTCGCGTCGACGCCCCGCTTGCGGACGCTGACGTACAGTTGCTCGGCCTGTGTCGGCGGGCAGCGCCAGTCGTTCTCGCCGGCGGTGACCAGCAGCGGCGTCTCGACGTTCCCCACGTCGTCGATGGACGAGGCGGCGCGGTAGGCCTCCGGGTTCTCCCACGGGAGGCCGAAATCCGCCTCCAGCCAGTTCTGGCTATCGTCGGTCCCGAACGAGGAGGAGAGGTCGTAGACACCGTGCTCTGTGGCGGCCGCGGCGAAGCGGTCGGTGCGGGTCACGAGGTAGGCGGTGTTGACTCCGCCCTGTGAGAACCCCGTACAGAACAGTCGCTCGGGGTCCGCCCACCCCCGCTCGACCATCCAGTCGACGCCGGCCTGGAGGTCCTGGACCTCCAGGGAGTTCCAGCGACCCTTCAACTGTTCGGAGAACGACCGACCGTAGGAGGTCGACCCGCGGTAGTTGACCCGGAAGACGACGTAGCCTCGACTCGTCCAGAAGGCGGCGTCGAAGTCCCACCCCGGCGCGTCGTAGCTCATCGGTCCGCCGTGGACGTCGAGCAGGAACGGTCGCGGGTCGGGTCCAGTGGGGTCGAAGTCGCTCGGGTAGTACGCGATGCCTTCGACGGTCTGCTCCTCGGAGTCGAACGTGACTCGCCGGACGGCGAGTGCCCCGTGTTCGGCGAGGAACTCGTCACAGCTCTCGGTGAGTCGTCCCCGCTCGCCGTCGCCGTCGAGTGCCGACTCGGCCATCGCGTACAGCTCCGTCCCGGCGTCGGGCGCGGAGCAGGTGAACGCGACGGTCCCACCGGCGAGGTCGAACCCCTTCACCGTCTCGTCGCGCGACTGCGCGGCGTAGACACGCTCGGGTGGGCCGTCGAGGTGGAACCGGGCGAACCGCGTCCACCCCTCGTCCGCCAGCGTACAGACCAGTCGCTCGTCGTCCGACCAGCGGGGACTGCCGGTACCGAGGGTCCGGTCGAGGTTCGCCGAGAGGGTCGTCGACTCCCCAGTTTCGAGGTCGAGGACCGCGAGTTCGGTCGGCCGGTACCAGTTCTCGGGGTCCCGAGCGCGGTACGCGAGGCGGCGACCGTCCGGACTCCACGTCGGCCGTTCGCACGTCGTCGTCCCGTCGGTGAGTCGCTCGACCGCACCGTCGTCGGGGTCGACGAGGAACAGATCACGGACGGCGGTGTCGTCGGGGTCGGCACCGTCGTAGCCGACGAAGGCGACGCCCCGGTCACCCCACGAGGGCTGTCGACCGGCGGTGTCGGCGACGCTCGGTGAGAGGCCGGTCCCGTCGAGACGCTCGACGTCCCGACTCGCCACGTTGACGACGAACAGGTACGTCCGGACCGTGTCGAGCCATCCCGTCCCGTCGTACTTGTGCTGGAGCCGTTCGGTCTCGATGGGGCCACCGTCCCGCCGGTCGTCGAGGGACTCCCGCTGGTCGTCGGTCGGGTCGCGGCCCGCGACGACGATGCGCTCGCCGTCGGGTGACCAGTCGAACGCGCTCACGCCGTGTTCGCGGTCGGTCACCTGCCGAGCGTCGCCGCCCCACTCCAGGTCGAACGTCCAGACCTGCGTCTCGCCGTCACCGTGCCCGGACGACTGCTCGTCGTCCTCACTGCCCTCGTCGCCGTCGGTGGCGTCCGTCTCGTCCGCTTCGTCCTCGTCGTCACGACCGACTCTGAGCGTCACGTCGCGTTCTCGCGTCATCAGGACGCCCAGCGTCGAGCCGTCCGGGGAGAACTGCGGGGAGGACGCGTCCGAGACCCGGGTGAGCCGGTGGGGCGGGCGAGCGCCGTCGACCGGGACGACGAACACCGACGAGCGGCGTTCGTCCTCGGCCTGGTCGAACTCGTCGAGGACGAACGCGACCCGTTCGCCGTCCGGGGAGAGCGTCGGCGACCCGACCCGCCGCTGGTCGTAGTAGACCTCGGTCGGTAGGGGTTCCATGCATGGGGCTACGGGCCGCCGTACAAGGCTGTTGCCCCGACGTCAGGCGTCGGTGACCGCGAGCAGGGCGTCGTAGTGGTCCGCGTAGGCGGTAGCGACGGCCGCCGGGTCGCTCCGGACCTCGTCGGCCAGCGGTTCGAGCGCCCGGCGTTCGAGAGGGTCGAGATACTCCAGCACGTTCTCCACGCGCTCTTCGAGGCGGCCCTCGTGGGCGCTTCCGGAGGCGACCTCGCAGGCTTTCGCGTACCGCGCCCCGTCGAACACCCGCAGTCGGGCGGGTTCGACGACGGCGACGGCGTCGGGAGCGAACCCGTCGAGCGGCCGGGCGATGTCGGCGTAGGATTCGACCACGACGTCGCCCTCGGCGGCGACGCGTTCGGCGACGCCGTCGAACGCGGCCCGGTGACGGTCGGCCATCACGTCGTTGAACTCGTCGAGCGACGAGACCCGTGTCGCGTCCTCGAGCGGGAGGAACTCTCGGAGCATCGGTGGCAGGTCGACGGTCCCGTTGACGACGAACTCGCTCTCCCCGTCGACGGTGACGCGGTCACAGAGGAACGCCCGGTCGGTCCGGCCGAGCACCCCCGTCCCGGTTCCCGGTGCGGGGGTCCACAGACGGTGGACCGGGTTGCGCAGTTCTGGGGGTGCGTCGTCCAGCGTGGCGAGCGTTCGGACGTCCTTGCCGTAGAGTCGGCCGTCGGCGACGCTGTGGCGAACGTCGTCGTGGTCGAACCAGTAGTCGTTGCCCGCTCGCGGCTTGTAGGCGGGGGTGGCGGCGTGGACGGCGAGGCCGGCCGCGAAGGTGGTCTTCCCGGCGTCGACCTGCGACCCGCCGGCGACGAGCAGGTGCATCTACGCGAGGCCGTAGTGGCCCGGTTCGTCGTCCGCGTCGGGTTCTGCGAAGACGAACGCGTCGGCGTTGACCATCATCCACGGGATGGCCCAGTCGAGCAGGACGGTCTCGGTCTCGGCGTCGAGTTCGCGGTCGGGGTCGAGACCCTGGAGCATGCGGGCGACCTCGTAGATGGTGTACATCGTGTCGTCGTCCAGCACTTCGTCGGGGTCGCGGAAGTCCAGTGCGCGCAGCGTCTCGAAGTCAGATTTCGGTCGGGGCATGTCTCGTGGTTCGTCGCTCCGGTCGTAAGTCCCGCGGAACGGTCGCGGTGCTGTCGGCGTCGAACTGGACCGCAGCGCAGTGGCCGTCGCTCGCGTCGGTCGTGCGTCGAAAAAACGGTGGAGATTCGTACGACTCAGGCGTGGTTCGACGTGGTCTTCTCGTAGTTCTCGGCGACGTCGTCCCAGTCGACGACGTCGAAGAACGCGCTGATGAAGTCGCCACGGGCCGGGCCGTAGTCGTAGTAGTACGAGTGCTCCCAGACGTCCAGCGCGAGGATGGGGTGACTGCCCCAGAGCGCGCCCTGGTCGTGCTTGTCGACGACGAGGTTGCGGAGCTGGTCCGCCACCGGGTCGTAGACGAGGAGCGCCCAGCCACCGGCGGCCGACGCTGCGGCCTCGAACTCGCCCTTCCAGCCCTCGTAGGAGCCGAAGTCCTCCTCGATGGCGTCCAGGAGGTCACCCTCCGGTTCGCCACCGCCGTTGGGAGACATGTTCTCCCAGAACATCGTGTGGAGATAGTGCCCACTGCCGTTGTGGGTCACGTTGCGGATGGCTCCACCCGAGGAGCCGAAGTCGCCGGACTCGCGGTTGTCCGCGAGCGTCTCCTCGGCGCTCTCGAGGCCGTTGACGTAGCCCTGGTGGTGCGTGTCGTGATGCCACGTCAGCACCTGCTCGGACAGGGACGGTTCGAGCGCGTCGTAGTCGTACGGCAGAGACGGCAGTTCGGGATTGGAATGTTCAGACATGTCTTGACACCTCGCGTGGGAGATGGGCAGGTACGATGTTAAAGATTGAGAACGGCCACCCTATCGCCGCTACTCGATTTAAGTTGGCGAAGCGACAGGAATTCGGCCGGTCACGGGGCGTTCTGGCTCCCTCGCTCAGTCTTCCGCCTCGGGGTCCTCGCGGGTCGTTCGTACTCCCCGCTCGTACTCGGTGGTTCTCACTCGCTTCGTTCGTTCCGAACCACCCTACTCCTCGCCACGGGCACGCTTGAACATCGCCAGCGCCGCCTCGCGGCGCTCGCCGTGGTCGCAGATGGGCGCGGGGTAGTCCGGCGCGAGTCGGCCGCGTTCGTCGACGCCCAGTTCGTGCCACTCGTGGATGGTCTCGGCGTCGACGCCCGCCAACTCGGGGACGTACTCCGTGATGTACTCGGCGTTCTCGTCGTAGCGCTCCTGCTGGCTCCACGGGTTGAAGATGCGGAAGTACGGCTGGGCGTCCGTTCCAGTCGACGCGGCCCACTGCCAGCCGCCGTTGTCGTTGGCGGTGTCGTGGTCGGCGAGGTGCTCCCGGAAGTGGTCGTAGCCGTGTCGCCAGTCGAGCATCAGGTCCTTCGTGAGGAAGGAGGCGACGACCATCCGAACGCGGTTGTGCATCCACGCCTCCTCGCGCAGTTGGCGCATCCCGGCGTCGACGATGGGGAAGCCCGTCTCGCCGTCCTTCCAGGCCTGTAACTCGTCGTCGTCCTCGCGCCAGTCGATGCCCTCCTGGTACTCCTTGTAGTTCTGCGTGACCACCTCGGGGTTGAACTCGAGGACGTGGGTGTAGAACTCCCGCCACGCCAACTGTGCCTGGAACTCCTCGACGGACTCGCGGGCGTCCTCGTCCGGCGCGTCGGCCATCGCGTCCTCGGTGGCCTCGTACACCTCGCGGACGCCGACGGTGCCCCACTTGAGGTGTGCCGAGAGCTTCGAGGTCTTGGCCTCCCACGGGTAGTCACGACGCTCGTCGTACTCGTAGATGGCCGACTCGCAGAACCTGTCGAGTCGGTCGCGGGCGGCGTCGTGGCCCGCCGGTTCGACGTTCGCGTCGGTCTCCTCGAACCCCAGGTCGTCGGGCGTCGGCAGGTCGTCGAACTCGCCGGGGGCACCGACCAGCGAGTCGGCGTCGGGGGCGTCGTAGGCGGGTTCTTTCTCCCTGTCGCGCCACTTCTTCCAGAAGTAGGTGTAGACCGAGTACGGGTCGCCGTCGTTGGTGGTGATGGAGCCGGGTTCGTGATGGAGCGCGTCGTGGAAGTCGGCGTAGCCCACCCCTTCGTCGGAGAGGGCGGCCTTGACGGCCTCGTCGCGTTCGCTGGCGAGACCGGAGTAACCCCGGTTCCAGAACACGCCGTTCGCGTCGTGTTCCGCACAGCAGTCCGGGAGCACGGCGCTCGGGTCCCCTCGCAGGAGACAGAGGTCGGCGTCGCGCTCACGATACCACTCCCGGAGCGAGGAGAGCGCGTCGAGCATGTACGCGACCCGGTTCGGCGAGGCGTGGGCGAGCACTTCGTCGTCGAAGACGAACACCGGGAGGACGTCGTCCTCGCCGGTCGCTTTCGAGAGGCCGAGGTTGTCGGTGGCCCGCAGGTCAGCGCGGTGCCAGTGAACGAGCATAGGTCACGAACGAGCGGTACGAACCTAACCCTCGGGGTGGCGGCCAGGCGAACGACGGGGACGGATCACTGCTCGATAATGGACATTGTTAACACTTATCTTAGTGTAGCGGAACATCGACTCGAAATGGATTCAGACGAGGGAACGACGCGGGGACGGCAGGTCAAACGGCGGCGGTTCCTGGAGGCGACGGGGGCGGGAGTCGCGGGCGTCACGCTCGCGGGGTGTGTCAGCACCGGCGGGGACGACGGCGGAGGCGGCGATGGCGGGAGTACGGGCGACACCGACAGCGGCGGAGGGACGACGACGGGGACGGCGAGCGGCGGCAGTCTCCCCGACACGGTGAGCATCGGCGTGCTCGCGCCCGAACCGTCGAGCAACCCCATCGGAGCCAGCATCGCCAACGCCGCCGAGTTGGCGGTGACACAGCTCAACGAGGAGGGGTCGGGGCCGGAGTTCGAGGTGAGCGTCAAGGACACCCGCGAACAGCCCGACGAGGGGCGCTCGAAGTACCGCGAACTCACGATCGGCGAGGAGGTGGACATGACGACGGGTATCTTCACCAGCGAGGTGCTGCTCGCCGTCCTCGACGACATCGCCAACCAGCAGACCGTCCACATGACGACGGGGGCGGCGACGCCGGAGGCCAGCGCCCGTGTCAGAGACGACTACGAGAGCTACAAGTACCACTTCCGTACCGGCCCGCTCAACGCCTACCAGCTCGGGGTCAACATGATCGACTTCCTCGAAGCCAAGCAGTCCGACCTCGGCTGGGAGTCGGTCGCGGTCCTCGTCGAGGACTACGAGTGGACGAAGCCGGTCTCGCAAGCGCTGGACGACGAAATCGACCGGGCGGGCGTCGAGGTGGCCATGCAGGAGCGCTACGCGTCGGGCACCGAGAACTTCACGCCGATCTACGACCAGGTCGAGTCGTCGGATGCGGACGCCGCGCTCATCGCCATGGCCCACACCGGGACGCCGGCGGTGGTCCAGTGGGCCAAACAGCAACGGCCCTTCGAGTTCGGCGGCATCCACGTCCCGATGCAACTGCCGTCGTACTACGAGGCGACGAGCGGCGCGTGTAACTTCGGTGTGACACAGAACTCCGCGACGCCACAGAGCGAGGTGACCGAGAAGACCGTGCCGTTCTCGGAGGCGTACAACGAACAGTACGACAGCTACCCGGTCTACACGGGCTACATCACGTTCGACGCGGTCAAGCAGTACGCCGACGTCGTCCAGCAGGCCGGCAGCGTCGAGGCCGACGCCGTCGTCTCGGGGCTGGAGGAGTCGTCGTTCCTCGGGACCGCCGGCACCATCGAGTACTACCCGCCGGACAACGAGTTCGCTCACGACGTGGTCTACGAGGAGGGGAAGGTCGACCCGGTGTTCCAGCAGTGGCAAGACGGGAACCAGGAAGTCATCTACCCCGACGACCTCACGACGGCCGACTACCAGAAGCCGTCGTGGCTGTAGATGCTGGGGACGGTCGCCCCGCTCCAGGCCAACCTGTCGACGGTCCTCGTCCAGATCGTCATCCTCAGCTCGCTCTACGCGCTGGTCGCACTGGGGTTCACGCTCATCTTCGGCGTCGGCGGCGTGTTGAACCTCGCACACGGGGCGAACATCACCATCGGCGCGTTCGTCGCGTTCGTCGTCTCCTCGCAGATGGGGTACGGCGGGTTCGTCGGGTTAGCCGCGGCGTTCGTCCTCACGGGTCTCCTGAGCGGTGCGTACTATCTGGGGCTCATCAAGCGTATCCAGGACGAACCCATCATGGTGATGATCATCACGCTCGTCACCGCCGTCGCCGTCGAGGAGGTGATACGGTTCGTCTACGGCTCACAGCCCAAGGTGTTGACCCTGCTCAGTGGTCGGGTGAACATCGGTGGCTCGACGGTCACGTTCACACAGCTGGTCGCGTTCGCGCTGTCGGCACTGCTCATCGTCGGGATGTTCGCGTTCGTCAACTACACGCGACAGGGCAAGGCGCTGCTCGCGACGAGTATGAGCCACAAGGGCGCGGCGCTGGTCGGCATCGAGGCCAACCGCATCAACCTCCTCGTCTGGGTCGGTGCGGGCGCGCTGGCGGGCGCGGCCGGCGTGTTCCTCGGGTCGATTCAGGGGGCGTCGTGGGCGATGGGTCGGGCACCGCTCGTCCTCTCGTTCAGCATCGTCGTCCTCGGCGGCATCGGCTCGATTCGCGGCAGCGTCCTCGGGGCGTTCGTCGTCGGCACGCTGGAGATCCTGACCGTCCAGTACGTCGACTCGAGCCTCACGGGGCTGACGCCGCTGCTGGTGCTGGTCGCCGTGCTGTTGCTCAGACCGGAGGGACTGTTCGGTCGGGAACTGGTGGAAGCATGATCCGAAACGTCGACTCGGCAGGAGGCACCGGCACATGAGCGAGGACACCGCGTCCGGACGCATCACCGAGGAGGGTGGACGGTCGCTCCCTTCGGTACCTGGCCGGTACGTCGTCGGCATCGTCGGGCTCCTGTTGCTCGCGCTGTTGCCGCTACTGGCGAACATGGAACTCGGACTGGGCGTCCCGGGTGTCTTCGTGTTCGTCGTCGACGACCTGTTCTTGCTCCACCTGACCACCGCGCTGTACTTCGGGATGTTCGCCATGAGCTGGGACACCGTCTCGGGGTACACCGGACAGATATCGTTCGGACACGGGCTGTTCTTCGCCGTCGGGGCCTACACCTCGGCGCTGTTGAACCTCGGCTACGGCATCGACCCGATACTGTCGATTCCAGCCGGTATCGTCCTCGCGGCCGTCGCGGGCATCGTCATCGGCGTGCCGGCTCTGCGCCTGCGTGGGCCGTACCTCTCGCTGGTGACGCTCGTCGCGCCGCTCATCCTGCTCCAGCTGTTCATCTTCCGGAGCGACGTCTTCGGCGGAGAGCTGGGGCTTCGGAACCCCGAGAACTTCCTCGGGTTCGGTGTCAACGACGCGGCCATCGTCTACTACATCGCGCTCGGACTGTTCGTCGCCATCATGGCGCTGTTGCTGGTCGTGACGCGCTCTGACGCGGGCCGGGTGTTCACCGCCATCCGCGAGGACGAGGACGCCGTGTCGAGCGTCGGCATCAACCCGGCGAAGTTCAAGATATTCGCGTTCGTCCTCAGCGCGGCCATCGGCGGCCTCGCGGGGGCGATGTACGTCCACACGCCCGTCGGCGGTCCGACGCCGACGGAGCTGATGTCGACGACGGTCAACGTCGAGGTCATCATCGCCGCCGTCCTCGGCGGCATGGGCACCATCGTCGGAGCCGCCATCGGTGGCATCTTCGTCGGCATCGTGCCCCAGTTGCTCGACAGCTCCGGGTGGATCATCCCCGGATTCCTGCCGGTCGTCGGCGGGACGCCCGTCGCCGACATCGACTTCCTCATCTTCGCGGTCATCACGCTGTTCCTGCTCTACGTCCTGCCCGGCGGTATCCTCCGGGCGGTCATCCGCAACGGGCGGCGTGTGCGGAACAGTCGCCGCGGCGACGACGGAGTCGCGACCGACGGTGGCCAGTCAGAGCGGGTGTTCACTCGCGTGCTCCGTGGCTGGCGCGAGAAGCGACGAGGTGACGACGATGAGTAGCGAGAGGCAGGGGTCGGCCGACACGGGTGCGACCCCACAGCGCGAGTCGTACGGTCCCGACGACGGCATCCTCGTCGTCGACGACCTCAGGAAGGAGTTCGGCGGCCTCGTCGCCGTCGAGGACTTCTCGTTCGCGGTCGAAGAACAGGAGATACTCGGGTTCATCGGCCCGAACGGGGCCGGGAAGTCGACGACGTTCAACTGCGTCACCGGCTTCTACGAACCCACCGCGGGGACGGTCTGGTATCAGGGCGAGGACGTCACCGGCCGGCCGTCCCACGAGATGGTCAACGCCGGTCTCGCGCGGACGTTCCAGCACTTCCGACCGCTCCACGACCGGAGCGTCGTCGACAACGTCGCGCTGGCGCTCGTGCCGGACAAACTGTTCTCGTTCGGCGGCCTGCGCGGCGGGACGAGAGACCGGGCGGCGCGACTCTGTGAGCGCGTCGGCCTCGGCGACGACCTGCACCGAACGCCCGACGAACTGCCCCACGCGGGGCTGTTGCGCCTCGAACTGGCGCGGGCGCTGGCGACGGACCCGACGCTGTTGCTCGTCGACGAACCGTTCGCGGGGCTGGCCGGCAGCGAGGTGGAGTCCATCTCGAACCTGCTCCGCGAACTCCGCGAGGAGGGCCTGACGCTCGTGGTCGTCGACCACAACATGCGCGGCCTGCTCTCGCTCATCGACCGGGCGGTGGTCATCAACTTCGGCTCGAAACTCGCCGAGGGGACGCCCGAGGAGATACGGAACGACGAGGAGGTCCAGCGGGCGTACCTCGGAGGTGACCTCTGATGGACTGGTCGATTCCCGGCATGATCGCCATGGCCGGTACGGCCGACGAGGCTGCCGCCGACGAGACCGAGGCGTCGAGCGCGGACGCGACGACGACGACCGGCGACGGCATCCTCACCGTCGAGGACTGTGCGGTCTCCTACGGGAAGGTGACCGCGCTCCGCGGTATCGACCTGACCGTCGGCGAGGGGGAGTTCGTCGCCGTCATCGGCCCGAACGGAGCCGGCAAGTCGACGCTCTGTAACACCGTCTCGGGGTTCCGGGACTACACCGGCAGTGTGCAGTACCACGGCACGGAGGTCGGCGGCCAGTCGCCGCGTGACCTCGTCCAGCGGGGACTCGTCCACTGTACCGAGTCCCGCGACCTGTTCGGCTACATGTCCGTCGAGGACAACCTGACGCTCGGCGCGTACCGGGCGAACACGAACACCAAAGAGCGCCTCCGGTTCGTCTACGACCTGTTCCCGGCGCTCGAAGACCGGACGAGCCAACTCGCCCGGACGATGAGCGGCGGCGAACAGCAGATGCTCGCCATCGGGCGGGCGCTGATGGGTGACCCCGACCTGCTCGTGCTCGACGAACCGACGCTCGGCCTCGCGCCGGTCATCTTAGACGACATCAGCGAGGGCATCGAGCAGATTCGAGAGGAGGGCGTCACCATCCTGCTCGCCGAGCAGAACGTGACGTTCGCGCTCCGGCACGCCGACCGTATCGTGTTGCTGGAGAACGGTGAAGTCGTCCGCCGTGGCTCGCCCGAGGAACTCCGCGAGGACGACTACATCCGCGAGTCGTACCTCGGCGGCTGACCGGGTCTCACCCTTCCGTCCGCCCGCTCGGGGCCGATTTCGGTATCGACCGACCAGCGGCGGCGTCCCGCGTTCTCGACTGCCCGTCCGGTGACGACGAAGGGACCCTCGGACACGTCGTCCGTCACGTGCGTGTCTCCCGTGGAGCGGGGAGACAGTCGTTCCGGCGGTGTTCACGGCGTACCTGTCGGTCGAGCGGCGGGTCGAAATGGGGAACCGTTAACATCGGTCCGTGGGTGGAGGAGACACACATGGCAAATCTCGTCGACGACGTCGCCGCGACCGTCACCGAGTCCCCCGACAGCACCGCCGTCGGGTTCCGGGGACGGACGTGGAGCTACGAGGAGTTCTGGAGCGAGACCGGGCAGTTCGCGCAGGCGCTCGCCGACCACGGCGTCGAGGCCGGGGGTCGGGTCGCGCTCTACCTCCCGAACCTGCCGCAGTACGTGACCGGGTTCCACGCGACGCTCCGGGCGGGCGGCGTCGTCGTCCCGATGAACCCACAGTACAAGGCCCGCGAAATCGGCCACCTGCTGGACGACAGCGGGGCAACGGTCGTCGTCACGCTGGCCGCCCTCGCGCCGATGGTCGCAGAGGTGCGAGAGGAGACGGACGTCGAGCACGTCGTCGCGGTCGGAGCCGACGACCCCGAGGAACTGCCCGACGTCGCCGTCACCTACCGCGAGTTCCTCGGCAGTGCGGACGGAGAACTCGACACGGTCGCCCGCGAGGACGACGACGTGGCGTGTCAGCCCTACACCTCCGGAACGACCGGGACGCCGAAGGGGGTGTTGCTGACCCACCACAACCTCGCGTGGAACGCCCGAGCGACCGGCGACCTGATGCCCGGTGGGTTCGCGGCCGACGACAGGATGCTCGGCGTCCTCCCGCTGTTCCACATCTACGGCATGACCGTGACGATGCTCGGGACGCTGTTCGCAGGCGCGGCGTACTACCCGATGGCCGAGTGGGACGCCCAGGCCGCCGCGGACCTCATCGAGCACGAGTCGCTGACCATCGTCCACGGCGTCCCCGCGATGTACAACGACCTCGTCAACCAGCCGAACGCCGACGAGTTCGACCTCTCTTCCGTGCGATTCGCCAACTCCGGTGGCTCCAGCCTCCCCATCGAGGTGATGCGCCGGTTCGAGGACCTCTACGACGTGGACCTGTTCGAGGGCTACGGGCTGACCGAGACGAGTCCCGTCACCCACGCCAACCGCCCCGGCGAGCGCCGACCCGGCTCCATCGGCAAGCCGATTCCGGGGGTGCAGTCGATGGTCGTCGACGGCAACTTCGAGGAAGTGCCGCCGGTCGAACGCGGCCCCGTCGAGGAGGGCACCGATCTCGACGACGTGACGGGCGAACTCGTCGTCAGCGGGCCGAACGTGATGACGGGCTACTACGGCCTCCCCGAGGCCAACGAGGGAGCGTTCACCGACCACGAGGGCACGCGCTGGTTCCACACCGGCGACGTCGCCTACCGCGACGAGGACGACTTCTACTACGTCGTCGACCGCGAGAAACACATGATCGTCACCGGGGGGTACAACGTCTACCCCCGCGAGGTCGAGGAGTTGCTGTTCGAACACGAGGCCATCGCGGACGCCGCCGTCGTCGGCATTCCCGACGACCGACGCGGCGAGACGGTCAAGGCGTTCGTGGTGCCGACGCCCGACGCCGACGTGACCCCCGAGGAGATTCGGGAGTACTGCCTGACGAACCTCGCGGAGTACAAACACCCCCGCGAGGTGGCGTTCGTCGAGGAACTCCCGCGGACGACGACGGGGAAGGTCCAGAAGTTCGAGCTGCGGGATTCGGAGTGAGCGTCAGCGAACGAGAATTTCGGAGGACGAACGGCGAGCGCTCGGGCGGGTGGAGTCGTGTGGGGAGAACTGCGACGTTGGGGGAGAGCCGAAGCGCGTGTCCAGCGAGGGGTGTCAGTTCCCGCTCTTCGCGGTCAGCGTCTCGAACGAGCGTGGGTCCTCCCACAGTTCGCCGAGCGTGGCGGCGGCGAGAAAGCGGGTCGGGCCGACGACCCACTCGGTGGTCGTCTGTGAGTCGGCCGCCGGTGCGTGGGCGTCGAACCACCACGCGACGTATCGGCCGTCCTGCAGTTTGGCGGTCGGGTACAGCTGTTCACCGACGGCGACGTCGATGCGCGTGGCGTCCTCCACGGTCGGACGGTCCTCGCCGTCGGCGACCATGACCTCGATGTCGACGCGCTGTGCGCCGGTCGAGCCGGTCGACGTGGGCTCTCCCCTCGGTGAACCGTCGTCCATGGACACACGAACCACGTCCCCGTACATAAGCCTCCGTCAGGCAGGTGTCTGACACCGGTCGGCTATCGAGACCGTTCTCTACGGTCCCCACGAGCAAGGCTGGCCCGCTGCGGTGGAACTAAGCCGCTTCCGAATCCTCAGCGTTCATGGACATCGATGACATTCAGCACGTGACCGTGCTGGGTGCCGGCAGCATGGGCCACGGTATCACCGAAGTGACCGCGCTCGCCGGCTACGACGTCGTGATGCGCGACATCGAGCAGGAGATCGTCGACGACGGGTACGAGAGCATCCGCTGGAGTCTGGACAAACTCGCCGAGAAGGGCCTCGTCGAGCAGGCCCCCGACGACGTGATGGGTCGCATCACGACGGCCGTCGACCTGGAGGAGGCCGTCGCGGACGCGGACCTCGTCATCGAGGCCGCGCCCGAACAGATGAGCATCAAGAAGGACGTCTTCGGCGACCTCGCGGAGTACGCTCCCGCGGACGCCATCCTCGCGTCGAACACCTCCTCGCTCTCCATCACGGAGATCGCCAGCGCGACCGACGACCCCTCGCGTGTCGTCGGGATGCACTACTTCAACCCGCCGGTGAAGATGGACCTCGTCGAGGTCATCTACGGCACGGAGACGGCAGACGAGACGGCCGAAGCCGCTTACGCGTTCGTCGAGTCCTGCGAGAAGACGCCCATCTTCGTCCGTAAGGACGTCAACGGCTTCGTCGTCAACAGCGTGCTCGGACCGTTCGGCGACGAGGCGGCGTGGATGGTCTCGGACGGCGAGGCGACCGTCGAGCAGGCCGACGCCGCGATGGTTCACCAGCGCGGCTACCCGATGGGGCCGTTCGAACTCTCGGACCTGACGGGTATCGATATCGGCTATCACGTCCGCAAGGAGGCGGGCAAGCCCATCCCGCCCATCGTCCAGGAGAAGGTCGACGCCGAGGAACTCGGTCAGAAGACCGGCACGGGCTACTACGACTACGAAGACGGGGAGGGAACGACGTACGAACCGGGCGACGGCGAGGGGTTCGACACGCTCCGTATCGAGGCGCGGATGGTCAACGAGGCGGCGAAGCTCGTCGGGAACGACGTCGCCACCGCCGAGGCCATCGACACCGGGATGCGCCTCGGTGCGGGCTTCCCCGAGGGGCCGTGCCGACGCGCCGACAAGGAGGGACTGGACTCCGTCCTCGACAAGCTCCGGACGCTCCACGAGGAGACCGGCGCGGACCGCTACGAACCCGCCGACTACCTCGTCGACCTCGTCGAGTCGGGGAAGACCGGTCAGGACGCCGGCGAGGGGTTCTACTCCTACGGCGGCAGCGACGGCGAGCGAGAGTACCACACCATCCAGCACTCCCTCTCCGAGGACGGATTGCTCGAAATCACGCTGGACCGCCCCGAGCGCCTGAACGCGCTCAACGGCGACCTGATGGAGGAGGTGATGCACCTGCTCGACACCACCCCCACCGACGACGTACGAGCTGTCACCTTCGAGGGGACCGGCGGCCGGGCGTTCTCCGCAGGCGCGGACATCACCGGCTTCGCGGGCATCGAACCCCACGAGAAGGGCGTCACGGAGTTCTTCGAGACCGTCGCCAACTACCCGAAACCGACGCTCGCCAAGATCGACGGCTACTGTCTCGGCGGCGGCAACGAACTCGCCCTCGCGTGTGACCTGCGTATCGCCACCGAGGACTCGGAGTTCGGGTTCCCCGAGATCAACCTCGGCCTCATCCCCGGCGGTGGCGGCACCCAGCGTGCGATTCGGATGCTGAGCGACGCCCGCGCGAAGGAACTGGTGTTCCGCGGTCACCGCATCGACGCCGAACTCGCCGAGGAGTGGGGCCTCATCAACCGCGCCGTCGACGACGACGAGTTCGACGACGTGGTCGCGGAGTACGTCGACGACCTCGTGACGGGGCCACCCATCGCCCTGGAGAAGGCCAAGCGGGTGATGAACGCCGGACGCGACCAGGACCTCTCGGCAGGTCTCGAACTCGAAGCGCAGGCGTTCGGCCTCCTGCTCGGCACCGAGGACATGCAGGAGGGGGCGGCCGCGTTCATGGAGGACCGCGAGGCCGAGTTCGAGGGCAGGTAGATGGGGAGCGGTGACGGGGCGGACGAGACTGGCGACCTCTCGACGGGGGAGGCCGACGCCGTCGAGCGCGAACTCCAGGGGGAGGCCGAGACACACGGCCTGTTCAGCCTGCTCGGCGTCGAACTCGTCAGTGCCCGCGAGGGTCGTGCGGTCCTCACGCTCCCGTTCGACGAGCGGTTCACGAACCTGGCGAACGTCTCGATGCACGGCGGCCTGACGGCGACGCTCGTCGACACCGCCAGCGGGTTCGCCCTGCGCTCGGTGCTCGGCCCCGACGCCCGCCTCACGACGACGGACCTGAACGTCCGGTACCTCCGTCCGGCGACGAACGACCTGCGCGTCGAAGCCGAGGTGGTCCGCGCCGGGCGCTCGATGGGCGTCACCGAAGCGCAGGTCACGAACGAACACGAGGGTGAACGGAAGGTGGTCGCCACCGGCGGTACCTCCTACCGACTGTTCCGGGGTGAGGGCGCGTGACGGAGGACCCTCCGGAGGACGTCGAACCGGCGAGCGTCTTCGAGGAGGCGGAAGTCGGCACGACGAGCGTCACCCAGGGCCGGACCATCACCGGCGCGGACGTGGTGAACTTCGCGGGCGTCAGCGGCGACTTCAACCACCTCCACACCGACGCCGAGCGGATGGCCGACTCGGGCTTCGGCGAGCGTATCGCTCACGGTGCGCTCGTCTTCTCGGCGATGACGGGCCTGCTCTGGCAGTCCCGGACGCCCGCCGAACGCGAGGCGGTCGTCGCGTTCTACGGCGTCGACCGCCTGCGATTCCGCGCACCGACGTTCGTCGGCGACACAATCCACGTCGAACTCGAAGTCACCGGAAAAGAGCCGAAGGACCACCCCGTCGGCAACGGCGTGCTGGAGTACGACGCCGAGGTCCTGAATCAGGACGGCGACGTCGTGTTGTCCTGCGAACTGCGCTCGCTCGTGGTCTGAGCGGCGGGGCAGTACTGCCTCGTCCCCGAGTCGCTTCCGAGGACGGCGAACCGAACGTCGATGTACTCGGGGAACCCGAGCGTTATCGTCGGGACCGCACACTCGTGGTCCGGACCGAGGCTCTCCTCGTCGATTCGTGCGGTCCGAACGTCCAGTGGTTCGTGCTCTCGGACGGCGTACGTCAGTTCGTACACCGCAGGGTCGATGGACCACGTCGCTTCGACTACCCCCACAGTTCCGACCCTGTCGTCCATCCCATCGACGGTGTGTGTCCCTTCGTGGACGAGTTCGCCGTCCCGTACGAGTTCGAGACGAACGGTTCGTGGCTCGGGGGTCGCGTTCCGGACCACGAGGTTGCTCAGGACGACACCTCTCGGGTCGTCGTCGAGGACGCTACAGCCAGCGAGCGGGACGGAGGCGACGAGGCCACTCGCCTTCAGAACCGACCGGCGTGAGTGGGGACACACAGCTGTAGTGACGTGACTGTCGAGAACTCAGTTTCGTGACTCCGGTTCGCTCGGGGCGTCGGCCGCGACCCACGCGAGGAACGCCTCCAGTTCGGCGAACGCCGCCTCGTACTGCGTGTGGAAGACACAGTGGCCGGCGTTCGGAACGTGGACGACCCGGCCGTTCTGCAACTCGCTGGTCAGCTGTAGGTCTTCGACGCGCTGCGCTACGTCGGCGTCGCGTCGCAACAGGAGCGTCGGCACGGTGACGTCACCGAGTCGGTCGCTCAGGTTCTCGGGATAGCCCTCGCGGGCGATTTCGGCGATGTTCGGATCCAGTTCGGTGTCGGCGACGGCGTGACGGCGTGCTTGCTCGGGGTCGAACCCGTCGTACTGTTCTTCGATTCGCTCCTCGACGGTCAGTTCGGCGTCCTCCGTGAGCGCCTCGCGGACGTGGTCGGCACGCTCGTCGGGACCCATCGGTGGCTGGCCCGAGAGGGCCGCCGGGTCTTCGAGGACCACTGCCTGGGGGAGGTCGGGGTGTTCGGCGGCCGCCCACCCCACCGTCGCCCCGCCCATGGAGTGGCCGAGCAGAATCGGGTCGTCGAGGCCGAGCGCGTCGACCAGTCCCACGAGGTCTGCCACTCGGTCGTCGATACCGTAGCCCGTCTCGGGAGCGTCCGAGCGGCCGTGACCTCGCGCGTCGTAGGCGACGACGTCGTAGTCGTCGGCGAGGTCGGTCACGAGCGGTTCCCAGCAGCGGCCGTTGTCGTAGAAGCCGTGAGCCAGCACCAGCGGTGGCCCCTCGCCGGTCCGGTAGTACTGGAGGTCGATACCGTTGGCGTGGACGGTGCCGAGTGTCCACTCGTCGGGGACGTTCATGCTCGGTCGTGTTCGAACGTCTGTAAGTCAATTGTGAAAACGCGTGCCCGGGCTCTACGCGCTCTCGTCTCGCAACTCGCCGAACATCTGGTCGGCCGTATCGGGGACGTCGAAGTCGTGATAGTGGTCGCCCTTGACCTTCGTGAGGACGTTGAGCGCGGCGGCCGCGCCGTCGCCCGCCGAGATGACCGCCTGCCACTCCTCGGCGCGGACCATCCCGCCCGTGGCGTAGCAGTTCTCGACGCTCGTCTCCATCGTCACGTCCACGTCGACGATGCCGTCGTCGGTCGTCTCACAGCCGAGTTCCTCGGCGAGGGCACGGTTCGCGCCGGTGGCGAGAATCAGGTACTCGCCGTCGTACTCGCCGTCGTCGGTGCTGACCGAGAACCCGTCGTCGGTCGCTTCGACGCCCGTCACCTCCTCGCCCTGGTGTCGCTCGGCCCCGAAGTCGTCGACCTGCTGGCGAGCGGTCGACATGAACGCGCTCCCGTCGACCGACCCGATGCCGAGGTAGTTGAACAGGTGGGCCTTGTGCATCCACGTCTCGTCGGTGTCGAAGACGTGGGCGTCCAGTCCGTTCTTCGCGGCGAACAGTGCGGCGCTCAGACCGGCGGGACCCCCGCCGACGACGATGACACTCGTCATGTCTCCCCCGAGGTGTGGCGGGACCATAAGGTCGTTGACCAGGTGGTCAACTCGGTCAGAACAGGACCGCGAGGACGCCCGAGGAGTTGTTCGCGGCCGTCTCCAGTCCGGGTCCGTACGCGAACACGACGTAGATGAGACCGAACAGCACCGCGTCGTACGCGCCGTGGATGAAGATGGGGACGACGAGGTTCTCGGTCAACTCGTAGGTGACGCCGAACACCACCGAGAGCAGCGACAGCGTGACCAGCGGGATGAGCAGTGCGCCGATACCGCCCGACCCGCCGGTGAGCGCGGAGGCGTGGGCGAACCCGAAGACGAGGCTGGCGATGCCGATGGCGAACCACGGCCCGAACACCTGGCGGAGTCGGCCCTGGATGATGCCCCGGAACAGCAGTTCCTCGGCCGGGCCGATGATGAGGAACGCCGCCGGAATCAACAGCAGGAGCACCGTCGGGTCCTGTTGAGCGACCTCTGTAACGCTGTTCTGGGCGGTTTCGACGTCTGTCGCGGCCGTGATGGCTTGGATGGCGAGGCCGGCGGCGAACAGGAGGACGAAGATGGCGATGAGTCCACCGAGCGCCCAGATGCCGTCACGGACCGTGGGGAGGCGGGCACGGACGAACCCCAGTCCACGGCCCGTTATCGTGAGGTAGGCGAGGCCGACGACGGAGAGACCGACGCCCTGTACCGATATCAGCGAGACGACGATGCCGAGGAGGGGACGGTCAGTGACGTCGATGCCGGCCGCCGCGAGGGCGAACGCGAAGACGGCGACGGCGACGATTCCGACGAGGATTCCGAGCGCACCGAGCAGTATCGCCGTGCCGACGGCGATCGCCTGGTCGATGGGTCTCGGGTCGCGGGAGACTGCTTCCATACCCGACGGTTCGGCGGGCGAGCGTAAAAAGACCGACTGGTTCGACCGGTCGGGGCGCTCGGCCGTCGACCGGCCGACTCAGTCCTGTCCTTTCCGGAGCGTCTCGAACATCTCCGGGTCGGTGCGGAACTTCAGCATGTTGTGGACGACGCTGTTGCGGATGTTGTGGACTGCCTGACCGTGGTCCTTGTAGAAGTCGTGGATCCACTTCGACTCCGAGAACCGGTCGGGGAACATCATGATGGACTTCCACTGGTACTCGCCGTCGGAGACGAACATGAACAGCGTGTTCGGCGAGTGACGGATGGTGTCGATGGCCTCGCGGTAGTGGTCGGCGAAGTGTTCGGGGTTGAGTTTGAACTCGAACATGCCGAAGATGAAGTACTCCTCGTGGGGGACGATGGCCTCGCGGAAGACGCCCGCCTCGCGCATCCCGCGGATGGACTCGCTGACGGTGACGTGACTCACGTCGATGTCGTAGTCGGCTTCGAGGATGCGTGCCAACTCCCGCGAGGAGAGCTGTGGGTCCTCGGACAGTTCGCGGAGGATGTACGTGTCGCGCTCTTTGAAGTCCCAGTCGGGGGCGTCCTGACTGCTCATACTCTCTCCTGCATTGCGGCGTCACCTTGATGTTTCGGTTAGCGCAACGCCGGAGGGGTGACCGAACGTTCAGAGGATACGGTCGGCGATGATGTTCTTCTGAATCTCACTCGTCCCCTCGTATATCTTGGTGATACGGGCGTCACGGTAGTAGCGCTCGGCCGGGTGGTCGGTGACGTAGCCCGCGCCACCGAACACCTGGAGCGCCTCGTCGGCCACCTCGACGGACTTCTCGGAGGCGAACAGCTTCGCCATGCTGGCGTACTTCATGCCGAGTTCGCGGTCACCCGCCTCGGCGTAGCCCGCGGCGCGGTAGGTGAGCGAGCGAGCGGCCTCCACCGTGGTCGCCATCTCCGCGAGTTTGTGCCGAATCGCCTGGAACTCGCCGATCTTCTGGTCGAACTGCTCGCGCTCGCCGGCGTAGTCGATGGCCGCGTCGAGCGCACCCTGTGCGGCCCCCACTGCCTGTGAGGCGACGCTCGCCCGCCCGCCGGCGAAGAAGTTCATCAACTGGTAGAACCCCTCGTCCTCCGCGCCGATGAGGTTCTCCTGTGGGACGCGCACGTCGTCGAAGACGATTTCGGCGAGGTCCGACGCGCGGATGCCCAGTTTGTTGTCGATCTTCGAGGGCTCGAACCCCTCGGTGTCGGTCGGCACCAGAATCGCGGAGATGCCCTTCCGCCCCGCGTCTGGGGTGGTCTTCGTCATCACGACGGCGATGTCGGCGACGGTGCCGTTCGTGATCCACATCTTGTTGCCGTTGATGACGTAGTCGTCGCCGTCCTTCTCGGCGGTCGTCTCGATGCCCGCGACGTTCGACCCGTGGGCGGGTTCGGAGATACACGAACAGGAGACGGCGTCACCGGCCGCGATAGCCGGGAGCCACTCCTCTTTCATCCACTCGTCGCCGAACTTCCGAATCATCGACGAGCCGAAACCCGCGGACCCGACGGCCGACCCGATGCCGGGGTCCGCGCGCCACAGCTCTTCGGTCACGACACACGTCTCGAGGAGGTCCATGCCCGCACCGCCGTACTCCTCGGGGATGCCCGGGGCCACGAGGTCGTAGTTCGCCGCCTCCCTGCGGAGCTCTTCGGGGTACTCCTTGTTCTCGTCGTGCTCCCGTGCGACGGGGGCGATCTCGTTCTCCCCGAACTCGCGGACGGCGTCTCGAATCGCTTCCTGTTCGGCGCTCAGCCGGAACTGCGATGCCATAGCACACCCAGGGGTGGAACCACCAAGTAGCCTTTCACCGAGTCACGCGCGGTGGCCGGTCGAACCACGCGACGGCCGACGGCTCAGTCGCTCTCCAGACTCGTCAACTGGTCGACGTCGGGAATCGCCTCCGAAGCGACCGTTATCTGTTTCATCCGCTGGGTGTGCTTGCCAGCGGCGTAGGTTCGAAGTTCGTCGGGGCTCGCCGCGGGGCCGTCCGCTTCCAGTCCGTCCGTCGTGATGCTGTCGACCAACGGCAACAGTTCGCCGACGGTGTCGTGGAGCAGTTGTGGGTCGACGCCCCCGGCCACGAGGTCTTTCAGCATCGTCATCCCGAACCCGACGTGGCGACCCTCGTCTCGGCGGATGTAGTCCAGTCCCTCGACCAGACCGGGCAGCGTCGGAAGCTCCTCGTTGTCCGGGCCGTACGCCCGCTGGAGGCCGTAGTATCCCGTCTGTGCGAGGATGCCCTCGACGGTGAGGTGGTAGTGACAGAACGCCTTCGCGCGGTTCTCGGGGGTGTCTTCGGTGAGCAGTCGGTCCATCGCCGCGTCGTTGCGCTCGAACAGTTCGTCGTAGCCGTCGTTGAACCAGCGCGGCTCCATCGGCGAGGAGCGCTCGATGCCCCGGTCGTCCTCGACGGCGTGGACCACCTCCCGCCAGTATCGGTCGAAGAAGTCGGCGTGTTTCGCCTCCTCGTACAGTTGCGTCGTGACGAACATCTGGGCCTCGGACTCTTCGAGGACGACGGCGAGCGGTGCGAGGTCCTCGGTGACGGCCTGCTCACCTGCGCCGAACTTGGCGACGGCCGCCCTGAACTGGTCGAAGTACTCCGGGTCCGTTTCGACCATCGCCACCAGTCCGTCGACGTCGGCCGAGAGGTCGACCGCAGACGGGTCCCAGTGCCGTTCGACGGCGTTGCGGTAGTAGCGAAACGCTCGCTGCCCACGGTCGAACTGGAGACGCTTGCTGGTGTCGCGGTACATGATATCGAAGCTCAGCCGTCAGTGAGTATGAAGGTTGCGCGGACCGTCGCCGGTCGTATGCACGGAGCGACCGCTCGATGACGGACCTCGCCAGCGACCCGGCGGCGTTCTGGGAGCGACGACACGACCTCTCGGTGGACCCGACGACGGACGAGGACGTCGCCCGACGGAGCGATGCCGGTCATCTCGTCTTGCTGTTCGACGTCCCCCGACGCGTCAGCGAGCAGTTCATCCCGACGCTCGACCGTCTCTCCTCGTTCGACTGTCTCGCCGTCGCGCCACCACGCTATCTCCACGTGACGGTCACGGCGGTCGGAACCGTCGTCGACGGCCCCGACGGTCCGGGCGACGTCGCTCCCGGTGCCCTCCAGACGCTCGCCGACGACGTCGGCACCGCGTTGCGAGGGGTCGACCCCTTCACGGTCGAGTTCCCCCGACTCAACCTCTTTCCGACCGTCGTCTACAGCGAACTGGCCGACGAAGGCCGGTTCGCCGAACTCAACGACCGGGTCTGTTCGCTCGACGCCGTCCCCACACACGACCGGGACCGACAGTTCGTCCCACACGCCGCACTGGGGACGTTCCGGGACGAGGACGTCGGGGCCGTCGTCACCGACCTCGAACGCGACCGGACGCTCGACGTGTCGTCGGTCACCGTCGACGAACTCACTCTGGTCAGCGTCGACCACCGCGAGCGCTATCCACGGTTCGAGTGCGTTCGTCGGTACGCCCTCGACGACTGACCGAACCGGTGGTTCGCTCCACCTCCGACCGGTAGGTTGAAAACGACGTTCTCGTAACCGTGGACGATGCGGCTCCGCCAGTTCACCCTCCCCGTCGGTTTCGGACTGCTCGGCGTGGTCCCCGCCCTCGTACTGCTCGCGTTCGACCGGTACCTGTTCGTCCTCGGTGTCGTGTCGACGTCGTGTCTCGCCGCGCTCTGTGGGACGGCCGTCTGGGCGGGAGCAGCAGGCCCAACGCCCACACGACAGCGTGGGGCGCTCGTCGGTGCGCTCGCCACGCTCACGGGAGGCCTGCTCGCCGGTCCCGTGCTCGCCGTCCCCGTCGTCGTGACCGACGGGGCTGCCGCTCCGGGGGCGGTCCTCGAAGCCCTCGCACTGGTGACCATGGCGACGGGGCTCGCGGGGCTGGCGACGGCCCCGTTTGCGGCTGTGCTCGGTGTGGTCGTCGCGACCCGACCCAGTCTCGGCCTCCCGCGGTCGACTCGACCGGTCCGGTGGGTGGTTCGGCTCTCACCACCGGCGACGACGTACCGACAACTCGGGGCGGTCGTCTGTGTCCTCACGCTGGCGTGTCTCGGGTGTGGTGTCGTCCAGTACGCCGACGTGACGACACCGACCGTGGGCGACGCGCCGACCGACGCGGGGGCCGACGCACCGGCCGCCGAGCAGGTCGCACAGGCCCAAGCACGGACCCGGAGCGTCTCGTACACCGCGACGGTGACGCAGGCCGCCTACGGGCCGAACGGGAGTCGAGAAGGAACTCCCCAGTCGTTCGTCTTCGAACACGACCGGCAAAACGACCGCGTCCGCGTGGTCACGAGCGGTGCGTTCGGGTCCTCCTCGTCGCTCTGGACCGAGGACGGCATCTGGCACTGGCGAGGAAACGACACGACGCCCGACCCGAACGAGTTGCGTGTCGACCGACGGACACTGTTGCCGAGCGAACGGTTCGGTGTCGTGGCGGTGACGGACGCGCCGGCACGAGTCGTCGACCGAACCGCGTCGAACGTCACGGTTCGGTATCCGACCCCCGCGAGCAGGACCGGCGAACCGCACCCGTACCCCGGTAACCGGACGGTGACCATCGACCGCGAAACTGGGCGACTCGTCGCCATCGAGACGGTCCGTGTCGAACCGGACGGGCGAGTGGCTGTCGAGCGTATCAGCTTCGAACGCTACGGCGAGACGACCGTCGAGCGACCCGACACGCCGATTCGGCCGTTCCGACTCCACGTGCTCGACCTGCTACAGGGACCGCTGAACGGCGAGACGCCGCTACACTCCTGAGGAGAGGACTCGTCGGTCGACCGTCGCTCGATTACGTGCCTTCGACGAGTCGCTCCAGTTGTTCGGGGGGGACGGCCCCACGGGCAGCGTAGCCGTCGTAGGCGAACGTCGGCACGCCCGTCACGCCGTCACGCTGGGCGTCGTTGAACTGCTCGCGGACCTCCTCGTGCAGGGCGTCGTCGTCGAGTGCCGACCGGACCTCACCCTCGTCGACACCTGCGGCGGTCGCCAGTTCGACGAGCAACTCCTCGTCACCGATGTCCTTCCCTTCGGTCCAGAGCGCCTCGAAGACGGCCTCGTCGAACGCGAGCCACGTCTCGTAGTCGGCGTGTCCCTTCAGGTAGTACGAGACGACCTGTGCGGGCAGCGAGTCGACGTCGCGGGCGATGTCGAGGTCCATCTCCACGTCGTACTCCTCGGCGAGCCGCCGGACGTTCTGTTTCGCCTGCTCGAAGTACTCGTCGTCCTTCCCGTCGTCCACCGAGTGGTCGATGGTTCCGTCCGGGTTGCGCTTCTGGGAGCGCAGGTCGAACGGGTGCCAGTCGATTTCGAGGGCCTCGTCGCGCGTCTCCTGGTACTCGGAGAGGGACGCACGACCGAGGTAACAGAACGGACAGACGTAGTCGGAGTAGACGGTGATACTCCCGGCTGCGGATTGCTGACTCATCGTCCACGGTTCGGTCTCGCCCGTGAAAAATACGCTCGTGGCTGTGAGGTGGCCGTACACGACCGTTCGACTCCCCCGGTGGCTACGTCGGCCTACTCGCCCCTGAACTCGGGGTCGCGCTTGCCCATGAACGCCTCCGCGCCCTCCTCGTGGTCGTGGGTCTCGAAGACGGCCGCCTGGTGGGCCGCCTCGCGGGTCATCGCCTGGTCGAGCGACTGTTCGAGCCCCTGGTTGAGCGCCCGCTTCGAGGTTTCGAGCGCGACGGTCGGTCCCTGTGCAATCTGGTCGACGAACGACTCGACTTCGCTCTCGAAGTCGTCGGTGTAGACGTGGTTGAACAGGCCCAGGTCGTGGGCGGCCTCGGCGTCGAGGAGTTCGCCCGTGAACACCAGCTCCTTCGCCTTGTTCAGCCCCACGATGCGCGGCAGGAAGTACGACGTGCCGGTGTCGACGGCGAGGCCGACCTGCCGGAACCCGAAGCTCATCCGGGCCTCGGCGCTGGCGAGCTGGATATCACACGCCAGCGCGAGGTTCGCCCCCGCTCCGAACGCGACGCCGTCTATCTTGGCGACGGTCGGCAGGTGGAACTTCGCCACACGCTCGATGGCGCGACTCGTGTCCTGGTGGATGCGTCGGACGGACTCGGCGAGCGTCGCCTGCCCGGACAGTCGAGCGGCCATCGCGTTGACGTCGCCCCCCGCGGAGAAACTGCCACCGGAGCCAGTGACGACCAGCGCACGGGCGTCCGACGCCTCCACCTCCTCCAACTTCTCGAGCATCGCGTTCGACACCTCGTGGGTGATGGCGTTGCGCATGTCCGGTCGGTTCAGCGTCAACGTCGCAACCGACTCCTCGATGTCGAGTCGTACCGCGTCCTCGCTCATGGCCCACCCACCGAGCGGGATGGCAAATAAGTTCGCACACCACACGACCGCTCGTCGTCGGAATACTCGGGGCCGCTCGCCGGGGTTCGACCGCTCGCCGACCGTCGAAACGACTAAGTGCCGGACACGAGAAGTAGTCAGCAGGAAAAACAGTCTTTTATAACGTCAGAATTAAGTCGGTAGCGCCTGCTCTCTCCAGAGGTCGGGAGCGAGAGACGCTCTCGGTCGACGCGCCCGAGTCACGAACCGCTCACCGAACAGTGACGACTCCGCTATGCCAGGCACCAACGACGACCCGACGACGCAGTACCGCGACACTATCGACTGGGACGACTACTGGACCGACCCGAGCGAGGCCGACCGCGCGGCGGCGAGTCCGAGCGCTCACCTCCTCCTCGAACCGTTCCGCGAACTCCTCGACGAGTGGGGCGCTCCCGACACCTACGCCGACGTCGGCTGTGGCACCGGGACGACCGTCTTCGACGTGGCCGAGCGCCACCCCGCGACCGAGGTGGTGGGCTACGACGTCGCCGACCCGCTACTCGAATCGAACCGCGAACACGCCCACGAGGAGGGCGACGGGAACGTCGCGTTCGAGCACGCCGAACTCCCCCGATTCGACCCCGACCGGCAGTTTGAGGTGGTCTCCGCGTTCTACACGCTCGTCTACGTCGCGGACGTGGAACGGGCGCTCCGGACCCTCTACGCCGCCGTCGAACCCGGCGGTCACCTCGTGTTCACCTACCACAACCGGATGGGACGGGCCCACTACCGGGGGGTCGCCGAGGACCCCCACGAGCACCTCGGGGAGGACTCGCCGTTCGACCCCGAGACGTTCGCCGAACGGTTCCAGTTGCTCATCGAGGGTGAGAACGTGCTCTCACACGACCGCATCGAGGAGGTGCTGGGAACCCGACCGCGGAGCGTCTGGTCGGTCGTCGGTGCGGACCACCGCTACCGCGCGTGGCGACACAACCCGTTCGTGTTCGTGCCGAAGTAGTCGTCGGAGCGACCTGCGCCCTCCCTCCGAGTTTCGCACCTCACGGCTCCCTGCGTCATCGGCGGCGAAGCCGCTGATTGCCAGCGGAACCGGAGGTCCCGCGCGGTCGCCGTTCGTCAGAACGTGGTTCTCACTCGCCGTCTCGCAACTCGCGGGTCGCTAGCGCTCCCCGCTCGTCTCCCCGCGACTCTCGTTCCCTTCGGTCACTCCGAGTCGCGCAGCTTGAACTTCTGCACCTTCCCACTCGGGTTCTTGGGCAGTTCCTCGACGAACTCGTACGCTCGCGGTCGCTTGAACTCCGCCAGGTCGTCGCTGGTCTTGCAGAACGCGTCCAACTCTTCGGCGGTCACGTCGCCGTCGGCGACGACGTAGGCGGTGACGAGTTCGCCCCACTCCTCGTCGGGTTGGCCGACGACGGCCGCCTCGACCACCTCGTCGTGGCCGAACAGCACGTCCTCGACCTCCGTCGGGTAGATGTTCTCGCCGCCGGAGACGATCATGTCGTCCTTCCGGTCGACGACGTAGAGGTAGCCGTCCTCGTCGCGGTAGCCCAAATCGCCGGAGTAGTACCACGTCTTGCCGTCGGCCTCGCGGAGCGAGCGCTCGGTCGCCTCGGGACGGTTCCAGTACTCGCGCATCGTACACGGCCCGGCGAACAGCACCTCGCCGACGTCGCCCCGTTCGACCGTCTCGCTGGGGTGGCCGTCCGGCGTGACGACACGCAGGTCGTGGTTGAGTGCGGGCAGGCCCGCCGACCCCTGCTTGGGAACCTGTTCGTCGGGGTGCTGGAAGGTGCCACACGGACCGATTTCGGTCATCCCGTACGCCTGCAGGTAGTTCTCCGTGAACTGCTCGCGGCAGGCGTCGAGGACGCGTTCGGGCATCGGGGCCGCACCGTAGAAGCCGATGTCGAGCGTCGAGACGTCCGCGTCCACCTCGGGAGCGGTCTGGGCCAGCGCGTTCCAGGCGGTCGGTGCGGCGAACAGTTGGGTCACGCCGTGGTCCTCGATAGCGCCGAGGACGGCCACGGGGTCGAAGTCGTGGTGGACGACGCTCGTCGCACCGACGTGGACCCGCGGGAAGAGGTTGGCGTGCAGTTCCGCACAGTGATACAACGGGAGACAGGAGAGACCGACGTCGCTCTTCGTGAGGCCGCTCTCGGCGACGCAGATGACGCTGTGTTCGACCATGCTTCGGTGTTCGTGGACGACGCCTTTCGGGCGACCCGTCGTCCCCGAGGTGTAGATGAACGCGTAGACGTCGTCTTCCGCCACGTCCGTCTCCGGTCGGCCCGCGTCCGCCTCGTCCAGCACGGCGTAGAAGTCCTCGGCGTACTCGGGGAGGTCACCCGAGACGTCGCCACCCGAGGCGGGGCCGTCGACGGTGAGGGACGTCTCGACGGTGTCCAGCGACTCGCGTGCGCCTTCGAGGGCCTCGCGGGTGGCGTCCTCGAAGACGACCAGCGAGGACTCGGCGTCGTTCAGGATGAACGCCACCTCGCCGGCTTTCAGCCGGTAGTTCAGCGGGTTGAACACCGCACCCAGTTTCGCGCAGGCGTAGACGGTCAGGACGATTTCGGTCCCGTTGAACAGCAGCGTCGAGACGCGGTCGCCGTGCTCGACGCCGCGGTCGGCGAGCGCGTTCGCCAGTCGGTTCGCTCGCTCGTCGAACTCGCCGTAGGTCCAGCGCTGGTCCTTCCGGGGGTAGACCAGCGCGTCGCGTTCGGGGTACTTTCCGGCGCTCAACTCCAGCGTGTCGGCTATCGTGGGATGCATGGTCGTGACACGACAAGGCGTACCGTAGTTCTATCGCCGTCTCGACGGCGTCTGCTCGTACCTTCGAAACGTTGAAACGGCCGTTGGGCCTCCGTGGGGACATGGAACTCCGGGTCATCGAGAACGAGCCGACGGAGCTGTCGATAGAGATCGCCGGCGAGGACCACACGTTCATGAACGTGCTGAAGGGGGCGCTGCTGGAGACCGAGGGCGTCGCGGCGGCGACGTACGACGTGAACCCCGAGCAGTCCGGGGGACAGACCGACCCCGTCCTCACCGTCAAGACCGAGGAGGGCACCGACCCGCTCGACGCGCTCGCCGACGCCGCCGGTAACGTCAAGGCCAAGTCGACCTCGTTCCGCGAGACGTTCGAAGCCGCTCACTGAACTCGCTCGGTCGCGTTCTCTCCTCTCCGTTTCCCTTCTCCGCCCGGTGACGACGCTCGGCGTCCGACCGCGTCACCGGGATTTATCAGGGTCCGTTCGGACTCCGGAGATATGGTCTCGGTCTCCCGTCGGCTCCTCGTGACAGTCCTCCTGTCGCTGGTCGTGCTCGCCGTCGCTTGGTTCGTCCGCCCGTGGATTCAGCCGCTGGCGTACCGTCTCGTCGTCCAGTCACCCGGCGTCCTCCAGTGGCTCGCCGTCGTGGGACTCCTGGTCGTCGGCTACGTCGGCTACGGGTTTCGCGTGGGGTGGGTCGGCACCGACACGCACGTTCGGACCGACGCCGGGCAGGTCCCGGTGGTGGTCGTGGCGTTCGTCGCACTCGTCGTCCTCGCGGTGTTCGTGGGGTCGTTCGTCGGCGGCCTCTACTCGGCGACGGCCACCTCCGACCGTGTCGGCGCGGCCGTCACCGAGACCGACACGCTCCCGGAGACGGACGCCCGGAACGCCCGCGTCCTCCCCCAGACGGTCGCCCGCGAGTACGCGCAGAACTCCCTCCAGTCGCCACAGTACCGTCTCGTCGGCGGTGACATCTCGGTCGTGGACGGGACGCCACGATGGTCGTACGCCCTCGCGCCCGACGGCGGTCTGAACTCGCTTCGCCTCCAGCAGCGCGGTGCGGTGTTCGTCGACATGACCACCACGCAGTCGAGCGTCGAGGTGCGCGACCAGTCGTTCGCGGTCGGTCAGGGGATGGCCGTCACCGACGGTCTGGAGTGGCGGCTGTCGAAACACGCCTTCTGGCGGGACTACCGCGACCCGTTCGTCGTCCCGCACGACGGCACGATGTACATCGCCGTCCCGTACGTCACCCACGACTGGGAGTTCCGGGCGTCACCGCTGCCACAGCTCCACTCGACGCCGACGTTCGGCGGCGTCTCGCTCGTCGCTCCCGACGGCTCGATAACGGACCTCTCCCCCGAGGCGGCTCGTGAGAGCGCGGTTCTGGAGGGGCAGAACTTCTACCCGTACGAACTCGCACGTTACGAGGTGGCCTCGCGTGCCTACCAGAACGGTATCGTCAACACGTGGGTCACCCACGAGGACCAGCTCGAACTCGCGCCGGTCCCGGGCGAGAACGACCAGCCGTTCACCGTCTTCTCCGAGGACGGGCCGGAGTACGTCCTCGCGGCCGAACCGTGGGGTGACGCGGCGGGCATCTACCAGTTGTGGACCGTCGACGGGCGGAGCGGCGCGCCCGAGCGACTGACGTTCTCGCAGTCGGAAGCCCTCATCGGGCCGTCGAAGGCGACGAACTACGCCCGTCAGACACCCGACGTCGCCCGACTGAACGACGTCTCGGCCGCCGAACCCCTCCCCGTGGTCCGCGACGAGCGACTCTACTGGCAGGTCCACATCGTGCCGAACTCCTCGGCCGGCGTCTCGTACGTCGCGTTCGTCGACGCCCGCACGGGTGACGTCTACACCGTCGGCACCGGCCGAGAGGCGAAGGCGTTCCTGCGCGGAGCGGCGGTCCGACCGGGCGAGAACGAGTCCGGCGGGGGCGATGCCAGCGGGTCGAACGGCCTCGTCATCGTCGTGGAACGGGGCGACGGGTCGACGGAACGCCTCACCGTCGGGCCGAACGACACCGTCGTCATCCGGCCACAGAACGGCACGAACGGGACGGGCGACACGACGGCGACGAACGCGACCGGAAGTCAGCGCACGCCGGCCTGAGCGGTACGCTCGTCGGCCGACCACGTCGAGACTACCCGACCGCGACGCGCCACGTCCCGTGGGTCGGACACCAGTACGTCGCGGTGTGGAGTCGCGGGCAGTCGTCACCGCAGGTCGGACAGTCCAGCGAGTCCGGTTCGTGGTCGGCCGAGACGCCCATCTCGGCGTACACCTCGCGCCACCCGCCACTCGGCGACCGTCGGTCGTCGGTCATCGCCGGGCCTCCGTCTCTCGACACCGGGGACAGCCCTCGACGAGCGTCGCGTCGGTCGATTCGAGGCCGCACCGCTCACACCGGTAGTAGTAGTGGTCGAGGTGACCGTACCGGTCGTAGCCGGCGTGCGGGCCGGTCACCACCGACGGTGACCGGTCGCTGGTGCCGTGGTCGTCGTGGCCCGTCGGGATTCGAGGCTGTCGGTGGGTCTGGTTACCTGCCATGCGTACTCTCCGTGGACTCGGCGGTCGGGTGCTGGAACACCCGGCGCGGGTCGCGCGCGTCGCCGATGCACTGTCGCCGGTGTCCCCCGGCAGGACTGCCCGGAGCGTGGGGTCCTGCTGACTGGTGGGAGACGACTGGAGACAGGGGACCGACGCGCAAAAGGGGGCGGCTAGCTCGGTGAAAGTGAACCGTCGTGAACGTACTGGAGGGCGTTCTCGCGGTACTGGGCGGCTCGCTGAACAGTTTCACTCGGCTTCCCCGACCGCACCGCTACGGGAGTCCGCCCGGCGACCGGTGTCGCTCTCGGCGCCGACGGTGGGCGAGCAGCCCGGACCCGCCTACATAGGTGAATGTTAACTATCGTCAGGGGACGCCCAGAGGAACCGCTCGTGGTCCTACCCGTCGGCGGCGTGACCGTGTCGGTGTCGGGAGACCACGGCAGGATGGAACTCATGGACACCAACGACCGGGAGTCGAGTGGAGACGGAATCGAGTCGAGTAGGGAACGGGGAGAGGAGGGTGAAAGCGGGGGGGCCGCCGCCAGGGAGCGACGCGGCGTGCGCCCGCTGTCACGCCGTGCGGCGCTCGCCGTGCTCGGCGTAGGCGGGGTCGGAGCCCTCGGCATCGGCAGGACGGGCGCTCGGCAGTCCAGGCCGACCGGCCGACCCTGGAACGGGGACGTGGACGCTCGCGGGAACTGTCTCCTGAACCTCGGCTGTCTGGCGATGGCGCGCAACCCGGCGAGGATTACGGACTTCGAGGGACCGGGGTTGCGTATCGACTCTCGGGGGGTTCTCTCGGTGACCGTGGCCGACACGCGGACGCTCGTCTCGGACAGCGACGGGTCGCCGGACGACGTGGAGGCGAGTGACGTCACCTTCGGCACGAACCTCTCGGTGACGGACAACGGGAACGGGCAGGTCCGTGTCGACGCCGTCGGTGCGTCGCCGTGGACGGACGCCGACGGCGACACGCTCCTCGAACTCGCCGCGTTCGACGGTGTCGACGTCGACACCGTCGTCGCGGACGCCGTCGAGACGCCGCTGGTCGGGACGCGGACGGCCACACCGTTCGAGGTGGTCGTCGAGGACGAACGGGTCCTGCTCGTCGAACGCGGGCGGGACGAAGACAGTCCGAACGTGGTCGCGGGCTCCGCGAGCAACACGGCGTTCGACGACGGCGGAAGCACCGTCGGTGGCGGCGGCACCCAGTTCGACCCGAACCGGGCCGGACCGTTCGGGACGGTCGGTGGTGGACGGGGAAACGTCGCCACCGCTCGGTTCGCCACCGTCGGCGGTGGGAGCGGGAACACCGCCTCCTCGTCCGCCAGGGGGCCGACCGTCGCGGGTGGCGAGAACAACACCGCCACCGACCAGCACGCGACGGTGGGCGGCGGGCAGAGCAACCGCGCCGAGTCCGGCCACGACACCGTCGCCGGCGGGCAGAACAACGAGGCGTCGGGTGGGAACGCGACGGTGGCCGGCGGGAACAGCAACACCGCTGGCGGGTCGGGGGCGGCCGTCGGCGGCGGTGTCCTCCACAGCGCCACCGGCGACCACGCGACGATTCCCGGCGGCGAGCGCAACACCGCCGCCGGGAACTACTCGTTCGCGGCGGGACTCACCGCGAACGCGGCCGACGACAACGCCTTCGTCTGGAACGACGGGTCACAGTACCACGACGTCGACGGCGACGGTACGCCGGACGGGTTCTCCTCGGCTCAGGACGTCGCGGGGTCGGGGGTCACCGGCGAGGAGACGTTCAACGTGAGCGCGAGCGGCGGCGTCCGGTTCGTCACCGGGCCGAACAGCGTCACGTACGTCCCCGGCGGGTCGACGGGGTGGTCGACGACGTCGACCGTCGCGGCGAAGACCGACGTCACCCCCGTCGACCCGCGGGCGGTCCTCGACGGCGTCCTCGACGCACCGGTCTCCACCTGGGAGTACGTCGACGAGAACGGCGAGGGCCGAGGAGTCCGGCACATCGGGCCGATGGCCGAGACGTTCCACCGCATCGTCGACGTCGGCGACAGCGACGCTCACATCAACAGTGTCGACGCCGACGGGGTCGCACTCGCCGCGATTCAGGGTCTGGCCGCCCGACTCGACGAGACGGCCGAGGAACTCCGCTCGGAACTGGCCGCCCGTGACGAGCACGTGGAGACACTGGCCGCCGAGAACGACCGACTGCGCGAACGACTCCGGGCCGTCGAGGACGCCACGCCGGACGACGGCGGGGCCTGAGACGCCGGCACGCCAGTCGGGGGCGCGCTCTCCCACGCGACGCCTCACGACGTGCCGGCGACACCTCACCCGGTCGCTGCCACGGCCGTCCCGCCGAACCTCCACGACACGGAACCGGAGTCAGAACGACACGGGACGTGGCGCGAATCGCCCTTCGACCTCGTGTTCGTCGCCGTCGCCGAACTCGCACACGGCCTCGGAGAGTACCTCCCGGTGGCCGGCGTGTCCCTCGCTGTCGCGCCGTTCGGGACGGCCCCGACGGACGTGGCCGCAAACGCGGTGTACGGCCCGACCTCTCGCCCGTTGGTCGCGTTCGAGCGTTCGCACACCGGCGACCGCCCGGTGAACTTCCCGCGAGCGCCTGGCGAACTCAGAGCGGGGTTACGGCGGGTGGTTCGTGGACTCAGCGCCGGACGGGAACGCCGTGGTCCGCGAGGTACGCCTTCGTCTCGTCGATGGTGTACTCGCCGAAGTGGAAGATGGAGGCGGCGAGCGCGGCGTCCGCGCCAGCGTCGAACGCCTCGCGCATGTGCTCTGGACTGCCCGCACCGGAGGAGGCGATGACCGGCGTCGAGACGGCGTCACAGACCGCGCCCGTGAGCGGCAGGTCGTAGCCGTCTTTCGTCCCGTCGGCGTCGATGGAGTTGACGAACAGTTCGCCCGCGCCGCGTTCTTCGGCCTCGGCCGCCCACGAGACGACGTCGATGCCCGTCCCCTCGCGGCCGCCCTTCTTCGTACACTCGAACCAGCAGGACTCGCCGTCGACCTGCTCGTAGTGCTCGCCGGCCTCGTCGTAGCGCCGCCGGGCGTCGACGCTGATGACGATACACTGGTTGCCGAACGCTCGTGCGCCCTCGGTGATGAGTTCGGGGCGTTCGAGCGCCCCCGTCGTGATGGAGACCTTGTCCGCACCGGCCCGCAGCGTCTCCTTGATGTCCTCGCGGGTCCGGATGCCGCCGCCGACGGTCAGCGGGATGAAACACTCGTCGGCCACCGCCGAGACGACCCCGAGCATCGTCTCGCGGCCGTCGGCGCTCGCGGTGATGTCGAGGAAGACGAACTCGTCGGCCCCGGCCGCGTTGTACTCGCGGGCGAGTTCGACCGGGTCACCCGTGTACTGGAGGTTCTCGAAGTGGACGCCGGTGTAGACCGCCGGTTCGCCGTCGTCGTCCACGTCCACGTCGATACACGGGATGATGCGTTTGGTCAGCACGTGCGGGCCTTCGCGGCCCGCTCTGTTCACGATTTCGACCCGTCCCCGAGAACCTCGCGTATCTCCGCCTCGCTCAACACGTCCACGAGGTCAGCGCCCGCCTCGTAGCGTCGGAGCTGTTCGGTGTCCAGCACCGTCCCCAGGTCCTCCTCGTCGAGACGTGCGAGCAACATCCGGTCCAGGTCCGCCGGGTCGTAGCCGGGAATCGACATGGTCGACCTTGACGCGTGACAGCAATAGTCGTTTCTCGCGTCGGGATTCCGACCGGTTCGACTCCCACGACGCGCCGGTTCGTCGTGTGACCCGCCTCCCGCTCAGGCCCAGTCCTCGTGGACGGTGTTCTGTGCCGGTGGCTCGTACGAGTAGTCGCCGAACGCCAACAGCGGCCAGAAGACGAACGGCAGGAAGAACAGTCCCAGACCGTAGATCGCCGCCGTCGCGCCGTCCATCCCGAACGTCTTGGCGAAGTCGTAGTTGATCTTCGGCAGGACGACGACGTTGACCAGGGGAACCATCGCGGGAAGAACCCACCACCCTGACTTATCGGCGACCTGAAGTTTGACGTAGACTCGGTAGATGGGAATCAGCGACGTCCACCCCGGCCGGTCCGCCTTCTCGAAGGCGTACCACCGACCGGCGACGATACCGACGATGGCGGCGAGGAACAGTGCCAGGACGACGAAGACGACCACCATCCCCGCGGCCTCTCCCTGAAGCGGCAGTACTGTCTGTATTGCTGACTGTAACATCTTTAACACTGTTCGGGTCGTGCTACATGAACGTTCCCGTTCGACCTCACCACCGACCCCGCGGGTGAGTCCGACAGGTCAAAGTAGTCACCGGCGGGAGCACAGGGTATGAGCGACCACGCCGACGACCCGGACCACCACGAGGACCACGCCGTCGAGGGGAACGACCACCCCGAGCCACGACCCGACCATCGCCAGACCGCACCGCAGGGACCGTACACGAACCGCATGGTCGGCATCGGTGCACTCGTCGCGCTGGTCGGCCTCCTCGTCGTGTTCGGCGTCCCCATCCTCCTCACGCTCTGAGCCGTCGGCCACCCAGTCGAAGCACCCACCGACCGCTCACTCGATTTCTCGGACCACGTCCGCCGGGTTCCCCTGCACCACGACCCGCGGCGGCACGTCCTCGGTGACGACGGCCCCAGATGCGACCATCGCCCCGTCACCGACCGTCACGCCGGGGTTGAGCACCGCTCGCCCGCCGACCCAGACGTCGTCGCCGACCGTGACCGGTTTGCCGTACTCCAGTCCCGCCGCGCGCTCCTCGGGGTTCAGCGGGTGGGTCGCGGTGTAGACGTGGACCCCCGGCCCGAGCATGCAGTCGTCGCCGAACTCGATTCGGCAGACATCGAGGAAGACACAGTCGACGTTGGCGAAAAAGCGGTCGCCGACGTGGACGTTGGAGCCGTAGTCACAGCGAACCGGTGGCTCGACGCTGACGTGCTCGCCGACCGACCCGAACAGACCGTCGAGCAGGCGCTGGCGTTCGTCGCTCTCGTCCGGGTCGGTCCGGTTGTATTCGGCCGCCGTCGACTCCGCCCGACGTCGGTCGGCGACGAGTTCGGCGTCGCTCGGGTCGTACGGTTCGCCAGCGAGCATCTTCTCTCTCTCGGAGTCCATCGGTCGCTGGAGGCACGTCGGCGACAAAAAGCCCCGTCCGTCACTCCCTCCGGGCGACGGTCACTCCAGTTCGCGTTCGACGACCGACCGAAGGTCACGGATCGCCGCCGCGTCGTCGTCGAGCGTCTCCCCGTCCACGGTCACCGAGAGCGTCCCGGAACCGTCGGCCCGACCGACCTCGGTCACGGAGGCGACGCCGTCGAACGCCCCACGGACGGCGTCGGGGTCGGTCGTCTCGACGACGGCGCGGCCGACCTGCTCGTGGAAGAGACACTCGACCGCGGGCGCGTCGGCGTCGAGCGTCACCGTCGCGCCCGCGTCGTCGGTCACCATCTCGGCGAGCGTCACTGCGAGGCCGCCGTGGCTGGCGTCGTGGACCGCGAGGGTGGACTCGTCGTTCGCCACGGCCGCCAGCGCGTCGACCACGCTCGCCGGAGTCTCGGGCAGCGTCGGGAAGCGGTCGCTCCCACCGAACTGCGCGAGGAGTTCCGACCCACCGAGGCCGGCCTCGCCACCCGCCAGCACGTCGTCGCCGACGACGAGCAGCGTCCCCTCGCCCACGAACGCACTCGACGGTGCATCGTACCCGGTCTTCGTCCCGACCATCGCCAGCGTCGGCGTCGGCGGAATCGGCCCCGAGACCGAGTCGTTGTACAGCGAGACGTTCCCGCCGACGACGGGCACCGAGAGGGCCGCACACATCTCGGCGAGACCGTCGACGATGGCCCGGAACCCGCCGTAGACGTCGGGGTTCTCGGGATTGCCGCCGTTCAGACAGTCGACGGCGGCGAGCGGTCGTGCACCGGTCACGGCGAGGTTCGTCGCGTTCTCCAGTGCCACCGCACGTGCGCCCTCGTAGGGATTCGCGGTCGTCCAGTTCGGGTCAGCACCCGAGGAGAACGCGAGTCCGGTGTCGGCCTCGCGGACGGCGACCAGCGCGGCGTCACCGCCGGGTCCGACCGCCGTCCGGGTGCCGACCTCGTGGTCGTACTGGCGGTAGACCCACGACTTGCTCGCCGTCGAGGGGGCACCGACGACGGCCTCGAACGCATCCGAGAGGTCGACGTCGGGCAGGTCGCGGGACTGCGGGTCCGGGTCGACGTGGTCGAGGTCGTTCATCGGCGCGCCGTCGGCGAGGAACTCGGCGGGGACGTCGACGACCGTCTCCGTCTCGCCGCCGTCGGTGAACGTGCAGGTGTAGTCGCCGTCGGTGACCTCGCCGATGACCGAACAGCCGAGGTGGAAGCGGTCGGCGAGTTCCCGTACCCGGTCGACGTCCTCGGGGCGGACCTCGTAGACCATCCGTTCTTGCGATTCGGCGAGGAGGATTTCGAGGGGGTGCATCTCCGGTTCGCGCTGGTGGACGCGTTCGAGCGCGATGTCCGCACCGAGACCACCCTTGGCGACGAGTTCGGAGGAGGCTCCACCGAGACCCGCCGCTCCGAGGTCACGGGCCGACCGAAGCAGGTCATCGTCGACGAGCGCCTCGTTGCACTCCACGAGGCGCTTCTCGGCGTAGGGGTCGCCGACCTGCACCGCGGGACGGTCCTCCGTCTCGGCGTCCTCCGCCAGGTCCTCGCTGGCGAAGGAGGCCCCGCCGAGGCCGTCACGCCCCGTCGCGTTGCCGACGAGGACGAGGGCGTTCCCCGGTTCCTCGGCGACGGCGGTGACGAGGCGGTCGTCGTGCAGCAGGCCGACGCAGGCGACGTTGACGAGCGGGTTCCCGACGTAGTCCTCGTGGAACGCGACGCTGCCCGTCACCGTCGGAACGCCGATGCAGTTACCGTAGTGGCCGATGCCCTCGACGACGCCGTCCATGAGATACTGGGAGTGTTCGCGCTCGAACGGGCCGAAGTACAGCGAGTCCGCGAGGGCGATGGGGTACGCGCCCATCGAGAGCGTGTCGCGGACGATGCCGCCGACGCCCGTCGCCGCGCCGTCGAACGGGTCGACGTAGGAGGGGTGGTTGTGGCTCTCGATACCGAGCGTGACGTACCACTCCTCGGAGTAGCCCTCCCCCGACGCGTCGGGGAGTGCGACGACGGCCGCGTCGTCGCCCGGCCCGACGACGACCTGGTCGCCGTCGCTCTCGAACGCCGACAGCAGCGGTCGTGAAGAGCGGTAGGCACAGTGTTCGCTCCAGAGGTTCTCGAAGAGCGCCTCCTCGGTCGGGGTCGGGTCACGGCCCAGTTCCGCGACGACGAGGTCACGGTCGGACGGGACGAGGCTCATTGGCAGGTGGTGCGCGAAGGGGGACAATAGGGGTTTCCATCGGAGGGTGGTCGGAGCCCCAATTGTATCCATGAACGTGTGGTGTCGGGGCGGAGAGCACCGCAGTTCTGACCAACTAAGTGTATTTTACAGTAGTGCGGCAGCCACCCTTCGGACCACGCTTGGTGGGCTGATTCGTGTTGTCACGACGCATTCATGCCTCCGACCGGACTGTTTTTGCTCTCGCCGGGTCTACTCGAACCGTGCTCAGCGTCGAGCTTCACAGCCACTCCGACCTCTCGTACGACGGTCGTGACCCCGTCGAACTCCTCCTGGAGCAGGCGGCGGCCGTCGGCCTCGACGCCCTCGCCGTCACCGACCACGACGAGATAGACGCCTCACTCCGGATGGCCGACCTCGCTCCGGAGTACGGCCTCGTCGGTATCACGGGCATGGAGATAACCAGCGCCGCAGGGCACGTCCTCGGGTTCGGCCTCGAGGAGCGTGTCCCCGCGGGTCTGCCGTTCGACGAGACGCTCGACCGTATCCGGGAGCAAGACGGCATCGCCGTCGTCCCCCACCCGTTCCAGCGCTCCCGTCACGGCGTCGCCCCACACATCTCGAACGAACAACTCGCGGCCGCCGACGCCATCGAGGTGTACAACTCCCGGCTGTTCACCGGCCGGTCGAACCGACGCGCCAAACGGTTCGCCGAGCGTCGCGGCCTCCCGATGACCGCGGGTAGCGACGCACACATCGCCGAGATGGTCGGGCAGGCGGTCACACAGGTCGCTACCGACGACCGCTCCGCGGAGGGCATCCTCGACGCCGTCACGGAGGGACGAACCACCGTCGTCGGCAGTCGAACGCCGTGGCGGGTCAGTGTCCGGCAGTTCGGGGGCGGTGTGAAGCGACGGGCGCGGATGGCGGCGCTCTCGCTGTTCTGACTGCGAGTCGTGAGCGACGACCGCCCGCTCAGCGGAGGTCGGGCATCGAGACGACGCCCTCGCGCATCGCGACGAGCAACCGGTTCTCGACTTCCATCTCGTTCCAGTCGTCGGGGCGTGCCTCCTCCGGAACCTCCTCGACACGGGCGAGGATGTCGGCTCTGAGGAAGTGACCGAACGAACAGCCGTTGTCACACTGGCGAACGACGGAGGGCGCGCGGAAGGGTCGTTCGACCACCGCACCACAGGTCGGACAGACGTACTCGTGGGTTCGCCCCATCAGAGCGACGGGGTGCCGCTCTCGGCTTCGAGGAGTTCGTGGTAGCGGTTGCGGATGGTGACCTCCGAGATATTTGCCACGTCGCTGACCTGCGACTGCGTCACCTTCTCGTTGGTGAGCAACGAGGCGGCGTAGACGGCGGCCGCGGCGAGTCCCACGGGGGACTTCCCGGAGTGGATGCCGGCATCCTTGGCGTTCCGGAGCAGTTCACGGGCGCGACGCTCGGACTCGTCGGAGAGGTCGAGGTCGCTGGCGAACCGCGGCACGTAGCTCTCGGGGTCCGCCGGCTGAATCTCCAGGTTGAGTTCGCGCACCACGTAGCGGTAGGTACGGGCGATCTCGTCCTTCTCGACGCGGCTCACGTCGGTGATTTCGTCGAGGCTCCGTGGCGTGCCGGCCTGTCGCGCGGCGGCGTAGAGCGCGGAGGTGGCGACGCCCTCGATGGACCGGCCGGGGAGGAGGTCCTCGTCGAGCGCCCGGCGGTAGATGACGCTCGCGGTCTCCCGAACGTTCTCGGGCAGGCCGAGTGCGCTCGCCATGCGGTCGATCTCCCCGAGCGCCTGTTTGAGGTTACGTTCCTTGGAATCACGCGTGCGGAAGCGCTCGTTCCACGTGCGGAGCCGTTGCATCTTCTCGCGCTGGCGGCTGGACAGGGAGTTGCCGTAGGCGTCCTTGTCCTGCCAGCCGATGTTCGTCGAGAGCCCCTTGTCGTGCATCATGTTCGTCGTCGGCGCACCGACGCGGGACTTCTGGTCTTTCTCCGCGGAGTCGA
>NZ_WSZK01000003.1 GCF_009791395.1 Halomarina oriensis
TGCGCAGTTCGTCGTAGGTCCGACCGTTCGTCACTCGAGCAGCGCATCGATCGTTCGGGAGCGAGCAGGCCAGAGTGGTCGAGAGCGACAGACGAGCCTCTGAACGCACAAGCGTCGAACGAATCGAGTGCGGACGGTGACGAGGACACACCAGGGGGAGACGAGCACCAGCCCCTTGGATACACCCGGTGTCCCGAGTGTACCGCCCGACAGTTCGTGGCGAGACAGCTCGTCTACGAGACACGCACGTTCGATGAAAAGGGGACCGTCGAGTCGATCGAGTCCGACCTCCGTGGTGAGCTTGAGTTCGTCTGTGCGGACTGTGAGACCTGCCTGCGGGAGATGCCCGCCGCTCGGCGGACGTTCTACGACGAAGTCGGTGTCCTCCAACGTGACCGTCAGCAGGCGGTGCGCCACCAACTCAGGTCGTGGGGACGACGGCTCCGGATATGGTTCCCACTCGTCTGACGGTGGCTCCGCGTCGCCGCTCATCGGGGGGTCTGTGGGTGTTTATATGTCGTGAGACCGTTATTCGTGCCAATGAGGGCTGGTGAGATGGCTGACGTCGACGACTCCCTGCCGGTCGAGGAGCTCCGAGCGATCCTTCGGGAGCATCCGGTCCGTCTCGCCGTGCTCTTCGGGTCGCACGCGACGGGCGAGGCCCATCCGGCCAGTGATATCGACATTGCGGTCGACTTCGAGGCGGTCCCCCGCGATGACCCGACGTACAACGACACGTTGTTCGGGCTGAGTGCGGACCTGAGCGCCGCCCTCGACACTGACGACGTGGACCTCGTGGACGTCCGGACGCTCTCCCCTGCCGTCGCTGAGGCGGTCTTCGACCACGGCGTGGTGCTCGTCGGTGATCGTTCGACGGCTGCCGAAGTGCGCCAGCGACTCACCGCACCGTCCGAGGCAGAAGAGCGCTCGCCACGCGAACGCTTCGACAGCGCCCTCGCCCGCATCGACGAGCATCTCCGAGCGACTGCTGGCACGGCGTCTGAGGGCGACCAGCGCGACCGATGACTGACGATCCGTTTCCAGCCGACCGACTCAACCGGATTCTCACCGCCGTCGAGACGATCGAGGAAAGTTTGGGGAGACTTGCTCGCAAACAGCAGGTGTCCCGTGAGGAGTATATCAACGACTCTGACGCTCGTGACATCGTCGAACGGCGGTTCGTGAAGATGACCGAGGCGTCGATCGACATCGGTGAGGAACTCGTCAAACACGACCGCGGCCAGCCCCCTACGAGCAACCCCGACGCGATGCGGGCACTCGGTGAACTTGGTATTCTTTCTCCGACGACGGCCGAGGAGATGGCGCAGGCTGCGCGCTTTCGAAACGTCCTCTCGCATACCTACGGCCAGATTATCGACCACGACGTCGTCTACAACGCACTGCAGGACCTCGACCGTTACCGGACGTTCGTCGTCGAGGTTCGGGACTATCTCGTCTCGATCGGCGCACTCGACGACTGAGTCCGACCTCCCGAGGTGACAGTGGTCCCCTGCTGTTGGTGGAGAGGCACCATCCTGAGTGGCATTGTCGCCGGTCTCCTCGGCATTCCTTACCCCAGGATGGTAGAATCTCTAACGAGATGTAGGGTAACTGCACCGAACGGTGTCGATACCGAGCTCGTACCGTCGACTGATTCGGTCCATTACGATGCAGTCGGGTCAGGCGATCGAGAGGGCATCGGACCATCCACTCCGAGCCCGATTCGCGTTGCGTCACGACCAGCGGAGTCGAACGCGGCTTTCGGTTACCCCACCAAGCCGGGTCACCGGGAACTGTGGGGTAACGACTGACGAGCCGCTCGTCGGTGGTGTCTGTCGGCCCTCAAGCGGTGCAGGGCGCACGGCAGCGCGTTCGATCGTGGGCCTGATTTCAGTGATGACCCGACAACACTCGACAACCGACAGCACTGCCCGTGTTTCGTTTTTGGAGACTGAGGACCGCGCCGACCGGATGAGTGGCGCCATCGACGACTGGCTGGACCAGTTGCGCGAGGGGGTTGCGGACGCAGCGACGAACGAGCAGTTCCAGCAGTGGCTGGACGTGGTGAGCCGGTTTCACGAGTACTCGACGCAGAACCAGCTGCTCATCGCACTCCAGCGACCTGAGGCGACCCGCGTGGCGGGATTCAATACGTGGAGGAACGAGTTCGACCGCACCGTGCAGAAGGGCGAACAGGCCATTTGGATCTGGGCGCCGATCATGGCGAAGCAGTGTCCCGCGTGTGGAAACAGCCCCTCGTACTGCGAACGCTCGGTGTGCGAGGGAACCGAGATACCGACCGACGAGTGGGAGCGCGGTGTGGTCGCGTTCAAACCCGTCCCCGTGTTCGACGTCTCTCAAACGGAGGGCGAGCCCCTTCCCGAGGTGGATATGGCAGCCCGCGGCGATGCGTCGGCGCTTCATCCCGCGTTAGAAGCCGTCGCGCAGGAGCGGGGGTACGACTACTCGCTCGTTGCCGAGGCCGAGTGGTCGCATGGGTCGGCCAAGGGCGTCTGCGCCCCGATGTCTGACCCACCAGTCATCGAGGTTCTCGACCACGAGAACACCGCCGACCTGGCTCGGACTGCCATCCACGAGTTCGCGCATGCCGAACTGCACGCAGAGCGCTCGGACGACGAGCCCTCGACGACGGAGGTCGAAGCCGAGGCGGTCGCGTACGTCGTCGCTCAGCACGTCGGCCTTGACGCGAGCACCTCGGCGTTGTACGTCACCGCATGGAGCGACGAGGCCGTTGAGACCATCGACGAGCGATTGCAGCGGATTCAGCGGACCGCTCGTGAGCTCATCGAGGCGGTCCGATCGCACGTGACTCTCGAGGAGGAGGAGGAGCCGGCCAGCAGTCGGTAGTCGGTGGTGCTGGTGTGTTCTTGTGGCCCGCCCCGCTCGGCGCGTGCCGCCCTCCGCTGCGGGCCTCGCTGTACTCTGGCCCGCGATTCGCTCGCGACCGACCAGTCCGGGCGTGCGGGCGCTCTCCACACTGCGAGCGCCCGGTCCGGGCGTGTGCCCTCGACGCCAGCGGGTATCCGCCGGAGGTTCACTCCGTTCACCTCGCGACGCATACTCCGCTGGCCGCTCGCTCCGGGCGGACGCAGCGCGGGGCTCTGTGGTGCCGGTCACCTCGGAGCGCGCTCGCTCGCGCCCGGGGGCGCTCGCGAAGGCGCGAGCGAGCGCGCAGTCGTGACTGGTCGGGTCGTCGTGTGTGGAAAACTGCGATGGACTAGATCGCAGTGTCGGACGCTCAGTGAGCGCCTTCGGATTCAGCAATGGCAACTAAGAACGTATTCGGTAATGAGGTTTCGGTCGATGAACAGGGCTTCGAACAGACGGACGAGCGGGCGGTCGAGGAGGCGGTTGTCGATGAGGCACCAGAGCTGCGGCCCTCCGTCGAACAGGAGATCCAGGCGAAGGTGGACGCGAACCATCCGGACGGGATGGTCGACACGAGCGAGGAGCGGATCTACGGCGTGACCCTCGAACAGGAGGAGTGCATCCGGGCGCGGGAAGAAGAGTTGGCGCACATCAGTGCGCAGGCGACGTTCGGGAGCCAGGAGGGACGGGCAGAGCGAACGCGAGCGGTGGCCGAGGAGACGTGTGGGCGAGTGCGAGAGGAACGTGTACATCCCCAGGAAGACCTGACGAGAGCGGAGCTCGGCGAGGTGAACCGGCAGGCGAGTCGAGTGCACCAGCGAGTGCGCGGCGGTGAGAGCCGAGCGGTCGTGGCGCGCCGGGTCGCAGAGCGAGTCGCAAGTGGCGAGGACGTGGGGAGTGCCGTCCTCAAGACGGTCGAGGATGAGAAGCGCATCTCGGGAGTCATCGTGCCCATCGCGGAGGTGCCCGAGGTCCCAGTGGGCGAGGTGACGGTGGAAGGTGAGATCATCGAACTGTGGGAGCCCTCGACCCCGAACATCCAGCAGGTCGGGTTGATCGCCGACGAGAATGCGGTGACCAAGTTCACGGTGTGGGAGCGCTCGAATCAGCCCGTCGTCGCGGAGGGCGAGGTGGTGCGCCTCTGTAACGTCACAAAGAGCTGGCACCGTGGTCGATGTTCGCTCGTTGCGACGGGGTGGTCCCGGATCGTCTTCCCCGAGCGCGGGCGCTGGTGGGCGTAGGTCGGCCGCGGCCTTTTTTGACGAGCCATCGCCCCAGCCACCTCCACGGTCCGGGCTGCTCCCGGCGAAGCCGGTGCGCGGCCGGGCTTTCGCACTGCTTACTGTCGGCGTGCGTCGATTACTGAAATTGTTCGCAGAGTGACACAACCGACCAGCCACGTTGACTCAGCGCTGTCCTTCGATGACTTTTGCGGCGGTCAACACCGGGTCCCACGTCGTGTTGAACGGTGGCGCATACGCCAGGTCGTAATTCGCGAGCTCGGCGACACTGACGCCCTCGGTTACCGCCCCGACGAGGGCGTGACTCCGGTGAACCGCTCCCTCGCCGTATTCCGAGACTAGACTTCCGCCAAGCACCCGCCCGGTGGGTCGGTCGACCGTGAGCGTCACCCGAACGGTGCCACTCTCAGGGTAGTAGCCGGCCCGTGATTTCGCGTCGATAGTCCTGGCCAGCGGGTCGAAACCGGCTGCCTGGGCGATGTCGTGGTCGAGCACGCCTGTTCGAGCGGCTTCGATGTCGAACGCTTTGACCGCCGCAGTCCCCGCGACGCCGCCACCCTCGGTGCGTTCGCCCGCCACCGTCTGCCCGATAGCGCGGCCGTGGCGATTGGCGGTCAGGGCGAGCGGCACGTGGACCGCCTCGCCAGTAACGACGTGGGTGGCTTCGGCGCAATCACCTGCTGCGTACACGTCCGGCAGGTTCGTTTCTCGATACGCGTCGGTCGCGACCGCGCCGGTCTCCCCGAGTTCGACACCGGCGTCCTCGGCGAGGTCTGTTCGCGGACGGACGCCCGTCCCGACGAGGACCATCTCGACCGGAACGCGGTCGTCGTCCGTTTTGACCGCCTCGACGGCGTCGGTGCCCTCGAACGAGGTGACTTCGGCGTTGAGGTAGACTGCCACGTCCTGTTCGCCGAGGTGCTCAAGGACGGCCTCGCTAGTCGCCTCGCTGAACGACTTCAGGATACGGTCGCCCCGTTGAAACAGGTGGACCTCGAAGCCGTTGGCTGCCAGCGCCTCTGCCATCTCGACACCGATGTACCCGCCACCGACGACGCCCACGGGACCGTTGCACGTCTCGAGGAACTGGCACGCCGGGCCACGGTCTGGCTGCTGGAGATCTTCCTCTTCGCGCGCTCGGCTGACGTACTCCCGGAGGTCCTTCCCGTCGGACATCGATCCGAGTGTGTAGAGCCCTTGCCTGTCGAGACCGTCGATGGGTGGGGTGACGGCGGCCGCGCCCGTCGCTATCAACAGGTGGTCGTACTCTTGGACGACCTCGCCTGCGTCGCTCCGAGCGGTGACGGTTCGGTCGTCGGGGTCAATGGCGACCACTTCGTGGCCCGTCCGGAGGTCGATATCCCGTTCCTCGCGGAACTGCTCGGGTGTCACCGAGACGAGGTCCTGCAGTGACTGAATCTCACCTTTGATGTAGTACGGAAGCCCACAGGCCCCGTACGAGATCCACTCGCCTTTCTCGAAGACGACCACGTCGAGGTCGGGGTCGTCCCGTTTCGCTTTACTCGCTGCGGACATGCCGGCAGCATCCCCACCGACGACGACGAAGGTACTCACAGTCCCGTATCGTCACCGTTCAGAATAAAGACGAGTCGCGTGTGTGGCGTTCGGTGAGACCGGACAACCAATCGAGGGCGCAGTCGCAGCCCCCCAGTGTGCGTCTCTCGGACCCGACTGTGAGCGGTGCTCATGTACTCTGCAACGCTCGGTTGGCGTACAGTACAAGCTCTCGTCCGCGTCCGACGCCTGTACGAACTCCTCGTTGAGGTTGTCGCTGTAGAGAGTGTTCCGGAACAGTACATCGAAGAATTCCAGTACGTCGTTGCTGCTTTTGTCACGGATGTTGGATGGGAGTCGGAGGTACGTGACATCCGAATGGGCAACGTAACCCCTCACCTCTCTCGTCGGTCAGTGCAGAGTGCCGTTCTCGTCCGTCTGCTACATGCCGGCTTCCACACGGAACGTGTAGGCCAATGACTTTGGTAGTGGTTGTCCAATTCCATTCAATGCCCACGCGCCGGGCGGTACTAGCTGGCACTGTCGGACTCTCGACGTGGTTGGGAGGCTGTGCGAGCGACGACTCCAGGTCGACTTCGACTGTCGAGCCAACCAGGACATCGATTGCTGAGGTACTCTCCGGTCCGTACTGGTACACGCATCCACAACCGGCTGGCAATCGGTTTCTCCGAGGTGCTGCTGCCCTCCGTAACACCGAACCCGTCCGGATTGCGGTCGATAGTCGCCCGGAATGGCTCGTGGCACATCCTGCTCCGTCAGGAAGCTACTGGACTGCGGTCACGGATGATGGGTCGGTAGTCCGGTGGCAGGTCGACGGTGGAGAAATGACAACCGAAAACCGATTGCAGTCGCGAGCGTCCGACAGCCCACCAGTAGTGGCAGGTAGCGGCGACGGACCACGTCTGCTCACCGACCCCTTGAGCAAGAGCCCACAAGCGGGCCAGATGGTCGCTCCAGCGAACGGCAACAGATCTCACCCCCGCCGGCTCTTCGTTGCGCGCAACGGCGACCTCGTGATAGACGGGGAGAGCCGCACCCGTTTTCCGATCGACGCACCGCCCGATGTCCGGCCAGCAGCCGTCGGAAACGGCCGATACGCGATCTACGGAGACGTGACAGACCGCTATGGGCACGGTGCCCTCGGCGACGGCCTCGAACCATCTTCTCTTATCGTCGTTGATACGGTAGAACGGAGAACCGTCGTCCGGTCGAAGCTCGATGCACCGATGGTTTTCGAGGGGTTGCAGCCGCTCGTTGCGGACCTTGACGGCGACGGGAAGCCAGAGATCGTGACTACGATTGCTGACCCTACCCACGGAGCACGCATCGCCGTCTACTCGACGGCTGGCCAGCGTATCGCGACCGGCCCCGTGTACGGCCCGGGCTGGCGGCACCAGCTCGCGGTAGCTCCGTTCGGACCCGACGGAACACCCGAACTCGCCGTCGTTCTAAAACCCCACGTCACACATACGCTGGAGTACTACCGCCTCGAAGGCAGTCGATTGACCGTTCGTGCCACCAGCGAGGGGTTTTCGTCTCATACGTATGGCTCCCGAAATATCGACGGCGCAGTTGCCGCCGACCTCAACGATGACGGCACTGTGGAGATCCTCCTCCCGACAACGGATCGCGAACGGCTCGCTGGCGTCGCTCACACTGCTCAGGGGCCCAAAGTACGATGGACGTGGGAGTTGGGAGCCAGACTCCAGAGCAATATCACAGGCATCCAGCTCAACGACGGTCGTATTGCTGTGGGCGTTGCTACCGACGACGAAGTCTTGGTCTGGTCAGCGTGAAGCAGTCGGATACGGTCTGGAAGGGAAGTTAGACGTGGTCCGTCGTGATTGTTACTCTCGAGACCGCTAATCTTCACGTCGATTGGATGAATCGATCATTGGGTCAGAGTGATTTTCCATAGATAGACTCTCCAAGTGTACGGGCGTTTTACCAAAAACAGTTATACGATACCATCTTGGGTTGTGAATCATGGAAGATGGCTATAGTATCGTTAGGCCACAGAACGTCCCACCGGATCAGTTCGATACGTGTGAGAGCACAGTCTGAAAGCTGACGGACCCACTCGGGTGCACGGAGCTGCGAATCAATCAGGTCACTGTCGAACCGGGTGAGGTGACCACGCCGCACACACACGAAGGCCAGGAGGAGGTATTCGTCGCACTGACGGAGGGACAGATCGCCATTGAGGGCGAGGTTCACGACGTTCCGAAGGGTGGTGTCGTTCGTGTCCATCCGGATGTCGTACGCAATCTCCTGAACCACTCCGAAGAGGGGGCGCGAATATCTGGCTGGGACTCGGGAACCCGCCAGTCGGCTCTGTTGAGGATTTCGGGTCGTACGTGGTCGTTGACGAGGGCTGACTGCACTCACGATTGCCAACGGGCTCACGAATTCGAGTGCAGCGGGTTCGGCGAGCACTGGTGACCGATTCGAACTCTATTCAGTACTCAGGATATGGGAGACGTGTGAGGGTTGTGGTTTTGTCTGATGCACGCGTGCTCTCTGTCCAACTAGACCGGCAAGCAACGAGATGGCTTTCTTTCACTGAAACTCGACTGATTCAACTGATAGACCCGTGCCGCGAGTCTAACAGCG
>NZ_WSZK01000030.1 GCF_009791395.1 Halomarina oriensis
GGGGGAGCGAGGACGCCACGGTGACGCCGGCGGTGCGGGACGCCCTCGACGCGCCGGTCGTACTCGGTCCCTCCAACCCCGTCACCAGCGTCGGGCCGATGCTCGCACTCGACGGGTTCCGAGCGGCCCTCGACGACGGGCGCGTCGTCGCCGTCTCGCCGTTCGTCGGCGACCGGGTGTTCTCGGGACCGGCCGCGAAACTGATGGACGCGACGGGCCACGACCCCTCGACGGCGGGCGTCGCCGACACCTACCCGTTCGCCGACGCGTTCGTCCTCGACACCGACGACGACACCGACCTCGCCCGACCGGTCGTCCGGACCGACACGACACTCGACACGCCCGCCGACAGCGAACGGGTGGCCCGTGCCGTGCGCGAGGCGCTCGACGAGGTGGCCTGACGATGGACCGGACGAGCGACTCGGCCGCCGAGTTCGGGGGGTTCGAGCCACGGGTCGCGCTCGCCAGTCTCTCGGGGGCCGCCGACGCCCGGTGGGCGCTCGCGGCCAGCGAGTTCGCCGGGTGTGCCTTCCTCGGCGGTGTCGCGCTCGACGAGGCGACCCGCACGGCCGCCCGTGCGCTCGTCGCCCGTGACCGCGAGGAGTTCCTGCCAGCAGCCCCGGTAGCGTTCGTCGAATCGCAGTTGGCGGCGCTCGACGACGCTCCGATACGCGCCGGGGTGAACGTCAGGAGTACGACGCTCGACCCGATTCGTGACGTGGCCGAGGTGTGTGTGGACCACGACGCACTCCTCGAACTGAACGCGCACTGCCGGCAGGACGAGATGTGTGCGGCGGGCGTTGGCGAGTCACTCCTCCGGGACGCCGACCGGCTCTGCGAACAGGTCCGGGTCGCCAGCGACACCGGGGCGACGGTGAGCGTGAAGGTCCGCGCGGAGGTCGACGGCGTCGTCCTCCCGGTGCTCGCCCCGCGACTCGTCGAGGCGGGGGCGAGCGTCCTCCACGTCGACGCGATGGACTCCGAGTCCGTCGTCGGCGCAGTGGTCGAGTCGTGTGACGCGTTCGTGATCGCGAACAACGGCGTCCGCGACCGTCGAACCGTCCGCGAGTACCTCGACGACGGTGCGGACGCGGTGAGCGTCGGCCGTCCGAGCGACGACCCGCGCGTCCTCCGTCGGGTCCGAGAGGCGACCGACGCGTGGTTCGCGGGCCACCAGCGGCCGACACGGTCCGCGGAGCGACGATGAGCGACGACAGGTCGGACGGCCCGCCCCGCCGCGACGTCGTCCAGAACGCGGAACTCGCGCTGTTGCTGGAGGTCGCCGGCACGCCGAAACCGGGCAACGTCGACCGACACCGCGACCACGCGGATCTCCACTTCGACCACTTCCTCGCGGGGGCGGTCGGTGCCACGCCGGGCCTCCGACTGGCCGCCGGGGACGGCCCCCTCGGGGAAGCGTTCGAGCGTGCCGTCGGCGGGATGAGTCGACAGCGCGGCGGCAACTCACAGTTCGGCGCGCTACTGGCGCTCTGCCCGCTCGTCCGTGCGGCGAGTCGTGACGCACTCACCCGCGAGGGGGTCCGTGCGGCCGTCGCCGAGACCACCGTCGAGGACACCTGCTCGTTCTACCGCGCGTTCGACCACGTCGGCGTCGCCGTCGACGACCCGCCCGAGGGGATGTCCGACCTCGACGTTCGCCAGGGGAGCGGGGCGATTCCGGCCGTCAGAGAACGCGACCTGACGCTCGCCGACCTGATGGCCGAGAGTGCGCCCGGCGACGGCATCGCCGCCGAGTGGACCGACGGCTACCCCCGAACGCTCCGGGCGGCCGAACGCATCGAGGCGGACGACGGCCCGGTCTCCGAACGCGGTGCGCGGGCGTTCCTCCACCTCCTGGCCGAACGAATCGACCAGTTCGTCGCCACGACGAGCGACGCCGCGAGCGCACGGGAGGCGACCGACCGCGCACAGGCCGTCCTCGACGACGAGGAGGACGCCGAGGCGCTGGCCGAGGAGTTCGTCGAACGGGGTATCAACCCCGGCACGACGGCGGACCTGACCGCCGCGGCGCTGTTCGTCGCGCTCGAACGGGGGGTCGAGGTGTGAGCGACCCGACCGACACCGAGGGGGGCGACCACGACCACGTCGGGACGCGGCCGGACCCGCTCGCGCCGAACGGCTGGCCCGTCGCGTGGGAGGGCTGTGTCGAGTCCGTCGTGACGACGCTCGGCCCGAACGACCGCTGGAACGTCGCGGCACTCGGGGTGTTCGCGCCCGAGGAGCCGTCGGACCCACACGACCGTGTGACCGCGCGGACGTGGGGGCGGACCCGGACCTGGCGGAACTTCGTCGAGCGCGGCGAGGGGTACGTCCAGTTCACGCGCGACCCGGTCGACTTCGTCGAGGCGGCCTGTACCGTCCGTGAGGAGGAGTCGCCGGTGCTGGCGAGCGCGGACGCGTGGGTCCACGTCGCCGTCGAGTCCGTCGCAGAAGGGGCGGAGGGGGAGACGCAGTGGGTGGAGTGGGAACTCACACCCATCGAGGCGAGCGTCGAGCGGCGGGTCGTCCCGACGGTCGACCGGGCGCACGCGGCCGTCGTCGACGCGACGGTGGCGGCGTCGAGACTCGGCGTCTCCGGTTACGACGACGGGACGCTCCACGAGCGGATTCGCCACTGCGAGTCGGTCGTCGACTCGTGTGGCGGGCGACGCGTCAGAGACGCGTGGGACCGGTTCGAGCGGACGCTCGACCGGTCCTGAGGGGTCAGACTTCGGTGTCGCCCGTGTCGCCACGGTGGAGGCGCTGGACGCGGCGGTACGCCTGGAACTCCGCTTGGGCGTTCAGGTCTATCTCGTAGCGCCCGAGGATGTCCTGCGTGTCCGGGATGGCCTTCCGCTCGACCACCTCGACGACGGCGACCCAGCCGTCGGGGTCGCCAGCGTCGTCGCGGCGACGGCCGACCTCGACCAGCGCGTCGAACGGGTGGCCGATGAGTTGCCCGGCGTTCGAGCGGACGGTGTCTCGGACCTCGATGAGTCCGACCCCGTCTCCCCCGTCGGTCGACTCGCTCTCGCTACTCACGTCGTCCTCCGTCGACGACTCCTCGTCGGTCGACGACCCCTCGGCGTCGTCGACGGTCGAGTCGCTCTCGTCGTGCTGGTGGCAGAAGCCGTCTTCTCCCGCGGCGTTCCCGCACCGCTCTCCGTCCGCGGTGAGCGCCCGGCACTGGTCTGCGTCGGATTCGGACATGGTTCACTCGCCCTGCTCAGGACTCCTCGACCTCGATTGCGCGTGGCTCGATGGCCCCGACGCCGGTTTCGAGGTCCTGCATGTCCTCTAGCTCGCCGGACTGGCTCGCTTGCTCTATCATCGATATCTGTTGTGCGTAGTGGATGAACGTGTCGACGGACGCGACGACGACGCGAGCCTCGACGGTGAGGATTTCGATACCGACGACGGAGACGCGTGCCCAGACGTCGATGACCATCCCCTTGTCCAAGATTCGGTCGAGTACTTCCGCGAGACTCGACGCATTCGGCGTGTTCGTTGCCATCGCGTTCACTCACTCGAACGGTGGGGTTCGTCTTGTTGCCTGCGTGGGCCAGGGTGGCCGGCTCGAACGCCGACAAAACGCGGTGGCTTTCCTGTGCAAGCACTGTCTATTGGTGGCCCTCTGGAGAAGGCACGCGCGATAGCCACATGAGCGACAAGCTTTACGCGTACGGCGTCACCGAGGACGGCGGCGACCTCGCGGTCGACGAGACCGGCGTCGACGGGGCCGACGACATCTACACCGTCTCACACGGTCCGCTGGCGGCCATCGTCTCCGACATCGAGGAGTTGGACCCCGAGCGTAGCGACGAGAACGTCCGGGCACACGACGACGTCCTCCGTGCGGTGCTGGTCGACGCCGAACGGACCGTCGTCCCGATGCAGTTCGGGATGGTGTTCGAGGGGAAACGGCCGCTGAAGAACATCCTCCGGACCGGCCGACCGACGTTCTCGCGGTCGCTGAACGACATCGAGGGCACCTACGAGCTAGGCGTGAAACTCGTCGCCGACGAGGGGGCACGGGTCGACCGCGCGGCGGTCGAAGCCGACGTCGACGACCGACTCTCCGAGGTGAGCGTCGGCACCGTCGAGAACGACCTGTTCTCCGACCGACTCGTCTTCAACCGCTCGTATCTCGTGAAACGCGACGAACGCGAGGCGTTCGACGAGGCCATCGACGACATCGAGGCGGCCCACAGCGACCTGACGCTCCAGTACACGGGGCCGTGGGCCCCGTACAACTTCGTCGACATCGCAATCGAGGCACAATGACCTTCGTCCTCGACGACCTGCTCGTCCGGCCGTTCGTCGGACTCCTCAACGTCATCCACGCGATGGCCATCGAGGGGATGTACGACACCGACGCGCTCCGGGACGAACTGAAGGAGAACCGCCTGCTGTTCGAGCTGGGCGAACTGAGCGAGGCCGAGTACGAGGAACGTCGTGAGGACATCGAGACCCGGTTGGAGGTCGCAGAACAGGCCCGTGAACAGTTGAGCGGTCGTATCGAGGTGCGGGGATGAGCGACGACTCCGCCGAGGACCCCGCTGGCACGGACGCCGAGGGGGCGGACAGTGGTGGCGGGGACGACACGGAGACGACGCTCGCGGACCGAGCGCGCGACGACCTGTTGCAACTCGTCACGTCGCTCGCCACGGGGTCGACCGGAGAGGCGCTCGACGCGCTCGAAGACCTCGAAGCCGTCGCCGCCGAAGCCGAGGACGTCGCCTCGACCGTCGACGCCGGCGACCTCCCGGACGCCATCGACCTCAGCCGACTGCCGGAGGTCGTCTCGGTCGACGACATCGCCTACGCCATCGTCTCCGGGGACACCGACGACATCGTCGACACGAACACGCTGCTCGACATCCTCGAACTCGGCGAACTGTTCGACGCCGTCGACGTCCGAGAGTTCTGGCGCAACGCCGAGGAACTGGAGGCGGAACTGGAGGACGCACTCGGCGAGGAGGGCCTCGCCGAGTGGAAGGACCGACTCGGGATGGGCGAGGACGGCGACGGCGACGGCGACGAGGACGTCGAGTGGTCGACGCTCGCGGACGCCGCCGACGACGATGCGGTCCAGGCCGGTATCCAGACCCAGCTTCGGGACGCTATCGACGAGTTCCGCGAGGGGGTGCTCGACGCTCGGAAGCAGTTGGTCGAGCGACGCGCGGAACTGGAGGAGAAGACGGAGAGCGTCGGTCAGCCGGACTCGCGGAACCCGACCGCGTTCTCCTCGATGGCGGGGTCGCGCCCGGACATCGGCAACGCGGCACGCGGTTCGACCGTCCCGACGGAGACGCGGTACTCCTCGGCCCCGAACCGCGGGCGCATCTACGGCGACCGGTTCGAGAAGTACGAGGACGCGGACGACGAGGTGAACGACGATGCCTGAACCCACACGCTCGGCCGGCCCGACTCGACAGAAAGACAGCCTCGCGGACGTCGTCGAGCTACTGCTCGACAAGGGAATCGTCATCAACGCCGACATCGCGGTGTCCGTCGGCGAGACGGAACTGCTCGGCGTCCACATCCGGGCGGCCATCGCCTCCTTCGAGACGGCCGCACAGTACGGCCTCCAGTTCCCCGACGGAACCGACGCCCAGCGCGTCCAGGAGGCCGCCGGCGTCGAACCGCTTGAGGAGGGCGAGGACGTCGGCGATGCGGCCCCCATCTCGGTCCGCGGTCCCCGAGGAGGCGCCGGCGAGCGACCGAGAGCGACCGGCGACGAAGACGAGGGCGAGGGTGACCTGACCGACGCCGTCGAGGACGTCGGTGACGCCGCCGAGGACGCGGTGGACGGCGACGACGAGGCGGCCGACAGTGCGGATACCGACGAAACCGCGGAAGGGGACGCCCCCGAGACGGGGGACGACGGATGACACGGATCGACGTCGACGGGGAGTCCGCGGGCGACGGACTGGTGGCGCTCGTCGTCACCGTCGTCGAACTCGTCGTCGAGGCGCTCGAACGCGAGGCCATCCGACGGATGGAGTCGGGGTCGCTCACGGACGCCGAAATCGAGCGCGTCGGTCAGCAACTCGCCACGCTGGAGGACGAACTCGACCGGCTGAAGGAGGTCCACGGCGTCGAGGACCACGTCGACGACCTGCGCGGTGACCTCGACGGACTCGTCCGAGACGCCATGATGCAGGTGGAACTGTGACCGACCGGACCGCCACGGTCGGCGACGCCCCCGACGACTCGGGGGAGGCGCGGTACTGCTACTGCGCCGTCTCGCTCCACGAGGGTGTGGAGCCAGGACCTCTCGGACTCGCCGGCGTCGAGGACGAACCGGTCCGGTTGCTCGCCGAAGGGGACGTCGGTCTGTTCGTCCACGACTGTGCCGGTCTGTACGACTCCGCGGACCCGACCGAGGTGCAGGGCTGGCTGCTCTCCCATCAGGCCGTCGTGGACGCGGCCACCGAGCGGTTCGGGACGCCGGTCCCGTTCCGGTTCGACACGGTCGTCCAGGGCGACGACGACACGGTCCGGTCGTGGCTGACCGAGCACCGCGAGCGGTTCGCCGACGTACTCACCGACCTCGCAGGCTGTTCGGAGTACCGCATCGAGGTACTGGTGGACGAGGAGACGCTCGACGCGGCCATCGTCGAGTCCGACGAGCGACTACGGGAACTGGCGGCTCAGCGCGACGAGTCGACGGAGGGGACCGCCTTCCTGGTCGACAAGCAGTACGACAAGCGCCTGAACGAACTTCGACGGGAACGCCGGGCGGCCCGGACGGAGACACTCGGGACGCGGGTCGCCGAACACGCTCGGGAGGTGCAGGAGCCGGACGATCCGACGACGACGCTCGGTGACACGCCGGAGAAGGAGGGAGCGGTCCAGGCGCGACTGACCGCGCTGGCCGACGAGGAGGGTGTCGACGCCATCGGGAGCGTCCTTGACGACGTGGCCGACGAGGCGGGCGTCCGGGTCCGGTTCACGGGGCCGTGGCCGCCGTACTCGTTCGTCCCGGAGGTCGACGATGGAACCGCGTAGGGACGAGGACGACGCTATCGTCGACCTGCTCGACTGCATCCTCCGGGACGGCGTCATCCTGCAGGCGGACGTCATCATCAGCGTCGCGGAGGTACCGCTGGTCGGCCTCCAGTTGCGTGCCGCACTCGCCGGGATGGACACCATGACGCGCTACGGCTTGCTCACCGACTGGGACGAGGAGACGCGAACGCGGGCCATCGCGGACGAGCGAGCGCCACCGACACGACTCGAGTAGGTCGGCCGGTTCGAGGGCCCGCGAGCGGTCGGTCGTCGGACTCCCTCCGACGCGGTCGACGACGCGCCGGGTCGGCGCACACTCGGCGACCGTCAGCGGAACGTCACGGCTCACGCGACCACCCCCGAGACCCGGTCTCATGGTCGAATTCCGATATAGAAACGAACGCTTTTAGCCGCGCCGACGAGACGAACGGACATGGCCATCAAACCCGCCTACGTCAAGAAGACGGCGACGACGCTGCTGGAGGAGTACGGCGAAGCGTTCGGGACGGACTTCGACCACAACAAGGAGGTCGTCGTCGAACTCACGAACATCGACTCGAAGGAGGTCCGCAACCGCGTCGCGGGCTACATCACGCGCAAGAAGGGCGGCAGCGTCGAGTAACGCAGTTCTCTCGTCTCTCGATACCGGCCGTGAGCGACGGCTGTGACCGGAGTTCTCGACACGCCCCGAGTCGTAACCCATTAATCGGTCGCTGACTAACTGTTCAGTCAACTACCGATGTACGTCCAACCGACGGTTCGACACCGGGTGGTATGGTGAGTCTCAGGGAGCGACTCTCGGGGCTGTTCAAGGGCCAGGAGCAGCTCGACCTGACCGAGGGTGGCATCGGCAAGCCGCTGCTGTTCCTCTCGTTGCCCATCGTCGTGACGAACCTGCTCCAGACGGCGTACAACCTCGCTGACACGTTCTGGCTGGGACAGTTCTCGACGACGGCGCTCGCGGCCATCACGTTCGCGTTCCCGATGGTGTTCCTGCTCATCTCGCTGGGGATGGGCGTCTCCGTCGCGGGTTCTATCCTCGTCGCGCAGAACACCGGGAAGGGTGACACACGCGCCGCGGAGTACGCCGCCTCCCAGACGGTGACGTTCGCGTTGCTCGTCTCGGCCGTCGCGGGGGCCGTCGGGTACTTCTTCGTCGACGACTTCCTCGCCCTCCTCGGTGCGTCCGCACAGACGCTCCCGGCGGCGACGAGTTACATGCAGGTCATCGCGCTCGGCCTGCCGTTCATGTTCGGGTTCTTCATCTTCATCTCGCTGATGCGCGGGGCGGGCGACACCGTCACGCCGATGCTCGTCATGTTCGGCACCGTCGTCCTCAACATCCTCATCGACCCGGTGCTCATCTTCGGGTTCGACGGGAACCCGCTGTTCTCGATTCTGAGTCTCCAGGGTCTCGAAGCGTCGTTGCTGGCGAGCACGGGCTACACCGGGTCGGGCATCGCGGGGGCGGCCATCGCCACCATCTTCTCGCGGGCGCTGGCGATGGTCGTCGGCCTCGCCATCATGTTCCGTGGGACGCGTGGCATCCGGATTCGTCTCCGTGACATGTCCCCCGACCTGGAGTACGCCGAACGCATCGTCAAACTCGGCGTCCCGGCCTCCATCGAGGGGACGGGGCGCGCGCTGTCGGTCAACCTGTTTCTGGTCATCGTCGCGCTGTTCCCACAGACCGTCGTCGCGGCGTTCGGTATCGGCGTCCGGGTGTTCTCGGTCATCTTCCTGCCGGCTATCGCCGTCGGGCGGGGCGTCGAGACGATGGCCGGCCAGAACATCGGCGCGGGGAAACCCGACCGCGCGGCGTCGTCCGCGGGCATCGCCTCGGGAGCGATGTTCGTCGTCCTGTCGGCGATGGGCGTCGTCGTCTTCCTCTTCCCCGGCCCCATCGTCGGCGCGTTCACGAGCGACCCCGAAGTCGTCGAGGTGGGCGCGGAGTTCCTGCGCTGGGTCGCCCCCTCCTTCGGCTTCATCGGCGTCCTCCGGGCGTACACCGGGGCGTTCCGCGGAGCGGGCAAGACGCTCGTCGCGGCGGCCATCTCCATCGCCACGCTGGCGGTCATCCGTCTGCCGTTCGCGTGGGTCGCCTCCCAGTACTTCCCCAACGTGTTCCCGGAGGCGCGGATGGGTGTCTGGGCGGCCTTCTTCGTCTCGAACGCGCTGGGTGCGCTCATCGCGTTCTCGTGGTACCGGACCGGGTCGTGGCGAGACGCCGACGCCACCGCCGGGTCGCGTCCCGCTCCGACCGACGACTGACGCTCCCGGCGAATCCTGCCACGGACTGACAACGAGCGGAACCGTTCGACACCGTCCGATTCCGCCCGTATCACAACCGTTTTTGCCCATACGTCCCGAGCCACGGCAATGACTCACACTGTCGGCATCCTCGGTGCCACCGGTGCCGTCGGCCAGCGACTCGTACAGCTTCTGGACCCCCACCCCGACTTCGAACTCGTGGCGCTCACGGCGAGCGACGAGAGCGCGGGCAAGCCCTACCGCGAGGCCGCGAAGTGGCGACTCGACTTCGCCATCCCGGAGGACGTCGCCGGGATGACCGTCCGGCGGACCGACGCCGACGACATCCCCGACGACGTGGACCTCCTGTTCTCCTCGCTCCCCTCTTCGGTCGGCGAACGGGTCGAACCCGGCCTCTGTGAGGCGGGCTACGTCGTCTCCTCGAACTCCTCGAACGACCGGACCGCCGACGACGTTCCTCTGGTGATCCCCGAGGTCAACGCCGACCACATCGACCTCCTCGACGTCCAGCGTGACGCCCGAGGGTGGGACGGTGCGCTCGTGAAGAACCCCAACTGCTCGACCATCACGATGGTCCCGACGCTCGCGGCGCTCGACCGTGCGTTCGGTCTCGACGCCGTGCGCGTCTCCACTCTGCAGGCCGTCTCGGGGGCGGGCTACGACGGCGTCACCTCGATGGAGATACTCGACAACGCCATCCCGCACATCGGCGGCGAGGAGCAGAAGATGGAATCGGAGGCCCGGAAACTGCTCGGCGCGTTCGACGGCGCGGAAGTGTCGTGGCACGACGCCGACGTCGCCGCCTCGTGTAACCGCATCCCGACGCTCGACGGTCACCTGGAGAACGTCTGGGCGGACCTCGCCGAGGACGCGAGCGCCGGCGAGGCGGCCGACGCGATGCGCGAGTTCCCGAGCCTCGACCTGCCCTCCTCGCCGGACCCGCTCGTCCACGTCTTCGAGGAACCGGACCGCCCACAGCCACGCCTCGACCGGATGCGCGGCGACGGGATGGCCGTCACCGCCGGCGGGTTCCGCGAGACGTCCGGCGGCGTCCAGTACAACTGCCTCGCACACAACACGCTCCGTGGTGCGGCGGGCGCGAGCGTGCTGAACGGCGAACTGCTCGCTCAGAACGGTTACCTGTAGGTCGTCTCCGTCGCGGTTTCGGTCGTCGTGTTCTGCCCGGTCTCTCTTCCTTCCGACGCCGAACCCGCACGGTCGGCGTCGGTCTCACGGTCGACCTCGGGGTCGGCCTCGACGTCGCGTTCGTCCTCCAGTTCGGTCACTCGCTCGCGGAGTTCGCCGACCGTGTCGGACTCGCTGGCCCACTTCGCGCCGACGGCCGCCCCGGCGACGACGCCACCGACGAGACCGACCGGTCCAGCAAGCGCCCCGCCCGCGCCGCCGCCGAGGACCGCGAGACCGACGACGCCGACGTCCTTGTAGTCCATACCGACGTGTCCGCCCGAGAGGATAAAAACGGTCGGACCGGCCGTCCCGAACTCGCAGTTCCCGCCGGGACACGTCGAACTAAGGGCACACGACCCACGTAGCCGACCATGCACGGCATCCACGTCCGACTGTTCGTCACCGACGCCGACGCGAGCGCCGACTGGTACGTCGAGCAACTCGACTTCGAGCACTCGTGGGCGTTCTCCGCGGGCGACCAGCGCCACGTCTACGTCGCCGACGAGAACGGCTTCGAGTTGCAGTTGACCGAGACCGAGGGCGAGCAGGCCATCGCGGAGGCCGACACCGTCGACCACCTCGCACTCGGCGTCGAGGACGTGGACGCCGCGTTCGACGCCATCGAGAACCACGGCGTCGTGAAGGACCCCGGCGACCAACCCGAGGCCGGCGCGCGTACGGCGTTCCTCGAAGACCCCGACGGGAACGTCGTCGAGTTGGTCCAGCCACTCGACTGAGTCTCGACCGGTTCAGCGCCCGACTCTCCCGAACAGCCCCGCGACAGCGCCCGCCAACGAGCGGTCGGCCTCCGTGGCCGCGTCGGCGCGAAGCGCCCCGGACTCACCCTCCAACGCCTCGGCGAGGAGTTCGATGGGGTGGGGCGGCGTCGTCTCGCCGGGTCGGTCGCCCAGTTGTGAGCGACAGGACGCGCCCGGTGCACAGACCCGGTCGGCGGGCGAGTCGTCGACCTGTCCGAACAGGACGTCGCCGATGGCCTGCGAGAGGCCGTAGTGTTCGGCCTCGTAGCCGAAGCTCCCGGCCATGCCACAGCACGAGGAGTCCAGCCTGTCGACGTCGTAGCCCGCCGCGAGCAGGGCCTCGACGGCGTGGTGGTCGGTGTTGGTCGCCTTCTGGTTGCAGTGGCCGTGGTAAGCGACCGACCCCGAGTCCGCCGGGAACGGTATCTCCCCGGCCAGTCCCGTCTCGTCGAGGTACGCACAGACGCCGTGCGTGGCGGCAGCGACCGTCTCGACGTCGTCGCCCGCGAGCAGGTCCAGATACTCGTCCTGGTACATCACGGCGTCGGAGGGTTCGACGAACAGCACGTCCCAGCCGTCTCGCACTCTCGGAGCGAGCGTCTCGACGTTCGTCGCGGCCCGGTCGCGTGCCTGGTCGAGAAAGCCCTTCGAGTACGCCGCGCGACCGCTCGGGGCGAGGCCCTCGGGCAGGGCGACGTGACACCCCGCGGCTTCGAGCACACGGACCGCGGCCTTCCCCGGTTCGGGGTAGGAGTAGTTCGTGTAGGTGTCGGGCACGAGGAGGACGCGGCGGTCCGTCTCGTGGTACGGGACCCGTGACCCGCCGCGCTCCTCGAACCAGCGTTCGAGCGTGTGGCGGGTGAACGTCGGCAGTTCCCGGTCGGCGGCGATGCCGACGGTGCGCTCCATCGCCCGCCGTGCGCCGGGAACGTGCGGTGCGACGTTCGACAGCGGCGCGAGACTGCTCCCGACTCGAGAGAGCGTGTCGACGTCGGCGAAGAGGCGTTCGCGGAGGCCGGCGCCCTCCCGTTCGTGGTAGTGGTGTTTCACCTCGGCTTTGAGTTTGGCGAGGTCCACCCCGGTCGGACAGTCACTGGCACAGCCCTTACAGCCGACACAGAGGTCCAGCACCTCGCTCTGGAACCGGTCGGAGTAGAGTTCGTCCTCGGGGAGTTCCCCCGAGATGGCCGCTCTGAGCATGTTCGCTCTCCCCCGAGTCGTCTGGACCTCCTCGCGGGAGGCGCGGTAGGTCGGGCACATCACGTCCGAACGGGTCTGCCGGCAGGTGCCACAGCCGTTGCACAGTTCGACGAGGTGGGAGAACCCGCCGTCGTCGTCGAAGTCGAGCGCGGTCCGTGGTTCGATGGACTGGTACTCCGCGCCGTAGCGCAGGTGGTCGCGGTTGTCCGCGCCGACGCCACGTTCGGAGTCGGGGCCGACGTCCTCGGGGCCGTCGCGGTAGACGACGTTCCCGGGGTGGAACAGCCAGTCCGGGTCGAACGCCGTCTTCAACTGCTTGAACGCGTCCCAGAGCGCCGGGCCGTACATCTTCGGGGAGAACTCGGTGCGGGCCATCCCGTCGCCGTGTTCGCCCGAGAACGCGCCGTGGTACTCCAAGACGAGGTCCGTCACGTCCTCGGTGATGGAGTGGAGCGCCTCGACGCCGCCCTCGGTCTTGAGGTTGAGGATGGGTCGGATGTGGAGCGTCCCGCTGCCGGCGTGGGCGAAGTACGCTGCCGAGGTGCCGTGGTCGTCGAGGACCGCCTCGAACTCCTGGACGTACGCGGCGAGGTGTTCGGGTGGCACCGTCGCGTCCTCGATGAACGGGTACGGTTTGGGGTCGCCCTCCAGGCTCATCAGGAGCGGAATCGCGGCCTTGCGGAGCTTCCAGATGTCGGACTGGGCCGCCTCGGTGTACGCCTCGACCACCTCGAAGGCGTCGCCGGACGCCGTCCGGTTGTCGGAGCCGTCGTCCGTCTCGCCGTCGTCGCCGGCGACGAAGTGCGTCGTCGTCTCGGCGATGGCCGCCTCGAACGCTCGCCGTTGTGGCGACACCTGTTCGTCGTCCGGGTCCTCCGTCTCGGCCGTCGGGTCCGGTTCGGTTAGCTCCGAGTCGAACTCCAGCAGGAGCGCTGCGGCGGTCCCCTCGGGGACCTGTTCGACGTACTCCGCGAACCCGTCGGACTCGGCGGCGAGCCTGAACACCTCGTCGTCCATCAACTCGACCGCGCCGACGTCGTACGTCAGCGCCTCGGGGACCGCCGCCAGCGCGTCGATGAGGTCGTCGAAACAGTACATCGCCAGTGCGGTCTCCTCGGGGCGGGTGACCAGCGAGACGGTCGCTTCGACGACGACGCCGAGCGTGCCCTCCGCGCCGACGAACAGTTTCGAGAGGTTGACGACGTGGTCGCCGTCCGCGTCGTCGGCCTCCCGGACCACCTTGTGGAGGTTGTACCCCGACACGGAGCGTTTGAGTTTCGGGTAGCGCTCGGCGATGTCGGCCTCGTTCTCCTCGACCAGCGCACGGACGGTCTCGTAGAGGTCGGCTTCGAGCGTGTCCCGCGAGACGATATCCTCGTACTCGGGGGAGTCGAGCACCACGTCACGGGTCCGAATCAGCGACCCGTCTGAGAGCACGACCTTCAGTTCCTCCGTGTACGCGTCGGTGATACCGTAACGGACGGAGTGTGCGCCCGTCGAGTTGTTCCCGATACCGCCGCCGACGGTGGCGCGTGCCGAGGACGCGGGGTCGGGAGCGAACTTCAGGCCGTGCGGTTCGAGGGCGGCGTCGAGGTGGTCCTGTACGACACCGGGTTGAACCGTCGCCCGACGCGCCTCCGGGTCGACGTCGACGATGCGGTCCATGTACCGCGAGCAGTCGAGGACGATACAGCCCGGTCCGACGGCCTGGCCCGCGAGCGACGACCCGGCACCGCGCGGGAGGACCGGAACGTCGTGATTGGCCGCCACCTCGACGGTCGCCTGCACGTCCGCGGTGTCGGTGGGGCAGACGACGCCCGCGGGCCGTGCCTGGTAGATACTCCCGTCGGTCGCGTAGAGGAGTTGTGCGTACTCGTCGAACGCGACGTCGCCCGAAACGACGCGTCGAAGGTCGGCAGCGAGTCGTCGATACGCCTCGACGTCCGTCCGCTCGACGTCGAGGTGACGGGCCGACGCCTCCGGTCGGCCCGCACCGCGCGTGTTCTCGGTCGCCATGTGTCTCCGTGAGCGCGACGAGGTGGTAAAGCTGTGGTGAGTGTTGACACGTGACCGTAACGCTCCGAGGTTCCCCTACACGAAAGTATCATGATTGCGGCGTACAGAGACCCCGTCAATGACTGCGCGCGAGGAGGTCGCGTTTCTCGTCGGTTCCGAACACCGCGTCGCCGTGATGCGAGCGCTCAGAGAGGAGTCGGCACGGCCCTGCGAACTCGAACGGGAACTGGTCGCCTCCAGAGCGACCGTCCAGCGAGCGTTGAGCGGACTCGCCGACCGCGGGTGGGTCGAGAAGCGCGACGGCGAGTACCGACAGACGGGTGCGGGCCTGCTGGTCTTCCGTGCCTATCGGCAGTTGACCGACGTCGTCGGAACCGTCGAGGACGTCGGGTCGCCGCTGTCGCTGCTCGACTCCGTCACCGACGACCTCCCCGTCACGGCGCTCCGGACGGCGACGGCGACCACGGCGACGGCGAAGACGCCACACGCCCCTCTCGAACGCTACGCCAGCCTCCTCCGCGAACGGGAGGTCGACACGCTTCGCGGTATCTGCCCGGTGTTGAGTCCGGTGTTCAACGAGGTCCACCGGCCGCTGTTCGACGCGGGCGTCGACATGGAACTCGTCATCGACGAACAGACGCTCGAAGCCGCCGAGACCACGACGCCGGACAACCACGCGACGGCGATGAGCGCCGACAGTTTCACGCTGTTCGTCGTCGAGGACCTCGACTTCGGCCTGTCGCTGTTCGGCGACACCGCGGTCGTCGCCGCCTACGACGACCAGGGGCGGTTCAGAGCCTGCCTCGACGACGACGGGGGACCGCTGGTGACGTGGGCCAACGACCTCTACGAGCGATATCGGAACGGCGCACACGTCCTCGAAACCGCCTGACTCGGGCCTACTGTCTCACACCCTGAGTCAATCGACACTCGGTGCGTATAACAGAGCGGACTCCCGAGAATCGACCGCGTCCACACGACCGGTCCCCGCACCGCTTCGGCCCTCGCGGCCACCCGGTCCGATGGCCGCTCACCCCTCCCTCTGTCGTTCCGTTCCGGTCTTCCCACCGGGCCGTCATCGAACCTGATTCCGGAGCCCCTCGTAGCGCCCGGTGTCGTCGATTCGGCGGACGTTCTCGGCGACGATGTCGGCGAGACGTTCGTAGTAGCGCGGCGTGTGCCCCGCGTTGTGCGGCGTGACGAGCACGTTCGAGAGCGTCCACAGCGGGTGGTCCTGCGGGAGGGGTTCGGGGTCGGTCACGTCGAGGGCCGCCCCGCGAATCCGGTTCGAGCGCAACGCTTCGACCAGCGCGTCGGTGTCGACGACCGGTCCCCGTGCGACGTTGACGACGACGGCCTCGGGCGGGAGCGTGTGAAACGCCTCCGCGTCGAGGAGGCCGCGCGTCTCGTCGGTCAACGGGCACGCGAGGACGAGGTAGTCCGTCCGTGCGAGCGCCCCGTGGAGGCCGTCGGGGCCGAGTACCTCGTCGGTCGGCCCGCCCTTCTCGGGACTGTGACGGACGCCGACGGTCTCTACGTCGAACCCCTGGAGACGGTCGACGACGCCCTCACCGATCGCGCCGAGGCCGACGACGGTCACCGTCGACTCGGCGAGTTCGTGGGCCTGGAAGTGTCGCCACTCGGCGTCTCGCTGGCGGTCGAACGCCGTCGGGAACTCGCGGACGAACGCGAGTATCGAGGCGAGGACGTGTTCGGCGACGTTCGGCGCGTGGACGCCCGAGGCCGTCGTGACCGCGACGTCGCGCGCTTCCAGTGCGTCGAGTGGGAGGTGGCCGTAGCCGGCGTACATGCCGGCGAACAGTTCGAGCGAGTCGGCCCCGTCGAGCAGCGACTCGGGGATGTCGGGACCGGTGACGACGGGTGCGTCCGCGATGGCGTCCCGTTCGGCCGCCGGAGTGCGGGCGAGTTCGATATCGTGGTCCGGGAGTCGCTCGCGGAGTTCGGCGACGTACGATTCGACGGGCATCCCGTGGGTACCACGACGCAGGACGAGCAGGTCGGTCATAGTCGGCGTTCGAGGCGGGGTGGCTTAGTCGGTGGTGCCGTGGTGTGACGCACACGACGTGTGTCGACGTAACCACGACACGTCGTGGCCGAAAGCCACGTCGCTTAAGTCCTCACGAACGCCGACAGGTGATATGCAACAGGTGGACGTAGCCATCGTCGGCGGTGGTCCCGCCGGCACGTCGGCGGCCCACGCCGCGGCCAGTGCCGGTGCCGAGGCGGTGGTCGTCGAGAAGGGCGTCCCCCGCGCGGACCGCGAGGGACTCGGTCCCGACTCGACGGACGCGGCGGGCATCCTCGACTACTGGGTCGACATCATGGCCCTCGACGAACCGGTCCCCGAGTGGGTGAAAGCACGCGAACTCCACGCGGCGGAGTTCCTCGGCCCGAACGAGTCGGTGACACTCGAATCGACCGGACAGGAGTCGACGTACCCGAACTTCGGGTTCACGATGCACCGCTCGAAGTTCGACGACTGGCTTCGCCAGCGTGCCGAGGACGCCGGCGCGGAGTACCGCGTCGGTAACGGCGTCCGCGAGGTGGAGACGGACTTCGGGGGGCCGACCCACACCCTCGTACTCCGTGACGGGAGCGAGATTCGGGCCGACCACCTGATCCTCGCGGACGGCCCGCAACGAACGGTCACGAACCGCGTGCTCGACCCGCTGCTCCCACACGGGACGGTCGACAAACTCGCCTCGACGAAGGCCAACCACATCGCGTACCAGGAGTACCGCGAGTTCCCGGCCGAGGCGTTCGAGGAGGACCGTATCAAGTTCTGGTGGGGTGTCATGCCCGGCCACACCGCCTACCCGTGGGTGTTCCCCAACGACGGCACCGTCGCACGCGTCGGCTTGACGATGCCCATCGGGATGGACCTCTCGACGGTCCCGAACCGCGACCACTACAAACTGCTGCGTCCCGAGGACTCTCGCATCCCACAGGGGAAGGTCTACATCGAGCGCCTGTTCGAGCTGGCCTACCCGGAGTACGACCTCGAGGAGTTCCCGCTGGTCACCGACCGCGGCAAGCAGAACGGGACCGAGACGTACCCCATCTCCTCGACGATGCCCATCGACTCGCCGACGGTGGCGAACGTCGCCGTCACCGGCGGCGCGATGGGGGCGACCAGCGCGTTCCACGAGGGCGGCGACCACGTCGCCGTCCGAACGGGTGCCATCGCGGGCCGGATGGCCGCCAACGACACGATGCGGGCGTACAACAGCGAGTGGAAACACGCTATCGGCGACGAGGTGGTCCGGAACCTCGCGTTCGCCGAACTCGCCCGTGGTCTCGGCCCCGCCGACTGGGACCGCGAGTTCGCCACCGCGAGCGCCGTCGTCGACCGGGGCAGGGGCTTCCAGCTCCGGAACTCGGTGAAAGCCGGCCTCTCGGGGCTGAGCCTCTTCGGTCGGTACTACCGCCAGCGCCGTCGCTTCCGCAAGGAGTTCGTCCAGATTCACGAAGACGAGTACGCCGTCTGACTCGGCGTGATGCGAACGTAGACAGGCTTTTCCGCTCGACTCGTCAACTCCTTCGTGCGTGCCTTTAGTCCTCGCCCCGAGACCCGCATCGCGGGACCGTGACGGTGCGACGAACCCGGGCACGCGACACGGGTCGCGACCGACCGCGCGTCTCGCAGGCGTCACCAGCGATGTTCGGGGGTCCATCGGACCCTCGCGACCGGTCTCTCGATAGGGACCACTACTGAGAAGCCACACCGTGGCTTCGCGCCGAGGCGGTTCCACCGCCTCGGCATTCCGGGCGTCCTGGCGGACGCCCGCGCGCCCGGCACGAGGGTTTCCCGACCGACGCGGCACGCCGCCCCGGGATGAGGTCGGACGTTAGTGTTCCGGGCGACATCACCACCCCGGAGACGAATCACTCGTCTGCGACGCCGTGAACCCACTCCGAGAGGTCGGCGACCACGTCCTCGGCGACGTTCCCACCGAAGTAGAGACTCGTCGGCCACGTCGGCGCGTACCCCGACTGGAAGAAGTGGTCGAGACCCTCGTAGCACTCGACGCGACTGCCCTCCGGGAGGTCGGCGTCGCGCCACGCCTCGAACTCGCTCCGAAGCCACGCGGCGAGTTCCGGTTGTGCGTCCTCGTCCGCACGGCAGGTCTTCCCGACGAACGTCGGTCGACCGAACGCCCTCGCGGTGGCGACGGGGTCGTACTCGGCGACGCTCCGGTGCCACGTCCCTGGCTGTCCCCAGATGGTCTCGTCGTCCTCGTAGTCGCCCGCCGCGAGGCGTCGGGCCGTCTCGCGGTCGGCGTCGAGTCGGGCCCGCTGTTCCTCGTCGAGGTCACCCTCGGGGTCGAACTCGTAGCGAACGATGTCGACGTCGTCGGGGCCGAAGACGGGGTCGGCGCGACCGTCGAGGACCACGACGCCCGCGGCGTCGCCGTGTCGGGCCGCGATACGTGGTGCGGCCGTTCCGCCCTGGCTGTGCCCCGCGACGAACGGCGCGTCGGCACGGACCTCGGGGGCGGCGGCGAGTTCGGCCAGCGCGGCGACGGCGTCGTCGGTGACGACCCGGTCGAGCGTGCGGTCGGCGTCCGGAACCTCGTGGTCGAGCAGTCGGCTCTCGTACCGGAGTGTGGCGACACTGGCGCTCGCCAGACCCTGCGCGAAGTCACGGAGGAGCCTCGAAGCGCCGTCTCCGCCGTCCGGGTCGTAGACGCCTGCACCGTGGACGAGCAGGAGGCCCGGGAACGGGCCGTCACCGTTCGGGACCGTCAGCACGCCACCGAGGTCGACGTCGCCGGCGTCGACGGTCACGTCGCGTTCCTCGAACGCCTCGGGGTCGACGTACGCGGGTCGCCGGTACTCGGGGTCGAACGCGAAGCCGGCGACACCGTCCTCGTCGGTCGGTATCGTCGCCGACTCCGTCCCCTCGTCGAAGGTGAGGGTGACCGTCGCCACCGCGCCGTCGACGCTGGTCTCGCCGACCCCGTCCGGTGGACCGTACTGTCCGTAGAGCCCCCACCAGTACGCTTCGAGGGCGTCCGTGGCGTCCATCTCGTCGTCCGCGAACCCCTCGGGAAACGACTCGACGACCGCCGTGCGACCGGCCGGGGAGAGCATCGCGGCCGCCTCCTCGAACGACTCGTCGAGGAACCGTTCGGCGAAGGTCGGTGGGAGCGTGTCCGCTGTGGGTGCCATGGCGGTGGTCGTACGACGGACCGAGTCGTTGTAGCTGTCCGGGGTCGGCTCCGTGGTGTGAGGCGGCGGCCGTCACTCCGGCGCGACGATGTCCCGAATCGCCTCGCCGGTCCCCTCCGCGACCCACCGCTCGACGATTTCGCCGTCCTCGAAGCGGTACCACGTCAGGCCGCTGTCGAGCGCCACCTCCTCGCCGGTGACGGCGTGCGTGCCGGACCACGAGTAGCGTGCGCCCACCTCGTCGCCCTCGGCGATGGCGTTCTCGATGGTGACGGTGAGGTCGGGAATCGCCTCCCAGACGGTGTGGTAGAACGTCCGGAGTTCCGCCAGACCGTCGACGTCCGCTCCGTGGAGGACGAGGTCGTCGCTGTAGCTGTCGAGATACCGGTCTCGCGTCTCGGGGTCGTTGTGGTTCTCGATGGACTCTCGGAGGGTTTCGAGGTTCGACTCGGCGCTCATGGTCGTGAGACCGTACCACGGGTGAAAAGCGTTCGTCCGCTCGCGGGGCTTGGGCGGCTACACCGCCTCCAGCGAGTCGACCAGCGAGCGGAACGCCGCGCCGTCGAGGGACTGTGACGCGCCCGCCCAGACGCCGTATCGGACGTCACCCTCGGTCCAGAGCGCCTCCCACGCCCCGTTGTCCTCGTCGAGCGCACCGACGTGGACGGTCGTTCCGCGGCGACCGACCGCCGTGCGGGTCTCTGCGGACTGGTCGGCCGGTTCGGGCGGGAGCGTGGGAGCGAGCGGACTGTCGGCGGACGTGGCCGTCAGCCAGAGGTGGTCGGTCCCGTTCTCTCGGTGACGGAAGACGGCCTCGACGGCGTCGTGCTCCGGGAACGCCACGGCCGAGTCGAAGACGTAACGCTCGCCCGGTGGCTGGAGGGTCTCGACCGGGTCGTCGCCGACGAGTGAGACGAGCGACCGTGGGTCGCTCCCGTCGTACGGTCGTTCCGGACTGTGGTTCCAGACCCCGTGGGGGACGCTCGGTGGGCGACACTGGTACCGCACCCAGTAGCTCAACTGGTGGAACGGGACGCCACGAACGACGGCGGCCGTCGCCGGAGCCGCCGGCAGCAGTCCCGAGAGTAGCCGCCGGAGCTCTCCGTCGTCGAAGACGCCGTCCTCGACGGAGAGTTCGAGCTGTGTCCGGTCGCGCTGGACACAGGCCCCACGATTGTCCTTGTAGTCGGTGCCGAGCCATCCGACCGTGCCGGCGCAGTCGAACGGTTCGGGCCGTCGGGTCCGCCACAGCGGGGCGATACTGGCGGCGGGCGGTGCCCAGTCGTAGCAGAACTGCTTGAGTCGAACCCGCCGACCGTCACCGGTGACGACGACCCGAACGCTCGACGGGTTCCCCTCACTCCACGGGGTCTGTCCGACCTCCTCGGTGTCGACACCGTCCGGTCGTCCGGGTGGTCGTTCCGGCCGGGCGGTGACCGTCTCGACCCGGCAGTCCTCGGGGAGCCACGTCGGGTCGAACACGACGAAGTTCGCCATCGACTGTGCGTCCTCTGGCGTCGTCTCAACGGGCGGTCGCAGTTCGTCGTCGTCGCCGAGGCGAGCCGAGGGGTCGGCTACACGCCACGCGTTCATCGTCTCACCTCTCGGCGGCGGCCGTCGCCCTCGTCGGGCCGCCGCAGTCGTGAGCGAGACCGGCCGGGTGCAGCGGGTTCCTCCATACCGCTTCTGGTGTCCCCCGACCCAAAACGGTTCTCTGAAACGTGTTTTTGGAAAAACTCTGACACGACGTCCGGGGCCGCTCCGAGGTGGTCGGAGGGACGAAGCGCATCGCTCATAACGACCGGTCGCCCAGTCTCGGGTGTGCGTCACCAGACCTACGGTAAACTCGCCGTCCTCGCGTTCGGTCTGATACTGGTGAGCTTCGTCGTCCTCGGGACGACCCGTGGGTTCGTCGGCTTCCGTACTGCACGGCTGCTCGCAGCGCCGACGACGCTCCTCGCGGTGTGCCTCGTCGTGTTCCTGTTCGTCCGCGGTCTCTTGGCGTGGACGGGGCTCGCGGAGCTCGAATAAACGCCGACCTAACGCCCCGGCACCGTCACACACCGAGTATCAAAACCCCGTTTGAGCCTTCAGAAGAGGTTTAGTTACGTGAACGGTAGGAGCGAGTAATGAGCCTGCTGCCGCTCCGTGGTGAGTCCACGGCCGACCCGGACGAGCCGCGGGTGGTCGGGCTGGCCGGCGACGAAGCCGACGAGACGTTCGAGGTGCTCTCCTCGGGAACGACCCGGAAGGTGCTCGCGGCGCTCTACGAACAGCCCTCGACGCCCTCGGAGGTGCGCGACCAGATCGGCACGTCCCTCCAGAACGTCCACTACCACCTCGGAAAGCTCGAGGACGCCGACCTCATCGAACCGGCCGGCGTCGGCTACTCCGAGAAGGGCACCGAGATGACCGTCTACGCGCCGACCAGCGAGGCTATCGTCCTGTTCGCCGGTCGGCGGGACGACCGCTCGCGGCTCCGCTCGATGCTCTCGCGGGTGTTCGGCGTCGTGCTGGCGCTCGGCGTCGCCACGGCCGCGCTCCGGTGGTTCGTCCAGAGCCAGACCGGCGGCGCGGCGTTCGACAGCGCCGAGTCCGGCGGCGGCGCGGCCAGCAGTCAGGAGGGTGCGGACGGCGAGGCGGGCGGCGCGAGCGGTGCGTCGGGCGACGCCGACACCGGTGGCGGAGCGGCGGCCGAGACCGACGGCGTCTCCATCGCCGCGACCGAGGAGCCGTCGGCGGCGGACGTGGCGACGGACGGCGGCGTCGAGGCGACCACGCAGGGCGCGGAGCGGGCGACCGACGCGGCCGCCGGTGGCTCCGAGACGGTCGTCCAGCAGGCGGCCGACGTCCTCGCGGGCGACCCCGCACTCGCCTTCCTCCTCGGCGGCCTGTTCGTCCTCCTCGCGGTCGGTCTCGTCTGGTACACGACGCGTTGAGCGGGTCGCGTGCCGTGTCGGCCGGACCGCCGTTCGGCGGACGGCTTGGAAACGCTCTTTCCGCTCTCCCTCGAAGCGACGGCATGGACGTCCGTGACATCGCAACGCTCGGCCCGGACGAGCGTCGCGCCATCTTCGAACGGGACTCGGGAGTCGGCGACGCGAGCGAGGTGGCCGCGGAGGTCGTCGGCCGCGTCAGGAGCGAAGGCGACGTCGCCCTGCGTGACTACGCCCGCGAGTTCGACGACGTGGAGGTCGGCAACCTCGACGTGACCGACGCGGCAGAACGCGCCTACGAGGAACTGGACGACGAGATGCGTGAGCACGTCGAACACGCGGCCACCAACGTCCGTGCGTTCCACGAGGCACAACTCCCCGAGGACTGGCGCGAGGAGTTCTCGCCGGGGCGGGAGTTGGGTCGTCGGTTCCGTCCCATCGAGCGCGTCGGCGCGTACGTCCCCGGCGGCGCGGCCGCCTACCCCTCCAGCGCGCTGATGACCGTCCTCCCGGCGAAGGTGGCGGGCGTCCCACACGTCGCCGTCTGCACGCCCCCCGCCGAGGAGTTGAACCCCGTCACCCTCGCGGCGCTCCACGTCGCGGGTGCGGACGCCGTCTACCAGGTCGGCGGTGCGCAGGCCGTCGCGGCGCTGGCGTACGGAACGGAGACGGTGTCGGCCGTCAAGAAGGTCGTCGGCCCCGGCAACCGGTTCGTCACGGCAGCGAAGGCCGCCGTGCGGGGCGACGTCGCCATCGACTTCCTCGCCGGACCCTCGGAGGTGGCCGTCCTCGCCGATTCGAGCGCCGACGCCGACCTCGTCGCGGCGGAACTCGTCGCGCAGGCCGAACACGACCCGAACGCCTCCGTCGTCGCGGCGACGGACGACGCGGCCCTCGCCGAGGCCATCGCGGAGGCCTGTGACCGACAGGCCGGCGAGCGCGAGCGCGAGGAGACCATCCGCGAAGCGCTCGAAGGCGACGCCAGCGGGGTCTTCCGCGGGCGGTCGATGCCCGAGGCCGTGCTGTTCGTCGAGGAGTACGCCGCCGAGCACGTGGCCATCCACGCCGAGAACGACGAGGAACTGCTCGACCGCATCACGAACGCCGGGAGCGTCTTCCTCGGTCCGGAGACGCCCGTCGCCGCGGGCGACTACGCGAGCGGGACGAACCACGTCCTCCCGACGAACGGCGGTCCGCGGGTGACCGGTGGGCTCTCCGTCGACACGTTCGTGCGCTCGACGACCGTCCAGCGACTCTCCCACGAGGCGCTCGGCGACCTGCGCGAGACGGTGACGGCGCTGGCTCGTGCGGAGGGACTGGAAGCGCACGCCGAGAGCGTCGAGAAGCGGTTCTCCGGGGAGTAGGAGCTGAATCCATGCGGTTTCACAATCTGCCGACGAGGTTATCCACCGCCGTAGCGAACGGAACGCTCAGCGTGGTTGCTGCTCGTCGGTGAACGACTGTCCGCTGCGCGATAGGATTAAGCTGTCATCTCGCCATTCACTGCACGGAGATACACTGTGAAAGCATCCGCCACCATCGACGTCGAGAGGCCGATAGCCGACGTGTGGGCGTTCGTCGCGGACGTCGAGAACATGGACGAGTGGGTCGTCGGGTCCAGCGACACCCACCGCGTCGGCCACGAGGAGGGCGTCGGCGCACGCTACGAGAGCCAGTACAGCTACGGCGGGCGCACGTCGCCCATGGTGTACGAGGTGTCCGCGTACGAGCCAGAACACCTGTACGGCATCCGGTCGGTCGAGGGGCCGTTCCCGTTCGAGGGGGAACTGACGCTCGCAGAGACGCCGACGGGAACCCGCGTGACCAACACCATCGACGCCGGGTCGGACAGTCGCACGACGACGGTGATGTTCACGCTGTTCCGACCGCTTACACGCCGTCTGATGGCACGCCGACTCCACGAGGAACTGGAGACGCTGAAGGAGGAGTTGGAAGCGGACCCCGTTCCGGCGTGAGGAACTGTCAGCATCGCCGGCGTCAGGCTTACGACCCTTCACCCGGTACTGTTCAGCATGAGTAGCACGTCCGCCGAGAGCGACGCCGTGGTGGTGACCGAGTCGGCCGCGGACAAGGCCCTCGACCTGCTGTCGGGCGAGGGGTTGGACACGGACGTGGCCGGGCTTCGGCTGTTCGTCCAGCAGGGGGGCTGTGCGGGGCTCTCCTACGGCATGCGCTTCGACGACGAACCCGAAGACGGCGACAGCATCACCGAACACCACGGCCTCCGCGTGTTCGTCGACTCCTCCAGCAAGCGCTACGTCGAGGGGTCGACCCTCGACTTCGAGGACGGCCTCCAGGGCGCGGGCTTCCACGTCGAGAACCCGAACGCCGAGAGCGAGTGTGGCTGTGGCGAGTCGTTCCGAACCTGATCTGACCGTCGGGTGACGCTTTTTTACTCGGCGTACCGAGAGCCGGGTATGTACGAGACGATACTCCTCGCGCTCGACGAGAGCGACTGTGCGGCGGCCGCGGCGACGACGCCCTGGAACTCGCGCAGCGCCACGGCGCGACGCTGCACGTCGTCGGTGTCGTCGAGACGTTCGGTCTCTCGACGGTCGAGGAGCGCACGGCCCGCGAGCAGGAGGCGACCGAGCGACTCGACGCGTTCGCCGACCGGGCGGCCGCCGCCGGCGTCGACTGCGAGACCGACCGGCGTGCCGGGTTCGCCGACAGGGAACTGCTCGCGGCCGTCGACGACCACGACGCCGACCTCGTCGTGATGGGGACACACGGTCGGACCGGCGTCGAACGGTTCGTCGTGGGGAGCATCGCCGCGCAGGTCGTCCGTCACGCCCCGGTGCCGGTGCTCACGACGGCGGCCGACGTCGAGTGGGACGTCGAGACGGTGCTGGTCCCGACCGACGGGAGTAGCTACGCCGAGGAGGCCGCCGACCACGCGTTCGACCTCGCGGCGCGCTACGACGCGACCGTTCACGCCGTGAGCGTGGTCGACCAGGACGCGGTCGGGTTCGACGTCCGGTCGACACGGCTCACCGAGGCGTTGCGCGAGCAGGCGCAGGCGGCCGTCGACCGACTCGTCGCCCGCGCCGAGGAGCGTGCCGTCGTGGCGAGCGGAACGGTCGTCGACGGCCACGCCGCCACCGAGATTCTGGAGACGGTCGAGACGGCCGATGCCGGCCTCGTCGTCCTGGGGACGCACGGCCGTTCGGGCGTGCGTCGGCTGTTGCTCGGGAGCGTCACCGAGGTCGTCGTCCGCGGTGCGACGGTACCCGTGCTGTCGGTGCCGCCCACGGACCGTCGAGAGGAGTGAGCCGGCACCGAGGCCGGTCGTGAGAGCGGTCGCTGGCGGAGTCGGACGCGTCACGAAAAGAACGGTTCGCGGGCCGACTACTCGAGTTTGAACGCGACTTCGACTTCGGCCTGGTACTCCCGGCCGTCGACCGACGCGAGTTCGACGCCCATCTCCTTGACCTCGACCCAGTGGACGTTGTCGAGCGTGCTCTCGGCTCGCTCGACGGCGTCGTCTACCGCGGCGTCGAAGCTCTCGTCGCTGGACCCGATGAGTGTGATTTTCTTGTAGACCATGGTGCTCGTACCGTCTGGTCACGACGCACGGCTCTCACTTACCTCTGCCCCCGGCCACTCCCACAGGTTGCCGCTACCGGGGGTGTCGCCGGCTCACGGGTCCGGAGCGACCGGCCGGCACGAACGAGCGACGGTCACCACGCGTGGCGGAGTAGCGTCGGTACCTTCCGCAGGTCTCGCCGTCGGTACGGATACAACGAGAGCAGGTCCCGGACCGACAGGTCGTAGCGCTGGAGACGGTCGGCCGCCGCGTCCGACAGTCGGCCGGTCCGCTCGACGAACGCGTCCTGCTGGCCCGCATCGAAGTCGTAGAGCAGTTCGCCGACGACACGCTGGGTCTTCCACTTCGACCCCTTCTCGCGGTTCCAGCGCCGCTCGTAGGCCGCGAGTCGCCTTCGGGAGGTGTCACCAGCCAGCAACGCTTCGATGGCCGTGTCGGCGGCCATCCGGGCGGACTCCATCGCCGGACGGATACCCTCGCCGAACAGCGGGTTGATGCTCGACACCGAGTCGCCGACGGCGAGGAGGCCGTCGGCCGCCCGCTGGTTGACGGAGTTGTCCGAACGCACCTCGCCGGCGTGGCCGGCGCGAATCGACTCGACGGTCCAGCGCGGGTCGGCGTCCAGCCAGTCGCGCACGTAGTCGTCGATGGTGTGGTCGGTCCGGCGGCGTGCGTGGAAGTCGTCGACCCAGCAGACGCCGGCCTTGAACACGCCGTCGCCGGCCGGGAACACCCAGGCGTAGCCGCCGGGGGCGACGTCGTGGTCGAACGCGAACAGCATCGCGTCCTCCTCGTAGCGCCCCTCGACTTCGAACTCCTTGCCGATACCGCGCTGGGCGGCGTCGCGGTTCCACATCCCGAGCGCGCTGGTCAGCGTGCCGTCGGGACCGGTCCCGTCGACGACGAGGTCCGCCCGGTACGTCTCGTCGTCGCGGGTCCGGACGCCGACGACCCGACCGTCGTCCAGCAACGGGCCGGTGACGCGCGTACCGGTGTGGACGCCGACGCCGTCGGCCTCGGCGTCCTCACCGAGGAACTCCAAGAACGCCGAGAAGTCGAGGACGGAGTTCGAGATGGGGAGGCGGACGCTCGCGGTCGGCCCCTCGAAGACGACGTCCTCGCTCGCGCCCATCACCACGTCGTCGGCGACGTCGAACCCGTCGACGACCTGCTCGAATGTCCCGCCGGTCGACTTGTCGTTGTCCGCGAGTCGCTCGTTGGCCTCCAGAACGACGACCGAGTGGTCCGTCCGTCGACCGAGTTCGCGTGCGAACTGCAACCCGGCGGGTCCGCCACCGGCGACGACGACGACGTCGTACTCCGACATTGTGTCCAGGGGGACGGGCGCCGGGGCGATAGTTGGGTACGATTCGTGGACCGCGTGGCGACGCGATTCGAGTCGAGCGGAGCGAAGCGGTCCGGTCTCAGCCGCCGACGCTGAACCGTCGCCCGATGGCGTCGGCGACGTCGTTGAGGTGGGCGGTCCCCCAGATACCGACGACGACGGCCCCGACGGTGTCGAACACGAGGTCGTACATCGTGTCCTCGAGGCCGTACTGGGTGAGTACAGAGCCCGACCCGAAGAGGGCGGCGGCCTCGCCGATGACGAACTCGATGACCTCCCAGAGGACGCCGAACGCGAGGACGAACAACACGATGTAGACGAACATGAACCGCGGCGGGAAGTGGACGCCGGTCGCGTACTCGTCGAGCGCGCGGGCGGTGGCGTAGCCGACGCCCGCGACGACCGACGCCGAGAGACCGTGGGTGAGGTGGTCCCACCAGCCACCCGAGGAGTAGAGCGTCCCGTAGGCCGCGCCGTCGGGGGCGGTGCCGACCATATCGACGAGACTCGCGGGCAACGGGACGGTGCCGAGCGCGTGGAGGAAGACGGCCGTGGTTATCCACAGCGTGAGACCGAGGTCCATCGGGAGACCGTAGTCGCGCTGGAGGATGGGCGGGAGCTGAGCGACGAGCAGCGCGATACCGCAGTTGACGACGATGCCGGTGTTGCCCAGCCAGAACCCGACGACGAGCATGACCGCCAGTCCGACCTCCATCAGCCAGACGAGGGCGTGCTGGACCCGTTCGGAGAGGCCGATGCGCTCGCGGACGTTCACAGGTCCACCTCCAGGTCGAGTCGCTCGCGGCCACGAGCGACCCGCCTGAAGTAGAGTTCGAAGACGACGCCGGCACCGACACCGGCGACGGTGGAGGCGACGAACTCCAGCATCAGCGTCCGTTCGTCGACGACGAACCCGGTCCCGAGGTAGATGTCGGCGACCCACCTGACGACGGCCCAGACGCCGGCGGCGGCCATCGTCGTGACGACGACGAACAGCACCGCGAAGCGGTAGTTCATCTCGACGGCCGTGAACACGTCGAGTTCGACGGCCACGAGCAGTGCGACGGCGGCGACGGCGAGGTACGTCGTCACGTCGGCGACGACGCCGTTCCCGACCGACCGCCCCAACAGCGGCATCGCCGCGAGTCCCAGCACCTCCCACGGCGGCATCGCTCGTGGCGAGCGCCGGGCGAGCGCGGGGAACGCGCCGACGAGCGCGACACCGAACGCGAACAGCGCCCACAACTGCTGTCCGAGCGCGAGGTTCGCCATCGACACCACGACGGCACCGGCGACCAACAGCCACGCGAGCGCGGCGTTCGTCCCCGCGTCGCGGAGCAACCGACCCACGTCCGACTGGTCCATACAGGGAGTAGACGACAGCCGGTACAAAAACCTACGTCACGAGGTACGCGCCGAGGTAGACGAAGACGGCGAGCGTGACCGTCGCCAGCGCCGTCAGCGCCATCGTCAGCGGCCGGTGGCGCTCCCGAGCACGGTAGCGGTCGACGCCACCGACGAGGATGCCACAGGCGAGGCCGACGCCCAGCAACGTCAGGACGAACGGGTACGACAGCGACAACGTGGGGGCGGGGACGGCCAGTGCGACCCCGCCGGAAGGGAGGCCGAGCGCCACCGTGGGGTCGACGTAGTCGCGGACCTCGTGGTCGCTGAGGTGGAGGTAGACGAGCGCGGCCAGCCAGAACGTCCCGAGTTCGACGAGCATCGCACCCAGCAGGTGGAGCGTCGGGTCGAGGCTGAGCGTGACGCGCTCTGCCACCAGCACGGTCTCGAAGGGGTAGAGCAGTCGCGGCGGCTCGCCGGTCAGCAGGTCACCGAACGGGTGGCTGAGCAGGCCGACCAGTGCCGTGACGAAGACGGCACCGGCGTCGACCCCTCGGCGTGCCGCGAGCGTGCCGACGAGGAGTCCGCCGAGGACGAACGCGCCCATCACGAGGCCACCGAGGAGACCGCTCGTCGTCCCCGAGACGGCGACGAGGCCGCCGAGGACGACGACGGCGAGGAGTTTCGAGGCCCCACCGCGCGTCCAGAGGGCGAACCCCACCGCGGCGACGACGCCGACGACCAGCGAGTGGGTCACCGAGCGGTGGACCACGGTGCTCGCGCTCCAGAACCCCTCCGCGAGTGCGAGCGGCCCCCCGTCGGCCCACAGCAGGCCGACCGGTGCGTAGAGCATGTCGACGTCCGGGAGGGTGGCGAAGACGCCGGCGAGCAGACCGAGCGCGAACGCCCGTCTGCGAGTCGCGGTGGGCGTGTCCGCTGGCAGGCGACTGACGACGAACGCGACGAGCGCGAACGCCAGCAGACCGTGACCGATGAACACGTCACCGGTAGGACAGCAGCGCGCAAAAAGATGTGGAAGGTCAGCTAGCAGTCGTCACGCGACGCGTGTGCCCGATCACGACGGCAGGCCCTCGCTCGCCTCGGGGTGGAGCACCTCGTAGTCGCCCGTCGACTCGACGCTCATCACGGCCCAGTCGTAGTCGGGTTCGAGCGACAGCAACTCCGCCCGGAGTTCGGGTGCCCGTTCGGGGTCCGCGACGAAACACCGCAGGTCGGCCTCGCCGTCGACCGTCGTCGGTGTCTCCTCGGAGATGTAGACGATACGCCACTTGCGCTCGGCTCTGAGTTCCGATCCGACGGACTCGACCTCGTAGCCGAGTTCCGTGAAGATGGCGCGCGCTTCGTCTATCAAGGGTGTGCTAAGGACCCCCATTCGTTCGGAGGTTGTGTGTCCCACCACATAACAGTTGGCACGGCTTACCATGACACATCGTATCGTCGACCGGTCGGGGGTCGTCCGGAACCTGCCGAAGACGCCCGCACGTCGAATCCGGTCGGTAGCGGCTCACTCGTGGGCGGCGTCCCACTCCTCGGCCTTGTGGAGGTTCGCACACGCGTTGCACTGGATGCGACCCATCGAGTCGACGGCGGTGTCGAGCGTCTCGCAGTTCGAACACCAGAACCCCCAGCGACGACTCCGGTCGTCGGTGACGTAGACGACGAAGAAGGGAGCTTTCGACCCGCGTTCGGCTTCGTCGCGGGCGACGTACAGCGTCCGGCCCTCGTGGGCGTGCGCTTCCAGACTCATACACGGGACTCGTCGCAAGTCGGTAAATGCTCCGCGGTCGATGCGTTGATACGAGACTGGGACCTCCACGGCGGTATGGCTCCTCGTCTCCTCCACTACTCCGACATCGAGGGTGTCTACGACGACCCGGATGCCCTCGCGCGACTCGCCGGCACCGTCGAGCGGTTGCGGGACGACGAGACGCTCGTTCTCGGGTCGGGCGACAACACCGCCCCCGGCGTCCTCTCGCTGGTCACCGAGGGTCGCCAGTCACTGCGCTTCTTCGACCGAGTTCGCCCCGACGCCGACACGCTCGGCAACCACGACTTCGACTACGGTCTCGACACGACCCGGCACCTCGTCCGCGAGTCACCACAGCGGTGGCTGAGCGCGAACGTCCGGACCGCCGAGGGGGACGTGTTCGGCGGGGACGACGGCGTCGTCCCCTCGACGGTGCTCGACGCGGGCGACGCACGGGTCGGACTCGTCGGCGTCACCGACCCCGCGACGAAGGAGATGAGTCCGCGTGCGAACGGCCTCCGGTTCACCGACCCGCTCGAAGCCGTCGGGCGAGAGATGGGTCGGCTTCGGAGCGAGGGTGTCGACCACCTCGTCGTCCTCTCGCACCTCGGCGCGGCCGACGACGAACTCGCCCGGAACTACGACCTCGACGCCGTCCTCGGCGGCCACGTCCACCAACCGCGGGCGGAGACGGTCGCCGGCACCGTCTGTACGCGCACCGGGTCGAACGGCCAGCGACTCGTCGAGGTCGACCTCGGCGACGGGTCGGTGACCGTCCACGACGTCGCCGACGGGCCGACCGTCGAGTCCCTCCGCGAGGAGTTCGAGCGCCTCCGCGGCGAGACGGGACTGACCGACGTCGTCGGGCACGTCGACCGGCCCATCGAGCGCCGCCGCGACCTGCGGACCGCGGGGGAGTGTCGCGTCGGGAACTTCGTCGCGGACGCCTACCGCTGGGCCGCCGACGCCGACCTCGCCCTGCACAACTCCGGAGGCCTCCGGGACGGCCCGTCGCTCGCCGGCGCGGTGACCGCGGCCGACCTCGTGAGCGTCGTCCCGTTCGACGAACCGGTCTCCGTGGCGCGCGTGACCGGCGACGACCTGCTGGGGGTGTTCGCCGACGCCGCCCGCGCCCCCCCACGGTGAGTGGCGCTGGGACGCCCACGTCAGCGGTGCGACGGTCTGCTACGACCGCGACACCGAGGCGGTTCGGGACCTCCTCGTGGGAGGCGACCCGGTCGACCCCGACGCCGAGTACGAACTGGCGACCAACGACTACCTGCTCTCGACGGCCCACGAGTTCCCGACGCTCACACCCGCACACCGGGACCGGACGCTCCGAGTCCAGCACGAAGTGCTGGTCGACTACGCGCTTGAGACCGGTATCGCGCCCGAACTGGAGGGACGGGTCGACGTCGGCGGCGCAGGTCGGTCTCGGACGGAAGGGTTAGAACGCTCGACCGAAAACAGGGAGCGATGACGCAGGTTATCGTCCCGGTCCGGTATCCCCTCTCCGAGCACTCGCGGGCGACGGTAGAGGAGGGTGCGCGTATCGCGGACGAACGCGACGGCGCGCTCATCGTCCTCCACGTCAACCTCTATCAGAACGGGGACCGAACCTCGCGTCGTGAACTCAAACGCGCCGTCGAGTCGATCATCGGGTCCCGGAACCGAACCCGATACGTGGTCCGGTCGGGGTTCCTCGTCGAGGAGACCATCCTCGACGAAGTGGCCGCCGAACGCGCCGATATCGTCGTCATCGGCCGCAAGCAGGTGAGTCGCTGGCGGCGGATGGTCCGAAAACTGACCGACGACCCCGACGTCGAGCGCTTCCTCCGCGAGAAGGTCGACGCCGAAATCGTCACCGTCGGCTGACCGCGCTGGTCCCGGTCGCCGTTCGCCGACGTCTCCCGTCCGCTCAGTCGTCCTCGTATCGCTCGCCGGTTTCGCCCCCGTCGTGCGCTCGCCGGTCCCCTCGTCGCGGACTCTCACGTGACGGGCGCTGGTTCTCGCGGAGCGACACCGGGAGTTCCCCCGACGTCTCGTCGAAGAACAGGTGCGAGTGGGGGTACGCTATCTCGACGTCCGCGTCGTCCAGCGCGTCCCAGATGCGTTCCTGAATCCGCGAGCGGACGGTCAGCAGTTTGTACGGCTCACGGACCCAGTACCGGAGACGGAGGTTGACACCGTGGTCGGCGAAGTTCTCGATGTAACAGGTCGGCGCGGCGGGGTAGCGCGCGCTCCCGATACGGATGTCCGGGCCGCCCCCGACGACCCGGTCGACGCCGCGGGCGGCGTCCTCGATTATCTCGCGCGCCTCCTCGATGTCGCCCTCGTAGGTGACCAGCACGTCGAGGGAGAGTCGCGCCCGCGGGTCCTCGGCGGAGTAGTTGATGACGTCGCGGTCACGCATGTTCCCGTTCGGGACGACGAGGAAGGTGTTGTCGAGCGTGAATATCTTCGTGTACCGGAGCGTGATGTCCTCGACGAACCCGCGCTGTGGCGGGGTCCGGCCGACGAGTTCTATCATGTCGCCCACCTCGTAGGGCTGGTCGGCGAGGACGAACAGGCCCTGGATGTAGCTCCCGATGATGGGCGCGAGCACGATACCGATAACCGCGGAGAGCACACCGAGCGAGATGGTGATGTCGCCCAGCGAGACCCGGTAGATGCTGAGAATCGAGAGGAACGCGAGCGCGTAGACGCCGAGGCGCATCAGTCGGAGGACGGTCCGGGTGACGCTCGGACGGCGGAACCGGCGAGCGACGCGCCGACCGAACGTCTGCGTGAGGAGGTTCGCGGCGTACCACGCGGCGGCGGCGACGAGTATCGCTAGTATCAGTTGTCCGACCCAGAGGTCGACCCCCAACCACTCGCTAACGGCGTTGCTGGGCGGTACATCCGTCGGTACCTGGTCGACCGCCCCGTCCCGAGGGGTCGGCTGGTCGCCTCCCTCCGTCGCCGTGGTCGTCGCGTCCTCAGTCCCCTCCGTCGTGCTCGTCGCGTTCGACGAGTCGTCCGGAGCGTCCTGACTGCGCATACCTGTCGCTCACCGGACTGACGAAAAAGGGTTGCGACCCGGCCCCGCGAAGCTAAGCCCCTCCGCGTCGGCACTCCACCATGTTCGGCATCCGCGAGCGGCCGACGTTCGACGTGACGGACACCGAGTCGTCGGCCGACGCGCTCGTCTGTGGCTTCTCGGAGTACGGTCTGGCGGGCCTGACCGCCGCGAACTACCTCGTCGAACACCTCGACCTGTCCGAGGTGGGCCACGTCACGACGGCCGAACTCCCGACCATCACCCCCTTCGAGGACGGCCGGCCGCGCCACCACACGCGGCTGTTCGCCGGCGACGACGCGCCCGTGACCGTGCTCGTCGGCGAACTGTTCGTCCCACCGGCGGCGGCCGCCCCGTTCGCCGACGCCATCAGCGCGTGGGCGACCGACACCGTCGACGAACTCGTCGTCCTCTCGGGGGTGCCCATCGCTCACGGCCCCGAGGACCACCGGGCGTTCTCCGTCGCCACCGACGGCTACCGCGACCGGCGACTCGCCGACACCGACATCGCCCCGATGGGCGGCGGGTTCCTCGACGGCGTCAACGCCGCCGTCACCCGTCTCGGCCTCGACACCGACCTCGAAACGTGCGTCCTCGCCACGCCGGCCCACGGACAGACGCCCGACGTGGACGCCGCCCTCCGCTTGCTCGACGCCGTCACGACGGTCTACGGCCTCGACGTCGACACCGAACCGCTGGAGACGTACGCCGACCGCGTCCAGCGGTACTACACCGAACTCGCCGACCGGATGGAACGGCGCGACGAGCGGAGCAGCGACGACCGGATGTACATGTAACACCACTTGTTTACGCCTCGGGTCGCGCACAGCGCGACCGCTCGACGCAAAAAAACCTGGGCTAAAAAGGCCGCTCGGCACGCGAAGCGTGCCTCACGGTACAGTACATCGGTGTTCCGCACAGCTACCGCACGAACTACTGTTGGCGTCCTGGGACCGACCCAGTGACCGGACTACCGACCGTTACGTCGAACTGTGCCGTCTTCTCCTGTACGAGTGCCTCGATGCGACCGGTGTGACGAACGAATCGGGGAGTAGGCGCAGTCGGTTCGACTCACGCACACCCACCCGCGAATGCGCTTCGAGAGCGATTTCTGCTGGCTGAGTGTGGCGAAATCCCACCTCGACGACGGCCCGTTCGAGGACGACCGCGAATCGCTCAGAGACGCCGACCGACCGGACGGCCGAGCACCGACCGCTCGGCGAGTTCGAGTCTCCCGGACGGCCGACTCTCCGGTCGAGCCATCGACCCGTGATACCGACTCTCGGGGCGTGTGCGGGGTGTTGACGGGATTTCGTGAGACAGCAAACCTATCCGTGCCCGGCGGCTACACTTAAGTGATGAGTCGAGCAACCTACCGAGACCCTCCCAGCAGGACGGCCCATCGCCGCAAGTCGATGCTGTTCTGTCCGACCTGCGGCCACCAGAGCCCCGCCCGGCGTGGCGACTGGGTCGTCGAGCACCGTCTCACCGACGACGGTCGGCGAGTGGAACTCTCCTGTCCGACCTGCGAGACGACGCTCACGGTCGAACCGTCCTACCACGAGTAACCCGTTCTTCGAGGCGTCCCGCGACTCCCCAGCGCCGTCAGTCCCCGTGGCTTCGCCGCTCTGCTGTCCGAGAGCCTCTCTCGCCGGCGCTCGTTCGCGTCTCGCTACTCCTCGCGGCTCCCGTCGGTCACCGGTCGGATAGGCCGCGGCGCTCTGCGAGTGCCGCGCTACTCCTCGTCGGTGACGACGTCGCTGACGAGCTGCATCGGCGTCGCGTCGTAGGCGGGGTTCTCGATGGCGAACCCCTCGGCGGGTTCGAGCATCACCTCGCTGGGCGAGCGGAACTCGTTCTCGAAGACGAAGCCGTCCTCGATGATCTTCGCGCCCGACCCGGCGACGGTGACCGGCACGTCGAGTTCGTGGGCCGTCGCGGCGATGGGGAAGGTCCCGACACGGTTGTAGAGCGTGTCACCGACGATACAGTCCATCCCGAGGAGCACGGTCTCGCAGTTCGGGAGCAGGTAGCCCGCCGCGCTGTCGACGAGGAGGTGCGCCTCGACACGGTCCATCTCGGCGAGCGTTCGGACCGTCTTGCGCCCGAGGTAGCGAGGGCGGGCCTCGGTGACGTAGATGGTCAGTTCCTTGCCGTCCAGTGCCGCGATTTCGACCGCCTCCAGCACCGTCGAGGAGTAGTCGTGCGTCAGCAGAGTCGTCCCGTCCTCGAGCCGAGCGGCGGTGTTCTCGGCGGCGAGGTGTTTCGCCGTCTCGACGCGGTCGACGACCGCTTCGGCGGCCTCGCTCGTGAGTCGCTTCGCTTCCTCGATACTGTCGGGGTCGGCGTCGGTGACCGCGTCGACGATGTCGCGCTGCGTGGTGTGGAGGCTGGCGTGAGACGGGTTCGCCCGCCGGAGCGCGCTGGCGTTTCGTTCGAGGTCACGGACGTACTCCTCGACGGTGGCGACGTCGCGCTCGGCGAGCGTGGCGAGCGCGCGAGCGGCCTTGACCGCGACCACCGACGAACTGTGCGTCTGCATCTCGCGTATCTCCTCGACGGTGTCGTCTATCATTGACTCACTCTCCGCTCGAATCCGGCAAAGTGTTTCTGGATAGGAGAGCGACGGCGTGGTGGGTCGACGATGCGACCAGCACCGCCATGAGCGTCGGGTCCCTACCGGTGGTATGAGCTTCCCGGTCCGCTACACCTGTCCGCGCTGTGACGCGGTCGTGACGCTCGACCGCGACGGCTACCTCGCAGACAAGTGCGTCACCGAAGCGCCGCTGACGGGGTGGGAGTACGCGCCAGCGTACGAACCGTTCGAGGAGCACGACGGCGTCGAACTCGTCTGTGGCGCGAGCGAGACCGACGGCGAGGGCTGTGGTCGACCGTTCTACCTGAGTTTCGTCAAGTACGACGACGGTCGGGAGGTCGAGAGCGACGCCCCGTTGCGACCCGAGGACGCGCCACGCTTCGACTTCCGGCGGTGAACACCGGCCTCGAACTCAGCGCTCGTCGTCCTCGAACCCGTTGTCCGGGTCGACTTGCTGGGCCGTCGTGTCGATGCCCATCGCCTGCAGTCGGTCGGGAGAGACGGTCTGGCGGTTCTCGCCCGAGACGGTCACGCCGCTGGTGACGATAGAGCGGACGCCCTCCTCGACGGTCATGTCGACGTCGACGACCCGGTCACGACTGACGTGGAGGACGAACCCGCCCATCACCGGGTTCGGTGCCATCGGCATGAACAGCGTCACCATGTCGTCGGTGCCGGTCGCCTGCTCGATGTTGGTCGGCGTCTCCGCGGTGACGAACGCTATCGTGTACGACCCCTCGGAGGGGTACTCGACGAGTTTCACGTCCTGGAAACTGTCGACGTCGCTGTCGACGACCACCTCGCTCATCTGACGGAAGCCGGTGTAGATGGAGCCGAACCCCGGAATCCGTTCGAGTCCGTTGTGGAACACTTGTGTCGCCCGCCCGCCCGTCGGCGAGCGGTTCGCCACCATCCCGAGCGCGAGCATCGCGGCGACGGTCACCACGACGGCGACCGTCTTGACGAGCACTACGCTCGCGGACGTGTCCGTCTCGACGAAGCCGAACTGCTGGCCGAGCATCGTCACGATCGGATCGAGCAGGCCCGAGACGAAGTTCAACAGCACGCTGATGACGACCAGGGAGACGAGCAACGGCAGTATCAGCGCCGCTCCCGTCACTAACCACTCCCTGAACCGCTCTTTGAACCCTCCGACCGGACGAGCGTCAACCGTCGCCATGGATGACTGTATTTCGTCCTCGGGTAAAGGAGTGAGGCCTGCGACGCCGGTGGAAATATATGCTTTCACACCCGTATCCACGGTAGTGAGCGTCAACGTAGAGTCCTACGTCGTCGAACCCGGTGACGACGAACACGTCGACCAGGCGTGGGACCTCAAAGAACGCATCAACCTGGAGGAGGGGGTCCTCAAGCAGCGTCGTGGCTTCTTCACGGACGCCTACCGACGCTCGACTGTCTACTGCTACCTCGAAGACGACGACCTCGTGGCGTTCGCCTCCACTCGCCGTGACGGCTACATCCTCTTTCTCGCCGTCGCCCCGGAGTTCCGCGGCCACGGGTTCGGCAAACGACTGGTCGCCATCGTCGCCGACCGACACGCCTCCGTCACCTGTCACGCCCGGACCACGAACCAGAACGCCCTCGATTTCTACGAACATCTCGGCTTCGAGATTCAACGCCGCGTCTCCGGCTACTACGAGGACGGCGGCGACGCCTACTACCTCCGCCTCGGAGAGGACGGTCTGCGCGAGAAGCTGACGCGGTTCATGGGCTTCTAAGCCACCTTTTTACGCCTCGGGTGCGCGGAGCGCACCGCTCGGCGCAGAAATCTGGAGCAAAAAGGGCCGCTCGCTCGTTCGCTTCGCTCACTCGCTCGCGGTCCGACAGCACGACTGCTCGTGTAGATTGCAATCGCACCGTATTTGCTCGTCTGGCGCTCGACGCTCGACCGCTCAGCCGAACCGCCCCGTCTCCACACCGCACTCGCCGCAGGTGAACACCGCGACGTGCTCGGTGTGTTCGGGGACTGCCTCCGTCCGTTCGCCACAGTCGGGGCAGTCGCGTCGGAGGTCGACCTCACCCTCCTCGCGTGGTGCGCCGAGAGCGAGGACGACGAGTCGCTCGTCGCCACGGTTCCAGCCCTGCTGCCAGTCGCCGGGTGCGAACCGAATCGCCTCGTTCGTGTCGACGACCACGTCACCCCGCTCGGTGTCGAACGTCGCCGTCCCCGAGCGGACGTAGAACACTTCCTCCTGGTCGTGGTGGCGGTGATAGCAGTAGCCGACCGGTTCGCCGGGCGCGACGGCGAAGTAGTTGACAGCGAGGTCGGTCGTCCCGAGAGCACTCGTGAGGTGGCGGAACTGCCGGCTGTCGGTCTCGAACCCGGTGGCCTCGCTCACGACGACGTGTTCCATCGGAAGATGCTCCGCAGTTCTGGTAGATAACGCTACGGTAGCGAGTGGAAGTGAACGGCGGTGGAGGGGCCGCCGGTGACTCCCACGAGCGGCCCATGCCGAACCCTTCATACTCCCGCGGTCACGAACGTGAGCAGGAATGAACCAGCGGACACGCGAGTACCTCCGTGGCCGGTTCGGCGACCACTACCGACGGGTGTCGGTCGATTCGCCGCCCGCGGCCGACCGGCGCGAGTGGGGGTACATCCCCTTCACGTCGAGCGAGGGGACGACGATGGTCCGCCACAAGTCGGCGTTCGACGTGGGGGACCTCGGGACGTTCCTCACGCGAGAGCGCCCCCGCCACGTCTACTTCTCGGCGGGACGCTACGACGACCCCGGCGCACGCTCGATGAACGAGAAGGGCTGGCAGGAGTCCGACCTCGTCTTCGACCTGGACGCCGACCACCTGCCGGGCGTGGACGAGCAGGCGGACAGCTACGCCTCGATGCTGGCGACGTGTAAGGACGCGCTCGGTCGCCTCCTCGACTTCCTCGACGACGACTTCGGGTTCGAGGACATGACCGTCGTCTTCTCGGGCGGCCGTGGCTATCACGTCCACGTCCGCGACGAGTCGGTCAGAACGCTCGACCGCGAGCAGCGACGCGAGGTCGTCGACTTCGTCCGTGGGCTGGAACTCGACGACGTGACCCGCCTCACGACGACCGAGAGCGTCGCCGGGATGGGACTGAAAAACCCCGTCGAGAAGCGTACGCTCCGAACCGACGGCGGGTGGGGTCGTCGGGTCCACCGTCGCCTCCTCGCCGTCGCCGACGAGGTTCGGGAACTCGACGAGGACGCGGGGACGAAGCGACTCCGCGAGTTCGAGGGTATCGGCGAGAAGGGCGCACAGACGCTCTACAACGCGATGGCGAACAACTACGACCAGTACCGGACCGGGAACCTCGAAGCGGCGGGCCAGTACACCCGCACACTCGCGCAGTTGCTCCTCGACGACGCGCTCACCGAGGAGGGGGCACCCATCGACGAACCGGTGACGACGGACATCAACCGACTCATCCGCCTCCCGGGGAGTCTCCACGGCGGGTCCGGACTGGCGGTGACCCGTATCGAGCGCGACGAACTCGCTCAGTTCGACCCGCTGGTCGACGCCGTCCCGGAGACGTTCACCGACCACGAGATACGCATCGAGTCGCCGACCGACCGAACCGTCGACCTCCTGGGGGAAACACATAATATCCCGGAGGGGATTTGCACAGTGAGAGAGTGTGTCGGCGTGCACCTGATGGCACGCGGTGACGCGGAGAAAGCTTCGGAATGAACCTCGACGAACTCCAGACGGCCCAGAGTCGTGAACGGCAGACCGACAGCCTCCAACAGCTACGGGAGTCGTTCTACGAGGAGGCCGGCCGGTTCATCAGCCAACTCCGCGAGGAGCGCAAGCGTGCCTCGGAGCAGGCCGACGACCCGTTCGACGCCCCCGAGGTACGCCGACTCACGGACGACATCAAGACCGCCGAGCGGACGGTCGAAGCCATCTACGAGCGCCGTATCGGGAAACTCGTCAAGCAGGCCAGTCTCGAAGCGGCGGGCATGGCCGCCGACGCCTCGGGGCTGACTAGGGAAGAGCAGGACGTCTTCGAGACGCTCGTCTCGACCATCGAACACAACCGCGTTCGGGTGCTCGACGAAGTGGTCGCGGGCGACGTGTCGTCGTCCGTTCCCAGTTCGCCGGAGGCCGTCGAGTCGACGGAAGACGACACGGCTTCGGGAGCGACCGACGTCGCTCCGGACGTTCCGACGGGCGACCCGTCGAGCGTCGACGCCGCCGACCTGATGGGTGGCGCGGACGCTGGCGACGACTCGTCTGCGACCGAGGTACAACCGGAACGCGCCGACGCGTCGGACTCCGGACCGGCCATCCCGCCGGACACCCCGCTGGAGACGGACGACGACGCTGCGGACGTGACCGCGCCCGAGGAGGACCCGGACTACGGGGCCGACCCGGCACCCAGTCCAGAGTCGTCGGTGGAGTCGAGCGACGGCGCTGCCGACGAGTCCAGCGAGGACGACCAACCGGCAATCGAGCGCACGACGGTCCGCATCACCCGCGACGTCGGTGAGATACTCGGCGTCGACCAGCGTGCCTACGACCTGAAGAACGAGGACGTGGTGACGCTCCCGACGCCGAACGCCGAACCGCTGGTTGACCGCGACGCCGCCGAGAAGCTGGACTGACCGGCCCACGGCCGGTCGCCCGGCCGGCGCGAGACGCGGAGTTCGTGTGTCGCTATCGACAACTGTCTTCCTACCGAACACTTATCACTCGGTCAGTGCAACCGGGACCGTGACTGCTCCCCTCCCTCGGCGGTCCCTCCTCGCGGCGCTCGGCACGGCCGCCACCGCGACGCTCGCCGGCTGTGGCACGCTCGGTAGCGAAGCCGACTCGGGACCGGAACCGTACCGCATCGGTGGAATCAGCGTCGGGAATGTCGACGACGTACCACACACCCTCGACGTGCTGGTCGAGCGCGACGGCGACGTCGTGCTCTGGGACACCTACGACCTGCCCGCAAGCGGGTCGGGTGACGGAACCGAGTCGTCCGGTGGCGAGTTCGAGTCGGTCCCGTCGTCATCGTTCGGCGGCTGTACCCCCGGCGTGTACTCAATCAGCGTCCGACTCGACGGGACGACGGTGCAGTCGGTCGAAGACGGTGGCGAGGGCGTCCGGGAGTCGAACGCGTGGCGCAGTCTCGTCGTCGACGACAGGGGGGCGCTCCGATGGGGCGTGCTCGTCTTCGCCGACGACGTGAACGACTGCTCGACGCCGACGCCGTCCGAGCGAGTGGTCGTCGCCCGTGAAGCGAGGACGAGACGGTGACAGAGGCCGACTGCCGAACCGGTCGCGGACCGCGATGCCACCGAGATGCTGGAGCGAGCGCTCCGACTACGTCTCGGAGGAACCACGGATGAACCAGCGTATCGCACTCGCTGGTGCCCTCGTCTCGGGACTCGCACTGTTCTCGGCTTTCGTCTGGGCCGGCGGCGACCCGCTCGTCGGCGCGCTCGGCGTCGGTGCGGTCGCAGTGCTGACGCTGTGGCTGAACTGACCGGGCGACGATAGTCCGACGAAAGCGACCGCATCCGTGAGAACGAGCGGAGTTCCCGCGGGCGCGGGGACCGAAGGTCTCGCTAGCAGCCGGCACGAAGCGCCGGCGACGAAGCGAGTGGGTGCACGGAAGACGAGCGAAGCGAGCCTTCCGGAGCGAGTGAGCGCGGTTCACCGGACGCGCCCGCGGGCGCGTCCGGCCTTTTTCGTGAACGTTTTTCGAGGAGGGTCGCTACGCGACCCGACGCTGAAAAACGTTCATTGGAAGGTACGACTGACCTGTTCGCGGTCCTCCGGGGACTCCCCGGAGTTGAACCGTTCTTCGATGTCGTCGTACTGCTGGCGGGTCTCCTCGGTGACGGAGGCGCGCACCTCGTCCATCGCCTGCTCGAAGTGGTCCATCGTGATGCGGACGTTGCCGACGGAGCCTTCGACGTTCTCGGCGGTCTCCTCGTCCATCGAGGAGATGAACTCGCGGGTGGCGACGAGCGCCGCCTCGCGGGCGACGGCTTCGATGTCCGCGCCGACGTAGCCCTCGGTCTGGCGGGCGAGTTTGTCGAGGTCAACGTCGTCTGCGAGCGGTTTTCGCTCGGTGTGGACCGCGAAGATGGCGCGGCGCGCCTCCTCGTCAGGAACCGGCACGTGGACGTGGCGGTCCAGTCGACCGGGGCGCAGGAGCGCCGAGTCGATGAGGTCCGGGCGGTTCGTCGCCGCGACGACCACGACGTCCTCCAGTTCTTCGAGGCCGTCGAGTTCCGTCAGGAGCTGGGAGACGACGCGTTCGCCGACGCCCGAGTCGCTCATGTTGCGACCACGCTGGCCCGCGATGGAGTCGATCTCGTCGAAGAACACCACCGTCGGTGCGTTCGAGCGGGCCTTCTCGAAGACGTCGCGGACGCCCTTCTCGGACTCGCCGACGAACTTGTTGAGCAGTTCGGGCCCCTTGATGGAGATGAAGTTGGAGTTGGCCTCGTTCGCCACCGCTTTGGCGAGCAGGGTCTTCCCGGTGCCCGGTGGGCCGTAGAGCAGGACGCCCTTCGCGGCGTCCATGTCCATCGCCTCGAACACCTCGGGGTAGTCGAGGGGCCACTGGATGGTCTCGCGGAGGCGCTCTTTGGTGTCCTCCAGCCCGCCGACCCGCTCCCAGGTGACGTCCGGCACCTCGACGAACACCTCGCGGAGCGCGCTGGGGGTGATGCCCTTCAGCGCCTCTCGGAAGTCGTTCTCGGTGACCTGGAGCGATTCGAGCACCTCGGCGTCAATCTCGTCCTGTTCGAGGTCGAGGTCCGGGCGGATGCGCCGCAGGGCGTTCATCGCGGCCTCCTTGGTCAGCGATTCGAGGTCCGCGCCGACGAAGCCGTGGGTGTTCTCGGCGTAGGTGTCGAGGTCGATACCGTCGACCAGCGGCATGCCGCGGGTGTGGACCTGCATAATCTCCAGGCGGCCCTCCTTGTCCGGGACGCCGATCTCGATCTCGCGGTCGAACCGGCCGCCGCGGCGGAGTGCGGGGTCGAGCGCGTCGACGCGGTTGGTCGCGCCGATGACGGTGACCTGGCCGCGCTCTTCGAGGCCGTCCATCAGGCTGAGCAGTTGGGCGACGACGCGGCGTTCGACGTCACCGCTGGTCTCGCCACGTTTGGGGGCGATGGAGTCGAGTTCGTCGATGAAGACGATGGCCGGTTGGTTCTCCTCGGCGTCCTCGAACACCTCGCGCAGTTGCTCCTCGCTCTCGCCGTAGTACTTCGACATGATCTCCGGGCCGGAGATGTCGGTGAAGTAGGCGTCTATCTCGTTGGCGACGGCCTTCGCCATCAGCGTCTTCCCGGTGCCGGGCGGGCCGTGGAGCAGGACGCCCTTCGGCGGTTCGATGCCGAGTTGGCGGAACAGTTCGGGGTGGCGCATCGGCAGTTCGACCATCTCCCGGACCTGTTCGAGTTCGCCGTCGAGCCCACCGATGTCCTCGTAGGTGACGGAGGGTGAGCCACCGCCGGACGCGCCGCTCGCGCCCGAGGCGATCTGTTCGGCGGGCTTCTCGCTGACGTGGACCTCCGTCGAGTCGGTGACGACGACGGTGCCGTCGGGGTCGGTCTCGGCGATCTTCAGCGGGATGCGCTGGCCGCTCATCGAGGAGAGCGGCCCGAGGCCGAGGCTGAACGGCACGGTCTGGCCCTGCGTGACGGCCTGCCCGCTGAGTTTGTCGCCGATGTGGCTCCCGATGTTCCCCCGGATACGGAGGTTCTGCGGGAGGGCGACGGTGACCTGCTTGGCGGGTTTGACGTCGGCCTTCTCGACGTCGACCTTGTCGTCGATGCCGACGCCGGCCTCCTGTCGGAGGCGGCCGTCGATGCGGATGACGGCGTCGCCTTCGTCTTCGGGGTAGCCGGGCCAGACGCGTGCGACCGCACGACCGTCCGATCCGCTGATGAGGATGTAGTCCCCGTTCTCCAGGTCGAGGTCGTCCATCGCCGCGCGGTCGATGGCGGCGAGGCCTCGGCCCGCGTCCTTCTGCTTGAGTGGTTTGACCGTGAGTTTCATCGCTCTATCTCGACGGTGACGACGCCGTTTTTGATAAACGCTTGCGCGTACCCGGCGGGCACGTCGAACTCGAACTGCCGGTCGCCGACGAGGACCATCGCGGTACCGTCCACGACGTCGACGTCCGCGTCGACCCCAGCACCGAGGTCCGCCGCGAACACCGTCCGGTCGGTGTAGTCGTACCGGCGAAGCGGTCCATCGCTATCGGCGACGCGTTGCTGATTGGTCATGTACTAACTCCAGGTTAGTTCGCTTAGTATTTGAACGTTTCGCAGGCGAACCACCGTAGGGTGGGCGAATCCGGTGTGGCGGTCGGGTTGCGGTTCACAGTCGGGGCCGCACCGAAATCAGGCTGGTGGTCGGGGCCGATCTACCGGTGTGAACGGCGGGGGCTTTTGCCGCCGGGTGTCGTCGGGAGGGACATGCAACGTGTCGAACACGACGGACGCACGACCACGTATCGGCAGACGGCGTTCGGGGAGGGGGTGCCGACGCTGTACGTCCACGGGAGCGGCGGGGCACACTCGGTCTGGGTTCACCAGTACGGGAGTCGCGGGTTCGACGGACCGTCGGTCGCACTCGACCTGAGCGGGCACGGCGAGAGCGACGACGTCGACACCGACCCCGGCCCGGAGACGATGACGGCGTACGTCGAGGACGTGGTGGCGGTCGCCCGCCGGACGGGGGCGCGAGTGCTCGTCGGCAACTCGCTGGGCGGGGCCATCGCGCTGACCGTCGCGCTCGACACCGACCTCGACCTGACCGGCCTCGTGCTCACGGGGACCGGAGCGAAACTCGGCGTCTCCGGGGACCTCGAAGAACTGCTCGCCGAGGAGTTCGAGGCGGCCGTCGAGACGCTCCACGGGCCGGACATGCTGTTCCACGACGCCGACGACGAGACCCGAACCGCCTCCATCGCGGCGATGGAGGCGACGGGTCGGGCGGTCACCGAACGTGACTTCCTCACCTGCGACGCGTTCGACGTCCGCGAGCGACTCGACGAGGTGGCCGTCCCGACGCTGGCGCTCACGGGCGAACACGACCGGCTCACGCCGCCGTCGTTCCACGAGTATCTGGCGGACGAACTCCCGTCGTCGTCGGCCGTCACCGTCGAGGACGCCGCTCACCTCTCGATGCTCGAACACCCCGACGCGTGGAACGACGCCGTCGAACCCTTCCTCGCAGGCCAGTAGCAGTCACGAGGCGCGTGGGCTCACAGGGTCGACGTCTCGGTCCGCTGCTCGGCCCACGTCCTGACGTAGTGCGCCCAGTACCCCGCGTTGCGCCCGTAGCGCTGTGCGAAGTTGTCGAGGTGGTCGTCGGTCGCCTCCGGGAGGCCGTAGAGTTCCTCGACGGCCGTCCGGAGTGTGGGGTCGTACCGGGGCGGCCTGTCGGTCCGGCCGAACCCCTCGACGGCGACGAACTCCGCCGCCCACGAGTCGAACCCCCAGACGGATTCGAGGCGGTCGACGAGTTCGCCCGTCTCCAGCGTCGAGAGCGGTTCCGTTGCGAACGCCTCGGCGGCGGCCAGCAGTGTCCGTGCCTTCATGTCGTCGAAGAGACGCTCGACGGCCTCCGCTCCCGTCAACACGAGTCGTGGCGTCGGGAACAACAGGAGGGAGGCCGCCGTCTCCGCCGACCCACCGCCGGCCCCCTCGTCGGCGTGGGCCGGTGGTGCCGGAAGCGGTCGTTCCACGACCCGCCCCACGGAGGTGACCAGTTCTCGCTTCTGCTCGCGTGCGACGTCGAGCGGCGTGGCCTGCGCGAGCGCCGCCCAACAGGCCGCGCCGAACGGCGTCGGTGCGCGGACTTGGTGGTAGCCGTCGAGCGTGTCGAGGACGCGGCGAAACGGCGGGTCGTCGGCCGCGGCCGCGTAGAGCGGTTCGACGTCGTCGGCCAGCGAGAGCGCGGCCCCCACCCAGTCGGCGACGACCCGTTCGTCGCCCGGTTCGTCGACCCACGTCACGTCCACGTCGAGGGTCGCCGCCTCCTCGCCCGACCGGACGGTGGCGACGAACGGCCACTCCTCGGCGTAGCCGGCGACCGTGGCGGCGTCGTCACTGCACGCTCGCTCGTCGGCCCAGGGTCCCGTCCGGGAGAGCGCCCGTATCGATTGACCGAAGTCGAATGGCTCGGTCGCGTGCAGTTGCATGGCTCACCCGACACGTGACTCGCAGATAAGTGTCGCCCCCGACCGGACAGAATACGGCAATCCGTGGGGGTTGTCGACGGGTTCTTCAGGGCCTTGACAGCCAAACGTTCGAGCGCTCAGTACAGTTCGTCGAGGTCCTCCTCGACGTGGCTGTGTTCGTCGGCGGGGAACTCGCCGGCCTCGACGGCCTCCTTGTAGTCCGCGACCGCTCGCTGCATCTCACCGCGGACGTCGCCGAACGCCTTCCCGAACGGTGCCGTCCCTTCGGTGAGGCCGACCACCTCGTCGACGACGAGCACCTGTCCGTCACAGTCCGGCCCCGCACCGATACCGATGGTCGGGATGTCGAGTCGTTCGGTGACGATGCGCCCCAGATTGGCCGGGATGTGTTCGAGGACGAGCGAGAACGCGCCGGCCGCCTCGTGGGCTTCGGCCTGTTCGACGATGCGGCGCGCGCTCTCCTCGTCGGTCCCCTGTCGGAACAGGCCGGTCTCGTTCTCGCCTTGCGGCGTGAGTCCGAGGTGGGCCATGACGGGGATGCCCAGTTGAGCGAGTCGACGAGTCAGGTCGACGGTGTGTTCACCGCACTCCAGTTTCACCGCGTCCGCGTCGGCCTCTTTCAGCATCCGACCGCAGTTCTCGACGGACCGGGCCTCGTCGACACCGAACGTGAGAAACGGCATATCGGCGACGACCAGCGCGTTCTCGACGACACGACTCACGGCGCTCGTCGCGCTCAACATCTCGTCGAGGGTGACGGGGATGGTCGAGTCGTGTCCGAGACGGAGGTTACCCATCGAGTCGCCGACGAGAACCACGTCGATGCCGGCCTCGTCGACGACGGTCGCGTCCTTCGCGTCGTACGCCGTCAGCATCGTGATGGGGTCGACGCCTGCCTTCTCGCGGATGTCCTTTGCCCGCATGGCTCGCGGTCGGAGGCGGCCGCTGATAAAGGTCTCCGGTTCAGCAACGTGTGGCGACTCGTGGGGTCGCCGAGCACCGACGTGACAACGAACGGTTCATGACCCGCCCGGCGCAACGGCGAGTGTGCCAACCGTCGAGCGAACCGACCCCGAGGGCGTCGACTACGGGTGGGTGATGCAGACGACGTTCGTCGTCGCCATCGCCGTCGGCGCACCGCTCGTCGCCGTCGCCTCCCTGTTCGTCCCCGCACTGAACACGTGGCCCGCCCGCGCGGCGTTCGCCGTCCGCGTCGGGGCCGTCCTCTGGGTCTGTATCGCCGTCTGCGTCTTCCTCTACGCTCGTTCGCGGGCCGAGTGAGCCTCGTCGGACGAGGTTCAGTCCTCGACCCACTCGAACGCCGTCCCCGCCCGTCGCGCGGTCTCCTCGTCGCGTGTCGAGTCACCGACGAACAGCGTCCGCTCCGGGGTGGCGTCGAGTGCTCCCAGAGCCGTCAACAGCGGTTTCGGGTCCGGCTTCTCCGTATCGAGGGTGTCCCGACCGACCACCGTCCGAACGTGGTCGGCGAGGCCGTGCGTGTCGAGGGCGATGCGGACGGCCGCCGCGCAGTTGAGCGAGCAGACGCCGACGGGGACGTCCAGCGGCAGGTCGTCCGCACGGGCGAGTCGCGTCGAGCGGCGTGCGCCGTCACGCTCGTGGTCGGCGATGACCGACTCGACGGCCTCGCCGTGGCCGGCGTCTCTGGCGTGCTGGAGCATCGCCCAGAGGTCGTCCGGCGGTTCGGTGCCACGGTCGCGGAGCGTCGCGGCGACCTCGCTGGCGACAGCGTCCCAGTCGACGGCGAGGTGGACGAGCGTGCCGTCGAGGTCGTAGACGACGGCGTCGTAGCTGTTCACGCTCGAACGTACTCCTCGACGGCGTCGACCACGTCGGTCGTCGGTGCATCGGGTGCGAGCGCGAGGAACAGACCCTCGCCGTCGGCGAGGACGCGGACGGCCGTGAGGTCGTCCATGAACGTCGTCAGCGCCCGTGTCTCCCCGGAGTCGGCGAAGAGGTCCTCGAACAGGTCCGGTTCGGTGAAGTCGAGGGAGACGGAGGAGTGGACGCCCGAGAGGTGCTCGTGTATCGCCTCGTCGTCGTCCCGCTCGGCGACCACGTCCGCACAGAACAGCACCTCGTCGTCCGCCCGGTCGTCCTCGACGACGAGCAGGAGGCCGGAGCCAGCGACCGCCACTGCGGCCTCTACGGCGGGTGTCGCGTCGAAGCCTCCGACCGACGGGTCGTTCGTCACCGGCATGGACTCTGGTTCGACTATCGAACGATAACCGTTCTTGCCGGACGGCCGACCGGTCGCTCTCATCCGAGCAGGTCGCGGGCGATGACGGTCTTCTGAATCTGACTGGTCCCCTCGTAGATGGTGAGAATCTTCGCGTCGCGGTAGAGGCGCTCGACGTCGAACTCGCGGGTGTAGCCGTAGCCGCCGTGAATCTGGACGGCCTCGTTCGTGACGTCCATCGCGTTCTCGCTGGCGACGTACTTCGCCATGCTCGCCGCGGTGGGGAAGCCGTCGGTTCCCGCCGCCTTCTGCCGGGCGGCGTCGTGGACGTGCAGGCGAGCGCCCTGCGTCGTCGTGTGCATGTCCGCGAGTTTGTGCCGAATCGACTGGATGTCCGCGATTGGCCCGTCGAACTGCTCGCGTTCCTGCGCGTAGTCGACGGCCCGGTCCAGCGCGTCCTGTGCGAGACCCACGGACTGTGCGGCGATGCCGATGCGTCCGCCGGTGAGGATGGAGAGCGCCGCCGAGAGCCCCTTCCCCTCGGGCGTGAGTCGGTTCTCCGCGGGGACGCGCACGTCGTCGAAGGTGAGGCTGGTCGTGTCACTCGCGCGCAGGCCGAGTTTCTCCTCGGGTTCGCCGACCGAGAGGCCGTCGGCGTCACCGGGGACGACGAACTGCGTTATCTCCTCGGGTGCGGTCTTGGCGAAGACGATGTAGACGCCAGCACGGCGGCCGTTCGTGATCCACTGCTTGTCCCCCGAGATGACGTACCCGCCGGCGTCACGCTCGGCGGTCGTCGTCATCTGGGCGGGGTTCGACCCCGCGCCGGGTTCGGAGAGGCAGAACGCGCCGACCGGTCGCCCGTCGACCATCTCCGGCAGCCAGCGCTCCTTCTGGTCCTCGTCGCCGAACTCGGCGATACACGAGGTGGCGAGACAGTGGACGGACAGCGCGGTGGCCACCGCCAGCGTCCCGTAGGCCACCTCCTCGTTGACCACGGCGTAGGTGAGGGGGTCGGCGTCGTAGCCGCCGTACTCCTCGGGGACCGTCAGGCCCGTCAGATCCAGGTCGGCGAGGCCGTCCCAGACGTCCTCGGGGAACGTCTCGTTCGCGTCGCACTCCTCGGCGACGGGTTGTATCTCCTCGACCGCGAACTCCCGGACCACGTCCCGGATGGCCTCCTGCTCGGCCGTCAGTTGCATACCTGGGTGTCTGGTGGCCGAGCGCAAAAATCGCCCGTTCCGAACCGACGAACTCATCGCCACACCGTCACGACCCGCCCCGACCGAACAGTAATGTCGTTCGACGTGGTCGTCCCGAGGACGGATGGTCTCCCGACGTCTGCCGGTCGTCGCGGCCGGTCTCTGTGGCTGTGTGCTGGTGGCGACCAGCGCCGCGCTCGACGGGTCGCTCTCGGCCCCGCTGGTCCCGCCGCCGGAGCCGTCGCTCGACGGTACTACCGGGCCGTCGCTGTTCGCACTCCTCCTCGCGTGGCTTCGTGAGGTCTTCGGCATCTCCTTCGAGGGGGCGCTCGGCGGGTCGGCCCCGCCGGTCGTCCCACCGGTCGTCCTCGCGTTCGCCACCCTCGTCGTCGCCGGGGGCTGTCTCGCGGTGGTCCTGTTGCTCACCAGACGCGGCGGGGTGACCGGGTCGGGCGACCGGCTTCGACCGTCGCCCGACCCCGACGGGAGTCCCCCCTGGCCACCGACGGCCCGGAACCCGCTGGACCGAGCGTGGGTCGCGCTGGTGGCCCGACTCGACGCCGACCGGCCCCACGCGCTGACGACCCGCGAGTGGGCGGGTCGAGCGGTCGAGGACGGGTACGACCGACGGACGGTCCGCCGACTCCGGTCGGCGGTCGAGGAGGGACACTACGCCGCGGACGGTCCCGCCGACCCGACCGAGGTGGCCCGTCGGGCACGCCGGCGACTCGGTATCGACGAGACCGACCCGACCGACCGGACGGGTCGACCCGAGCGGGGAGAACGGCCCGACCGGACGGCCGACGAGGGGAGCGAGTGAGTGGATTCCGCACGTCGCTCGTCGCGGTCGCCGGCGCGACACTGCTCGTGGCCGCCGTCGTCCTCGCACTCGACGTCGTCGGCTGGTCTCTCGGAGCGGGCGCGTCGATGCTGGTCGTTCTCTCGGTCGTCCTCGCCGTCACGACGGCGGCGATGGTCGGCGGCATCCACTGGGGCGAGGGCGTCCAGCAGTCGGCGGTCGAGTCACCCGAGTCCACGGTCGGCACCCCGCGACCCGGCGTCGAACTCCGGGCGCTCGACGGCGGCCGACTCCCGGTCGGTGCTCGACGGCGAGCGGCGATCCGTGACCGACTCCGACGCGTCGCGGTCCGGACGCTGGTGGCCGAACGGGGCGTCTCCGAGGCAGCGGCCGCCGAACGACTGACGAACGGGACGTGGACGACCGACCACACTGCGGCGGCGCTGTTCACGCCTACGGACGGCCCGCTCGACCGCCTCCGGGCCTCGGTACGGTTCCGTCGTCGTGCTCGCCACGCTGCGGTCGCGATTCGGCGACTCGCTCGGGAGGCGGGTGAGCAGTGAGCACCGACCGGACTCGCCGCACCCGTCGCACACGCCGGTGGTTGGGTGTGGTCCCCGTGGCGCTCCTCGCCGTCGCTTTGGGCGTCCTGACCGGTCGGCCGACGGTCCTCCTCGGAGCGGTGGTGGCGGTCGGGTTCCTCGCGTATCCACACGTCACCCGGCCGCCTCACACCGACCTCTCGGTCTCCCGGTCGCTCGGCACGTCGGTCGCACGCGTCGACGAACGGGTCACGGTGAGCCTGACGGTCCGGAACGAGGGCGACACCCCGCTCCCGGACGTGCGCCTCGTCGACGGCGTCCCGCCCGAGGTTCCGGTCGTCGACGGAACCGCCCGACTGGCGACGGCGCTCGACCCGGGAGCGGCGGTCACGTTCGAGTACGGGGTCCGCGCTATCGACGGGACTCACCGCTTCGAACCGGCGACCGCCCTCGTTCGGGACCGGGCGGGCGCGCGGGAACTCGAAGCGAGTGTCGGTGGGTCCTCGACGCTCGTCGGTGGTATCGCCGCTCGCGGCGGGTCGACGCCTACGGACGCACCGTCGGTCGGGGACGGCCGTGACGCGACTCCCCGAGGGTCGGGCGTCGAGTTCGACCGGGTTCGGGAGTACCGCCGTGGCGACCCACCCTCGCGTATCGACTGGCGACGACTCGCTCGGACGGGCGAGCGAACCACCGTCGAGTTCGCGGACCACCGTGCCGAGTCGGTACTGCTCGTCGTCGACGCCCGACCGGTGGCCGCTCGCGCCGCGGCCGACGGACGCCACGCCGTCGGTCACGCGGCGGCCGCCGCCGAGGGCATCTGCCGGACGGTCTGTACGGACGGTGGGGCCGTCGGCCTCACGACGCTCGGAGCCGCGGACTGTGCCGTCCCACTCGGTCGTGGCCCAGAGCACCGTGACCGGCTTCTCGACACGCTGGCGACGGCCGACGCGTTCCGAACCCCGGTGGACAACGACGCCGACCCGCCGACCCGTCTCGCCGCACGTGTCGCACGGTCCCCGCACGAAACGCACGTCGTCTGTCTCACCCCGCTGCTCGACGACGACCTCACACGGACGCTCACGCGGGTCCACGCCGAGGGGCGAACGCTCACCGTCGTCAGTCCGGACGTGACCGCGTCGGGACCGCTCAGCGTCGCGATGGTCGCACTCGAACGGACCCAGCGCCTGCGTCGACTGCGGGCGGCGGGCGTCCGGGCACTGGACTGGACACCGGGGACGTCGCTCACCACGCCGAGCGGGGGGGCCGCCGACCGATGACCGACGGGAATCGGACCGACGGCGGCCCTGCCGACGGCAATCACACCGGCGGGCCGGTCGAGACGGTCGGTCGGCCCACGACCCGTGAAGCGATGGCGGCGCTGCTCGCGGCGGGGCTCTGTGCCGGAGCGGTCGCCGGAACGCCGACCGACCGACTCGCCGTCGTCGTCTCGCTCGTCGGGTGGGCCGTCGTCCTGCTGGCCGACCGGGTGGGGGGTCGTGGCTGGCCTCGGCTCGGTCGGCTGACGACGGGCGTCGCCGTCGTCGTCCTGCTGGGTGCGTTCGGGACGCTCACTCCGGAGGGACGGACGCTCGAACTCCTCCCCGACGTGGTCGTGCTGGTGGGTGTCGCCCTCGTCGCCCTCGGGGGGCTTCCCCTCCGACGTGGATGGGGCCGACCGCTGGTCGCGTGGGGCGGCGTGGCGCTCGTCGCCGCCGTGTTCGCCGAGACCGTCGTCCTCCCGGTCCGGCCGCTCGCGTTCTTCGTCGGCCTCGCGGCGGCGCTGGTGGCGTGGGACCTCGGCGAACAGGCCGTCTCCCTCGGCGAGCAGGTCGGTCGTCGTGGTGCGACCACGGCGGTGTACCGGTCACACGCAGTCGGGAGCGTCGCCGCGGCAGGAGTCGGTGTCGTCGTCGCGCTCGGGGCGACCACGCTCGGGAGCGTCCCGGTACCGGCCGGCGTCCTCGCCGCCTGCGTCTGTGCCTGTGTCGTCCTGCTCGTGGCGCTCTACTCGTAGGCGTCTCGGGGACCGCTCACTCGCCGCGCAGGAACGCGACGACGGCCGCGGGGTCGGCCGACAGTCCGCCGCCCTGGGCGACGGTCGGCGATCCGCCACCGCCCCCACCGAACTGGTCGGTCACGTCGTCGACCACGGCGCTCGCGTCGTGACCGTCGCTCGTCGCCACCGCGAGCGAGGCGTCCGCGACGAGGGCGACCACGTCCACGCCGTCGCCCGCGAGGTCCCGTGCGTGGTCGGCCAGCGCGTTCGCGTCGAGGCCGTCGACGGTGCCGACGACCCACGTCACGCCGTCGCGCTCGAAGGACTCCTCCCGGAGGTCGGCGAGTCGTGTGCCGACGACTTCCTCGCGGAGCGCGTCTCGTTCGGCGGCGGCCTCGTCCCGCGCGGCCCGGAGACGGTCGATGCCTTCGGGGACGTCCTCGACCGGCGTCCCGAGGTCACGGGCGGCGGTCAGGGTCGCTCGCTTCTCGGTCGCTCGCCGGTCGATGGCGGCCGGGCCGACGGCGAACTCGACGCGCGTCAGTCCCTCGCCGGGGTTCGAGCGGCCGAGGACCGTGACGGGGCCGAGTTCGCGCGTGTTCGAGACGTGCGTCCCGCCACAGGCGGCGACGTCCCAGTCGCCGGCGTCGTTCACGACCGTCTCCGTGGTCGTCTCGTCCGAACGCTCGCTCGCGCCGACGGTGACGAGTCGGACCGTCCCGCCGCCGAGGCCCTCCTCGGTCTTCGTGTTGAACGCCACGTCCGGCCGCGAGAGTGCCTCGTCTCTCGGGACCTCCGTCCACGAGACCGGGCGTGACTCCCAGACGACCCGGTTGACCAGTCGCTCCAGTTCGACCAGCGCCTCGTCGTCGATGTCGCTCGTCGTCGTGAAGTCGACCCGGACCTTCTCGGTGGTGATGCCGAACCCACCGTAGCCCAACTCCTCGAACAGACGCCGGCCCGCCCCGTAGAGGACGTGGCTGGCGGTGTGTGCTCGCATACAGTACGTCCGGAACCGCTCGTCGACGTCGCAGACGACCTCGGTCCCCACCTCGACGGCGTCGCCGCCACCCTCCCCGAGGTGATGGACGACCGTCCCGTCGCGTCGCTCGACGTGCTTGACGGGGACGCCCGCTACGGTCCCACGGTCCGCCGGTTGGCCGCCGCCTTCGGGGTAGAAGTACGATTCCGAGAGAACGACGCTGTCGCCGTCGACTCGCTCGACACGTGCCTCGAACGTCGTGACCGACGGCTCCGCCGCGGCGAGTGATGACATACCAGCCGAACGGACCGCCCTCACGAAGGGCGTTGCGGTCGCGCCGCTCGCCGGCAGGTGGTCGAGCGGGAGCGGGGCCGGGACCGGGTGGCTCAGTTCTCGGCGAGTCGGACGCCGAGTCGTTCTTCGAGGGCTTCGATGACCGACCCGCCGATGCCGGCACTGGTGGCCCGGCCCTGTTCGACGGCGACGAGGTCGGCCTCGCGGACGCCGACGTCACCGGCGAGGTCGGCCGTCGAGAGGTCTCGCTCCTCGCGGGCTTCGACGACGACGTCGCCGTACCCCTTCACGAGATACGGCAGCGGGTCGTCCTCGTAGTCCGCGCCCTCCTCCCAGCGCTTCGAGTCACCCTTCCGAGCGTCGTCCATGCGCGCCTGTGCCCGGACCGCCTTGAGTTTCCGGTCGCGGTCCTCGTCGCCCGTGGACCGGTCACCGCTTCGGCTGCCACCGCTGCCGCGCGACTCGCTGCTGCCGTGTCGCTGGCAGTCCGAACAGACCTGGAGGACGGCCCCCTCGACGTTCACGGCTTCGAGTGAGCGTCCTTCGGCACCGCAGAGTTCGCAGGAGTCGGAGTCCCGCGACCCGACGCCGCCAGTCGAGTACTTCGCCATACCCTGGGTTGCGTCCCGGCGCTATTTGAAACGTGCGCTCGTTGACCGGTCGACCGGAATCGGAACCGGACGACGTGACGGGCGTGCGTAGCGTGGGTCGCCCTCCCACTGGCGACCCCAAACGGAAGGGCTTTTAATACCTGGCCGGGTACGAGTAAACGCACGACGAAGCGTGCGTGGGTAGCCAAGCCAGGCCAACGGCGCAGCGTTGAGGGCGCTGTCCTGTAGAGGTCCGCCGGTTCAAATCCGGTCCCACGCACTGATGGGACTCATCGTCCCCAAAGTGCACGGTGCTCGTCACAGTGACAGCACCCACGCATCATCCTTACCGAAACAACACTGGAGAGCGACGAGTCCACGGTTCGAACCGCGCGGACGGTCGACTCCTCGAAGCGTGTTCCGTGAGTCGCCTGACGTCGTCGACAGTGGTCGGCTACAACTGTTCCACTCAGTCGTGGAACCGACCCGACTCCACGCTGGACCTACTGCGCGTGTATCGGCGGCCACGACTCACTGATTTCATTTCAGTGTTGTCTGTAGTGATACAGCTGTTAGATTTGTGCCGCGTGTGTATCAGAGGCTATCGCTCGACCGGTTTCTGCCCAGCCCGTGCCTTCGTAGCGCAACGAGAATGAACACGAACCCGAGCGCTAAGAAGAGCCAGTTAGTCGTGGTGCTGAGTGTCGTTTCGGTCACGTACTCATTCGCAATCAGAAGTTCGACAACGCCTCCAGTAGCGACGCACGCCCCTGCGATACCCCAGTAGTTGACTTCATCCGTCTTGACGTACTGCCAGAGCCCTCCGACAAGGCAGAGCAGTCCTCCTGCTGCGACGAGCCCGAGCCAGATGAGTGCAGAGTCGACCATCGTGGATAGAGTAGATGTTGACTGGTAGATGTTTATCGCTTCGGGTGATGGACTCACGCTCTCTGTCTAACAAAACCGGCAATCGGTGCGAGTGGTTTCTTTCACGACGGTTCGCGGTGACGCAGCTGTTAGACTCGTGCCGCAAGTCTAACAGCGAGGTGGCCGTATCGAGACGGAGTGATAGTTTAATATCATGTGGCTTGTAGTGGATTCTATGTCCGATAGGGAACCAGAGCGCAACAACCCGCTTTCCCCGTACTTCCCATCGAGAGTGCCATCAATACCGGGGAATGCTCGCCGATGGTTCGTAGTGCTGATGGTCGTGATTCTCTTTGGGGGTATGGTCCTGAGCCTCGCATTCTCACTTCTCGGGAGTGTGTAAGACACGCTCTGCGTCTAACAATTCCGGCAAACGCTGAACGGCATTATTTCCGGGACGAATCGTAGTGATTCAGCTGTTATATGCGTGCCGCGAGTCTACCAGTGGCGGAGTGGCTTTCGACCTATGTATATTCCTCTGCGAAGCGGACGTCTGTTGGTGAGTCAACCCGAATGACGACATTGAGCAGACCACTTCCTGATTGCGTCTCAAAGGCATAGGCCGCGGAAGAACCACCGCTGAGGCGGACGAATACCTGATACTCCGTCGGCTCGTCGAGGAGTGAAAACACATCGGTAATCTCGTCACGGTCGTCTGGGCCAACACGGAAATCACGCTCAAGTAGAATCTCTTGTGCTGACTGAGGCGTGGTTGCGGTCAGAGTACGTGGGAGGACGTTCGACCTCGGCTCGCCGTTGACTCTCGTGAGAATGACAGTAAGGTCTCGTTCTGACGTCGTCTCGTTCTCTACTACAATGCCACTACTGGTCGGCACGAAGCGAGTGCCCGGGCTGTTCGTTTCGCCGGTCAATGCCGAGCACCCCGCAACCGACAAGCTGGCTACAACAAGGCAGCTCTGAAGGAACGTTCGACGGGAACCAATCGGGGACATACGTTCAGTCGAAAGACAATTCAGCACAAGTACTTTGTCCAGCTACCAAGCGGCTCGTGTTGTTAGACCCACGCTCTCTGTCTAACAATTCCGGTAAACGATGCAGCGTGGGTACTCGCTGACTATCGACCCTCCGTGGCCACCGTCTCGTGCTGACGAATCGCCGGCCACTTCCTTCAGACCATTTCGTATCGAACTCGGTCCACCGAGCGGGGTCGGACTCGGCCAGAGCACCTCGACCGAGTCCGGGATTATCCGGCGAACTCGGCGAGGTGGTCGTTGATCTTCTCCGTCTCGTCGGTGACCAGTCCGTGGCCGCTGTTCTCGAAGCGGACGAGTTCGGAGTCCGCGATACCGTCGTGGAGCACCTCGGCCGTGATCTCGAAGGGCGTAATCTCGTCGTGGACGCCGTGACAGATGAGCGTCGGCACGTCGATGTCGGCCATGTCGGGTCGCAGGTCCTCGTCACGGAACGTCTTCGCGGACTCGATGGTCGCCTGCGGCGAGGCGTCCCCGCCGATGCCTTCGAGCCAGCGTTTGGTCTCCTCGCTGACCTCGGTGTGGAACAGCATGTCCGTGAACTGTGACAGCATCGCGGGGCGGTCCTCGCGCGCGCCGTCGATGAGCGGGTTGACCTCCGACTCGTCGAGTCCCTGCGGGAAGTCGGGTTTCTCGGTGAGACACGGACTCGCCGCGGCGAGGAGTGCGAGGCGCTCGACGTGCGCGCCGTCGTGACGGCTCATGTAGTGGGTAGCGATGCCCCCACCCATCGAGAACCCGACGAGGGTCACGTCCTCCACGTCGAGGTCGTCGAGGACGGCCCGGACGTCGTCGGCGAACATGTCGTAGCTGTACTCGCTCCAGGGCTTGTCCGACTGGCCGTAGCCCCGGAGGTCGACCCCGATACACCGGTAGCCCCGGTCGACGAGGTCGGTGAACTGCTGTTCGTACATCCGGTGACTGAGGGGCCACCCGTGCAGGAAGACGATAGGCTCGCCCTCGCCCCAGTCCCGAACGAACAGTTCCACGTCGTCGTCGACGGATACTCGTGGCATGGTCGCAGTTCGATGGAGGCGCGTCGTTCACTTAGTCTCACGACAGATGTGTGGGGTCGTCTACCTGTACGCGGTACCTTCTTATCACAGGTCGGGAGGGCTCGGCGACCGTCGCCGCGGGGTCGGGAGCGGGTTCGGAGCGACTCCAACGGGTGGTGGTCCGGTTCGCAGCCCGCATCGGAGGACCTCCCGAACGGCGTCGCTCGGCACACCGGGTCGGCGAGTCGTCGTCTCGCCGTGCTCGTCGCGCGCGGAGCGGACGTTCGTCCGCCACCGAACGGTGATCGAACACGAGCGGGACTCGCCGCCACCGGAAGCGACACGACGATACCACGGCCGCTCGTACCCCCGACCATGGAACTCCGCGCGAAAGAGCGCGTCCCGGTGTTGACGGGCGTGCTCACGGTGGTGTCGCTCGCCCTCGTCTTCGCCGCCGTCGGTCGGGTCCTCCCGACCGGGGCGCTCCCCCGGTCGGAACCGCTCGTCGAACTGATTCCACACCTCAACGCCGTGCTCAGCACGGCCGCCATCGGCACCATCACCGCGGGGTGGCGCTGGATTCGACGCGACGAGGTTGCGAGACACCGTGCCGCGATGCTAACGAGTTTCGTCCTGTTCGCGGCGTTCCTCGTCCTCTACCTCTACCGGGTGAGTCTCGAAGGGCCGAGCGAGTTCCCCGGCCCGGAGACGGTGTACCTGTACCTCTACCTCCCGTTGCTCGCCGTCCACGTCCTACTGGCCATCGTCTGCGTGCCGCTGGTGTACTACGCGCTGTTGCTCGCGGCGACCCACACGCCGACGGAACTGCGGCGGACCGCCCACAAGCGCGTCGGACGCGTCGCCGCGTCCCTGTGGCTGGTGTCGTTCACGTTGGGCATCGTCGTCTACGCGATGCTGTACGTCGTGTTCTGAGCGGGCGACGCGAGTTCAGCGAGGGACCGCTAAGGGAACGTTTTTGCCGCGCTTGGCCGACTACTCGACCATGGCAGACACGCAGTGGCCCCACGACCCGGATTCGGACGAGGGGAGCGAGGGCATGCGCAAGTACGGACAGGCCATCCTCGCCAAGAAGGTGAACGAAGAGGAGGACTTCCCCCTCTCGCGCGAGGAGTACGTCGAGCACTACGGCGACCACCCGGTCCGCATCGACCACGAGACGGTCGTCTCCGTCGCGGACGTCTTCGAGAACGTCGACCAGGAGGAGTTCCAGGACTTCCCGGAGTTCCACAAGGCGACCGGCCGGGCGATGCGCGAGGCCGGCAACTGGTTCTTCGACATCGACGACTACCGGGACTGATTCGGTCGGTCACCCCGCTCGTCGGCCCGGTCGTAGCAGAGATGCGGCGCGGGGTGACCCCGCCGTCGTCTCATCTCGGGTCGGTCACGGCGTCGTCCACCTCGAACGTCACCGCGCGGAGCGTCTGGTTGTACTCCTCGTCGTGTTCGAGGAACGTCTGCAGGTCGTCGAGCGTCAGCGTAGTCGAGTCGCCGTTCGTCTCCTGTGGGTCGAGGGTGTCTCGTCGTCCGTACTGCTCGGCCATCGAGTACACGAACGGCTCAGTAGCTACGTGGTGGTCGCCTGAATCGACTCTAGTGTGCCTGAAACTGTTACTACACCTCCTATCCGTTCGGCACAGCGTCGGTCCGTCGTGGCCCGCGCCGTCGCCGCGACGAATCAATACAGGCATACGGGGCCACTGAGTAGGGAGTCGCGTGACGAACACGCAGGTCACTCTCGTCCAAATCGACAACTACGGACCGTGGACGGTGACCCCCGAACCCCGTCGGGAGGTCGACCTTCAGACGCTCCAGTCTCGCCTCTACGCTGACCTCTCGCAGTTGTTCGGCAACCGCGAGGGCTACGTCTTCTTCACCCGCTTCGACAACATGATCGCGGTGACCAACGGCCTCGACCACGAGGCCCACGCGCTCGTTCAGGAGTCGGTGCGCAACCGCTACCCCGTGACGGTGAGTCTCGGCACCGGCGTCGACCCGTCGCCAGCGGTCGCACTGGGAGACGCCACGACCGTCGTCCAGAACGGCGGCAGCGCACAGGACGCCGACCGTCGGGAGGTTCTCGACGGCGCGGTGCTCGCGGCGGCCGACCGGGCGGACGACGACGTGCAACTCGCACACTTCGACGTCAACGACGCCACGGGCAAGTACACCGACCGACTCAACGAGTTCGACACGTTCATCAACATCGAACAGGGCTACGCCGCGCTGATGCGGTACATGCGGCAGGAACACGACTCGCTGTCGTTCTTCGTCGGCGGGGACAACATCATCTCCGTCTGTCCCGCCCTCGGCGAGGCGGAGTACCGCGACGCCATCGACGCGGTGTACGAGGAGGTCGGCGTCGAACTGAAGGTCGGCGTCGGCCGGTCACGGACCGCACAGGGTGCGGGGATGGCCGCCAAACACGCCCTCGAACGCTGCCGCGAGGAGGGGACGACCGTCGAGTTCGACTGAGCGCGCGCCACACCACGACCGGGTATTTACCGACGAATCTTTCGTCGGAAATCGGTCCGGACGCCGGTCGTTCTGCTATTTTCGGTGAAATATGGTTTGTAATTACAGCCACCTTTAAGAGGCTCGGTTAGAATATTGGGATAGTATGACACGTGAATTCGACAGGCGGAAGTTCCTCGTCAGCGCCGGTGCGACCGGATCGCTGTTCCTCGCCGGGTGTCTCGGTGGCGACGACGGTGAGGGCAACGGTACTGGCACCAGCACCAGCACCAGCACCGGCACCGACGGCGGTGGCGGTATGGACGGTACCGACACCGAGAGCATGGAGACCGAAACCGACACCGAGGGCGGCGGCGGGTCGGGCGGCGAGACCGACCGGACGCTCCGTCTCGGCGTGCTGATGCCGACGACCGGTGACCTCGCGAACCTCGGCCAGCCTATCCGCGACGGCGCGATTCTGCCGGGGACCCAGCTGGAGGGCAACACGCCGTTCACCATCGACATCCAGGAGGGTGACACACAGACCGACCCGAACGCGGGGCAGGCGGCCGCGGACAACCTCGTCAACGCGGGCTACCCGATGGTGACGGGTGCGGCGTCCTCGGCGGTGACCATCCAGGCGGCACAGAACGTGTTCATCCCGAACAGCGTCGCCGCGTGTTCCCCGGCGAGCACCTCGCCGGCCATCACCGACCTCAACGACAGCGGCCTCATCTACCGGACGCCGCCCTCGGACGCGCTCCAGGGGCCGGTCCTCGCACAGGTCGCCGGCGAGAACCAGGGGGCGTCGACGGCCTCGACGCTGTTCCTCAACAACGACTACGGCCAGGCGCTCTCCGAGGCGTTCGCCGGAGCGTTCGAGGAGATGGGCGGCACCGTCCAGACACAGGTGTCGTTCACTAGCGGGCAGTCCTCGTACACCTCGCGGCTCCAGCAGGCGCTGAGCGACGGTCCCGAGTCGATGATCGTCATCGGCTACCCGGAGTCGGGCGTCCAGATCTTCCGGGACTTCTACTCCAGTTTCGACCAGCCGGAGCTCCCCATCCTCGTCACGGACGGTCTCCGGAGCGAGTCGCTCCCGGCGAACGTCGGCAACGCGATGGCGAACGTTCAGGGGACCGCGCCGCTCGCAAGCGGGCCGGGGAACGACTTCTTCACGCAACTGTACGAGGAGGAGTACGGCCGCGCACCGGGCGTGTTCAACGCCCACGCCTACGACGCGTCGGCCTGCCTACTCATCGCCAACGCCGCCGCGGGAGCGAACGACGGGGCGGCCGTCGCCGAACAGATGCAGGCCATCAGCGCCGGCGGCGAGGAGTTCGGCCCCGAGACGCTCGCGGAGGCGCTCGAAGCGGCCGCGAGCGGGACGGACATCAACTACCAGGGCGCGTCCAGCGTCGTCGAGTTCGACGACGCCGGCGACCTCTCGGCGGTCACCTACGAACTGTTCGGCTGGACCGAGTCCAGTGACACCGAGAGCGGGTACGCCATCGAGACCATCGAGGAAATCGACGCGAGCGCCTGAGACGGCTCACACTACCCCCGATTCTTTCGACGAACTGCGTCCACGAGTGACCACACCGACCGCCTCCCGGAAGCGTGTGCGGCTACCGGCGCGACCGCTCGTCGGTGTGAGTGTGTGCGAACGACGGAGCGTGAACGCGAGAGGGCCTCGTGGCCCGCTGGACGCTCGGAGAAGCGTCGGTCCCTCAGCCGCCGAGGAACTCCTGTCGGACCTCCTCGTCGTGGAGCAGGACGTCGCCGTCGTCCTCGAAGCGGTTGGACCCGTTGACGAGGACGTACCCTCGGTCACAGCGCCGAAGCGCCTCCTTCGCGTTCTGCTCGACCATCAGGATGGCCGTTCCGCTCTCGTTGATACCGTCGATGCGGTCGAACATCTCGTCGACGAGGTCCGGGGCCAGCCCCGCGGAGGGTTCGTCGAGCATCAGCAGTTTCGGGTCGAGCATCAGCGCCCGACCCATGGCGAGCATCTGGCGCTGCCCGCCCGAGAGCGTGCCGGCTTTCTGTTCCTGACGCTCTTCGAGGATGGGGAACCGTTCGAACACCTCGGCGAGTTTGTCGTCGGGGAACTCGTCGAGGATGTACGCCCCCATCTCCAGGTTCTCGCGTACCGAGAGGCCCGCGAACACGTTCTCGTTCTGGGGGACGTAGCCCAGGCCGTAGTGGATGATGTCCTCGGGGACCATCCCGGCGATGTCCGTCCCGTCGAACTCGATGGCCCCGCCCATGAACGACGTCAGGCCGAAGACGGACTTCATGACGGTGGACTTGCCGGCCCCGTTCGGGCCGACGATGACGACGTACTCGCCGTCGGCGACGTCGAGGTCCACCTCGTCGAGCACCTGGAGGTCGCCGTAGCCGGCGTCGAGGTCACGGACCGCCAGCAGGCCCTCGGTGTCCGGACGTGTCGTCTCGGCGCTGGCGCTCCTCGTCTCTTCGGTCGTCGCTGCGGCGTCGCGCTCTGCTTCGCGCTCCTCGGGGGCGTCACCGGGCGGTGACTCCCTCGCGGCACCCGACTCGACGTTCGACTCGCCCTCGGCGTCCGGGTCGGTGCTCATATCGTCTCCCCCAGATACGCGTCGATGACGCGGTCGTCGTTTCTGATGTCGTCGGCCTCGCCCTCGGCGAGGACCGTCCCCTGGTGCATGACGATGATGTGTTCGCAGTTGTTCATGATGACGTCCATGTCGTGTTCGACGAGGAGGAACGTCAGGCCCTCCTCGCGCAGGTCGTGAACCCGCTTGAGCAGTTTCTTCTCCAGTGTCGGGTTGACACCGGCGAGCGGTTCGTCGAGCAGGACCATCTCCGGGTCGGTCATCAGCACGCGGGCCATCTCCAGCAGTTTCCGCTGGCCGCCGGAGAGCGACCCCGCGTACTCGCCCGCGAGGTGGTCGATCTCGAAGAACTCCAGGGTCTCCCAGGCGCGCTCTCTGAGGTCCTCCTCCTGTCTGGTGACGGCCCGACGGCCCTGTGGGACGACTCGTTCCCAGCGCTGTCGTTGGGAGTCGTCGAGGAAGCGTGGTGCTGGAATCCCCGGCACGACAGAGTTGAACAGCGACTCACCGACCTGCCCGCGGGGCGCGAGCATCATGTTCTCCAGGACGGTCATGTCCTCCATCTCGCGGGCGATCTGGAACGTCCGCACGAGGCCCTTGTTGGCGACCTGTTCGGGTCGCAGGCCGGTGATGTCCTCGCCCTGGAAGAACACCTTCCCCGAGGTGGGGCGGTGGACGCCGGCGATGCAGTTGAACGTCGTCGACTTGCCGGCCCCGTTCGGGCCGATGAGGCCGGTCAGCGACCCGGCTTCGACCTGGAAACTCGCGTCGGCGACGGCGGTGATACCGCCGAACTCCTTCCGGAGGTTCTGGATGCGGAGCGGGACGCCCCGTGGTGTGGTCTTCGCGGCCTCCTCGACGGCGGAGTCGGCCGTTCCGGGTTCGGGGGCGTCGCCCGACTCGCCCGTCTCACCCGACGTCTCGACGGGTTGTTCTTCGGTGTCACTCATCGTCGGCACCTCCCTGGGTCCGCCCGCCGTCGGTGGCGGCGGTCTGCCCTCGCGTCCGGTCGCGGCGCATCAGGTCGACGCTGGAGGCGACCTCCTTGCGGTGGCCCAGCAGGCCGTCCGGGCGGTTCTGCATCAGCCAGACGAGGAGGACGCCGATGATGATGAACCGCATGCTGTCGATGTTGGCGACGACGAAGCCCACCAGCGGGAGGGGGTCGGCCGAGAGCAGCGGCGTGAACGCGTCGATGACCGAGTTGGGTCGTGGCAACCGGAGGTTGAACGTCGCGACGATGTTCGAGATGTACGTCGGCAGGAGGAACAACAGCGCGGCGAACACCGCGCCGCCGAGGACGCTCCCGGTGTTCGACCCCGACCCGCCGATGATGAGGGCGATGAAGATGTAGAACGTCAACACGGGCAGGAAGTTCGTCGTCGGGTTGACCGACCCGTTGCCGAGGCCCTGCCAGAGCGCGCCGGCCAGCCCCATGAGCGCACAGCCGAGCATGAATATCTTGATCTTGAACATCCGGGTGTCCTTCCCGAGCGACTCGGCGACGAGTTCGTCCTCGCGGATGGCCTTCAGCACGCGACCGAACGGCGAGTTGCCCGTCCGCCGCGAGAGCCAGTAGACGAGGCCGACGACGACGAGCAACAGGACGGTGTAGGTCATATCAACGACCAGGTTCGTCCGCATCACGCCGAACGACTCGAACACGCCGAAGACGGCTTCGCCGACGGCGTTCGGTGCGGACGTGACGTCCGCGGGGTTCTCGTAGTACAGCGTCCGTGCGGGGTTCGCCGGGAAGTTCCGGGTCCCCTGCCCCGCGCCGGTGATGGGTGCCAGCGGGCGGGCGAGGGCGGTGGTGCGGATGATCTCGGACATCGCCACGGTGGCGATGGCGAGGTAGTCCGCCCGCAGTCTGAGTGCGGGGAACGCCGCGATGAGGCCGACGACGGCGGCGATGAGCATCGCGCCGATGATACCGATGGGCAGCGGGAGGCCGAGTCCGGCCGGCGTCGCGTCGGGCGACCCGCTGAGGAAGCCCACCGCGTACGCGCCGACGGCCATGAACCCCGCTACGCCGATGTTGAACAGGCCCGCGTAGCCCCACTGGAGGTTGAGCGCGAGGACGGCCAGCGCGTAGACGGCGACGAGGAACGTCATGCTCTGGACCGTCCCCAGCACGCCGGCGGTGTCGTAGCCGAGGTACATCCCGACCGCGGCGAACAGCGCCCAGAGCGCGACCATCGTGACGAGCAGGAGCGAGGCGTCGGTGGTGCCGCCGCCCTGACTGAACCGTGCGCGAAGCCCCGAGAAGCGCTCGCGTGGCGTCTCGTCGCTCATGTCGTCTCCACCCCGCCGTAGATACCCTGCGGACGGATCAGCAGGATGACGATGAGCAGCGCGAACGTCACCGGGAGGGTCATGTCCGACCACACCCCCGAGAGCCAGACGGCCGACGCCTGCTGGACGATGCCGATGATGATGCCGCCGAGGACGGCGCCGTAGACCGACCCGATGCCGCCGAGGATGACCGCCGCGAAGATGAGCAGGAGGAGTCGCCAGCCGATGTTGTACGCGATGGTGCCCTGCGAGAGGACGAGCAGGAACCCGGCCGCGCCGGCGAGGCCGCCGCCGAGCACCCACGTCGACCGGATGACGCGTTCGGTCGGGATGCCGGTGACCCGAGCGAGGTCCTCGTTGTCGGCCATCGCACGCATCGACTTGCCGAGTTTCGTCCGCGTGAGCAGCAGGTGGACGCCGACCACCAGCACCGCCGCGGCGACGAGGATGATGAGCTGGTGGGCGTCGACGATGAACCGGCCGAGTCCGAGCGCCTCACCGACGAAGTACCGCTGCGTGCCGGCGGTGACACCGGGGCGCTGGGTTCCGTAGACGATGGCTAACAGGTAGCGGACGACGAACGCGACGCCGATGCTGGCGATGAGCAGGGAGATGCCCTCCGCACTGCGCATCGGCTTGTAGACGACCCGGTCGAGGACGAGCGCCACGACCACCGTCGCAACCACGGCGACCAGCAAGCCGACGACGACGGCGAACGGGGCCGAGGTGATACTGACGCCCACCTGCCCGGCCGCCGGTCGAAGCAAGAACAGGTTTCCGAGCGTGGCGATGCCGCCCCCGGCGACGAGGTACGCCGTCGAGAACCCGGAGAACGCGCCGACGGTGACGTACTCCCCGTGTGCGAAGTTCGCAAAGTTGAGGATGCTGTACGTCAGTGAGAGGCCGATACCGGCCAGACCGTAGATGAGTCCGATGACCAGCCCCGTCCAGAGATACGTCAGTAGCGTCGACGGGCCGAGCGAGCCGTCGACGAGCCGTCTGAGCAGGTCCAGCAGTAACAGCACTGCGACCGCACCCGCCACGAACGCCGCGGGGTTGTCGAAGAATCGTCCCCCCCCATGATATTCTGTCGCTTACTGCCATGAGTGTATTTCACGCACTGGTCGGCGGTCGATGGATAAATAACCAACCGTCCGTCCCGCTCAGAACCGTTCGCCGCCAATCACTTGTTCGACGATGCGGTCCGCGCGTTGCTCGGGGGACTCCCGTCGACGAAGCGCGCCGACGAGGTAGACGGCCGTCGCTCCCGTGGTGACGACGAGCGCACCGAGCGAGAGACAGGCGACTGCCCGAATCGAGAGGCCAGCACGGACCGGGTCGGTCGGCGTTCCGAACAGGACGGCACTACCGAACAGGACGGCACTACCGAACAGGACGGCCCCGGCCAGCGCGGCGAGCGCCCCGAACGTGAACGCGGCGTGTTCTCGCTCGGGGACCGACCGGTGGACGAGGCGGTGGGCCGTCGCGCCACAGCACCCGGCAGCGGCGACGAGCGCCCACGACGCGACGGTCGGGAGTCCACTGGCGAGTGCGCTCGCGGTCACGAACGAACAGGCGACGAGCAGGAACGCCACCACGGTCAGGTCGGGCGACACGATACGGAGGTGACGACTGGACACAGCGACGCTCACGGGTTCACGGGAATAAACGCTGGGATTAGGAGGGGAACAACTTAGGTGGCGGCTGGTGGAGGGAGTCGCATGGTCCGGACGCTCGACGACTTCGACGCCGCGAACGCGGCCGTCGGAGTTCGCGTCGACATCAACAGTCCCATCGCCGCCGACGGTTCGCTCGCCGACGACACCCGCCTTCGGGCACACGTCGACACGCTCGGCGAACTCGCCGCTCGGGACGCACGGGTCGTCGTTCTCGCCCACCAGGGTCGGCCCGGCGGCGACGACTTCACCACGCTGGCCGCCCACGCCGCCCGTCTGGACGACCTGCTCGATGCCCCGGTCGACTACCTCGACGCGACGTTCGGAAGTACCGCACGCGACGCCGTCGACGCGCTCGAACCGGGCCGGGTCCTCGTCCTAGAGAACACGCGTTTCTACAGCGAGGAGGTGATGTCGTTCCCGCCCGAGGTGGCCGCCGAGACGCACCTCGTCGCGGGCCTCTCGCCCGCGCTCGACGCGTACGTGAACGACGCGTTCGCCGCCGCCCACCGCTCGCAGCCCTCGCTGGTCGGCTTCCCGGCGGTCGTGCCGGGCTACGCCGGCCGGGTGATGGAACGGGAACTCGACGCGCTCGGCGACATCGGGTCGACCCCGACCCCGCGTGTGTACGTCCTCGGCGGGGCGAAGGTCGACGACTCCATCGACGTCGCGTCGAGCGTCCTCGACTCGGGGCTCGCGGACACCGTCCTCACCTGCGGCGTCGTCGGCAACACCTTCCTCCACGCGTCGGGCGTCGAGTTGGGTGCCGAGTCGACCAACGTCGTCAAGGACCGGGCCGGTGAGGCGCTCACCCGCGCCGAACGACTGCTCGAGGAGTACGGCGACCGAATCCGCGTCCCGGTCGACGTAGCGGTCGAACGCGACGGCGAACGCGTCGAGATACCGGTCGAGGACCTGCCGACGACCGAACCGGCGATGGACGTCGGGAGCGAGACGGTCGGCGTCTACGGCGACCTGCTGGCCGACACCGGGACGGCCATCCTCAACGGGCCGGCGGGCGTCTTCGAGATGGACGTCTTCGCCGTGGGGACCAGGGAGCTCTACCGGGCCGCACAGGCCGCGGAGTACACCGTCGTCGGCGGTGGCGACACGGCCTCGGCGCTCCGACAGTTGGGGCTCTCCGGGTTCGACCACGTCAGCACCGGCGGTGGGGCCGCCCTGACGCTCCTCACCGGCGAGTCGCTCCCTGCCGTCGAGGCGCTGTCGTGAACATCGAGCCACCCGGCATCGACGACGCCGACGCGCTCGCCGACGCGTGGGTGGCTCTCGCCGCGGACCAGCAGTCGTACGACTCGTTGCTCGTCCCCGAGGCGAACCGTGCGAGTGCGCGGGAGGCTATCTGTCGCTCCATCGTCACCGGTGGTGCGCTCGTCGCCCGTGTCGACGACGACCTCGCGGGGTTCGTCCAGTTCGGTCTGGAGTCCGGACTCTACGAGACCGCCGCGCCCAAAGGCGTCGTCGAGAACCTGTTCGTCGTCGCCAGCTACCGCGACGCGGGGGTCGGGTCGGCACTCCTCGAAGCCGCCGAGGACGCGCTCGTGGCGGACGGTGCCGGGGTAGTGGTCCTCGACGTGATGGCCGACAACGAGGGCGCTCGTCGGTTCTATCGACGACACGGCTACGACCCGCATCGAATCACCATGCTCAAGCGGGTCGAAAACGATTTACACGACGGGGAGGACCGCTAGCGTACGCGCCAAGGGAGCTTGGGCGGCTCAAGCACTCGATTTGTAATCGAGAATTCGTGGGTTCGAATCCCACCCTTGGCTCTTAACAATAAGTTTACAATTGGATGAACCAGCGGCAGCGCTGGTCTCATCCTGTGAACTCACGCGATTCAGGCAGAGCGTAGAATTGTTGGCTGGCGAGAATTCTTCAACCGCTCTCACTCTGACCTGGGTGAGCAGGAATCGTCGTGGGTGCGCATCAATTGTCCTTGACGCGCGCGCGAACGTTCCCATATTCGAGTCGTCGATGAACGTGCGCCACCAGTGCGGGTATCGCTCTTCTGCTTGGCCGGCACAGGTCGGCAACCCGCGAGACGCGTGGCACCATGACCACAGAGGTGGTCGAGCGTGACGAATCACGGATGCCGTGACAGTGAGTGTTCCTCCACGTTCGCACTCGACAGACTGAGTGAGTACACTCCGAGGTGGTCGAGATGCCGGCGCTGATTCAACCGGCACCGCACGAATTCGCGGCGAACTATCTCATCACCGAGGACGGCCTCGCGCCGTTTTTCGCTGCGGACCGGCGAGTCAAGGAGGGCGACGGCAGTCAGGTCGCCTCGTTCGTCTCCGAGGGCGAACGATGGGTAGTGAAGCTCTACTATCAGGGGAGTGGCATCGTCCATCCCGGAGACCAACTACCCGGTGGGACCGACTGGCGACTCGGTGAGATGCGCGAGTTCCGGTTGACGATTGCCCGTCACTCAGACGAAGACCCGGTCGGCGAGCAGGATTTCAACGCGCACCTCGCGCCTCGATGGCAGGGGATGGAAGTCAGACGAAGTGATGGTCGAGTCACTGAGTACTCTGTACCGCCGCAGGTAGAGGAAGGCGTCAACGTTCGCGTCCAGGGCTCCAACATCGAATTCTCTCGCTACCTTCCGCTTCTCCAGCGCGCGGCAGATGCGGTTGGAATTCGTGGGCGGTACTTCGATGCCCCACACAAGCACAGCAACATTCAGGACGCTGAGCGGTACGTGCGTGTTCACTGGAAGGATAGCGGCCCAATTCACGCTCGTGACGGTCCGATTGCATCGATGGGCCACCTTCTGGAGAGCGACCGGGCAGGGTACCGGAAGATCGTACAGAACGACGATGATGAGCAGGGACGCAACGTCCCAGGGTACTACCACACGGTCACGCTCGGAACACGGCGGATTCGTGAGGCGTTTCCGACGCACCAACTCCCCAAAGAGGTCAAACACTACTACGCGCGCGAGGCCGCCACGAAGTCCGAGAAGGGCCCGCTTGCGCATCCGAAGCTCGGTGTCTCCTATCAGGTGAGCCGATGGGATGAGACGCTCGGCGCTACCCAGACAGATATTGAGCAACTGGAGACAGAGCTCGACCAGACGCTACTCTCTGTCTTGGCTGAGAGCGGACTCGATATCGCTCCCTCGCAGGATGATGGCCCGTACGTGCGCGATGCATACTTCGGGGCGACGCTCTCAGACAATGGTCCCGAGCCAGTCGCACTCGACCTGACTACAATCAAGTCCACTCAGGAGAGCGTCGTCATCAAATACCTCGCAGACGGGCTCACTGACGTCCAGTTTGAGACCCTTGAGACGCTAGTGACCGACGGAGGAATCGTATCGACCGGAGACATCGCCTCACAGAACGATCGGCATGTCGGGAGCGTCCGACGCGCACTTCGCGATCTTGAGGAACTCGTCGAGTGGAAGTACGGTCAGGTATCGCTCCGCTCGGACTACATCGCTGAACTCGTCCACCAGGCTGTCGAAGAAGCACGGGATGCGTTCCGGCGTGTCGTCGACACGAGCGCGACGGCGGTGGAGGCTGCGCAGAGGGGGTTAGACGAGACGATGAGTGTCTTCGTTGCGTGGGCTGCCCGCCACGATGTCGACGTGAACGACGTACTGAACAGCCGCGAGGCACGGATGCGACTCCGCTTCGGTAGGGCGGACCGTGAAACCCGACGTGCCATTCGCGAGGGCTTCCGGATTTGGACGGACGCTAATCTGCCACCGGAGCGATACCGGATGGCTCGCGTTCAATTCGGCGATGGGAGCGTTTCGCAGGCGTGGCGATATCTCGACCCCGGCTGACGGCGCTGGCCGCATGAGTGGCAACACTACCTTGTCTGCCGGTCACCGGCGATTTTGACCCGCTCTAAGGGCCGTCTCTCTTAGGAGTGGCGCCTTGGCCGACAGCTACAGAGATTCACCACAGCACACGGGCGAGACTTACCAAACAGGAGGCGTTGGGTTCCCCCTTAGGGGTGTGCCTAAGGGCACCAACTCAAAATACACCACTCCATCTCAATTCGGTTGAGTTGAGCCGTTGGATATGAGTGTTCCCTATTCACAACTCTACCAGTAAACGGCGACCGGTTTGATTACAACCACAGGGTCGTTGGCTGTAAACGATTCTGCGTCAACGGAAACATCATCCGAGCTGCTCATGTCCTGCATACTCTCTTCGAAGGACTCACGGAGTTCGTCTACATCGCTTTCATTCATCACATCGCCGGCTACTCGGAGCAATTCAGCGTAATTCCACTTCCCGTCCTGGTGTGTCTCGACAACGCGTCCTAACACGGTATACTTCTTCTCCGAGAGGAAATCTCGGGGTCCGGTCTCCAAGTGCGCCTCAGACAGCAGCATACCACACTTCGGGTACGTCCCGTCGGAGTCCTCTGTTTCGTCTTCGTCAATATCCAGCATCAAGCAGATGTCATCACCGTAGATGACACTCAGTGCCTGTTGAAGGCTTTCTCCAATCGCTTCACTCCGCGATGGGCCAATCTTGCTTCCAAACTGTTGGCCCAGCACCTGTTCAATCATGTTTTCTCCACCGAAGAGGTCCGCGCCAGCGTTAGGCCCCGAGAAGTCGAACTCATCCTGCATCCCTGGGCGGATTCCGGGCCGTGGTTCATCGTTACTCTCGGCTGGCTGAAGTTCCTCAAGCTGAGCAGAGATATCCTCGAGGTCATCAACGGCGATTAGCCGCTGAAGTGCCAAAATAAGCCGGTAGAGAGGATCAGTTCCGCCGCTTCCTGTAACCTCTACCACATCGCCGGGCTCTAAATCCTCGGTAATCGGCAGAATCATACCTTCGTTCACCAACTCTTCTCTGAGCTGCGTGTGGAGCCCTTGGTCGATGACGCGATCTGCGGTCTCGGTCATGCGCTGGCCGGTAATACTGCCGCCGAGTTCACCGTCAAAGCCGAGCTTCGCGAGAAACGCCGCGAATGGACTTGTGAGTTCTCCCTTCGCGCCGACGTTGGCTTCGCCTGTGTACTCTTTACCGTCCTGCTGCTGACGTGATTCGGGAACCCATCCGTGCATCGAGGCGTACCAAGAGTCGAGGCTTCCAGAATCGAGGTACACGTAGTCACGAACTTCAGGACCGTCTTCACCGGAACCGAACATATCCAGACTCTTGGGCGCATAGTAATGAACGACAGCCAACCAGAGTGAAAGTGAAAGGGGCTTCTCATGAACTGAACCCGATACCCGTCGGTACCATCCGAATGTAGAAGCGGATTGGTGGTGTGCATCGTTCTAATAAGCGTTGAGAACTCGTTATTTTTGGCGGTACGTTTATGTTTTCCTATCTGTTCAAATGTCGTAATAATCGTATGGTGGATTTATTCGGCACTTCTGTTCCAACCCCACTGCTTCAAGCAGGTTTCTCAGCGGTAACCTTCGCGCTTGGAGTCGAATACAAGAAATGGAGAGACAATTCCACACAGGGAAAGCAGGACCGCGAAGATTGGTATAATGAAGCTCAGATCGCCATAGTTGAGGTGATGCACTTGGGACAGCGTCATACGTTGCGGTCCGATTTGGACTTTGGCTCAATCAGCGAGCGACTGAATGAGATTTCCGGGACGCTCTCAAAACATGCTTCCAAATCTCCGGAGGGCGTAGATGCTGAATCGGCGAAGGAGGTTGCCGAACTTGCAAAGCTCTATTCTGTCGTTTCGGCATATGCGGAGGTGAGCGAGGAGAAACCGATGGCCGAGGTTCTGTCGGAAGTATTAGAGATGCTACAAAGACTCGGTCACGAAGATACCGATGTAGGTGAAGTGAAAGAGATGATGGAGATGTTCGGAAGAATGGATAATCTCCCGAGTCCAGATACAGATGATGTCGTTGACGAAGTCGAGGCAAAATCATTGTTAGAGGATGTGCCAGATGAGATCTTGGATGAGGGGCCGGAAACGGTTGCTGACATCAAGGAGATGCCGTTAGAGGGTATGGTCAATCTCATTGAACCGACGGTCGCCGACAACATACTACGCGAGTCGATGCGATCATACATGCAAATAGTATTGCTGGACGTCTCTGCGGCGATGTACAAGCGACTTGAGAAGCGTAGCTGAATTAAACACGAGAGTTATGGGCCTTCTACTCACTCTCGAAATACATCTAAAATATCCTCTGACATTGGACTCTCCATTAATTTTGATTGCTAACGTTCATGTGAATGGCGTTTGCCCATACAGGACATATTGATGATGGATGTACTGGGTTTCGTCGCTCTCTTTCCTCCGATTCCGAACGTCTTCAAGTGGGTCGGGGCGGTGCTTGCAGCTCTCGCGGCGGTTATCGCAGCATACAGATTCTTTCTCCAACGCCCAAATCTTCAGCTAGAGGTGGAAATGAGCTCTCGATTCCAGTACAGAATCGATGGAAGGGTGAACGCAAATCCAGTGTTTCATCTCGAGAATATTGGTCGGAAGTTCGCTGAAGACGTGTACATTGAGCTTTCCTTGGATTCTTGGAAGTTTGGAGAAGATCACGGCGGGGTCAGTCTAGTGACCAACGTGTCGGTGATATCGGGGGGTTCAGAAAGCGACTCAGATGGGGAATCATCCGAACCGGAGGGTGGCGAAGAATCTGGACCAGTAGATGAAGACGGAGGTCATTTTGGAGAGATTAGCTTCGAAGATTCTAATCTGGAGTTGAAGCATGACTACCTGCAGTACATTGGGACTTCAGGAGAGGTCAATCAGATCTTCATTAGTGATGCGATCTACAATGATGCTCGGTTCAGGTTGTTTAGCGGTCCACTGTACTTAGATGAGAATGAGAGCTACCAGTTGAACTATGAGGTCAGTTGCCGGTCATACGGCCCAAAAGAGGGGACGATAACGTTCGATACTGGCTACGATTCGATCGAAGTTATTCACGACCGCCCGAGCCCTTGGTGGGAATTCCGGCAATGGTTCAGTGAGCTGCGTCCGGATTTCCTTGCTTTGACCGAGGTCTATATCGACTCTGGTTCAATTGAGTTCGAAAATCCGAATTTTTATCAAGTGCTTGCAGTACCCCGGACTTGGGTCCGGGTTTCAGGACATCTTGACGGCTACTATCAGGTGCATGCGAAGGCGACGCTGTACCTGGGTGAGAAACTGCCAGAAAATATCGTTGGGACCATGTATTTATCTGCCGATGGTCTGGAACCGGGGGATGTATGGACTCTGAAGTATTGTTCTGGAAATTTTGAACATACTATGGGGACCGTTGAGCATCAGACCTTCCGTAAACCTCCTTTCCGAGTTTCTCCACGAGTAGAACCCGTTGCTCATCCGCCGATGCAGAAGTTCAACGTTGATTGGTCTGCTGAGTACAGGGATTTGAAAGTGGAGCTACCGCGTGGGGTATCGGTAGTTGATGATGAGATGGAGGTCCATTATCGAAGGGCGGATGGTCCCGATGGTGTGCGTCTGACAGTTCATATTGAGAATATTGGGACACAGGGACAATCCATAGTGCCGATTGCTAAGTTCTATGACGATGAGGGAAATGTGGTGGCGACAGATTCTTCTATTGAGGTGATTGAGCCAGAGAGCTCTATTTCAGTTAATCTGAAGCCTGCGTTTGAGTATGGTGAGTTCATAGATGAACATGTTGAGATCATGGATTACAAGGTGATGATACGAGCTCCGTAGAAAGTACCTGGTGCAAGCGTACACCACAATCGTTTTACGAGCAAGTCTGAGGGACTGTTTAGCAATGAGTACGGCTGGCTTTCAAGTATTACAGAGTACTTGCACGGAGTTGCGTCGCGAGGATATCGCTTCTCCCGATATGCACACGAGGGGTATCTTCTTGTGTGCACGAACCAAGGTGAGGTGTCCACGAATGGGTCGGACGGTCTGCCCGAATCACGGGTGACCCTGCCCTTTCCGCCGTTCTTTATATACTGCTCAGATTTGAGTGACACCGATAGAACTAGGATTTGGGGGTCGTGTGTACGAGCATGCGCATTCGAACCGACGGTGACTACGCTCATCGGATGGACGCGATCGAACAGGCTGCTCAGTTCTACAACCAGAACAAGACCGCGAGTGTCATCAACGCCTGCGAGGATATCCCGCGCCTCGCACGTGCTGTTGAGCAGTTGCTTCAGCGCGAGGATTTGACTACCGCACAGAAGCGAGAGATTGCCACACTGTTCAATCTTGGCGAGAGCTTCAGCGTCACATTCAGTGAGTCAATCGCAGTCCACGAGCGAGAGTAGACCGACTTGTCGTTCTTTCCTCCGGTAAAATCGGTACAGTAGTGTGAGCCGTTCTGAAGAATTGAGGTAAAGTAATTCACCGAAGGGCGATCTCGTACTCCCCACCTGATGAACCTTCACGGGTCTATCTGCTATTCACGCGAGTGTCGAGTCCGAGATGCTCAACGATTCGCGAATGCTTTTGATCTTTCCGAACTCATCTTACGACAGTAAGACACCACTCAGAACTGCGAGCGCGACCCATGTTTGTACCTTAACCCTCGCATATCGCGAGGGATGATGATGCTTCTGCTTACTATCGATACCAGTCGTAACTGACAGGGAAGAGCAGCAGAAAAATCGAGCAATGAGACGATTTGAGGTCGGCGATCGGGTTCGAGTCGATATCCCAGATGAGGGTGATCCGGATCATAAACGTCTTCATGGAAAATGCGGTACCATCGTCGAAATATTCGAAGACGACGCTGGTCTAGAAACAGGAGATCCACGTGACTCGCATCTGTTCAGCGTTGAGATTGATGAAGGCTCAATCGAACACCTACGATGGAGAGACCTTCGACCTGCCTCAGATCCATAGTTGTCTGCGTCCATCTATCCGTAGGATTCTTCCCCACGATTGAGTTCGATACAGTCAACGGGCGGAAGGTATAGTGGCGCAATTTAGGTTTGAGTGCCATTTCTATGCAGAAAATATGTTTGTACCTCGCCCTCCTCCCTAATGATGGACGGCAAAATCGTCACGTAGTGGGATGCGTGGCGTGTCCCAATAGACTTAGTCGTCCGCCCTGGGAGGCTTGGGAGTTGCCATCTTCCATCGGTGGTAATCGAGTCCTCCCCTTTCGAAAAGGTGAGTTTGTAACGACGCTGGATTTCTTGAGTTAGCTATAGTACGTTGGTACCAACTTCCGGTCTGGGATCGCCTGTAGACGTTCCATAGAGAGTTCATCAGACTCCGAGATATCCCAAACAATGTCGAAAAACTCGATAGCTGCGTCGACGAACTGGGTACGTTCTGTGTAGATTCCACACTCCGGATTCCAGTCGTAGCTGTTCCGCATGAAGTTTGCCGACCCGAGGAGTGCCGCTCCTTCTCCTGGCTGGCCGATTGTTTGTACCTTTCCGTGAATTCCGAACTCACCGAGCTTTCGGAAATCCATGTCTGGTTTGACCCGTTGTTGCTCTTTGAAGCGTGAGTAGGTTCGAACGGTGATACGATCACGATGCTCCTTGATTTCGCTCAAGAGGTTACGCTGGAGGCGTTGCCACTCCCATTGTTCCTTCGTATGCCGCGTGAGTAAGCGCACCTCGAAGCCCTGTTCGAGGAGACGACGTATCTGAGATACGTACTCGTTGAATGTATTATCGTCGAATGGGGTCATAATCCGCAGTATCTTATGCTCGAGGTCCCGTTCTAAACCGAGACTGAACAATCGGTCGGTCATTGCTGTGTAAGAACGTAGCCCAGGTGGGCGGGTCCTATGCCAACGACGGAGTTGGGCTCGTTCACGACCAAGCCCGCGAGAATTCCCAACATAGGTGTCCATCTTCGCTTCCCCGAGGGCGTCCGGATCTACAAGTGTATAGGTGAAGTACGCTGGAGCAACATCACCATCATCCAGAGATGCGTAGTCCTCTGCAACAATTTGATCTGAAGCAATCGCTTCGGGAGTCAGCGTGACTGAAGCGTTGGATAGCGCGTCAATACGATGTCGTACAGTAGAGCACCGCTCCACTAGGTGGGTTGTGTACTCCTCTCGGAGGTCATTTCCATCGACCGATGTCGGTACCGAAGCAAACTCGATCAATCCATTGTCACGTACTTCGCAGTCAACTCCCGTAATCGTTGAGAGTTCTTGATAAACATCATACGATGTTATTGAGAGGCGGTCGCTGATGAACTGAACATCCAGTGCCGCAAATCCGGGATGAGCCGAAACCGTGGCAAGGACGTCGATGAAGAACTCTTTCCCTTCATCCACCGAGTTACTGTCTACCGGTTCAGGGGCGTCTACATGGGTGAGGGTTGATTTGTCTTTCGGAGTGAGAAGTGACCTGAGTCTCCGGTACTCGTGTTCGTATTCTTCTCGTTTCTTCTCAATCGCGTCAGTGAGTTCCTCTGAGTCGATTGTCACTGGGTGTGTGTTGGCGAGCGTTGCAACGACCTCTATCGCCTCGGCCTTCTCTGTCGGAGCGCTTCCGGTCATGCGCTCAACAACGCTATCGAGACAGTGTTGGTTGCCTATCTCCGCGATCTGGGTGAGAATCTGCTTGTAAGCTTCAGCGACTGCGAGGTCCCGTGGTATTTTGCTCTGGGCTACTAGCGCAGATTCTACTTGATCGTGGTGGAGTTCGACACTGTCTGGGTAGATTGTGACGAATCCCAGAGACCCGAGTAGCGGACCAAGTATCGATTCATCGGCGTCGGTGAGGAGACTGTCGAACTCTCGCCGTTTGAGTAATCCTTCGACTTCGGTACAGGAGCGAAGCACTGTCTCTGCCGTTCGGAGTCGACTCAGAGCAATCGCTCGTACGAGTGACTGGGGTTCCGTGGACACGAGGACCACCATACCGAGCAAGGTCGGTCTGCCGTCTTTCAGGAGATTGAATTCCTTCAGTATCCAGTCATGGATTTTAACGACGTCCTCGCTATCGCGTTCGTCATTCGTCCGTAGCATCTCGGCTCTGATGTGTGGCGAAAGTCGATGAGTGGCCGACTCACTCACAGATCTTGCTGCCAGAGTAGTGTAGACACTCTCCGGTGAGACGCCCCAGAGACGGTTGGGCGACTGCGTGTGCAAGCGTTCAGCAGTGGTTGACAAGTCTCCGTCAGTCATCGTTCCTCGGCTGAAGATGGAGGTCGTGGTTCAACAATTCAAGTAGTTCCTCTTTGTCGAACGAATCAGGGTCATTCTGTTCAGCACACCCGTACTGGTAGATACAGAACGGACACCCATTCTCACAGTTACATTTTGACTCACTGGACGAGAACGCATCCCGCATGATGCGAGTCGCACGCTCGAACTTCTCGCCGTCATCTTGGGTTAGGAGTACGGTGATTCCGCTTCCACCCTCATCGAAGTCGTACACCAGCGTCCCTTCATCCTCGATTGACTCGGGAACCTGACGAACGCTAACCCCTCCTATGTACTGGAGTGCTACTCTGAGTCCATGTGCGAAGCCATGCTCAAGTTCCTCGCTATCGAATTGGACGCGGACGGCCTTGGTCGAAAATTTCGTTGCGGGTCGCACCGCGATGCTCTTCTCAACCGAGTGCTCGACGCTGTTAGTGCAGTATGTGGAATCACCAACGTCTGCAATGACGCCACCGCACCCTTCGACACCACACATCTCGAACACATTTGGTAACGGGTCTGAACCGCCGTTCCTGTAGGTGGCCCAGAACTGCTTAGTCGATGCAACGAGGGTGACATCGCCGTACTCGAACCGCCCATGGATGGTTCCTTCCGCGTCGACGACGTCGTAAGACACCGCTGGATCGAACGAGTCGCCTGCGTCAGTCTCTACCGGGGCGTAGGTGCTCTGAATTTCTCCGTCTCCCCGATAGATACTCGATGGTCTGAGTCGGTTCGCGTTGGGCGTTGGACTCAGCGGAAGGTCGTGCTGATAGGCAGTCACCCGCTCGGGTACCTTGGTTACAAGTCTCTTCAGCCGGGTACCACAGGATTCACAGGCGGCTACATCTGTGTCGAATTCGGACCCACAGGTCGTACAAATCGCGGCGTCTTCGAACTGCTCGCTGATACGTGCGGTTTCCAAGGGCTCCCAATAAACACGGGTGACGATATACGACCTACTGTTGTGTAGGTACGCTGCACCGGGATGCAGTTCTGAAAGGGCAATCCGCCGCGCGCGGGACCCATTGTTGATGTTCTCGAACTCTTTACCGATGAGCTGGTAGTCAACAGAGTCTCCGACGGATCGGAGGCCGAAGGCCGATGGACTCTCACTACTCAGATACTGACCGAGATTCATGGCCTCCAGTCGGTTGAGGTAGTCGTCCAGTTGGTCTGACCGACGGCGAACCTGCCGTTTACGCTCGCGAAGTTCTTGTTTCCGCTCCCGGTCTCTTGTCCGTCGCTCTTGGCGTCGAATGTCTGCAAGTTCCTCATCGATTTCTTCGAGGTCCCCGTCAATGTTGAGCCACTGGTCGTCGTAGAGATCGATAATTGCCTCCTCGAAGCTTTGGTGGTCTTCAGTACCCCACAGCGCTCCGTCGATGGCCTCGCTATGCAGACCTACTACCGACTCAACGCTTCCGTTGCATTCGTCCATATGGCAATCTCCTTCGTAACCATCCGCGTGTTTCCGGCCACAGGCTGAACAGACGCCGAACGAGAGGAGGTCCTCTAACCACTCGCGGATGTCGTTCTCGTTCTCCTCGACAAGCGTACGTAGTGCTTCGAGCGGAGCGTCGTCGCCATCAAATTGGACTTCTATGTTCGATGACGACAGCAGGCCGGTGAATCTGAGTATATCGTTTGGCCGTGGCTCTTTCCGAGGTTTCGGCTTATCTTGGCAAACGACAAAGTCGTCGAGACCACTAGGGTCCCGACGCCATGGGACCCAGTGAGTCGTCGCAGCCCAGTCGATAATTGCCCACGTGAGCGATTGGTGGAGTACCTCTCGGTTCACTTCGTTGAGCGGGACTTGCTGTGGGTCTGAGGCGATGAGTTCCTCAGGGTGTTCGTGATAATAGTAGTCGATGGGGTTGCGCTGACTCACAGAGTGAATGAGTGAGTTCCCCGACGCTCGACCTGCCCGTCCGATCCGCTGGAGATACGAGTTTGCGTTCGGGGGCGTCCCATACAGCAAAAGAGTGTTGAGGTCGCCGATGTCGACGCCCAGTTCCATCGCCGGTCCCGACGAGAGGAAGTGTGGATAGCGACCTTGGCGAAATTGGTACTCGAGCTTCCGCCGCTCTTCCCGATCCGTCTGTCCGTAGTACGCACGGGCAAGCAATAGCATTGGCTCCGAGGTTGTGACCTGCTGGGCAGTTAGTGAGAAATGCGAGTGCAAGAAGTCGGCCCGCTCTTCGGGAGTCGCGGTGAATGCTACGGTCCCTTCAGGGACGTCTTCTACGTCTGCTGCTAGCGAATTGACAAATTCTTGTCGCTTGGCGTCGTAACGTATCGGAGTATCGTCACTGACGATTGCACACTCAATTGCTGACTCCTCTATCAAGACGTACCGACTTCCATCCTCTTCGACGCGTCGTAGCAGTCCTCGATCGATTAACCCTTCCAGATGCTTGTGACCGCCGTCGACTTCGTCAACGAGGTTTGGTTCATAGCGATGGTTCTGACCGACACTCTTGGCCAAGAGTTCGCGCTCTCCCGCGCTGAGGTCCTTGATGTCTGCGCTCAGCCGGACATCGATTAGACCCTCATCGGAAAGTTGGGTACTGCGGTAGCGCGTGCTGTACTTTCCGGGAAGCACCCGAGAAAGCAATTCTTCAGTCAGATACTCGTCGATAGACTGGTCGTACCCTGTTAACCAGTCGAAGATTTTTGGGTCTTGATTTGTGTCGCCTTTCAGATCTTCCTGGTAGGATTTGGCATCCTTCTTGCCCTCTTCGACAATCTCCTCAAGTGTAGCCCAACCGCTGTTGTCCGCCGTTGACCCTACGCTGGCGATGAACAACTGATCGAAGAAAAACGACTCTTCGGGTTCGCGGAAGTTCCGCTCCAGTTCCTTCATGTCGGACTGGCTATCGGCGAACGAGAGCATCTTCGACTCAGAAAATGTTGCCGGTTCGTCACGGTCAGCCAGCGAACGAAGCACATACCGTGACGTTGTTACGGCCGCATTGGCTGGGCCGCGTAACATTGAGTCGTACCGGCCGCTCTTTGAGTAAGTTTCACGACGATCTTCGTGATAACACGGGAGTCCCCCGGGGAAGTCACTCGCCCCGCGCAACCGCCCGTTGTCGTCAACCATTCGGAAGTTGCTGTAGCCCTTCGCCCGTCGAGCAATAGAGGGATCATCGCAGTCACAATTGCGTTCGCCGTCCGGCAGGAAAGTCTGTTCGCAGGATTGGCACTCGTCGACCATTCGCACATCGAACAGTGCGGACCGGATGAACCGCCGCTTACCACACCCGCAGGTCGATGGGGGCCGACCGAAGTACACTTCGCCGCAGTTCGGATCGCCACAGGTCCACCCGAGGAATCGCTTCGGTTGCAGGTCACCTTCGCAGTCTCCGGCGGTGCACGCCTGTCCTTCGTGGTCTTCGTAGTACTCCCCACACTCAGTACAGTACTGGACGTGCTCATCTGCTAGCGGCTCCAAAGCTGTAGAATCGCAGGAGTGACAGGTCGGACCCTGTGCGTCTTCGACGAATACTCTCCCGCTACATTCGGGGTTAGTACAGACGTGGGCCTCCATGGCGTCGTCAAGTACCATCGAGGCCTCACAGGATGGGCACTCCTGCTGGCGGTCAATCTTCTGGCGCTCGCCACAGTCCTCACACTCGTAGAACGGACGCCAGTACACCCGTACCATCTCTGGAGTCTCGCCCTCTGGTGTCTCACACTGGCACTGCTTTCGTTGGAAGTACTCGAATCGGCCTTCCTCGGACGTGACTGTGTGGGGAACAAGTCGCTCACAGTTCGGGCAAAACCACGACTCAAGCGAATCCTCTCCGCACTGGTTGCATAGTGAAAGTTTTGTGACGAAGTGGTGCTCACACTCAGTACAGGCCGATTGGGGGGTGTCATAGACCGTCCCACAGTTGAGACACGAGTAGTAACCATCGAGCGGCCAACTGAACAGATGGGCACGACGCTCCAGAATCCCAGACACGTCGCCGATGGTCATGAAGTTCGCTACTACTCGCTCTGCCTCGCAATCGGTGAGTCCCGCGGTTTCGACTAGTCGCTCTTTGAGATCGTCGGGACGAAGCGGCTTCTCGTGCAACGTGGCGTAGATACCGCGGACGAATGCTAACGGGCCACCGTCGTCTTCCACGAGATGTTCGTAGAGTGCATCATTGACGACCTCGTCCTTGACCCCAGGATTCACCTCGGCAGCCTCTATAACTTGGCTAGCAGCATCTGTCTCTCCACTATACAACTCGTCTTTAGTCAGCTCATCCGCAGCAAATGCCGGTGGAATCGTTTCTGGGAAGGGAGCGCTGAGTGTACGTTCCTTTTCCTCGACAACCGTTAGAGTGGGGTCAACGAACGGGTTGATTCGCTGAAAGACAGTAAGTTTGTTCTCGACGGTTGCACTCGCCCCGACAATCGTGAGGTCATCGTCGGCTTCACTCTTGTACCCATTGAGCTCCTGCCGCTCGCGGATGTATCGGCGCATCAATATGGAGGTAAACGACCCGAACAACTCGGAGTACTCGTGGATTTCGTCGAAGACGAAGTACTTCGGTTCGGCGACGAACCGCTGCTGTTCCTCGGGTTCGTTGATGTTGAACAGGCGATAGTTGATTGTATCTGGGTTGGTCAGAAGGATGTCCGCAGGCCCCTCCGTGATAGCATCCCGAGTAACCTTGATGAATTCGAACGTGAGGTCTTCCTCGTGGTCTGCCAGCGGTTCGACAATGAACGAGTCGTCATCACGACGTCGAACAGTGAGCGACGAACCGCACTCGCCGCAGGGACAGTCGAAGTACTGGAAGGTCGTCTGGAGGTATGACAACTCGTCAGGGTCGCGCCGCTTGGTGTCGCCGTCGTAGATACCGACAGTAATCGTCTCGTCGGGCGAACGCCCACGATTGAGCGTGAAGAGGTAGTCAATCAGGCGCTTGAGTTGGTCTTGAGCGAGCGCCTTGGTCGGGTAGGTAAGGACACACTTGACGCTATCTGGTGGGTGCTCTGGGTGCTGGCCGTTTTTTGCTTCACAGATAAACTGCAGAATCGGGATGAGCCACCCCTCGGTCTTTCCTCGGCCAGTCGCTGCTGTCAAAAGGGTGTGATCGTCCTTGAGTACGGCTTCGATGGCGTCTTCCTGAAACTCGAAGAGCGATCGGAACCCCGCCTCTGAGAACGTTCTGACAACGTCCTCGTGGAGACTGTTGTTGGCGGCAAAGGTCTCCCAAGGCGTGTCGCTCATTCGGGCTAGGTCGAGTACCTGAAGGTACGGGCCCTTGGTCCGGATGAATTCCGGTAGGTCTTCAGAAAGTGACTCGCCGTGCCCGCCATGATATCGGGAGATGAGTTCCTTGACGGCCCGTTGGGAGGGTGAACTGGCGTAGTGTTCGGCGTACGATTCTCGCATGGTGTCCGCGAGTTTGAGTGGGTCGAATTCCATCGGTGGTAATTTGGGATGTGGTTATTCGTCGAGCTGCTCGTCTACGCTCTCATTCTCAATCGGTTGAATCGAAAGGCCCCGGCCTTCCAGTATCGGTCGGAGTCCATCACGGTCAAAGGAACGCTGGTCGTTCCGGACGTCACAACCGTACTGGTAGAGACACGAGGGGCACCCGTTTTCGCAATCACAGTCGAACTGCTCTCGCATCAGATTGACGCCGCGGTCGAAGGCTCGGAACTCTCCACCAGATTGCTCGAAGAGAAGTCGGGCGACATCGGCTCCGCCTTCCTGCGATTCGAAGATGTCGACTTGATCTTCACCGACGTGTTCGGCGAGTTCGCGGATGGTGACACCTCCGAGGTACTGTAGTGCGACGCGCAGTCCGTGGGCTAACGTGTGCGAGAGGTCGTGGTCGTCCAGATTAATCCGAACCCCCTGTGTATCGTAGCGGTAGCCGAGTCGGACGAACTCTGAGTCCGCCCCTCGGCCATCCGGGAAGTGATCAGGGTCAGCGCTACACCGTCGCTCGTCGTCGCCGTCTTTGTAGATTACCCCGGGACAGTTCTCCTCGCCACAGACCTCAAACAGCGTTTCCCGTGGGTCGACTTCGCCGGACTTGTACTTTGTCCGGTAGCCATCCGTACTGAGGAGCACCGAGTAGTCGCCGTACTCCAGCGTTCCGAGGCAATCGCCTTCGTCGGTTTGGAGTTCGAACGTCCGGTTCGCTTCGAAGTTAAGAATCGCTGTCTCACGTTCGGCGTAGGTATTCTGGACCTCCAGATTCGGTTCGTCATGCAGATATCGAGCCTCATCACCGTCCGAGGTTAGCTGGAGGTTGTCGTAATAGGCGTCGACCGAATTGAGTACGGCTAGTCGTCGTCGTTTCAGCGGGACGTTCGCCTCGCAATCACACTCGGCGGTGTTGAGGCCAAAGGTGGAGTGACACGCCGGGCAGACTAGTTCTTCTGCCAAGTGATTCTCTTCATCTACCGTTCCGTTCACCGCCTCTCGGAGGTCCGACCCCGACTTCTCATCGAAGCGGACTCGCGCGACGGTGTAGGTTTCTCTCCCGTCAAGGTACGCTGCACCTGGGTGTAACTCAGAGAGTGCCATCCGCATCGCTCGGCCACTTCCTTGATCACCGATTGCCCGCCGGTCATACCCTTCGTCAACCAGCGTGAAGCCAACCGTAGTCGCGACACTACGCATCGAGAAGTCGTACTTCGACTCTCTGGACTCCCTGAGAAAGTCGAAGTAACTCGACCGACCTAATTCTGAGAGGTAGTCATCAAGTACGTCAGTTCGGTCCATGAGCCCCCGGCGCTCGCTCATTATTCGACCCCGATCATCAGGGCCAGCACGCTGCATTTCACGTCGGAGTTTCCTATTGCGACGGCGTAGGGTCGCAAGTTCGTCTTCTAAGGACTGCTCGTACTCGCGGAAGTGGGTGATGTACCGGTCCTCAAAGCGAATGAGTGCCTCCTCAACGAGGTGACCGAATCGGTCACAAGCGTATACGACTCTTCCGTCACAGTCGCTACGTTCGCAGTCCGTCCGATCGTCGGTGGCCGCATACCGGCGCTCACAATCCTCACAATACTGGTAATCAAGCAGGGCGGTGAGGTGATCCTCAACTTCTGATTGGTGATCGTCGACGGCCTCGCCCAACACCGCCAGTTTCGAGTCGTCATTTCCAAGCGAGAGTGTGTCCGCTGTTATGGACATGACGTGAGTGAGTTTGCTAGCGTCCTCGCGGTCGTCTAGGTCACGCATACTGCGCCGATGGTACGTGTCGCCCCCATCGATTGATTTGGCCCGGCCGTAGTGGCTAACATCCCAAGGTATCGAGAAGTGCGCTGCTACGTAGTCGAAGATAGCCCAAGACAACGAGACACGCAGTACTTCCTCATTGTGCTCGTTCAACGGCACCGGCGTCGGGTCAGTGTCGATGAGTTTCTCGGGATGATCGTAGTAGTAGTAGTCGATGGGATTGCGCTGACTCACTGAGTGAACCATCGACGAATGTGAACTACGACCTGCCCGCCCAACCCGCTGGAGGTAGGCATTCATGTTCGGGGGCGTCCCGTACAGCAAGAGTGCATCAAGCGCTCCGATGTCGACGCCGAGTTCCATCGTGGGACCTGACGAAAGGTGGTGCGGATAGTTCTCTTCGCGGAAGAGGAACTCCAGTTCCCGGCGCTTGCGTTTGTCGGTCGTACCCAAGTACTCTTCTGAAATCAAAATCCGGGTCCCAGAGTACTCAATTCGGTGAGCACGCTGAGTGAACCGGGGATGAGTCGAAGAAGCACGTTCCGAGAGTGAGGCACCCGACGGAACCGTCTCCGAACTGTCTAAACCGAACTGGCGCTGGAGCGTCGTGTAGTACCGTTCGCTGTCGGGATCGAATCCAATCCCATCGTCATCCCCGGCAACCGTGACCGAGAGCGCCGAGGGGGCAAAAGAGACGTATGTCTCGGAGTGGCCGTACCCAAGGATTTCCCGATCGACCAGTTCCGCGACCACTGCCTCCGCTGAACGGTCAGCGCTTGGATCGTTGAACTTCTCAACGCGATAGTCGTTCCCCTCGACAATGAGGTCACGAACGATCGTTCGTTCGTCAGACGAGAGTGCGTCTAAGCCGGGCGCAAACCGCACATCGAGGAGCCCAACCGCCGACAGCGGGTCATCGCGCTCACCGAGACGCTGGCTGTAAACATGTGGGAGTGCCCGCCGGGTGAGTCGGTCTCGGAGAGAATCGTCGTCGTCCCACCGCCGCCGTGGCTGGTTTTTCAGTCGCGACTTGAGGTCAAACTCGACGTTCTGAGCTACACGGGGCGGTTCGAGCGTTTCGTTGAGATTCTCGATGGCATCGTTTGCGTACTTGAGAACACTATCGAAGGGAGCCCACGTTGTCTCGTCATCACTGGCCGTGGCACCACCGACCAGCAACTGGTCTAAGAGCGTCTCAACCTCCGGTTCTGAGAAGTCTCGGCTGAGTTCCTTCATGTCACGGTGGGAGTCCGCAAATGACAGGAGTTTGGCCGCCTGCTGCCCTTCGTCATCGGCGACTGCACGCAACAAGTACTGCGATGTTGTCGCTGCGAGGTTGTTCGGACTCCGCATTAGTTCATCAAACCGCCGACCGATTTCGTATCGTGCGTATCGATGTGGACACGGTACTGCTATCGACTGGTCGCTCATCGTGTGAATCCGACCCTGCGTGTCGAGGGTCTTGTATGCCTGATGGGAACCAATCCGGGGATGGACCTCCGGGTCATCGCAGTCGCACCCTTCCGAACCCAGAAAGGCGGTGTCACACGCTTGGCAGTGCTGGTCTCGCTGGACTTCGAATAATCCCCGTTTCACAAACGACGTGCTACCGCAGTCACAACGCTCGGGGGTTCCATCGAAATGAATACGGCCACATCCATCATTCGAACAGACCCATGGGACGTACTTGGTCGAGGTGAGTGCCGACCCACAGTCGCCGCAATTGTTCGGGACCTCGTCGGATTGCTCGTAGATTGTCCCACAATCGGGACAGTCGAATCGTCCGTCACTGGCAACAATCTCGAAGTCAGCCCCGGCACAAGACTGGCACGTACGCTCGACTTGATGAGTGGATTCGCATGCTGGGTTAATACAAGAGAACGTATCGGAATCCGTTCTGACGGTTCGTGCCGTACAATCGTCGCACTCGTGAGTAGTCGTTCGCTCTGTCGTCTGGCCACAGTCACGACATCGGAGGTAGGGCTGGAAAGTCGTCCGAACCATCTCAACCTCTTCTTCACGAGCCGTCTCACAGCGCTTGCAGATATGCACCTCGTCCTGGCTGACGGACCCGTGTTCAGTAGGAGTGTAGGGTTCTAATTGGTCACACTCCGGACAGTACCACGCAATGAGGTGCTCGTCGCTACAATGCCGGCAGTAGGTTGCTCTGGTGATGAACTCGAACCCACACTCTCGACAGTCGTCTTGAGGAGACCGGTATACAGCATCACAGGCGGGACACGTGTAGAATCCGTCGATTGGCCAAGAGAACACGTGACTCCGATTCTCCAAGATTCCTGAAAACTCCCCGAGAGTTCGCACGTTAGCGACCAACGTCTCAGCCTCGTCTTTGCCGAGGCTCAGGGCACTCGCGACCTTGTCGTGAAGTTGCTGCCGAGTCAAAGGGTCGTCGTATAACAACTGGTGTACATACTGGACCACCTGAACACCGGGATCATCTCGCTCCTCCGTGAGGTGGTCAAAGAGGGCGTCGGCCACGAGCGCTTCTCGCCGGTCGCGATTGTATTGCGATGCGTTCTCCAAGGTGTAGTTGAACGACCCAACTCCAGGAATAGTGTCGTCAGGGTCTGCCGTGGCTTGGAGAATTCTATCGGTCGATAGTGTCTCTCTGACTAACTGCTCTGGCACAGTAGAGGGCGTCACGTCGTCGAGTTCTCGTGGCGATTCACTCACCTGCGTGACGTCAATCGCGCCGCTCACCTTCTGGAAGAGTTCGACATCATTCTCGACGGTCGCGCTACTCGCGATGAGTTGTAGATTGTTCGTCCCACGGGCTTTGCGCAACTTCTGCACCCGCTTCATCAACATCGAGGTGTAACTCCCGAACAGACCGTCATAGGTGTGGACTTCGTCAAACACGAGGAATTCGGGCTCATATATGAACCGCTCATGCTCGTCCTCCGCGTTAGTGTTGATGAGTCGGTAGTTGATTGTGTCCGGGTTCGTGAGCAGGATGTCGACCCCATTCTCGAGAATATCGTACTTTGTCAATCGGAGGAAGTCGAGTGGAACGTCGTTTGGAGTATCGTCCTCACAGTCGGCTTTTTCTGGAATCAGCTTGAATCGCGAACCCATGTTCCGAATCCGGACCCCACCACCGCAGTCCTGACATTTCGACAATTCGTCATTGTATCCTGGACACTCGAAGTGCCGGAAGGTGGCATTGAGGTACCCTTCTGACCCAGACTCACTGACGTTACGTGGGGTATCCCCGTCGTAGATTCCGACAGTAATCCGGTGTTTGGATTTCAGGTGCTTATTAATGAGGTAGAGATACTGTAGCAGTCGCTTGAGTTGGTCCTGAGCCAGCGCTTTTGTCGGGTAGATAAGCGTGGCTTTGACGCTGGTATCCTCCTCATCGTCACCACGACGTTTTGTCTCCAGAATTCGATTGAGGATTGGTATGAGCCATGCCTCGGTTTTCCCCCGCCCCGTTGCGGCAGTAATGACGGTATCGTCGCCTTCGAGGATGGCTTCGATGCTTCGCTCCTGAAAGTCGTAGAGGCGCTCAAAGCCGATTTGTGAGAATGCACGCCGGATATGAGGTTCCAACTGCGACGACTGCGCGAATGTTTCCCATGACCGGTTGCTCCAGTTCGGGATATCGAGTGCTTGGAGGTACGGGCCACGCATACCGGAAATACCGTCCTCACCGTCGGCAAGCCTACTCTCGACGCTCCGTGCAGCACGTCCACCTCGACCGATGAAGTAATCGCGGTAGGCAGTCCGCATCTCTTCCGCACGGTTGACTGGATCGTCCATGGTTAGAGGCTGAGTTTGACTGCCGATTCCAGTTCGCTGACGCTCTTCATCTCCTTCAACGAGTTGAGCGAGGCGTCAGCCAGCGTGAGTTGCTCTGACTTACTGAGCTTCCGAATCTCGTCGACAGTAGAGTCTGAGAGGTTGTGCTCCTCTTGGAATGCGTCGAAGCTCTGTAACGATTGGTGCTTCTCCCAGTTACTGGTAGCTCGCCCCCACTGGCGGACGAAATTCGTTGCACTGTCGCTCGAATCCATCATCTCACGCCTGAGCAACCGTCGGATTTGGTTTAGCGCCCGGTTGAAATCCTTACTTTGGCTACCGAGGATGGACTGGAGTTCTTCGGCGGCACGAACTTTCTCCTCCCACTCCGTCCTCCCCTTCCAGTTTTGACCACCGTTTTTGATTAGTTTCTTGATTTGGTTGGTCGCCTGCTTGAGTTGGCGTTTCGCTGCCTCAATTTGAGATATTTGAGTTTCAACCTCCTCGGTCAGTTCCACAGTCACTCGACTGCCGCTATCCGTGCTCACCTCGTTGAGGTTGATTTCCTCCTGGCCTATGTCGCCGGTTTGGACGTTCGCCAGAAGTTCTTCTTGCGTCACGCTTGCGGCCTTCTTTGCCAGTTGAACTGCATCGATGGTCGCTGTCGGTGCCGACCCACCGAGAGCATCTTCGAGAACTGTTTTGTAGTATCTCAGTTCACCAAGGCTACCTACAAGTTCGTCAAGTTCGCCGTTCAGTTCGTGGATGTTGTGTTCCGCGACCGAGACGTGATACTGGGTGTTCTGTGCTTGCTTGTGTTCCTTTGCTTTCCCTTCCAGCGCCTCAACGGTTGCCGGTAGCGATAGTGAACTAGACATGTTATAGTTCCTCCGTCATCGAGTGAATTTTCTGACGTTTTTGCTCGTAGTTGCTGTACTCGTCGAGTTGTTTGATACGGTGCTCGAGGTCAACTCCTGTGGCGTGTTCCTCGGCTTGTAAATCGCTAATCAGGCCGTCGAGGGCCTCATATACCTCCCAGGCTGCTTGTTCGTGACGGCTTCGTGCGAAGTCATGTAGCCGAGCAACCAGTGACACTCCTGTCGCATCGTCCATATTCTGGAACTGTTGGAGGTCATCTCGGAACGAAGACAGACCGAGATCTTTTGGGGAGGTGTCGTCCCCCCCGTTAATGCCGAGCAACTCGCGTGCCCGTTCGTAGGACTTCTTGTCGCTCACGTTCATCACGCCGCGACAGGCCTCTAACGTGTTAAACCAGTCTGCTAAATCCGAAGCCGTGTGGCTGCTGTCGTACCAGCGCTCGACCGGTTCGAGGGTTTCACTGATGTGTCCGGCGTCGTCGTCGACGGTGAGTCGCTGTAGTTCGGTCGCATAATCCGAGATACGGTCGAACAGAGTAGCGATTGTGGTGTTCGCCTGCTTTCGAGTAGTCCCGATTTTATACGCATCAGCGAGGTCGCCCGTGTCGATCATCATCGCGGCATCGATGTACTCTTCCAAGTCCTCTGCCATCATCTCGCGGGATTCTGATAGACGTTCGAAGTCTACGACATTCGATTTCAGGAGGAAGAAACCCTCCACGAGGTCGCCTATATCTCCTGAGGATAGCGTCAGATTTTCGAATGCTTCTCCGAACGCGCTGTCCGAGTCGAAATGATCGGCGAGGGCTCTCCCGTAGGCCTGATTACTATCGTACTCTTCGAAGACGACTTCCGTAGGGAGATTCCCGTCCTCAACTTCGTATCCGCGAGCGGCGTTCACTAGGAAAATTTGGGCCAGGACGAGGGTTTCTTCGATGGTGAGTTCCTCAGGGAGGCATGCCTCAATCTCCTCACGCATTTTCTGTTTGAACTGAGCAACGTTAGTATCCGCCCACGCTCGGAGTTGATCGAAGTCTGTCGTTTCGGGGTCGAACACATCGAATAGACCGTACATCAGCATCGAGGTGTACAGGTCGTTGTGTTTCACTCCCCACTCAAGTTCGACGTCGATGCTGGCCTGGCGTTGTTGGTCCCCCTGGATGGATACTGGAATGGTGTCACCGCTTGCGTAGTAGATGCTGCCAACCGACCGGGTTGAGGCGTTTGGATTTCCGAGTTGGGTGGGTTCGTGCCAACGCTCAAGTGCGGTGACCGCTCCTCTGTGAAGTGTGTCTGAACTGGGGTACTCTTCGCCGCTTGTCACCCAATCCTGAAACTCTTGGTACTTATGTTGACGCTCACGTTTCTCTTCGGAGAGTTCGGGGTCTTCGAGGACCTCTACTTCTTCTTCGACATCGGGTTCGTCGTCTCCTTCGCCTTCCTCATCTCCGTCACTCTCCTCTGTTCCATCAGCTGCCTCTTCTTCGTCGGGATCTTCAGTCTCGAGAGTTCGTTTGGGGGTCGGCGGGTTCTTGATTTTGCTCAGAACAGCGCTTCCTTTGCCTTTTTTTGAACACGACGAAGCCGCCTTTGACGGTGACTTCATTGTCGTCAGGGATGTCGATACCATACGTCTCGAAAACACCAACCCTAACGCCAATTCCACCTTCAACGGGGACGCCGTACCACCGACTGACATCTCGATAAATCTGGTCGTACTTCATGTCGACCTCGAAGGTCGGCGTATCGACGAACGCGTTCGATTTCATCGCCTCGAATGGAGGTCGAGTCGATTTGAGGCAGTGTTTCACCACTCGGAGGAGAAGCAATCGTGGCGTCTTTCGACTGCTCCCTTCGTCGTTCAACTGCCGGTAGGCGACCTGAACGAATCGTTCGTTGAATGGGTACAGGCCATCGAACGCCTCCTCTACATCCTCTGGAACACCTTCTTCCCCCGAATTCCGCTTGATAGCATTCAGGTATGACCGGGCGAGCGCGATTGAGGCGTCGTCGTCAAGGAAGTACGCTTCTCCATCCTCATCGGTCATCGTGAGGAACCCCTCCGAACGACCTTTCATGTAGGTCGCCGCATCGCTCCGTGCGAATGCGTCGTCAATGTTGTCCTGCTCCCAGCCAATCGTCCACCCCAGGACGATATCGTAGCAACTACTACTGAGCTCGAAGATGTGGTCCAGTAGCTGTTCCTTCAAAACGCTAAACGTCGTGAGATCCTCGCAGATGAGCACCGGACGAATTCCTTGTTCCTGATACAACTCTGAATACTCCTGAAGTTGCTCTTTGAAGTCCCCAACGAGGTTTCGTGAGAGATACTCGTGAGCCTCATTCTTGAGGACCGGGAAAAGTATGTCCCTGTCATCTGTGAGTTTGTCACTGAAGCTCAACTGGAGTCGAAGGCGGCGGTAGTCACTGCGCGTTAGCAGGTTGAAATCGGGATTTTCGTCTCGTGAGTCAAGGGCTTCTTGATATCCTTGAATATTCTTGGCGAAAATGTCTCGTAGATCACCGCTGTCGGCTCTTGCCTCGGTCAATTCTTGAACCTCAGCGTCAGTGAAGTGATCGGTCGACCAAATCCCACGCAGATACTCGACGATAGCACTTGCAGCATCATCGGGATTGAGATCGTCGATATTCCCGACGTCGGGATTGACATCCAAGGGTTCAGTCAGGACATCGACAATCTGGCCCATCCGTGTCTGGCTTCTGGAAACGTGTAGTGCGACGTAGTCCTCAATGCCGTCGTCGTTTTCGCCGTAGCCGTTGATCTGGTGCTTTGTCCACTCGCATAACTGGCTCTTGCCCGACCCGGGTTCACCTCTCAGGATGAAGATCCGGTTCGGATCGGTCAGATTGGAGGCAGTAATGGATTCCAGTACCTGCTCTTGGGTGACGAAGCCACCAGAGACGCCGAGTGGCGTCAACGTGTCCGCATAAATCCGGTCGATGTCGACGTGCGTCTCCCTGAACTGGTCGGGTGTCTTCTTCTTCGTGTGAGCTTCTGAGGTGATGAAGTGGTCGACTTGGTCGTCATCCCAGTAGCGGGGCATGTCGCCAAGTTCCGTTGGTGTAGAGGTTTGCTGACTCATTGGTGGATGAGGAACTGATTTAGCGGGTACTGGTACGCCGTTTCGTCCGGACACGAGTGAATCGAGACGTGGGTCACGCTTCGTCGGTTCCCACGGCGGTCTTCACCGAGGTTCGGGGGCGGCAGTTTCACTTCATTTTTCGCGTCACCCGGAGCGGACAACGATAGAACCCCGCCGTCCTCCATGTTACGTAGTACGTCAGCTATTGCGGGGTGTACCCGCAGTGCGCCGGACCGTTTCAGATAGACTGTGAATAGATTCTCGTGAATCCAGTCAAGAATGTGCCTGAACTCTCCATCTTCGATTGAACCAGTATCATACCCGACTTCCGCGTCCGAATTTGCTGGTGCCAAGCTGAACGCGCAGTACATCAGTGCTCGACAGGGACTCATGACGATTCCGTCATCTGTCTCAGAGATGAGGCCCAAGCCCTCACACAGCGTTACCCACATGTCGATTTTCTCGTTGGTCCAACTGAAGTCGTAGTCCGTCTCACGCTTTAAGATGGTCCGAACGTCGTCACGGTCAGCACTGACGACCCTACGCTCCTCGCTCATCAGAGCATGATGGAGGTCAGTAAAGTGTTGCTGGCGACCTTTCTGCTGGTTACAGTGGTACAGCAGGCGAGCCTCAAAAGGAAGTCCCTCGAAATGGTCTTCATTGATTTTCTGGACTGTATCTCTGATATCGCCGCTAGGGCTTTCAGCTAGGTCAACGGCGTTGAGGAATCGTATCGTCTCCTCGATGTGTTCCGTCTTGATTCCGTCGCTGGTTGGGCGGCCAAACTTGCTCGTGATTTCAGAGACGCTGGTTGGCCCCTGAAGTGAGCCGTAAATATGTTTGAGTTCTGGTGCCCGAACCGAGATAAACCCGGTGAGTAACTTGTCCGGCTTGTTGCTTGCCGATGTGTATGTGCTGCTCATATGTCCCCCTGATGGCGGTAGCGGTAGTTGTCGAGCCGTGGTTCTTCGAATTCGATCAACTCGAGCATGTCGAGCATACGATTGGCGACCTGCTGGGTTGGACCACGTTCGGTCCATGACCGAAGCGCTTCTCTGATTCGCTCTGAGTAATCCTCGAGTACGTTATCGACGTCCTCACGAATGAGGTAGTAGAGCGGCTCCCATGCCGGACTGTCGGCCGGAATCTTGGTGTAGTCGAACAACTTTGGGATAGACCCGGCATCCAGACCTGCTGCCTTGTGATGAGCAGATACATTGTGGAAATACAGGTTCTGCGTCGTTGACAACGAGAGGTCTGTCTCGAAGTTGTACTGTAGATACTGCTTCAGCAGTGCTTTGTGGTCGACAACCGTGCACTCGAACTCGTCGACGAACGATTTCCCCGGCTTTTTCGTGTGCCTTGGCATCATAGGGGTATTCGTGTCCGTGACGAGTACGTAGGGTACCCCCTCTGGCCGAATTCGAAGTAATTGGCGGACGATGTCCTGATCGTCATAGGTCCGATTTTCATCTTGGAGTTCACCGGTCAGCATCTCTTGGCTGACGTAGTGAACAAGTGGAAACGCAACGTCTCCGACACCATTCTCTCGTAGAGACTCATTCGCGGTCATCTCGTACTCGACGAGTCGCAATCCGTTATCGTAGATTCCGGGATGTGCGACTGCTTCGAGGCCGAACTTTGTCAGCAACGGGAGTGACCTGAGTTGTGCGCGGGCCTGTGTTCCTGACTTGGCGAGTTGTGGATCTTGAACTACGAGGAACGAATCTCGCGTTCCGATGAACTCTGCTAATGTCGGTCGGTGAGTATCGGGGGGGTCTGTCATCGTTTGTGGCTTGGGAGTTTGCGTGGCGCCGGGGTGGGATGGACGCCCAGTCGAACACATCTGAATCCATAGCAGTAGCTACGGGCCGAATCGACCATTTCTGGCCACCTCGAGTGGGATGCTGTCGTATACCGCTCATGTTGCACGTTGCTTAAACCTATCGTGTAGGCGACATTATCGTGGTCGGAGATATGGCTCTTCGCCCTGACAGAGTCACCCACCAGAGTCAAGTGTGCGAACGATTGGCAGTTTCATTGGCACGATTATATATCTATCGTGAGTGAAACAACTCCGGCTTGTTTGCATTAATTCGATACAATTCGAGACGTGATTGTTCATAATCGGATTGTCTGAGTGAATGCAAGCCCGATTGTATGCCAAAACCGTGCTGTCTGTTGCACTATTTCGGAACAGTAAGGGTCCTCGAACTGTGTGAAATGGGTATGCGCACCTATCTCGCACCGCTTGGTTTCGACAGTCGGCGTGTAGTGCGCCCTGTTCTAAGTGAAGGACTTGAACCTAGTGACTGCGTCTTGTTGCTTCAACCCGCTACTGGGTCTAAGCGCGGAGACGACGCGCATGACGAAGTGAAAGATGTTCTTACACAGGTGGTTGAAAATCTTGATTTGAATGTAGAGACATTACCGTACTCGGATTTTGTGGAGACAACCTTGAACTGTGTCGACCTCATTCAGGAGTCCGAAGGCGAAACCATTGTCATCCTCGGCGGGGGTGCTCGAGAGATCCTCCTGCCACTCACCGTTGCGACATTCACCAGTGTTGATAGCATAGACACAATCCTTCAAGTGGGGGATATCGACAGTAGCGTTCGACGGATTCCCCAATTGAATCTCCGAGGGAACGTCTCGGATGCCGAAACCGAACTACTGAGCAACCTTGACCAATTACCGACATCACTTTCGATCAGCCAGATTGCAAACGAGTTGGACAAGTCGAAGAGCACAATCACTCGCCACGTCAATAGTTTGGAATCGGAGGGTTTCGTCTCGGCCAAGAAAGAAGGGAGATCGAAGCATGTCTCGATAACCGATAGCGGGCGTGTGTTCCTGAAGACACGACGAGTATCGAAATTTTGAGCTGTTTTATCTCTATATTTCCATGGACAAAATATTATCTGAGGTTCACATTGAGGGTCGACTTGTGACTCCGCACTGCTCACCAGAATACGAAAACTAACCCAATAGATGTCTAACGATTGCCACCGCCGTTGAACTCTGGTTCACCCGAAATTCGTCCGATAGCACCGTTAAGCGAGTAGACGAGTGCCTCCGCAAATTCGAACGCTGGCTCGCGAGTCAAACCTGAAACAGGACGAGTGACAAATTCTTCACCATCGGAGTTTACTCCGGTGATTGCCATAACCGTGTAGTCGGCATCACCCATTGTACCGTCAAGTCGAATGAAAATCGACGAATCGGAATCGTATACCCACTCAACGAGGTAGTCGTCGTGTATCTGCTCAGTCCACCCTGGAGGGTAGTAGTCTATCAAGTCGGTTTCACTCTCAGGCATCGTGTATCACCGGGTTGTCCGTAATCGCATATAATAGTAGGTCTAATACGATACTATGACACAAAATGATAGCCACGGGTCACCTCTGTTGGACGTCTATTTAGGCATTCTTGAGGGCATATTATAAACTCCTCTGAACGATTTCTGTTGTGATTTCTGCTTCATCGGCCTCTGTTGCCGAGTCTAGCACCCGACTACAGACGGCGAGAATTTGCCGAATGTTCCCCTGTGCTCGTTGTAAGATGACCTCAAGACTTTCTTCGGTGAACGGGTGTATCGTGTTCCCAGTTGGTTGGTCAATGCGTTCACGGGCCAAATAATCTGCAATCAAGTCCGTGAGATGCTCTGCAGTCAACGGTCGAAGGGCGACCTCCTGACCGATACGCTCGCTGAACGCATGGTACTCACTCATCACGTCCTGCCACACCTCTGGAGCGCATCCAAAGAGCATACACAGTCCATCAGCATTCTGATCCATCAGATGACGGATACTGTTGAGTGTTGTCTGCTCGTCTTTCGGGGAGAGGCGTGCGATACTTTCGAACTCATCCACGAAGACGAACACCGCGGTATAGCCGAGTTCGAGTAGCGTATTCTTGAGCGCCGTGAACGCGCGGACGCCCATCGTATCGTCGTCAAGTGCGCTGTGAATCTCCATCTCCTTGCGCTGCTCGTAGCGAATGCCCTCTGCAGTGAGCCATTGCCACGCGTATAGGTTGGTGTCTTCGTAGACCAAATGGACGAGTGCACGGGCGAAGTCTGCGAACTTGGTCACGTCACTGAGCCGCCGAATTGCTTCCGGGATAATTTCGGACAGCAACACGTCTCCGCCGTCAATGAGGGCTTTCATTGCGGTCGCATCCTCTGGGTATGAATTCGTTTCGTCACGTGCGACGTCTGCGAGAAATTCGTAGGCAATTGTCTGCAGGCGCTCGAATCCAAGGTCGTAGACGAACTCGTGATAGATATCGACGAACCCTTCGCCGGGCTGGGCGACGTAGCCTACGATCACATCGTCACGTTCGCGTAGCAACGACCGAGTGTACTTCAGGGTGTGCGACTTCCCGTTTCCGTACTTTCCAGTCACGACGAGGTGCTTGGATTTCCCCGTCGCGAGCACCGACGAAACGGTCGAACTGATAACCCGTGATACGTGCTGTTGGCCACAGTAGAGTTCAGGATCTTCGGCTGGGACCGGACTATATGGGAATGGATTACCGGCTAGGTCGTACCGGGAGTAATCGCGCTGCTCATCGCTGATGGTGAAGGTGTTCGTCATTGTGCTGGATTGTAACTGAGTTCGCGGTCGTGGACTGCGAGGTAGTAATACCGTTTGTCGTACAGTTCAACGCCGGCAAGGACCTGCTCGGTGGACTGTGAGGTCGAAACGAGGTCGTTGTTGTCAGCGCGGGTGATCTGTTTGATACCGAGAGCAGCGTCTTTCGCGGCTGTGTCGATTGGAGCCCCTGAGAGTTCGAGTCGGCCAACGTTCTGCTGAGCGACAGCGACGACGGCGTCGTCGAATGCCATGCGGGGACACCCGACCCGTTCGCACAGATGTTCACGAAGTTTCGGAATCGCGAGATACCGTTGCCGCAGTGCGACGCCGGCCGTCTCCTCCAAGTCGTCGAACACTGCGAGCAGAAGGTAGACGAAGTTTCCCGGTACTTCTGCTTGAGTCACGGGATAGTACGTCCCAGTGAATGCGTTTCGCTGGATTCGCCCCAGTCGTTCCCCCCAGTCACCGAGCACCTCGATACTCGTCTGGTTGTATGTGCGGCCGGTGTGTGCTTCTCGGTCGGCAAGTTCGTCTAGGACGGTTGCTTGGTCTGCCGGTGCGACCGAATCTAGTGCCGTCAAGAACGCACCGTAGTGGGGGCTTCGCGCTTCGAGGATGTCACTGACTCTTAACCAGTCCTCCGCTCGGATACCTTTCAGAAACTCGTGGCCAACACGGGTCGTCATGAACCACGACTCTTCATCGTCAGCAGGAGTATGCTCGGCGATGAGACCGATTCGAAGAGCCTCAAGGATGGTTGTCCGGGCCCGTCGACGACTGACGCCTGTTGCCTCTTTGAATTCATCTGTCGTTCGACTCGTTCCTTCACACAGGTGAGTCGCCTCGGTCAGACGAGCGAGCGTCACCGGACGAACCGTTGGACGCTCGCTCATGCAAGCCTCCGAACTTGCTGTTTCGCCATATTGTACGCGCGTTTCGTGACCTCGTTGCCCTCGAATCGTAGATCAAGATACGTTTCGACGTCGCGACCCGACTCTGCAATATACTGGAACCGGCGGAGTTCGGTCGCCAGTGCCCAGAGGTTGTGCCGCGTGAGTGCTGTCCGGTCCTCTCGGATATCGTCGAGACTCCGCTGCCCGCAAATCGGACAGGGACAAGGGAGTCGCTCGAGGTTCTCAATGTCGCGTAACTCTTCGCGACCAAATCCTGGTATGAGGTAGTTTCGATGGCTGGCACCACGGATGAACGAAGACGAGTCGAAGCTATCGACGCCGAGATACAACAATAGGGAGAGGTATGCACATCCGCCTAGACCGTAGACGTGGAGCGGTTTTTCGGTCGCCGTGCGGGCGGCCAGAATTAGTTTTGTTACCTTTCGATAGTCCGTACGAATCGGCACCATGCTGCCGAGGGCGTAGCCATCAAACGTCCCTCGTCGCTCTAAGTAGCGGATACTGTTCCGAATCGTCTCTGGATCATACCCGTGGATGCTTGCGAAAAGAAGCGCATCGTCGTCGTGTCGATCGCTCGCCTCCAACGCATATTGGATACTCTGTTCGATCCGACGCTGGTTCTCTGCTGCTCTTTTTTCTCTCGATAGAGGAAGATCAACGGTCCCGTAGACATCTGCTTCCAACTGCCTTTGAGTATCTAGCGTCCGTTCTGGTGTCGTATCGACTTCTTTAGAGGCGAAGTCAAATCCTCCACTGTCTGCGAAGACGATGGTGTCGTCTGGAACTCCCATCTCTTCTCGGAGTGACCGGCCGCCGGTCAATCGCTCCCACATCGGGGTTCGGTTTCGTATCGATCGCGTGTTTATCATCGCAACTGGGAAGTCTGGAATCGATTCGACATACTCTGGGGTGTTGTCACTCGACCGTTTGCCAATATTCCGAACGGGGAAGAGGACTGGTGTGTCGAGTGTCCCGTGGGGAAGATCGAGTGTTCGTCGTCTATACAGCATACCACCCGCTCCGATTATCTGCCATATCACATAGATAATTGGTCAGTAGACGGCTCTCTCAAAAAACAAATAACGAAATCGCCGATATCCAGCGAATCTACTCATTGTTGACGCCGTTGAGCCGTTTCTGAGTCGGTTCCTCATCTAATCGCCGACAGAGTTCTTCGATCAAATCGGGAGTCAGCACGTCTACTTCACCGATGCGCCGTGAGAAATTCTTCATATACAACCCTTTCAGGCCGACGACAATCGTACCGTGCTCTTTCGCGTCGTCAGTCCGAGCCGGAACCGAAACGATGTTTTCGAACTGCCCATCGACAAGTTCGCGGTTGAATACAACGCCGATACGGTCTGCGGGAACCTGCTGAACCATCTCGTCGATATCGATACTCGTGTAGTAGTCCTTCCCGAGAGTGAAAAAGACTACATCGTAGTCGGACTCTGCAAGTAATTGCTCGACATCGGACTGGATGTTGAGTTGCTCCGAACGAAAGCGTATCTCGCTGACGTTCATCGAACTGAACGTCACCTCGTATGGTGGAAGTCGGTCGTCGGAGGAGACGAGTCCAAACCCGGCACTGATGAAGTGGCGATCGACTGTGTGCCCCTCGTTTTTGAGTCGCCTGACGGCCTCGGTGACGTACTTTTGCTGACGGCCTGTGTAGAGATCGCCCGCTGCGATCTCTGGCGCGTATGGGTGTCCCAACAGATGCTCACGCGACTGGTGGAGTGTCTCGTCTGCATCGAAGACCCGGGCGTCGTTGGGTATCTCCTTTGACCCGGAACACTGGTCGATGACGAGGATGTTCAGTCCGTCCTCGGTCGCAAGTTCTGGCGCATGCGGGAGGAAATCATCACCGGCGACGTAGTTTCTGCCACAGGTCGACAACGCCTCCACTCGGAGTTTCGCTGCGTCATCAAACGTGTGGAGAGTGCAGGAACTCCCTTCCACAGCATCGACGATGGCATCATCGAGATTCGCTTCTAGAGTGTGGACGAAGAGGTGCTGGTACCGTGTTGTCTGTCGCCCCAAGCCGTCTGCTGTCGAGTCGAGGTCGAACGAGTTGCCACTCGGCGTTTCATCCCACCACTCGTGGACTCCCTCTTCAGTGAGCACACCGACTTCAGCGACTGGTAGATCATGGACCTGTTCCCAGAACGCTGAGTGCTCGCTCCGAAGGTATTCTTCGACAGTTTCGTACTGGTCAAGTCGATCTGTCCCCTGAGTCGCGATGAGTATCTTCGGGAGACTCTCCGCGAACTCATTGTAGAACTGATGAGTATTGTGGAACCCACGCCGCCGGTTCCGATCGTTTCCACGGAAGATGCAGACCTCGACACCATGCTCGTCGCAAATCGGACAGTCACACTGCTCCCATGGGCGAGCCTTGAGCGTACGTTGGTACTCCTCTAACAGGTCGTCATCCCCGATGTACCTCGCGTACTCACTGATGATGGTCCATATCTGGTCGTAGGAATCTTCCTGCTCGTCGAGCATCGATGCGATTCGAGGGACCGACTCGAACTGCTCTTCAGCGACTGTCAAGAGTTCGTCATACTCTTCAATTGGGACTGAGCTTTCTGGGTCGTCCTTTCGGAGAAGTTTGACGAGTTTGTTACGGAGTTCGCCACTGAAGTACGCCTGCAACGCCCGAGCTTGCTCGAACGCAACAGTGGTCTCGTCTGCATCGTTACCATCTCTGAATGCAGTCTCAACGTCTTGAAGAAGCGATTCGTCGAACTGGCTGGCATGGCGGTGCTCTTGTAGATACTCTCGCGTTGCGGGAAGGACCGTTTCCGCCTCATTCTCCCACTCATCGAGCGCGTCGATGATTGACTCCTCCTCGGCATACGCACGGAGTGCAACGAGCGCTTCTCGCCCACGAACCGTCTTTTTGACAGCGGTCGCAAGGTCGTCTCGACTTGAAGGATACCGAACGCGAATCGCGTCGTAACGTTCCTCAGCAGTCAGGCGGTAGTTCCGTCCACCCGTCCAGGCAGACCGGAGCATGCTCGCACTGTCGAAACTCGCCATTCCAGAACGGCCAATCGTCTCGAACGCGTCTGTCTTCGCGAACCCGAACACGTGAGGGTCGACACGAGTGGCGTGCTCACGCTCGAACTGGGTGATCGTTCGTCCGACCGCCTTGACGATCTTCCGTACATTGTGGATCGGACTTCCTGCGACGCCACCGATTCCCAAGTAGTCATAACCGGTGTCGAGAACCTGCTCGGCGGCTTCGACGTACGACCATGGGGTCCATCCCTGGATGGCAACCATTAGACGGAACGGGTAGTCCCCCTCCTCGTAGAGGTCGTACATCTCCGCGGCGTTGCGGAGGGTGAGGTCGTATCGGAACTGCTTGTCGTCCGATCGATACACTGCTCGCGAGTCGGTCTCTAATCTCGAGAGGACAGAGTCGACATCGCCCGCGAAGGTTTCGGCGGTGAACAGGTCGATCGCCTCATCGGACTCGGTACAGATCGTTGGTTCGTACTCCATAACGTAGGGGGGCCACTCAGAGGGCCACTCATCGATCATCAAATCGACGACGTCAGTCAACTGTTCTGGGAGGTCCTTCTTGGAGAATCCATCCCCGAACGCTCGACTGTCTAGATAGAGGCGTCCCTTGTCCTTTCCAGACCCGAGGACGAGATGGTCGATGGTGACGCCGATATCGACCCCGAGCGTCTCGTAAAACTCCAACATCTCTTGGTTGCCGTACGGCGGGAATGGAAGCGACTTGTAGCCCCACGCCCCACAGTCACTAATCGTTGGCATCCACTCGGGGATCGAGAGTGCCGGTTCATCAACGGAGGAATCAGACGGTTCGCCGTTTCCGTGGACACCATATTCTTTGAGTCGACGAGCCTTGCGGTCCGTCTCCTCAACCTGTTCACGCGAGATGAGCACCCCATCAATCGGTGTTTGCTCCTCTGGATCCTCGAAAACATCCCAGATATAATCCAGCGTCCGCTCCTCGCGGTCGAGTTCAGAGAGTTCGTCAAACTCGAAATCATATCCCGCATCAACCGCGTCGTCCCACTCAGGAACGTAGAACCTCACGAATTAGGGTCACCGGATGCACTTTACGTACTCCCACATATGAATCTCCCTGTCTGGCGCGACAGTGTTCTCTCTATCTTGAAAGTATTCTCGCAGTCTGGTCGGTAACGCACCCAGGGGCGACCTAGATATGATTGGTCGGTAGTGACGCTTGCGCTGTTTCGGCTCTGCGTAGAGAACATCCCGAATTGCCATGGTTCCATGATTCGGTCCATAGCATTCATCCCCGATGGCGGACCAGTACTGGTATGAGTGACACAAGCCAGGATAGACGGCTTGAGCGCGTAGAACATATTCTGGGTAGTGGTTCTGGAGTGCTTGGCTTCGCTATTGATGGGCAAAATCAGTACGAGACGTGGGTAGGCGTCGAAGACGCAGAGTGGACCGTATACGGTGTCAAGTCTGTCGAAAACGCCGAAGAGGACCGGTTCGTAATGTACCCCGAGGAAGACTACTTCATCTGTGAGATTACGAGCGAGAAGTCCGGTGGCGAGGATAAATCGGTCCAGTGCTGGAGCGAGTAACTCAGATAGAGCCCTCTCTGAATAATTCTCTAGTCAACTAAGCATCAGCAGTGCACGCTTCTATTCCCCGACTACAACTCGGTTGTTAGTATTCGATTCAGTGCAGCTACGGCAGCGAGTTGATAGAGACGAGGGGTTGTTGAAACAATCTTCCGCTGCTCGTCGTACAAAATAACCTCTACAGCAGCGAGCTGGGGTAGATGTGTTTGAATTAGGCTGTTGTATGATGACTCGTACCCAGCAGCCGGCACATTTCGTGGGGCAGTTGCGGTTTCGATCCCACGGACGATTCTTGCAAGATGCCGAACAGAGATGGGTTCGTCTTGCTGAAAAAAGAGAGATAACGTATCGAAATTATCCTACGCTGATTGCTCAGTATTCTATGCACGTTAACTTGGCTTGAAATATCGTTCACGGATTCAATAGTGAGAGGCAGTTACAGTGTAGAGTCCTCCGATCTGACCCCGGCCGGAACACTGCAAGTGAGCCTCTGCCCCTTGAGGCGCCGAAACACGCTACGGGCGGTCGCTCCTCTCGGAGCGCCGTTGTTCGCTGGCCGAGTTGCCGCAATACGGGGACCCGCTGGTCGTGCTGGTTTTCGTAAGCCACGCACGCTTGGAGCATCTCCGTGTCCCGAATCGTCACAATCCCGGTCGTGATGAGCGCCGGCTTGATGGGTCCGAGTCGCTATTCGGGGGTCAGCCCACTCGACTCGCTCGCGGACCGCTCAGTCATCGGCCGTCATCTCACTGTCGTCGTGCTGGGGGACACCCTCGTGTTCGCTGTTCTCACGCGCGTCCTCGGGTCCGAGTTGCTCGACGAGTAGCGGGTCAACAGCGTCGAGAACTCGGCCGAGGGCCTCGCGATGACGAATCCCCTGGCCATGCTCGTCGTACAGATAGACCGACGGCCCACGATACGCGCCGAGGGTCCGGTAGGCGTGGCGGGCCATCGCGTCGCCCATCAACTCCTCGTCAGAACACGCGGCCAGCGCCTCGCGGACACGCCCTAGCGTCCGGTGGAACTCCCGTTCGGTCGCCTCCCACCCACTTTCGAGTAACTGTTGCCCAGCAGCTGAGTAAACCCGAGCGACCGTCGGTCGGTCGCCCCACCGTCCTGGCCCAGCCACCCGCGACGACGACTTGTCGAACGTCACGTAGTAGTCGAATACTGGCGCCTGCGACAGATCACCGCCGGTCAGTCCGTCGAAGACGCTCTTCGCTCCGCTCAGTGCCGACTGCCGGAGGGGACTGAGATAGCCGACTCCTCGGCGACGAAGACGGTGGTCATCGAACCCGACGTACACGCCGCAGTGAAGGTGTTCTCGGCGCTCTACGACAAGCCAATACAGGAAATCATCAACGAGGCCGTCCGGGCCAGTACGACGTCGACAAACTGGCGAACATCGACGAGGCCGTCCTCGGTGCGGGCGACGAGAGTCCCTCCGACGCTGCCCTCGCCGAAGCTGTCAAGGCCACGTCCTCGGACGGCGTGTAGTCGGCGAGTGGTCCCGAAGCTTCTTTTTTCACTGCCCAGGGCAAAGGCCCGGCGGCCGTGGCCGCCCGGACCGTGGAGGTGGGTGGGGGTGGTGGCTCAAAAAAGAGCGCGACCGGCCGACTACGCCACCGTCGACTCCTCGGTGGCGGGTTCGATGGCCAGCGAGTGGTCGGTCACCGCTCTGTGCGTGTCCGCGAGTCGTTCGGCGAGCCGCTCGGAGGAGGCTGCGCCGCGAAACTCACACTCGATACAAGCGAGGTGCCAGTCGTTCGTGGGCTCTTCCACACGTCTCACTTCGTCCGCCCACGGGTACGGTGACTGCATGACTCCGCAGGTGGCTTATACTGGAGTGATCCGAGTGGACGCCGATAGCCGGCCGAGAGCGGGGGTACCGTCGGGGTGACACACGGTGTCACTCGAACTGAAGTGACACCCGTTTAAGGGGCAGGTCTCCCTACGAATCGATGCCTCTCGGCGTCCAACTCGGTTCCACATTCACCGAATGGCTTCACTTGGCCACCTCGATGGGCTTCACCCGTCACCGTTGGGCCGGGGTCGCCGAGGGGGTTTTTGCAGGGGACGACACCGGCGAGCGGTCGCGGTGTCCTCCGACCACGACACAGCGTGACAGTGACCAATCTCTATAGGGGTCGGTGTTGTGGGTAGCGTAGAGCATGGAGGCGGTGTTGTGGTACGTTCTGACAGGGACACGTGGCGGTCCGAACCGCGCACGCATACTTCGGGCCCTCGACGAGCGACCGCGCAACGCCAACAAACTCGCGAACGACCTCGACCTCGACTACAAGACGGTTCGCCACCACCTCGACGTACTGCTCGACAACGGGATAGCGAGCACCAGCGGCGACGAGTATGGGGCCATTTATCTACCGTCAGAACGCGTTCGACAGCAATGGGAACTGGTCGAGCGAGTCTTGATGGCCGTAGAGGACGACTCGACCGACCCCGATTCCAGTCCGGAGACGGAGTGACCGACGAATGAGAGTGGACATGGGCCGAATTTGGGAAAGTGACTATCGCAACGGGAGGAGTATGAGTGAACCATGAGCGGTATGGTCGACCTGTTTCGCGTGCTCTTCGGCGTGAATCTCCTGTTGTTAGCCGGTCTACTCGCAATCTGGCTACGAAACTATCTGGAGTTCCGCTCGAAGCACACACTGGGGCTGGTGCTGTTCTCCGCGTTCCTCCTCGCCGAGAACGCACTCGGACTCTACATGTTCTTCCTCGACGACACGCTCACCGCGTGGATCCTCGACCCCGAGTTCGTCCCACCCATCGCCCAGATGGCGATGCTGGCCCTCCGTGTCCTGGAGACGGGCGGCATCGCGTTCCTCCTCTGGGTCACGCTGGACTGACGAACTATTCTCAATAGAGATAGTCTCTACTTCGGTACTTTCTTTACGAAATAACACTATTCGGCTACACAGGGGCGCCCTGTCCACTTCTCGGCCCAATTTGGGTCTCAATTCGGCAAATGCTATTCAAGTGGATAGTAGTGTATACAGACGCGCTTCGGCGCTACCACTATGACCGACGATACGAACCCAATCGCTCGCGTGTACAACGGCGCAAACGACATGCTGACCGACCGACGGAGCTTCATGAACGGTGCAGCGAAGCTCGGTCTCGGCGGTGCCCTGCTCTCGTACGTCGGGAGCGACAACGTGATGGCTCAAGAAGAGGACGGGATGGACGAGGTCACGGACATCGACATCCTGAACTACGCGCTGACGCTCGAACACCTCGAGGCGAACTACTACACCGAGGCGCTGGAGATCTACAGCGAGGACGACTTCGAGGGCTTCGGCAGTCCGGGGATGGAGACGTTCAGCGGCGGTCGCCCGCGCTACGGCACCTACCAGCAGTACGAGAAGATCCGTGACCACGAGGTGGCTCACGTCGAGACGCTCTCCTCGGTCATCGAGGACCTCGGTGGGACGCCCGTCGAGGCCGCCGAGTACGAGTTCCCGTACTCGTCGATCCAGGAGTTCGTCGAACTGTCGGCGACCATCGAGGACGTCGGTGTCTCCGCGTACGCCGGTGCCGCGCCGCTCATCGAGAACGACGACCTGTTGGCGGCCGCACTGTCGATTCACAGCGTCGAGGCACGGCACGCCACCTACATCCGCCTCCAGCGGGAGCGGTCCATCCCGTTCCAGGCTGAGGACGGTGCGTTCGACCCGGCCCGAACGATGGACGAAGTCATCGCCATCGCCAGTCAGTTCATCGTCAGCGACTGACGCCGGCTTCGTATCCCACGTTCGGCGTTTCCGTTTCTAACCGTTCACAGCCACGAGCGACGACGAGCAGACCGAACGCCGCCAGCCAGAGGACCAGCGCGGACCCGACGGGCCACTGGACGAGCACGAGTCCCACGAGACCGACCACTTCGAGGAGCACCGCGAGGGCGACCAGTGTACTGACGAGCGCGTTCATTACCTCGCGAAACACCGACGACAGCAATAGTTACCGACAGGCGTACCGGTCGGTAGGGCGTGTGCTACCGGAGTTATCGGCGAAGTAACGGACCGCACAGCACTCACGGACGCGATGGGCGCGGTGGGGGCGCGCCCTGGTCCGTTCACAGGTGGGTTCCCGGCGTGTGCCGGGTGGCTCCCGACACGTCCCGTTCTCGCGGAAGCCAACCAACTGTTCGACGGCGACCGATTTAGCTGTACCGTCCGTCGGTTTCTATGAGTTCACCGAAGCTGGAACGGTCCAGCGGTACTGGTCGTATCACTTGCCTGTGCGACCGGTCGCTCAGCGGTCGCGGTCGACCGACTCACCGGGCGTCGTGAACGCGCCCGCAGAGAGGACGAGACCGGGCGCGAGCGAGGAGTTGATGCCCGTCTTGACGTCGTCACCCGCGACGACACCGTACTTTCGGCGACCCGTCGAGACGCGTTCGCCCTTGACGGTCTGTCTCACGTCGCCGCCGTCGTGGCGGAGGTTCGCCACCTGCGTCCCCGCCCCGAGGTTGACGTTCGGTCCGAGGAGACTGTCGCCGACGTACGAGAGGTGCGGGACGTTCGTGTCGTGCATCAGGACGCTGTTCTTCAGTTCGACGCCGTGGCCGACGTGGCAGCCCTCGTCGACGAGCGTCGCCCCGCGGACGTATGCGTTCGGCCCGATGTCGGCCCCCGAGCGAATCAGCGCCGGCCCCTCGACGGTGACGCCGGGTTCGACGACGGCACCCTCCTCGACGACGACGTTCCCACGTAGGTCCGCGTCGCCGCGGACTTCACCCGCGATGCGTCGCTCCATCTCGCCGAGTTTCCACTCGTTGGCCTCCAGTAGCTCCCACGGCCGCCCGACGCCCAGCCAGCGGTCGACCTCGACGGCACGCACGTCGTGTTCCTCGACGACCCGCGCGACGACGTCGGTAATCTCGTGTTCGCCACGTTCCGACATCGGAACCTCCAGCCAGTCGCGTGCCTCGGCGGGGAAGTGGTACGCGCCGGCGTTGACGAGGTCGCTCGCCGGGCTCTCGGGTTTCTCGACGATATCGACGACGTTCCCGGTGCCGTCGAGCGTCAGGACGCCGTAGTTCGACGGTTCGTCGGCACGGTACGCGGCGATGGCGGCGTCGCCGACGAACAGGTCCTCGATGGCGGCCCGGTCGTAGAGGTCGTCGCCGTTGAGGACGACGAAGTCGCCGTCGAGATGCTCGCGCGCCTGCAAGACGGCGTGTGCCGTCCCTAGCTGTTCGTCCTGTGTCGCGTACGAGACGGGGACGCCGGCGTACTCCTCACCGAAGAACGTTCGGACCGCGTCGCCCTCGTAGCCGACGACGAACACGAGTTCGTCCGCCCCGGCCTCCGCGGCCATGTCGGCGGTGTGAGCGACGAGCGGTCGGTCGGCGACCGGCAACATCGGTTTCGGCGTCGAGTGCGTCAACGGTCGCATCCGGGTGCCCTCGCCGGCGGCGAGGATGACGGCTTGCATACTCGCTCCGTCCACGGCGACTCGGATATGCCTACCGCCTACCGCTTGGGATTGGCTCTCATACCGACTGTTATCGGCCGTTCGACGGACCACGGACCCCACCGGCGACCCGTCGACACCGCTTCGTCGCCGGAGCTATCGACGTGTGGTCGCGTCCTGTGAGAACGTGGGAGGAAGGGGCGGGAGTCGAACCACGCGAAGCCCTATTGTGGAGTCGGCCGACACTTCCGAGAGCGTCAACCGCTGATTACCACGACCGACCTTCCTCGTTCCTTCGATACTCAGGTGTCCGTCATATATCCGTTGGTGGACGACCGCTCGAACACGCCGGACTCGGCGGCGAACTCCTTCGCTGTCGAACTCCGAGGAGAACGGGACGGGCCGACGGTCGCTCAGTAACTGCGGATCTTCGGTTCGTACGTCTTGTTCTCGCCTTCGAGGATGACGTCGGTGAAGTACAGTTCCGGACGGCCGTCGTTCCAGGCGACCATCGTGTGTTTGAGCCAGTCCTCGTCGCGGCGCTCTTGGAACTCCGCACGCCAGTGGGCACCACGGAACTCCTCGCGGGCGAGTGCGCCGAGCGTCAGCGCCTCCGCGAGGTCGATGAGGTTGCGGGTCTCGATGGTGTGGATGAGGTCCGTGTTGAACGTCCGGGACGGGTCGCTGACGGCGACGTCCTGGTAGCGCTCGCGGCACTCGCGGATGTCACGGAGCGCCTGCTTCAGACCCGCCTCCTCGCGGAAGACGTTGACGTTCTGGGTCATCGTCTGCTGGAGGTCGGCCCGAATCTCGGCGTGGTTCGTCCCGTCGCGCTCCATCAGGTTCTCGACGCGCACACGCTCTTGCTCGACGGCGCGATTCACGACTTCGCCCGCCGGTGCGTCGAGCAATGCCCCGCCGTCCGCGACGACGTCCTCGTTGGACGCGCCGACCGCACCGGGCGTGACCGGCGTGTCGACGACACCGTCTTCGGTCTTCGCCGAGGGACCGGTCTTGATCTGGGACTCGCCCTTCTCGCGGTGGGCGGCGTGTCGCCCGGCACGTGCGCCGAAGACGATGAGTTCCGGCAGCGCGTTCCCGCCGAGGCGGTTCGCGCCGTGGACGCTCACACAGGCACACTCGCCGGCGGCGTACAGCCCCGAGATGCACGTCTCGCCGTTCTCGTCGGTCTCGATGCCGCCCATCGCGTAGTGCTGACCGGGTTTGACCGGCATCGGCTCTTCGAGCGGGTTGACGCCCTCGAAGTCCTCCGAGAGGTGGATGATGTTCTCCAGCCGGTCGGTGATGCGCTCCTCGCCGAGGTGGCGCATGTCGAGGAGGACGTAGTCGTCCTCGAACCCGCGACCCGCGTTTATCTCGTCCAGTTCGGCACGGGCGACGACGTCACGGCTGGCGAGTTCGCCGACGTTGTTCGCGTAGCCGTGCTCGAACATGAAGCGCTCGCCGTCCTTGTTGTAGAGGATGCCACCCTCGCCACGGACCCCCTCCGTGATGAGCACGCCCGTCGAGGGGAGCGTCGTCGGGTGGAACTGGATGAACTCCATGTCCTCCAGCGGGACGCCGGCACGGTAGGCCATCGCCGGCCCGTCGCCGGTGTTGGCGACGGCGTTGGTGGTGTGGTCGAACACCTGTCCCGGACCGCCCGTCGTGAGGATGACGCCGTTGTTGGCCACGAACCCGTTGAGGTCGCCCGTCTTGATGTCGTAGGCGACGACGCCACGGCAGCGCCGGTCCTCGGGGTCCTCGTGGTCGGTGACGGCGAGGCGCATCACGTAGTGTTCGTCGTACACCCGGATGCCTCGTTTGACGACCTGTTCGTACATCGTGTGGAGCAGGTGGTGGCCCGTCTCCGCGCCCGCGTACGTGGTCCGTGGGAACGAGAGCCCGCCGAACGGTCGCTGAGAGACGCGCCCGTCGTCGTCACGGGAGAACGCCATCCCCCAGTGTTCGAGCTGCATCGTCTCCTGTGGGGAGTCCTGACAGAGCGTCTCGATAGCCGGGGCGTCGCCGAGGTAGTCCGACCCCTTCATCGTGTCGTACGCGTGGTCCTCCCACGAGTCGCCGTCGCGGAGGGCCGCGTTGATGCCACCCTCGGCCGCGCCCGTGTGACTGCGAACCGGGTGGAGTTTCGAGACGAGCGCCACGTCCGCGCCCGCCTCCTGTGCTGCAATCGCCGCTCGGAGGCCGGCGCCGCCCGCGCCGACCACGATGACGTCGTGTTCGTGAATCGCCATGTTGTGTAGTGTGTTGAGATTGGTGTCGCCCCGGTGGCGACGGGTCGTTCGCTCGCCGTTCGCTACTAGTTCGCTAGGGTTACCAGAACTTGAGGTTGTTCTTCACGGCCTCGCGTTTCAGCTCCTGGATGTGGTCCGTGAGGGGGATGTCCTTCGGGCAGACCTCCGTACACGAGAACTGCGTCTGACACCGCCAGACGCCGTTCTCCTGTTCCAGAATCTCCAGGCGCTCCTGTTTCATCGCCTCGCCCTCGCGTTCGTCCATGGCGAAGCGGTAGGCCTTGTTGATGGCCGCCGGGCCGAGATACTCGTTCTGGCCCGCGGCGATGTTACACGAGGACATGCACGCGCCACACCAGATGCAGCGCGTGGACATCTTGATCTTCTCGCGGTTCTCGCGGGTCTGACGCTGCTCTTCGAGGCCGTCGGGGACGTCGTCGTCGTTGAAGTACGGCTCGACGGCGTCCATCTGGTCGTAGAAGTGCTGCATGTCCACGACGAGGTCCTTGACGACCTCCTGGTGGGGCAGCGGTTCGATACGGACCGGGTTCTGGAGGTCCGAGAGCTGGGTCTTGCAGCCGAGGCGCTGGCGACCGTTGACGAACAGCGCGTCCGACCCACAGATGGCCTGCCGACAGGAGTGTCGGAAGGTGAGCGAGGAGTCGTAGTGGTCGCGCGCCCACATCAGGGCGTCGAGCACCGTCATCCCCTTGCGGTACGGGACGACGAACTCGTCGAACCGGGGGTCTTTCTTCCCCTCGACCTCGGGGTCGTAGCGGAACACCTTCAGCGTCCGCGTGTCCTCGTCGTCGAGCGAGGACTCGGCCTCCTCGCGCTGGCGCTCTTCGGAGTCGGCACGCTCGCGCTTCTCCTGCATCCGCCGTTGCTGGTTGGCGGGCACGGACTCGCCCTGTTCTTCGGCCTGTTCGTCCTCCGTCTGCTCTCCTTCTTGAATCTGTGTGCTCATGGTTAGAAGAGGCCGCCGTTGGTCATCGCAAACGCCACGCGGACGCCCTGGACGACGAGTGCGACGCTCGCCGCGACGAGGGCCCACTTGACGACGCTCCGTTGTGTCCCTTCGAGGCCCTGGTTGATGAGGGCGTTGTAGACGCCGTTGACGCCGTGGAACGTCGCCGTGACGAGGAACGCTATCATCGTCAGGAAGTAGCCCAACTGCTGCATCCGCATCGTCGTCCCGTTGAACGTCACGTCCGCGGCGTGGTTGACGAAGTGGAGCAGCATGAAGTGGAACGCCAACACGCCGATGAGGAACACCGCCGTCAGGCGCTGGAGGAGCCAGCGCGTCCCCTTGCGGTCGAACGAGGAGTAGTGTTCCGCCATCAGATGGCCCCCGCGAGGAACGTCGGCACCGACGCGATGACGATGGCACCGGTCAGCACGAGCGACGCGTAGAAGCTCTTGTCCTGTGCGGTCAGTCCGACCCCGAGGTCCACGAACAGGAGCCGAATCCCGTTGAGGATGTGGAAGACGGCGACGGCGAGCAGGCCGACTTCGAGGAACCGGACGACGAGGAGCTCTTCGAGCCCCTGCAACGTCCCGGTGTAGATGCTCGGGTCGCCCCCGGCGGCGGGGATGGCGGTGCTGAGCACCGCGATGTGTGTGAACAGGTAGCCGATGAGGACCCACCCGGTGAACTTGTGGAACACCCACGCCCACATGCCGGCGGAGAAATCGCGCCACCGACCGAAGTCCTCGACGAGCCCCCTGTCGTACGACTGGCTCATATAACTGAAGCCTCGCGGGCGGCGAGTATAGTAGTTACTAACTCACGGTGGTCGCTCACAGGAGTTCCGGCCGCTCGTGTCGTCAGAAGCGCAGTTTCGGTGTCGTCGCTCGCCCCACAGAACCGGCCGTTCAGGTCCGCTCGTGGGCGACCCGGCCCTGTTCGTGTTCGAGCGCCAACAGGGTCCGCTCGCCGAGTTTCACGAGGTGGACCAGCGGGTTGCCCGGATAGACCAGCGGGTTCTCCAGCACGCCGACGAGCAGACCGGTGAACGGCGCGTCGACGGTGACGCTCTCGGCTCTGAACGGGTCGGCGATGGTGCAGATGGCGTCGCCCTCGTAGACCAGCGCCCCGCGCTCGTAGTGCATGTCGACGAGACCACCGACGTCCGAGCGGAGCCAGGTCTTCTCGTCGGAGTCGTCGATGACGGTCCGCCAGCCGGGCCAGTGGACCATCTCCTCCTCTCGCATACCGAACTCCGCCATCACGCTCTTGACCCCTTCGAGCGCCCGGTCGATGAGGCCGCGCTGGAAGCGGTGGGCCTCGCCCATCTCGATGGTGATGGTCGGCGTCTCGGCTTCGGTCGCCTCCCGGCGGAGCGTCCCGTCCGGTCCCTGACTGGCGAGGATGACGTTCGACGCGAACGCGTTGGCGAGACGCTCGACGTTCGCGTCCGCCATCTCCGCGCGGACGTGGAGCATGTTGGTTCGGCCCCGCGTCGAGGTGTGGAAGTCCAGTCCGAGGTCACACGGCTCGATGAAGTTGCGGAAGATGCGGTAGGCCATCCGCTTCGCCCCGGTCGAGGACTCACGCCCGGGGAACGAGCGGTTCAGGTCGCGGTCGTAGATGGGGAGGTAGCGCTCCTGTGCGATGAACGCCGGGACGTTGAGGACGGGGAGACAGACCAGCGTCCCCCGCAGGTTCGAGTGGTCCCACGAGTGGGCGACCTGTCGGACCACCTCGACGCCGTTGAGTTCGTCGCCGTGGGCCGCCGCGCTGAGGAACATCGTCGGACCGTCACGCTCGCCGTTGATGATGGTGACGGGGATACGGACCGGGTCACCGAGATACGTCTCGCTGACGCTGTAGCGGAGGTTCTGGACCTCTCCAGGAGCTACGGTCCCGCCGTTGTACGTGAACGGCTCGGACTCTGTCATACGTCCTCACCACCGCGGCCGACCTTAAGCCCGCCGTCACGCGGACGAACGACGACGTGGGTCGCTCGCTATCGGCACGCCTTTTAGCGACGGCCTGGTTCACGTCGGTATGACCGACAACGACGAGCAAGTTTCCGTCGGTGTTCTTTCGCTGCACAACAGCAAGGAGACGAAAGCCATCCTCAACGCCGTCGAGGACCTGGGCCACGACCCGGAGTGGTTGCGCCAGGAGAACACGGCGGTCAACATCGAGCACGGCGAGGTCGTCATCGAACCGGAGGTCGACATCATCGCCAACCGCCTCCTGCTCTCGAACACCGAGGAGCCGGCCGAGGGGCTGGGGCTGGCGACGACGTTCAACCGACTCCGCCCGATGCTCAACCAGCCGGGAGCGGTGCTCACCGCCATCCACAAGTTCGCCACCGCGGTCACGCTCGCCGACTGGAACATCAACGTCCCGGACGCGCTGCTCGCGCTGTCGAACGACCGCCTCAACGCCGGCCGCGAACGCTTCGGCACGGAGGGCGTCTACAAGACCGCCATCGGCACGCACGGCGGCGGGACCTGGAAGGTCGACCTCACCGAACCCGTCAACCCGAAGGTCGGCAACCGGCAGGCGTTCCTCCAGGACTTCATCGAGCGTGACTCCGAACTCCACCGTGACCTGCGGGTCTACACCGTCGGCGAGAAGGTCATCGGCGCGATGCACCGCTTCGCTCCGGAGGGCGACTGGCGCACGAACGTCGCTCTCGGCGGCGACGTCCAGGACATGACCGACGAGATGCCCGAGGAGGCCAAGGAGACGGCGCTCTACGCCGCCGAGGTCATCGGACTGGACTACGCCGGCGTCGACCTCATCGAGGGCGAGGACGGCTGGTACGTCCTCGAAGTCAACCCGACTGCGGGCTTCAAGGGCCTCTACAAAGCGACCGGCCGCTCGCCCGCGCCGTACATCGCCCAGATGGCCATCGAACGCGCCGGTGGCGAAGTCGACGAGGAGCGTGTCGACGCGCTGGCGAACTCCCTCGACGACTCGACGCCGTCGTGCAAACCCCGGATGCCCGCGACCCACCGCGAGGACACGCCGCTCATCGGCTACATCGAGGAGGTGGTCGCCTCGGGGACCAGCGGGTCGGTCACCGCACTGGCGAAGTCGGACACGGGCGCGACCCGGACGAGCATCGACACCTCACTCGCCGCCGAAATCGGGGCCGGCCCCATCAAGAGCATGACTCGCGTCAAGTCGGGGAGCGTCAAGGGCGGGAAGGCTCGGCCCGTCGTCGACCTCGTCATCGGCATCGGTGGCCGACAGCACACCGTCACGGCGAGCGTCGAGGACCGCTCACACATGGACTACCCGCTCTTGCTCGGACGGGACATCCTCCAGCACTACCAGGTCGACGTGCGCAAACGCGCGGACAGTGACTCGCCGGCGAAAGACGACGACGAGATGCTCGAAGAGTAGGGAGATTCGGAGCGAGCGCAGCGAGCGAGAATCTCCGAGAACCCGAGCGGCGAACACAGTGAGCCGCGAGGAGTAGGGAGAGTCGGAGGTCCCGCGAACGGAGCGAGCGAGAATCTCCGAGAACCCGAGCGGCGAACACAGTGAGCCGCGAGGAGTAGGGAGAGTCGGAGGTCCCGCGAACGGAGCGAGCGGGAGCACGGACGACTCACTGCGTTCGTCGCCCGGAGCGAGTGCAGCGAGCGAGAACCCCCGGAACGCGAGCGCTGCAGTGGGACTTTTCCGCCGACGGCTCAGGACAGGGGTGCGCTGTCGTCGTCCTCGTACCAGCGCCAGAGCAGCACCGTCGCGTACGAACGGTAGGGTGTCCACGCCGCGCCGACGTCCCGCATCTCGGCGCGCGACTCCGCGTCGTAGAGGTCCTCGATGGCCCGTCGGACCGCGAGGTCACCGAGCGGGAGGACGTCCTCCCGTCCCAGTGCGAACAGGAGGTACATCCGTGCCGTCCACGCGCCGACGCCGCGAATCTCCGTCAGGAGGTCGACGACCGCTTCGTCGTCGTGGTCCGCGAGACCGTCGCGCGAGTAGTCGCGTTCGTCGAACGCGTCGGCGATGTGGTGGAGGTACTCCACCTTGCCCGCCGAGAGCCCCGCCTCGCGCATCGCCTCGTCGTCCGCGGCGCGTATCGAGTCGGGCGTCACCTCGCCGTCGAGGACGTCCCAGAGACGCTCGCGGACGGCGTTCGCGGACGCGGTGGAGACCGACTGGTTGACGACGCTCACGACGATGCGCTCGAACTCGTCGTCGTAGACGGCCGCTTCGAGGTCTACGGGGCCGTATCGGTCCCACAGTTCGGCCATCACCGGGTCGCTCCGTAGTACCGACTCGGGGGTCCGTTCGGTCGTCTCCTCGTCGGACTCGCCGGTCGTCACGCCGTCGTCTGTCATCGGTCCTCGTTGGGTTCCGAGGCAGGTGGGTGCTGTGGTACCGTCCCGTCGTCGCCGGTGTCGCTCGACTCGTCGCTCTCCGAGACCGGTCGGGCGGGGTTCCCGACCACGGTCACGCCGGGCGGGACGTCCCGGACGACCACCGCACCAGCGCCGACGGTCGCCCCCTCACCGACGGTGATGTCACCGACGAGCGTCGCGTTCGCTCCCACCGTCACCCCGTCTTCGAGCGTCGGGTGGCGTTCGACCGGTTCGGGGTCGTCTCCGCCGAGCGTGACACCGTGATACATCTGGACGTCGTCGCCGATTTCGGCCGTCTCACCGACGACGACGCCCATCCCGTGGTCGACGAACACGCGGCGGCCGACGGTCGCACCGGGGTGAATCTCGACGCCGGTCAGTACGCGAACGAGGTGCGAGACGACGCGCGCGGCCAGCGGGTGGTCGGCATCGAGCAGTCGGCGGGCGATTCGATACCCCCAGACGGCGTGGAGACCGGGGTAGGTGAGCAGGACTTCGAGGCGGCTCTGCGCGGCCGGGTCGGTGTCGAGTGCGGTGTGGACGTCTTCGCGGATTCTATCGAGCATCGTGGGTGGTGACTGTCGTGGGGTAGTCGAGTGGCGGGCGAACGGGCGAGGAGAGAGTCAACAGCGACAACACGGGCGCACGAGCGAGTGGTGAGCGGGCGACCGACGGCGACCGGTGCTGTCGCACATACCCGACGTTTCGGCGGTGCGGGCAAAAGGCTGGCGAGAACGGTCACCGGTCGGTCTCCGAGTCCTCTCTCCCGTTCTCGTTCGTCGCTCGCCAGGACGGTGGGATGGAGGCCGTCCAGTCGACGAGCGTGAACACCCACAGGAGACCGCCCTGCTCGGCGCTCCGACCGAACACGACGAACGTCGCCTCGCCGGCGGCCTTGCACCACAGCGGGTAGGCGAGCAGGTAGACGACGCCCAGCGCCGTCGGGACGTTCGTGGTCGGAACACCGACGGCCCAGTACGACACTGAACTCGCGTTCGCCACCACCGCGTTGGCCCAGACGAGGGCGACGACGAGCACCGACAGGAGTGCGAACGCGTTTCGACGCTCCCGACGGAGCGACCGGCGGTGGACGAACGCGGCCACCGCCCCCGAGACGACCAGGAGTGGGACGTCCCAGACGCTGACGAGGGTCACAGGAGCCCCCGTTCCTTGCACCACGTGATGTAGTCCCAGAGGCCGTGTCGCGGGTCCTCGTAGACGAACTCGAACCCCTCCTCACGGAGCTTCCGGTTCGTGAACCAGAAGTCGTTCGTCAGGTACCGCGCCATCGACGCCGGGAACTTCGGCGTTCGCCCCTGCTCGCGGGCGCGTCGCTCCAGCGACGAGGCGAGACCCACCAGCCACCCCGCGACGGTCCGATAGACCGGCCACGGGAGCGGCACGCGTCGTCGCGGGAGTCCCAGCGACTCGGCGACGAACTCGACGAGTTCGTCCTGTCGAATCGGGTCACTGGTGACGTGGTAGGTCTCGCCGACGGTCCGCTCGCGGTGCTCGTGGACGAAGACGGCCGCCCGGACGAGGTCCTCGACGTGGACACACGGGAACCGGAACTGTCGCTCGCGGGGGTAGATGGGGAAGACCAGTCCGGTCCCGACCTTCCGGTAGAGCAACAGCAGGTGGTAGATGCCGTACTGGTGGCGCGGTCCGTATATCGGGGCGGGACGGAGGACCGTCAGCGGCAGGTCCGTCTGTGCTCGGAGTTCGAACAGGGCCTCCTCCTGTCGTCGTTTCGACCGGCCGTACCGGTTGTGTGGGTCGTACGGTACGTCCTCCGTTGCGGGGGTGTCCCTGGTGACGTCGGTTCCGCCACAGACGCCGAGGGTGCTCCAGTGGACGAACTGGCCGACGTCGTTCGCGGCGGCCAGCGCACCGACGTTCCGCCCGCCCTCGACGTTCACGGCGTCGAGCGTCTCCCGCTCGGCGAAGTAGTCGAACAGGGACGCCGTGTGGAACACGACGTCGTAGGACTCCTCGAACAGCGGTTCCAGCGACGACCGGTCGGTCAGGTCCGCCGGGACGAACCGTGCCCCGCTCTCTTCGAGGAAGTCCCCGTAGTAGCGATGCTGCGGTCGAGCGGTGCTCTCCTCGAGCGTCCCGTCGGCGTAGTACGAGCGTCGCTGTGCCCGTTCGAGGTCGGTGGCGACGACGTCCCAGCTCTCGCAGCGCTCGTCCAGTCGCTCGACGAGGTGACTCCCGACGAACCCACAGGCTCCCGTGACGAGTGCTCGCTTGTGACCCACGACCGTTCGTGGCGGTGTATGACAAGCGACCGTAAAAATCACCGTGTCGAGACCACCCCCGGCACGGCGGAAGCCCGCGGGTCAGAGCGGGAGCCCCGTCTCCAGGTGGTGTGCGATGGCGTACCCGCTCAGGAAGAGCACGCCGCCGACGTTCGTCAGCAGGTGGTCACCCTGTCGGATGTAGAAGACGCCGACGACCATCCCGGCGACGAGGACGCCGAGTCCGAGGACGACGCCGAGTAGACGCACGGTCGAGAGGGAGTCGGCCGTCGTCGTGTCCGAGGTTCCGTCCCGAGTCGCCGAGGCCCCCGGCCCGTGTGCGCTCTGGTCGACCCAGTTGCCGGCGACCGACCGGTGGGCGACGAGATACCCCCACCACCCGGCGAACGCCGCGGCGAATATCAGCGCCCCCTGTCGTCCCGGCGACCAGACGACGGCGTCCTCGATACAGCGCGTACCGCAGGCCCAGATGAACCCCGACGAGAGCGACGCCGAGGTGAGGAGCATCCCGGCACCGAACCCGGCCCACTGCAGTCGGGAGATGTCCTCCTCGGTGGCCGGGGAGCGACCGACCCCCCTGACCGAGTCCAGCAGCGGTTCGAAGAACGACCCTCCCAACCCGTCGCGGTTGACCCCGACGTGGGCGACGATGTAGCCGCCGATACTGCTCACTCCCGCGACCGCTGCACGCGTGAGACTCGGGTCGAGGACGGTCAGGGAGAACTGCGTGACCCCCCAGGCGATACCGACGACACCGCCGACGACGAGGCCCCCTCGAACGACCACCTCGACGGCCCTCCGGTCGCCGCTCGGACGGGTGGGGACGCCCGAGTCGGCCCCTCGCTGTGACAGTGCGTAGCCGAGCACGAAGAGGGCGAACCCGAGCGTCACCCACCCCACGCTCCCGTCGAACGCCATCAGTCCGACGACGGCCGAGCCGGTTGCGATGACCACGCTGCCGGCGACGACGGCACCGAACTGCCGGGCGACCTGTGTCATTGGTCGTCGTTCACCGTCGGTGACGTAAACCGTTGGGTCGTCTCGGCCCCCGCTCGGTCGCTCGACGCCCCGTCATATGCTGAGGACGATGGAGGTCCCGAGTCCGAGAGCCGAGAGTCCGATGGACACGATGTCGATGGCCACGACGGAGAAGAGAACCTGTTCGCCGATGGGCCACTCCGGGGCTTCCTCGTACGCCGCGATGACCTCCAGGTTGTCCCGCGGGTCGTCGTTCCCCTCGATCTCTCGTCGGATGCACTCGCGTTTCTCCCGCACCATCTTCTTGTGGATGGTCCAGAACGACAGGTAGAGCCACAGCGCCAGGACGACGACGTAGACGAACACCGGGAGCCAGTAGCTGAGCATCCACAGCAACTCGTTCTCGGTGACGAGCGGGTCCCGCAACCCCTGAACGAGCAGTCGATACGACAGGTACGCGAGCGCCAGGACGAGTATCGTGTTGACTCGCGTTGCGAACGTCCCGAAGTCCTCGAACCCGCCCGCCGAGTCGAGAGAGTCGGGCCTGTACGAGAGCGGAATCACCTCCAGGGGCAGGTCGTCGTCTCCGCCGACCGGCGTCGGCCGTTCGCGCGTCGGGTCGCCCATCGAATCGTCGAACAGTCGCCGCAGGAACCGAATCAGGAGGACGAACTGGACCGCTAGGACGGTTATCAGGAGGTTCCCGAGGAACACGACGACGTACGTGACCGGCGACCCGGTGTTGAACGGGCCGTTCCCCTGGGCGTAGAGGAAGAGGAACTGCGCGACGAACAGCACCGCGATGAGGACGACCTTCGGGGACGTCGTGGCCGCCTTCAGGTCGTCCAGACTGGCCCGATACGCTCCGGCGTACTCCTCGGAGAGGTGCCCGTTCGTCGGGAGCGTCTCCAGGAGGGTGTACGTCCGCAACATCCCGTCGTAGATGAGCGGCCCACCCAGATACAGCAACAGGACGTACGCGGAGGCGTAGAGCACGTTCGACGGTGACTCCGTGTGTGTGCCACTGACGACGAGATACACCGAGTACGCGGTTGCGAGGACCAGCAGGAGAGCACCGGAGTAGTAGACGACGAACTGTGCGACGGGCGGCCCCTCCGGTCGGTCGTCGACGAGTCTCGAGAACGTCCAGAGGATGACCAACCAGAGGAGACCGAATCCGACGAGCACCAGTTCGTTCGCCGCGAGGCCGTCGACGTCCCTGTCGAAGACCGGCAGTTCGGACAGCGGGGCGAGTCCCACCTCGAAGAACTCCGGCAACGCGGCGAGCACCACCGCGAGGCCGAGGACCACCAGCGGCGAGTAGCGATACGCTGTGGCGGCGAGGTCCGACCAGGTCTCCAGTACGGGAACCCGGTTCAACACCGGTAGCCCCTCCCCATCGAACTCGAAGAACAGCTCCCTGTGGTCCCGCTCGTTCCGCTCGTCCGACTCACCTCCCAGAGCCGCCGGAAGCGGACAGAACTGGTGGAGGTACGTCGGGTTCGAGTCGGTACCTCGATGCCACCCCGACCCGCTTCGCTCCCGAGAGCGGGGGGTGGACGAGGCGACGACCCCTCCGTCGGACCGCTCGTCTTCGTCCATCACCGGACAGTGTGATACGATAGCATATATAACAACGCGTCGTCGCCACTGCCGGTTCGGGCGGTCGATGGCGCTCTAGCCACGAGCGACCGGCCCGTCCGTCGTCGCTCGGACTCAGCCGTCGACGACGTCGTGGATGCTCAGGTGGGTGACCGGCACCCCCGTCGGCCCACCGTCGGCCCGAGACAGTGCGCTCGTCAGCGCGTCGAGGTACTCGTCGACCCTCACGTCGTCGTCACCGTCGGCGTGGGTCGGTCCCGCGACCGAACGATACCGCTCCGGGAGCGACTCGCTGGGGGTGGGGCCGTCGTCGAGGACGTGCATCCAGACGGCGACGGTGGCCACCAGATACGCCCGCGCCGTCTCGGCCGGGTCGTCGACGGACGGTATCGTCTCCAGATACTGGACCGCCGGGAACGCGTCGACGTCGACGTGCCGGTCGACCCACTCCCGAACCGCCGCCTCGTCGGCATCGGCCGTCAGGTCGTCGGCCGCTCGCGTGCAGATGGACCGTTCGGCGGCGGCGATGTCGTGGAAGACGTTACCGACGACGACGGCGTCCGCGCCGGCCGCCAGCATCGCCCGTGCGTTCTCCCGCGAGTCGAGACCACCTCCGTACCAGAGCCGTGACCACGTCGTCGCGTCCCGGATCGCGTCGAGCGTCGCCGCGGCCTCCTCGCCGCCGAACGTCCCGGAGTATTCGAGGTAGAGAATCTCGCTTTCGAGGTGTCGCTCCGCGGCCATCGCCCGCTGGCGGGCCTCCTCGACGGTGAGGCAGTCCGAGGCGGTGACGTTGGCCTCCCGCGCCGCCGCGCTGTCGGGGTTCTGGATGATGTAGGCCTCGAACACCGCCTCGTGGAGCAGCCACGACGTCAGGAAGTCGGCGAGTCGGTCCGAGACGGCGTCGGGTGTCCAGCGGGGGAGCACGCCGTCGAGCGTCTCGGGAGCCAGCGACTCACGGATGTACTCGATCCCCTCGCCGAGCGTGCCGACGAGCGCGTTCGAGTCGCCGTTGAGCACCTCGGGGACGGCGAGGAACGTCGCGCTCTCGATGGTGGTCGAACTCACGTGCTGTGCGCCGCTGGGTTCGTGAATCGTCGGCTTCGGTGTCCACTCCAAGAGGTGGAACGTCTCCTCCGTCGTCCGCTGGTCGACGCTCCGTGACCCGCCGACCGAGAGGACGTCCGTGTGCTGGAGGTAGAGCGGATACAACACGGGGAGCAGCTTCTCCGGTTCCGGGTCGACCTTGGTCACGTGTGACCACTCGCTCGGAACGGGGTTCGAGTCGACTCTGAACAGGTGACGGCCGGCGATTCCGACCGCACCCCCCACGGTCCGGGCCACCCCCAGAACGGAGCTGTCACGCGTCATTGGTGCGATAAGCGCGAGTGTCACACATAACAGCCCCGAAACCGACCACGCCCCCACCGACGGAGGGTGAGCGAGAGTCTGGCGCTTCCGTGTCGTCCGAGTACACCGACGCTCGTCGGCCGGGGCGACACTCACCACTCCGGAGATAGGAGCGTTGATTAGGGGCCTGACCCACCGGCCAGTATGACCAGCATCGGAACCGACCCGACTGCCCCACACCCGCTCCGGGCGGTCACTGCGAGCGCTCGGTGATTCCGTAGCATGACTACGCACGTCGACTCCCCACCCCGGTCGGCCGTGGCTCGCGTCGCCAGCGTCGCCGCGGACAGCGACCTCCTCCCCCTCTCTCTCCGGTCGGTACTGGGCTACTACGCGGAGACCGGCGTCTTCGACTACGACTCGCTCACGCTCAAGCGCTACGTGGACCGGACCGTCGAGGAACTCCTCACCGCGGCGTACCGGGCGGTCGAACGGTCCATCGCGGACGTCGTCGACGAACCTCCTTCGGCCATCGAGTTCGCCTACGATACGAAGCTGACACTGCCCGCGGAACTCACGCTCGGCCGGGTCTACCAGCGAGCGGTCGACGAGACGCCGGCGGCGTTCAACCCGGTGACGCTCTCCGTCAGGACGCCGCTCGTCGAGTACGTTCGCTCTCCCTTCGACGACGAGTACGAGCGGAGACGGCTCCGCATGTACCGAGAGCAGTACGCCGCCGTCCTCGACGAGGTCGAACGGGCCGAGGCGATGACCGAACTGGTCGTCGAGGCGTTACTCGACGGCGACATGCGCGACGCCATCAACGACGACGAGTACGACGACTTCGAGGTCGAAGGACCGACGGGCGACCTCTCGACGCCCGAAATCGCCGTCGTCGCCCAGGAGACACTGGCGGCACGCGTCGAGGCACAGTTCGAGACGTTCCCCGACGAGGTCAGGGCGGCCTACGAGCGGGCGGTCACCGTCTCCGAACGCCACCAGGACGACGACCCCCGGTTCCGCGAGATCGCCGAGCGGGCCGCGACGGACGCCGACGCGGCCGCGACCGATATCCGCGAGGAGTACAAACACGCCCCGTTCGACGACGACGGGCCGCTGTTCGCCCCCGAACACGGCGACCTCCCGTACTTCACGACCCAGTACGGTCGCGTCGGCGTCATCTACGCGGGGATGATCGAGATGTACCGGGCGGTCGGTATCGACATCGACGCCGGCTTCGAGGAGTCCATCATCCTCGCCATCGTCGGCGCACAGATATGGCTCGACGACGTCGACGACTTCCCCGAGGACCTGGCGGACCGACAGCTGACCCCCGCCACCGCGGAGTACTGGCTCGCCGACTCCGACGGCGAAGCCTACGACCGAATCGTCGACATCGCGGTCCGTTACCTCGACGCGGCGAAGGCCGCCGCGACGGCCTCAGACTCGACGCTCACCGGTATCGCCGTCGAGTACATCCTGCGCTCGGGTGCCCCCGAGAGCCTGCCCGGAAGCCGCGAGTGACCCGAACGCCGTTCCGACGGAAGACACGTATTCGACCACCGAAGCGTTCGTGGGACCGAAACGCGTGGCTTAGAAGCCTTTCCCCAGCAGTTCGCGGGCGATGATGTTCTTCTGGATTTCGGTGGTGCCCTCGTAGATCTGCGTGATCTTCGCGTCGCGGTAGAGGCGTTCGGCGTCGAAGTCGTTGACGTAGCCCGCCCCACCGTGAATCTGGACGCACTCGTTGGCGGCGTCGACGGCGACGCGGGAGGCGTACTCCTTGGCCATCGAGGCGAGCGTCGTCAACTGGTCGTCGGAGTTGTCGACCGACCACGCGCTCTTGTAGGTGAGCTGACGGGCGGCCTCGGTGCGGGTGTGGATGTCCGCGAGCTTGTGCTGGATGGCCTGGAAGTCGCCGATGGGCTTGCCGAACTGCTCGCGCTCCTTGGCGTACTCCAGCGCACGGTCACACGCGCCCTTGGCGATGCCGACGCCCTGCGCGGCGACCATCGTCCGGGTGACGTCGAAAAACTGCATGAGCTGGAGGAACCCCATGCCGCGCGTGCCGACGAGGTTCTCCTCGGGGACACGCAGGTCGTCGAAGATGAGTTCCGCGGTGTCGCTGGCGCGGATGCCGAGTTTCCCCGTGATCTTCTCGGCGGTGAAGCCGTCGCGGTCGGACTCGACGACGATCTGAGAGAAGCCGTTGTAGCGGCCCTCTGCTTCGGGGTCGGTCTTACACATGACGACGAAGAAATCCCCCACGGAGCCGTTGGTGATCCACATCTTGTTGCCGTTGAGGACCCACTCGTCGCCGTCTTTCTCGGCGGTCGTGGAGACCGACGAGACGTCGGAACCGGTGTCGGGTTCGGAGATAGCCGCGCCCATGATGGCCTCGCCCATCGCCACGGGTTCGAGGTACTGCTCTTTCTGTTCTTCCGTCCCGAACTCCATGATGGCGTCCGACCCGAACGTCGTCGCCGTAATCGAGAGGGCGATACCGGGGTCGACGGCGAACATCTCCTCGACGATGAGGGCGGTTTCGAGGGCGTTGTAGCCCGCACCACCGTACTCCATCGGGATGTTCGCGCCGGTCAGACCCATCTCGGCGGCCGTCTCCAGCACCTCGTGGGGGAACTTCTCCTCGACGTCGTACTCCTGGGCGACGGGCGCGATCTCGTTCTCCGCGAAGCGGCGGACCTCCTCTTTGATCTGTTTCTGCTCGTCGCTGAGTTGATAGTCCATGACATTCGTCCTCGCAGAGGGGCACACATAACCGTTTCCCGACGATTTCCAACGGGTAAGGAGTTTCTGCGGGGTGGATGGGAAACGTTGAACAGGGCACCGGCAGAGTCACGACTGTCTATGGACTCCGACGACATCCAGACCATCGCCGTGCTCGGCGCTGGCAACATGGGCCACGGTATCGCCGAGGTGGCGGCCATGGCCGGCTACGACGTCAACCTTCGTGACATCAACGAGGAGTTCGTCCAGAACGGCTACGACCAAATCGAGTGGTCGCTGGGCAAACTCGCCGAGAACGACCAGTTGAGCGAGGACGAGGCCGACGCCGCCCTCGACCGCATCACGCCGCTCGTCGAGATGAGCGAGGCCGTCTCGGACGTCGACGTCGTCATCGAGGTCGTCCCCGAGAAGATGGACATCAAGAAGGACGTCTTCGACGAGGTAGAGGCCCACGCCCCCGACGAGGCCATCATCGCGTCGAACACCTCCTCGCTGTCCATCACGGACCTCTCGGAGGCCACCGAGCGTCCCGAGCAGTTCTGTGGGATGCACTTCTTCAACCCGCCCGTGCGCATGCAGCTGGTCGAGGTCATCTCCGGTGCACACTCGGCCGACGAGACGTTGGAAGCCATCGAGGGCCTCGCCGAGGCGTTCGGCAAGACGCCCGTCCGCGTTCGCAAGGACACGCCTGGGTTCATCGTGAACCGTATCCTCGTCCCCCTGATGAACGAGGCGTGCTGGGTCGTCTCCGAGGAGGACGCCACGATGGCCGAGGTCGACTCGACGGTCAAGTACGACATCGGCCTGCCGATGGGCGCGTTCGAACTGGGCGACCAGGTCGGCAACGACGTCACCTACCACGTCCTCGAGTACATGCACGAGGTGCTCGGTGAGGCGTACGCCCCCGCACCGCTGCTCGAAGAGGTCGTCGAGGAGGAGAACTACGGGAAGAAATCCGGGAAGGGCTTCTACGACTACGAGGACGGCGAGGGCGCACAGGTCCCGACCGACGAGATCCGTGAAGACGTCAAACACCGTCTGCTCGCCATCATGGCGAACGAGGTCGGCAACCTCGTCGGAGGGGACGTCGCGCCACCCCGCGACATCGACCAGGCCGTGATGCTCGGCGCTGGCTACCCCGACGGTCCCGCGAAGATGGCCGACGACGCCGGCCTCGACGTACTCGTCGAGACGCTCGAGGACCTCCACGAGGAGAAGGACGCCGAGCGCTACGCGGTTTCGGACGGCCTCCGTGAGGCCGCCGAGGAGGGCGGGTTCTACGGTGGCGACGACGAGGAGTCCGTCGAGTTCTCCGCCGTCTCGTTGAAGTATCCCGGCGACATGGTCGGTCAGATCGTCCTCGACCGCGAGGCCCGGATGAACACCATCAGCGCCGACATGCTCGACGAAATCGGCGAAGCCGTCGACGTGCTGGAGGAGGACGACGACGTGCGTGCCATCCTCATCACGGGGAAGGGCGACCGCGCGTTCTCCGCGGGTGCGGACGTGAGCGCGTTCGCCTCCTCCGCCGAACCGCTGAAGGGTATCGAACTCTCCCGGAAGGGCCAGCAGACGTTCGGCAAACTCGAAGAGTCGCCGCTGCCCGTCGTCGCCGGCATCGACGGCTTCGCGCTCGGTGGCGGCCTCGAACTCGCCGCCTGTGCGGACCTGCGCATCGCCTCCGACCGCTCGGAACTCGGCCTCCCCGAACACGACCTCGGCCTGATTCCGGGGTGGGGTGGCACCCAGCGCCTCCAGCGCATCGTCGGCTTCGGCCGTGCGAAGGAGATCGTGTTCACCGCCGAGCGTTTCGACGCCGAGACGATGTACGACTACGGCTTCGTCAACGACGTCGTCCCGTTCGGCGAGTTCGAGGAGAAGGCGCACGAACTGGCCGCGAAGCTCGCAGGCGGCCCGCCGGTCTCCCAGAAGCTCACGAAGCGCGCGATGCTCAAGGGCTGGGAGGACCCCGACGCCGGTCTCGAACTCGAAGCCCAGTCGTTCGGCCACCTGCTCGGTACCGACGACCTGATGGAGGGTATCACCGCGTTCATGGGGGACCGCGACCCCGAGTTCGAAGGGAAGTGACCTGAACGGGGCTGTCAGGAAGTGACAGCCGCGTCCCGAACAACAGCCTTTATCAGTGGCTGGGTCGCAGGTGAAACCGTAGCTCGGTCGTCCCACGGAGCGAAGCGACGTGGGGCTCGAAGCTGAGCGAAGCGAAAGCTCGGTTGGTGTAGTCCGGCCAATCATTTCGGCCTTTCGAGCCGATGACACGGGTTCAAATCCCGTACCGAGCATGTTTCTGAGGAACAGAGTGACGAAGAAACACGCACAGCGTCGAGATTTGGATCAGGGAGCGAACGCCAGTGAGCGACCGCGGTTCAAATCCCGTACCGAGCAGTCTGCGAGGAGTACTCCGACGAGCAGACGCCCGTACCGAGCACTTCTCGGACGAAGTGAGAAACGCGCCACGGGTGGTTCTCGTGGAGCCGAACCGACGAGCGATTGCGCCGTTCGGTACGCCGTCGCCGCTGGCGAGAACTTATCACTCTGCTGTCCGAACGGACCGTACGGTTCCCCCTCCATCGGCACCGATTCGGTCGCCGGACAACGAGACCCTCCAGTACCCGCATCGGCCCGACGAGTCGGAGACGCCGGACGTGACACCGCCGAGCGTGACGCTCGCCTGCCTCGTCCGACTGCTGACCGTCGCCAGCGTCGGCTACGGCCTCCTGAGCGACGCCGCCGGACTCCTCGCGGTCGCCGTCGTCGGTGCGGTCGTCGTCGAACTCGTCCTCGCGAGGGGGGTGTGGAGCCGCCGCCGCTGGGCGTGGTCCGCGGCGCTCGGTGCCGACACCGTGACCGCGGGTGCCGCGCTGGCGGTCGGCCTTCCGCTCGCTGCGGTGGCGACGGCAGCGGTGGTCGTGGTCCTGTTCGTCCACCGCGACCGCTTCGAGTGAGACGGCCGCGGCGAGTCCGCCGGTCGGCGGGCCGACCGTCCACCGGGGCAGAGCGCTCGCCACATCGCAACCGGCTTGTCACCGCGACGACTCGCTCGGAGTCCGACCAGCCATGACCGACGAGTCCCCGGCACGCCGGTTCGCCAGCACCGAATCCTACTACGCCGAGCACCGCCCCGGCTACGGTGACGCGCTGTTCGAGTTCCTGGCGGAGCGATTCGCGCTCGGCGACGAGTCCCGGGTCCTCGACCTGGGGTGTGGTGCCGGGCAGACGACGCTCCCGCTGGCCGAACGCGCGGGCCACGTGCTGGCGATGGACCCGAACGAGGAGATGGTGCGACACGCTCGCAGGCGGGCCAGCGAAGCGGGCGTCGAGACCGTCGAGTGGGTCGTCGGGTCGGACGCCGACCTGCGCGTCGAGATGGGGCCGTTTCGACTGACGGTGATGGGCCGGTCGTTCCACTGGATGGACCAGGAACGTACGCTCGACAGGCTGTTTCGAGCGACCGAACCCGGTGGTGGTGTCGCGCTCGTCACCGACCGCGAGTGGTTGACGAAGGGGCAGGCCAACTGGCAGGCGGCCGTCTACGAGGTCACCGAGCAGTACCTCGACGACCTGCCGGAGCGCGTCGACCCGGCGGCCGTGAGCTACGACGACCCGTGGGACGAGAAGCTCCGCGCCTTCGGGTTCGAGGACGTCGAGACACTGGAGTTCGACCTGCACCGTGAGTGGCCAGTCGACGGCATCGTCGGCTACGTTTTCTCGCTCTCGTACTGCTCGCCCGACCGGTTCGGCGGGGACGCCGAGGCGTTCGAGACGGACCTCCGTGCGCGACTGACGGCGTTCGACCGGGAGCGGTTCGAACAGCGAGCGACCGTCGAGGCCATCGTGGGGTCGAAACCGACCGACGGTGACCGGTCCGTGTGACGGCGGGCAGAGACAGGCACAACCGTCATCAACGTCCGTCGAGACGACTGTAGCTATGAGCACCGCCAGTCTCGACGATCTGTTCGAACACGAACTGGAGGACATCTACTTCGCGGAGCACGAACTCACTGCGGCCTACGAGCAAATGGCCGAGGCGTCGACGGACGAGGACCTCGTGGCGTTCTTCGAGGCGCACGTCGAGGAGACGGGCAGCCACATTGAGCGCCTCGTCGACGTCTTCGAGGCGACCGGTGAAGCCCCACAGACCGAGGAGTGTGAAGGAATCGAGGGGCTGTTGACGGAGTGGGAGGAGTTCACCGCCGACCACGACCCCGGCCCGGTCCACGACTACTACAACGTCGTGACGGCGATGAAGACCGAACGCTACGAGCAGACGGCCTACGAGAGTCTCGTCGCGCTGGCGTCCGAGCGCGGCGACGAGGAGGCGATGGACCTGCTCAAGACCAACCTCGACGAGGACGAGGAGACGCTGAGCGACCTCGCGGAGATGGCCCGGTCGTTCGACTACGACTCGCTGTAGGCGGCGAAAGCGCGGCGACGTCCGGTAGGTCACCGGTCGGTGGTCGACCACGACGGGGAGTGATGCCTCGGCCGGCCGCTCGGAGCGGGCCGCGACGGATACTGAGACCCGGAGAGATACCGGACGACAGGAGCGCACTGACGTGTAGACCGGTCGGTCAGTCGTCGTCCGCGCCGGAGGCGTCCTCGTCGCACTGGTTCGGACCGCCGGGTGTCAGGTCCACGGGCTCCTCGTCGACGAGGTCGGGAATCGGGTCGACGGTGTACAGCGTGATGAACGCCAGCGCTGCGAAGACGATGGTGACCGAGGCGACGCCGAAGGCGGTGAAGACGTCCGTGAGGTCCCAGACGACGCCGACGAGGAACGGTCCCGTAATCTGCCCGACCTTCCACGCGATGGAGCGGAGCGACATACTCGCGGCGACGGCGTCGAACTGCTCGCCCTCCTCGACGAACAGCGCCATACTGGCGGGCAGGCGGATGGAGTCGGCGACGCCACAGACGCCGAACGCGATGAACAGGACCTGGAAGCCGGGAGTGAGCGTGTAGCCCGCGACGGTCATCGCGGAGAAGTAGGCGCCGGCCAGTCCCGCGAACGGGATGAGGAGCGCCCCGACCGCGTACAGCAACGCGCCGACGAAGACGAACAGGTGTTTCGAGCCGACTCTGTCCGTGAGACCGCCGACGTACCCCTGTGTGAGCGCCTTCGTCAGCTTCCCGCCCGCGAGGATGCCGCCGACGTAGAGCGTCGGGATGTCGAGGACCGTCACCGCGTAGATGGGCAGGAAGAGGATGACACACATCTTCCCGAAGCTGAGCCCGAACCGGAAGACGACGAGCGCACGAATCGGCGTCCGCGAGAGGAGGCGCTCGATGGCCTCCCGGCCGGACTGTTCGTCGGGGTCGGCTCTCCCGCCGGGGTTGTCCCGAAGCCACGAGTACAGCAAGAGAGTGGCGAACGCGGTGACGCCGGCGAGCACGGCGTACGTGACGCCGAAGCCGTGGACGTCGAGCAGGTACGCACCGACGAGGTCACCGGCGAACGAGGAGAACGCCCCCACCTGGTTGTACGTCCCGAGCCACTGGCCGCGCTCGCCGTCGGGCGATATCTCGCCGACGACGGTCGACCCGGTAATCCACAGAAGGGACGCGCCCAACCCCTGCACGACCCGAACGAGCAGGATGTCGGCCACCGAGTCGACCATCCAGAAGCCGACGAAGACGCCGACGTTGAGCACGAGTCCCGCCAGCAGGTAGCGTTTCGCGTTCCCCGTGTCTATCTTCCGCCCCAGCGGGAGGACGATGACGAACTGTGCCAGTGCGAAGACGGTGGCGAACAGTCCCTCGACGGTGCTGGAGGTGCCCAGCATGTCGGCGTACAGCGCCAGCGCTATGGCGATGGTCGAGTACGCCTGTGCCCGAGCGAACGCGGTTCCCGACAGCGCGAGGAACTCGCGGTCCCTGAGGACGCCGAGCGAGCCACCAGCCACGGTATCTCGACCGACGATTCGAAGACGGTTAAATCCCCGAAAACCGGACGAGAGGGGACGGAAAGACCGTGATAGAGAACGAGCGACACGGGGCGGACGGCACGTGTTCGCCGTGCGGAGACGGGGCTACAGTTCGATGCGTTCGACCAGCTGGTCGCCGTCGCCGTGGCTGTTGATGGCGACGATACGGATGTCGTCCTCGATGAGCGAGTCCTCCAGTTTCGACTTCAGCAGTTCGTCGACCTGGTAGACGCCCGCCGCGTCGGTCATCTCGATCTCGACGAGGACGCTCCGGTCGTCTCCCTCCCGTAGCGTCACCTTCCGGATGGCCTGACTCGAGAGGGTGTTGATACCCCGTCCGCCGCGCTCGTAGGGCATCCGCGAACGCCCGCGTTCCATGTCCAGTCCGTCCGCGACCCGCAGGACGCCCGCCTCACGGGTCAGAGGTTTCTCCTCGGTGTGGTGACAGAGGACGGCGTGGAGCACCTCGCCTTTCACCCGGACGGCCTCGGCCACGTCGTAGCCGAACTCCGGAAGGATACGGTCGAGCACGTCCGACGCCAGCGGAATCGAGTAGTAGCTGTGGTCGTCGCGGTGGACGACGTGACCGATGTCGTGTAACTGGGCCGCCAGCGCGACGATGACGGCCTCGTCGGCCTCGTCGAGACCCTGCTGGCGCGCACCGTTGAACTCGACGCCGCCGGCTTTCAGCAGGTCGTAGAGACAGAGCGCACGGTTGCGGACGATGGAGATGTGCTTGCGCCCGTGGTCGTTGTACCCCTTCCGGTCGACGGGGTTGACGTTCTGTGCGTCGAGATACGTCTGAATCTCGTCGTCGGTGTCGATGAAGCCGAGCACTTCGTTGAGACGCTCGTCGGGGAACGCGTGGTCCGCGTCGGGGTCGTAGGTCCGACCCCCGTTGCCACTGTCGCCTTGAGGTTGCATACGGCCACCTCCGGTCGTCGGTGCGAAAACAGCTTCGGAAATATATATTCAGGCGTCCGCCGCGGCCGCCTCCACCTCGTCGTACTCCGGTTCGACGCCGGGGTTCTCGCCGACCCAGGCGTAGTCGACGACGCCGTCCGCGCCGACGACGAACACCGCCCGTCTGGCGGCGTCCTCGATACCGGCGAACTCGGTCGAGACGTCGTACTGGTGGACGAGTTCACGGTTCGCGTCGCTGATGAGCGGGAAGTTCAGGTCGAGTTCGTCGTGGAACGCGTTGAGTGCGAACGGGAGGTCGGTACTGATGCCGTAGACGCTCGCGTCCGAGGCTCGGAACTCGTCCAACCGGTCTCTGAACGTCGCCATCTCGTGGGAACAGACGCTGGTGAACGCGCCGGGGAAGAACGCGAGAACGACCGGTCCGTCCTCGAGTGCGTCCGACAGCGTGAACGATTCGACGTCCTCGCCGGTTGCGAGCGGTGCCGTGAACTCCGGGGCGGTGTCTCCGACCTGCATCGACTGGAGCAACGGTCGTCGAACGGATATACCCGTCCCTACGGGTTAGCAAAAGGCCTATAGTCGGGAGTTGGTAAGTGACGATAGACATGGCAACCCTGGTACCGCTGTTCCCGGGCATCCCCGGCGGCATCGAAGTGTTCGTCGTGCTGCTCATCATCGTCCTACTGTTCGGTGCGAACAAGCTCCCGAAGCTGGCACGCTCGTCGGGACAGGCGATGGGCGAGTTCAAGAAGGGGCGCGAGGAAGTCGAGCAGGAACTCGCCGAGATGCAGGGACAGGGCGCGGAGGAGGCCGAGTCGTCGGAGCCGACCACGACCGAGACGACGCCGTCCACGGCGACCGAGGAGACCGTCGAGACCGAGAAGCAGAACTGATTTTCTCGTCGCCCGACTCGGGGATGACGCAGGGCGTGTGGCCTAGCGGATAGGGCGAGAGGTTCCTAACCTCTAGACCGCGGGTTCGAATCCCGTCACGCCCGCTTCGGCTTCGCTTCGCTCAGCCTCGCGGCCGTGGCTGACTCCCACTCACTCGCTTCGCTCGTTCGCGGGAGTCCCCAAACGCCCACTGTCGTGCCAACGAAGCGAGACCAACAGCGACGCGTGCGGGTTCGACGCAGGGAACGACCGGATGCGAGCGACTGAAGTTCGACTCCCGCCACGCCCGTCTCCTTCACTGCGCTCAGTCGACGAGCCTGCCTGACTCCCACTCACTGGCTCCGCTCGTTCGCGGGAGCCCCCAAACGCCCTCGAACTGGCCGGCGACTGGTTGGTCTGCTCGTCGCCGGATGGAGTGGCCAGCTATCGACGTGGACGGCCCGCACCGTGTTGCGGTGATGCAGTCGGACGGCGTAGCCGGACACCGAGGTACTCCGGCCGGTTTACAGCGGCGGCCACGGTGTGGTGATGGTGGTGGCCCGAAGAGACGACTGTCGACCTACTCGACGGCCAGCGCCGGGAACAGGTCGTCGACGGCGGACTCGTCGTCGGCCGCGTCGGTCAGTTCGTACTCCCGTGATGAGGTCTCGGTCACGGTGAGCAGGCCGCCCTCGGCGAGGTGGTCGAGGTGGGCGGAGGCCTCGCCGGGGCCGTGGAGGATGTGAATCGACGAGAGGCCGCCGAAGAGGCGGGCGCTGACGGTCCAGGCGTCCGCGGGGCCGTGATCACGTAGGGCGGCGAGGACGCGGCCGGTCCGCTCGCGGTGGTGGACGGCGATGTCGCGGGCGCGGCCGGTGGGGTCGACGATGGGGCCACGGTGGCCGGGCCAGGCACGGGCGTACCCACCCTCGGCGATGCGGGTGAGCGTGTCGAGGTACTCGGCGAGTGGTCGTTCGACGCGCACGTCCGCGCCGCCGACGTTCGGGGTGTAGTACGGGAGCAGCGCGTCCCCGGAGAAGAGGTCCCGGCCGCTCCCGGAGAGACCCACGTAGTCGCTGGCGCACGCGAACCCACAGAGACCGGCACTGTGTCCGGGGAGGTGGACCGCTTCCAGCGTCCGGTCGCCGGCCGCGAACGCCTCGCCGCTCTCGAACGGCGTCACCTCGGGGGCGCTCCCCTCGATCCCGTCGCTCCCGTCGAGGACCCCGAGCAGTTCCGACTGGGCGTCCTCGGGCATCCCCCAACGGTCGAGTGCCGCCCGTTGGCGCTCCTCCATCGCGGTCCGTGCGTCGGCGTCCTGTGCGACGAGCGGTGCGTCGGCCTCGTGGACCCGGACGACGGCGTCGCTCTCCTCCTGGACCGCGCCGGCGAGGCCGACGTGGTCGGCGTGGAAGTGCGTGAGGAGCAACTGGTCGACGTCTGTGAACTCGTAGCCCGCGTCGGCGAGGCCGTCACGCAGTCCCTGCTCGGTGTCGGGCGTGGCGATACCGGTGTCGACGAGCGTCGTCACCTCCCCCTCCAGGAGGTAGGCGTTGTTCAGACCCTCGAAGGCGCGGTTGCCGAGGCTGATCGCCTTCATCGGGCCCCCTCCGTCGACGAGGCACCGTCACGACCGCCGGCCACCGCCGGTGCCGCGCCGACCGTCTCGCCGCCAGCGAGCGAACGGCCGCCCTCGGTGCGTTCCCCGTCGACGAGTACGGAGACGTGTGGTCTGAGTCGCCCCTCGCCGTCGAACAGGAGCGGCCCGAGCGACGGGTACTCCCCGGTCAGCGTCCGGAGTGCTTCGGTGACGGTCGCTCCCTCGGGGACCGTTCGGGTGAGCGTTCGCTCGCCGACGGCGTCGCGGAGGGTCGCGTAGAACTCGAATTCGACCTCGACCTGCATGCACTCGCTCGCCGCGCGAAGCGTATAAACCCCGCCACAATCGCCTTATCCTGCCGCGCCGACGGGCCGCCATGGGACGAACGCACACCCCCGAGGAACGGTTCGAGGGACTGCCGGACTGGGACTACGACCTGCACGGCGTCACCGTGGGCGACGACCTTCAGATGGCCTACGTCGACGAGGGTGACGAAGACGCCGAGGAGACGTTCCTCTGTCTCCACGGCGAACCGACCTGGGGCTACCTGTACCGGAAGATGATTCCGACGCTCGCCGAACGCGGGCGGGTGGTCGTCCCCGACTTCGTCGGGTTCGGCCGCTCGGAGAAGCTGACCGACCGCGAGGAGTACAGCTTCGCGCTCCACTACGAGACGCTCGCGGACTTCGTCGAGACGCTCGACCTGCAGAACGTCACCCTCGTCTGCCAGGACTGGGGCGGTATCATCGGACTGACGTACGCCGCCCACCAGCCCGACCGGTTCGCGCGACTCGTGGCGATGAACACGTTCGTCCCCACCTACGAGACGGAGATGGCCGAGGAGTGGCACGACTTCCGGAACTTCGTCGAGCGCGTCGAGGAGTTGCCCATCGGGATGCTCGTCCAGAACGCGACGGCGACTGAACTCACCGACGAGGAACTGGCCGCCTACGAGGCACCGTACCCCAACGAGGCGTCGAAGGCGGGCGCGTACGCGTGGCCCGACATGGTCCCACGCACGGACGGTGGGGATGGCGGCGAGATGACCGAGAAGGCCCGCGAGGAGCTGAAGTCGTGGGAGAAACCGGCGTTCGTCCTGTTCGCCGACTCGGACCCCATCACGAGGCCCGCACGCGACCCGCTCCGGGGACTCATCGCCACTGCCGACGAGCAACCCGACGTCTGGGTCGAGGGCGCGATGCACTTCCTCCAGGAGGACGCCGGCGAGGACATCGCCGAGGAGATACTGGCGTTCGTCGACCGGACCTGAACCGGGTGGTTCGGGGGACGGTCACACGAACCCGAACGCGTACGACCGGACGCTCGTCACGACCGGACGCATGGAGCGAATCCTCGCTCGCATCGGCATCGGTGCCGCTACGGTCGATCCCTCCTCCCCACCACCCAGTTGACGCGGGGTGATGCCGTCGACGCCCAGGTCGAGATGCACGGCGGGTCGACCGACCTGGACATCGACGTCGTCTACTTCGCCCTCAAGACACGCTACCGTGACGAGGAGGGCGACCGGAGGACGACGCTCGCCCGAAAGCGCGTCGCTCGAAGACGAGCGACGGCGAGAAACGGTGTGCGGGCGAGCGCAACCTCCGCCCACGACGGCGGTGACGCGAACACGCGTCCGGACGCACTCGCCGAACGCAACCACCGTGAACACTCGTTCGGTGCCGCGTGAGTGGAGCACTGTACGAGTGCGTTCGTCGCCACTCGGGGGACGGCTATCAGTGTTACTCTCACCACCGGTCACTCCTGTCGGGCGGTGAAGGGCTATGTGACCCACACCCGTCCTCGGAGTATGTCACGAGCGGTCGGCCCGTCGACACCGGTCCACGACGAACCCCACCGTGGTGGTCGCAGATGACGGTCCTCGTCCTCGGCGACCAGTTGACCCGCCGGCACGGGCCGCTGAGCGAGGGGTCGCCGGACGTGCTGATGGTCGAGGCGACGGCCTTCGCCACCCGCCACGCCTACCACCCGCACAAACTCACGCTGGTGTTCTCGGCGATGCGCCACTTCCGCGACGAGTTGCGCGATACGGGCCACAGCGTCGACTACCGACAGACGGAGACGTTCGCCGAAGGTGTCGAGACACACCTCGCGGACCACCCCGGCGACGAACTGGTCGTGATGGACCCACCGAGCCACCGTGGAGCGGAGCGTCTCCACGACGTCGTCGAGAGCGCCGGTGGCAGCCTCGACGTCGTCCAGAACGACCTGTTTCTCGTCACGCCCGCGGCGTTCGACGACTGGTTCGACGGGGAGTCCGGCGACAGCGACTACACACACGAGGAGTTCTACCGCTGGCAGCGCCGCGAGACGGGCTACCTGATGGACGGCGACGACCCCGAGGGTGGTGAGTGGAACCTCGACGACCAGAACCAGGAGTCAGCGGACCCCGAACGGGCGTTCCCCGACCCGCCGCGCTACGACCCCGACGAGACGACCCGGGAGGTGCTCGACTGGGTCGAGGACACCTTCGACGGCAGCTACGACACCGACGAGAAGGGTGGTGCGTGGGCCGACCCCGAACCGTTCTGCTGGCCGGTCACCCGCGAGCAGGCACTCGACGCGCTGGCGGACTTCTGCGAACACCGCCTCGCGGGGTTCGGCCCGTATCAGGACGCCATGCTCGACGGCGAGTGGTCGCTCGACCACCTCCTGCTCTCGCCGGCTATCAACCTCGGTCTGCTCCATCCCCGCGAGGTGGTCGAACGCGCCATCGAGACCTCCCGCGGGCGTGACGACGTCCCGCTCAACAGCATCGAGGGGTTCGTCCGCCAACTCGTCGGCTGGCGGGAGTTCATGCGCCAGACGTACCGCCGGGAGATGCCCGAACTGGCGACGGCCAACCTGCTCGACGCGCCCCACGACCTGCCCGAGTTCTACTGGACCGGTGAGACCGACATGCACTGTCTCTCGGACGTGGTCGAGAGCGTTCGGAAACGCGGCTACACCCACCACATCCCGCGACTGATGCTCCTGTCGAACTTCGCGCTCACCTACGGCGTCGAACCCACCCGGATAAACGAGTGGTTCCACGCCGCCTACGTCGACGCGTTCCACTGGGTGACGACGCCGAACGTAATCGGGATGGGGGTGTTCGGCACGGACGTGCTCACCACCAAACCGTACGCCGCCTCCGCGAACTACATCGACGGGATGAGCGACTACTGCTCGGGGTGCGAGTACGCGAAGACGAAGACGACCGGCGAGAACGCCTGTCCGTTCAACGCGCTGTACTGGGACTTCCTCGGGCGGCACGAAGAGAGCCTGCGAAGCAACGACCGCATCGGCCCGGTCTACGGCCACTGGGACCGCAAGGACGACGAGGAGCGCGAGGAAATCCACGACCGGGCCGACGAGATTCGAACGCTGGCCGAGTCGGGTGACCTGTGAGTGGTAAGGCGATGCACGTCGTTACTTTAAGCCTTCACGATTCGAATCGGCTGTTAGACAGAGAGCGTGGGTCTCACAGCGGAGGTATGGGGTATCCTCATCTCCTTTCCGAGCGGATATCGACGTGATGGACGGCCTCCGGTGAGAGAAGTCGGTCTGTCGGAAGCTCAATCCACCCGTCAGCACGCATCCGAACCGGACCTTCGTGCAGGACGATTTCGCCTTCTCGGTCGCCGTACACCACGACATCACTGTACTGGTGTTCGAAGATCTCGCTGAACGTGTCTCTGACAGCATCTAGTATCGGATTCGTTGAGGGAACCGTAGGGGCCATACGACACAGTATGTGTAGGGAAACAAAGGTGTGGTGCAGCCCTAACTGATACACACGCGGCACGCGTCTAACAATACCGGCAACCTGTGCAGCCAGCCACGTAGCGGCGAGCACTACTCCGAAACCCAGTCCGTCACACACGCTCGGTGGCGGCAAGCGTGTGGGTTTCGCCCGCCCCCTTTAGGCTCCAACCCCTACCACAGATATGGCACAACAGACCCAGCGAGCCGACCGCTACGAACCGCACGGCGACTGGAACGTGCTGTATCTCGACGGTGTACGGGACGCGGGTAACCGCGACACCATCACCGTCGAGAACCCCGCGACCGAGACGCCCTTCACCGAGGTCCCCGCCGGGACGACCGACGACGTCGACGAGGCGTTCGAGGTAGCCCAGGAGGCACAGACGGAGTGGGCCGAGACGACGCCCGCCAAGCGCCAGCGAGTGGTTCAGAACGCGATTCAGACGGTCCAAGAACACCGCGAGCAGATACTCGACCTGCTCGCCACCGAGTCCGGGAGCACCCGCATCAAAGCCGAGTCGGAACTCCAGACGGCCGTCGGGATGATGCAGGAGGCTGCCTCGTTCCCGACGCGGATGGGCGGCGACAACAAAGAGGGGATGGTCCCGAACAAGGAACACGTCGTCAAGCGCGAACCGGTCGGCGTGGTGTCGGTCATCTCGCCGTGGAACTTCCCGTTCCACCTCTCGATGCGTGCCGTCGCCCCCGCGCTGGCGACGGGCAACGGTGTCGTCCTCAAGCCCGCCTCGGACACGCCCATCACGGGTGGGTTGCTCCTCGCACGCATCTTCGAGGACGCCGGTCTCCCCGAGGGCCTGCTGACCGTCGTCACCGGGCGTGGCTCGGACATCGGCGACCGGGTGGCGGGCCACGACGCCGCCAGCGTCGTCTCGTTCACCGGGTCCTCGCAGGTCGGGTCGGAGGTGGCCGCCACCGCCGCCGGGAACTTCGCGCTCCCGTCGATGGAACTCGGGGGCAACGGCCCTCACGTCGTGCTGGAGAGCGCGGACGTCGAACAGGCCGTCGACGCCGGCGCGTTCGGCAGTTTCCTCCACCAGGGCCAGATCTGTATCTCCATCAACCGTCACCTGGTCCACGAGGACCACTACGAGGAGTACGTCGAGCGACTCGCCGAGAAGGCCCGGAACCTGCCGCTCGGCGACCCGACCGACGAGTCGACGGTCGTCGGACCCATCATCAACGAGTCCCAGCGTGACCAGATGCTGGAGTACGTCGAGGAGACCATCGAAGCGGGGGCGACTCTCGAGACCGGCGGGTTCGCGGTCGGCCCCGACGACTTCGAGGGGACGTCGGTCCCGGTCGGCGAACTGGACGGCGACGTCGGCGACTCCTCGGGACTGTTCGTCCTCCCGACGGTGCTCTCCGAGGCGACCAACGAGATGAGCGCGGCGTGCAACGAGCACTTCGGCCCGGTCGCACCCGTGATTCCGTTCTCCGACGAGGCGGAGGCCGTCGAACTCGCCAACGACACGCGCTACGGTCTGGCCGGGTCGGTGTTCGGTGACCGTGAGGCCGCCGAGGGCGTCGCCGACCGTATCGACCACGGGATGCTGCATCTCAACGACATGCCGGTCAACGACGAACCGCACGTCCCGTTCGGCGGGATGGGTGCCTCCGGTATCGGGCGGTTCAACGGCGAGTACGTCCTCGAAGAACTGACCGAGACGAAGTGGATATCCGTCCAGCACGAACCGCGCGACTACCCGTTCTGAGGGTCAATCCTCGGCGTCGCGCGTCCCGGCGTCGTCCTCTCCGTCGTCGAGTTCGGACGCGTCCTCGGTGTCGTCGTCCTCCGCTTCTCGGTCGACGACCGGTTCGACCTGCGGCGCGTCGCGTTCGGTGACGCGGATGCCTTTCCCCGCGAGGTGACGCAACTGCTGGCGAGCGAAGTCCTCCTCGCTGGTGCCTCTGGTGGCCAGCACGTACATCAGGGCGCTCCCGACCGGTCGCATCGTCCGGCCGGCGCGCTGTGCGCCCTGTCGGCGTGACCCGCCCAACCCGGAGGCGACGATGGCCACCTCGGCGTTCGGGAGGTCGATGCCCTCGTCGCCGACCCGCGAGATGATGAGCGCGTCCCGGCGGTCGCTTCGGAACTCGTCGAACAGCACCTGCCGCCGACTGTGGCGCATCTCCCCGGAGACGAACGGGATGTCGAGTGCCGCCGAGAGCGCCTCGCCCTGGTCGAGGTAGTCCGCGAACACGAGGAGTTTCGACCCGGCGTGTGCTTCGAGCAGCGTCCGGACGGCCTCGACTTTCGCGGGGTTGGTCGCGGCCGCCTGCCGGCGTTCGTGGCCGTGCGTCGAGACGTACTCGTTGCGGGCGTAGTCGTCGGCCCACGGGACGTAGCGAATCTCGACTTCGGGTTCGGCGACGAACCCCGCGTCGAACAGCGCCGCCCAGTCCGTGCCGATGGGCGGCCCGATGAGCGTGAAGATGTCGGCCTCGCGGTCGTCCTCCCGGATGGGGGTCGCGCTCAGTCCGAGCCGATGCTTTGCCTGCAGGTCGGCGCTGCGTCGGAAGACGTTCGAGGGGACGTGGTGGACCTCGTCGTAGACGATGAGCCCCCACTCGCGGTCGTCGAACAGCGAGCGGTGGCGGTCCATCCCCGCGGTCTGGTAGGTGGCGACGGTGACGGGCCGGATGTTCTTCTCACCGCCGTGGTACTCGCCGACCTGGTCGGGCGTCAGGGAGGTGTTCATCAGGAGTTCGTCGTGCCACTGCCCGGCGAGGTCACGAGAGGGGACGAGAATCAGCGTCTCGCCGCCGACGGCCGCCATCGCGCCCATCGCGGCGACGGTCTTCCCGCTGCCCGGCGGGCCGACGAACACTCCGGAGTTCGCCGTCTCGAAGCGCTCGACCCACGACCGCTGGTACTCCCGCAGGTCGAGGTTCACGTCGATGTCGAGCGGCGCGCCCGATTCGAGTTCCCGGTCGTCCTGTACGGGGTAGCCCGCGTCGTAGAGGATGCGCTTTATCTCGCCGACGCGTTCGGAGGCGACCCACACCTCGGAGTCGCTGATCGGAGCACGGACGTGCTCGCCTTGGTCGAGTCGCTGGAGGGCGACGTTCCCCATGAGGTCGTCGCTCGCGGCCCTCAGAACCGTGTACCCGTCTTCGTGTGTCACGAGCGTGAACTTGTGGGCGCGGGACCACTGGCGTTCGACCCACTCGTCGAGGTGTGGCGAGCGCTCGGGCAACACGTCGCGCATCGTCCGCAACAGGTCGTCGAGGTGGTCGTAGGGCGCTTGCCAGACGTCCTCCTCGCGGATGCGGTAGATGTAGGCGTCGCCCGAGGAGTCGACGAGGTGGGCGAACTGCGCGAGTTGCGCACGGGTGAACTGTCGGGGGTGTTCGACGACGACCTCCCGGCGTTCGGGAAAGAGGATACGGTGTTCCTTCGAGGCGACCGCGTCGAGGTCGGTCGGGTACCAGACGACCGGGTCGCTCGACACGTCGGCGCTGGCGATACGCCCGGCGTCGGCGAGTGCAGCGAGACGCTCGCTCGCGTCGGCCTGTGGGCACTCCAGAACCCGTGCGACCTGACTCGCGGTGACGACCGACCGTCCGAGGCGCTGGAGTACGGCCTGGAACTCGTCGAGCGACAGCGGTGAGGACTCGTCGGACACTACCCACGATAGGGTCGGCCCCCCCAAACCGGTTGCGTCACGGCAGCACCTCGCCGCCGGTCACCACGAGAGGAGTTCACGTGGGGACAAGCTTCAAGACGACAGGCGAGGTATGACAGAACATGCCAGACACGAAACGTGGTCGTGAGCGCAAGGGGCGTGGCAAGCACGAGCAGCTCCGAGAACACATGTACGACCGCGAACTCGAATCGCTGGACTCCGAGGAGGACCTCGACTTCGAGGAGTTGCTCGGTGGCGACCCGGACGGCGACTCGCTGCTCGACGAAGAGGGGGCGGCGGCGGACGACTGAGCCTCACTCGACGTCCAACAGCATCGGCTTTTGTGGCTTCCCACCCACCAGCGACAGCACCGCGAGCACGTAGCAGGCTCCGCCGGCGAAGAGGGCGAAGAACACGATAGAGGAGATGGTCCGCCACGAGAGCGACGCGAACGCGTCGGTCGGAACCGGACCGAGGGCACCCAGCGGTATCGCGAACGTCACCGCCATCGCCGCGGCGAGCGTGTAGCCGGCCCCGAGCACCGTCGGAACCAGTGGGCCACGGCCGTGGGCGTGGAGACCGATGGCCGCCACGAGGACGAGCGTCACGACGAGCGCACCGACCGAGAGTAGTGACTCCATAGCCACGGCACCGAGTGTCGCGAAGGTGGCGTGGAGACCGACCACTGAGAGACCGAGCGGTCGGATGAACGGCCGGACAGCCGTCATCGACGTCATCGAGGTCACCACCGTCACCGACGTATCCTCCGGGTCGCGGCCAGTCGTGCCATACGCACACACGACGGGTTCGGGGACGCTTAAACGTATCGACGAGCGATACACTTTGTCCGCTGACACGACTGGTCAGTCCCGGTGAATTAGTCCCCGTCGGAGCGCGACGACACCTCCGCTGCCCACCGGAGACGGAGCGCTGCCGGGGAGACGTGCTCGCGGCCCCGGCGGCCGTCCGGCGACTCGACGAGGGCGAAGCAACCGCCTACTCGGTCGCCGCACCGAGTGTGCGGTCGCTGGCAGTTCGCGGAACGGAGCGACCCGATCGCCGACCCTCCGTGACCGGGTACGGTAGGCCGGCCACACGGCGACGGTGTCGAGCGGAGTGGCTCCCTCCGGTGGGCCTGCAAATCGCCCCGAGAGACCCACCACGTCTGTAGCGAATCTCCACGGTACGGCCCCGAGCGTGGGATTAATCGGCGACTACTCTGTTGCATATGCAGGCATAACAAAGACCCATCGTGCCGTTGTCCTGAGATAACATGGTACCGAACAGCGCCGCCGTGCTGGTCGTGCATCACCCCGCGGTCACGGGTGATGCACGATGAGTCCGGCGTCCACTCCCCGAATGCCCGACTACGGCGAGATGCAACGGACCCTCCGATCGCTCGCCCGCCAGCGTTCCGGCCTCCCGGACGTCGGCCCGATGTACGACGAGTAGCGAACGACACCGCTCAGCCCTCCCCGAGGCCGCCCCCGGTCCCGGTTCCCGAGGTACGCGCTCACGCGCCACCGAGCAGTCGCGCCTCCCAGCGCGGCCCGGCCCGTCGAAGCGCGAGGACACCGACCGTGGCCAGCACCAGCGCCTCGACACCGATACCGACGGCGAGCGTCGGCGTCAACGGCAGGACGAGACCGGCGACTAACACCGGGACGAGGGCGACCACGACGGCCAGCGTGAACGCCGCGAACAGCACCGTGTCGAAGAGGAACTCGTTCGGTTCGACGCCGGCGAGCAACACCGTCAGTCCGAACAGGTACACCGAGACGCCGACGAACAGCACGCCACCGACGAGCAGGCCCGTCGGCGACCCACCGGCGGAGAGCGCCGTCACGAGATAGCCGAGACCACCGACGGGAAGCAACAGCGCGAACGCCAGCGCCTTCGCCCGGAACACGTCCGGGACCGACAGCGGCAGCGTCCGGTACTCCTCCAGCGAGTCGAACTGCGTCAGCCAGTTGTACGTCGTGAACGCCGTCAGGGCGAGGATGGCACCGAGCGCGACGGACGGGGCCGGCGGGTCGCCGACGACCCGACTCACGAGTTCGAGCAGGGCCACGGCGACCCCCGCGACGATGGCCGTCGAGACGACGACCTTCCCGACGCCGCCGCCAGAGCGGTGCAGTTCGACGAGCGAACGGGCGGCCAGCGGGTCGTCGAACCGTACCGCGAGCGTCTCGAAGCGGTCGGTGCTCGTCCGTGCGCGGCGTTCGTGGTCGGGGTCGAACAGCCACCAGCCGAGGACGGCCGCGACGAGCACGCCGCCGAGGGCGACGACGCCCCGACCCAGAGCCGGGTCGGCGAAGACGCCGTACGGCGAGTACGCGACCAGCGGGAACCCCTGCCAGAACGCGGCGGCGAGGCTCCCGACGCCGAGCGCCAGCGTCACTCGCCCCTGGACGCCTCGACGCGAGAGACCGATGGCGACGAGCGTCGTCGCCAGGCCGAGCGAGAACGTCGCCGACAGCGACCCGAACAGCAGCGGCGACCGCCAGAAGAGCGTCGACGACCCCACGAGCGTCCCGACGGCCGCCACCGCCACGGCGAGCGGGGCGAGGAAGAGCACCGAGTAGTAGAGCGCGTCTTTCACGAGGAACAGCGCGTAGATGCGTCGCTCGGAGACCGGCAGCGTCCGAGACGACGACAGCAGGAGCGTCACGTCCCCGAGCAGGCTGTCGAGCGCGTCCGAACTGACGAACGCCACCGCCCCGGTCTGGAGGCCGAAGACGAACACGAGGGCGTGCAGGCCGGCCAGTGCGTCGACGAGCGGCGTCCCGACCGTCTGGAGACCGTACAGCGCTCCCGTCGCCAGGACGGTGACGAACAGCGGGAACGCCGCGAACCGTGCGCCGCCGAACAGGTCGCTGTGGAGTCGCCACTCCTCGCGGAACAGCGCCCGCAACAGGCCGACGGAGGGGTACTCGCTCACGGCGCGTCCACCTCGTCGAGGAACACGTCGAGGAGCGCGTCGTCCCCGGCGGCCGAATCGCCGAGGCGCCGGTCCTCGACGAGGTGGCCGTCACGGAGGACGCCGACACGCGTGCAGATCTCCTCGGCCACGTCGATGTGATGCGTCGAGAGGAAGACCGTGTTCTCCTCGCGGGTGTAGGCGACGAGGAACTCCTTCAGCCGTTCCTGCATGATGGGGTCTAAGTTCGCCAGCGGTTCGTCGATGAACACGAGGTCCGGTTCGTGGAGGAACGACGCCGCTATCATCACCTTCTGGCGCTGCCCCCGTGAGAGGTCCGTACACAGCGTATCGAGTTGCTCACGGAAGGCGAACCGTCGGGTCCAGCCGTCGACTCGCGCCGCCAGCATCTCGGAGTCGATGTCTCGGACCCGACCGACGAACCCGAAGTACTCGCGTGGGGTCACGAAACTCGGCGGGTCCTCGCGTTCGGGCAGGATACCGAGGTGTCGACGCGTCTCGACGGGGTCCACGCTCGGGTCGCGTCCGAGCACCGACACCGACCCCTCGTCGGGGACGCGCTGGCCCGTCAGCAGTTTGATCGTCGTCGTCTTTCCCGCGCCGTTCGCACCGAGGAAGCCGAACAGTTCGCCGCGGCCGACCGACAGCGAGAGACCGTCGAGTGCGACCACATCCCCGTAGCGCTTGCCGACGCGCTCCAGCACGACGGCCGATTCGTTCTCGTCCATGTGTCGGTCATCGACTGTGACGTGTTGAACCTTTGCAACGCAGTGGCCCACGCGGTGCGGGGCGCACACCCCCCACCGGCAGTGCTATCCCACCCGCGTCGCTGAGTACGTCAATGAACCGACTGTCTGCCCGAGGGCGGTCCTCGTGAGCGGGTCGAGTGACGCCCCGTCGGCAGAGACGGGCGACCCGAACGCCGACGTCGACCGTGGTCGGGCGCTGGCGACGCTCTTTCTCGTCGTCTTCGTCGACCTGCTGGGCTTCGGCATCCTCATCCCCGTCATCCCGCTGTACGCGCTCTCGTTCGGTGCGAACGAGTTCGTCGGCAGTCTCCTCATCGCCGTCTACTCGCTGTTCCAGTTCGTCTTCGCCCCCGTGCTCGGCCGCCTCTCCGACGAGCGTGGCCGTCGCCCGGTCATCCTCGTCTCGCTGTTCGGGAGCACGCTCGCGTGGACGCTGTTCGGCCTCGCGGGCGAACTCGGGTCGCTCGTCGGCGCGGCCAACGGCCTCGTCGTCCTGTTTCTCGCCCGTGCCCTCGCGGGAGCGATGGGCGGCAACATCGCCACCGCACAGGCCTACATCGCGGACATCACGCCACCCGAGGACCGTGCACGCGGCCTCGGCCTGCTCGGTGCGGCGTTCGGCCTGGGGTTCGTCTTCGGTCCCGCCATCGGCGGCCTCGCGGCCAGCGGCCCCGCCCTCGACGTCGTGGGAGGCGTCGTCCCGTGGATACCCATCACCGAGTTCACGCTCCCGAGTCTCGTCGCCGCGGCGCTGACCGCCGGCAACCTCGCCGTCGCCGCCGTCGTCCTGCCCGAACCGAACCGGACGCGGTCGGCCGGGAGCGAGGAGTCGCGCGTCGCTGCGCTCGTGGGGGCGCTGCGGACGCCCGCCCTCGGGACGCTGGTCGTCTCCTTCTTCGTCGCCTCGTTCGCCTTCTCGGCGTTCGAGAGCCAGTTCATATTCCTGACGAACGACCTGCTGACGTTCGGGACGGCGGAGAACGCCCTCCTGCTCACCTACTTCGGCGTCGTCGTCGCCGTCGTCCAGGGTGGACTCGTCGGACCGCTCACCGACCGCTTCGGCGAGTACCGACTCGCCGTCGTGGGCGCGGGCGTCCAGGTCCTGACGCTCGGCCTCGTCCCGTTCGCCGCCGCGTGGGGGCGACGCTTCGAACTCGTCGCCGTCGCCGGCCTCGAGCCGTGGCAGACCGGCGCGTCGCTCGCGCTGGCGCTCGTCGCCACGCCGCTGGCGTTCGGCAACGCGCTGACGAACGTCTCGCTCAACGCGCTGGTCTCCCGGTCGGCGAGCGACGAGACGCAGGGTGGGGCCTTCGGCCTCACCCAGAGCGCGGGGAGTCTCGCTCGAACGGTCGGCCCCGCGCTGGCGGGGGCGCTGTACGCCGGTATCGCGTTCTGGGTCCCGTTCGTCGTCGCCGGCCTGCTGTTCGTCCCCGTGCTGGTCCTGCTCCGTCGACTGGACGGCGACGTGCTCGGCGGTGGGGGCGGCGAGAGCGTACGCGACGGTACCACGGACGCGGGCGAGGGGCCGACCACCGGCGGTCGGTAACGGACGGAAGGAGGACGAAAGAGGAATCGAAGAGCGGACGGAGTCGGTCGAGTCGGCTTCTCGGCTCAGCGTCGCAGGAACCCGAAGAGGCGGTAGTCCTCGTCCGGGTCGTAGCTGCGGAACAGCAGGCTGTTGGTCAGGACGCTGACGCTGGAGAGCGCCATCGCACCCGCGGCGAGTACCGGCTGGAGCAGGCCGAGCGAGGCCAGCGGAATCATCGCCGTGTTGTAGCCCAGCGCCCAGAACAGGTTCTGCTTGATCTTCGAGAGCGTCCCCTCGGAGATGCGGATGGCCCGGACCACGTCCGTCGGGTCGTCACGCATCAGCGTCACGTCGGCGGCCTCGATGGCCACGTCCGTCCCGGACCCGATGGCGACGCCGACGTACGCGGTGGCCAGCGCCGGCGCGTCGTTGACGCCGTCGCCGACCATCATCACGCTCCGGCCGTCCGTCTGAATCGACTCGACGGCCTCGGACTTGTCCTCGGGGAGCACCTCCGCTCGGACGTGCTCGGCGTCGATACCGACCTGTTCGGCGACGGCACGGGCGGTCCGCTCGTTGTCGCCGGTGACGAGCCAGACGTCGGTTCCGCGTTCGCGGAGGGCCGTGACTGCCTCTTTCGACGTCTCCTTGACCGTGTCGGCGTCGGCGAGGACGCCAGTCACCGCACCGTCCACAGCGAGGAACATCGCCGTCTTCCCCTCCGATTCGAGGCGCTCTGCGACGTCCTCGGCGGGCCCGACGTCGACGTCGTGGTCGGCGAGCAGTCTCCGGTTTCCGACGAGCACTTGGCGGCCCTCGACGGTCGCACGGACGCCGTGGCCGGGGACGTTCTCGAACGAGTCGGGCGAGACGAGGTCGATGCCACGCTCCTCGGCCCCGTCGACGATGGCCCGTGCGAGCGGGTGTTCGCTGTCGCGTTCGGCGCTCGCGGCGAGGCGGAGGACGCCGTCCTCGTCCAGGTCGTCCGCTCGCTCCAGTTGCGAACCGCCGTCGGCCCGTGGACCGACCGCGACCACGTCGGTCAGTTCCATCTCGCCCTCGGTCAACGTGCCCGTCTTGTCGAAGACGACGGTGTCGACGTCGCGGACGCGTTCGAGCACGTCGCCACCCTTGAACAGCACGCCGTTCTGTGCGCCGATGGTCGTCCCGACCATCGTCGCGGCGGGCGTCGCCAGTCCGAGGGCACAGGGGCAGGCGATGAGCACCGCGCTGGCGAAGACGACGACCGAGAACTCGAACGCCGAGACGCCGCCAGCGCCGGCGGCCGCAGCGGCCGGACCCCCACCGACCAGTCCCCACAGCGGGAGCGACCCGACGACCCCGGCGAGCGTCTCGGGGAACAGGTACCAGACCGTCGCCCAGAGGAGCGCGTTGACGATGACCGCCGGGACGAAGTACGCGCTGATGCGGTCGGCGACGCGCTGAATCTCCGGCTGGCGGGACTGTGCCTCGCGGACCTGCTCGACGATCTGCTGGAGCGCGGTGTCGGCCCCGACCTTCGTCGCGCGGACGACGAGCACGCCGTTCTGGTTGACCGTCGCGCCGACCACCTCGTCGCCCGGCGACTTCTCGACGGGGACGGACTCGCCGGTGACCATCGACTCGTCGACGGCCGAGTCGCCCTGCACCACCTCGGCGTCGGTCGGCACCTGCTCGCCGGGGCGGACCTTCAGGTAGTCCCCTTCCTGTACCTCGTCGAGCGGGATTTCGCGTTCCTCACGGATCGTTCCACCCCCCGTTCGGTTCGAGCCCTCGCTTCGGTCGGCCTCGCCGTCGTCGCTTGCTCCCGACGCTTCCGAGTAGTCCACCACAGTCGCGGTGTCGGCTTCGAGTTCGAGCAGGCGTTTGAGCGCCGCGCCGGCCTGGCTCTTCGAGCGGGCTTCGAGGTAGTTGCCGAGCGTGATGAACACGAGGATGAACGCGGCGGTGTCGAAGTAGAGGCCCGCCTGCGCGATGAGGCCCGCGAGCGCGGCGACGGAGTAGAGATAGGCCGTCGAGGACCCGAGCGCGATGAGGACGTCCATGTTCGCGGTGCGGTTTTTCACCACCGCGTTGTAGGAGTTGACGTAGAACTCACGGCCGAGCAGGACCTGGACGGGCGTCGCCAGCGCGAACGCGACCCAGCCGAACTGGAGGTCGGTCCCCGGAACCGTCTCGGGCAGGACCCCCGGCGCGAACAGTTCGAGAACCATCGTCCCCAGCAGCGGCAGCGAGAGCGCCGCCCCGAACAGCACGAGGTTGCGCTGGTGGCGGACCTCCTCGCGGCGGGCGGTGTCGGCACGGCTCTCCGTGTCCCCCGCGTCGGCGTCCTCGCCGTCGTCACGGACCGGCGAGTAGCCCGCCCGTTCGACGGCGTCGTAGAGGTCCGACCGGGTCGCCTCCTCGGGGTTGAACCGCACTCGCCCCTCGTCGGTGGCGAAGTTGACGTCCGCCGAGACGACCCCCGGCGTGTCGAGCAGCGCCTCCGTCACGGTCTGCGAGCAGTTCGCACACGACATGTCCGTCACGGTGATGCGGGCGGTGTCGTCGACGGCGCTGTACCCCGCCTCGTCGATGGCGTCGTAGATGGCCGCCAGCGGCGTGACGTCGGGGTCGTACTCGACGGTACCCTCGTCGGTGGCGAAGTTGACGTTCGCCTCACGCACTCCCGGCAGTGATTCGAGCGCCTCGGTCACCGTCCCCGAGCAGTTCGCACAGCTCATGCCGGTGATTGCGAGGCGTTCCGTCCTGTGGCTCATGTGTAGAGATACTCGGTGTAGGTTCAACCGCCTTGTGCCTTCGACATCGACGTTCGAGACGGTTCTGAACTTTCTATTCTGAACCGTAATCGGGATTCAGAGTGAGAAGATACAAGTTCGGTGGCGGGCAACGTGTCTCCATGACGAAGACACTCACCGTCACCGGTATGAGCTGTGGCCACTGCGAGCAGAGCGTCGTCGAGGCGCTCGAAGCCGTCGACGGCGTCGAGTCGGCGAGCGCGGACACCGACGACGAGACGGCTACCGTCGAGGGCGACGCCGACACCGACGAACTGGTCGCCGCCGTCGAGGGCGCGGGCTACGACGCGAGCGCCTGAAGCCACGTCTCCCGGCAGCGGTGGTCTCCCCGTCGAACCGGTCCGGCGTCGTCTCCGTCGCCGGAGGCGACTACACGCCGGACTTCAGGTCGTCGTAGCGGTTCTCGAACCGGCCGGCACACGACGAGCAACAGAAGTGGTACGTGTCGTCGTCGAGCGCTAGCGTCTCGCCTTCGGCGGTGACGGTGTTCCCACACTCCGCACACTCCGGGGCGAACTCCGCCGCGCCGATACCCGGCGACCACGACGTGGCCGTGAGCAGCGACACGTCGAGCGACCGTATCGCGCCGAACTCGACCGTCTCGGCGAGGAACGTCCGCACGTCGCCGCTCGGGACGCGCAGCGTGGCGACGAGGGACCCCGCCGCGGTGGTGAAGACGTGTTCGACCGCCTCGTCGGCGACGAGCGCCGCTCGCGTCGTCTCGACGGCGTTCGGTTCGAGGTCCAGCGTGACGAGTACCGAGACGCCGTCACGGAGCTTCGAGCGGTCCACGTCGGCGGTGAACCGCCGGACGATACCCCACTCCCGGAGGCGTGCGATGCGGTCGGAGACCGCCGGGGGCGAGAGGTCGACCGCCTCGGCGATGTCGCTGTACGGCCGCCGGCCGTCCTCGACCAGCAGGCGCAGGATGGTCCGGTCGATGTCGTCGAGGTCTGGCATAGGCTTCGGTACGGAGTTTCGATACAACAGTGTTGTGGCGAGTGGAGTTTAGTATCGAAAGCACGGTCCCGGTCGTCAGACCGCCGTACCGCACGGGGCCACAGACCCTCACCACTGGCCGCGTCGGGTCGCGCTACGTATCACCGCCCCTCGAAACCCCGGACGAAAAAGGCCGCTCGCTCACTGCGGTCACTCGCGGTACGACGGCCGAGTGCGACCGCACCGCGACGACACCGCACTGGACCGCGACGGCACTGCGACGGCACTGCGACGGCACTGCGACGGCACTGCGACAGTACCGCACCGGACCGCTTACTCCCCGACCGACTCCTCGACGATCTCGATTTCCTCGTCCGTCAGACCGTACAACTCGTAGACGATGTCGTCGATGAGCGCGTCCGTGCGCTCGATTTTCGCCTCCAGTTCTTCGGCACGTTCGACCGTCTCGGTGTAGTTCTGCAAGCCCTGCGCCACGTCCGCGACGGCCGGGAGCGTGAGTTTCTGGAGACGGTCGACCAGCGAGTTCGTCTTCGTCGCCGTCTCGCGGAAGCCCGCGAACCCACCCGCCTCGTCCACCGCGACGGGGACGAACGCCTCGACGAGGTCCGCCTCCGTCTCGCTCAGGTCCGTGATTCGGAGTGCCGGGAGCGGGGCCGTTTCGGTGTAGCCCCAGCGGTCGGTTTCGAGCGAGTCGTCGTCCGGTTTGTAGCGGGCGGTGAGTCGAATCTCGACCGTGTTCTCGGAGGAGCGTTCGACCGTCGCCTCCCCGATTCGGAGGTTGGGGTGTTGTTCCGTGGTCTGCTGGAGGATGGACTCGGCCGCGTTCTCCGGGGGTTGGGTCAGACCGATTTCGGCGAGGGTGTGACCGTCGGAGTAGTTGCCGAGATGGTCGAGGAGGTTGGTGTTGAGTTTGCGCTTCTCTCCATGCGACTGTGTAATCGATTTTGTGAGCCGAGATATTTCTGCCGCGTGCTCGGACTTCTCCCCATCCCTGCCATCGTCTTTTGTTATGTCAATTACTGGTAATTTTCGTATATCGTTGGGATGCATTCTTGTCCGGCTACTCTGAAGTGTTTTCGTCGCGAGGAAATTTGAGAAGTAGTAGGCGAGGAGAGAAGACCCGACTACTCCGGATACGAATCTCAAATTAAAGGAGCCAGCACTCTCATGTTTGTCATAATCAAATGATGATTTGAACGCTTCAGTGTCATCGGTCCACTTCGTAGCGTGATTTACGGTATGGTTTGAGAAATAGCCAGAATCATCAAATGCACTCTTGATTCGGTTATTCTTCCCGCTGACGTCACTGAACATAATTTTTTCAGATTCGAATAAAACGGGCGATTTTGGGCGGTGAAAGTGTTCTGCATATTGGTCATACTCAATGTATTTTCCGCTCCAATTGACGTGATGGCGTTTTACATCCTGTCCCGAAACGTACTTTTTAGCGCTCTCGGATGGGTTGTCGGTCAGCACATCGTCTTTCTTGAAATCGAGAGGGCTATCTTCTGCGCTGTGGGCAACTACTCCTGGATTTACCCAGCAAAGTGAACCCAATTGTACCGATATACTCTCCACCTTCTCACGGAGTTTGAAATCAGACTCACTAATATCAACCCGCCACGCGTAATCTTCGAACTCTGAAAAGTGGCTCTGCTTCAGTCGGCCTTCGGTAGAGAATTTCTCCGAAGCTGATTTAACGATATCTACCTCTGATTGTTCGTTACGCGATCTCTCAAGCACATATATAAGGACCATCCGGTTGACACCAGTAAATACATTATTTGAAGAAAACCTAACTAACTTCTCAAGATTAGTTCGCTCAATAATTTCCTCCCTAATTTTCCGCCCATACTTTTCAGACCCTATCGAATTTGATGTAACGTACGAGTGTCTCCCTCGCTCTTTTAGTAACGTAATCGCTCGATAAGAGAAAGGGACGAATAGGTCCCAGTGACCTACAGCAACTTCTGGATATAGTTTGTTAACGACATTGACTAATTCTGGGCTCTCTTCTGTCAGGTTCCAGTTTGAGACGTACGGCGGGTTCCCAACAACAGCGTCGAACCCAGCATCCTCCCGCTTGGTCCCACCCTCCCCGAAGAACACTTCGGGGAACTCCAGTTCCCAGTGGAAGAACGACTCGTCCTCACTCACGGACTGCGCCGTCGTGAACCACGTTTCGGAACGAATCTCGGCCCATCCCGCTTCGTCCTCGATAGCGTCGGCCATGCGTTCGTAGGAGCCATCGGGGACGTCGACGCCGAACTGTTCGGCGGTGTGGACCGAGGCCAACTCGAACAGGCGCTGGTAGAGCGGGTCCTCGCGGATGCGCTCGTACAGGTCCTCCATCGACTTCACGTCGGCGTACGTCTCGTTGTCGATAGCGAGGAGTTCCTCCATCAGGTCCATGACGTGTTCGAGCGTGCGCTGTCGGACCCGAGCGTGGGCCTCGAACAGCGTCAGTTGCCCGCCGTCGTCCGCCTCGTCCTCGGAGAGCACCTCGGTCACGTCCGACCCGACCAGCGAGTTGCCGGTTTTGAGGTGGTGGTCGAGGAAGGCGAGCGGTTGGTCGGTGGCGAGCGTCTCCAGCCACATCGAGAGTTTCGCCAACTCGACGGCCATGCCGTTGAGGTCCACGCCGTAGATGCACTCGCGGGCGATGCGACGGCGCAGGTCCTGTTCGTCGCGGCCCTGAATCTCGTGTTCGCGGACGACGCTCATCACCCGCTCGGTGAGGTAGCCCGTCGCCCGCGTGAGGAAGTGGCCGCTCCCCATCGCCGGGTCGAGGATCTTCAGGTCCAGCACCGCACTCCAGAACTTGCCGAAGTACGCCCCGTCGCTGGGTTCGAGACCCTCCGCACGGAGTTCCTCGTCGATGTCGTCGAGCAGGGGACCGACCGTCTCCTCGACGATATACGTCACGACGTAGTCGGGGGTGTAGTACGCGCCCGTCGCCTTCCGCTCGCCGTCGTCGTTGACGACGTACAGTTCGCCCGGTTCGACCGTCTCGACGGCGTCGGCGACGCTCACGTCGGTGGCTGGCTTCCACACCTGTCCGCCGTCGTCGGCCACTGCGGCGTACTCTTCGCCCGCGATGCGGAACTCGTGTTCGAGCAGTCCCTCGTAGATGGTCCCGAGGTGTCGCGTGTCGAGGTCGGCGTAGTCCGCGAGGACGAACGACCCATCGTCGGCCTCGGTCGTTCCGAGACGGTAGATGACCTCCGCGATGTAGCGGTCGGCGACCTGGTGCTCGGCGAGGAACGCGTGGCGCTCCGCGTCGAACAGGCCACCGTTGTACGGCGGGATACCGAGTGCGTCCTCACCCTCGTCGACGAGGCGGAACAGGTCCTGAAGCCGACTCCACATCGACGTGGAGTGCTCGCTGTAGTCCTCGAACGAGTCTCCTCCCTCGATAGTGTCGTGAATCTCGCTCCGAAGCTGCTCGATACTGAAGTGTTCCTGGTACTCACTCTCGGCGTCCGGGTCGTCCGGGTGAATCAGCCCACGGGACTCCGCGTACAGGACGAACATCAACCGGTAGAGCAACACCAGCGACTGCTCTTTCAGTTCGTCACGCGCGGCTTCGTCCTCCGGGCCGATGTCGAGGTCGTTCTCCTCGACGAACCCTTCACCGAGCACTCGGAGTGCAGTGAAGACGTTGTCCTGCAGGTCCTCGCCGAGTTCCTGTGCGGCGGTCTCGCTCTCGTTCCAGACCCGGTCGAGAAAGCACGTCTCGGCCGTCTCGTGGAACGCCGCCGCCCGGAAGAACACGTAGAAGTACTTGAACCGCTCGACGCTGCCCGATTCGAGGAGTTCCGGCAGGTCGATTTCGTAGTACGTCTGTGTCTCGTAGTCTTTCGTTCCGTACAGCCGCCACTTCCGACCGTCGGTGAGGACGCCCCATCTGAGGCGTTCGGGCGTCCGTTCGAGGTAGTACTTGATCTGGTGTGAAGCGTCACGGTACGACCGCTGTTCGTCGAACTTCTTCGTGAAGTCGGTGTCCCACTGTTTCGCTTCCAACACCGCCGAGGCGAGTCCGAACTTCGCGTCCACGTTCTCGGACTGGTCCTTTCCGACGGCGTCGCGGCGGCGTTCGGCGGAGTCGTACAGCAGGCGGTCCGTGTAGCCGGTCCCCTCGGGAATCGTGGACTCCGAGAGCGTGTCGAACCCGAGAACCGAGAGCACCTCGTCGATCCAGGAGTCGAGCAGTTCGTCCTCCTTGTACGTCCCGACGAGACCCGACTCCTCGTTCCACAGTTCGACGAGCGTCTCGAAGGCTGCCGTCGCCTCCTCGTCGCAGTCCCACGCGTCGAGGTCCGCGACCCGTTCGTCGAGATAGTAGCCCGAGAAGAGACTGGAGTTGAGATACGGGGTCGGGGGGAGCGTCGCCTGACTCATGTCCGTTGGTAGACGGGTGGTTGCCGCTGTAAAGAATGTGTGGACTTGCCGTCACTCACACCACCGACGAGTCACGCGCTCACGACCGGCACCACCACGACCGAGGACGCGACCGCACGGAGCGCCCAGTCGCGGGCGGTCCGCTCGGCGCGGTAGCGAGAGCGTCTCCCGTTCGACTCGTCGGACGCACGCCACCGACCGAAGCGGGGAGTTTCGGGTTACTCGCGTGGCTCCCGGCCGAGGGTGTAGAACTCCTCGTTGGGTCGCATGTCGGCGACGACGGCCAGTCGGTTCGAGAGGTTGTAGTACGCGACGACGCTCGTGATGTCCCAGATAGCCTCGTCGGAGAAGCCGTGCTGGCGCAGGGTTTCGAGGTCCGTCTCGTCGATACGGCCGGGCGACTCGGTGAGCGTCACGGCGAAGTCGAGCATCGCGCGGTGGGTGGGGTTGAGGCTCGCCGCGCGGTGGTTCGTCGCCAGTTGGTCGGCCAACTGTGGGTCTTTCGCGTAGATGCGGACGAGTGCGCCGTGGGCGACGACGCAGTAGAGGCAGTCGTTGACCCCCGAGATGGTGACGACGAGCATCTCTATCTCCTCGCGTTCGAGTGCGGTGTCCTCGACGAGGGCGTCGTGGTACTCGAAGAACGCGCGGAAGTGACTGGGCTTGTACGCCATCGCCGAGAAGACGTTGGGCGTGAAGCCGGCACGCTCGGTCTCTTCTTCGATGCGCTCTTGGAGGTCCTCGGGCAGGTCGGCGTGGTCGGGGACGGGGAAGTTCCCCATCGCCGGGTCGGACTGGTCGTCCATAGGGTGGAGTCGAACGGCGACCACGAAAGGTCTACGTTCGACTCACGGCCACTCCAGCCAGCCCCGTCTGCTCGACACGTAGAGGACGCCGTAGCCGACGACTCCGGCGACGAACACGGCCACGGGGATGAGGAACACGCCGTACAGGTCGAGCAGCGACGTGAGCGACGACTGCATACCGACTCGTCGGGCGGCCACAGGATAAAACGGGTCGTTGATACGGGTCGCGCCGTGAGCGCTGCCATGCTCAAGACGGGACACTGGGGTGCGGCGCTGGTCTGTTACGCGCCGGTCGGGTGGTTTCTGCTGGAGACACGGCCGGGCCTCGCGCTCGCGGGCGGCATCGGCGTGCTCGCACTCGCCCGGTTCCCGGACGTCGACCTGCGCCTCCCGCTGGTCTCCCACCGCGGGCCGACGCACACGCTCCTGTTCGCCCTCGGTGTCGGCGCGGTGCTGGCGGGTGTGGCGACCCTGCTGTCGGACGTCGCGCCGTCGTCGCTCGACGCGCCGTGGCTCGTCCCGTTCGCGGCGTTCACCGGCGTGTTCGGCATCGGAACGCATCTGCTGGCCGACGCGCTGACGCCCTCGGGCGTCCCGCTGTTCTGGCCGCTGTCGAGGCGACGGTTCTCGCTCCGTCTCGTCAGAGCGAACGACGCGCTGGCCAACTGGGGACTGCTCGGACTCGGAACGGTCCTGACGGCGCTGGCCGTCCTCCTCCGGTGAAAAATGCGGTCGGATTCGGTGTGGTCGCGCGGACTCAGACGTGGCCCTGCTCTTCGAGCTGGTCCATGATGTCGTCGACGAACGCCTCGGCCGACTCGTACGGGAAGTCGCCGCCACCGAGCTTCGTGTTGAGCTCCATCGCGGTCATCGAGAAGTCGCCGGACTCGAACTTCGTCGCCGGGCCGTTCGGGAGCGCCGGGACGAGGTCCATCGGGGAGTTGATCGGGTAGTCGGCACCTTCGAACGCGTCGATCATCTGCTGTCGGAGTTCGTCTTTGTCTGCCATGTGACACCGTCACTGAACACCGTTACACACAAAAAACCGTATGGAACCGCAGACCCCCAGCAGAGAGTTTATCGGACGGGGTGGTGCCGTCGTCAGCGGTCGCTCGGCCGCCGTCGACGTGAGACGGTCGTGGGTCGGTCCTCCCGGGTGGTGGTCGGTCGCTCACTCCTCACCCAGTTGGCGCTGGTACCCCCTGTAGCTCATCGCCGCACCGTCGACGATGACGGTCTCGCGGCTCACGTCGGGCGTCTCGATCAGTTCTTCCTCCTCCTCTTCCTCGTCTTCGACCTCACCGAAGAGGTACGGACTATCCGGATTCCTCATGCCAGAAGGGAACACGCGCTCGTATAAAAAGCTATGTCAGACAGTGACTCACAGGACGGTCCGGAGGTCCCCGAGGTGGTCGAGTACGACGTCGGGTGTCGGGCCGTCGTCGCCCGCCTCGAACGTGCTGCGGGTCGTGCTGCCCGAGAGTACCAGCGCGGTCTGCATCCCGCCACGTTCCCCGAGCGCCACGTCGGTGTCCAGTCGGTCGCCGACGACGAGGCAGTGGGCCGGGTCGCAGTCGAGTCGCTCTCGAATCGCCGCGAGCGTCTCCGGGGAGGGCTTGCCGAACTCGTGGTCCGGGTCCCGGTCCGCGACGGCACCCACCGCTCTCGTGATGGCTCCCGACCCCGGACGGTTCCGGCCGTCGCCACCGGGGTAGGTCAGGTCGGGATCGGTCCCGACGAACGTCTCGGCCGACGCCAGCGCCCAGTACCCCTCGGTCAGCGCCTCGTAGTCGAAGCCGTAGGTGTGGGAGGTGACGAGCACCGTCGCGGCGTGAGGGTCGTCGGTCAGTGAGACACCCACCGCCCGCAACTGCTCGCGGAGGCCGTCGCTGCCGACGACGAACGTCTCGTCGTTCGGGTGGCGTTCCGCGAGGAACTGGGCGGTCACCGACCCGGCCGAGAGCACCCGGTCTGCGGAGACGTCGAGGCCCATCTCACCGAGGCGACGTGCGTACGCCGCTGGCGAGCGCGTCGGGTTGTTCGTCACGAACAGTGGGTCGACGCCGTGGTCGCGGAGCGCGTCGATACCCGCTCGCGCCCCCTCGACCAGCGTGTCACCCCGGTACACCGTCCCGTCCAGGTCGACGACCGCACCGCGCACGTCCATACTGTCGCTATCACCGGCGCGTGAATAACGACGGCGATGCTCGTCGCCGGTGTCGAACGGTGGTACCGCTGCCGTCCAAACTGTTGCCAACGGAGTGAACGTTTATGTGAGCACACGAACAGCGTCAAACGATACCATGGAACTCTTTCGGGGTGAACCCCTGCGACATCTGGGTGACCTGCCGGCGATGGCCGCCCACCGCTACGGCGAGAAGACGGCGTTCAACTTCTACGCCGACGACCTCTCGTTCGCGGCGCTCGACGACCGCTCGAACCGCGTGGCGAACGTCCTGCTCGACGCGGGGCTCGAACCGGGCGACCGGGTCGGCGTGATGATTCCGAACACCAACGAGTTCCCCGTCGCCTACTTCGGAGCCATCAAGGCCGGCGGCGTCCCGACGCCGCTGAACCTCCGGATGGACCCCGAGACGCTCGTGTTCGTCCTGAACGACGCCGGCGCGGACCACCTGCTGGGGTCGCAGCTCATCGGCGACCAGGTGGGACGGCTCGCGGCGGCCGCCGAAGTCGAACACACGTTCGTCGCGGGCGGCGGAGAAGGCGTGCAGGACCTCGACGCCGCCATCGCCGACGCCTCGTCGGACCTCGACCGACCCGAGCGCGCCTACGACGACGTGGCCTGTCAGCCCTACACCTCGGGGACGACCGGACGGCCGAAGGGGGTGCTGCTCACCCACGAGAACCTGCTGACGACCATCGAGGCCTACGACAAGGGCGGCCTCGCCATCGACCCCGAGGACTCGTTCCTGCTCGTCCTCCCGCTGTTCCACATCTACGCGCTCAACGCGCTGATGGGGACGGGCATCTACTCGGGGACGACGATGTTCCTCCAGCCGAGTCCCGAACCGGTCCCGATGCTGCAGGCCATCGAGGAGGAGGGCATCACGAAGTTCGCGGGCGTCCCCGCGATGTACACGATGATGTTCCGGGAGTACCGCCAGACCCCCGACCAGTACGACCTCTCGTCGCTGGAGGACGTGACCTGCGCGGCCGCACCCCTCGCTGACGAGACCCGCCGGACCATCGAGGAGGCGTGGGACGTCCCGATGGTCGAGGGGTGGGGGATGACCGAGACGGCCCCCGCCGGAACCGTCGAACCCTCGCGTGGCGTCCGCAAGCCCGCCGGCTGTGTCGGCCCACCGGTCTACAACGTCGAACTGAAGATCACCGACCCCGAGACCCGCGAGACCGTCGTCGCGCCCGACGACCTCTCGCCGCATCCGAACCCCGACATCGACTTCGAGGACCACGACTCGGTGACGGGCGAGATAGCGATTCGCGGCCCGAACGTCTTCGAGGGCTACTACAACCGCCCCGAGAAGACCGAGCAGGTGTTCGACGACGACGGCTGGTTCTACACCGAGGACGTCGCGCGCGTCGACCGCGACGGCTACTTCTGGATCGTCGACCGCGCCGACGACATGATCATCGCCGGTGGGGAGAACATCTACCCGGCAGAGGTGGAGAACGCGCTGTACGAACACCCCGCCGTCGCGGAGGCGGCCGTCGTCGGCGTCCCCCACGAGATGAAGGGCGAAGCGCCCGTCGCGTTCGTCGTGCTGGAGGAGGGCGAGGACGTCTCCGAGGAGGACCTCCGGCGGTTCACGCTCGACCACCTCGCCACCTACGCTCACCCGCGACGGGTGTTCTTCGTCGACGACCTCCCCCGCAGCGCGACCCAGAAGGTCCAGCGCTACAAACTGGAGGAGGAGGCCGACGAGCACCTCGACGGCCCGCTCTCGCCGAGCGAGGAACTGTAGCGACCGGACCGATCCGCGAGCGAACCTTTTCGTCCACCGCCGCGAACCGTGGACTGTGCCCTCTTCCACCGACGACCCGGTCTATCGTTGGCTGCGCCTGTTCGGACTGGCCGGCCTCGCCGCGTTCGGCTACCTGATGGTGCTGGGGCCGCTGTTGGCGACGCTCCTCTTTCCCTCATCGGGCGCTGCGAGCGCCCTCGAACCTGCGACGAACCGAGGGGTCGCCGAGGCTCCGCCGACACTGTGGGAGTCGCTCCGACCGTGGGTCGCGTTCGGACTCCCCGTCCTCGCCGGCGTCGTCCACGTCTGGCGTGGCTTCGGGGGACGACCGCTCGGCGTGTTCCTGGTCGTACAGGTCGGCGTCTCGTTGCTCGTCGCCGTCCTCGCGGCTCTCGCGGGCGGAGTTCCCGGTTCCGTCTCGCTCGTCGCGTCGTACCTCGTTCCGGCGGCCTACGTCGTCTACGACCGCACGGCTGGCTGAACGGGGAGCGTCGACGCGGTAGAACAATCGGTCGACTACTTACAGTCCGCGCAGGCCGCCGGGCGCGGGGATGAAGAACTCCCCTTCTTCGTCCTCGTCCGTCGTCTCGGCCGCCTCGGCGTCCGCTTCGAGGTCCGATTCGGCCGCGTCGTCGGGTTCGGGAGCGATGGTTTCGGGCATACGGGTTGACGTTTCGACCGGAGCCTAATAAGCGTACGCTGACATGACCTCTCTTGGCACGGTATCGTCTAATGTGTTTACGGTTCTGGATGGTCGTTCCCGCGGTATCATCACGTGTCCGACCCGTCGGCTGGACGAACGGTCGTAAACGGAAGAGAATGAGACGGTAGTTCACGGCCCCCGTTCACACGGCGCTCAGTAGCTTCGTGGGAGGCCGAGGTGGTGTTCCGCGATGAAGTTCTTCGCCATCTGGTTGGTGACGGGAGCGACCTGCGTCAGGCGCATGTTCTGCCAGATGTCGTACACCTCGTACTCGCGGGTGAAGCCGTTGCCGCCGTGGGTCTGGATGGCCCGGTCGGCCGCTTCGGTACCGAACTCGCTCGTGAGGAGTTTCGCCGCGTTCGCCTCCATCCCGCAGTCCTCGCCGTCGTCCCACAGTCGGGCGGCCTTGTAGAGTATCTCGCGGGAGGCCAGCAGTTTCGCGTAGGAGTCGGCCAACGGGTGCTGGATAGCCTGGTGGGCACCGATGGGTTGCCCGAACACCTCGCGGTCACAGGCGTAGTCCACTGCCAGGTCGACCGCTCTGAGACCCCCACCGAGCGAGGACGCCGCTCCGGCGATACGTTCGGTGTTGAGCGTGTCCCAGAGCATGTAGAGGCCGCCGTCCTCCTCGCCGAGGATGTCGTCTTCGTGGACGCGCAGGCCGTCGATGTCGACCTGGTACTGCTTCTCGAACCACGGCAGGGCGACGTCCACCGTCGACAGCGAGATGGCCTCCCGTTCTGCGGGGTCGTCGACGAGGAACATCGAGACGCCGTGCGTCGGGTTCGACCGGTCGAACTCGCTGGTGCGGGCGATGAGCAACATCGTGTCGGCGTTCTCGACGCCCGAAATCCACATCTTCTGGCCCGAGACGACGAACTCCTCGCCCTCCTTCTCGGCGCGCGTCTCGATGTTGAGCGTGTTCGTGCCCGCGTGGGCCTCGGTCAGGCCCATACAGAAGCGCATGTCGCCGTTCGCTATCTTCGGGAGGTAGTGTTCTTTCTGCTCCTCGGTGCCGTGACGAGTGATGCCGATGCCACCGAACACGGGCGTCAGGACGAACACGATGCCGCCCTGCCCCCCGCCACGCGAGAGCTCCTCGATGATGATGGTCATCTCCTCCATCCCCATCCCCTCGCCGCCGTACTCCTCGGGGATGGCGACGCCCAGCCAGCCGTCGTCGGCGAGTGCCTGCCAGTACGCCTCCGGGAACTCCTTCTCGTCGACGTGCTCGCGCCAGTAGTCCCGGTCGAAGTCGCTCGCGATGCCCCGCACCGACTCGCGGATGAGTCCGTGGAGGTCGTCGTTGTCGCTCGCCATACACGTTCGCCGAGCCACGCAGTCTTGACGGTTGTGGTGACACGACCCACGGTCCGCGGGGGCGTCCCCCATAGCTATTTGCCACCCGAGCGACGTGACCGACCATGACACGACAGCCGTCCTCCAAGACACCATGCTCGACCGCTCTCCGACGGGGCGAGCGACCGGCCCGGGGGTGGACCACGTGAAGATAACCGTCCGTGGCGACACCGACGAGGAGACCGCTCGCGTCCTCGCCACCGCCCTCGCGGAGCACCTCGGCAGACCCGTCGAACTCGTCGCCGACGACGGCCCGGTGGCCGAGGCGGGCGAACGGGAGTGGGACGCAGACCACGTCGTCACCGACCGCGAGGACCGCCTGCGCGAGGACGTCGAACGCGTCCTCTCGGGTGGTCCCGAACGCGGCCACGAGAAGATAGACGCGCTCGGCAAACTGTTCGTCCGCGAGCGCATCGACCGCATCTTCGACGAGGTGGCCTACGAGGACGGCACGTTCGCCAGGTTCAACGCGGGCGACTCGGACGAACTGGCGTTCCCCGCCGACGGTCTGCTGACCGGGGTGGGACGCATCCACGGTCGGGAGGTGTTCTTCGCGGCCAACGACTACACGGTCAAGGCCGGGTCGCTCGGACAGATGGGCGTCGAGAAGGAGATTCGCCTCGCCGAACGCGCCGTCGAAGCCGGTGCGCCCATCCTGCGCCTCATCGACTCGACCGGCGCACGACTCGACGCCAGCGAACGCGAGGAGGGCGGGAGCCACATGGACCGCTATCGCGGCGGCCGGATGTTCTACAACCAGTGTATCCACTCGGGACAGGTTCCCCAAATCGGCGTGCTGTACGGCCCGGACATCGCCGGGAGCGCCTACACACCGGTGTTCTGTGACTACCTGGTGATGGTCGAGGAAATCTCGGGGATGGCCATCGCCTCCCCCCGAATCGTCGAGGCGATGACCGGCGAGTCGGTGACGATGCAGGAACTGGGCGGCCCGGACGTCCACGCCACGCAGTCGGGCAGTGCGGACCTCGTCGTGCCCGACGAGGACGCCGCCGCCGACGCGGTCCGCGACCTGCTGGGGTATCTCCCACAGACGTTCGACGCCGACCTCCCCACTCGCACCCCGAAACCGCCCGCCGCGAACCCGAAGGGACTGGATTCGGTCATCCCCGAGGAGCCGAACAGGGCCTACGACGTCCACGAGGTCATCGACCGCCTCGTCGACCGCGACTCGTGGTTCGAACTCAAACCCCGGTTCGCGCCGGAACTCGTGACGGGGTACGGTCGCATCGACGGCTCTCCCGTCGGTATCGTCGCCAACCAGCCGACCCACGTCTCGGGGGCCATCTTCCCCGACAGTGCCGAGAAGGGCGCGGAGTTCGTCTGGATCTGCGACGCCTTCGGCATCCCCCTCGTCTACCTCTGTGACACGCCGGGGTTCATGGTCGGCTCTGCGGTCGAACGCGAGGGCATCCTCCAGCGCGGTCGGAAGTTCATCTACGCCACCTCGAACGCGCAGGTGCCGAAGTTCTGCGTCGTCACGCGCAAGGCGTACGGCGCGGGCATCTACGCGATGTGTGGCCCGTCGTTCGGCCCGGACGCGACGCTCGCGCTCCCTTCCGCCGAAATCTCGGTGATGGGTCCGGACGCCGCCGTCCACGCGCTGTTCGGCGGGCAACTGGAAGAGATGGACGACGAGTCCCGCGCGCAGTTCGTCGAGAGCGCGAAGGCGGAGTTCCAGGAGTTCGTCGACGTCCGTGCGCAGGCGTCGACGATGCAGGTGGACGAACTCCTCGCGGCGGGTGACCTGCGAGAGCAGTTGACCCAGCGTCTGCGGACGTTCCGGAACAAGCGCCGGGTCGAACGTGACCGCCACCACGGGACCGTACTGTTCTGACCGAGGTTCGGACTGTTTCCCCCGTCCGGAACGGTTATCGTCGCGCCGTCGCTGGTCGAACGCATGTCCCCCGACACGCCACGACAGTTGTACCTTCGTTCACACCAGTGGTCGAGCTATCTCGTCCGTGGTCTCGTCGTCTTCCTCGTGTTGGCGCTGCTCTACTCGGTGCTGTTCCTGAGCGGCCCGCGTTCGGGGCTGGGTCTCGCCGTCTGGTTCGGCCTCGTCTGGGACCTGGCGTGGTTCGGACTGGCGGCCTACACCGTCTACCTCCTCTACCGGTTCGTCGGTGCCGTCGAACGGATGACCGGTGACGACCGGTTCTGAACCGTCGGACTCAGACCAGTGCGCTCTCCTGTTCGCGCATCTCCGCGTGTATCTTCTTGATGAGCAGGTCGACCGCCGAGCGGTTCAGCCCTTCGGGGATGATGATGTCGGCGTGTTTCTTCGTCGGTTCGATGAACTGCTCGTGCATCGGTTTCACCGTCCCGAGATACTGGTCCATCACGCCCTCCAGTTCACGGCCGCGTTCGATGACGTCGCGCTGGATGCGTCGGAGGATACGCACGTCGGCGTCCGTCTGGACGTAGACACAGAGGTCCATCAACTCTCGCAGTTCCGACTCGTAGAGCGAGAGGATCCCCTCGACGACGATGACCGCCGACGGCTCGACGGTGACCGTCTCGGGGTCGCGGTTGTGTGCCGAGAAGTCGTACTGCGGCATCTCGATGGCTTCGCCCCGCATCAGCGCCGAGACGTGCTCGGCGAGCAGGTCCCACTCGAACGCCGAGGGGTGGTCGTAGTTGACCTCCTCGCGTTCGGCCATCGGGAGGTGCGAGAGGTCGCGGTAGTAGTTGTCCAGCGGGAGACGCGTCACGGCCTCGCCGACGGCCTCTTTCACCTCGCGCGCCACGGCGGTCTTCCCGGCACCCGTGCCCCCTGCGATGCCGATGACGAACGACGGCTGGGTCATTATCGTGACCTACAGGTCAGAACGCTTGAATCGCTCGGAGTCCGTCGCTGTCACCGACGGCGAACGTTCTCCACGCTGTCCGGACGTTCGGGAGCGGCCAGCGTCTCGTCCAGCCAGTCGTAGATGGTGTCGGTCGCCAGCGTGAGGTTGCCGACCTGACAGTGTTCGGCCGCCCCTTCCTCTCCCCTGAAGACGCGTCGAGAGGCCGTCGTCCCGACCAGCGCGACGAACTCGTCGGCGAGTTCGACGGGGACGAAGTGGTCGTCCTCGCCCGCCAACACGAGCGTCGGGCAGTCGATACGTCGCGCCTCGTCGGTCAGCGAGTACTCCCGGAGCGTCCGCTGGAGGTCGGCGGCCGTCTCGATACCGAACACCCACCGGGAGTTGTCCATCAGCCACCGCGAGTCGACGCTGACCCGCTCGCCCAGACGTGCGAGTCCGTTCACCAGCGAGTCCGGTGCGTACAGCATCGCTCTCGACAGTCGCGGGGCGTCGACCGCCGCCGCCCGCCAGAGGTCGTGCATGTGGTCGAACGCGATACAGGCGGCGACGCGGTCGTCGAACGCCGCCGCTCGCGGCGCGTAGTAGCCACCGAAACTGACCCCCACCAGCGCGATACGGTCGGCGTCGACTTCGGGTCGTTCCGCTGTCTCGTCGAGCACCGGCCCGACGACGTGTTCCCAGTCGGGACGGGCGGTCAACCCCTGCTCGCGGAGCGGTGCGCCCTGCCCCGGCCCTTCGAAGACGACGACGGTGTAGCCACGCGCCAGCGCCTCGGGGACGCCACAGAGGAAGTAGAGTTCCTCGCCGAGCGAGTCGAACCCGCCGAGACAGACGACGGTCGGTCGCGGCCCGTCGTGGTCCGGCGAGGTGAACAGGTAGCCCGGCAGGCGGGTGTCCTCGTAGGGTATCGAGAGGCGGTCGGCGGCGACAGCGAGCGCGTCGAGTCCGGAACGGAACGTCTCGACGGCGCGTCCGTAGGCCGTCGAGCGCCGGTGGTCGTCGGCCGACAGGAAGAACTCGGCGGTGCGGTAGTAGGTGTGGGCGCGGTGGTAGGCGTGGCCGGCCGTCCGCTCCCGGCCCGCGTCGTGGGCGTCCTCGGCGGCGCGTTCGACGAGCGCGGCGGTCCGGTACCACTCCTCGAACCACGCGTCGGTGTCACCGTTCGTGATGCGCTCGACGGTGGTGAGTACTTCGCCGACTTCCGACCCACCGAACGGCGCGTACGCCAGTGCTCGGAGCGTCTGGTAGTCGAACGCCTTGGAGGAGAAGTGAACACGCATAGACAGATGTTGCACGCGCAGGGAGAAAAGCGAGACGAGCGAGACGACGACCGGGCTCAGTCGATACTCAGGATCGCCCGTGCCTCGTCGGGTGTCGCCGGTTTCCGGCCGACCTGTCGGACCAGCTTCGCGGCCTCCCCGACCAACTCGGCGTTCGTCGCCATCTCACCGTCGGGAAGGTAGAAGTTGTCCTCCAACCCCACCCGAACGTTGCCGCCCATCGAGAGCGCCGCCGCACAGAGCGGCCACTGGTCCCGCGAGATGCCGATGACCTGCCACGTCGCGGACTCGGGGAGTTGTCGGACCTGGTGGGCGAGGTTCTCGACGCTCGCGGGGATGCCGCCGAGCACGCCCATGATGAGGCTGAACTGGAGCGGTTCGTTCAGGTCGCCGTGTTTCACGAGCGGTTCGGCGTTCCCGACGTGCCCGGTGTCGAAACACTCCAGTTCGGGTTTGACGCCCGCGTCGTTCATCGCGGCCACGAACGCTCGAATCTCCGAGAAGGAGTTCTCGAACACCATGTCGAAGACGAACTCCTCGCGGGACTCGGAGTACTTCGCGTAGTTCATCGACCCCATGTTGAGCGCGGCCATCTCGGGGGCCGTCTCCTCGATGTACGCCACGCGTTTCTCGACGGGCACCCCGACCGCACCCGTCGAGAAGTTGACGACGATGTCGGTCCGCTCGCGGACCGCGTCCCGAATCTCGCGGTAGGTCTCCGTCTCGAACGTGGGCGACCCGTCGGGAGTCCGCGCGTGGATGTGGGCGACGCTCGCACCCGCTTCGCGTGCGGCGGCAGCGTCCTCGGCGATCTCCTCGGGCGTGTAGGGGATGTGCTCACACTGGTCCCGTGTCGTGAGCGCGCCGGTGAGCGCCGCCGAAATCACGGCCGTCTCGGGGTCGTTACCCTTCAGTGACTCCTGGCTGTCGAACATCGCTATCGCCCCCGCCACTCGGGGTCGCGGTCGGTCAGGAACGCGTCGATACCCTCTTCGGTGTCCTCCGAGAGCGCGAGCAGTGCGATGACCTCCTTGAGGTAGTCCAGTGCCTCGCCGTAGCCCATGTCGCGCTGAGCGTAGTACGCCTCCTTGCCCATCGAGAGCATCACGGGACTGTTCTTCACGATGGCGGCGACGGTGTCGTCGAGCGTCGCCTCGAACTCACCCTGGTCCGCGACAGTCGTGACGAGACCGATGCGGTGGGCCTCCTCGGCGTCGATGCGCTCGCCGGTGAACATGAGCTTGAGTGCCTGTTTCTCGCCGACGGCGCGGGTGATGGGGGCCATCGCCTGTGCGGGGAACAGGCCGACGTTCACCTCCGGCGTGCCGAACTGGGCGTCGGCGTCGGCGACGACGAACTCACACGCCGCGGCGAGGCCACAGCCACCGGCGAGACAGTACCCCTCGACGGCGGCGACGGTGATGACCGATGCGTCCTCCATCCGTTTGAGGAGACGAGCGAGTCCCGAGAAGTTCTCGCGGTAGTCCTGTGCGCCCTGTCCGAGGGGCATCGCCGAGAGGTCACCGCCCGAACAGAACGTCTCACCAGCGCCTCGAATCACGAACACCCGCGCGTCGGCGTCGTCCGCGGCGTCGAGGGCGTCGAGCAGTCCGGCGACGACGGCGTCGTTCAGCGCGTTGCGCTGGTCGGGGCGGTCGATGGTCGCCCGGACGACGAGTCCGTCGTCGCGCGTGTCGAGACGGAGGTCGTCGTCCGAGAGTGCGTCGATGTCCACGGTTGGGCGTGATGCGTGAGCGCATCACAAAGCCGTTTCCCCGTGCGGGCGGACCGATGCAAGCCCTGCACACTCCGGAACCCTCATGCGCGGCCCGCGCCACGCCGTGGCATGGACCTTCGACTCTCGCCGTCTCTCCTCTCCGGGACCGCCCGCGCACCGCCGTCGAAGAGCTACACCCATCGGGCCATCCTCGCGGCGGGGTACGCCGCCGGTGCGACCGTCGAACGACCGCTCTTGAGCGCCGACACGCGAGCGACGATGCGAGCGGTCGAGGCCTACGGCGGCACCGTCACCGAGGACGGCGACGACCGGCACGTCGAGGGGTTCGACGGCCGCCCCGACGTCCCCGAGGACGTCGTCGACTGCGCCAACAGCGGGACGACCATGCGCCTGACGACGGGGACGGCCGCCCTCGGCGACGGTCTGACGGTCCTCACGGGCGACGACTCGCTCCGGTCGCGGCCACAGGGGCCGCTGCTGGCGGCCATCGCGGACCTCGGCGGCCGGGCGGAATCGACCCGCGACAACGGACAGGCACCGCTCGTCGTCGGCGGAGCCATCGACGGCGGGCGGGTCTCCATCCCCGGCGACGTCTCCTCGCAGTACATCACCGCGCTGTTGATGGCCGGCGCGGCGACGAGCGAGGGCATCCGCATCGACCTCGAAACCGAACTCAAGAGCGCGCCCTACGTCGACATCACGCGCGAACTGCTGGCGGACTTCGGCGTCGACACCGAGCAGACCGACGCCGGGTTCGAGGTGGCGGGTGGGCAGTCGTACACACGCGACGACCCGTACACCGTCCCCGGCGACTTCTCCTCTATCTCCTACCTGCTGGCGATGGGCGTCCTCGCCGCCCCCGACGGCCTCCGTATCGAGGGGGCGGTCCCGAGCGCACAGGGCGACACCGCCATCGTCGACGTCGTCGAACGGATGGGCGGCGACGTGGCGTGGGACCGCGACGCGGGCGTCATCGAGGCGTCACGCTCGGCGCTCTCCGGCGTCGAAGTCAGTGTCGCCGACACGCCCGACCTGCTGCCGACCATCGCCACGCTCGGCGCAGTCGCGGACGGCGACACCCACATCACGGACGCCGAACACGTCCGATACAAGGAGACCGACCGCGTGAGCGCGATGGCGACCGAACTCGGGAAGATGGGCGTCGAGACGACCGAAGAACGCGACTCGCTGACCGTCCACGGTGGCGAGTCCGACCTGACGGGCGCGACGGTCGACGGCTACCACGACCACCGCATCGTCATGTCGCTGGCCGTCGCCGCACTCGTCGCGGACGGCGAGACGACCGTGCGGGGGGCCGAGCACGTCGACGTGTCGTTCCCCGACTTCTTCGACGTGCTCGACGAGTTGGGGGCGGCCCCGACGCGCGTCGAGTGAGCACGGGAGGCCCACCACGAAGTGTCCGGACCGTTCGCCGCATGCTCAACCGTTAACGGGGCACCGACCCACACGGGTGCCATGGACCACGTCGCTCCCTTCGACTACGAGAACGTCGCCGGACGCATCGCGTTCGGCCGTGGCCGCACCGCCGAACTCGGCGACTCGGTTGCAGAGGCGGGCGGTGAACGCGCACTCGTCGTCTGCGGGTCGAACGTCGGCGCGAATCGAGACACGATGGCCCCCGTCGAGTCCGGTCTCGGCGACTCGCTCGCGGGTGTCTTCGACGGCACGACGCCGGACAAGGACGCTCGCGCGGTCACCGAGGGAGTCGCGGCGATGGCCGACCACGACGCGGACGCCCTCGTGGCGGTCGGTGGTGGCTCGTCCATCGACGTGGCGCGGGCGATGCGCGCCGTCGCCGTGACGGGGCACGACGCCGACGAGTTCCGCGCGTACGTCGCCGAGCACGGCACGATACCGGTTCCGGACGCGTCGCTCCCGCCGCTGGTCGCCGTCCCGACGACGCTCGCGGGTGCGGACTGCTCGACGGGCGGGTCGGTGACGTTCTACGGGGACGGCGACGAGGAGACGCTCTCCGGTGGCTACGGTGACCCACGGCTGATGCCCGACGCGGTGGTCTACGACCCCGTGCTGTTCGAGACGACGCCGACCGGTGCGCTCGTCGGGTCCGCGATGAACGGCTTCGACAAGGGTCTCGAAGCGCTCTACTCGCGTCACGCGTCGCCGCTGACCGACGCGCCGGCGATTCGTGGCCTCCAGTTGCTCACCGACGCGCTCCCCGGCGTCACCGACCCCGCCGACGAGTCGGTGCTGGAGCGTGTCGTCGCCGGTATCGTCCTCGTCCAGTACCCGCGAGCGACCGTCGACGGCGGACTGCTCTCGCTGATTCACGCCTTCGGCCACGGACTGCGCGGCGAGGGGGTCCAGCAGGGCGTCGCCCACGCCGTGATGGCCCCGCCCGCGCTCGAACTGCTGTTCGAGTCGGTCGACGGCCGGCGCGACCTGCTGGCGACGGCTCTGGGCGTCACCGACGCCGAGAATACGGCGAGTGCCGTCGTCGACGCCGTCGCCGCGGTCCGGGACGGACTGGGACTGCCCGCGCGACTGCGCGAGGTCGACGAAGTCGAGCGTGATGCACTGCCCACCGTGGCCCGACGTGTCGCCGAGGACCAGTTCGTGGCGAACGCGCCCGAGGGGTTCGACCCGAGTCGGGAGGACCTGCTCGACACGCTCGAAGCGACCTGGTGAGTAGGAACGGGGTCGTCAGCGGTCCGACCGGTCGACGTCCGTGACCGACCCGTCGTGTGCGACCCGGCCAGTCACCGTCTCGCCGTCGACGGTGAGTCGGACCGTCACGCCGTCGTCGGTCTCTTCGACGTCGCGGTCACGCTTCGTGGCGATGCGCCACGAGGGCGTCGTCGTCGGGTCGACACCGTGGTCGTAGAGAAAGCCCTGGGTCGCCGGGTGGTAGAGGACGGGAACCGTCACCGACGCGTTCGCCCTGTCCCCACAGCGGTCACAGCGCCACTCGATGCGTGGTTCGTCCCCGTCGGTGACGAGTGCCCCGTCGAGACGCCCCGCACAGTTCACGCAGAACCCGGCGGTGATACGCTGGAACAGCGTCCACAGCCAGCGGTCGAACACCTGCGGAAGCTCCTCGTGGCTGTACTGGTCGATGGTCCCCGGCGGGAACCCGTACTGGTTGTGGAACGACTCACAGTGAGGACACCTGACGTGTGCCTGGTCGTCCTCGAACGTGACGCGCAGGGGCCGCTCCTCGCAGGTCGGACAGGCGTCGTCGACGTCGATGGGGTCGATGGTCGCGTCGGCCGTGTAGTTGCCCGCGACGAGCGCACCGACGACGCGCATCCCGGCCAGCGTCGGTTCGTACCCGTCCTCCGCTTCGCTCTCGCGGATGAACGCCCCGGACAGTTTCTGGAGGTGGTAGTTGAACTGCCCGGAGTCGCGCATCCCGACCGTCTCGCGGAGCCGTGAGAACGTGAGCGGCCCTTCGGCCCCGACGAACGCCCGAAGGATGGCGAGTCGCGTCTCGTTACCGAGGACCGCGAACACCTCCTCGGGCGACCGATAGTCGACGGTGATGCCAGCGTCGTGGTCCATGGAGGGTCCATCACCGGCCACCCGAAAGCCGTTGTGGACACGACGGCCCCTTCGATGGTCGTCGTCGAGCGATGGAGTCCGTCGGAGTCAGGCGAGTTCTGCGAGTGCCAGCAGGACGCTCGGCGCGACGAGGAGGATCACCCCGACGACGAGCAACAGCGCCGGCAGGACGAGAATCCCCGCGTCGGTGAACAGCCAGAGACCGAGGCCGGCGAGGACGGCCACGACGCCGAGGAGGCGTAACAGCCACGTGAACACGCCTTCGAGTCCCGAGTCGGCCAGTACGTCCACGACTTCGAGTGCTTCTTCCATGGGTGACGCCACGGCCGCCGACCACTTGGAACGTACGGGCCACCTGCGCTATCCGTACGCTTGAAATGGATTCGCACCGCACGGAGGGCATGAACGGCAATCAGTTCGGGCGACTGTTCCGAGTCACCACCTACGGCGAGAGCCACGGGCCGGCGATGGGAGCCACCGTCTCGGGCGTCCCGGCGGGGCTCGAACTCTCCGAGGAGGACGTCCAGCGCGAACTCGACCGGCGGAAACCCGGCCAGTCGATGATCACGACGAGTCGCGGCGAACCCGACGCCGTCGTCATCAACTCGGGGGTCCAGGACGGCTACACGACGGGGACGCCCATCGGGATGGTCGTCCAGAACAAGGACGCCCGGTCGGGGAAGTACGAACCGTTCGTCACCGCGCCCCGTCCCTCACACGGCGACTTCACCTACTCCGCGAAGTTCGGCACGCGCAACTGGGGCGGCGGCGGGCGCTCCAGCGCCCGCGAGACGGTCAACTGGGTCGCTGCGGGAGCCATCGCCAAGAAAATAAACGAACGGTTCGGCATCGAGGTGAAAGCGCACGTCAACCAGATCGACGACATCGTCGCCCCCGACGTGACCTTCGAGGAGATGGTCGAACACACCGAGGAGAACCCGGTCCGGTGTGCCCACCCCGAGACGGCCGAGACGATGCGCGAACGCATCGACGAGTACCAGCAGGAGGGCGACTCCATCGGCGGGTCCATCTACTTCGAGACGCGCGGCGTGCCCCGAGGACTCGGCGCACCACGATTCGACTCGTTCCCGGCCCGCCTCGGGCAGACGATGATGGCGATTCCCGCGACGACGGCGTTCGAGTTCGGTCTGGGCCGGGAGGCCCGCGAGGTGGCCGGCATCGACCGGAACGAGGACTGGGAGTTCGACGATAGCGCGGAACGGAGTTCCGCGGACGACGCGAGCGGCGACAAGCCGCGGGGTGACCCCACGCCCGTCGGCAACGACCACGGCGGTATTCAGGGAGGGATCACCACCGGCGAACCGATCTACGGCGAGGTGACGTGGCACGCCCCGACCTCGATTCCGAAAGAACAGACCACCGTGGACTGGGAGACGGGCGAGGAGAAACGTATCCAGGTCGTCGGTCGCCACGACCCCGTCTTGCCGCCGCGAGCGGTGCCCGTCGTCGAGGCGATGCTCCACTGCACCATCCTCGACTTCATGCTCCTCGCCGGGCGCGTCAACCCCGACCGACTCGACGACCGGCCGGGCGAGTACGACACCGACTACCACCCGAGCAGTCCGCAGAACGACCCGGACGGAGCGGACACCCACGCCGAACCGACGGAGGACTGAGCGAGACACGCGGGTGGTTCGTATCACTCGTCGACGAGGAACCGCCGAACGGCGACCGACCGGGTTAACAAATTAACCCGTCACCTTACGGCCGGCGGGAAGGACGTGACGGTATGTCACGGAACAAACTCATGGCAACGGTCGGGGTGTTGTCGGTCGCCGCGCTGGTGACCGCGGTGGGTGGGACCTACCGTGCGTTCTCCTACGTCGCGGCCGTCCTCATCGTCTCGGTGGTCGTCGGGGCGTCGGTCGAACGGGGGCGACGCGAGTTCGACCTCTCGCCGTACGTGGGGCTCGGCGCGGGCCTGCTCGCCACGTTCCTCGCGGGCCTGACCACTATCTGGTACTTCTGGACGCCCGGGAGTGGGGAGTTCACCTACGTCTTCGGCGTCCCCAGTGCGACGCTGTCGTACCTGGTGTTCATCTGGATTCTCCCACTGCTCGGGGCCATCTACTACGCCGTTCTCTTCCCCGAGATCGGGAGCGACGACGTCGTCGACGACATCATGGCGGAGGCGCGGGACGCACAGTCGGAGCGTCGCTACCCGCTGACGCCGAGCGACGGGTCGACCGGGGGTGACGACTGATGCGGTCGCTCGTGCCGCTACAGGAGATCCCTGTCGCCGACGACCCGTTCGTGTTGCTGTTCGGGTCGGCGTACCTGCTGCTCGTGCTCGGTATCGGCGCGTGGGGGTACATGCAGACCGAGTCGACCAAGGACTTCCTCATCACGGGCAAGTCCATCGGGACGTGGGTGCTGGCGCTGACGGCGTTCTCGGTCATCCAGTCCGGGTTCGGCTTCGTCGGTGGTCCCGAACTCATCTACCTCTACGGGACGACGTCGTTCTGGATATTCCTCACCGCACCGCTGGGCTTTCTCGTCACGTGGGTCGTCCTCGCCAAGCGGATGCGTATCCTCGCGGACATCCGCGACGTGCTGACGCTCGCCGACGGGATGTACGTCCGCTACGAGAGTGACGTCGTCCGACTGCTGACGGGTATCGCCGTCGTCGTCGGGGTCATCGCCTACTTGGCGACGAACCTCGCCGCACTCCAGTACGTGATGCGTGCCATCTTCGGCATCCCCGTCATCTACGGTCTGTTCGGCGGCGCACTCATCCTGCTGTTCTACAGTATGCTCGGCGGGATGATAGCGGGTGTCTGGACGGACTTCGTCCAGGCCATCACGATGATAATCGGCGCGGTGATGGTGTTTTTCTTCGCCATCTCGTTCGGCGGCGGTGTCGAGAACATCTTCGCCAACCTCGAGAGCGCGAACCCCGCGCTCGTCACGCCGTTCGGGTCGCTCGGCGTCGAGACGGCCGTCGCGGTGCCCATCTTCACCGGGCTGGGCTGGTGGATCCTGTTCTCGCTCGGCGCGGCCGGTCAGCCACACCTCATCACGAAGTTCTACATGAGTCGCAACCTGCGCATCCTGCGCTGGGGTGCGCCCATCGCGGCCATCTCCTACGCGGTTTCGAGCCTGCTCGCGCTCTCGGTGGGCCTCTCGCTGCGGGCGATGGTCGAAGCCGGGAGCGCGGCCGAACCGGCCAGCGCCTCCATCGTCGGCCCGGTGTTCGTCCTGGAGAACACGCCCGGCGTCGTCGCGGGTCTCATCCTCGCGGCGCTGCTCGCGGCCATCATGTCCACGAGCGACTCCTTCCTCAACATCGGGGCGGCGGCCATCTCGCGGGACATCCCGAAGTCACTCGGGGTGAACATCCGGAACGACCGGACGGAACTCCGGGTCACGCAGGGTGCGCTCGCGTTCCTCACCGTCGCCTCGACGTTCGTCGTGTTCTTCTCCAGCGAACTCGTCGGCATCCTGGGGACCATTGGCTGGGGGTTCTTCGCGGCGGCCATCTTCCCCATCGCCGCACTCGGGATGAACTGGAAGGGGGCGACGTCGGCGGGAGCCATCGCGGCCGCCCTCGGCGGGATGGGGTTCAACGTCCTGTTCAGTGCCGTACCGCGAATCCTCACGCAGGCCGGGTTCGAGTCGGCCGGCGACGCCGTCAGTGGCTTCTACGGTAGCACGTTCAACGGCGTCCCGGTCGGTGCGACGGCGCTGCTCCTCGCCATCGCGTTGTTCGTGTTCGTCTCCCTGGCGACCCAGCGCGGTAACCGCGTCCCGGCGGACATCGCCGCCCTCATCGACCGATGACGGGCCAGGAGACGGCGACGACTGCGGCCGAGACGACGCTCGGGCGGTTCACCGAGTGGTTCCGCAACCGACCGACCTCACTGGAGTTCTGGGAGGTGGTCGTCACCGACCGGCGACTCGTCTGCTGTTTCGCCGGCGAGTCGTTCAGCGCGATGCTGCTCCGCGCGGACATGGGCGAACGCACGCGCGGCCGACTCGAAGAGTGGTCACCCGACGAGGCGCTCGTCTCGGAGGCGCGGAACCTCGCCGTCCCGCTCTCGGCGCTCGACTCGCTCGCGCTCACCGAGGGCACGCGGACGCGCCGCGCCCGACTCGAACTCGCGTGGACGGACGACGACGGCCACCACGAGTGGACGCTGTCGAACACCGCGAACGGCGACCAGCAGCGCGAACTCGTCGAGCGACTCGCCGACCACGAGGCGTTCTCCTCCGTCGACGTCTCGACGCGGACCCCACGTCTCGCCTTCCTCTGAGACGACCGGTGGGGGCCGGTTTCTTTAGCCAGCGGCGTGGCCGTGCGGTATGACCTGGCACGTCACGCTCGGCGACGGCTACGAGGACGCACGCGCGTCCTTCGAGTGGGAGTTCCCACCGGACTACAACCTCGCCCACGACCTACTCCGGAAACACGACGATGCCGACGCGCCCGCGCTCTACCAGGCGTACCCGGACGGCCGTCGGGAGACGTACTCGTTCGCCGACCTCGACCGCCTGTCGAACCGCCTCGCCAACGGACTGGCCGCACGCGGCGTGGACCGGGGCGACCGGGTGGCGGTCGTCTGCCCACAGCGCCCCGCGAACGCACTGACCCACCTCGCGTGCTGGAAACTCGGGGCCGTCTCGTTGCCGCTCTCGGTCCTGTTCGGTCCCGACTCGCTTCGCTACCGACTCGACGACAGCGGCGCGCGGGTCGTCGTCGCCGACCCGTCGGTGAGCGAGACGGTGCTCGACGCGGCCGGCGACGTGGACACCGTCGAGCACGTCGTCGAACCGACCGACGGCGACCTCACGGTTCCCGGCGACCCGACCGACGGAACCGTCGCGTTCGCCGACCTGCTCGTCGCGGACACCGAGTTCGCCATCGTCGAGACGGACCACGAGACGCCCGCGATGATTCTCTACACCAGCGGGTCGACCGGGCCGCCGAAGGGCGTGCTGCACGAACACGGTCTCTGGGCGGGGCACTGTCCGGCGTTCTCGATGTACTTCGAGCGGAGCGTCGACGGGGTGTACTGGACGCCCGCGGACTGGGCGTGGATCGGTGCGCTCGGCGACCTGCTGTTCCCGGCGTGGCACTACGGCCAACCCGTCGTCGGCTACCCCATGGGGACGTTCGACCCCGAGACGGCGTTCGAGGTGGTCGAAGAGTTCGACGTGACGGGGACGTTCCTCCCGCCGACGGCGATTCGGATGCTGATGGACGTCGAGGCCCCCGCCGAGCGGTACGACCTCTCGGTCGAGGCCGTCTGTTCGGGCGGCGAACCGCTCACCGCCGAGATTCTGGCGTGGGCCGACGAGGAACTGTCGGGCACCGTCGTCAACGAACTGTACGGCCAGACCGAGGCGAACCTGCTCGTCACGAACTGCCGCGAGTGGTTCGACGCTCGGGTCGGGAGCATGGGCAGACCCGTCCCCGGCCACGACGTGGCGGTCCTCGACTCGGAGACTGGGGAGGAACTCCCGGCAGGCGAGGTCGGCGAGTTCGCCGTCCGACGGACGGGCGATCCGGTCGTGTTCCGCGAGTACTGGAACGCACCGGAGAAGACCGCAGCGGCGACCGTCGAGGGGCCAGACGGCGACGACTGGCATCTGACCGGTGACCTCGGCAGTCGTGACGCCGAGGGCTACTGCTGGTTCAAATCACGCGACGACGACGTCATCATCACCTCGGGCTACCGCGTCGGGCCGGGGGAGGTGGAGAACGTCGTCCTCGACCACCCCGACGTGGCACAGGTGGGGGTCGTCGGCCTCCCCGACGAGACGCGCGGGGAGCGCATCACGGCGTTCGTCCAGCCGGTCTCGGGCGTCACGGGCGACGACGACCTTCGGCGAGCGATTCAGGACCTCGTCCGCGAGCGACTGGCGAAGTACGAGTACCCCCGCGAGGTGGTGTTCGTCGACGAACTGCCACAGACGACGACCGGGAAGATACAACGGCGGAAACTGCGGGAGGGGTACGACGGCGAGTGAGGCCTCCGGCGTCCCGTGGGAGTCAGCCGTCGCCTTCGAACCGACGGTCGACCGCTCGCTCGTAGGCGCGTCTGACCCTCGTCTCGCCGCGGGACATCGCTCGCAACGACTCGTCGGTGTAGTCGACGGCGAGGGTCGGGAGGCCGGCGACGAGCGGACTGTCGAGGACCGCACCGGGGTCGAGACGGGTCTCGAACGCCAGCGCGTCGCGGAACTCGCGCATCCGCGGAGCGAACGAGAAGTTGGCGGCCACGAGGTCGTCCATCCCGGCACGGGAGAGTTCGGTCCGCGCGGCGGCCCAGAACTCGGTCTCGTCGCTCTCCACGAGCGGCGTCACCGCCACACCCGCCCGTGTGAACCGGTCGACGACAGCCGACTCGACGGCGTCGCGCGTGGCGGTCGGGGCGTCCTCGCGGAGCGCCTCGACGTAGACGCTCGCGTCGAGGAGTTCGGCACGTCGCGTCTCGACCGGGTCGCCCGCGGCGACGGCGTCCAGCATCGCCGTCACCTGCCGACGAGCGTTCCGCCGGTAGCGGTCGAGTTCCGGTTCGACGAGACGCTCGTTCAGCACACGGTTCCGTTTGAGGAGTGCGTCGACGGCGCGCGACCCGACCGCACCTCCCGCGCTCCCCCGGACCGCACTGACTACGTCGAACGCCTCGTAGACGGCGTCCATCGTCGCGTCGATGGCGTCGTGGAGCTCCGTCTCGACTGCCGCTCTGGTCACGGGGAGCGTAGGAACGCACCGGTGTTGAATCCACAGCTCCCGGCAGGCTACCGCAGGCGAAGGGGGACGGGGGGAGACCAGCGTCCCACGGTGCGGGGACAGGCCCCGACGCTCACCAGTAGGGGTTGGCGGTCCACCGACCGGACCGACGGCCCGCGAGGACGCCGCCCCCGGCGACGACGAGGACGAGTGCGAGTGCGAGCGCCGACGCGACGACGTACTCGCCGGTGAGCAGTCCGAGCAGCGTCCAGAGCGTGCCGAGCGTGAGGCCGGCGACGGAGAGGACGGCGAGACCACCGAGGAGTCGTGAGAGTACCATGGCCAAGCGTTCGACACCGAGGGCATAAAGCCCGCGGGGGTCGGATGCCCGGACATGACCACCGTCGCCGTCCTCTGTGACCCGCCACGCGAAGGCGTCCTCTCGACGCTCGCCGACACGTCACCGCTCACCCCCGCCGAGTGCGCCGACCTCTACGCCGCGATGCTCGGGGACGTCTGCCGGGCCGTCGAGACCAGCGGCGGCGAACTACTCGTCAACTACCGCGGCGAGGAGGACGCCGAAGCCGAACTGCGGAGCGTCGTCCGCGAGGCGGTCGCGGACCCCGACGCGGTACGCTACGAGGTGCAGGTCGGCGAGACGTTCGCGGGACGGGCGGGTAACACCGCGACTCACCTGCTGGACGGCGAGGACGTCGTCTCCGTCGCCGTCGTCGAACCGACCGCGGCGTTCCTCGGCCGCTCGCACGTCGACAACGCGGCGATGAAGCTCCGCTCCAGCGAGGTCGTCGTCGGGCCTGCCACGAGGGGCCGGGTGTACTACGCGGGGTTCACCGACCCCGTCGACTTCGAGGACGCGTACGCCGCGCCGGCCGTCGAGACGGTCACCGACCGTGGTCTCGACGCGGGCTACGACGTGGACTTCCTCCCGGTCCTGCCCGTCGTCGAGACCGGTTCGGACCTCGCCGAGGCGCTCTCGTTGATTCGGGCGCGACGGCGTGCCGGTCGCATCGTCCCCGAGCGGACGACGGCCGTACTGGACGACCTCGGTGTGACCGTCGTGGCGGAGGGCGCGGACCTGACGCTCGCACGCTGACCGACAGGACAAAGAGGGGCGGACCGGTACGCCGTGGTGTGGTGAGGTGGCGGAGCCTGGCCTAACGCGCCGGTCTTGAAAACCGGTGGCATTTGCCTCCTGGGTTCGAATCCCAGCCTCACCGTCTCCGGTCGTGAGCGGACGCGAACGACCGCAAGGGCACCTCTGGATTCGGAGGGGACCGAACGCGCGTAGCGAAGCGAGCGACCGTCTCGACGTGCATCGGCGTTTCACGCCAGAGGCTGGTCTCCGGAGGAGAGGTGGCTGCTGTGACAGTTCCCGACGGCGTCAGTTCCCGCGCGAAGAGCGGGCCTCGCGGATCTGCGCACCGTCGCGGAGTTTGTCCTCACAGTTGGGACAGACCCTGACCGTCTCCATCTCCGGCGGCGAGAACACTCGGACGTACGCTTCGGTCACGAACGACCCGCAGTTGTCACACTCGGTCACGTGTGGAGAGAGGGGACTGCGTCGGATGTGGGTTGAGCCTGCGAGGTCAAGGTGTGGGTGGGCCGGAACCGCACCCACCGCCGCGCTCCGGCCGGGTCGACGAGGGGACGACGCGGTCGCGTCGACGAGCACTTGCGAACTCGTGCGTGTTCGCCCGTGAACGACGGAAGTCGCGTCACTGCCGGACCGTGATTCGGCCATCGGCCCCGACGGTGGCGGTACAGTCCGCGGCGGTGCAGTCCGCGGCGGTGGTCACGGACGACCCGTCCGGAAGGTGGTCGCTCGGACGGCCGGGTCCCGTCGGGGAACGGTACGGGCCGGCGAGGGCGACGGGCACACCGGTGGACGTCGAGGTCAGTCGTCGGCCGGGGCTGTGTCGACGCCGGGTCGTCGGACGTCGCGGTCGGTCGTCTCCCCGTCGATGTCGTAGGGGTACTCGCCGGTGACACAGCCCAGACAGAGGTCGGCACGGGACTCCGTTAGTGCCGCGGCGACGGCGTCGACGGAGAGGTACGCCAGCGAATCCGCCCCCACCGTCGACTCGACGTCCGCGACGTCCTCGCCGGCGGCGATGAGTTCCTCGCGGGTCGCCATGTCGATACCCATGTAGCAGGGGGCGGTGATGGGCGGCGCACCGATTCGCAGGTGGACCTCCTCGGCCCCGGCGTCGCGCAGCAGGTCGACGAGCTGGTTCGACGTGGTGCCGCGGACGATGGAGTCGTCGATGAGCGTCACCGTCCGCCCCTCGACGGTCGAACGGATGGGGTTGAGTTTCAGCCGCACGGCGCGTTCGCGGGCGTCCTGCGTCGGCATGATGAACGTCCGGCCGACGTAGCGGTTCTTCATCAGGCCCTCGGCGAACTCGACGTCCGCGCCCGAGTCCTGCGACGCTTCGGCGTAGCCGGTTGCGAACGCCCGCCCAGAGTCGGGGACGGGCATCACGACGTCGGTGTCGACGCCCGACTCCTCCCAGAGCGCGCGCCCGAGGTCACGGCGCGTCTCGTAGACGAGGCTGCCGTCGATGACCGAGTCCGGCCGGGCGAAGTAGACGTGCTCGAAGAAGCAGTGAGCGGTCCGGTCGCGCTCGACGAGCTGGTAGGTCTCGTAGCCCGACCCGTCGGCTTCGAGGACGACGAGTTCACCCGGTCGCACGTCGCGGACGAGTTCGCCGTCGAGCGTGTCGATGGCCGCCGACTCGGAGGCGATGACGTACCCGTCCGGCAGTTCGCCGATGCAGAGCGGGCGATTCCCCTCCGGGTCGCGCACGCCGACGACGGTGTCGTCGTGCATGATGGTGAGTGCGTACGACCCGTGGATACGGTCCATCGTCCGCCGGACGGCACGCACGAGGTCACCGTCCAGCAGGTTGCGCGCGAGGTCGTGGGCGATGACCTCGGTGTCGCCGTCGCTCGTGAACGCGTGACCCTGTGCGGCGAGGGCGTCCCGGACGTCGGCGGTGTTGACGAGGTTGCCGTTGTGCGAGAGACCGAGCGACCCGCTCTTGAACGAGACGGAGAACGGCTGAGCACACGACGTGTCGACGCTCCCGGCCGTCGGGTAGCGCACGTGACCGATGCCGACACTCCCGTTGAGCCCGTCGAGGTCGGCCTCGTCGAAGGCGTCCCCGACCAGGCCCATCCCGACGTGGTCGTGCTGCTGGAACCCGTCGTGGGTGACGATTCCCGCCGACTCCTGCCCGCGGTGCTGGAGGGCGTAGAGTGCGTAGTACAGCGGTCTGGCTGCCGCCCGGTCGTCGAGCGCGACACCGACGACGCCGCACTTCTCGCGCGGCCCGGAGTGCATCATCAGGGGGAGATGGCCGCCCAGCCAGTAAAAAGTCCGTGGTTGTGCGTAGCGAAGGTCCCTCACGAGCGAGTGTATACACGAACGTGCGTATGTGGGCCGTGCCGTAGTGGAGCGACGGGACACGCTCCGAGCGGTTGGCGAGTCGCCAGACTCCACCGTGTCCCGAGTTCCAGTCGGTCCGCGACACAACAGCTATCGTCGCAGTTCACCACCGACTCGACGACTGATGACGACCGAGGACCACACGAACGAATCGAGTAGGGTGTCCGCATGAACGGCACGCTCCTCATCACGGGGGCGTCGAGCGGCATCGGTGCGTCGCTCGTTCGTCACCTCGCTGGCGACTACGAGGTGCTCGCACTCGCTCGCCGCATCGACCGCATGAACCGCGAGTACGGCGACCACCCCTCCATCCACCCGTACGAACTGGACCTCGCCGACGCCGACGGCACCCGCTCGCTCCTCGCCGACCTGGTTGCGGAGTGGGGGCACATCCCCTACCTCCTGAACGTCGCCGGCATCTGGAACACGAAGTCGCTCCTCGAACTCACCGACGAGGACCTTCGACTGGCGATGGAAGTGGACGCCTTCGCTCACGTTCGGACGATGCAGGCGCTCCTCCCCGCGATGCGCGAACACGACTTCGGCCGCATCGTCAACGTCTCGGGCACGGGAGTCCTCGTCCCGATGGCGGGGTGGGCTGCCCAGTACGCGTCTATCATGGCTCGAAACGCCTACGGCGTGACGGCAGCCCACGAGAACGACGACCGGAACGTCAAAATCAACCTGATGGGCCCGGGCCCCACGAGCACCGAGATGTACGATGGCCCGCTCCCGCCCACGGCGTGTCACTCGACGGTCGACTACCTCCTCGGCCTCGACGCTGACGGCCCGACGGGGAGGATGTTCTGGCTGGGCTACGAGGTTCCACTCTTCCCCGAGTTGGGAGCGACCGAGCTGTTCGGACCGTTCCACGCCGACGAGGAGTACCTCACGCGGGTCTGCGACCCGCCCGAAGAACTGCGGGGCTGAGTCGCCTCCGCTCCCGCTGGTGGTGACTCCTCGCCGGAGAGAACCGCAGAGAAATCGGCCGTTCAGTGGTCGCCGTTCTTCGACTGCCAGTCGTAGCTCCGGCGTTTCGCGGTCTTGCCGAAGCCACAGGATGCGCACTGCTTTTTCTTCTTGTGGTAGGACTTCTCGCCACAGCGGCGGCACTTGACGTGCGTCTTCGTGTTCTTCTTCCCCTGAGAGGGTGTTCCTGCGCCAGTCATGGAGTTATCGAGACGACGTTATCGCCGCGGATAATCGTTACGTTGTCCTCGTCCTCGACGACGAGGTTCATGTGCTGGTCGTAGCCGGTCAGCGCACCGGAGTAGACCTCCCCACCTTTCAGGTTCACCGTCACTTCCTCACCGAGCGATTCTTCGAGCACGTCCAGTGGACGACCAGTCATACTCGCTACCCGACGGGGAACCGCCTTAATACCACCGGGAACGCCTCCGGAACCGGGCCGTGAGCACGTCACACCCGCTCCCGACCGACCGCTCCCGAGCCACGAGGGACCCGCTCACTCGAACTCGGTGAGACCGACGGCCGCCACCCCACCCGTCTCGGTGGTGGCGTCCCACTCGACGACCGACAGCGACCCGTTGGGGACGTCGAAGTCGTCGAACCCCGCCTGTACCGACCGGCCGCTGACGTGGGAGAGCACGACGACGATGGGGTTGTTGTGCGTGACGACCACTCGGGTCCGGTCGTCGCCGTCGGTCACGGTGCGCAGTCCGGTCAGGACGCGTTCACGGAACGTGCGAGGACTCTCGCCGGACGGTGGTCCCTCGTCCGGTGGGACCTCCCCCCGGCGGTACCGGTCGACGAGGTCCGGGTCGGCGTCGAGCACCTCCTCGTCGGTCAACCCCTGGTAGACCCCGAAGTCGCGTTCGCGCCACTCGGGGTGCGTGTGGAGTCGTCCGTCCGACACGTCGAGCGCGGCGGCGAGGACGGCCGCCGTCTGGCGGGCGCGTCTGAGGTCCGAACCGTGTACCGTGGTGAGGTCGTACGCCCCCGCGAGGTGGTCACCGACGCGTTCGGCCTGCTCGCGGCCCCGTTCGGTCAGTCCGACGGGTGCCCAGCCCTGCACTCGACCGGCCCGGTTCCACGCCGTCTCGCCGTGTCGAACGAGGAGGAGTCTCACAGTCGGGGGAGGCGCGCGAGGAGCAAGAAGCGACCGCTCTCAGAACCCCGGCCCGAGGTCGAACGTCTCGATGCGACGGCCGACGGCCGCGAGGAGGTCGGCCGTCGCGTCGAGGTCGGCCGTGTCGACGACTTCGACGGGCGTGTGCATGTAGCGGTTCGGGAGGCCGACGTTGAGCGACGGCGTCGCGCCGCGGGCGGTGAACACCGCGTCCGCGTCGGTCCCGGTCGAACTCCCGGCGGCCTGCAACTGGACGTCGATGTCCTCGTCGTCGGCCGCCTCCCGGACACCGGTGACGAGGCCGGAGTGGTTCGTCGACCCGCGAGCGACCACCGGACCGTCACCGAGGCCGACCGGGGACACCGCGTCACCCGGTGCGCCGGGGGCGTCAGTGGCGTGTGTCACGTCGACGGCGACGAACGCGTCGGGGTCGAGGTCGAAGCCGACCATCCGCGCGCCTTCGAGCCCGACCTCCTCTTGGACCGTCGCCACCGCGTGGACCGTCGCCTCCGCTCCGCGCTCGCCGGCCCGCCGAAGCCCCTCGGCGGCCGCCCAGATGCCGACACGGTTGTCCATCCCCCGAGCGGCGATGCGGTCGCCCTGAAGGTCCTGGACGCCACTGGAGAAGGTGACGGGGTCACCGACCTCGACGAGTTCCTCGGCCTCCTCGCGGCTGGTCGCGCCGACGTCGACGGACTGCTTCTCGATGTCGGCGGGGTCGTCGTCGCCGTCGCGGAGGTGGATGGCCGTCTGGCCGACGACGCCGTGGACCGGGTCGTCGGTGTGGACCGTGACGTGCTGGCCACGCATGACGGTCCTGTCAGACCCACCGATACGCGACAGCGAGAGGAAGCCATCGTCGTCGATGGCGCGGACGATGAAGCCGATCTCGTCGGCGTGGCCCCCGAACGCGACGTCGGCATCCCCCGACCCTTCGACCGTTGCCACCGCGTTCCCGTAGGCGTCGACGCTCACGTCGTCGGCGAACGCCGAGACGTAGTCGACCCACACGCGGGTCGCCGGCGTCTCGAACCCCGAGGGGGACGCCGTGGTCAGCAGTTCGTCGAGAAACCCACGCTGGCGTTCGTCCATGTCGAACAGTGACCGACCGTCGAGTAAGTAGCCCGCGATTCGCTGCCGGAGCGTGAGGGTGTTCGGTCGATGGACCGGGTCCCGGTTCCGCGCCGGTCGGGACAACCGCTAAGCCGTCGGCCGCCGAGGTACGACGCATGGCTGACATCACGGTGTTCAAGGTCGACCTGTCCGACTCGACGTTCGTCGCGCCGTTGGGCCGCCAGATACTCGCCGACCGCGTCGACGTCGAGAGCGACGACGACGACGCCGAAGGGAGCGGCGGTGGTCGTGGGAAACTGCTCGTCGTCGGTGCGGTCGGTGTCGTGGCCGTCGTCGGTGGTCTCGGGGTCGTCCTGGCCCGGAAGTTCCGAGGTGGCGACGACGAGGACCCGGCCCCCCCCCGAGGAGTCGGACTGGGGCGACGAGAACTGGGACGATGACTGGGACGGGTCGACGGCCCTCACCGACGAGGACGACGAGGGCGTGGAGACGGACGAAGCGTCGAGTCGCAGCGGGGCCGTCGCCGCCGTCGTGGGCCTGCTGTTCTTGCTGTTCGTGACGGCGCTGGCCCGCCGCCGTCGGGCCGGTACGCCGGTCGACGACGTCGTGGTCGACGAGCCAGCGAGCGCCCGTCCGGAGGCGTGAGCGAGGGGCGATTCTACGGGTAGCCGGAAGGCCTTTGGAGCGTGTGCGCCTGTATCGTCCATGAACCTCTTTCGTGCGGTTCGTGCAGTCTCCGAGGCCTCCGGTGACGGTCCGGTCGACTGGTACGCCGTCGGCGAAGCGGCCAAGGCGGCGACCGACCCCGGTGACCTCGACCTCACGACCGCCGAACAGCAGGGCTACGCCGACGACGTGAAGGCGGCCCACCGACGCATTCAGGAGATCGGTGGCGTCGAGTTCGACCTCCCCGAGACCGTCGAACTCCACCACCGCCACCACTGGATCGACGCCAACGTCCCCACCTTCCGGCGTGTCCTCGACCAACTGGAGGTCGGTCCCGCCGTCGTCCCCGGCATCGCTCGCACCCTCAACACCGGCTCTATCGCCGCCTCCGTCGGCTTCCTCGCCAACCACGTCCTCGGGCAGTACGACCCGCTGCTCCTCTCGGGTCACGACGAACATCGCCTCTACTTCGTCCACCCGAACATCGTCAACGTCGCCGAGATGCTCGACGTCGACGTGCCCCGGTTCCGACGCTGGATCGCGTTCCACGAGATGACCCACGCCGCCGAGTTCGGGGCCGCCCCGTGGCTCGACGACCACCTCGAATCGCTCATCGAGACGACGCTCGACGACATCTCGGCCATCCAGTTCAACCGCGCCGACCTGCAGGAGATCGACACGACGATGACCGCCGTCGAGGGCTACGCCGAACTCCTGATGGACGAGACGTTCGACCGGGAGTACGCCGACCTTCGGGCGAAACTCGACGCCCGCCGCGGACAGGGCGGTCCGCTCTCGACGCTGTTCCGTCGCCTCCTCGGACTCGGCCGGAAACAGCGCCAGTACGAACGCGGCAAGGAGTTCTTCGAGTCCGTCGCGGCCGCCCGTGACGTCCAGACCGCCGCAGTCGTCTGGGAGTCCCCGGACAACCTCCCGACCGACGACGAACTGGACCACCCGGTGCGGTGGCTCCGCCGGATGGGCGTCTGAAGGGGAGTCTCGGGCGTCGAAGACTCGTCTCGTTCTCGCGGGACTCGACGGCCGCCGGTCGCCGCGCTACTCGTCGACGCGGAAGACTGGCGCGGGGTCGCCGCTCTCTTCGAGCACGTCGTCGAACACCACCCGGTCGCCGATGTCCGCACCGCCTTCGAGACGGGCCATCACCTTCGCGCCGTCCACCTCGACCATCCCGACCTGGTACGGTCCTTCGAACTGCTCGGGAGGGACCTGGACGGTCGTCTCGGTGTAGACGACGCCCTCGCGGGGGAGCGCGGTGCGTTCGAGGTCGCGCGAGCCACACTCGTCACAGACGAGAAACGGGGTCGCGTAGGTCCGCCCGCAGTCCGTACAGGTGACGCCGAGCAGGTCGCCCTCGCGCAGGGCGTCGGCCCACTCCTCGTGGGTCAGGGCGCTCATTCGCGCACCTCCATCACCGTGACGACGGTAGTTGCGGCGTCGCCACCCAGGTTGTGGGCCAGACCCTTCGTCGCGCCGTCTATCTGGCGTTCCTTCGCACCGCCTCTGAGCTGTTCGGTCAGTTCGACGATCTGGCCGGTCCCGGTCGCGCCGATGGGGTGGCCCTTCCGCCTTCAGACCGCCCGAGGGGGTTGATGGGTCGGTCGCCCTCGAGTCGACGAGGCGGCCGCCTCGGCGGCGGGCCACCCCTCGCCGTCCTCGAAGGAAGCCGATGGCTTCGCTGGCCATGATCTCCGCGCCGGTGAAGCAGTCGTGGACCTCCGCGAAGTCCATCTCGTCGGCGCTAC
>NZ_WSZK01000031.1 GCF_009791395.1 Halomarina oriensis
ATGATCCCTCACTGAAGGGGTATGAGCGCGGCATTCTGCGTCGCCACGTTACATCGAGAGGAGTGACGACTGAATTTCTGCATATGCCTGATTGCAGTCTCCTTTCCGAGCGTTCCTCCTGACCGAATACGCGGCCAAGTCCGAGAGTTGGAGCCCTGGGATTTTCCGGCTGTCCTTCGTCTCAAAGGACGTGTTGACGGGAGTGCTTCCCTGTGATATCTCCTCTACCACGGCCCCGGGCGTCTTCCAAACATCCGCGTCGAGATAGATTTCGATATCATCGATGTGGTCGTACGAGAGCCGAGGCTCACGGTAGATCGGGTCTAGCGCAGACGTCAGGGCTATCATCTGCAGCGTCTGTGGCGCATCGAGTTTTGAGACACCTTGGCGTTCGAGTGTCTCGAGCATCAACTCGGTGTTCATCGTCTTCACGGAGAAGCGGAGAGGCCGGTCTACGCCGTTGGGCCACGGGTAGGGAGGACTCGGCACCGAGTCGTCTTCGTGAGCGAACGCGCTGACTGACTGAACGAGCGTATCGATGGTCGTCGGCCGGAGTTTCGCACCCTTCAACTCAGAGACGTCAGACGCACCGAGACTCTCTGCAAGGTCGCACAAGTTCTCGCGTGTATCATCGAGAACGCTGTACGGGTTGCTGTTCCCTACGCACCAACATCCAGTCACCGTGTAAAGCTGCCCTTGGGAGTTGCTCCCGCTCTCATCTATGAATACGTAGACCGTTTGACCCACGCTCAAATCGCCTCCAAAATGACGCCCGACACACCGAGACCAACTGATTCACGCCCCATCGTTCGTTATGTCAAGACGAGGGACGAACACCATATAAGGGATGCGCACGACTGCGCGGAGTGAATGTGTAACTGGACCGCGTTTCAATTGCTGCAACTGCGCCTGTATCGGTGGCATACACTTCCACCGAGATTCGATAAACAGGCCACGGCCTTCGTATGAATCCATCGAGATAAGTGGGAGGCTATGCTCGCACTCGCTTTCTGGCACCACTTTTGGCGAACCCAGACGCCAGGATGAATCAGCCGTCTCACCCGGTATAATCCGACTCCACGCTGGTGTGTCACTCTTTCTGGCATATCTGGCAGGCACTCCCCTCCGCTCATATGGCGCTCAGAACGACTGTCTGAGTGGATGGTCTCCCAACGCGGACTGAACGACGGGTTACTGCTCGGAGGGGTCGAGTGCCTCAACCTCATCGGTAGCGAGGTCGCCCGCCAAGAACTCCCGACCGAGGTCAGAGAGTTCGTAAAGATCGTTCTCGTTCTGCTGGAGAAGACCCGACGTGGAGAGAGCGCGAAGGCGTTTGCCTGCGTATCCAGCGTCGTAGCCGATATTGGCTGCAAGCACTTTTGGAGACACCTCAATGTCGTGGTCATCAAAAAATTCGAAGATGAAATAGTCAATTTTCGAGAGCCACTTCACGCGCTTTACCATTCTCTTGACCGCGCTTGGTGTCATTGCTCAAAACTTGGACTGGTACGACTTTACCTTGATGCTAAACTGTGTCGAGGTCAACCTCGTATACGGTTAAGTTTAAGTAAGCAGAGTAAATTGTCTGTCGTATCGATGGAAAGCCGACGTTTCACCACCCCAGTTGGTCCCGTGGGCTGCTACCTGCCCCGAGGTCTGGCTCTCCATCCGAGTATCGTTGCCGCGCGTGCGGCCCTGGACAGGCTCTCGACGAGCCGGGCGCTAGCCGTCGCCCGTCAGGTCCAGCGTGAGAACACCTCGTCGCGCCGTCCGCGCGACACGCACTACACCCAGCGTCAATCACTTTCCACACAACCGACGCCGGGTGTGGGTGCGCGTTACGACACCGTTGCTCTACCAGGAGCAGTCGGTGCCGGGTACGGTTACGGACGACCGCCAGTGGCGCGAGCCGCTGGCGGTTCCGCTAACACCCCATACCGATGGAATACACTCGGAACTCCGATAAGAAAGTTATTGCACCGTTTACGGCCACCGATGGCGACCAGCCACCAGCACTCCCCAATCCCGCGGTCGGTGAGTGCTACGGTGACCTCACCGCCCTCCAGCGCGACCTGCTGACGGCGCTCGCCCAGCTCGGCAATCGCTCCAGCGGAGCCACGATCGGCCGCGCGGCCGAGCGGTTCAGTGGCCGCGACATCAGCCATGGAGCGCTCTACCCGGCGTTCGATGACCTCGAAACGCTCAACCTCATCGAACGCGGCCAACTCGACGGCCGAACCAACTGGTACGCGCTCACCAGCAAGGGCCGCGACCTCGTCGCGTACGTCGCCCGCGCACACAACCACGCCGCTACCCTCGCCAGGACCGACGGCGGTACGGAGGAGGGGCGATGAGCAGCGAGTACCGCGCGCTGAACTGCTCGCAACGGGACTTCCTCACCGCGCTCGGGCGCATCAACGGCCCGGACGTCAGCGGCCAGGACATCAAGCGCGAGGCCGAGCGCCTTCGCGGAAGCGAGGTCACCCACGGCGCGCTCTACCCCAACCTCCGAGCACTCGTCGACGCCGGCCTCGTCGATCGGGGCGAACTCAACCGTCGAACCAACTGGTACGCACTCACTGAAGACGGTCGACGCGTCCTCAAACAGGTCGCTACCGTCCAACGAGAAGCCGCAGGATACCTCGCCCTCGCAGATGGTGGTCGTGAGAACACGACCGAGGAGGGCCGGTAGATGCACGCTCGGGCCGGCCACTGGCAACTCGTCGGGGTCGGGTTCTTCCTGTTCGTGCTCGCCGTCTGTGCGGTCATCGTCATGCTCGCTGCGGGAGGTGTGGCGTGAGCGCTCAGACGAGTCTTGACACGTTCGGGGCTACGGACCGGAACCCGACAGGACAGGTCGAGTGGAGCGAGAGGAGCGTCTGTAGCGAGGCCGCGACCTGGCTGCAGATGCACGCCGACATCGCACTCGCCCTCCCTCGCCCCGGTCTCCAGTGGGAGGCACGAGAGCTCGATGGCGTGGGCAGTTCGATCGGGCCGGCGCTGGGCCGACTCAGACGACTCGGCATCATCGAGCGGTGCCACACCACCACGAAGAACGACGTCCGGCGTACTGTGTGGAGTACCTCTGGAGGCGCGTACGCGTGGATTCAGAACCACGTCGAAATCGGTGACCGCCTCCCCTGCGGGCACCGCGGCCTTCGCAACATCCCGGCTGGCGACTACACCTGTACGAACGACGACTGCGAGCGCGAGTTCTCCCGGTGGGTCGCCCACGAGGTGTTCTGCGAGTGAGCACCCACCCCTCACAGGCCGACCGCCAGCGAACGCAGTCGACCGAGCGCTGGACCGTTCGGATGGACACGGACCTCGCTGAAGAAGTCGAGGCGCTCGTCGAGGACGAAGCGTTCCCCAACCGCTCGGAGGTCGTCCGCCAGGCCGTCCGCGAGCTCGTCGAGGATGGTGACGAATGAAGCGAGCGACCCGACGAGACGTCCAGAGGTATGGCCACTACACCGAGGAGATTGGACACAACCCCGCCCGGTTCCTCGCAACCCGAAGTGAGAGCGGGAGGGCGACCGGCGAGGGTGACTCTCCAGAGCTCGCCCTCGCCAAGAGCGTCATCAAGGGGATCGACGACACCGCGACGCTTGACGCCTGGCAGGCCGTCGAAGTTGACCTCGGCCGCAACGACGGTGGGCCACGACAGCTCGTCATGGCGTGGCTGAACCGCCGGCGAGACGTGCTCGAAGGGAACGCCGTCGACAACGTCGAGGCCGGCCTCGCCACGGCACCGGTCGACGTTGAGTACGACTCCGTACCCGAGTCGAGGACCGAGACGAAGCCGCCGGTGGCGATGGCTGACGGCGGGAGCGACGAGAAGCTCTGTGGGGCCTGTCAGGCGACCCTCGAACGCGAGGAACTCGATGACCAGGTCGGCTGGTGGTGTCCCGTCTGTTCGGACTACAGCCAGCCAGCGGAGGTGATGGTGTGAGCCGGAAACCGTCTGACGGGCGTCGCACGCCGGGCCGCGACTACCCTCAGCTATATACGGGTCGTCACCCCACTATCGCAGAAGAACAAGGTAGCAACTCAAACACGTCGGGAACCGCAGAAGGTACCTCGGTGTTCAAACGGTGCACCAACACCTACCCACCGAGACCAATCACGTACCTTCTGCTTCCTGCCCAAGTGGCATATATGTTCGGGTCGTTTAGCGGCGACTCTGGCATTATAACGCCGATTGGGAGTCCTGAGAGTGGACTGCGTGTCACATACAGTCCATAGATGCCCGCTTCCCCCCTCAGCAGATGTGCTGACATCGGCCAGCAGCCAGTGTTGGCGTCGGTTACCGAAATCGACGCACTGAGCGGCTGGACTGGGGCAGTGGGTGCCTCGCTTGGTACGGTTCAGGTTCGACTCCTGAACGAGGCCTTCGTATCGCCCTCCGAACACGCGCCCGTGTCGACGCGTACCTCGACGCCTGTCGGGATGACCCGGCAGCGTTCTCACTACACCAGCAGATGACAGAACCAGCAGCAGCATTCCACCACGACTCGACCTCCGTTCGGTTCACGAACGCGATCGAGTCCTACATGACCGACGCACAGCGTGACCGCGCAGACGCGCTCGCCCACGTTCACGGGACGACGCGTTCGGCGCTCACCCGGCACTTCTACGACTCGACGTACACCGAGACGTTCGGGCTCATCGACCCGACGTTCGTCCGTGACGACCTCCTCCCGGCCGACGTCCTCGATGGCCTCCTCGCCGGCGACCTCGACTGGCAGGACGTCGACGAGACGTTCTACATCACCGACGCCACGTACGTCGAGACCGACCTGGACGAACTGGCCACGCCCTCGACCCCGACGCCGGAGTTCCACCGGACGGTCGGGTCGGCCGACCTCGCTCGCCCAGGCCTCACGCTCGAATGGGACGACCTGAAGACCATCGTCGAGAACCACGACTTCGACGACCCGACGACCGCCGCCCTGGAAATCCACCCCGACCGCGTCGAGCCAGGTACCCTCAAGCGCCGGAAGAAGACGAGCGGGCAGGCACTCGCCGCGATGGCACGTGTCGCTGCCGACGACGGCGTCGTCACGCGTGGTGAACTAATCGACCTCGTCCTCAAGCAGCTAAGTCCTGGGAACGAGCGCCACGACGAAGTCGCAGGGAAGGACTACCTCGTCAAGGAGTGGGTCCCAGTTGTCGGGGACTACCTCTACGAGTCGCCCGATGGCTCGGAGTTCTTCACGACGTTCACCGCTCTGAACGCCCACATCAACGACGCCGTCGAGTACGGCCTCGAGCAGGCGACCGTCGACGATGACACCATGACGCTTCTCTCGGTTGGCGACTGGCTCGAAGCCATCGACTGGAGCGGTTCGCGTGCCGAAGGCGAACAGCAGTGGGAGAAGCAGGTCGCCCAGTGGCTCGACGATGTCGTCGAGTTCTACCAGACTGCGCAGGCGTTCCCCGAACTCGTCCGCTGTCTGGACATCCCGGTCGACGACCGATACGACGACGCCCACGACATGTGTGTTGAGGAGGCCTCCATCGCCTACCGAATCGCCATCCGGAAACTCGACCAGCGCCGTGCCGGCGTCATCGACGAGACGTACCCCGGTAACGAGGAAGCCCGCCGCGACCTCGCCGAAGCCGCTCTCAGTGAGTAACAGAGCCACTTAACGGATGCCCCGCGGTGTAGTGACAACGCTGTCGTTCTCTTCTGATTTCAGCCTCCAATCGGCGATTCTGACCAATCCTCGACGATGAAGTCCGACTTTCGAGACCACTTTGCGTCTCGAGGAGCTGGCCGACCGCTCGTTGACCACGATCGTCGCCAGTTTCGACCAGCGCTCAGTACAGTCGAGCTCGAGGAGAGACGATTTACCCGCAAATCTTCTCTCGGAGTCGCCACGGCGAGAAGCAAAACACGCCTGAGGAACCTCTACGGGCCCAGGTACAGGACAATGGCGAATCGTGCGGGTAAATCCCTTCCAACTTCTTTTTGAGACGGTCGTATCTCTACAACAGTGGGTTGGGTCCAGACGCCTCTCGCCCGCGGTAGAAGCCACGAACGGTGAAAACTCGGGCGCAGGCCGTGAACACCACGTAGAATGACGCTCCGGCCTCACTCCGTTCGTTCTTTGCTTTGTGGATGACGCTACGGACTAACAGCATACAATAGGTTAAAAGCGTACCGGTTCATGGAAGAAAGAGAGTGTGGATGGGGAGAAGGTGAGACCGAGTACCAACTACGGCTGCTGGTAGAGTAGTGGCGTATCGTGGAACCCGACACAGAACGCCATTCTACGCTTCTCGTGGCTGTATCGTATCTGTCGTCTTCAACGTCACCGAGCAACTCGGTCCATCTCCCCGCCCCTCAACCGAAGATATCGAGCGTTCGAGAAAGAAGTTCCACCGAGTTTACCCGCAAGCGTCGTCGGTGGAGCGTTCGGCCGCTGCCCTAACCACGTTTCAGCGTGCTCTGTTCTAACTTCGTAGTTAGGTGAGTTCCCGCAAGCCCTCCGGCCTCTGGTATATCCGGGACCTCACGGAATCTCCTCGTGAGAGCTATGGAACTTGACCCAGAGACCGGTATCATCGTGACTCGCGATGCGGCCGGGTTCGAGTACTACTGCGAGGTCGCGCTTGACGCCCTCGCCGACCAGGACCTCCTCGACGCGCAGGTCGACGCCGAGACCGAGCGGGACGTCCGTGCAGAGCATGCCCCCGACGATGGCTGGATTCACTCGCGCGTGTACCCAGACATCGATGAACCGACCACCAACCCGTCGCGGTTCGTCTTCGATGAGGACCGTGGCCAGCTCGTGAGCCAGCCTGTCGACGAAGAGTCGCAGGTGGTCGCGTGAGTCTCCACGAGTGTCCTCAGTGCGGACACCAAGTCGCAACGAACAGCACCAGCGCCGGCGCGTTCGAGTTGCCGCCGACGCTCCACTGCGTACACGACGGCGAGGTCTGCGAGATGGATATCGTCGACAAAGACGTCGAGGTGACTGCCTGATGCCGGGCACTACACTGAGCGAGCGCCAGCGAAAGGGCCTCCCGTCGACCGAGAAGACACGGACAGACACGGAGTGTCCTCAGGGATGTGCCGACCCGATGGGTGGGATGCGCCGAGTCGTCGAGCACACCGGCGACATCCGCTACGCCGAGATCTACGGAGAGGTCGTCGCCGATGAGCGTGTCGAGCGGTATCTGGAGTGCGGCATCTGCGGCTGGGTGGTCGACCTATGAGCGATGACGAGGTCGCCTGTTCGTACTGCGACTCGACAGCGTTGGCGTACGAACTCAACAGCGACCGCGGCCCGGTCGGCCGCTGTATCCCGTGTCTTGCTATCGAGCGCGGGCAGTCCGGGCTTCGCCAACCGGCCGAGAGCTTCCTCGACCCCGAACCGAGCGTGGTCTACGACACCCAAGAGAAGTGGGACGAGCATCGGGAGCAGACGTACACCCGCACGCGTGACTGGTATCGCATTCTCGCGCGCATCCAGCAGGACGACCCACTGCTGAAGCGCAACCCCGAGGATATCGGGACGGTCCACGACTCCATCCGGACGTTCTTGACGAACATCATGGGCGAAGAGGCGCACTACCCGCCCTCGGACGTCGCCGGGAGCCCAGTCGCTGTGGGCCAGACCACCTTCCCGGAGGTGACCGATGGCGAGTGACCACCGCGAAGCGTACAGCGCCCTCGGTGGATTCAACCCGATGAACGTCTGTCGCGAGTGTTCTCAACCAGACGTCCAGTGCATTTGTGAGGCGATGCGACTGTGCCCGGTCTGTAGTGGACGCGGGTTCTCGTGTTTCGACGACCTCTGCCACGCCCAAGGCACCTGCTCACACAGTGGCACCTGCTCGCGATGTGATGCGACTGGTGGTGTCAGGCCGGAACGAGTTCTGGTCGTTCCCGACCGGGACGCGGCGGGCATCCGTGAGTACCTCCGTGACCACCCGGAGCTACGCAAGGGCGAGTACGACCACGGTGAGGACGTCGACCCGCTCACGGGTCTATGCTATCCGGCTGCTGAAGCGTACTACCACCTCAACGACTGCGACCTCGACGTCTACTGTCTCTCGTGGAGCGACGTCGACGAGTCGTATCAGGGCACACACTGGTACCTCCGGGAACCCGGTGACGGCCGGTTTATCGACCTCGGCCTGCCGCTGATGCCGCCGGTCGAGCTCCCGCCGTTCGAGCAGGGACGTCGGCGTGGCTTCATCACCGGTGACGAACCATCGAAGCGGACCCAGCAGGTCCTCGACGCAGTTCGAGACGGACGGGGTGAGAACGGTGAGTGACGACACTCATCCCTGCCACGAGCAGGGTTTGGACCTGATTGACGGTGAAGACGTGCTGTTCAACGACCGCTCTCGCCCGCTGACGGTTGTCGGTGCCCACGCCAGACAGAACGTCTCGCCGACTCGTCGACGCCGAGGTGAGGCGAAATACTACCGTGTGGTCGAACTGGAAGGCAACAGGACGGAGTACCACCTCCTGTGCCTCGGTGGGGCGTCCTCCAGTCCGATGCTCTACAAAGAGGCGGACTGGGACGACGATAAGACCAACAAAATCGGCCTCTCTCCAAAGTATTCGCGGATGGGTGAGCGGGTCAAGTCGATGGAGGTGCTTGGACGTGGTGAGTGACAAACTCGAAGCAGTCGTTTGGAGGTCGGTCTCGTGACGTGGCTCTGCAACTGCTGTAATGAACCGATGACGTGGATGGAGTGGCACCAGCACTGCCGGAAGCACCCCGATGCGGCGGTCGCTGGTGTCCGAAAAGTCGACGCGAACGGCGAGGTGTTGGCGCCGTGAGCACGCCCGACCCTTTCGAGGACGTCGCTTGGGCTCACCGTGACTGTATAATCGACGTGCTCGAGGGTGTCGAGCAAGATGCAGTCGAACGTCTCCGCACGGAGATCGAGGCCTGGGACCCGTCCGACAACACCTCGATGCCACTCTCTCCGGAACTCTCAACGACCGACTGGCTCACCGTCCTGGAGGCGATCGGTGGTGAGCTGTACGTGACGGTCACCGACCGGACCGATGACTTCGACGTTCGCTGGTTCGTTCGTCACGATGGCGTTGAGTGGGTCTACGGTACCCAGCGGACCGGCGAACTCTACCGTGGCGACCGCAATTCGAGGGCGTTCCGGAACCTTGAGGCCGTCCTCGACAACGAGGCGGAGAACCGACCGCGTCCGATGACCGACTACCCACTCGACATCGACCACAGTCGAGTCTGGGATTCAGATGGCTGAATCACTCCTTTCGCTCCTCGCGACACTGTTCTTCTGCTGGACCATCGGGCACGGCGTCTCCGCCGTCTGGGTACTCCGATGCATTGGCGTCCACAACCTCGACGAGGGCTGTCCTGACGGATGGCACCTGAACTTCCTCGGTCGCTGGCCATTCTACCCGTTCAAGGCCGGCTGGTACGGCCCCGAGCGCGAGTACGTCGCCATCCGCCCCCACTGGCTGTTCCCGCTGCTCTGTAAGATCGACCGTATCCCTGCGGGTCGTGGCTACGGCACCAAACACTACCAGCGAGAATGCTCCTGGATACTCCCGCCGAGTGCGATTGCGTGGGTCACTCGCCACGTCGTTCCCTGATCGTTTCGTTACACTCGGTGTGAGGGGTGTTCTACCATTGATATATCCGGGGAGACTCCTGCCTCCTGTTATGAGCGAACGGCCACGCGTCTCAACACGTATCGTCGAGGCGGTTGCGACCGAACTGGACCACGACCCGCTACAGCTCCCGCCGCTGCAGGACGCGGTCGATGGTGACGCCCTCAACCTCCTCTTCTCAACCGCGTCGACGCCACCCGCACTGACGCTGGCCTACGCTGGCTGTCGAGTGCGAGTTGATGAGTCTGGCGTCGACGTCGAACGCTGTCCGAATCGACGACAGTCGACGTCCGTTCCTCGCACCTAACCACGCCATCCGAGTTCCGGTCTGAATCCTTGGTTAGTGCAGACCGACCTGGCTACCTCTGGTGACTGATACTCTGCGCACCTGCTGGTCCTGCTTCAGGGCAGGCACCGCGTGCGACTTCTGGAGGGGGCGTGCCTACTGTTCACGCTGTGCCTACTGCCAAGTGGTTGGAGTTCGTGCCTACTGTACCTATTGTGACTACTTTGTGGTTCATACACTCTTTCAAGTGGTCTCGTTCACCTACTTTCCAGTAGGTGGATCAGAAATACAATCCCCGGACCTTCTATTGTCGGAGTAGGTAAAGTAGTCAGCTACCTCAACTACTGTAAAAACTGTACAGTAGGTACAGGTTGTACCTTATGTTTAAGTCGGTACCCTCGAATGGCCTGAACGAATGGCACAACAAGTGGAGTGTTCGACCACACAAGGAGAATCGATCCTGACAGATGGCGGTGTGGAACCACGGGCGGTTTGCTTCCCGATGTTGAAGGGAGGATTCGGTAAGAGCATCTTCGCCAACACGCTCGCAGGCGTGCTGGCGACCAGACGTGACCACGCCGTCTTGCTGGTCGACCTTGACCCCGCAGGTCACCTCTCGACGGGACTCGGATACTACACCCGCGAGAACGAAAGCGCGACCGACCTCGCCAACGTTCTCCTGGACGGCGCGGACATCGAGGAGATCGTCAAGCACCCGGGCCACGGCTTCGACTTCGTCCCGTCACTGAATCTCGAACGCGTCGTCGACGAGCTCTCGAAGGACTCGGTGCTCGCGAGCGATCTGAAAATGAAAACGAGTTCGTCGACCCGCTGACTCGAACGAGGGCGAGTACGACTACATCCTGTTCGACCTCCCGGGCTCGCGAAACAAGCTGACGACACGCGGTCGTCGCTGCGCGAACGCTATCCTGCCATGACTGCCTTCGTCC
>NZ_WSZK01000032.1 GCF_009791395.1 Halomarina oriensis
TCGCGGCGGCGAACCCGTCCGACCTCGCCGTACCGGTCGTCGAACGACTCGGGGTCGAAGAAGAAGTCGGCGTGGGCGTCGAACATGAGTTTGAGCGCGCTCTGACCGTACTGCTCGTACTCGTAGAAACGACTCACGAAGATGAAAAACGAGTTCGTCGACCCGCTGCTCGGCGAGACGTATGACTACATCCTGTTCGATCTGCCGGGGTCGAGAAACAAGCTGACGAACAACGCGGTCGTTGCTGCACCGAACGCTATCCTCCCGCTGATGCCCGTCCCGGAGGCGCTCAACGGACTGCGTGAGACGGCGACCAAACTGGTCGCGCCGATTCGCCAGCAGCTCGGAGCATTCGACATCCTCGCCACGGTACCGAACGACCTCTCGCGCCGCGTCGACCAGAACACGAAAGACCGCCGGCTCCTGGAGTCGATGAACACTGACGAGCACTTCGCCTCCTATCTGATGGCCGGCTACGACGGCGTCGACCCCGACTCAGGTGACCTACCCGAGGGAACGACGGTCGAGGAGGTTCTCGACGCGCACATCCCACCGTTCGCGCGCGTGACCGCCGCGGACTGGGAGGCCATCGACACCGGGGAGCGCGCTGCCCCGAAAGTACCCATCAGACACAGTGCGGCCTTCGGGGACGCCTACGAGGAGCGTCAGCCACTGACGGCGTACGACCCCGAACATCCTCAGCTGGACCACTTCGAGACGCTGGCGGTTATCGTCGAACAGGGAGGTATCCAGGCGTGAGCTTCGACCTCGGCGATGCGGCCGACGATGCTGATGACGATGGAGAACAAGCGGAGGCGACTGAATCCGAATCAAACTCCGAGCCCGAAGAACCGGCCGACCCACCGGAGAAGACGCCTGCGTTCGGCTTCGAGAACAAGTGGCAGCGTCAGCTCTATCCTCGCCCTGAGTCATGGGAGGACCTCGAAGACGCGATGACGCTCGATATGGAGCGGGTGTTCCGTGACCACGGCGTCCGCAACATGTCGAAGCGAGAGATCCACGACGCGCTCGTCCGGTTCAGTGCCGACCACGCCGAGGAGGTCGCGCGGCTGGCGCTCGAAGAGCGAGGAGTTGACACCGAGGAGTAGGCGACACCGTCTGCTCAGGAGTTCGTGGGCAAAGGCCGGAAGAACGACCCCTCGTTTATGGCACAACAAGTGGTGCGTTAGCTCCGGCCCTATCTGAGATACCGGGTTCACGCTCAAAAACGTATGCCTCTACGTCGCTCCGGCGGTGCCTGCCTCTTTGCCACAGAAGTTCGGCGTTTGGATTTCTACAAACCACACGCTCAGCAGACAGTACCACTTACCGACCAGTCAGCGGTCGCTGACCGACCGGCGCTACTCTGACAGAACGAGTTGGCTCTCAGCAGCGCTCCTCGGGAATCAGTGAATCCGCCTCCTCGATTGCCGGTTTTGTTAGACAGAGAGCGTGGGTCTATCACTTCGTATTACGAGAAAGTACTTACCTGGCAGCAGTCGAGTAATCGACATGAAGCGCCGTCAGGTCCTCGCTCTCGGTGTGGGAGCACTCGCTGGAACGAGCGGGTGTCTCGGGTTCAGTCTGAGTAACGACAATGGCCCACATATCCCCGGTGGTTCTATCGAGTTCACCAACCGAACTGATGAAGACGCAACGCTCCACGTCACTGTTCATCACGTAACGGACTCAGAGCGCGAACTCAACGACATCTCGCTGAACAGACCAGACCCCTCGACTCTTGAGGCACTCTCTCCACCGCGAGACCTCTACATCGCTGCGCCCGCTAATGGAAATACAATCGCTGAGTCGTTCATCGACGAGGAGGGAGGGTACTACCTCAACTACCGATTGGGCTCAGAAACCTCGGCGCTATCGACGTACTGGTTCACAGAGCGCTACTTTCCGTGGGCAACGCTGCGGGATGACGGTGGACTACAAACAGGGGCTGCGGGGAACTTCGACTGATACACTCGCGGCACGAGTCACTCATTTGCCGCTAATGATAGACTTAGAGCGTGGGTATATCAGCGAGCTACTGGGCAAGCTGGTCGCAGTTCGGACACACCTGTCTGAACAGAATACATATGCGTATTCGGAGGGAACGAACGGTAATGCCCTCAACCGATGCGCTCGTATCCGCCGGACTATGCCTCATCGGTGTCTTCATCGGCGTTGCAGGTACTCTTCTGGACGTTCCGAGCGTAGACACTGGAATCGTCGTCTCCTTGGTGTGCCTTCTCGGGCTCATCATCTCAGCGCAAGCTGCTCACAAGCGTGCGGCGTCGGGCTGGCTGGTACTCCTCGTCGGCGCAACGCTATTCACAGTAACCGGACTGAGCCCGCTCGTGGCCGGGGTGGCTGTGGCCATCGTCTCTGTGATTGGACTGGCGTTGGTTGCCACTGAGCCCACGTATACCGAGGCGCACGTTGCGTGATTACCGCGAGAGGTGAACGTTAGACTCGCGGCACGGGTCTAACAGCTGAGTCACTACGAATCGGCGTGAAAGAAAGTCGGCGTGCTATCGCGAGGAGTGGACCGACCGCAGTGCTCGGCGGGTCGCCTCGGTGGTTCCATTGAGGTAGGTTTCGGCAGTCGCGAGTTTCTCCCAGCCCATGAACGCCTGGAGCGGGAGGCCAGTCAACCCGCGAGCGGCGTGGAAGGTGCTCGCGGTCGCACGGAGGCCGTGTGGGTAGACGCGCTGGCTGTCGAGCCCCTCGGCGGCCTCGGCGGCACGGTCGACGCGCCGGTTGATACTGACTCGTGAATGGGGGTACTCGGCATGGGTCTGGAAGAAGCGCTCGACGGCCATCTCGACACGCGTCTCGAAATCGAATGGGATGGCACGCGCGCCAGCAGCTGTCTTCGGGGCCCACCGTGTCGACAGTGCTTGCTCGACGGAGATTTCGATGTTGTGCTCGGCGATCGACTCTGCGCGTTTCACGCAGTAGCCACACGGTTCGCCATCCCCCCCGTCCCTTTGTACACGGGTCGAACGGCGGGATGTGAATCGTCCGCTCGCGCCAGTCGATCCACTGCTCGCTCATGTGGGCGACCTCGCCGGCCCGCATCCCTAACCGGCCGGTCGCGAAGATGATGAACCGCGCTTGACTGGCGTACGGGGCATCGAGTTGGCGGGCCCCTTCCAGGAGCAGCTGGAACTGTCGATCGGAGAGGGCATCCTCTTTCGAATTCGCGACCGACCCGTCGTCGACGAGTTGGTCGCGCCAGAAGCTCCGCTGGGATGTGGTGGTACAGGGTGACTCGCCGTGGCGATTGGGATGCCAGTCGCGGGCGGGGCCACTGCGTCGACTGGCCGGGGGTGGACGCTGCATCACCTGAGTGCCACCTTTCTTTCACCGTAACTCGACTGATTCAACTGTTAGACACGTGCCGCGAGTCTAACAGCTGAGTGCCACCTTCTTTCACCGTAACTCGACTGATTCAACTGTTAGACACGTGCCGCGAGTCTAACAGCGACGGGTTCTCCAGAAGATACTTGCTTCACGATACGTTGAATATCGTATGAAGCGTCGT
>NZ_WSZK01000033.1 GCF_009791395.1 Halomarina oriensis
CACCTCTCGACGGGACTCGGACTACTACACCCGCGAGAACGAAAGCGCGACCGACCTCGCCAACGTTCTCCTGGACGGCGCCGGACACTTCGAGGAGATCGCTCAAGCACCCGGGCCACGGGCTTCGACTTCGTCCCGTCACTGAATCTCGAACGCGTCGTCGACGAGCTCTCGAAGGACCTCGGTGCTCGCGAGCGATCTTGAAAATGAAAAAACGAGTTCGTCGACCCGCTGCTCGACGAGGGCGAGTACGACTACATCCTGTTCGACCTCCCGGGCTCGCGAAACAAGCTGACGAACAACGCGGTCGTCGCTGCGCCGAACGCTATCCTGCCATTGATGCCTGTCCCGGAGGCACTGAACGGTCTCAGGGAGACAGCAACGAAGTTGGTCGCACCGATTCGCCAGCAACTCGGCGAGTTCGACATCCTTGCGACCGTCCCGAACGACCTCTCGCGACGGGTCGACCAGAATACGAAGGACCGTCGACTACTGGAGTCGATGAACACCGACGAGCACTTCGCGAGCTACCTGATGGCGGGCTACGACGGCGTCGACCCCGACTCTGGCGACCTCCCCGAGGGAACGACCGTCGAGGAGGTCCTCGACGCGCACATCCCACCGTTCGCGCGCGTGACCGCCGAAGAGTGGGACGCCATCGACAACGGCGAGATGGCACCACCGAAGATTCCAATCCGACACAGCGCGGCGTTCGGCGACGCCTACGAAGAGCGCCAACCGCTCACGGCGTACGATCCCGACCATCCCCAGCTGGACCACTTCGAGACACTGGCGCGTATCGTCGAACAAGGAGGTGTCCAGGCGTGAGCTTCGACCTCGGCGATGCGGCCGACGATGCTGATGACGACGAGGAGGAAGTAGAAGAGGAGTCGACCGAGAAGACGGCCGACCAAGAGGAGCCGGCAGACCCTCCCGAGAAGACGCCTGCGTTCGGCTTCGAGAACCAGTGGCAACGGCAACTCTACCCGCGCCCCGAGTCGTGGGAGCGCCTTGAGGACGCGATGACGCTCGACATGGAGCGGGTGTTCCGCGAGCATGGCGTTCGGAACATGTCGAAGCGAGAGATCCACGACGCGCTGGTTCGGTTCAGCGCAGCCCACGCTGAGGAGGTCGCGCGGCTGGCGCTCGAAGAGCGTGGGGTCGACATTGAGGAGTAGCCGAGACGGTCAGCTCACGGTTCGTGGGCAAAGGCCGGGGAGAACGACCCCTGTTTTTGGCACAACAAGTGGGTACGTTAGCTCCGGCCCTGTCGATAGTAGCGGGTTCACCATCAAAAGCGTATGCCTCTCCTTTACACACTCCTTGGATACGCCTTTGAGCGGTGGGTTCGGACGAGTAGTCATGAGTGAAGCCTCCAAAGTGGATGACGATCGCCTCGTCGAGCGGGTCGTCGCGACGGTCGACGCCCAGACCTCGCCGAAGCAACCCGACTCGGTGCCAGAGCACGTCATCGTTCGAGCCCTGTCGTGGGACCGTCGCGATGGTGCTGGGCACATCGAGGAGTCTGTCGTCTCTGCCAGTGATGTCGAAGCCGCAATCGAGCGGGCTGTCGACGAAGAGAGACTCGTCGTCGATGACGAGGAAGAACAACCGCGCCGGTATCGAGTCGAAATTTAATGGTCATGACAATCATGTCGTGTTAACCGAAAAGTCCGACAGCACCTGACGAGTTCGTCAGGTGGATTATTGTTCCAGAGTAACTGAGTCCTCTTCTTTGTCCGATTCCGCCGCAAACGTTAAAGTAATCGAGACTTAACGGACTGCTGATGACATTGATTGGTGCACTGACTGGAGCGGTAAAGTGGCTCTTCGGCAGTGGAGCAGGTTTCCTCGGTGTCGTTGTTGGCCTGATGGTGATCGGGGCGGGAAGTACAGTGGCTTCGACGATAGCGGGCGGCCTCATCTTCGTCCTCGGTGTCGGCTTCATAATGTGGGGCGAGCAAAGCCGTCGAGCGGCGGTGGGTGGTCGGTAGTGGGGTTTTTCGGAAAAGGACTCGTGTTCCTTGGCTCGCTGACGGCTGCGTCTTGGATGCTCACGAAAGCCGAATTCTTCGACATGGTGGGCATGTCTGGTGGCATGTTCGCCTGGGTCGGCCTATTCCAGAGCGTTCCTGTATTCGGGGAGTGGGTGGCTCCTGCACTGATTCTCTTCATCGTAGGTCTGGCTGTGAAAGCCGCGCTATAGCTACTCCGACGACCCGCTGCGCTTCGGATTCACCGGCGAGAGATACTCAGATTTCGTTTTTCCGTCTTCCCACCACTGATAGTAGTAGTACTGATTGCCGTCGATGGTCTTCGTCACGATGTTCGCCTTTCCAGGGACGCCATCGGGTCGATCGGCGTCGGCGACCTCGTCGGGGACGTCCTCTTCTTGGTCGGCTTCCTTCCAGTCGGCGAGCGCCTCGGCGTACTCTGCGAGCTGACGCAGCATCGGTGGCTTCTGTCGGTTAAGACCATCGACGATGTACTGTACGGCGTTGTTTGGGGGAGCTGGACGCTTAGCTTCGGCCATTCTCTAACCAAGGATGGCGGCAGTGTCTTATATCGTCTTGGTTAAGAGGTGAGGTTGCTGTCGCTGAGGTCTTGCAAGAGAGGAGGGGACCCCGCATCCAAGAGAAAATGAGCGCCAAAACGTTGCATTCGTCGATAGCAACGTCGAGATGTTCGTAGTCTTCAACGACTGGAGTGTGAGTTACTCCTGATCGGCTTCTCGGTCGTTGCCCTCGTCTTCGAGGGGAGGTAGCGGTTCGTCGACGCCGACAGCCATCTCCTCGTCGGTGAGGTAGCGGGTAGCCAATCCTTTCGTGTAATAGTGAGGGATGCGCGAGGAAAGCGTAGTCTCGAGCGTGCCACCCCCCATCCTCGTGCAAATGGCCACCCAGATGACGACAGCAACGACCCCACACGCTTCCGTTAGAACCTCTTCAGTCGAGTAACCGGGGTGAAGGACACGAACGGCAGTAACCGACCACTGAAATACCGCAGAGACGATTGGTGAGGGCTGTTCACGTCCGGCTGCCCATAGTTCGTCGAGGATGATGTCTCCGAGTGTCGGGTTGTGGTACCCAGATGTAGCCGGGTCGACCGTGTAGTCTATCCCCTGAAACAGGGTGTCGAATATGTCAGAGGGGGGCCCGAACGTTTGTAGTTCTTCTACCGCGAGCGCCGCGTTGACACCCTTCATCATCTCTTTCCCAAGCGTGACCTTCGGTATCTGGCCTGTGAGGCGCATTTGTTCAGCGACCGATGTGAGGTCCATCGCTCCTTGGATTGCTTGGGTCGTCGGGGTAAAGCCGGAGGAGGCGTGCATGGCCTGGATGGCCGGAGATATATCGAGTGCTCCGTGCAGCGCTTGAACGGCTGGCGAAATATCGTTGCTGGCGCCAACCAGTGTTGGTGCAATGTCTGCTGCGCGGAGAATCTCGTTGGCAGGCAGGTGCGCTGCCGTGAGGGTCGAGGTGATGGTGCTGGAGTCACCGAGGACGCTTTGAGCCATCGTTGGACTCATCACATCTGCTGCATCCACTTCTGCTCCTGTGAGCGCGGTGGTGAGCGTCGAAGCCTCGGTTGGTGTGGGGGTGAAGTCTATGAGGTTCGCGGTTTCGACCGCCGGTCCGAGATTGTTGAGCGCGCTCGCCTCGCCGAGAGCACCCTTCATGGCGAGTTCGAGGCTGGAATTTGCATCAACGGGTGTTCCAGCCATTCCAGCAACTGTAGCGGCGTCAAGTGTTGAAGAGTCGAACGCCGCCGCTAGTATCTCACTCGTCCCGGCGACTTCCTCGGACACAGCATGGAGGGCTGAGAATTTCGAGATATCTGAGGTCATTCCGAAGACCATGTATAGTCACATTTCACGGTTGTAATATTTAAGATTCACGCGCGTACGCGCACAGATTCGGTATCGCGTGATATGGTTTAAACAAATTACAGGTGGGTGAATATCTGCGCCTTGAGGCCTGTATCGGCGTTGAGGGCCGGTTCAGATATTCCGGGATGCCACTATGTTGTAAAGACACACAACCAAGTAGATATTTCCGGGGCCTCGCCCTCGGGTCGTCGTACGAGATGGAACCCACCGAGACGGCCGTTACTCCCGGGGACGACGGCCAGCAAACATCGCTGCAGATAGCGGCCGAGCGCTACCTCCGGTCGAAGTCGACAGGTCGAGATGACGACGGTGACCCGACCGGCGCGTACGTCGACGCCGCGGGCTCGGAGCTCCGGCGGTTCATCGGCTGGATGCACGCCCGCGGTCGTGACCTCGACGACCTCGCCGGTGACGATGGACCGCTCGTGATGCGTCGCTACGCCGAGCGTCTCGATGACCGTGTCACTGCGGGTGGTATCGCGGGTTCGACCGCGAACTCGTACTTTTCGTATCTATCTGGGTTCCTCACCTACTGCGTCCGTGACGATCGCCTCCCGACGAACCCTGCCCTCACCAACGCCGCCCAGGAGGCGCTCCCGGCTGGCGAATCCTCGCGAACAGACCAGCAGTTCTGGACGACCGAGCAGCGTCGCCAGCTCGTCGGCTACGTCGACCACCGCGCAGCGGAGGCTGTCGACGAGAAGGGGTTCGATGCGACCACTGAGGCACGTGACCGAGCGCTCGTGCGCGTGCTCGCGTACTCGGCCGTTCGTGGCGCGGAGGTGCTGCGCCATCCGAAGGACGACCGTGAGGGGCGTCAGGGCCTTCGGTGGGGCGACGTCGACCTGGAGGGCCAGACGATGCGCATCCTCGGGAAGGACCTGCACCTCGGGCCCGCAGCGCTCCCACAGAAGTCGGCGGTCGGCCTCGAACGGTGGCAGGCTGTCCAGCGCCCCGTAAGCGAGGATTGGCCGGTGTTCCCGACCGGGCACGCCCCCTCGAAGTACGACGCCGTTCGCACAGTGCTGGGGGACGATGTCGACGTCGCCAACCTCGCGTCGGAAGCGGGCGGCATCGACTCACTCCTTCGCGAGCGCGATCTCGCTCCACCATCGCTTACGACCGAGGGCGCACGCACTGTCATGAAGCGACTCACCACCGAGGCGGGTATCGAAGTTGAGGACCGAGCGGGCTACCTCCAACTCCACGGCGCTCGTCGAGGCATCGTCGGCGAGGTCTACCGGCGCGATCGGGGCGACGCCCAGGACCTCGCTCGGCACAAGGATCTCTCGACGACCCATGCCGCCTACCAGCACATCGACGTCGAGGAGCAGACCGAACGCTTCGACGACCATCTCTCTAACATCGATTGAATTCTTCGGCCTCTGATATATCCAGGTGACTCACGAGGATGTGATATGGCCTCAGAGGTCACCATCAACGACGATACGGAGGACTACGCCGAATACGAGGCGCGTTGCGACGAACTCAACGAAGGCCTGTTGAAGGCCTACGCCGCTGGGTTCTCGAAGGCGCTCGAAACGTTCGACGTCCAGGTGGACTTCGACACCGACCCGGAATCGATTCAGGAAAACCGGTTCGTCATGGAGAGCCACTACTACTTCTGGGACGGCCGGCTGAAGCCGCTCAAACTGTTCCTCCGTGACCAGTTCCACCTCGACGAAGACGACGACCGGGCTGCTCCGAGATGCTACGAGGACGGGTGTGACGAGGAGGCAACGCACGTCTCGGCGGGTGGAGACGTCCTGTGCGGCGAGCACCGTCATGACGGGGACGCCCCGCTCGCTGTCTTCGAGGACTACGAGGTAAACGATGAGTGACGCGAAACCGCCGCAGGAGGTATTTCAATGCCCGGAGTGTGGCTATCAACCGCGTCAGTGCGCCGAACCGGGCGACGAGGGGGCGTGCGCGTCCTGTGGCGTTGAGTTTCCAGTCGGCGCGACGAGAAAGGTGGTCAGTCGTGAGTGACCGACGCTCGCAGGAAGTTCAGCAGGACGGCGACGGCCAGAACGTTTGGATAATCACTGTTCGAGACTCCGACTCGGGGAAGTGGACGCGAGACGTGTTCATGGCGTACACACTCAATAACGCCAAGCATCAGGCGAAGTACGCCGTGCGAGACACCTACGACGAACCGCAGGTAATCTACACTGAGGAGGTGGCTACCGATGTCTCGGCCTGATAAGCTCTCCACGAGCGACGGTCGAGACGGTGACTCGTCGCAGGGGATGTATCACTTCGAATGTGGCAAGTGCGGATGGGTAGAGAAAATCGACGGTGCTGGCGACGCCGAGCGAGAAGGTATGAGCCACGAAGACCACGCAGGTGTCGGTCACAGCGTCACTATCACGCGAGAACGTGACGGGCGGGTGATTCACCCATGAGTGAGTGGAAATTCGAGGACGGCGACCTGATTCGAGAGACTGAACAGCAGTTTGCCCCCGGCGGTATCGCTGTCGAGAAAGCCGAGTACGCCGTCACGCACTTACTCTCTGAACCGGACGGGACGCGGTACTACCACGTCGAAGCGACTGACTCCGGCGAAGGGTCGCTTTACCGCGCGAAGACGCTCGAACTGAACTACGAGGTGTCTCCCCGTGAGTGACAGACCCTCCATGAGAACCGATAGCCTCGTCGCCGTCGACCTGTTCTGCGGCGGTGGTGGGTTTTCGACTGCACTCGCGCTCGCGTGCGAACAGTTGGAGCGTGACGCTCGCCTCATCGCTATCAACCACTGGACGAAGGCCATCGAGACGCACAAGCGGAACCACCCGTGGGCGGAACACCACAACGCGAAGGTTGAGGAACTCCACCCACCCGCTGTCGTCGGGAAGGACGATGTTGATCTCCTCGTCGGCGGTCCCGAGTGTACGCACTTCTCGTCGGCGCGGGGCGGGAAGCCCGTCAACGAGCAGAAGCGGGCGAGTCCGTGGCACGTCGTCGACTGGGTGCAGAAGACCCGACCGAAGCACCTCATCATCGAGAACGTTCCCGAGCTGGAGTCCTGGGGACCAGTCGACGAGGACGGGAAGCCGTCGCGGAACGGCGAGACGTTCGAGGCGTGGATAAACGCACTCCACTCGCTCGGCTACTCAATGGACTGGGACGTGCTAAACGCCGCCGACTACGGTGACGCGACGAAGCGACGGCGGTTGTTCATCGTCGGCCAGCGCAACGGACGAGCGACGTTCCCGACGCCGACCCACTCGAAGACGCCGGACGAGGACACCGCACCGTGGCGGAGGGCGGCGGACATCCTGAACCACTCCCACCGTGGCGGCTCTGTCTGGGAGCGGTCGCGGCCACTCTCGGACAACACGATGCAGCGAATCGCACAGGGCTTACGAGAACACTGTGGCGACGAGGTCGCCGCGTTCGCTGACGCTATCGAGGAACTCACCCCGGACGACGTCCACCAGATGCAGGAGGACATCGTTGCTGTTGATGACTTGGACTCGGCACTCGTTGAGCGCACCGAACCGTTCTTCGTCGCAGCTCCAGCCGTCGCCGCCGATGGCGGCAGTGTTGCCGAGTCGGAGACGGGGACGCGGATGGTGATGGGCCAGCAGTCGAACGCTCGCGCCCTCGACGCCGACGACGCGCCCGTTCCGACCATCGCCACCCGGGGCGCTATCCACTACATTGAGGCCGAGCCGTTCGTGAAGCCTCGGAACGGCCCGCGTCGTGGCCTCCACAGCAACGCCACGTACCAACCAGACGAGCGACCGCTGCACACCGTGACTGCGAAGAACCACGACGGCCACCTCGTCTCGCCGTTCCTCGTCGAGTACTACGGGAACAGCGACACGGCCTCGCTCTCGGATCCAGTCCCGACGGTGACGACGAAGGACCGACACGCGCTGTGCGTGCCGGAACTCTCACCGTGGGGGCTGGACCTCCGTTACCGGATGCTCCAGCCGGACGAACTCGCCGCTGCACAGGGCTTCCCGCCCGAGTACGAGTTCGTCGGGAACAAAGGCGAGACGACCGAGCAGATTGGGAACGCCGTGCCGGTGAACATGGCGAAGGCGCTCATCGAGAACGTCCTAACCGACGAAGCGGTCTCACTCACGAGTTTCGGCAACGAGGAGGTTCCTACGGATGACTGACAGCGATAGCTTCACGTCAAGCACTCCCCTCGCTGACCGCGTCGAGGTTGTCGGTGGCGAGTACGACGTTCGACTTGTCTTCCACACCGAGTACGTGCTGGAGGGCGTCGTCGCGGGCCACTACGACAATGACGCGGTAGAGGTGGCCGAGACTCTCGCGCTACACGGGCGGCACTCGAATCCCGCCGACCGTGACCCCGTCCACAGCGAGGTCGAGCGTACGCGGGATGTTTTCGAGGACGACGTGGCCGCCGAGCGAATCGACTGGGTCGACGGCCCGACCGCACCGAGCGAGTCGACGTTCTGGGACGACACCGCCCACTTCCAGGAGACAGACCAGTGACCGCGACCGATGACCAGTGGTACGACGGTCTCGAAGAGGGTGACCGCGTTCCGCTCATCGACGAAGTACCGAGTGAGTACCGCCTGCAGAAAGTACTCCCCGAGAACGGTATCGACGGCGATCTCCTCATCGCGAGCACCGACTACAGCCACATGGGGTCGCACCCTGCGTGGATAGAGGTCGACCAGCGCGTCATCTGTCCAGAATGCGGGACGCTCAACCTCACCCGAACGCAGGAGTTGAACGCATGACTGCTCGGGACAGCTCGGAAACGTCGGCGCATGGCGAGTGTGAGGACTGCAGCACCGAGTGGTGGGGTGCGGAACCGAAGCGCTGCCACCACTGTGGCCACCCGACTGCCGCCGGCGAGAACTGGACGACGTCTGGCCTGGACCGTGACGTTCTCGAAGCACGAGGCTGGGACTACTGCTCGGACCAGACGGAGCGCCATCCCATTCTCGGCGATGTCACCCTCCAGGAACTTGATTTAGTTGACGGACACGCGGTAGTCGCCTTCGATGAGGACGGTGAGCACCTCCACTCCACGGTTGTAGTTGAGGTCCGAAGGTGACTGCAACATAGGACTCTGTGTGTAACCTCTGTGACTATACTTTTTTGCACCGGAACCATCGTCTCGTCTCTGTTCCTCAGAAGCGATGAATTCGGGCACCAAAGACCGTGATGGGAGGTCTGACTTTGTTGCACGTCTTCATCGACGCGAATTCATCGACGTATTTTTATAACGGCGTACCTTTGAGACATCTACCGGTTAGAGGTGTGGGGTCCTCCGATTAAGAGTTGGAGGCACATTTCCACACTGACTCAACCCCGACCAGAACAATCTAAATTTCGTGTGGGTCGGCCCCACATGGGCTACACGCCAGTGCTAAAGAGCCGAATCAGCCAGACAACGATTCGGACTCCGAGGAGGACTCTTTCGAGTACCTCCTTCGACGGGCCACGGGGATTGCCCTCTTCGTTTGGCTGGCTATCCGACGAAGGTGTTGAGATGTTCTCACCTCCGTTCAAGTGCCCGAACTCAAGGACAGGGAGAACTCGATCACCGGTTAGAGGTGTGGAGTCCTGTGCCAGCGGGTAGGTCTTCGTGCCCTCGCGTTGGCACGCTTACTTGTACCGCAGTATCTGCCCCAAGTTAAACCCTTGGAGTCGGGGGGGTTTGGGGGTAGAAATTGCATTGACAATATATCTCACAGTACTGATGACCACGCAAGTCTCAGCCTGTTCATGTATACTACGACTTCTCCAGCGACAGAAGCCATTGCCCACTATCCTGCCTCTGCTATTCCCGGGGTCACCCGACACACCGAGTAGTGACTGACGACCTCCACCTCTCCGACCTCGTCACCGAGCGTGGTGAGCTCCGCGACCTCCGAAGTCGCCTGAAGCAACTCCGGGACGACCTCAACGTCGAGCGCGACCCGACCGAACAGCTCGACATCGCCGACGTCCTCGCGCTCTCACCGAAGAACGACGCTGGGTACATCCGCCCCTCAGACCTCGAGAAGGCAGAGTGGTTCGCTGACCTCTACGAAGCGCAGGGCAAACCGGACGTCCACCCCCGCGGCTTCCACTATATCATCATCCACGAAGACGTTGAGCGTCGCAACGGCGACCCGTACGGGAACACGACAGCCTGCTGGCGCGAGCTGAAGGAGGGGACGTTCTGGGCCCAACTGCTGGGCCTCGTCGATGCCGACCGAATTGGTGACTCGAAGAACGACCGCGAGCCGGTGACGAGCGCGTTCGACACGTCCGACCGTCCGCTGCCACGGTGGGACCGACCACTCGACCCGCGTCGGACCAGCGTCGAGCACGCCGTCGACGACGGCTACCGGCGAGCGACCATTCCGCGCGAGCTCGGGCCTGCCCGCGTAGAGGAGGTCGACGTCGAGGCGTTCATCGACCAGCAGGTCGAGCGTGTCGTGAGGGCGGCGTTTGACCGTATCCAGTACCACCACCAGGCACGACAGGACTACTACGTCGAGGTGTGGGCTGAGAAGTCCGGTGTCATTCCCACCGAGACGGTGACGGACTACGGCGCCACCGTTCGCGAGGCCGACGGTGGGGAATTCTCCTATCAGATGTGTCGGTCGGCCATCGAACTCGCCGCTGCTCGCGACCAGGACCTCGCCATCGTCGTCGTCGCTGACTACGACCCGAAGGGCCACGACATGAGCAAGTCGGTCGCCCGAAAGGTCGAAATCGAGTCGCTGTTCCACGACTGCGAGGCCGAAGTCGTCCACGGTGCGGTCACCAAAGAGCATGTGCGCGCGTTCGCGCTCCCGGGTACGCCAGCCTCCAAGCCTCGCGGGCTCGACCACGGGAATCGCGGTGCCGTCTCCTACGAGACGCACAAGGATCTGTTCCGGAACTACGCCGGTCAGGAGCCAGTTGAGATACAGGCGTTCTCCTCACGGTACCCTTCGGCGTTCCGGCAAGCCCTCGAAGACTGTCTGCGCCCATACGTCGACGAGTCGCTGTCGTCGCGTATCGACCAGGCCATCGAGGACGCGCGGGCAGACGCGCGGGATGGTGTTCGGGCGGCGTTCCTCAAGCGTGATGAGGACCTCGCCACCGCGCTCGGCGAGTTGGAGACCGCGGTGGAGCGGTATCAAGAGCGGATGAACCCCCACTTCGGGGCTGCTGAGTCTGGGTTGGATGCTCTCCACGTCGAAGACCAGAACGTCCGGCGAGAGGAAGGCGTCCCCGATCGGCGCGACGCGTTCGTCGACATCGTCGAGTCGGTCGACTGGGAGGGGGCCCTCGCGGATGTATCGCTGGAGCTCCCTACTGCCGAGGTCGACCTGTCCGACGGCGCCGTGCTGGACACGCGGCGCTCGCTGCTGGACCAACTGGATGCCTACAAACGGTTCGACATGCGCTACGACGAGTAACTGTTCAGGTTTCGGGAACCACCTTTTCGAAGAAGCCGTTACCGCATGCCCCGCACTCGTTAGGGGTCATGAATGGTGCGTATACGACTCCACAGTCCTTACAGGCGTAGAATGTACGCTCTTTCGCCATTTGCAGCTGACTGTTCGGGGTCCACTAACTCAAAGCTCATGGAGAAGGTGATTACCGATTACGGCGGAGTAGAGGCTGAGGCGCACTCTACTCTCGCTACCCGTCACTGGTCCACACAGCTTACTAATCAGCGACATCCCGCCGTCTGGCTCCTGATCGGAGGATGAGCGTTTGGCGCGCTTACGATTGGAGTGGGTCGACAGCGACGATTCGCTCTTTGTCGATATCGAACAGCTTGGCTGTGAGCATCGAACCAGCCAAAGTCAGTGTCATTACTTGAAGGCCGATACCCTCTCGACAGCCCTCCTTCCTCCCCCAGCAGCGGGACGACCCCGACGGGCCCCCGACCCGACACCTTGGTGTCGGTCTGTGGTCCAGTTTTCTATTAGTTGGCTCTGACTCTATCCGATACGGTATACATCGCACAGGCGGGTGGACGCGGGACGCTGGCTACTGTACCTACTGTACCTGTTCGTCCTACTGTACAGTCAGGTGGGGCATCCACCAATCCGCCAGTCCGTTCAGTCGGTGGATGCTGTGTGGTGATGTGGTTACCCCATCACGACGAGCTTCGAGGAGACGGCGTCTACACGCGACTCCCGAGAGAGCGTCTCGATGGTGTCCCGAACTTCCTCCTCGCGCAGTCCCTTCTTCCGGAACTCCGTGACGACCGTCTCGCGGTGGACACCCCAGTCGCTTCCCTCGTCCATGTGTTCCTCGACGAACGCAACGATGCGGTCGCTCAGCTCGGCGGAGTCCGCACCGACCTCCTGGTACTCGTCGACGTCGAGGTCGAACGCTTCAACATAGGTCTTCAGCTTCGTCTCGTTCTGCTTCGGGAGCGTGTCGAAGACGCCGACGACCGTCACCCGGTCATCGACCCCCATCCGGTCACAGAGGTCGTCTTTAGCGAACACCGTAACTGCCGGCGGACTGTCGAGTTCGGTGTCCTGTGGGATGAGGACGACCTCCTGAAAGTCGACGAGGTCGGACTCACGCTCGTTGAACACGAACGGGCCCTGGTTCTCACAGGCGCCACAGATGCTCGGCTCGATCATCTTTCCGGCCGACTGCTTCATCCGCGTCATCGTCCCGCAGCGCTGGCACTCCCAGGCAGCCTCGCTCGCGAACGGAACGACACCTTCTGTCTCGATGACGGTGCCCGTGAGGGCGATGAGGTGGCCCAGATGCCGCGTGCGCTGTTTCCCGACCCGGTAGGTGTGTTCGGTAGGGAGGTTCCGGATGCGGACGTTGAGCCGAGCGTGGCGGCCCGCGTGCCGACGTTGGCGTTCGAGGTCCGGTCGGAGGTTGACCAGCGCTTGCTCGGCGAGGACTCGCTGCTGCCGTGGATCCTCGCGCAACTGCTCGGCGAGGCCGCGGTCGAAGTCAGAGAACGCCGCCCAGTCCAGCCGGACCGAGCAGCGGCCGGGGCCGTACTCGTCGGCCAGTGAATCAACCGCCTCGCCCATCTCCTGGGCGAGGAACTCACGGAAGCGCTGGGCGTTCGGCGGGAGTTCGCCCTCGTCGGTCTGGTCGTAGTGTTTCGGCGAGAGGACGAATTGACACCCCCCACAGCGATGTCCCGTCCCGCCGGCGGTTTCTTGACGCACTCCCAACGTGGCTCATCGGTGCCACAGCCGGGGCAGGCGTCGATAGCGATTCCACTCTCGGTGTCGTGTGTTGCGTGGCTCATCGACTCACTCCATGAGTTGAATCTCGACTTCGTCCCAGTCGATTCGGCACACTCGCGTGCCCACAGGCGTCAGCTGGTAGAAGCCCTGTTCGTCCGTCTCGTAACACGGTGAGAGGTTGCTGTCGGGGCCACAGTGGTTCCGAAGCGTCGAGACCGGGATGGCTGGGTCGGTGAGCCGCTCGGCCCACTGGTCTTGCGTCCGCACCTCTCCTTCGGCGAGCCCTCGGCAGGCAGCGACCAACCGATCACGGATATCGGGCTTCTTGTCCAGCCAGAAGCGAATCGCGTTCGGTATCTCGTGAATCTCGATGAGTTCCTCGCGGATGCTCTTCTGGTCGACAGCGGTCAGTTCGAGGTCGCGCTGCCGGTCGGCCGCGCCCGTGCGCTGAAGCCGAAGCTCACTCGGAATGGAATACGGTCGCCGGCGACGCAGCGCCCGTTCGAGGACGTCGCCCGGTACGACGTCGTCCGTCTCCCGCTCGTCTCGCGGTTCGTACGCGGGCAGGTCCGACGGCAGGAGATACCACGTTCCGATTGGGGGTTTGCGGTCGTCGGTTAGGGTCCGCCGGCCGGTGTTGGCCTCGACCCACCACTCCGGGCGGCCGTTCCCGGCGGTCCACTTCGCGTGTTCGCTCTCGCGGACCCGAGCGCCCCACGCGATACCGTAGCGGTCACGCCACGACCGATCACCGTACCCGAGGCCGCACGGCGCTCCCCGCCACTCGATGGGCCAGTACGCCTTCCCGTTCGCGATGATCATGCCCTGGCCAATCGAAAACTCCGAGAGCTGGCGCTGTTGCTCGTAGCTGAAGTTGTAGACCTTCCCCAGCGTGTCGATTTCGTCCTCACCGAGCTGGAGGAGAATCTTCGTTGCCATGTTCGAGCGAATCGGTTTGTAGACGTCGTTGTACTTCTGCGTCGAGGCGAGCATCATCACCCGCCGCGAGCCACCTTGTGTCGAGAGGAAGAACAGCGTCTGCCGGAGGGGCTTGATGGCGTCCTTGTACGGAACGTCGGCCCATTTGCTCGGTGCCAACGCCTTCAGTTCCCGCAGTTCGAGACACACCCGGGGTAACCGCGAGTTCCGGTCGCGGGCCTTGAAGATGAGTCGCAGCCAGAGGTCGATGATGGTGTACTTCAGCGCCTCCTGGTCTTCTTCCATCATCGAGCAGCACAGAACAGCCGCCTGTTCCTGATTGGCGATGACACCGTCCATGTCGATGTTCGTCGCTGCATCCGGCGAGGTGATGAGCCCCTCACCGGCGAGCCGAGCCAGTTGGGCGGCCGCCTTCCGGAGTGCGTCCGCTGCGGGCATGGAGTAGGAAGCCTGGTACGTCGAGACCGAGTCACCACCTCCCTTCTTCTCGCGTATCTCGGTCCACTCGATGGTCGCGTCCGTTTCGTGCGCGTAGACCTGTAGGCGCGTCACCAACTGTGAGACGTCACCGCCGTTCTCGATGGTCTCCGACAGCGCTCGGCCGATGCGCCCCTCGATGTCGGCGTCGGACTTCGTGACGCCGCTCAGTCGAAGGACCATGTTCGGCGTCAAGCGGTCGATGCCGATAGTGAACTCCCGGAAGTTCGCTGGGAGTCGGTCGGGGACGCCCGGCATCCGCGGGACGAACACTTCAGCGTCCATCGCTCGCGGGCCCTGGCCCATTCGGTCGAGGTTCTCCTTGATGGCGGGCTCGTCGGCCGGGACGGCCGTCATCGGCGTCTCCATCCGGCCGTCGTCGTAGATGCTGAAGTACGAGTAGCCGTGTTCACGCTTCAGGTTCATGCCAATACTCGCCAGTGTCGAATCCTTCCCGCGCCTCGGCAAGGCGACCGTCAGGATGTGGTCACACGACTGGTGCGGTATCTCGACGATACGGTCGTCGAGCGAGCGCGTCGACGTTGCCCCGACACGGATACGCCCCACTGGCGACGGTGTCTCGACGTTCGTCTGCGTCCCCGGCTCGTTGATGCCCTCCAACCGGACGGGCGCGTAGCGCGACATGTCGCGCACGCCGGCGATATACTCCTGGGCACGGGCGACCTCGACGAGTATCTTCAACTCCGTCTCCAGCCCCGGTTGCTTGCCTCGACACCGGTCGCGATGGACGGCCCGGAAGCCGACCTGCGCCCACGGTTCGAGGTCACTCCCCGGGTGGAGGACACGCTCACGCTCGGGGTCGCACCACAGGAACCAGTGCAGCACCCGGATGTTCTCGGCGGCCCCGACGAGGTCGTCCTCGGCGAGTGTCGTCTCGACGGCCTTGATTTTCTCCCGGACGGTCGCCTCAATCTCCAGGTTCTCCTCGTGGACACGACGCTCTGCCCGCTTCCGGATCTTGTTCTCGATGGCCGTCGATGGCGTCGTCTCGTCAGGCGACTGGATGGCACTGTACTGCTGTCGGTACTCAAGCTGGTCGTTGGAACTCATTGGTTAGGTCTGTGTAGAACGTGGTTAGGTCTCAGTCGTCGGCGACGGCAATATCGGTCGCCTGCTGCTCGGGTGCAGAGACGAAGAACGGCGCACGCTGGGCGCGAAGGTCCACGTCGGGCGGCGAGTACCGAGTGTCGAACTCGCGAGCGCGGAACTCGTCGGCGAACGCCGCCTTCGTGACGGCGATGGAGCGGTCGAGTTCCTCGCTTCGGGCACGGACCGCGGTTATCTCGCGGGTCTCGCCGTTGGGACCCTCAACCTCGATGGTCTCCTCGACGAGGCCGTGGGGGACGAGGTCACGGTAGCACTCAGCGACGAGGTCAGGATCACGGCCGAAGCCGACGAAACGGAGGCCACGCCAGACGTATCGGCGGTCGTCCTCGATGACGGCGTCGAACAGCACTTCTTTGGGTATCATCCCGAGTTCGGCGTCCTGAACGCGGCCGACGAGTTGCTGGAGGACGTCGTAGCGTTCCTGGTCGCGCCACTTCCCGAGCGAGGGGATCTTGCGGCGGAGACACCACGCGAAGCGTTCTTCGAGCGCGGGCGCAGGATGCTGGCCGCGGGCGCGATGCAGTGAGCGGGTGGCGAGGACGCTGGCGAGGCGGTCGAGGTCGGTGGAGGCGTAGCTGCGGCCGTTGACGAAGCCCATCGCCATCGTCACCTCGTCGGTCTCGACGGTCTTGACGAACACCGAGAGCTGGTCGACGGTGACGTTCGTCTCCTCAGCGCGGAGCTGGGCGAGCTTTCGCTGGTCGAGCCAGTCACGGACCCGGTACTGGATACCCGAAACCGCGCCGGCGAGTGCCAGGAGGACCGGGTAGACCCACCACGCGACCCACAGCTGCACGAGCAGGAGTTCGGCGACGAACAGCGCGAGCGTCGGGACGGCCCAGCGCCAGAGGATCTTCTCCTCGTCGAACGTCGTGGCGAGGTCCATCCACGCGAGCTTCCGCGTCTCGCGGTCATCACGAACAGACGCCTCGTCAGTCTCAGCCACCTCGGGGACGGGTGCGAGACTCGTTGGCTGGAGCGCGAGTGGCTCCTTGGTCTCCGCAGGGTCCGCACGTTCGGCCAGCTTGATTTCTTCATCCGTGACGTCCTCGCCGGCGAGTCGAGCGCGGATGCGCGCTGTGAGTTCCTCGACGTCGTCGTCGTGGAACGCGATGACTCGACGCGAGCCGTCAGCGGTCTTCGCCTCCATCGCCAGCTGGTCGACGGTCGCCCGCGAGTAGCCCGTCGAGCACGCGACCTTGGTGGTGACCGTCCGGCCGAGGAGGAACAGGTAACTCCGGAAGTAGAACGCCAGCAGCAGGACGAACACCGGTCCAGAAGTACCGAAGCTGAACATGAACCGCAGGAACGGCCCCGAGGAGCCCGAGGCACCCTCGGCGTCTAGCAGTGCGTACAGCATCCCGACGACGGCGATGAACAGCCCGAGGCCGATGCCCCAGACCTGGAGACGACTGCCGAAGTCACCACCGTCGCCGAACAGCGCGTAGCGGACCCGCGCCGCCGAGCGCTGGGCAAATCCGAGCAGGGCCGAGAGACCACGACCGACCGCTCGGAGGAGTGTTCGGTGGGCCCCAGCGTAGACGCCTGCACCGAGTAAGATGAGCGCCCCCAGCGCCGCGCTGAGGACGAGCGGACTCACCGGTAGACCGGCGAGTTGCGCGGGGTCAGTCATCGGATGGCACCCCACCAGCGCGGCCGGTCGTCGACGGGAGCGACCCGCCGACACCGCTCTCGAGTTTCACGTTGTCGATGAGCACTTCGAGGCGCTGGGCGGCCTCGCCGTAGCGATGCGACTGGCCGTACTGCGAGCCCATGTACTCACAGACCGACTTGACTTGCCCGAGCGCCTGGACGACGGTCATGTTCCCGTTGCGATGCACGGGTTCGAGCCACGACTTCCCGTTCCGCAGGCTCTCGACGGTGAGGTCCTCGACGCCGTAGTGGACGACCTGCGTCTCGCCGGTCTCGTCACGCTTGACGTGGCCGCGGGCCGCGAGATTCGCCAACTGCGCCGGTGAGAACGTCCCGAGGCCGTCCTCCCAGTAGACGGCGTCCGAGCCGATGGCCGGCACGTCTCGCAGCGACTCCTCATTGGCCGTCTGGACCTGCCGTTCGTTCGCCGACTTCAGCTGGTCGATCGTCCGGCGAGCCTTCCCGGGGTCGTTGTTGACGATATCGAGGATACCGCCGTACTTCCCGGCGAGGAACTTCCCCGCAAGAACGAGCAGGCCGAGGACGACCGCCCACAGGATGGGGTTCGTCCCGGCGGCGACGATGATGGCGAGCGCCTGCATCGCCTTCTGGCCGAGCCAGCTGTCGATGAGGTCCGCTCGCTCCTGGATGAAGTCGAGATAATTCTCCATCCCCTCGTTGGTACATTCGTAGCCCTTCGCCTCGGCGTCCTCACACAGCTCGGCGAGAACGGGTTCCTTGTCTTCGAGGCGGGCGGCCGCAACGCTCACGTCCGTTTTCTGGGCGTACAGCGAGACGTTCGTCGAGCTTCCATCAGTGAAGAACAGTTCGAGCGTGTAGAGGGACGCCTCGGAGTCGCCGGCGGCATCGTCGTCGTACTCGACGCGGACCTGCTGGCCCCCGGCGAGGACGTCCGCACTCGCCTTCGGCTGGCTGATGCGCGCCGCCTCCAGTGGCTCGTCGACGTCGAGGACGACGAACGGCCCGGTCGTGTTGAACGCCTCGTCACGCTGGGTCGTCTCCACCGTCAGGAACGGCTCGGAGAACTCGACGGGCGTGATTCGAGCCCGTGAAGCGGCATCTGGCCGCCCCGAATCTGGGGTTTCACCGTAGCGATACGTGCTATTCGTCGAGTTGTTCTCCGCGACCGGCGTCGGCGTGGTCGGGGTTGGTGTGGTCGTCGAGCTATCCTGCTGGTAGTCGAGTGCCGCGGCTGGCGTGGCGAACGCACCGCTCACGAGCACGAGCAACACGAGCGCCCAGCGGATGGACGCGCGGCTCAGTGGGTTGCGAATCATGGGTTAGGTTCTGGTCTCTGGGTTCGGTCTCAGTCGTCGCTCGGTGCGGCTCGCTGCCGGTCCATCTCGGCGACCTCCGACTGGGAGGTCGGGTGGCGCTGGGCACCGCTCTGCTGGACGGTGTAGGACTGCTGTGGGTACATCTGTGGGAGTGACTCTTGGAGCGTCGCTATCTTCTCGGCAAGACGCTCGATCTGGTCGTCGTCAGAGAGGTTGACCTTCCGACGGAGACGGGAGATCTCCATCTGTGCCTCGCCCAGTTGGGCGTCGAGGCTCTCGGCGTACTGCTCCATCTTGCTCATCCGCTCCTCGCGGTCGAGATGCACCTCGTACGGGACCGTGATGGGCGTCCGATAGCTGTAGTGCGCCTCGGCGTCGGGGTCGATGACACCCTGCTGGTTCGTGTTCGCGCGGCGGCCACGAGTCCGGACGACCCACTCGTCGGGGCCGACCTCCGCGGCCTCCTTCGGTATCTGGTGGGTCACAGGTTCGCCGGGGAACGGCGTCTTTCCCCGCAGTGACCGGACGTCGCCGGCTAGTCGACGCTTCCCGAACAGGCCGAGGAATCGCGTCTCGTAGGACTCAGCGACGATAGGGCGACCCTCGGAGTCCTTCTTGACGGTTCTCGTGTCGTAGTAGACGATTTCGGTGCTGTCGATGCCGCCGTCTTCGTCCTCGTAGATGACTTCGATCTCTCCGCGGAAGCGGTCCTGTCGACGGGCGGCAGCGAGGCCGATGATAGCCGCTGTGACCGCGATGGCCCCGCCTTCGAGCGCCCAGACGTACGGCAGTTCGATGGGCGCACCGCCCTTGAACGTGAAGTAGAGGTAGACGCCGGCCCCGATGACCAGCAGGTTCGCCGCCAGCCCCGCGATTTTCGCGGGCAGGGTGTAGCGGTTGAACCGCGCCCGTAGCGGGAACGCGATGGAGTACCCTGACTGGTCTTCCCGGTCGACCTGCCGCTGGATGCGGTCGGTCGCCGTTGTGTCCTCACCGCGGTCGCCGATGACGCCGAAGCGGACGAGTGCGAACAGCGTCCCGAACAGTGCGACCAGGCCGATGAGTGCGACCGCGATGAACGTCGTGTTCAACGGCATCTACGCGCCCTCCTCGTCTGTACTGTCGACACCGCCGTCGGTCACGGCCGCACCGGCAACGCCCGAGGAGGCTTGCTGGTCGGCAACCACCTGTGCGGCCTCATCCGCCGAGGCGACTGCAGAGGTGACGTCGGCGTTGATGCGGCGGTACAGCTCCCACCCCGTCGTTGCGAGTTCGGAGTAGTCGGGACCGTCGTTGACGAACTGGCGAATCTGGTGGCAGTTGTTCGCCGCCGCAAATCGCTCGTAGCGCTGCTGGACCTCGACGGGCTCGGCGTCCCGCTCGCGGAGTGTGTCCTGGAGGCGCTTGCGAGCCTCTCGCTCGTCGGGGTCGATGAACACCGGACAGCGCGTTCCGTAGTGGGGACAGCCCTGGCAGGCGTCCGGAAAGAACGACTCGCCGTCGTCGCGGCCGGCCTTCGTCGGTCGGCGCATGTCGTACTCGCCGACCTCGTCGCCGTCTTTCAGGCGGAGGTCGGCCAGCTCTCGCTCGATGTGAGCGAGGCGGTCACTCGACTGGAGGCTGTCGACGGTCTCCAGCCAGGCCATCGCCTCCCGCTTGAGGTTTGCGTCGGAGACGTACAGGAGGTTGTCGTGCAGGTGTTCAGCGATACGGTGGATGCCGCGTGTGCGAGCGGGTGCGCCGCTCTGTGAGGATGAGTGTTGGAACATGGATGGATTGTGTCGGTCAGCGAGTCGGTTCGGCCGGTGTCGAGGCCGGCGAGGTGGTCGCATAGTCTCGGAGTTCGTCGAACTCCTGGCAGAGGCCCGGCGGTGGGTCAGGCACCCGGACCGGGTACGTGTCGGGGCCGAGCGCCTCGATCGGCAGGACGAGCAGGCCGCCGTTCGGCAGAGCGTGTGCGACACACGCCGTGTCGTCGCCGATTGGATGGTCGATGAGACGCGAGTCGTTGACGAACTCGCTCCCGAGATACGCGTTCAGACCACGCCCGTTCTGGCGGAGTGTGAGTCGCGTGAAGTCGGTCATCGGTCGAGCCCTCTCGAAGCCGTCGAACGCCGACCAACCCAGATTATACTCGGATTATAACGCCGCGAACGACGGAACTGACGGCTTGAACCCGTGTCTCGATGGTTGAACATGGTTACTTGTCACCCCAGTTCGACGCGGTGGCACGGAGGTCCGTCCCGCCGGCCTGTTTCGCGTTCGAGCTGTTGCCGAGCGCGAGGAAGACACTCCACGTCGCGATGGCCATGCCGATGACCATCAGCGGAAGGATGCCCGTGATGAGCATGATGCCGCCGACGAGGATGCCCGAGAGGTTCTGCATCGTCGCGCTGAGCGCCCCGGCTCGTCGAGCGTGGCCCGGCGACCGGCGGAACAACAGGAGGCCGATAGCGAGACACACGACAAACAGCCCGCCGATGATGAGCAGCTGGCTCATCGCCGGCCCCACTGGTCGTTCGAGCCGCCCTTGTTCTGCTTCCGGTTCGACCCGCCGATGACGTCCTGGATGTCCGTCCGACGTGACTTCGCGCCCATGTGGCGGTTCTCCCACGCCCTCGTCCCCGTCCGGACTGCGAACCGGCCACCGAGGAGGCTCGCGACCACGGCGACCGCCAGCGCAGCGGCGATGTAGAAGCCCGCACCCGCAATGATGGCGGGGAGAAACGCGATTGCCGCGAGCCCGACGACGACGCGCAGGTAGGTGTCGCTCATCTACCGGCCCTCCTCGAGGAGCGTGGTGTCGATCGCGAGCGCTCCGAACAGGTCACCGATACCACCGAAGAACCCACCGAGGTCGCCGAAGCCAGCCCTGTAGCCGGCCAGCTGGTGGTCGAACTTGTCGCCGTGGTCGGGGTTGGCGACGAACTTGACCGAGACGTTCGACTGGGTGAACGTGAACTGGACGGTCTCGTCGCCCGGTTCACGGTAGAACGCCGGGTCGTCGACATCCTTCGAGATGGGCCGCCAGTCGTCCTCACCGACGCGGTAGTAGCCGAGCCACTCCTCGACGGTGCGGCCATCGGTGTCGTTCGTGAGCGAGACAGTGATCGTCTTCGTGCTCTCGCTCTCCGGCGAGAACTCGTAGCTTCGTTGTTCCAGGTCATCGTGAAAGAGGTCGTTCCAGAACTGCTGTGCCCCGTCGAAGAGGCCCGAACCGGTTTCCTTCGCCTTCGCCGCCCACGAGAGCGTCTCGATACGCGCCGAGCTCGGGGCGAACGTCACGCTCTCGTGTGCCCCGAGCGTGAACTCGACGCTCGTGTACGTCTCGTTGCCCTCGAAGTCGGCCATCGCCCGCCACATCGCCGTCTGGTTGCCGTTCGACGCGCCGACCTCGCCCACCTCGGAGGGGGCGACGACGCGCTCGGAGAGCTCGATGACGAACCGAACGCAGTAGCCGTTCGGGTTCTCGCCCTTGACGCGGACGAACCCAGGCGCTTGCTCGACCGTCACACGGGTGTTGTCCCGCACGGACGCGGCCGAGACGTTCGCCGCTGCGCGGATGGTCGACTCGTCCGTCCGGAACGCGTCGTGAACGACCCGCGTCTCGCAGGTCGTCTCGGCGCTGGCTGTCGGGGTCGCGCCGATCGGGGCGACGCCGGCGACGGTAGCGACCAGGAGACAGGCAACAAGCAGTGTCTGGACCACTCGATTCATCGGCGAAGCCTCCCGAAGACACCCGTGGCGGTCTCCGTCGTCTCGTCGTAGGCTTCCTCGCCTGCCTCGCCGCTGTAAAGCGCCCGTGCAGCACCCTTGAACCGGCCCGTCGGCAGGACGATTTTCAGCATGACCGAGAGAGCGACACCCGCCAGCAACGCCACGAGCAGTGGCGTGGTCTCGACGAGTGTCAGCGCGAGGAGGCCAAGCATGATGCAGAAGAACAGTCCTTTCCCGAGCCACCCGGCGGCGGTCCGAGCCGACGGGATGGCTCCACGAGGCGAGTTGGGGAGCGAGCGACCACCGGCGTTTCTAACCAAGCGTCTGATATCAGGCATGGTTAGGTCAGTCACGCTCCCAGAGCGGCACGTCGTAGTCGTTCTTGATGGGCAGGCGGCCGGTCACCCGTTGCCACGTCTTGTTCACGCCCGGGTTGAGGCGAGCGAGAGCGACGAGCATGAGCGCAACACACGCGCCCGCGAGGACGAGCGTCGTCCCCAGCGAGATGACGCCGAGGAAGACGAACGTGATGGCCAGGCCGGACGCGGCGTAGAACATCCGGTCCCGTGAGGTGTCGCGGATTCCCAGCGCTGCGGGGACGGCGTCGACGTAGAACTGGATGTTGTCAGCGAGCGCTGGCGGCATCGCGCGGTCGAAGCCGAAGCCGCCGACGAACGACCGGGCGTTGCGGGCGGTCGGGCCGAGCGACCCGAGAACGGCGTAGACGACCGTGAGCGGAAGCAGGACGAGTGTCTGTGCCGTCCGCAGGAGAAACACGGTGACGTCGACGAGTGTCTCGCCACCCAGACGAGCCGTTCGTCGGGTCGCCGATTCCCAGCGTGACTTCGCCGCCTCACGGTGGTGCGTGGACTTCTCGCGGCGTTTGTCTCCCCACATCACTCAGCCTCCGAGTCCGATTCGAGGAAGTCGAAGGTACCGTAGACGAACCCGTTGTACTGCGCACCCTTCCGAGCCGCATAGGTGCGTTCGGGCGTCTCGTTGGCCTCGACGTACTCGTCGGTGAACGCCTCCAGGTCGTCGGGGAGTTCCTCGGTCGCCAGGCCGGTGAGGACGATCTCTTCGTCGACGACCCGCTCGGTCGCACTCGGTTGCTGGACCTCGAAGTTCTCATAGACGAGCTGACCGTCACGTTCGACGACGTCGGCCGTCGCGATGACGGATGTCTCGTTCTCACCCAGCCGGCAGGTGATGCGGAGGACGTCACGCGACTCGCTGGCTGTGATGCGGTCGTTGACGTACGTCGTGTAGGCCGCGCTATGCTGGTTCAGCTCGTGGTGAATGTCCTCGGCACACTCCGCGTCCGTTCGGACGGGCTCGTGCCACGGCGTGCCTTCGGAGAACGTCTCGTACCAACCGCGCTTGAGCGCTGCGTGCGTCTCGGTCAACCAGGCGGTGGCACTGTCGGTGAACGATTCGAGGCTCTCGACCGGATGCGTCACGCGGTGGGTGACGCTGGCGAGAAGCCCCCGCTCAACGTCTTCCTCGGGGGCGCTCCCAAGCAGGGCGTCGGAGATGTCGGAGTCCGCACTTCCCGCGGTCGCGGTCGTGACCCCGACAGTCGAGGTCACCACCAACACCGTGGCGAGAAGCGCGAACGCTCGCTGTGTGGATATCATGGATGGGTTCGTGGGCTGTTCTGAAGGCGATACGGAGTGCCCGCGGTCGGCGTGAGCGACCTTGGCGGCGTGACCGCAACGGGCGAACCAAACCTCGGCCTCACAGGCGGAGGTCAGAGTGACAGACAGGTACGAGCGAACCGCTCGGCGCGGTTAGAACAGCGACGGGAACTCGAAGTCGAGACCGGCCGTCGACCAGAAGCCGAAGACGTCCATCTGCTTCCAGATGCCGACGTTCGTGTTGATGAAGACCTCGTCCATGGACTCGGCGTCCTCGAAGGACTCACCGTACTCGACGACGACCGAGTCGTTCGCGACGTCGTAGACTGCGTAGGTGTCCGTCTCGGTATCGACCTCGTCAGGAACTTCTTCGTTGTAGAGGTTCGCGACGACAGCCGTGTCGTCGTTCGTCACGAGGATGGGCACGCGCTTGATGCGCTCGCCGTCGTCTTTCTCCTCGGCGGCCATCTCCAGACGGTCGGCGGCGTCGCCGTCGTAGAAGTACGTCGTGCTCGCGTTGGCGTCAGAGCCGTTCACGGTGACGTCCTCATCCGAGATGGTGGCGAAGTTGTCCGCCGTCCAGAAGTCGAAGCCGGCGATGGAGAAGCCGTCAGTACCAAGATCGACGAACTCCGAGGCGTTCCCGACCGTCCGGGCCGTCTGGGCACCGGGTGCCGTGTGGGTCAGCGTGAGCGTTGAGTTGTCGAAGACCGCACTGCTGTTCGACAGTTCGATGTCGACGGTCTCGTTGCCGACCTGGTTGATGATTTTGTTGTTGCCGGTCTCGACAGCGACGATGTCCGTCGCGGCGACCGCCTGCGTCGTGTCGAGCGTGACGGTCATCGTCGAGGTACCGGTGTTCTTCACTGACGCGATGTCGGCATCGACACCGGCGATGGAGACGTTGACGTCAGCTGCGTTAACGCGCTGGACGTCGGACTGCTCGTAGTCGATGACGACTTTCTTCAGGTCGCCCGCTGCGGAGGCGTTGATGTCGTAGGCGTGGTTCGTCGCCGTCAGTGCGGCGGTGCTATCCTGGGTCGCAGTGGTGGTCGCTGCACCGGCCATCCCACCCGTCATGATGACGGCGAGAACGGCCAGCGCGGCTACGATACGTGTGCTGAAGCTGTTGCTGAACATGTGAATCTTTAGTGGAAACGAAGGGGTTGATCTGTCGGTGATACATCGGAAACGCGGTGTCTCAGCGGTGTAGAGGCGGTGGGACGCACGGTGGCGGCCACCGGGTCCAGCGTTGGGGTGGCGGTCGATCCTCTCTGGTCAGGCCGGCCATCAGAACCAGCCCCACGGGTCGAGCGAGATGTCCGCGTTCCCGGCGTCGTCGAGGCCGAACCACGACCAGAGCTTGATGAGACTCGTCTGGTTCGAGCCCTCCTTCCACCAGCTCGGCCGCGCGTGCATCACGGCCGGATCGGCGATGGCGTCCTGGTGGATGGACGTCCAGCCGTCGTCGTACCACTCCTCCAGCGCGGTCGTGCCGTCGGTGAGCTCGATGAGGTCGCCCTCCTCGCGCGTGAGCGTGTAGTGATGGTGTGGGTTGAACGGGTAGAGCAGTGGCCGGCCCTCGCTGTCGGCCTGCCACGCCGCGGCCGTCGCCCGGAACCAGTGGTAGCCCGCGTAGTCGACGCGGAGGACGTCACCGAACTGGCCGTCGTCCTGGCGAACCGTCACCAGCACGGGCTCGTGGTCGCCCCAGTGAGAGTCCGAGAATAGACCGTACCCGCTGAACCAGCCCGTCTGCCGACGGTACTTCGTCCAGTACGAGAGGACTGCGTAGGGCTGGTCGGCGTACTCGGCGACGTACGACGCCATCTCGATGGGCTTCTGTTCGAGGTGGCCCGTCGCGAGCCGAGGCTGGTAGCGCCGTAGCAAATCCTCGTCGTAGTAGGTCGAGACGTACTCGGGGACGCCACCGAACAGCGTGCCCGCCGCAGCGCTGGTCGAGGTCGTGCGTGCCGCCGACCCGAGCATCGTGCTCACGGTGACGGTCCGGAGGAAGCGACGGCGAGTGACACCGCTGGCGCTGGAGTGTGTTTCTGTCATGGTTAGGTTTCTGAGTTCGTGGTTAGACCCGCCACTTCGCCCAGCCGAACAGCTTGCGAGTGCCGTGCCAGTTGCCGCTCAGCCCGCGATTGTACGCATCACGCCCGTCGGCGGCGTCGTTCTGGACCGCTATCTGTGCCTTCTCACTCGGTTGGTTCTCGAGCGCCCGCTCGAGGTGGACGAGCCCACCGGGGCCGACCTCGGTCTCGCCGGCTCCCTTCAGGCGGGTGCCGGTCGTCACGAGTCGGTCGCGGACCTGCTTCGCGTTCAGCGATGGGTCCTCAGCGCGAAGGATACCCGCGTAGGCGGCCACCGTCGGCGTCGCCATCGACGTACCCGAGAGTGTCACAGCGCCGTCCGGTGTGGGCGCTGTCGTATTCATCCCCGGGGCAGCGATATCGGGCATCGCACCCTTCGTCCGTGCGCCGGAGAAGTCACCGAGGCCGCTGTCGGGACCGACACACGAGAAGTAGGCGCTCTCGGCGGCGACTGCGCCGCCCATCTCCTCGGTGGGAGCGTTCGTCGCCGTCACTGTCAGAACACCCGACGCCCGGAGGTCGCCCGGTGAGCCGATCCACCGCGTCGACTGGCGAGAGTTGCCCGCCGCGATGGTGAAGACGACGTCCTCCTTGTCGATGGCGTCCTCGATGAGGTCCGCCTGCTGCTCGGCGTAGATCGAACTGCCCAGCGACATGGAGACGACATCCGCGTTCTGCTCGATAGCCCACTCGATACCGTTCGAGACCGAAACCGTCGAGCCGCTGCCGTCGTCGCTCAGGACCTTGGCGATGAGGAGGTCTGCACCGGGTGCGTGGTCGTGGATACAGCCCGCACACCAGTCACCGTGGCCGTTCCCGTCTTCGATAGGGGTGTAGTCCCCACCGGCGGGGTCGGCCTCGGTATCCTCGACCGCGTTGTAGCCGGCGACGACCGAGTCGCCGTACTGCGCGTTGTCGTAGGTGAGACCAGTGTCGAGGATGGCGATGCGTGCGCCGGTGCCGTCGGGTTGGCCGCTACCACCGGTGAGCTCACGGACGCGTTGCATGTCCGCCTCCGGAGCGTTGGCGTTGTAGGCCACGCCCTCCGTCGTCCACTCGCCGTTATCGCCGAACCAGCCCCACGCACTCGAGAAGCCACCGGCCCACCAGCCGCCGGGAGCCTCCACGGCGTCTGCGGCGAGGTGTTGACTCGGTAGGAGCGGCTCGACGATCTCGACGCCGAGGTCGAAGTCGACGTGTTCGACGACGCTGATGTCCTGGAGCTTGTCGTCGCGGTCCCACCACCCCTGGAGGACGTCGAGCATGGGGGCGGCGACTGTCGCCCGACCCGTGTCGCCGTCTCCGGCGACCGACTCTTTCACCGAGAGAAGCTCGCGTCCGTCGATGTCGCGGACCCACTTCTCGATGTCTTGGGTCCCGTCACCGCGGTTGTCGAACCGCACCGAGAAGATGGGGTTGCCCATCTCCGAGCGCCGCACCGTCTCGGGGAGGTTCAGGTCGAACCACCCGTCGGTCCCGCGAATCGCCGGCGAGAGCGCACCATTGTCCGCCCGCGCCGGTCGAGGACCAGCGGCGAGGGTTGCGGCCGTCGCGCCCGCACCCGCGAGGAACCCACGGCGAGAGACGCTGTCGGTCATCGCAGGTCACCTCGGCGGCGTCCGACCAGCGGAACCAGCAGGCCAGCGAACACGCCCTCCGTCGGTGTGACGGTCAGCGGCAGGAGGCCGGTGATGGACCCCAGCGAGATGTTCGGCGTGATACCTGCCAGCCAATGCGTGAACCGGTCCAGGAAGCCGGGGTCGTTGTTCACCTGGACGGTGAGCGTCCCGTCGTCATCGGTCTCGGTCGTGATGGACGTCCCCGAGTTGGTCTCGGTGACCTGGCCGTAGCCGTTCGAGCCGGGCATGCGCAGGACCTCTCCGTCGCCGCGGTAGAGCAGTGCGTTCTCGGCGAGCGTCCCCGTGTGAACGACGACGCCGACCGACTCGTTCAGCGCTTCCTCGGTCGGGCCCTCGACGACCGAGAGCGAGACCGTGTGGTCCGGGGCGACCGAGAGGCCACTAAGGTAGACGTGGACCTGGCTCGGAACGTCGCCTGTCGGCGTGACCGCGGTGATGTCGATGTCCTGGTCTCCCTCGCTCAGTTCGAGCGAGCCGCGTTCTAGACCACCACCGACGGCGAGGTGTCGTCCGGTCGGACCGGAAACGGCCATCACACGCGCCACATCGGGCTGGTCGGTGTCGGTAGCCTTCAGCCGGTAGGTCTGGGAGAACTCCGTGTTCTCCGTGTTCGTCCACGTCGCACGGATGTGGTAGTACCCAGAGCCGTTCGTAGCGAACTGAGCGGTCTTTCCATCGAGCGTCGTCTGGAGCTCCGTGGCGTCGGGTGCGTGGATCGTAACGTTCTGCAGGTCGTTGAACACGGCCGGGTCCTCAGGCGTCAGCTCCATCGTGACGATTTCGTCCGGGCCGGGTTCGAGCGTCGAGAAGCGAGTCGACGCCAGCGAAGGCGTCTCGCCCCCGAACGCCGGGTTACTTGCACGCGTGTTCGCACTCCCGAGGTCGGTCTCGGTGGCGACATCGTAGCGAAGTTCGACACCCGGCGCGTTGCCGATTGGGTAGTCCTCAACGGAGACACGCGTCTCGGTCGTCTCCAGCCCGAAGTTCGGCGACTGGTCGAACGAGAGGTACTCCGCGGGCACGGGTGCCGTCGTCCCGTTGGCGAAGTGGGCGGTCACCATCACCTGGTCGGGGTCGAGCGGGCGGGTGAACGTCGCCCCGCCGTTGAACAGTCCGTCCTCGTCGATGTCGGCGACTGGATCCTGGGCTTCGATGCTGCCCTGGAGTTCCGTGATGGCCTGCTGGAGCGACTCGATGCGCTCGCGCTGCTCGGCGTTGTCCAGCCCGGAGATGTTGACGTTGACTTGTGGGTTCTCGATACCTGTCCGGTTCTCCAAGATAGCGCGGTAACGGTCTCGGAGTTGTTCGTTCGAGTCCGAGAGGTTCTGCATCTGGCCGTGGAGTTCGTCAAGGCGCTCATCAGACGTCTCGTTCAAGAGTTGCTGCATCGCGGACGGGAGGTCACCGAACGAGCCGTTCTGCAGGTTCGAGAGCCACACCTCGAATTGCTCGTTGACCTCACCGTAGCGCCCACAGAAGTCTGGGGAGCGGGCCTCGACCATCGTCAGTTCGACAGACGAGTTGGGGTTCTGGGGCACCTGCACGCGCTCAACCTCCGTCGGCGAGTAAAAGGACGAGCGGAGGTTGACTTGCTCGCACATCGCGCTGAAGTTCTGGTAGTTCAGCGTCGACGGGTCGACACCGCTCGGAACGCTCGACTCCGGAACCTTGAACGCGTAGACGCCCACGGTCTTGAGGTTCTCGTCGGCGATGTCGAAGCTGAAGCTCCCGTTGGCGTTCGTCGTCGTGGTGACGCGGGTGAACACGCCGTTATCGAGGTACTCCTGGACCTGCTGGGACTGCTGGCTGAGCTGGCCGTCCAGCGTCGGGAGGTCCGGCGAGATGAACGACGAGGCGTCGCCCACGCGAATCATGTACGACGTCCCAGTTTCGCCGTCGACTCGGGGAGTCACCTTGTAGTGGCCCGCCGGAAGCGTGTACGTCGCGTACTGCAGCGTGTCGGGGTCGAGGAACGTCGATCCACTCGATTTGTTCAACTCCAGTTCGACAGGCCCGTTGATACCCTCGTTCGAGGGGCCGACCTGCTCGATGACCACGGTCGCTTCGGAGAGGGAGGTCCCGGGCAGTTGGCGGTCCCACTCACTGGTCTGGATACCGAACGTGCCGGTGTTCGTGGGGTCCCACACGGTGAAGATAGCTGGTTCGCCCTCGCCGAGGACGACCTGCGGCTCTGAGATGTCACCCTTGTCCAGCACGGCAGGGGCGGTGTTGATGCCCGTCTGGGAGACTGCGACGTAGTTCGCGTCTGCCGAGGAGAACAGGCCGTCGTCCTCGACGAGGCTGAAGCCATCATCCATCTGCGTCCGCCAGTCACTCGGCACCTTATCGGCAACCGACTGCAGCGTCTGCCGAGCGTTCGAGGTCGTGTCGGCGACCGAACCGCGGTTGACCTCCGGATGGGAGTAGTCCACCGCGTAGCCGACGACCTGTGCGCCAGACACGGGGGAGCCGTCTGTCGTCTTTACGACCCCGGAGATGTCGCCAGTCTGAGACTGTGAGAAAGAACCAATAGTGTGTTTGGTAGCCGCACGGACCACCGAAGCCGAGGGATGGGGTTGATATTCGTTCAGAACACTGCCGCTGGCCCCCGAATCCTCTATCTCAACGACGTTTCCGTTATCCAATCCAATCCAGAAACCAGACGAATCGGACCTCAGCGCGATCTCAGTATATTGGTTTGCCTCGCCGGGGAGGGATACCTGCCAAACCTGATCCCCCGTTTCAGCATCTATCTTTCTCGAAGTGCCATCATACGAACCTGTGTAAACATAGTCTCCAGATTTGTCGGTCCAAACTGCCGAAACTGTTGTCGTATGACCACTAAACGACCACTTTTGACTCCCGTTCGATGCATTTAGCGCCCGGACCGTGCCATCCTGCGAAGCGGTGTAAACAGTCGAACCGTCTGGCGAGGGAGATACCGAGTCTACATATCCGGTGTGTCCAGTGAACGACCACAGTTCACTCCCGTCCGAGGCATCCAGCGCCTTTACCGTTTGGTCAGCAGAAGCAGTGTATACGACCGACCCATCAGGGGACGGAGCAACGGACATGACATTGCTCGTATGTCCAGTGAACGACCACAGTTCACTCCCATTAGATGCGTCCAGCGCCCTCGCCGTAGCATCTTTAGACCCTGTGAAGACGGTCGAACCATCGGGGGAGGTAGTAACAGATGAAATGGTACTCGTATGTCCAGTGAACGACCACAGTTCACTCCCGTCTGAAGCATCCAGCGCCTTTACCGTGTCGTCGGAGGACCCCGAGAATACTGTCGAACCATCGGGAGAAGCGGCAAGGCCGAGTATAGGAGCCGAATGACCAGTGAATGACCACAGTTCACTCCCGTCTGAAGCATCCAGCGCCTTTACCGCGCTTTCGGAAGATGTGAACAAGACCCCTCCGTCGGCAGATTGTATATTGCTGGTCGAAGCCTGTGCCCCTGCTGGCACGAACGCCACAACCCCGCCAGTAATTATTAACAAAGCAAGAACGCACGACGCGACTCGGGAGTCTATCAGCCGACTCATGGCCGGCCCCCGACGGGCGATGCTACTCGGAGATTGTTCTGGGATTGCATGATGTTGAGGCCAGCACTCGGAATCGAACCGAGGCGAGACACCAGTCACTGGCGAGGTCGCAGGCCGCAGGAAGAGCAGCGGGGAGAACGAGACTACTGGTCGAACGGATCGGGGCCGCGCCGAAGTTCGGTGACGAGTTCGCGCATGTTCGTCTTGTCGTGCATCCCGTCTTGCTTCCGACGACGCGCACGCGTGGCGAGGTCGCGCCCACGACTCGATGGAACATCGCCGATACCGTCCAGCACCGTCGAGACGATCTCCATGAACTCGCCGGCCGGGCGGTCCTGGAGGTGGCCACCCCAGACGATGTGTCCACGCGCACGACAGGTCCGATGGCGGCGGTGGTCGCCGTACATCTCGACGTGGAACCCATCAGCGTCGACGAGCTGGCTCAGCGGTGGATACTCACTCGGGTCCTCAAGGATGACGTGGTCGTCGTGCTCGTCGGCACACATCGGGCAGGTGTAGGTGGCTCCCTTCGCCAACAGGGCGTGAGCGACGTACTGCTCGTAGCTCGTCCCTGCCAGCGCTGGGCCATGGCCCGACTCGTGATACTCGTCTTCCGATGCTCCCCAAAAGTTCTCCCTCGAACCGAGGGCGGTGCTGTTGCTCGAAGACATGACGATAGGATTGGCATAAATTGGCCCGCGGCGAATCGGTTCGAGCGCCCGGAGACGCCCGATTCTGTGTTGCCGACTGGCAGGGCACAGGAGGCATATCGCGACCGTCGCCGCCAACTATCAGGTGAGAGGGAGTTGACCCGTATATAATTGACGCTGGGCAGAACGTCACCCCTACGTTGGTATTAGCGTCAACTTTCTCCCCAACAACGCGGCCTCTGATATATCCGGGTCAGGTCAACAGAGGAGATATGGCACCGACACTGGGCGCGAGCCAGAGCCACGACTCTGACGATCCAGGCCCGACGGACGAGGTCCTCGTCGTCCTGCGTAGCTGTGGTGGTTCGTTCGGCTCGGAGGACACACCGACGTACCACCGCGAAAGCGATTCCCGTTCGCTTCGACCGCCGTGTGGCCCGGCACGATCGGACGGGCAGAAGATGCCCCGTGGCTCGGCGGAGTCCGTCCTCGAAGCCAAACCGTGTCCAAAGTGCTTTCCAGGCCTCGGCGAGCGCCGCGCGTGAGCCGTTAGGGGAGTCGAAATCAGCCCGTCAGCGGCCGCGAGGCTATACTGATTGATAGGACAGTTGCCACGAGGGAAATTCACCGGCTGTAGCGAGAGCGTCTGTACCTGCCGATAATGCTGTGTTAAGGCCCTGGCAACGTTGTTCAACGGAAGATTTACTCAATATAGTGAATGATAGGAATTTAGGATAGACTTATGTTCACAGAGTTTTTCGTATCGGATGAAGCGGATCAGACGCTCACGGAAGAAGGTGAAAGGATGGCGCGGTGGGATGACCCACCACGCTTGAAATCGCCGCGCTTTCGCGCTCTATGAGCCTGTACTATGGCTTGCGTGATAAGCGTAGCGGCCGGACTCCGGGGAACTGTCCGCGACAGAACACAACCATGATGCAAAAAATCAAATCGATGCTCAACGCGGACGACCGCGCAGTCAGTCCCGTTATTGGCGTGATACTTATGGTGGCCATCACGGTCATCCTCGCCGCTGTGATTGCCTCGCTGACGCTCGGCCTCGGTGACTCCGCCCAGACCGCCCCGACCGCGAAGTTCGACTTCGATCAGGGAGCTGCGTCCGGTTCGGGCGACGCTGATGTCACCGTCACGCACGCAAGCGGTGCCTCGATTGACGCAGACCGTATCACTGTCACCTACAGTGGCGCTTCCCCCGCGGACCAGGACGGCACAGCCTTCAGTGGTGCTGACGCAGATAACCCTATTTCCGCAGGTGACAGCCTGACTCTGTCCGACGTCTCGGAAAATGAGCAGATTAAGGTTATCTGGACGAGCGAAGACGGTGGCACGTCCTCGACGCTCGCGACCTACACCGTTCAGGAATAATGAACCTACGTAAGTTCATTGATGCTGAGGACAGGGCAGTCAGTCCCGTCATTGGCGTGATACTTATGGTGGCCATCACGGTCATCCTCGCCGCTGTGATTGCCTCGCTGACGCTCGGCCTCGGTGACTCCGCCCAGACCGCCCCGACCGCGAAGTTCGATTTCAACCAGAAGACGGTCACCTACAACGACCCTAACGACGGGGATTCGATGGAAATCAAGACAGTCGATATTAGCCACATGTCTGGTGCCTCCATTGACCAGGGGCGTCTTGCAGTTACCGTCAACGGCGAAGAAGCCTACACCACCGACGGCGACTCTGAAGCTGTCAAGCTTTGGGACAGCGATGGCACAATGGTCACAGCGAGTTCGTCTACTACGATCTCTCTACACTCTATCGCTACGTTCAGCCCCGACACCAAGGTCACTATCACCGACCCTGCTGGGGCTGACCCGTCGCTCGATGTTGGTGAGTCGCTTGAGTCGGGTGACACGGTTCGTATTATCTGGACGTCTGAAGACGGCGGTAGCTCGTCTACCCTCCAGGAATACACCGTTCAGTAAACCACGCGAATCCCCACGATTCGCACTCTGTTCCACCCACGCGGGCAACCCCCCACGATGCTGCCCTACCGTGGCGTTTTATTTTGACTCACCACCGAGCGATAGCTACCGCATGGCCCTCGACGACTCTATCGCCCGAGCGCTCGCCGAAACTTACACTGGCGATGCCGTCGAACGGGTCGAGCAGTACGCCGAGGTACAAACATATGCCGAGGACCACCCCGACGAGGCTTCGGGGGCTGTCGCAACTGCTCTCGGCCTGTCGCGCTCACGAATCCGTCCCTGGCTGAGCGGGTCGAAACCCGACGCCGTGCGAGGCATCGACGCTGCGACCGATTACGGCTGGCTCGACCCCTCGCTGGAATCGCTTCGAGCGCTCACGACACTCGTGGCGTGGGTGTTCTCGGCGGGCTCGATTGCCACCGAGACCTACACGCCGGTATTCACGGTCAACACCGACGACAAACACCAGCGGCTCACAACTGCTCTCGATTTGCTCGAACTCGCTTACACCGTCACCGAGCGTGAGAGTCGGGCGACCCAGGCGACCGTCGACGAGGATGCCTCGCTGCTCGGCCGGACACTGGTCGCCTACGGTGCGCCGATCGGCTCGAAGGCCGACTTGGACCTCACCGTCCCCGAGTACATCGACGATGCACCCAGCGCAGTTCAGGAAACGTTCGTGGCGACGTACGTGCAGAACCGCGCGGGCCGGCGGATAGAGCCCGGTCTGGGCATCGCCTTCCGAGAGGACCGAACGGACGACTACCTCGACGCGCTCGCCGAGTTCATCGCCGCCGTCACCGACGCGGAGACCAGCCGCTCGGAGAAGAACATCTGGCTCACCGCCGAGGCGGTCGACGCCGTCCTCAACGTGCAACTCACCGGCTTGGCACCATCGGCCGACACTGAACCACAGTTGACTGACCGAGAGGCCAAGCTCGTCGAGGAACTCCGACGCGTAGCCGCTATCGTCGACGGGACTCCTCGCCACGAAGACCTCCGGGAGCACGCCGAGGTACCCTATCACCACTTCCTCAATGCGTTCGGCTCGCTCACGGTGGCCCAGTTGGCCGCTGGACTCCCGCCGAACCAGCCCGGGAATCTTCCAGATGAGTTCCTGCTCGCCGAACTCGACGCTGTCTGTGAGGCCGTCGGCCGCGCCGTGACGGGTCCAGAGTTCGAGGACCGCTCGCAGTTCACCGCTCGCGTCTACATCCATCGCTGGGGAACCTGGAACGACGCCATCCGAGAGACCGGACGTGAGCCCCGCATCGAGCGAAGTCAGGAGTGAGCGTGGCCACTCCGGAGCGTTGAAACAGCGAGGTGAAGCTGAAAGGGACTTCACCCCGCGAGCCACCAGTCGAACGACTGGTACGTGGGCCGCGACAGTCACACGACCGCGCATATGAGTGGCAGAACCACCAGGGTATAGTCGTTTCGTCGTCTGCTGAATGCCCCACTCCAGAGTGACGTATCTCCGGCCCCGACCTAACCAAGGTTGCAGGCGCTCTTTTCTAATCCTTGGTTAGGCCCGATAGACCAGTTCATTCACAGAACGTTTTTGTCTAACGAGCAGTGCCTGCCGGTACGATGGTCGCACAGAACATTGCGTACCTCCGAGAACACGGCCCAAGCCCGATTGCTGAGCTTCCAGGCAGACAGATCCGCCCGGCCGATCGAAAAGCCGATATCCGGCGGTTCACGTTGACCGTCTCCGGTGGGACGCGTATCGGTGGCAGCTGCTCGACAGTCGCGTATCTTGCTGCGCACGATCGAAAAGCCGTCCTTCGGACGTTCCTCGAGGACAACCCCGGTGTCATCGCCAATCGCCGGTTCCGGGACTTCCAGAAGCTTCTCTCGGAAATGAACCGTGAGTGGAAAGCCCCGTCTCGGGAGATTCGAGACGAGTTCTTCGACAAACCAGACGAGAAGGACGCTGACGGGCATCCCCAACCCAGCGAGCAGGAGTGTCCACACTGCGGGGACGCGGTGTCGTTCGGAGAGATTCCAAACCACATCCGCAACGGCTGTGAGGCGTTCGCGGAGGTGTGATAGAAACCAGTAGGGAGACGGCCCCGGAGGCGAGCGAAACCAGTATCGGAAAGAATCGGAAACGGGTCGAAATCGTGCTGAACAGCCGTATCGGAGGAAGCAAAGGCGGTTTTCGTGACCATGCTACTCTTTCTGGCACTTCTGGCGGCGACACCCCTGCCATTTTATTCCCGTTCGACTAACCTGCCCGGTAGATGATTACCGACGCACGCGTTCTGCAGGCGGATTTTACCCCGCGGGACGTCCGCCACCGCGACTCGGAGGTCGATGCCCTCACGACGGTGCTCGACCCGCTCGTCCAGGGCGACTACGCCGACCCAGCCATCCTGTACGGCCCATCGGGTGCGGGCAAGACCTGCATCGCCAACTACACTGTCGAGCAACTTCGCCAAGCCGTCCTCGATGTCGACTACCAGTACGTGAATTGCTGGCAGAACTACTCGGGCTATCGGACGCTCTATCGTATCCTGGAGGGCCTTGGCAAGACAGTCGACGTCCACCGGCGCTCGACTCCGCTCGACGAACTGCTCGAACGCCTCCAGAACTACGACGGGCCACCGGTCGTCGTCATCCTCGACGAGGCCGACCAGCTCGAACACCAGCAGACGCTGTATCACCTCAACAACCTCCCGAAGTTCGCTATCGTCCTCATCGCCAACGACGAAGCCGATATCCTCTCGGGAGCCGACGATCGCGTCCGGAGTCGGTTCGTCGGTGCCGAGCGCATCAAGTTCTCGCGGTACTCGATGGCCGAACTCGTCGGGATTCTCGAAGACCGTGTCCGATGGGGCTTCCAACCGGATGTGGTGACCGAGTCGACGCTCGAACACATCGCTGACAAGGCAGCGGGTGACGCCCGCGCTGCGATTTCGATGCTTCGGAGTGCTGCTCGCCACGGCACTGAGGAAGGACTCGAACAGATCACGCCCGACCTCGTCGACGATACGGAATCCGACGCCCGAGAAGAGGTCCACCGCAAGAACGTCGATACGCTCACACCACACCAGCGAGCGCTATACGATTGTCTCCAGGTGAACGGTGAGATGGAACCTGCAGAGCTCTATCAGGCCTACCGCGAGCGCGTCGAGGACCCACGCGCCGACCGGACCATCCGGGACTACCTCCTCAAACTCGCTCGATACGACCTGATTCGCGTCGAAGGGACCAGCCGTGACCGGCGCTACGGGCCGGTGGAGTAACGCTACTCGGGGGCGGTCCGCTCCAAGTGCCCATATCTGACCAGTACTGGACAACGTTGTCTAATGAGACAAAAAGCGTCAATAGAATACCTTGTGTGAAGTATGATACAGGGTGTCAGAGGCCCCTGTTGTTGCGAACGAATTCGGTGGTGTTCGGGAAACCATCGCAGTCGGCGGCCTGTCTACTCGACTTCTGGCGAGAATAGCGGTCTTCTGGCGGACAGTTTCACCGAGGTGGAAACCGAGTGCGGGCGCAGTGGCGACCCCCCACCATGCTATGCTTTCTGGCACTTCTGGCACCGACTCGGGTCGCGTTATCTGTCAGTCGATGCTGAGTATCAGTATGCATCGTACGCACTCGACGGTCGCACAGGAGACCGGCGCTGGAACGCCGGCTCTTCCCACGCTCCGGCCGGGCGTCCGCTTGCTGGAGGCGGGCAACCCATCGGCGACGGCCCGGCAGCACCACGCCGCTTCGACGACGATCGTGCAGACGCTCGTCCTCGACCACCTGTTACTGAACGGTGGGGAGATTCAGTGGGTCGACGCCGGTGGCCATGCGACGACCCATCCGCTGGCGCGACTCGCACCGAGCAAGCGAAGTCTGGAGCGCATCGCTGTGGGCCGGGCGTTCACGCCCTACCAGCACCTTCGACTCCTCGAAGAGGTGGCCCAGCGCGTCGATGACGACACGTCACTCGTCGTGTGTCCCGCCCTCGACCTGCCCTACCGGGACGACGACTGCTCGCGGGATGCCGACCGACTTCTCCTGCGAGCGCTGGCGACCGTCGCCGGTGTCGCCCGTCAGTACGACGTTCCAGTGTTGGTGACCAGAGCCGGCGTCGACGAGTTCACCGAACCCATCGCCGAAGCCAGCGACGAGCGTATCGAGTACCAGGAGACCCGCCACGGCCCGCGCTTCGCCGGCGAGGAGTTCGAGACACTCGTCTATCCAGCGGGCCATGGCCTCGTCCAGACGACGCTCGCGTTCTGGCGACAGACCATCGAAGCTCGTCGACCGCTGTACGATGACGCCGAGATCGGACTGCTCGCGAGGGCCTGAAGATGGGGCGAACAAATCTCACCTTCCGCGACCTGCTGCGCGGTGTTGAGGACCGGTGGGCGGACTTTCGCCGAGCGCTGCGTCGAGACGACCAGTTCGTCCTGGACCGACTGTTCGAGTACGCTCACGAACACGCCGACGCGGGCAGTTACCTCAATCACCGCTCGCCGCTGATGCCGGTGTTCGTCAGTATCGACCTCGAACAGGAGAAGCGTATCGACGAACTGGAAGGTCGCCTCGACGATATCGAAGATGACCTGAATCGCTGAGTCGTGGTCTACAAAATCGACTACCGGGACGACTGCGTCTGGGAGTGGACGCTCACCGACGACGGGGCAACCGTCGAACGGAATCCAGAGTACACACCGACGCTCTACGCGACGACCGCGCCACCGCTCCCAGATGGGACTCCCTCACAGGTTGGGCGGTTGACTCGACTCACTAAGCGCCTACGAAATCTACCGCACGTCGAAGCCGTTCGTACCGTCTCGAAGCGACCGGGCTTTCGCTATCCTGTACAGGAGGCGCTCGCCATCGACGTCTGTGACCTCACCGCTGTCGAAGAGGTCGCGTGGTTCGTCTCTCGATACGACCGACCGGGGCGATTCCGCCTGTTCAACGTCGACCTTCACCGCGAGTTCCGCTACTGTCTCGAAGAGGACATCCAGCCCGTGGCATCGAGAGCGCTTCGGACAGTCGAGATAGCGATTCCATCCGAGCAGATGGCGAGTGGCGACCTTCAGCGGGTAGTGGTCGACGGGGAAGCGACGACCGGGACCGATTGGGACATCCTCGATGCGGTTCGAGACCGCCTCAACGAACGCGATCCAGACGTGCTCGCGGTGAACACAGGCGACGTCGTGCCGGCGCTGTTCGACGTCGCCACCAGCCACGACGTCCCGCTGCGCCTCGGGCGAGCACCGGGGTACGACCAGCTCGCAGGAAAGTCGACCTACCAGTCATACGGTCGCGTCGGGCACTCACCCGCTCGGTACAACGTTCCCGGACGGGTACTCATCGACACCTCGAACGCGTTCTTCTGGGACGAATCGAATCTCGACGGCATCCTCGACCTCGTCGAGCGCTCGGGGAAACCTCTGCAGGAGGTGGGGTGGGCCAGCATCGGGAACGTCCTGACGGCGATTCAGATTCGGGAGGCACTGTCGCGGAGCGTGCTCGTTCCCTGGAAGGCGTGGCGACCAGAGCGGTTCAAGACGATGCGACAACTCCACGCCGCTGACCGCGGTGGGACGACGCTCTCTCCGGAGGTGGGCCTCCACCGCGACGTTCACGAGCTCGACTTTGCGAGTCTCTATCCCAACATCATCTGTACGCGAAATCTCTCGCCCGAGACGGTTCGCTGTGACTGCCACCCCGATCGACGCGACCTCGATAGCCTGGACTACGCGGTGTGCCCCGACGATGGCTACCTACCCGACGTCCTCCAGCCGATCATCGACGACCGTGCGGCCATCAAGCGCCGGATTGCGGAGACCGACGACCCAGACGAGCGAGCCGCTTTGGAGGGGCGCTCGTCGGCGTTGAAGTGGATTCTCGTCTCGTGTTTCGGCTACCAGGGGTTTGCGAACGCGAAGTTCGGGCGCATCGAGGTCCACGAAGCCATCAACGCCATTGCACGGGATATCCTGCTCTCGGCGAAAACGACGCTCGAAGCCGGTGGGTGGGAGGTCCTCCATGGCATCGTCGACTCCCTCTGGGTGACGCCCAGCGCTGCGGACCCAACGTCGCTCGACGAGCTGGCCGCCGCGATTACTGCCGATGTCGGTATCGAACTGGAGTACGAGGGGGCGTTCGACTGGGTCGCGTTCGTCCCCCAACGCCACGCCGAGGCCGGTGCGCTCACGAAGTACTTCGGGAAGCGGACTGGCATCGACCGTACTGAGGAGAAGGCGTTCAAGTTCCGTGGTATCGAGTGTCGCCAGCGCTCGACCCCACCGTTCGTCGCTGCCGTCCAGCGGGACCTAATCAGAACACTTGACAAGCACCTCGCCGCCGGCAAGCCCGCCGACGAGGCACCTGCGGCCGTCTGCGACGGGCTGCGCGTCCATCTGTCTCGCCTTCGACGCGGGGACGTGCCAACCGACGCTCTGGCCATCGACCAGCGGATGTCGAAGGCCCGTGACGAGTATCACCACGAGACGCGCACCGTCTCCGCGCTCGCCAGAGCTTCCGACTACGGCCTCCCGGTGAGTTCCGGGCAGTCCATCCGGTACGTCGTCGTCAACGACGAACGACGTGGTCGGGAGCGTGTTCGACTCCTCGAGGAATGTTCGAGCGGTGAATACGACACCGAGTTCTACGCCGACCTGGTAATCAGGGCGACGGCGAGCGTCCTCTCACCGCTCGGTTGGCGTAAGGAAGAGGTTCAGGGATGTCTTGATTCTTGGAAGAACCGACCGCTTGAGTCGTTCAGGGCGGGTCTCGAAAGTCGTTAGTTCGATATCGACCGAGCGCCGGAGTGCCCGCGGGAGATAGAACGTCATCACCGGTCAAATCGACAACTACTTTGCCCACAGCTTACAACGGCGGGTACCCGCCGTTGTAAGCTGTGGGCAAAGT